>JBMFFR010000003.1:0-367693 GCA_051388875.1 Candidatus Brocadiia bacterium JP1 | reverse complement strand
AACCTGATGGATAAGGCATGGGGGGTAGCCGCAAATGCTGATTGTGTCGTTGCGGTGGGTGAGACGTCCACTACCGCAGGTGGCGCTGCCTTTACAGTAAGGACCTATAATCCCGCTACCGGAGCACTTCTATGGGCCGACTATTCTGATAGGGAAGCCACCAACCGAGCCGATAGGGCATATAAGCCAGCCATAAGCCCTGATGGAACCAAGGTCTTTGTTGTGGGTGAGACCCACACTGCCGCAGGTGGCACTGCCTTCTCCATAAGGGCATATCAGGCAAAATAAAAATAAGTTCAAGTAATTCTCTTGCCAGAAGTTCCATCCTCCGCTGTGGGTTGCTACTCGTAGCGGAGGATTTCTACCGGGTCTAACCTTGCAGCTTTAACGGTACCCTTTTTCTTTTTGGGGTATCGTAAGGCTAAGAAACCCTTATACATGGCTTTGATTACTACACGGTTGGCTATCCGAAAGTGAAGCCCCTGTGTCTTATCTCCCGCGTTCAAAACATCATTAGTTGAATGTATTTTAGCACACTTTTTCGTAATAAATAGTGACCCTCCACGTCTGGGTCTCGCTTATTCAGAAAACAACGGAATATAATTTTACGAATTTATGTATAAAAGTCTTGTGTTTCCTGAGAAGTAGATTTAAAATTCGTGTTTTGCTTTTCCTTTTGTATGCAGGTGGCGTTTTACGTGCTTTAAAGTAGAAGGGAGGTTAACATGCGTATGCTCGTAACTTTGGTATCAAGCCTGGTACTTTTATTTCTGTCACAGGTAGGTTTTGCCGCACCTGGAGACCTGTTATGGGAGGACCACTACGACAGGCACGGAAGTTTGTTTGATTGGGCAAGAGGGGTAGTCGTAAGTCCTGATAGTACCAGGGTTTTTGTGGCAGGTAGGGCCAGGACTGTTGCAGGTTCAGGCTCCTTTACAGTAAGAGCATACAATGCCTCCAATGGCACAGTGCTATGGACAGACAACTACGATAGAGAGGCGGCCAAGCTGCCTGATTGGGCGCAAGCAGTGGTAGTAAGTCCTGACGGCACAAAGGTTTATGTTGCAGGTAATACCACAACTGCCGCAGGTGGACTTGCCTTCACAGTACGGACATACAATGCTGCCGACGGCGCACTAATATGGGAAGACCACTTTGATAGGGAAGCAGACCTGGAGGATGAGACAAACGAGCTGATTTTAAATTATAGTGGAACTAAGCTCTTTGTGGTAGGCAGGAGCAAAACTACCAAAGGCAATCGTGCCTTTGCAATCAGGGCATACAGGGCCGCTGACGGCGCACTGCTGTGGTCAGACTACTATGACAGGCAAGGCGGGAAGGCTGATTGGGCAAAGGGGGTAACTATAAGTAAGGGAACGGTCTGTGTGTCGGGTATGACCCGGACTGCGGCAGGTGGTGATGCCTTTGCAGTACGGGCATACAGAGCTACTGACGGCACACTGGTATGGGAGGATCACTATGATAGAGACCCTGGCACTACCGGGGTTGATTGGTCCATGGCGATGGTATCTGAGAGCGGAAGGGTTTTTGCCACAGGTGCAACGACTGCCGCAGGCAACCTCGCCATGGCAACAAGGGCATATAATGCCGCTGACGGCACAGTACTATGGGAGGATAACTTTGATAGGGAGGCTAAGAAGGGTGACTGGGCAACAGCCATAGCCGTAAGTAATGGTAGGGTTTTTGCCGTAGGTACCTGCAGAACCACCGCAGGTGAGCGTGATTTTACAGTGATAGCATACAATGCCACTACTGGCGCACGGCTATGGGTGGATAACTATGACAGGGAAGGTAACCTGATGGATAAGGCATGGGGGGTAGCCGCAAATGCTGATTGTGTCGTTGCGGTGGGTGAGACGTCCACTACCGCAGGTGGCGCTGCCTTTACAGTAAGGACCTATAATCCCGCTACCGGAGCACTTCTATGGGCCGACTATTCTGATAGGGAAGCCACCAACCGAGCCGATAGGGCATATAAGCCAGCCATAAGCCCTGATGGAACCAAGGTCTTTGTTGTGGGTGAGACCCACACTGCCGCAGGTGGCACTGCCTTCTCCATAAGGGCATATCAGGCAAAATAAAAATAAGTTCAAGTAATTCTCTTGCCAGAAGTTCCATCCTCCGCTGTGGGTTGCTACTCGTAGCGGAGGATTTCTACCGGGTCTAACCTTGCAGCTTTAATTGCGGGGTAGACGCTTGCCAGTACACTCAGGAATATAGCCACACCAGCTATAATGGCAATTCCCCATGGATTCACTTCAGTAGGTATCTTATCAAAGTAATACACCTCTGGCGGGAAGGGCCTCCAACCAGTTATCAGATAGAGTTTATTCTCAAACCAATTTATTCTGGAAACTATCCCAAGGCCAAACCCCACACCAATTGAGCCCCCAATCAATCCGATTATAAAACCTTTAAAGAGGAAGATACTCATAATGCCTGTTTGGGTTGCACCGATTGCCTTCAAGATACCTATATCCCTTGAGACTATGAAAACTATCATGCGCAGTATAGCCATTATGCTGAAGGCTGCCACCAGAAGAAAGAAAAAAAGGATGACCGCCATTACCCTTCTTTCCAGCGTAACTGCCCTGAGAAAGGTCTTCCTTAGGTCTTCCCAGGTTTGAACCAAATAGTTAGGGCCTAAAAGCTCCTGAAGGCTATCCTTTACCTCTTGACCATATCGGTAATCATCCAGATGAACACTTATACCAGTCACAGCATCGGGACTGCCCACCAGGCTCTGAGCAGCTTCTATAGGTATATAAACAAAGGTCTTATCAAAATCGTACATGCCTGATTGAAACATACCCTCCACTACAAAGGCCCTAACGCTTATCTTATCCCAGCCCTTCACAGTAACCAGCGAAATCTTTTCTCCAGGTGGTATAAAACTCTCCAAATGCTCATCTGGCTCCCCTGCGGCCAACCTCAACATCTCTGTCCCTAGGAAGATACTGGCAGTACCAGCCTCTCCATGCACCTTCAAGAGGTCTTCCGGCTTCTTGCCAAACTTACCTACGTAGGAGGTAAAATCCCCCACCTTTGCCTCAAGTGAGGGGTCTATCCCCTTAAAATAGGCAAACTCCCTCCTCCCCCTTATCCTGATCAAAGCAGGCCCCTCTAAAAAGGGGGCACAAGCTATTACATGTTCGTGGCCATTTACCAGTTCCATCACCTCTTTATAATCATCAAAAGCATAAAGTCCCCCTATCTTCATGACTACTACATGGGATAAGGTGCCTCGGATTCGCATCCTCAGTTCCCTATCAAAACCACTCATCACCGAAAGCACCACGATATACGTCATTACACTTATGGTGACGGCGGCAATAGCTATGTAACTACTCTTTTTCTTTTTGAGGTATCGTAAGGCTACAAAAAACTTGTACATGGCTTTGGTTACTAATGGTGGGCTATCCGAAAGTGAAGTCCCTGTGTCTCATCTCCCGCAGTCAAACCGTCATCAGATGAACGTATTCTATCATACTTTTTTGTAATAGATAGTGAAATTCCCTGATTGGATGGGTGAATCTGTTAATGTAGTGCCTAATCTATTATGAATATTGGACTTAGGTAGATAGGCAGTCACCCTCCCCCTGCCCCCTCCCTAGAAGGGAGGGGGAAAAAACTAGAGTTACTCACAGACATTTTCAGAGCTGTCAAATTATAGACTCAGGAGACTCTGAAACAAGTTCAGGGTAACAGAAACGTAGTTTTTTTGCAGAGGTCTCGGGAGAAAAATATGAGATTTTTCGTTCGTCCCTTCGCTTCATTTAATGGCAGGTTCAGGTGGACTCAGAATGACATTTCAAGCGTTCTTCAAAAGTCTTTAGTTGGGCAAAGACTTTATCTGCTACGTCGTACATATATATCCTTCGCTATCTCTTCGTCCAGGGCAATCTGAGTCTCGCCCATCTGGATAACTATGGTAGGTTGTTTCTGATGTACTCTGATAGTGGTTCCGGGGAGGAGTCCGAGAGAAGAGAGGCGGTCCAGCCTTGGATGATGCTTTGTGGTTATATAGGCTATCTTTGCCTCTTCACCGGATATAAGTTCCGTAAGGCTTGAGACAACAGGGCTTACTATCTTTTTAGCCACCTGACAGCACTCACCAGGGGGTATAAGCTTTCCATGAGGACACCTCACAGGGTGGCCCAAGAGGGTACAGATACTGGTGGTAACCTCCTCGCTAAGGAAATGTTCAAACTCGCAGGCGCTTGAATCCATTTCCTCCTGCCTTACCTCTAACACATCCTTAAGGAGCCTTTCTGCCAGGCGATGGCGCCTGATTACCTTCTCTGCCTCCTTCCGGCCAGCCGCTGTAAGCACAATGAGGGAATTGTACATGTGGACAAGTTTTTCCTCTACCATGCTCTTTATGACGGAGTCCACCAGTTGAGGGTCTATCCACTGGGATAGCATTTCCTTATCGGCTCTCTCATTGAATTCCTCTTCATAAGTCCATACATGTTCAAGGACTTCTTCAACGCTAGGCTTGGTCATTTAAAAAGCTCTCATGATAAAATTCAATATACCACCAACGAGGAAGGCGTAAGGAATAATGAATCCAATAATAAGGGCTGCGGTGACTGGCCCACGTTCCTTAATTATAACAAAAAAATTGGCCAGGCAAGGGACAAAAAGGGTTATCACCACAAGAGCTACCAATAGTTCCACTGGTTCAACAGCCAGGCTTCCATGGACCCTTTCCAGGGCCTTGAAGAGGCTCACCGCCCCGTAATCCCTCCTCAAAAAACCCAGGATGAACCCCTCTACCGTTTCCGGCGGAAGACCTAACCATTTAGTTACTACTGGCTCGCCACCCTTCTCAATATATTCGAGGATGCCTACCTTAGTGAAGATAAATAGACCAAGCGTACCCAGAATAAAAAGAGGCACGGCCTCCTTCAGGAACCATTTAATGCGATAAGCCGTCTTTAAGAGGATGTTATAAAGCTTAGGCAACCGAAATGGAGGCACTTCTATGATAAAATCTGAACGGCTGCCGGGTAACACCTTAGAGGCCACAAAACCTACCAATATGAGCTGGAAGGTTATGATAAGCACATACAGTGCAAAATAAAGCCCGGAAATACTTCCCATCACAAAGGCAATCACCCCAAGTTGCGCTGAGCACGGGATGGCCAGGGCCATAAGAAGGGTTGCCAGGACCCTCTCTTTCCTGGTATCCAGGATTCTAGTGGTAAGCGTTGCCATGGTACCACAACCCAGGCCAAGTACCATTGGTAAGACAGCCTTTCCAGTCAATCCAATCCTCTTGAAAAGCTTATCTAACATCACGGCCAGACGTGGGAGATACCCGCTATCCTCCATTAGACCAAAGGCCAGGAAGAAGAACCCTACTATGGGGAAGACTATGGCAAGGGCATACGTTAGGCCCACCTGTATCAGCCCTGCCTGCCCATCCAGGAATAACTCGTATCCAATATTATCAGGACTCACAAGCTTCCTACCTAACAGGCCTAGATAATAATTCGTCCCCTGGAAGGGTACGTGAAAGAGGGTAACTTCCTTACCAGTAAAAGGTACTGGAAACCATACAGAGAATCCACCTGAGGGGGCATCAGCATATCCGAAGACCTTTTCTTCCATGAAATCCACACAGACCCCTGCCCCAAATACCCCTACCAATTTGTAAATCGCCCACAACGACATTAAGAGTATGGGATAGGCGGCAATAGGGTGCATTGTAAGATCACCAAGTACTTGAGAGACAGTCCTATTTCTCGAAAGCTCTTTACGGTATAAATGCCAACAGAATAGGGCGCAGGAGGTAGCCCCACTGGCTGTCTTGAGGGCCAATCCAAGAAATGTTACAGAAGAGATGTATTTATAAAATAGGGCAAGAAGAAGGTCCATGCCCTTATAGCCCAAACCAAAGGCGAGCACCGGTACCAAAAAGAAAAAGAAGAAGGCCCTGATGAAGCGGTGTGATTCTGTTTGTTTTGGGGTCATGTACACCACCTCGTGAAACAATTTTCCCACACAGGCAGCCCTGCGACGGTTTATTACGTAGCTTAGTGGGTCGCTGAACTTCTTCTGTAGGGTGACACAAATCCTTGATACCTCCTCTTCTAAGGTCTTTGAATGGCTAATCTTACCCCAAACCGAGGAGTCACCCGACAAGAGCATAAGGGCCAATGCCCTCCTGGGATACCCACCAGGAAGAAGGGCCTCTATCCGAGAGACCGCACCCTCTATTTCTTCCCCAAAATCCACCCTGAGAGAAGGGATATCCGCATTTGGCAATACTTCAAGCAGACGGTTTATACCTTGCTTCTCAGTAGCTACTGTTTTAACCACCGGGATACCTATTAAGGACTGAAGCTTGTCTGTATCTACCGTGATGCCCCTCTCCATGCACTCATCCCACATGTTCAGGTCAAGCACTGCCGGCAGCCCCATCTCTGCAAGCTGTGAGGTGAGAAACAAAGCCCTTCGGAGATTCTTGCCATCGGCTACCTGGATAACCTTCTTCTGCCCCTCCCGAAGGAGTATATCCCTTGCTACCCTTTCATCCTCAGATTGGGGAATAAGATTATTAACCCCTGGCGTATCTACTACCTCCACCCTCCCATTCGCCCCCCTGCAAATACCCCTTGACACTTCCACCGTTGTCCCGGGATAGTTGGAGACTATGGCATAGCTGTTGGTCAGCAGGTTGAATATGGCACTTTTCCCTACGTTTGGATTTCCCACCAGCGCAATAGAGAAGGAATAGGGTTTAGTTTTATGTGGGTTAGTTTTCCTGCGGAACATATGTGATATTGAGTCTCAATAACATTTGACAGTTAATATTATCTCCTTTTGTATGGTAAGTCAACGCATTTTTATACGTGGCCTAACGGTGGGTAGTTGAGGTGCAAATCTCTTGTATATCCGAAAAGCTATAAAGAGGCCCCTTGTCTATCCCTTTGCAGAATTTTTGGACACCCCGCCAGGTCTCAGGGCTCTCTAAATTAAGGGGCCAGAACGGAAAGGCTCTACACTGCTTAGGTCTCACCGGATAGATCGCACAACCTTCTTTATACATTATGCAATCTCCACTACTCAACTCTTTTAGACTAAACAGCCCGCCCACCTTTCTGAGGTATTTTTTGCCGAACTCTTCCGTCCGCAAGCCCAAATAAAGAGATATGTCCATTATCTCTTTGAGACCAACCCAGACGTAACCCTGCCCCCTTCTACAACAATTTCCACACCGCTGACACTCAAAGTGCAGGCCATTCTTGTACCAGGGTTGCATATTTTCCACAGCCTCCCCCAAAAAGAAAAAGAGAAGGAAAAAAACCCTTCTCTTTCTACTTTTGTACCTCCCGCAAGAAGGAATTATTCGTAGCGGTCATCAACCCAAATTTTTTCCTCGTACTCCTCCCAGTAACCGCCTGGAATTGTCTTGTCCTCGTAATGGCCCGGTATGAGTTTGCCTCCTTCCATACGCTCTGGGACCCAAACTTTTTGCGTAGTAGGGGCATCTACCCACCTTTTCTTCCTTATATACTCCCAGTGGCCAGGCACAAAACGCTTTTCCTGAACAGCGCCAGTGGTTACACCAGGAACAGATTCAGGCGCCGCTTTCTTGGTAGCTTCTAGCTCATCCACCCTCCGCTGGAGCTCCTCCATCTCCCGCCTCTCTTCCTTCCTTTGCATTTCGTCCCCAACGGTCTTACCTATAAGGGCACCGCCGCCTGCACCAATGGCAGCACCAAGACCAGGGCTACCTGCAATGGAGCCGAAAGCAGCCCCAAGGGCAGCACCACTAGCGGCCCCTATCCCTGCGCCTGCCACACCCTTGTGTTCAGCCGCCACACAGCCTGCTACTACCAGTGCTACCGCAAAGAGGAGAATGAACACAAAATTCTCCCTCATAACCTCTCTCCTACTTTTGTAAACCTATAAAAATTTTAGAGAAGCACTCTGTGCCATTAAGCATGTATCACTGCTGCACTGGAACCCACACTTCTTTAAAGCTGCCACTGCCTACAGGGTCCTCTATGTACGTTTTCTTGTACCAACGGCCATCTATAACCCGTGTTTCCGCCGCAGGAGCCTCTGGAGTGGTCTTCTTCGTGGCCTCCAATTCCTGTACCTTCCGCTGGAGCTCGTCCATCTCCCTCTTCTGGTCCTTTTCTTGCATTACATCCCCGGCGGTCTTACCTATAAGGGCACCACCGCCTGCACCTATGGCAGCACCAAGACCAGGAGAACCAAAGGCAGAACCAATGGCAGCACCCGTGGCTGCGCCTCCAAGTGCCCCAATTCCAGCACCTGCGGCTCCCTTATGCTCCGACGCTGCACAACCAAATAACGCAAGACCCAGCGACAGAAGTAATACTACCAGAACCGATGACGTCCAATTCTTTAACATTTCAGTCAAGCCTCCTTAGGGTTTATTCTTACACCCCATTTTTTATTTTATTAAAGCCCATCTAAAAGTCAAGAGTATTCCACCTAGCTGAAAAACCTGCCTTTTAAAGCCTAAGCGTTACACTGGTAGCGATGGGGCCACCGTACCAACCCGGTCGCACGGACATCCCCTTTCGCCAGTAGTTCTTCCGGTTTTTCTGCAAGGAAACTCATCTCAACACTTTGCCAGAGCAAGGGATACGCCATGCCATCTTTCTTGGACGGGGTGGCTATGCATTTTAAATAGGGGGGTGTCACCTTCTTTATTAACCACCTCATTTTAGCTACTGGCCAGAGCTTTAAGTATCTGCCTCAATTCTTCTTAGGTAATGACCCAAGCCTAGTCAGGCTTAGTTTCTGGTATATAGAGGACCACGACCTCTTGGCAAACAAAATGGGGATGCTTTTGGATTTTGCGAGGCTTTTAACCCTGTAAGTAATGTTATGATTAGCAAAATCGCAAAGTACTATGATGAGGTCAACGCTCTCCGGGAGTGAATTCCTGAACCCGGACTGGTCTCTTCCACTCATATGGACTACCCGCGTAGCCCCCATCCTGGTTAGCTCTTTAGGTATAGAGCCCAAATGGTCACCGCCTACTATAAGTACAGACATTAGTGTAACCTCCTTCTCAAATGAAGCCACCTACTACGTAAAAAGTAGAAGTACCATCTAAAAAGTATAGACATTAGTTTAACTCCTTTTGTAAATGCAATTGAGTCTCATTCGCAATTACTAAAGAAAATTTTTTTCCTTCCGCCCTCAGTCTTTCCACTCTTCCTCCCTTACACCCCACATCTCGTACATTGGACACACAATGTAAACTATAAGGGTTGCTGCTAATACAATATAGGAGAAAAGCAGCAGGGCAGAAAATTTGGGTGAGGAATACCTTACCAGCCATGGCCCGATGAGATTACAAACTATCCCTACGAAACTGGCTGTATAAGTGGCCATCTTTAGCCCCTCCCTCATGGTGGTCATAGAAAGAATCCTGGACAAGACAAAAAACACCAGAGGAATTGAGAACGTGTGTACGTGTGTCACCTCAAGTAACTCCCTCTTGGTCTTTGGGAACAGCAGGCCCTCTTGTGGTAGTGGGGCATCTTCAGGCTCATCCTCCCTAACATTGCCAAGATAATAATGGTCCACCCCTTTCAGGCTAAACTTTGTCCTTTCGCAGAAATTCCAAAAGGCTACGGCCATGCTTATTCCCATCAAGATGAGGAAAAAGCTGAAAAACACCTTATTACTTGAGGAGGCTGAGGATAACCCTGGCATCCAGTTGGGCCCTCCTGGTCCCTTCTTTAAAAAATCGTCCCATCCCCATTGTAGACCTGAAGCCTATCTCCCCATCCCTTTCTAAGGCCATAAGGCCGGCAGTATCCTTAAGTCCCTCCAGGAGCTCGCATCCTTTCTCCTCTCCAAGGACAAAGGCACTGGTGGATAAGACATCTGCCTCTATGGCACTAGGCGCTACCACGCTTACGCTCACCATCCCTTCTACAGGCCAGCCCGTCCTTGGGTCTAAAATGTGGGAATACCTCTTATTGTCTATGACAACAAACCTTTCGTAATCCCCGGAGGTAGCCACTGCGCAATCCTTTAGCTCTAAGTGACCCAGCAGAGTATTTTTCTCCCTGGGGTGCTGTATCCCAATCTTCCAGAAATCCCGACCCTCGGGATTGCCAAGGGCATAAATATTCCCACCAAGGTTGACGCAGGCAGATTCTATGCCCTTACCCCTTAATACCTCCACCACCCTATCCACTGCATAACCCTTGCCTATTGCCCCTAAGTCCAGTTTTGTAAAAGGATTGCTGAAGCGTACACTCCCTCCAGCAGTAGACCGCTCAATTATTATATTCTTATAGGAGACCGCAGGGAGAAGGGATTTTAACTCTTCTCTGGAAGGTACCCGCACCCTCCCGTCATAGAACCCCCATAGCCCTACAAGGGGTTCCACAGTTATATCAAAGGCCCCTCCAGTCAAGTTGCTATAGTAAAGAGCCTTTTCAATAACCCCCAGGAGCTCTTCATCGCAGTGAACCGGCCTATTGCCCGCCTCTTTATTGATTTTTGAGAGCTCACTCTCAGCCTTGTAATTGCTCATTAGCCTGTCCAGTCTCTCCATCTCTTCAAAGGCTGCCTTTATAGCCTCTGCTGCCATTTCCTTACCAGGGGCAAAGAGGGAAATCTCGGCGTATGTGCCCATCACTAGCCTTGCCTCTTTGTAAAGCTCCTTTGTGGCTCCATAGGAAACAGGTTTTAGCTCCCACCCATCTGCCATAGTAAACTTCAGGTAAGGGGTGGCCATTGACAGGTCTCTACGCCCGCTAAGGTAGAAACACTCTATCACCGCCAGTACCTTCTTAACCCCCTCGCACATACACACTACCGACATGGTGGCCCCAGTGATATTTATAATGTCCTTGTTTATCCTGATAGGGTTTTTTGTTGACTTACCCACAAACTGATGTGTAAACCTCCGCCTTGCTACCTCCCCACCCCTACTCTCCCGATAGATTAGCACTGCCACATCCTTTATCTTGCCGTTAGGCCCCACTGCTACAATAAAATCAAATGGGTGAAACTTCCCAACCTCCTGGGTTATCACTGCGTAACCCAGGATTTCGTCCCCCTTCTTACCGATATATACAAGGAATCCCTCCTCATAGAGCCTTCTTCGCAGTGTATCCTCTAGAGTTTTCCTATCTTCGGGGGAGAGTAATAGCCTATCCGTCAATATTTCACTGGCCTCGGGGAAGACCCGCTTCAAAGCTCCCTCTTCTGTAAGGAAAACCTGCACATCGTAATTATCCGCGGGTTCAGGCTCTTGCGAGAATGCCTGTAACGAAGATATAGCAATCAAACAAACAATTAAAACCGCATACTTTGAACTCATTTTTGCTCCTTGACCCCCAAAAACTTTCCAATCTCCTCCAATACTATCCCCTCTACTTCTCCCGTAGAGGCCTTTCTTGACCAACGATAGGCTTGAGTCCCACCTGGCCTCTTTTCCTCTGCCAGGGAACGGATAGTCACTATTGTCTTCTCCCCTCCGGATGTTACTTGCAAATTCATTTTGTAACGCTCCATCCAGGGCTTTCCCCGCAGCATGCCCATCTCACGCTCGCTTTCTTTATAAACCCACACGGTGTCTATCTTCCCGGTTTCCTTATTGGCTTCATCCACGTCTACAGCTAAGGCCTCCAGGGCTATCATTATGCCCTGCCAGGTCTCTTCATAATTAGCCGCATAAGGTCTTGAGTAATGTGGTTGTTCCATCTCAAGCGCCTTCATACTCGCACAGCCCACCAACATAGAAAAGCAGAACAAAACCGTAAGAAACATAAATTATTTTTCTAATTTTAGTTTTTTAATTTTAATGAAATTAAACCTACTACACAATAACAGTTTCATAATCCCTACACATTCAACACCTTACATCAAGATGACACAAAAAACTGGAGGGTTAGCCCAGTTGGTGTGGGATAAAGCCTCTCAGGCTAAACCCTCCAGGGATCTTCAGGAAGGAGGCCGTTCATTCTCGCCCTGACAATGGGCGACTCTACCTTTGTAGAGCCTGAAGACCTTTACCGCCCTCAAAGAGGGTACATGGGGTGGTGCACTAACAACCTCCTTGAGGAACTCCGTCACTTACTCCAACAATAAAACAAGCAGAAAAAACGAGCACTGGTATAGTGGCTATTGTAAGACTTTCTGTGATTATCCTCCCAATAAAAGGTTTAACTAAAAATAAGTGGTCACTCCGAAGATTAGGGCGTTGTTGTTTATCGCATCGTTGCGCCCACTGGCGGGGAAGCCGCTCTGGAAGTGCTCCCTGTTGAACTGATAATCAAGCTTGAACACGGTATCCTCAGTGTAGCGGTAGTTGAGGCCCAGGGTCAGGCGGTCTTGCCTGTTGCCTCTATCAAGGTCCATTTGCTCCCACCTGGTGACAAGCGTAAAGGTGGAATTATCCGTAAAGATACTTGGAGCAATGTCTTGTAAGAACTCAGGCATAAAGTGATACCTGGGTTCAATGTAGTAACCATATAGTCGCTTTGGGACTTTCTTCCTAGGGTCACCTGTTACACCCAAAACGCTATCTATACCGTCTTTCTCTATGTTAGCATAAGCCCCTTCTCCCACCAGCTCAAAAGCCCCCTTTTGCCAGGCAAAATCTAGCGCAGTAATGGTTATGTCCCTGCTGCTTCTCCTGCCTGACGTCCTATTATCCCATGCTCCATGATAGCCGGAAGCCCCCACCTCAAGGCCCAGGAACGGGCTAAACGCAACCCTACCCACAATAGCCTTATTTTCATTAATATCTTCATCCATCCTGAAGAATGACCTACCCCTTCCACCCCTTATTCCACTTACAGAGTTGAAAAAATTCACATCAGTACCAGCAATTCTATCCATCCCCTTTATGCCGTTCACAACGTAAATTTCATAATCCAGCTTTGACATCTCGGTAGGATAAAACGAGCCGAAAAGGCCCATACCTGCCTCTGTCATGGTAGTAGGAATAATAAAGGTGTCCACTAAGGGTCGGTCTATGAGGTCCTGTAGGGGTGCGTCGTGTACTATATTATATTTTCCCAGTGGTAGTAAAATAAATCCCGCCCTGGTATTGACCTCATCCCTAATCAAAAAATCAATCGTAGCGAACTCCAGTTTTACATCACCACCAAGACGGACATTTTGCCCAGTACTTAAAGAGGTAATATCTGCCGCCCCCACAATACCCCCATGCTCTATTTCCAACTCGCTTGCAAACTTTACTCTATCAGAGACATCGGAATAAATCATGGGCACAACTCGTATGACCTCAAACCTATCGTTAAGGCCGTCCTGCATCCGATAGCTTGCGTCCATGTATCCACCCAGGTAAGTGTTGCGCCCAAACCTGCGGAGGAAGGGCCTGGTGTAAATACCTGCAAATTGTGGAGACAGCTTCTTTTCGTACAATTCCTCAGCCTTTTTGGGGAGGTAAAACTCCTCTGGAATGGCACCCTTTTTTTCCATCTCTTCAAGTTTTTTCGCATGCTTTTCATCGGCTTCTTTTAATTCAGTAATGATGGCACTTTCCTCGGCCTCTTTCTTTTCCTTCTCGGCCAGGGCAGCCTTGAGTATCTGTACCTCTTCCTCTAAAAATGAGAGCCTGGCCTTAAGGTCTTCATCGGCAAACAATTGACCGCCGGTTAAGAAAGGTGCCGTTAATGCGGCAAGAAATAATAGTAAAAGTCGGTTCATGAAGCCTCTCCTTGTTGTAATTGAGTCTCTTTCTCAATAAGTTACAAAAAAATTTTCCCCTCCTCAGGGCTCAGATAAACATTAAAGAGTATTTAAAGGGTATATAGATAAAGCATCTTAATCTTGTTGCAACTGAGACGCAATTTAAACAAATTGCGCCCCCTTTGTCAAGTCTTTTTTGCAAATTCTCTAGAAATATTGCAAAATTTCCTGTCAAGTGCCAAAAATTACACTTGATAACATGTCTGGCGTGGGATAAGATGCCGCCCGACAACAGAATTGTTCTCAAAATAAGCACCTTGGGTACAAAAAGACTCGTGTGTTCTAGCAAACTCCTGGTTTTAAGGGACAAATTATGTGGATATTTAAAGAACTGGAACGAGGGGCGCCGGAAAGAGACCCCCATGAAGGTGAGTTTTTCCATCTCACGGAGCCATCCGAAGCAATTGTCAGAGAGGTTATTCAGAATTCACTCGATGCTGGAAAGCCAGGGGAGAACGCAGTTCGCTTATGTTTTACATTTGGTACCGTAAATATAGAAAACGTAAGGAATGTCTATTTTAAGGATTTAGAACGACACCTTAGAGAGTGCAATTTACTACCCCCTGATTATAGTGACTTTGGCCATATTCGGTTTCTTACTATAGAGGATTTTGGAACCACTGGGTTGGATGGTGATACTGGTGAAAAGCAGCGACCTCAGGGACGCAGTAACTTTTATAATTTCTGGTGGTGTGAAGGGAAATCTAAGAAAAGTGGTAGAGAAGCAGGCAGATGGGGGCTTGGTAAAACCACTATTCATCTCTCTTCAAAACTCAGATCCTTTTGGGGCCTTACTAAAAGGCAAGATGATTCCCGTGTACTATTAATGGGAAAAGCTTTGCTCAAAACTCACAGAATCGACAATCGCGTTTATGATTATTATGCATACTTTGCAGAAAAAGATTTTAAGCCATTGGCTGATGAGCGACCGATACAAGATCTTAAAGAAAAATTTTCAATCAGCAGGAAAAATGAATTTGGTCTTTCCCTTGTTATTCCTATGCCCAATGATGAGATAACTGCATCTTCTGTTACACGGTCTGTGATACTTCACTACTTTTATGCCATTATGCAGGGAATTCTTGAGGTTGAGATAAGGGAGTCTAACTGTGACATAAATTTGAATTCACAGAACTTAATAAATATTGCATCTTCACAATGCTGGGAGGGCACATCTTGGGAAGAAACTAATGTTTTGGAACTGTTGCAGTTCATAAACAACGTAAGACACAACACCGATATTATTGAACTGAGACAAACTAATAAGCCAGAAATTACAGAAGAATCTTTCGGTGATAAAGTGGGGCTGGTTAAAAATGCTTTCACTTCAGGTAATCTTGTGGCGTTCAAAATCCCTGTCACAATAAAGAAGGTGAAAGAACCACAGCCAGTTTTAACACACTTTGAAGTGTATCTAAAAAGGTATCCCGAGATGAAACAATCCGAAGAGTTTTATATTCGCTCTGGGATAACAATTCCTGACATTAAAGTAATGGGGACCCATCCTGTACGTGGCCTATTAGTGGCGGAAGAAAGCACAATAAATGAGTTTCTCGGGGATTGTGAAACACCTGCCCATACAGATTGGAATGAAAGAATCGAAGAATTCAAAAATAAATATGAATATTCTACAAGAACACTTCGATTCATTAAGAAAAACATGAGTAAAATCGTTTCAATAATTGACCAACCACCAAAAGAACAACAGAAAGATTTTTTAAAGGAAATATTTTTTACAGCAGAAAGTTCTCCTCAAGAAAATAAGCAAACAACGACTGGATCAGATATTCCCCCTATTTCCAAGAAACCACCTCCTTTTAATGTCACCAAGATTGATAAAGGGTTCAGGGTATCTCTGGATAGATTGGATATTCCACGTCCTATTAAGGTAATAATAACAGTTGCATATGATGTTAGAAGGGGGAATCCATTTACAAATTACGATTTGGCTGATTTTGATCTTAAAAGTAGATCAGTTTCCATCAAACGAAAAGGATGCAAAATATTAAACGCAAATAGGAATGTAATAGAGGTTCAGGCGAAAGGCAATTTTGAACTGGCGGTAAAGGGGTTTGATCCAAATAGGGACCTCATTATTGATGTAAGGGAAAAAAAGAATGAAACGGCGGTTTAATTTTACTGGTAGGAGAAGGATACCCAGGGAGAGGATATCAATAAATTTGAACAAGAGCGGTGAGTCTGTTGAATCATTTAGTGCAACAATAGACCTGAACGGGATAGACCTTCTTAGTAATGCAAAGGTTTATTTGGATGCCTATCATAGAACAGAACGCAGGCGATATAATTTTGGAACAGTAGAAAATATTGTACCTCCTCAGAATACTGGACTTGCTACCCTGGCCTACGGTGAAAATCTAAAGTTTCAACTTCTTGTAGTAGACGAATCCGAGCACTACGGTTTGATACTTGCACATGCAGATAAGCTTAAGCCTGAGTCAGGCGCGGATAAAAAGCCTATTCTCCCTGTCGATTTCCGTGACCTAGGCCAGCAAATATGGAAAGTTGAGTACTCAGAAGATGAAAACGCCCCTTTGTTACTTCTAAATACTAAGATTCAAAACATTCAAAACATTGCTAAGTCTGATCCACAGTTTATTATGTTCACCTATCCTGCTGTCTTTAGAGAAGTGTTAATCCACATGGTTTTTGTAGAAGGTGTTGCGTCATCCACCGACCCACCTATTGACTGGCATAGAGACTGGTTACAATTTGCACAACGGATACTTCCTGGTGAGAGTCTTCCAGAAAGTCTGAATCCAGAAGATGGCAACTTTGAAAAAGAGAGAGTAAAGCTATGGATTGATAGGGTGATTGAAGAGTTTTGCGCGTCCAGGAATGAGTGGGGCGAATATATAAATCGATCAACCGGCGAGATAAGGTGATGGTCATCCTTAGAAAAATGTCCAGTCAGGGTGTTGATAGATTTCGCGAATATATCCAGAGTCTAAAGAATGCACCACAATTGCCCCATCCTGATTTAAATACTGAGCCCTACTCGCATGAATTTCAGCCTCTCGTGGATATCGATGAAACAAAAAATTTCTCAACAAGAATAGAAATCGGAAGATATCTGACAGGCATCCTTCAAAAAGCTAATACCGACAGATCTATTATTATTGAAAATTCTGGCATTTGGACATGGCTTGCATATTTGTGGTTTGGGCAGTTATGCCCCCTTCGACAAGGGAATCGGAAGATTCGTGAAAGCGCAAGGTACATTTGTAGCACTGATTACACTGACTATTTTAGACATTATGTGGCAGGTGCTTATGATATTTACTCACTTTATGGGGAACCACTTTCTTTCCTCTTTCTAAAAACACCCATTGATGAAATCAGCGATTTTGTGGAAGTGTTTGCATGCAGACAAAATATTATCTCAAATAAAAATCTAATCGAGCTAATACATCACCTTTATTGGGATGTTAGTTCAGATAGACCCAAGAGTGGCTCGGTAGCAAGGAATAAGCCTGGAAATATTAGGCGATTGGTTAAAGTAATTCAACAGCTGGAAGTGACATATGACATTTACAGTATGATTCCTCATAAGATTCTAAGTCTTCTTCCTTCAGAGTTTAATATATGGAAGCGCTACGTGATAGGCTGTGTGAAAAACTTCTTTTTGCTCATCTTGGGACAAAAGCTTTGACATTTACAAGAAACTCCCATAATGAGAAACGAAAGTGTTCAATCCGAGTAAAGTTATTTGCTTAAGGCAGATCCTACCTCTGCTCAGAAGCTCAGCCTTATTCCTTATATTCCTTGCTAAACAACTTTGATATCCTCTCTGCTGCGGATTCAACAAATGAAAGGGTATAATGTAGGTGTTGTTCAGTAACCACGTACTCTGGCCCGCTGCCAGTGTTCAGGGGTTCGCGGAAGGCTATTCTCCTGATATTTTCGTCATTTTCCTTAAGCTTTTCCTGGCTCAGGGTGCCGAGTTTTATTAACTTCTCCTCATAACTTGCCCTCTGGGAACTCTTTTCCGGGGAGCCCTTTGTGAATGATTCAAGGGCATCCTCCCAATAGTATTTCATGTAAATCAGGGAAGCTCCTACTAACTGGTCCCTAAGCGCCTCAATCTCTTTTTCCGTCCAACCCTTGTGTTGCTTACAAAGTATTACCCAGAACTCCTCGTGCACCTCCTTTGTGGGCATATTGGTCTTCTTGGATACCGTCTGTAGAATTTGGGTAAGCCGCTCCCTATCCCTCTGATTTATATAATCAATGGGCGTTGTAACACTCTCGGCAAAGGTTATGCCAGCATAAAGTAAAGTTATTAAAAAGAAAAACCCCTGTAGTTTCATCTTATTTATCTAAATCTCCTTTAGATGATTAGTGTGAATTAAATTTGACACCCTTCTACCATTCACTCCTCAGTGGAAATAGGCTGGTGCGTGTTGCCTCTTGTATCCTTTGAAACAGTATGTGGTCTCATAGTTTACTGACTACCATAGGGATATTGGGTGCCGCGAAGTGGATTAAATCTGCCATCCTGGGTTCCACAATAATCGCAGTTGGCCCTCTCTTTGTCGTAAGGTCCAAATAGCCCCTGACGGTCGCCCCGAAAAGGTTGAGAGTACCACAAATAGTCGCATCCCTAAGGCAAAGCCCGCCCTCAATAGTTGCACCTTCAAGGTTCAAGTCACCATTAATCTTGGCCTTGTAAAAACTCAGTTCACCCTTGATGTTTGCTGCTGAAAGATTCAGACCTCTTTGAATTGTTACCCTTGCAAGATTCAGAAATTTATCAACCGTTATCTTTTCAAAATTGACGGGGTTCTTCCCGAAAATATTTGACCCCTCCATGTCCAGCTTACCATTGATAGTTATTCCTGAAAAAGGTAGCTGGGAGCTATTGATAGTTACTGTAGGAACAACAAGAGAACCCGAAATAGTAACAGTATTAGTGTCAGTCTTAAAATTACCAAGAAGGACTAATCTGCGAGCTTCTTCACTAGAAAGTGTCAATTCTTTTGGCATGCTCTCCCTCCTCTTTTATTAACAGATGGTAAACGGCCAGCAGGTGTTTGCTAACTGAGTGCATCATTTTTTCTATTTTAAAGGATTTTATTTAGCTTCCAAAATCAGATTAAAATCTAGTATGCTCCTTACCAGGCTGTAAGCCCGGCAGACCATTCTTCTCTCCTTACACTAGCTACTTTTAGTCTCATCCTCTTTGGGGGTTTACGTCGGCTGGCTGCCCTCTCAAACCGGAGTAACAAGGCTTTTATTCCCTCTACTGTCCCGAAGACAACAAAAGAGACACCAATTATCTCTAACCAACCCCACCACGGCAACGGTACCGTATGGAAGATTGGGTTGAGGAAGGGCACATAAACTATCATTGCCTGGAGTGGAAAAGAGATGGCACAGGCTATAAGCAGTTGTTTATTGGAGATGAAGCTCACTTTATAAAATGGCCCAAAAGACCTGAAGTTGTAGGCTATGAACTTTTCCACTACCACAAAGAAGGTAAAGGCCATAGTCCTGGCCTCCTCTAGATTAACCACAAGATAGAATAAAGAAAGTGTGGCTGCGGCCACCACAAAACCCACTGCCATCAGATAAATGATTATGGCCTTTGTAATTATACCCTCCTTTGGGTCCCTTGGTGGGCGATTCATTATTTGTCGCTCATAAGGTTCTACCCCCAGGGCAAGGGCTGGAAGACCATCCGTAACTAGATTTATCCACAGCAGTTGTACTGCTTTCAACGGTAATGGCATATTTAACAGTACAGCAGAAAAAATTGTAATAACCTCAGCAAAGTTAGAGGATAGAAGGTAATATACAAATTTCCTCATATTTTCATATATACCTCTTCCCTCTTCAATAGCAGAGACTATGGTGGCAAAGTTGTCATCGGCAAGAACCATGTCGCTAGCTTCCTTGGTAACATCCGTGCCCGTTATACCCATAGCTACACCTATATCTGACCTCTTCAGTGCCGGGGCATCATTAATACCGTCCCCTGTCATAGCTACCACATGGCCCATCCTCTTATGCATTTCAGTTATTCGCACCTTGTGCTGTGGGGACACCCTTGCATAAACCCTGACCTCTGGCGCCATTCGTTTGTATTCTTCGTCGTCCAAACCGTCTAGGTCCATCCCGGTTAGGAGGGTACCCCCATCCATGATGCCTATCTCCTTTGCCACTGCGGCAGCTGTATCCTTGTGGTCACCGGTTATCATAACCACCCGCACCCCAGCCTTCTTACACCTTTGGTAGGCCTCCTTTACCTCTGGCCTTGGAGGATCAATCATCCCCTGTAATCCAAGAAACACCAGATCCTTTTCCTCATGAGACTCCCCCTCTTTTAGTGCCTTCCTTGCAAATGCCAGGACACGTAATGCCTCACTGGCAAAAAGATGGTTTACTCCTAGAACTTCATTAACATCCTCTTGAGTTATTTCCTCCATCCTCCCATTTTTGTATATGTGAGTACAACTGCCTAATACATTTTCCATTGCACCCTTTGTATGTATTACATTCCCTTCATCTGTTACACATATAACAGACATCTTCTTTCTTTCTGAGTCAAAGGGTATTTCGTCTATCCTGTCGTACCGCTGCCTTAAATCAGGTAAGCCTGCCTTCACAGCCGATACTAGCAGTGCTATCTCAGTAGGGTCTCCAATTGGTTCTTTTTCAAGGATTGCATTGTTACAAAGCAGTCCCGTTTCCAATACAAGTCTTAGCCCCTCGCTTAATTCTACCCTCTCACCATTATTTAAGAACTCCCCCTTCGTATCGTAACCCTCACCACTGACCTCTACTACCTTACCATCTGCAAATATCTTCCTTACAGTCATTTCATTCACTGTGAGGGTGCCTGTCTTATCTGTACACACTACTGTGGCTGAACCCAGAGTCTCCACCGCAGGGAGCTTTCTTACAATAGCATTCCTCTTGGCCATCCTTGTAACCCCTACCGCTAGGGTAATAGTTACGACGGCAGGAAGAGCCTGCGGTATGGCCGCCACAGCTAGGGCGACAGCAGTAAGAAATAAATCTAACAATGCCTCGCGGTCAGCAATACCGACACGGACTATCCCCACACCAAAGACAGTAGCGCATATAACAAGTATGGCAACACCCAGAAATTTACCGAGCCTCTGCAGTTTCTTCTGCAGGGGTGTGTATTCCTCTTTTTGTGTCTGGAGTATAGTGGCTATCTTACCAAACTCGGTTTGCATGCCAGTAGAGGTGGCCATAGCTTTACAATTACCATAAACCACAGTAGTTCCAGAAAAGAGCATGTTCTTCCTTTCAGGAATGGTTGCAGATTCACTTATAACGTGTGGGTCCTTCTCCACAGGGACAGATTCTCCGGTAAGAACTGATTCATTGACCTTAAGGTTAAAAGCCTCAGTAATGCGACAATCCGCTGTAACACGCTCCCCTGCCTCCAGTATCAACACGTCACCAGGGACTACCGAGCGGGATTCAATCACTTTCACTGAGCTATTTCTGAGCACCTTGGCCTTAGGTACCAGCATTTTCTTCAGGGCTTCTACTGCCCTTTCTGCCTTTCTTTCGTGCATGAAACCCATTACAGCACTCAGTATGACAATGCCAAAAATAGCCCCTGCGTCAATAAACTCCCCCGCAACGGCTGCTACAACAGCGGCTATCTGCGAGATGACCAATAGTACTTCCGTAAATTGCTTCAAAAATTGTAGAAAAGCAGGAGTTTTTTTCTTTTCCACAATCTCGTTTGGACCATACCTGTTTAATCTATCTGTTGCCTCTGCATCAGTTAAACCAAAGGAATTGCTATCAAAGCGTTTCAATACCTCTTCAGACGTGAGTTTATACCACTCTGGCTCAGGTTTTCTCAAAAAGGACTCTTCCAGCCTTTTAGGTTTTTTCTTACGAATCTCTTTAACTGTCTTTACCATTTAATCTCCTAGGGCGTAACCTAGCTTAAGTGGGAGAAAAGATTTCACTACCTTCCGCCTAGAAAGAGCTAGAAAACAACAGGTTTTTGGCCATGGGCTTTGGTGTACGTCTTTTTCCTGAGAAAGTTACCCACAATTTAGGTAAGACTACAACCCTTTTTGCTCTTCATCATTTACCATGTTGCCCGCCTCGTGGGCCATTCTTCTCTCCTTGCCGCAACTACTTTCAGTCTAACCTTTTTGGGAGGTTTAGGTCTGTGTGTGACCTCCTCAAAGCGAGCTAACAAGGCCTTTATACCTTCCACTATTCCGAAAACGACAAAAGATACACCAATGATTGCTAACCAGATCCACCACGGAATAGGTACTGTACTAAATAAAGAGTTAAGAAATGGCACATAAACAATGGCTACCTGCAAAGGTATAGCTACACCACAAGCCAAAAGAAATAGCCTATTGGAAATAAAGCTTTTTCTATAAAACGGGCCAAAAGTACGGTAGTTATAGGCTATAAACTTCTCCACAATAACAAAGAAGGTAAAAGCAGATGTTCTAATTTCATCCACAGTCAGTCCCATATAGTATAATGGCAAAATAGGTGCAGCACTTATAATTCCAATGATTACCAGGGAGATGATTAAACCCTTCGTAGCAATGCCTTCTTTTGGGTTTCTTGGGGGACGCTTCATTATGTGCGGTTCAAATGGCTCCACCGCCAGTGCTATGGCTGGAAGACCATCGGTCACCAGGTTTATCCAGAGTAGCTGCACCGGTAGTAAAGGCAGAGGTAAGTTTAACACTGTTGCCCCAAAGATAACAGCAACTTCACCAAAGTTGGAGGAAAGTAAGTGACATAGAACCTTTCTTATATTTTCAAATATACCCCTTCCTTCCTCTACGGCAGACACTATGGATGCAAAATTATCATCCGACAGTACCATGTCGCTAGCTTCCTTGGTAACATCTGTGCCCGTTATACCCATAGCTACACCTATATCTGACCTCTTCAGTGCCGGGGCATCATTAATACCGTCCCCTGTCATAGCTACCACATGGCCCATCCTCTTATGCATCTCGGTTATTCGCACCTTGTGCTGTGGGGACACCCTTGCATAAACCCTGACTTCCGGTGCCACCTGGGCATACTGTCTATCATCTAGGCTGTCAAGTTCTGCCCCAGTCAAAAGGGTGCCTCCCTCCATAATACCTATCTCCTTTGCCACTGCGGCAGCTGTGTCCTTGTGGTCACCGGTTATCATAACCACCCGCACCCCAGCCTCCCTACATTTCTGATAAGCCCCCTTTACCTCTGGCCTTGGAGGGTCAATCATCCCCTGGAGACCTAAAAACACCAGGCCCTCTTCCCCAAAGTGCTCACCCCCTTTTAATTCCTTTTTTGCGAAGGCCAATACACGTAGTGCATCACTAGCAAAATGATGATTCACCTCTAATATCTCATTAATATCCCCCTGAGTTAACTCTTTTATAGCCCCATCCCTATAAACATGTGTACAATTCTCTAAAACCTTTTCCACAGCACCCTTTGTAAAGGCTGTCCTTCTACCATCGGGATTACACACTACTGACATCTTCTTTCTTTCTGAGTCAAAGGGTATTTCGTCTATCCTGTCGTACCGCTGCCTTAAATCAGGTAAGCCTGCCTTCACAGCCGATACCAGCAGTGCTATCTCAGTAGGGTCTCCAATTGGTTCTTTTTCAAGGATTGCATTGTTACAAAGCAGTCCCGTTTCCAATACAAGTCTTAGCCCTTCGCTTAATTCTACCCTCTCACCATTATTCAAGAACTCACCCTTCGTATCGTAACCCTCACCACTGACCTCTACTACCTTACCATCTGCAAATATCTTCCTTACAGTCATTTCATTCACTGTGAGGGTGCCTGTCTTATCTGTACACACTACTGTGGCTGAACCCAAGGTCTCCACCGCTGGAAGTTTTCTTACAATAGCATTTCTCTTAGCCATCCTTGTAAGACCTAGGGCAAGGGTAATAGTTACAACAGCTGGGAGGGCCTCAGGAATTGCTGCTACAGCCAAGGCAACAGCGATTAGAAATAACTCTATTAGCTTTTCTCGCTCGGAAAAGAATAAATCTTTTAGCCCCCCATCCTCACTCAACCCCATACGTGCTATACCAGTGCCAAAAACTGCCACACAAATCACTACGATAATGATACCGAGGAGTTTACCTAGCTTCTCCAACCTTTTTTGTAAGGGCGTGCTCTCTTTCTCTTCCACCTGCAAAAGGGCCGCTATTTTGCCGAACTCGGTCTGCATGCCAGTAGAGGTAGCTATAGCCTTGCAATGCCCATAAACCACCGTAGTACCAGAAAAGAGTATGTTCTTCTTTTCGGATACAGTAGCAGTGTGGGTCATTGCCTCAGAATCCTTCTCCACAGGGAAGGATTCCCCTGTAAGGACGGACTCATTGACCTTGAGGTTTAAGTACTCCATGACACGGCAATCTGCCGTAACGCGCTCCCCGGCTTCCAGTATTAACACGTCACCAGGGACTACCGAGCGGGATTCAATCACTTTCACTGAGCCATTTCTGAGCACCTTGGCTTTGGGCACGAGCATTTTCTTAAGGGCCTCCACTGCCTTCTCCGCTTTCCTCTCATGCATGAAACCCATTACAGCGTTCAGAATAACAATTGCAAAAATAACACCGGCATCAATGTATTCACCTAGAACGGCGGATATAGCAGTGGCCACAAGAAGGATTATTATGAGGACTTCTGTAAATTGTTTAAGAAACTGTACCCAGGCGGGAGTTTTTTTCTTCTCTGTAATTTCGTTTAGGCCGTATTTCTTTAACCTCTCCGCGGCTTCTGCCTCAGTTAAACCGGAGGGATTGCTTTCAAGCTGTCTTAGTACTTCTCCTGCATTAAACTTATACCACTCAGGTTGAGGCGCACCCACAAAGGCCTCTGTTGCAGCCCTCTTAAGCCTTTTCTTGCGCGCCTTCTTACTCTCTTTTATTTGGGTAAGTATTTCTTCTACCATAATTTCTCAAGACGTAATCCCTAAACCACACCCCATTTCCTGAGTATGAAACCCAGGAGGACTTCCAGTCCAAAGATAACTACTGCCCACACCATGCACAAGATCGCGAACCCCAACTTCCCCGAGGCCTTGTTACCCTCCTTCCTTGAGCGGACAGAATAATAAAGGGCCGTGGCCACAATGACTATCGTTACCGTCTCTAAAGTAGCCGACTCCACAGTAGACTGCATCCGCATATACCGTCTAAGGAGTATCTCTGCCAGATTCAATCCTATACATATGTATAGTGTGATAATCGCTACTACACCGGCCCTGCCACCTCTGGCAATTAGTAGTAGGCAAAGGGCCAATACAGCCGTTATCAGTAATGCAACCTCAATACTTGTTTCAGTTATTCCCCAGTTCATCTTATTCCCTGCCGAAAATTACCTGCCGCCACTACTCCCGCTAAACAAGGTATAACTGTACTCAAACATAAGAGTAGGCGTATTACGGTGCAACCATTCCTATCAATCTAACAATTTTCCTTATTACTTTCAAGACCAGCATCTGCATCCGATGGGATTAGAATATACTCTTTGTGTAAGAAGTACCCTTCCCAAGACGTATTGTAAAGATAGTAATTAATCGGTAGTTACAGAAATTTCTCTCTCTCTACTTGACTTTTAAAAATTGCAAAGTATAATCCTGCGTAAAATGAGTTATATAAGAATCGAATAACAAAAGTTACTTCACAGGTATAGCGCCTCACGAGTTAAGAAGGCCAACTTCTACCTGCTACACACTGCCTGCTGCCTGCTATACCTCATACTTGCTATAATCCAGAAATATTATGACTCAAAATAACGACTTACCAAAATTATCCACAGAAAACAAAACACCCCGTGGTCGTAATTTTGGAAGTGTAGGGAGGAATCATGCACGAAGAAGATCTTAACTGCTAGCGAAACATCTCCAAATTAGCTCACACTGATAGTCAGAAACTTCTTTAGTAATACCCAAACCACCTGAACCTGTAAGTTACCTTGGATGTATTTCTAGACTGGGTTACCACACAGATGGGTGTGGATGCCGCCTAATTGTAGAAAAATAAAGGTAACACTAAACACTGCTCTAGAAGAATTGAAATGCATAGACATTGACCAATTAAAGACAGGAGGTTATCCTGATGAGTACGAAAACCATTTTTCTTCTCGTTTTCTTTTCCACGATATTTTTGTCTTTGTTTATTCAAAATTCTTCGGTTCTTACAGCTACACCCCAGTGTTCAGACGGTATTGACAATGACCTTGATGGTAAAGTTGATTACCCCAACGACATAGGTTGTAGTGGCACAGGCGATGGCCAAGAGTTCAACATCTTGCCCCCACCAGGCGGAGATATAAAAGCCGGTGGGTTGCTATGGTATCCCGACTACGGTAATAACCTTGGCCCGAACTTACTTGCTAATAGCGGCTTTGAAACATTGACATCTGGCAAACTGGCAAACTGGGAAGGCTCTTATACGGTTGATAATAATGTTTCTCATAGTGGAAACAGAAGTATACGCTTTAATTTTGGTGGTGGCTCCCTTACACCTGTCAGTCAGAAAATAAATCTTAAAAAGGGGGTCTACCGCTTTAGTTTCTGGATAAAGACCTCCAACATGGGTAGTGATGCGTCAAAAGGAATCTTCGTGGCACTAAAGGGCCGCAATGTTGATGCTGATGGTGGAGGCCACACCACAGCCGACATGAGGCAGAATGGAACTACCAACTGGCACTACATTGAAAATATCGGCACAGTAGTCACGCAAGATGGAGAGGTTAGGCTGGAAATAAACAACACTACCCCTACTTCTGGCACTGCCTGGATTGATGATATGAGACTACGGGAAGAAAGACCCCTTCCTATAAATGTGTTTTTGACCTATCCCAACTACCGGGGAATGCTTTTTGACGATTTGCCGCAGACAATTAAATTCCAAGTCTCGGTCAATCCACCCGGAGGAATTCCACTTTCCGGTTATAAGGTCAACATTATGCTTATTAATGAAGCTAATAACGCAACTGTCAGCCAGAAGACCTTTGCCGCAAAAAGTAAGTTTACGGCAGAGTTTGATGGCACGTCTTTAGTAAATGGCAAGACATACATCGCCCGCTTTAAACTGATTCGCAAGAGCGACAACGCCTTCCTCTACGAATACCCATCCTACCGAATTTCTAAGGTCTCCGGCACCAAACGCACCTCAATGACCTTCTCCTTCGATCAACATAACCGACTTCTCATGCGGGGGAAGCCAACCTTTATCCTCGGAATGGAAGATAATAAGGTTACATCATCAAAAACTGCTGACGGATGGGAAAACTCACTAACCACAGAAAGGCGTCTTTTTGAAATGCCACTGAATATTGAAAATATAACCTGGTTTTCAGGAGACAAGGGAATCATTCGGATTGACGCATTGTGTGATGCGCTTGGCCGCCACGATGTTTTCTACATAAAGAATGTCCAGTGTTTGTGGAGAAATTACGTGCGTAAGTCTGACCCTGGAAACACAAAACGGTCCTTTATAGAATCCATCTCGGGGCATCCTAATTTTGCTGGATTTAAAAACATGGATGAGTGTTACCCTGAACTTGCCCCAGAGGTTTTTGATAAATACCTGAATTATCACCGGAAATTTGACCCGGATGGCGTCACTTTCGGTGTGGCTAATAAGGCTAGCCAGCTTTTTTACTGGCGGGATATAATTGACTTTCCTGTCGTTGACTGTTACCCAATCAGAAACAAAAAACCCTACCCCCTTGAATGGATTGCTGGGCGGGTTAGGGCAATTCCCGAAGAAATCAGAAAGTATCGTCCTTTCGGTGTACAGCTCCAGTTCATGAAACACCACACTGCATCTCAGTGGCCAACAAAGGATGAACTCCGGAACATGAGTTATATAGCAATTACCGAAGGGGCCAACGGGCTGTTTTACTACTCCATAGGAGAGCACCCTGATGCAACTCAAGAATTGCCGTCTGTCTGTCAACCAGGTGCCAGTAACCCCGACTCCACTATCTGGTGTGCTGAACGGGTGGAATACCATGAGCGGCTCAAAGCGGTGATGAATGAATTAAGAGGCATTGATGCAGCTCTCACAAGTGTTGACCGCCCGGACCTTCTTGTTGGGAATAATAATCCCAACAACATCCCAACCAGGGTGAAATTTGTTAACGGCAAGGGCTATCTCTTTGCCTACAACTACACCAGCACCAATAAAACCGCCACCTTTACCTGGGAACAAACCCCAACAAATGTCTCAGTGTATAAGGAGAACAGGAGTGTTCCGGTAAGTGGTGCTTCCTTCACGGATAGCTTTGGCCCATACAAGGCCCATGTCTATGTAATATCCACAGCACCCTGAAGACTGGCTTTTCCCCAATCCCGGTTTTGGAATTTTGCCTGCATTTCGTGTAACGGTGCAACCGATTAGCAAAATAGTCGGTTGCACCGGTTAACTTTTCTACCGGTAGTTTATGGGCCATAAGAGTTTTGCTATGATGTCGCCTCAGCCTCACCATAGCCCACGCATAAGACCAGAGCTCTCAACGTCCTTGAGAATCAGATTACCTTCAAACATGCCTATGACTGGGGTGGTGGGGAGTCTTTGCGGTATAACAGTGTGGGGACAAGACTAATTTTTTTCACAATTGTTTGCCAGTCTGACATTGGGTATTTTACGCAAAGCATTATAAAAAAAGTGGGCCCGGCAGGGGTCGAACCTGCGACCAACGGATTATGAGTCCGCTGCTCTGCCGACTGAGCTACGGGCCCGCTTCAATATTGACACCCGGTGGGAATTAAAGAAAAACTCCAAACCCACTCCCCCACTTTGCTAAAGGCAAAAACTTGTGTAAGTATTTTTATTAAATAACTTCCAGCAAAGTCTGAATGTTTATCCAAAATTCAGTTATGATTATTCGTCCCTTAGAGTTAGGGTGGTTTTTGTTATGAATTATATCGCCTTTTCAGGATGGGTCAAAGGGCTTTTTAGTTCAACCAAACCAGGACCGCTTAGTCTATTTCTTCATCAACACCAATTAGGCTTATTGACCTCAACCCGCCTTCTGTAAGCACCTTATTCAGAGGGTCAAGGTTGTAAAGACCTGTAAGATCTAACATCTTTTTGTAGTAGCCCAATTCATAGCCATAATTTGCAAACGTCTGTATACTCTCCACAAAGGGGTCATAAGTAAACTCAACCCTACCAAAAGCGTCGTCTAACACCGCTTGAGGTAGAGGCCTTGTGGTAATCCTCTTTATTTCCGAGTTTATTATCTCTTTGGCCTCCTTTGGGTGGCTCTTTATCCACTGGGTAACTTCAATATGGGCTCTAAGCCACTTCTCTATGAGACCTTGTTGTTCCCTGAGCACTTCCGCAGTTGCCACTATCAGGGTAGAAGCAAACCCTCCCGTATGAGGCCATAGGTCCATTTCATCCAAAAAGATTTTTCCTCCAGTCTCGTGCACTAGCCGTGCACTCCATGGCTCTGGGACCCAAGCTCCATGTATCTGTTTCTTAAGAAACAATCTTATTATGTCAGAGGGTCTTACTGGTAGAACCTTCACTTTTCCACCCCTCTCTGCGGTCTCTAACCCTGCCCTTTTGAGGTAAATCCTCAGAGAAATATCCTGAGTATTGCCTATCATAGGTGAAGCAAGGGTCTTACCCTCCAGGTCTTTCGGGGTGTTGATTTCCACACCCTCCCTTAATACAAATGACACACCCCCACTAGTAGCCCCCCCTATTACTCTAATAACCTCCCCATTTGACCTTATATAACCGTTAACAACCGGGGAAGGGCCAAGGTATGCCAAGTCTATAGACCCCGCGAACATACCCTCTATTACTGACGGGCCAGCATTAAAGAGCTTTGTTCTTATTTTTACATCTTCTCCCAGATGCCGTTGGAAATCGCCCCTGGCTAGCCCCACAATGGCCTGAGCATGCGTTACGTTGGGGAAGAAACCCACCCTTAAGACCTTCTCTTCCTTAGCTAAAAGGCAAGGTGTATAAAAATTTAGAATAATGGAAAAAGAAATAAATCTTAGAATGTAAATCATTTGCGTATTTTCTAGTGTTCTTCTGTTAACAATCCCCAGCGTTTCTTTATGCCCCCCTCCACTGCGGCGAACACAAGATGGTCTACCATAAGGCCAATAGCCACAATTATTAACATCACCGCAAATATGAGGCTCATATCATTGAGGTCCCTTCCCATTTCCAGTAGGTAACCCAGGCCCAGGTTCATGAACAGGAGTTCCCCCGCCATTAAAGACCTCCAGGCAAAGCTCCATCCCAGCTTCATCCCTGTTACTATGGAAGGCAGCATGGCCGGGAGCATTACCTCCCAGTAAAAGCGCCATCCCTTGATACCAAGCACCTTAGCATTCTTTATAAGTAGTGGCGGTATATGTTTTGCCCCGTCCTGAGTGGAGATTGTGATTGCAAGGACAGAGCCCATGAATACCACAAAAATTATAGATATCTGATTGAGACCAAACCATAGGATGGCCGGCGGTAGCCAACAAATGCTGGGAAGGGCCTGTAGACCCAGCACAGCCGTACCAATCGTCTGCTCCACATATCTCACCCTGCCAATAAGGAGACCTAGGATAATTCCGATAACTACTGAGACTACATACCCTATTAAGAGCCTCTGCATACTTATCCCAATACCAATCAGTAAACTCTTGTCCTCAAATCCCCTGTAAAGGGTCATGGCAACGTCTACTGGAGATGGCACCATATAAGGGGGCCAGAGCCTTGAAAGGTACAATAATTCCCAAATACCTATAATCCCTACATAAAACCCAACCCTTATCGCATAATTCTTCCATGGGGTGCGTTTCTTTGGGTGAAGTGCCACCGGCTCTTTTCTAGATAGAGTAACTTTACGTGCAACCAAAGTTCTATCCTTTTTGTTAGAGAGTTAAGAATTAGCCACTTATATAACTATAACCTACTCAAGAGGTTGAAGGATTTGTGTAGGTCTTCTCGGATACGCCCCCTACGCATACAGGCTTTATATCACACTCTTTGCAGGAACCCTCGTCCAGTTCCTCTTTCATAACCTTCTCTATCTCGCTCTTCAATATCCCCATTATCTCTTCAGCTAGTGTGGCCACCTCCACACTGCCGTCATCGCGAGGCCTGGGAAGGTCTATATAATACTCCTGTTTTATGCGGCCCGGCCTACTGGACATAACTATCACCCTATCTCCAAGACACACAGCTTCCCTAAGATTGTGGGTTATAAACAATACGGTCTTGCCCGTCTTTTCCCATATATTTTGTAACTCGTAGTGAAGTACCCAGCGTGTCTGGGCATCCAGAGCCGTGAATGGCTCGTCCATTAAAAGAATCTCCGGGTCCATGGCTAAGGACCTGGCCAGTGCTACCCTTTGTCTCATACCTCCAGAGAGTTCGTGGGGATGGGCATCTGCAAATTTGGTAAGATGCACCAGTTTAAGAAACTCCAATGCCTTTACCTTTCTGGCTCCCTTTGAAATACCCTTGCTTTTAAGACCTATCTCAATGTTCTTCCTTGCAGTCAACCACGGAAAGAGCACGGATTCCTGGAACATAACAATACGATCTAACCCGGGCCCTTGAACCCTTTTGCCATTACAAAGAACATCCCCACAACCTGCCTTATCCAGTCCAGCCACAATATTAAGAAGGGTAGTCTTACCACACCCAGATGGCCCTACAATGCAAATAAACTCCCCCTGCCTCGCTTCAAAATTTATATCCTGAAGGGCAAGGGTAGTATTACCGTTAGTAGCCCTGTAGGCCTTGCTCACCCCCACCACCTGGAGCTTTACGGGCTTACTTGAAGAAGCAACACCCCTCCGCGGGGGTCTCTTTGCTGACTGCACAAGGAAATTCTCATTACCCACTGTAGTACCTCCAGAATAACTAGAATAACTTACATTAGTAAGCGCTGGGAGAAAAAAGTAAGTCTATCATACTAATAGACTTTATCTCCAAAAGAAATAGCCTTCTTGCTCAAAAGCCACCCAGAAACCCATTTATAATCCAGTCCGAGTTTCATCCCTGAATTCCTATAAAATCTACTAAACTAATAGAACTTCAAAATTTTAGCCTTTCATCTTTTCTTTGTCAAGTATGATTTTTCAAAATTGTGTACAAAATCAGACATTTCTCAAATTCAAGCTTTGACAAGATTTCCCCTCCATCAAAGGGGGGAAGAGGGAAATTTGCGAATCCACATTAATCCCACTCTTTAAAAATGGGATAAAAACTAAGCAACAGACAAATCCAAAAGTAAAAAATTAAAATGGCTTAGCTTGCCGTTTACAGAATCACCCCCTCTCGGTAGAGGAATCTAAATCCTAAACAACATAAGCACTTACTTGCATATTTACAAAGTGCATAGAATTGTCTATATTTATTAAAATTTGTTATAAAAATAAGCATATTCTGTCTGTTTTTAAGCAATCTTTAAACAAATTTAGACAAAACGCAGATGATTTTGCAACCCGAAGGAGAGGCTTTTTGAAAGGGCCAAAATCCTTATTCATAAATGAAGAAACCCTCGCACTGGTAACCGATTTCTATCAACTTACGATGGCGGCAGGTTACTTCCAAAACAATATGAACAGTCCTGCCACATTTGAACTCTTTGTACGAAAATTACCCGAAAACCGCTCCTTTCTTATAGCTGCTGGTCTGGAGCAGGCCCTGTATTACCTTACTCACCTACACTTCTCTAAAGAGGCGATAGATTACATAAGTCATCATCCCTCATTCAAATATGTGCATAAAAATTTTTTCAGCTACTTAAAGAAATTCCACTTTAGCGGGGATGTTTACGCAGTCCCCGAAGGTACGGCAGTCTTTGCCGAGGAGCCTCTGCTCAGGGTAACTGCCCCAATGATAGAGACTCAGATTGTGGAGACTTACCTGCTAGCTACCATAAATTTTGAGACACTTATTGCCTCAAAGGCCGCAAGAGTGGTACTTGCGGCAAGGGGTAGGGAGGTGGTAGATTTTGGAAGCAGGAGGGCCCACGGTCCACAGGCAGCGGTGCTGGCAGCCAGGGCTTGCTTTATAGGCGGGTGCCGCTCCACCTCTAACGTCTTAGCAGCCCAGCAATTAGGTATACCTGCCATGGGCACAATGGCCCACTCCTGGGTCATGGCCTTTGATAATGAAGGGGAGTCCTTTAACACCTTTCACCGGATCTTCCCAGAAAACACAGCCCTGCTCATAGATACTTATGATACCTTACGCGCAGCCCATCTTGCTAAAGAAATTCACACAAAAGACAAGCTTCTTGCTGTAAGGCTGGACAGTGGAGACCTCTTATACCTTAGCAAAGAGGTAAGAAGGATACTGGACGAGGCGGGTCTGACTCACGTAAAGATAATGGCCAGTGGTGACCTGAATGAGGATAAAATAGATGGCCTAATGCAAAACAACGCCCCCATAGACATATTTGGCGTAGGCACCGAAATGGTTACCTCAAAGGACCAGCCAGCCCTTGGGGGGATATACAAACTGGTGGAACAGGAACGGCACGGAGAGCGTATCCCAAGGATGAAGTTCAGTGAAGAAAAGGTCTTTTACCCCTCCAGAAAACAGGTCTATCGTTTCCTAAATCACGATGGGGTTTTTCAGGAGGATATAATTGGGGTGGAAAGCGAGGACATTGGAGGGCAACCCATTCTTGAACCGGTTATACTTAACGGTAAGTTGAGCAAGGAATCACCAGACATAAGGGACATACAAAAGAAGTCCCTAGAATCCCTCTCCCGCCTGCCAGAAGGGCTAAAGAGGTTGAGGACAAATGAGACCTACCCTATCCGAAAAAGCCAGAGACTGGAGGAACTAAAGAGGCTGACGGAGGAGAGGTTGAGGATGGGGTGAGAAACTGTGAATCCATAAGGGCTTAGAAACTTAGACTATCTTGAAGATAATATACAATAGTATATGGAGATCGGTGTATATAAGGGAAGCATAAGATATCGGCTTAAAGGCTATAAGAGAAAATGGAATCAGAGCGACCCAGGCTACCAACAAAATACAGTCAGAGGAAAGAGAATCCTCTGTACATAAGAGAAGACGTTGCATCAACTCTATATATTCACCAGACAGCTATAAACCATCATCTTGAAAAGGTAAGGAAGGACTATGGTATTTTCTTCACACCTGAGAAAGTTGTCAACTTTATGGTAAGCCTGATTGATCCCAGCAAGTATGCAGGCAAAAAGGATACTTTTATTTTAGAACCTGCCTGTGGTTTAGTTCAATTTCTAATGGGAATAAAGAGAAATTACCCGCGACTCTTTAAGGAGGCTAAAGTCTTTGGAGTGGAGATAAACCAAAAAATCGTAAGTTATTTAAAAACCACGAATATTGCAGAGAATATTGAGTTAATTCTTGCTGATTATCTCTTATGGCATTCAAAGTTAAGTTTTGATTTAATTATTGGTAATCCGCCTTATGGCATCCCTAGTCTGTCTGAACACTACACCATAAGAATAGACCCTGCTACTAAAGAGAAATACAGAAGTATGTATGAAACCTGGTACGGAAAATATAACGTTTATGGTGCCTTTATAGAAAAATCTATTAAGTTACTCAAACCTGAAGGGCAATTGATTTTTATTGTGCCAGCCACATTTATGATTCTTGATGAATTCAAGAAATTAAGGACTTTTTTGTCAAGGAATGGGAGGACAACAATTATTTATTTGGGCCCAGATGTTTTCAAGCCCGAAGCAGATGTCGCTGCGGTGGTTTTAGACTTCCATAAATCTAGTAAGTTCAATTCAAGTATCAAACTTCTAGAGTACCAAGAAAATAAAATTTACCCTATAAAAACCGATCACCGTTGGCAAGGCGAAGTAGTCAAGTTTGAAACAGGTTGTACACGCACCCTAGAGAGTATCTGTTCCTATCTATTAGGCGATATTTACGAAATAAGAATCTCCCCGCGAACTCCCGAGATTAAACATAGCTCTTACATAACGAAAGAAAACCCTTTGAACGAAATTAATTATTTACCACTTTTAAACGGACGAAATCTTAAGTGTAACAAAATTACTTACGGTAATCTTACTGGTTATTGGATAAAAAAAGTAGAAATAAAGAAACTAAGAGGATATTTTGGCGTTCCACATATTGTTGTTGGTCTAGGTTTCAGAGAAGACGGAAGGGTAGCAGCAGCTTACGATGAAAAATGTTATCCTTGGATGGGTGATATTTATCACCTCCTCAAAAAGGATGACTTGTTTAGCAGTAGTTTTGACCTCAGTGACCAAGAAGCTGTGGAATACCTAAACTCTGACTATGTGCGAAAATATGTAAAGGAAGTATATCGTGAAATTACCTATCATTTAAGCATTACCCAGTTAAAGAGCCTGCCTTTACCAACTAAAAAAGAATGGCGTGAAATAAAATCATTGCCAACTTATGAATAACCCGACCGGTCATTTGTCAGGCTATAGGAAATTTCTTGAAAGTATTCCACTAAATAAATACCGGGAGGAATTAAAAGATATTAAGTGGGTAGAACAAGATTTACCTAAAGAAGTTTTGCCACTGGCTTCAATATTTAAGTATTACTGGATTGAAAGAAAGTTTTTAAACTTTGATGAATGGTTTGAAATTTTCTACAAGGAAATTAATACCCTTTCAGAAAGCGCTCAAGCTCTTAAAAAATTTAAGAAGTATTATTTTGATAAGGAAAATAATGGATGGTTTAAAAAGGGATTTAGGGCAAGGATGTACAGAACCTGGGTTTCTGTTCTTACACAACTAGACTTTTGCTACATGTTTGAGTATGTATGCTCAAAGGAAGGTAAGAGACTTCAACTAGAATGTAATGCGGAACTAGATGCTAAAGGTATTGATGCAAAGGTCAAAGACATAGGGTTCCAGGTAGCCAAGATAAGTCAGAGAAAAGAGGCCCGAACTGTTGGAGAAAAGAAAACAGTGGTTACTATTCCTTATGCTGTTTTTAACATAGAGGAATTCCAAAGAAAATGCCAGAGTCCAAAGGTTAAAGATAAAAGTGGTTATCAGAAAGCTTTAACCTCATTTCATAAGTATTTTGACCGTTTACGAAATGGATTTGTTGTCTTTAAGGAAGGATATCTAAAGCTAATAATTGAAAATATTGATAACATTGAAACTCTAAGAAAAATTATTAAAGGAATTTCTTTAGAACTGTCTGGTGAATTCTAGTTTAAAAAAAACAAACAACAATGTATAACCAACAATGTATAACAAAGTACAAAAGGTCTCCCCATGAAACTCACATACGACCCAAGATACAACATAGCTTACCTGCGCCTCCACGAGAAGATTACTGAAGTAGAGACAATAAAGGTCAGCGATGAACTAAACGTAGATATTGCGCCAGATGGCACTATCTACGGAATAGAACTGCTAAACGCTAACGAGCAATTGCAGAAAGAAAACGGAGGGAAGATTCTCGTAATAAACGAGGCTACAGGTGAGCGGATAGAAGTTCCTTTAGCGATATAATAGAGAACCTCTAAGAATGTCACCACATGTGTCATTCTGAGCGAAGCGAAGAATCTAGATTCTTCGGTCGTTACACTCCCTCAGAATGACATTTTGAGGTAAGAGAGCAAATATAATGAAAATAGCCTTAGCGCAGATTAATCCGACTGTTGCTGATTTTAAGGAGAATGCCCAAAAGATAATCTCTAGCGTAGAGGAGGCAAAAAAGAGAGGGGCGAATCTGGTAGTGTTCCCTGAAATGGCACTCTTGGGTTCTCCTGCCAAAGACCTCCTTGAACACCCAGGGGTTATCCAGGACAATCTTGAGGCCCTTGAAAAGTTATCGTACGAGGTGAAAAATATTGCCGCGCTTATTGGTTTTGTAAATACAAAAAGCCCTAGAGGGGGGAAACCCTTATATAATGCAGTAGCCTTTGTAAAGGATAGGAAAGTGCTTTCTATACACCACAAGTTTTTACTATCCACTTATGATGTCTATGACGAGGCTAGATATTTTGACTCAGACCCCGCAGTCTCAGTAGTAGAGTACATGGGGAGGAAAATAGGGCTAACGCTAGGGGAGGAATTCCTAAAAGAGACAGGCCCCATCCGCCCACTTATCGGCCAAGGAGCAAGGTTAATAATTAATATGGCTTCGTTTCCTTATTCCTTTGAGGAACATAAGACCAGATTAAAGGGCCTAGCCCATAGGGCAGACCAATATAACGTGGAACTGGTGTATGTAAACATGGTGGGAGGGAACGATGAGCTCATCCATGAAGGTAGTAGTTGTGTAATAGACCACTGGGGCAGGGTAGTGGCCAGGGCAAAAGACTTTGAAGAAGACCTTCTGGTGGTTGACCTTAAAGCCCCCTTCAAGGAAATAACAGTTGTAGAGGCTGACCCAATAGAATCTGTGTATAAAGCCCTGGTGCTGGGATTGCGGGATTATGCCAGGAAGTGTGGTTTCAAATCGGCTATAATAGGGCTGAGTGGCGGCATAGATTCTGCGGTAGTGGCCTGCCTTTCGGTAGCTGCCCTAGGCAAGGAGAATGTGGTAGGGGTCTCTCTGCCCTCTCAGTTCTCCTCAAAGGGGAGTGTAGAGGACGCCCGGAAGCTGGCCCAAAACCTTGGTATAACTTTTAAAATAATTCCCATTCAACCGGTTTTTGAGACCTATATGGAAACCTTTAAGGAAGAGTTCAAAGGGTTGCCATTTGGTGTGGCGGAGGAGAACCTACAGGCTAGAATTCGCGGGAGCATCCTCATGACCCTTTCCAACAAGTTTGGCCACCTAGCAGTGGCCACCGGAAACAAGTCTGAGCTAGCTTGTGGATACTGCACCCTTTATGGAGACCTATGCGGTGGGTTCGCCGTAATGGCCGATGTGCCTAAGACTATGGTATACCAGTTGGCCCATTACGTTAACAGGGAAAGGGGGATTATCCCTAAGAGTAGTATAGAAAAAGTTCCTTCTGCCGAGCTAAGACCCAATCAAACAGACCAGGACACTTTACCTCCTTACCCAACTCTGGATGGTATACTCAAGGCCTATGTAGAAGAGACCAAGGAGCTTGAAGACATAGTCTCTCTTGGCTACGGAGAGCCCCTGGTAAGACAGGTGATAGAAATGGTGGATAGAAACGAATATAAGAGGAAGCAGGCCCCTCCCGGCCTCAGGATTACCTCTAAGGCTTTTGGCTCAGGCCGCCGTATGCCAATAGCACAGCACTATAGGTACTAAAGTCAAAATGCATAGTATATTATTAAAACTAATTAGCCTCTTGCTATGGGTTACAATCCTTATTGAGCCATCGCCCAGCCACTCAGAAGAAGAGGTTATGAAGGAAGAGACGGAGTGCATGTTTGGCGAGGCAATAGACCAGGAAATTCGGGCCCATTTGACAATTGAAGAAGATGTGACAATTAATCAGGCTGTTCACTCTATAGGCAATAGAATTATCCCGATATGTGATAGAAATGGTCTTCCTTTCAAATTCGTAGTTATAAAAGATGAGCGTATAAATGCCTTCTCAAGCCCTGGAGGATATATATATTTAACCAGTGGATTAGTAAATTTTGTTGAGAACGAGAATGAACTGGCGGGAGTACTTGCGCATGAGATTGCCCACGTCTGCTTGAGACATGCCTCCAAACGTATTAAGGATAAAAACGTCTCGCTTGACTCCCACGAGGGTGTAGACGAGCTAGCCAGATTTATAGTTTATCAAAAGTATACAATTGAGCACGAGCATGAGGCCGATAAGTTAGGCCTGCTCTATACCCGACGGGCAGGGTTTGACCCCACAGGCCTTGCCACATTCTTTGAAAGGCTTTATGCTTCTAAACCCAGGGTTGTTTTTTACGGACTGTTTGAAAAATTCTTCCAGGCCTACATCATGGGCCCGGAAAGGATAAAGAGCATAAGAGAATGCATTGCACAGATGGAATCCTCGGAAGGGATTGAAGAGGGGAAAAAAGCAGTTAGTGAACTTCGTACACCTTAGTCAACTGTTTCTTTAGTCAATTGAAAAGAGGGTTATGGGAATGAAAAGGACTCCCCGTTACATACAAACCAGATTCACCTTGATGAACTTACTTTTGTTTTTCCTTGTGGTTTTCTGGAGTAACCTGTCTTTAAGTGAAGTGGGAATAAGGTGGTTTGGCCACTCGTGTTTCCTTATTGAATCTTCGCAAGGTACAAAAATCCTTATAGACCCCCTCGGTGAAGAAACCGGGTATTCCTTACCGGAAGTCGCACCTGATATAATAACAATAAGTCATGAACATTTTGACCACAATTACGTCAGACCGTATGGCGATATACCCAGAATTATAAGAGGGCTCAGCCCTGATGCCAGGAGGTGGCAAAAAGTAGAGGAGACTGTAAAAGACGTAACCATCTCTAATCTATCTAGCTACCATGACAATAAGGCGGGTAAAAAAGATGGGCTTAATTCAATATTTATCTTTCAGCTAGAAGGGCTCAGGATTGTTCACCTTGGCGATCTCGGTCATTTACTTACCGAGGAGGACATTAAGGCATTGGGAGCGGTGGACATCTTAATGATTCCTATAGGTGGGGTCACAACAATAGATCCTTTTCAGGCAATTGAGGTACTTGGGCAAATTAACCCTAAAATAGCTATCCCAATGCATTATAAAACTCAAGACTGCACCTTTACACTGTACAGCACTAAGAAGTTCATTGAGGGCAAAAACAATGTCAAGAAGGAGGGGGGCAACACCCTTAAGGTCTCTAAGGAGACCCTCCCCAATGAGCCTCAGATAGTGATATTGGATTACTGGTAAGATGTTCAAACATGAGGCACTTTTTTATGAATCTACCGGGGAAGATAACAAGATTCATTGTTTTCTCTGCCCCCACCACTGCGTCATTGCCCCAGGAAAGTTAGGTATCTGTGGTGTAAGGCGAAATGAGGACGGCAAGCTATACTCACTTATTTACGGCTGTGTTTCCTCAGCCTGTGCTGATCCGGTAGAGAAAAAACCACTGTTCCACTTCTGGCCTGGGAGCCTTGTCTTTTCAATAGGCTCGTTAGGCTGCAACATGCGTTGCGGTGACTGCCAGAACTGGCAGATTGCCCATGCCAGGCTGGAGGCAACCTCGGTGCGTACAGCAGCCATGTCACCTGAGGAACTTATTAGTCACACCCGTCAGAGTGGGTGTCGGGGAATCGCCTGGACTTACAATGAGCCTACTATATGGATGGAGTACGCCTTGGATGGCGCCAAGCTGGCTAAAACCCATGGCCTCTACACAGTTTTTGTTACTAATGGCTACATAGGGCCAGAGGCTATTGATGCTATCGGGTCATACCTGGACGCTTACAGGGTAGATTTTAAAGGCAGGATGGAAGGCAGCCGATTCTACCGAGAGGTAGCCAAAATCAAAAACCCAAAACCCATACTGGAAGCCTCCTTAAGGGCCAAGAAAAAGTGGAACATGCATGTGGAAATTATTACTAACGTAGTGCCTGGTTATAATGATAGCCCAGAAGAACTACGAGATATTGCCAAGACTATACTGGAAAACCTTGGCAAGGAGACCCCCTGGCATGTTACTCGTTTCTACCCATACCTTGAACTCGGGCACCTCCCACCCACGCCTATAGAAAAGCTAGAAGAAGCCAGAGAAATAGGCATGGACATAGGGCTAGAATTTGTATATATAGGTAACGTTCCCGACCACCCAGGTGAGCATACCTATTGCAATAAATGTGGTAAGGCTGTGATAGAGCGGATGGGGTATTACATAAGCATACATGGCCTTGAAGATAAGTGCTGTAGGTTCTGCGGCAATGCCTTACCAATAGCTGGAGAGATTTTGTAGATGTCCAGGGCTAGGACCGTAGCCCTCCTGACGGACTTCGGCCTGCGTGACCACTATGTGGGTGCAATGAAGGCTGTCATAAAAAATATTAACCAAAAGGCCCAAATCATAGACATATCCCACCACATCCCCCCTCAAGACATATACGAAGGGGCCTTCACCCTTTACGCGGCCTATAAATATTTCCCCGAAGGCACCATCTTTATCGCGGTGGTTGACCCCGGGGTAGGGACAAGGCGGAGGATAGCTTGCGTCCAGACTCCAAAATATACCTTCTTAGCCCCTGACAATGGCCTGCTAAGTCTTGTATTACGGAAAGAAAAGGCCCTCCTTGCCGTAGAGGTCACCAATCCCAAATACTTTCTTCCACATATAAGCACCACTTTTCATGGCAGGGATATTTTCGCCCCAGTAGCAGGCCATATCTCAAAGGGCTTAAAACCCATTAAGCTGGGTAAAAAAATAGATGACCTCTACACCTCCTCCTTCCCCAACCCTGTTATTGGGGAAAAAGGGGTTCTGGCGGGAGAGGTTATCCATATAGACCACTTCGGCAACCTTATTACCAATATTGAACATGCTTGGGCAAGCCTTCTTGAATCGGGGCTCTCATCCATTTACATAAAGGAAAGACAAATTACCAACCTGAGCCGTACCTATCAGGAGGGACAGGCAGGGGAACTCTTGGCCCTTTTTGGCAGCTCAGGCCACCTGGAGGTCTCGGTAAACATGGGTAGTGCACGAGAGGTACTGGGGTGCTGTAAGGGAGATAAATTGATTGTTCACTACAAAGAGGGAATACAACATAACGAAAACTCCTAACATAGCGATAGTAAATATGAACTCATGAGAATAGGTAAAGACTGTCTTTGCCCAGCACAAAAAGGAAATAAACAAAACTGAGAAACTATTAATTCACAAATATTTTGGAATTAATTAAAAAATTCCACGGAATATCGTAAAAAAAATAAAATCCAGTAAGTAAAGCAACAAACAGAAGCTATCTTAAAAATGTTATAAAATATGATGGGATATGTCCTTGCCGAACATAAAAGACTCCGAGAGTTTAGAAGAGTTGGATAAAAGCCACCTCTGGCATCCATTCACCCAGATGTCCAGCTTCCTTAAGGAAGAGCCCCTAATAATAAAAGAGGCAAAGGGCGTTATACTCAAGGACATTTACGGGAATGAGTATCTAGACGGCGTCTCCTCTCTGTGGTGCAACATACACGGCCACAAGAAGAAAGAAATAGATAAGGCTATCAAATCCCAACTTAAGCAGGTAGCCCACTCCACACTGCTTGGTGCCTCCAATATACCCTCCATAATTCTGGCAAAAAAACTGGTAGAGATTGCCCCAAAGGGATTACAAAGCCACTCCCCTCTCACCAAGGTGTTTTATTCTGATAATGGCTCAACGGCCGTAGAGGTGGCGCTGAAGATGGCCTTCCAGTACTGGCAGCAGACTGGGTTTCCAGAAAAGAAGAAATTCCTTGCCCTACAATATGGCTACCACGGGGATACCCTGGGAGCTATGGCAGTAGGAGGGGTAGAACGTTTCCATAACCTCTACCGCCCCCTTACCTTCCACGCCCTTTTTGCCCCGTCTCCTTATTGCTACCGCTGTCCGTTAGGTAAAAGTAAAGAGACTTGCGCCCTGGCCTGCTTGGAAGAGATGGAGAAAATTCTTGTGTACAACCACAATGAGATTACAGGGTTGGTAATAGAACCACTCGTACAGGGGGCGGGAGGGATGATAGTGCATCCTCAAGGTTACCTTAAAAGTGTCAGAGAACTCTGCAACAAGTACAAAGTACTGCTTATAGCGGATGAAATTCTTACCGGGTTTGGCAGGACGGGAAGGATGTTTGCCTGTGAGCACGAAGGGGTAGTGCCAGATATTTTGGCCATCTCTAAAGGATTGACTGGTGGTTATCTCCCGCTAGCTGCCACACTGGTAAAAGAGGATATATACAATGCATTTCTAGGAGACTACGATAAGACCTTCTTCCATGGACATACGTATACGGGTAACCCACTAGCCTGTGCTGCTGCAATTGCTAATTTAGAAGTTTTTGAAAAGGAATCTGTCCTTAAAAACCTCCAACCCAAGGTAGAATTCTTGCAAAAAACGTTAAAGGATTTCTACGCCCTGGAGCACGTGGGAGATGTCCGCCAGTGCGGCTTCGTTGTAGGAATAGAACTGGTAAGAGACAAACAAACGAAAGAGCCTTTTCCTAGCACCGATAAGATAGGCTATAGGGTAACGCTTGAGGCAAGGAAACGTGGCGCTCTGTTGAGACCACTGGCAGATGTGATTGTAATTATGCCTCCACTGGCTATTAACCTAGACCAGTTGGACAGACTCCTTAGCATTATATGTAACTCTATAAATGTAGTAAGTAATTAACTACCTATCTCCACCACTTTATCCAAGTGTGAGATAAACACCCTTTTGGTAGTAGAGTGAAATTTTCTCATAGCTTTAATAAAGGATTCTACCAGTTCGGGGTCAAACTGACGGGCTGTTCCCTCTTGAAGTACCTTAAAGGCCTCTTCTGGAAGATAGGCCTTTCGGTAGGGTCTAGGCGAAGTTAAAGATTCGTAGACATCTGCCAGTGCAAGAATCCTTGCCCCCAAGGGTATACCCTTTCCTTTTAACCTAGCCGGATACCCACTACCATCCCAACGTTCGTGGTGATAAAGAATAATAGGCATCTCTAACTCCAAAATTTTTACACCTTTGATTATAGAAGCGCTGTAATGGGGATGTTGTTCTATGAAGGAGGTCTCTTCCGGTGTCAGGGACTCTCCCTTGCGCAGGATTGCGCTAGGAATGCAAATCTTGCCCAGATCGTGTAGTAAGGCGGCATTTCTTAATATCTCTTTGCGCTCCTCAGCAAGGTCTAAGAATCCAGAAAAATGCCATACATAGGTAGCCACAAGACAAGAATGCACTGCTGTGTAGTCATCCTTTCCTTCTAAAGCTCTTAACAAGACCCCTGCGCTATCCATATAGACCTTTTTTAAGTTTCTCTCCAACACAGTCAAGCGTCTTCTGTAGTTTTCCAGCATGGAGGCATCTATCTCTGAAGACTGGCAGGTATCTCTGGCTAGTACTGTACAATTTCCACCCCTTGACTTTCCTTTCTTCACGGCCTCACTAGCCAGCCCAACAAGGTCTTCTGGAGCCTTAACCCATGGTTCTTCTAGCGATGATATGCCCATGGTTACAGTAACACCGCAAGAGTAATTACCATCTTTAAAAACCTGATCAGCGATTACATTTTCTACCTTTTGCGCTACTATCATAGCCCCTTCATAATTAGTGTGGGGTAAAAGGATAGTAAATTCATCCCCTCCGTAGCGACATGGTATGTCCGTGGTCCTAATGGACTGCTTGATTCTCTTCCCTATTTCTTCCAATACAAAGTTCCCAAACATATAGCTAAACATATCATTTATGCGCTTGAAGCAATCCGTGTCTACTAACACTAGGGAAAGGGGTGTAGCATGGCGAATCGCCTTATGGTATTCCACCTTCAAGGCCTCTTGAAAGTAATGGTAATTCCAAAGCCCTGTTAATACATCACGGTGAGACGTTTCTTGAATCTTTTTACTAACCTCTTCCGCCTCCAACTTTTCCTTCCGAAGCACACTTATAGCACTCTTTAACTTCAGGAAGAGGTTGTTAAGGTCTGGATCCTGCCCCGATTCACCCCCTAAGGCACAGAGGCGCCCCTTTATCTCTGCAAGGAGTTCCTCTATTTCACTACGTATTTCTGCATCTGAAGAACTAGTCATAAAACACCTTACTAATATTGTTAGTAAGTCCACCTCACATAGCTACGCATAGCAAAATAACATGTTGCTGATCTCCTCTGGTGTAAATTCTTGGGTCTGTTTAAATCCCCAACTTATATCGTATTTCTCTCTCTTGAAAGAGATGACCCCTCCTACGACCTACAATATCCCCTTTGTAGAGGGTACCCCTTTTACCCTCTCGTTCAGTCTAACGGCCTTACTTAGGGCCTGGGCCAGTGCCTTAAAGACGGCCTCAGCTATGTGGTGGGCATTGGAACCGTAGGGTACGTTAACATGGAGGTTCATAGCAGCATGGATAGAAAGGGCCTCAAGAAACTCCTGCACTAAGCCAGCATCAAATTCCCCAATCTTTTGCTCGCCCAGCGGGGTACGATAGACCAAAGCGGGTCTCCCACTAAGATCTACGGCTACACTAGCCAGTGACTCTTGCATGGGTACGTTTGCATCACCAAATCTGACTATCCCCTTTTTATCCCCAAGGGCCTCTCTCAAGGTTATCCCAAGACATATACCCACATCCTCTACCGTGTGGTGGTCGTCTACATTGCGGTCACCTTTTGCCCTAATCTTTAAATTAAAAAGACCGTGCTTGGCAAAAAGCTGGAGCATATGGTCAAGGAAGCCTATACCGGTAGAACCCTCAAAACTGCCTTCACCATCAAGCTCCAGTATGAGGTTTATCTCTGTTTCAGTGGTCTTTCTGTCTATCTCGGCTTTTCTTGGTTTCATATTTTATACAGACTTTAAGTAAGAAAAGAAACACCCTTTAAAAGTTCAATCTTAGCTCGCAACCCTGGCTCCAATCTCGGCTAAATGGTCAAGAAATGTATCTATTTCTTCTTTGGTTCCTACGCTAACACGCAGACAGTCTTCAAATCTCCTATACTCTACATATCGTATGAGGATTCTTTGGGCCTTGAGTTGTTGGTAAATTTCCTTAGCCGTCTGCGGACTCTGAGTGCGGAAAAACACATAATTAGATTGCGAAGGGTACACAAAAAATCCCATCTCCCGAAGGGACTCAGTTAGATAACCCCTGGTCTCTTTTATCTTTTCTATATTCTTTTTTAAATGTTCCTGGTCATCCAGTGCAGCAATCCCTGCGGCCATGCTCAGCCTATCCACATTATAAGAATCCTTCACCTTTAAAAGACCCTCTATAAGGCCCTCCTGCGCTATACAAAAGCCTAGTCGTAAGCCTGCCAGACTATAAGACTTAGATACAGTCCTTAGTATGAGCACGTTTGGACACTCTTCTACCAGGCTCAAGCAGTTAGTATCAGCAAATTCAACATACGCCTCATCTACTACCAGCACGCCATCTATTTCACGCGCAAGGCGGCTCACGTCTTCAGGCCATATCATAGTGCCAGAGGGGGAGTTGGGGTTGCAAAGAAAGGTAATTTTTGCGCCCTTTACCTTTAATCCATTAGGCAAAGAAAAATCCCCCGGAAACTCTAACTCCAATACCTGGGCATCTTGAATCTCTGCCAGCGTGCTATAAAGTAGATATGTGGGCGATGGAAAGACTATCTTATCCCCTGGGCCTGCAAAGGCCCTGGTAATTATGCTGAGCAGTTCATCCGAACCATTGCCAACTAAAATCCTACGTGGCTTTGTGCCCCAGACCTGAGCCGCTTTCTCCCTCAATTTCGCAGCGAGGGGGTCAGGATAGAGTCTGAGCAAGCTACTGGCAGACTCTTTCAGTGCAGCAATCACCTTTGGAGAGGGCGGATAAGGGTTTTCATTAGTATTTAGCTTTATAAAACCCGGTTCCTGGGGCTGTTCACCAGGCACATAACCTTTCATCCTCTGTATGTTTTCTCTAAATAGGCTCATCCTAATCTCATCCTCACGGATTGGGCATGGGCATAAAGGCCCTCTGTCTCTGCAAGTGTTATGACCTCTTGAGCTACTTCCCCAAGGGCCTCCCTATTATATGAAATAACTGCATATCTTCTAAAGAAATCATTTATCGTAAGACCAGAAAAGAAACGTGCTGTGCCACCAGTCGGCAGAACGTGTGATGGTCCTGCTATGTAGTCTCCTAACGCCACCGGAGAATTTTCACCGAGGAATATTGAGCCCACATGTATGAGTCTTTGTAGGCAGCTTTCGGTATCCTTTACAAGCAATTCTATGTGTTCCGGAGCGATAGTATTTGAGATTTCTGTAGCCTCCTCCAAATCCCTCGTTACTATGATTAACCCGAAGGCATCCAAAGATTTCTGAGCAGAAGTAGTTTTTAATTTGGCAGGGCTAGATTTTAGTTGCCTTTCCAACTCCTCTTTTACCTCCTGTGCCACACCCTCACTGGGGGTAATCAATATAGCCACTCCAGGATGTTCAGCCTGGGAGATAAGATCCGAAGCAATAAATGCTGGTCTTGAAGAATCATCTGCAATGATTACCACCTCGCTTGGCCCTGCCAGCATGTCTATATCCACATGACCAAAGACCTCCTTCTTGGCCAGGGTGACAAAAAGGTTGCCAGGACCCACCACCTTATCCACCCTCGGCACACTCTGCGTACCAAACGCCATTGCCCCGATAGCCTGTACACCTCCCACCCTGTATATCTCATCCACCCCTGCCTCCCTGGCAGCTACTAACCTCTCAGGTGCAACCTGTCCATCCTTACCAGGAGGTGTTGTCATTACTATCTTCTCTACTCCAGCCTCCTTAGCTGGTACAGCACACATAAGTACAGTGGAAGGGTAAGAGGCCTCTCCCCCAGGGACGTAGATTCCTACCCTCTCTATGGGTCTATATAGCAGTTCAATAAGACAACCATCTCGTTTGAAACTGCTTGGGGCCTTTAGCCTTATATGGCGCTGGAAAGTGGAGATATTCTCCTTGCTCTTCCTTATGGCCTTTAACAAAGAAGAGTTTACCTTGGAGTACGCTTTTTCTATCTCTTCTTCTGCAATTTTAAGTTTCTCAGAAGCAACGCTTACACCATCAAAAACATTTCCATAAAATAAGAGCGCCTTGTCTCCTTTCTCCTTTACCTCAGAAAGGATATGGCGAATTGCCTCTATGGGTGGAAGCACCTTCCCAAAGGCTCGTAAATGAACCTCCTTTGCCTTCTCCGATAACGAGGATTCGGTGATGCCTAACCGCTGCCTCAGAGATTCTAGCTCTCTTGTAAATTCCACCTCCCAAGTCTTTATAACTTTCACCTTCTAAGCTCTCCTAACCGTAGGTGAAAAGACTACCTGCTCCAGGGAACGTACCCTATCCCCTACGGAGATTGCACCACCCCGCATCATACCCGAAACCTGGAGTGGATTAACATTGAGTTTAGCCTCCACTTTGGCCCTTAGCCCCATAGATTCAGCCATCATCGCACCGCTAAGTGTTTGTGTACCCGAGACTTCTCCACCTTGCCCTGGCAACTCCGCCGTACAGAGGGTTAGATTGTCCTGAACATGGGTGGCACTAACGTAACCTTTTACTACCTCAAGACAACCCAAAGACTTACCTGTATCGGGATCCTTCAGATCCTCTTCCCCGGGAGAATATATGACGAAAAACCTCCCTTCGGTAACCCCATGCAACCTACCTACGTTTATCACCACATTATATTCGTCCAGTATCCTGGCTATTTTACCTTCTATCGGCGCTGGCAATGCATTTCCTTTTAACCTATAGTGCTATTTACACTTAGTAAATTTATTATATTTTAATACCCTCCCATGTCAAGGAAAGGAGTGATAAATAAATTCCTGCCCAAATTAACATAGTGGTCGCAGGTCATCCCATACACCCTCCACCAGGCTATTGGCTTCCGGCACAACAGATTAGCCAATGTGAACTTTAGCTTGTACCTGAATTTAAAAATAATAACGCAACCTAAAGGTTACGACCATATAAAATAAAAAACGGTGCTAATTGACATTTCTCAAAGATTTGGTAAATTTCTACAATATCTGTATAGAGGTATAATAAACAATATATGTTATCTAAGTTAGTAGAAGAACTCCGCGATTCTGGCACGATAAGTGTCAGCACCAAAGTAAACCAAATGGCCCAGAAGGGTATCAGGGTGCTAGGTTTCGGCATGGGCGAACCAGACTTTGATACTCCTCAGCACATAAAACAGGCGGCTGTAAGAGCAATAGAAGAAGGCTTCACCAAATATACCCCCACCCCCGGAATCCCAGAACTTCGGGAGGCCATTTGCGAAAAACTCTGGAGGGATAACCATATTAAATACTCTCCTTCCCAGATAGTTGTCTCGGCCGGTGCAAAACAGGCCATACAAAATATAATTCTAGCCCTATGCGAAAAGGGACAGGAGGTATTAATCCCCTCCCCTTATTGGGTGAGTTACCCTGAACAAGTTAGACTGGCAGGAGCCACCCCAGTATTTATCCCCACGGGTGACAAGACCGGCTTTAAAATCAGCCCAGAAGAACTTGATAGGGCTATCACTCCTCATACCAGAGTCCTTATACTGAATAGTCCATGCAACCCTACCGGTGCAGTTTACACAGAAACAGAGTTAAGAGAAATAGTTGCTGTGGCTGTGAAAAAGGGACTTTTTATTATCTCGGATGAGGTATATGAAAAAATCACCTATTACGGGGCCAGACATCATAGCCCTGCTGCCCTGGCAGAGGAATTCTACCCTAAAGTGATAACTGTGAATGGATTTTCCAAAGCTTATGCCATGACAGGTTGGAGACTGGGTTATGCGGCTGGTCCAGAAATTATAATACGGGCAGCCATAAAGGTGCAAGACCATACTACCAGTTGCCCTAACTCCGTTGCCCAGAAGGCAGCACTGGAGGCCCTCAGGGGAGACCACGGATTCCTGGAACAGTGGTTAAAAGAATATGACAGACGAAGGCTACATATTATGGAGAAGCTGAGCAAAATCCCAGGTATATCCTGCCAATTACCCAGAGGCGCATTCTATGTGTTCCCTAAAGTTTCAGGGCTATACTCCAGGAAGATTGCCGGTAAAGAAGTTAAAAATTCTTTTGAGCTCGTTGATGTCCTTATTGAAAAAGCCGGGGTGGCTTTCGTCCCAGGGGCATGCTTCGGTGATGATAACCATGTTCGCATATCCTTTGCCACCGATATGGCAACCATAGCTGAGGGGATGGACCGTCTAGAAAAATTCCTCACCAAGAATATATAATAAAACAAGTATGCGTAAATGTGGCAGAACGAATTAGCGTGACCAACAAATTACGACCGATAAACCTTAGCTCTTACAACAAAGTATTAGACTAAGATTCAATTACCAATGATAAAATAAAGGGGTATCTATGTGGAAATGTGAATGCGGGGCAAACAATGAAGAAGAAAGCCTCATCTGCACTAGTTGTGGATTAGAGCGAGGCACTAAAGAGAGAGAGCCTGCCTTCAAAGGATTCGCAGAGCCATCCTTTACTATCCCTAGGGAGGAAGTAGTAGAACCTCCTCCCAGAGAAAGGGCTTTTGAAGAGGTCTATCCACCTGTTGAAGAGGAGTTCCTTATAGAAGAGGAACCAGGGCCCTCTATAAAGAAGATATTCAGGATAGCAGTACTAAGCATAATGAGCGTCCTTATAGCTATTATTTCCATTTTGGCATTTGTACAAATCGGAGGGATTACTGAGACCGCCTTTCTCCCTTACTTACGTAACTGTATAGGGATATGGATCAGGTGCATTATCCTTACCCAGGCAGTAGTAATAATTGGTATTGTATTTCTATACTTCCTAAGTGAATCAAAACCTATAAAGTTCTAGTAGGTTTTACGAAAACAATTTGTCCCTAAATCCCCTTTACTGCCAGCCCCTCTTTTATCGCACTAACCAGTCCAGGGATAGTATACTCCTTGGCCTCTATGGTTATGTTGAGCCCCAGTTCCTGGGCGGTTTTGGTAGTAATCGGGCCTATGCTTGCAAAGCAGACCTTGCCGTTTACTTTACCCAGATTTTCCTTGCCTATTATCTCCACAAAATTCCTCACGGTGGAAGAGCTGGTAAAGGTTACTATATCCACCTCTTCCTTTTGAAGCCTTTCAAGAAGTGTCCCCTCCTGGCTGGCAGGTTCAGCCAAAACCGTCCTATAAGCCACAAGGTCCACCGCCTCCGCACCCAACTTCTTTAGCTCCTGAGGCAGGAAACTCCTTGCTATATCAGCCCTGGGCATGAGAACACGCTTGCCGGCTAAGCCTCCGGGTTCCTGTCTCTTAAGTTCCTCAAGTACCTCTTCTGCAACATATTTAGCAGGCTGGCAGTCAACACGAATGGCGTATCTCCTGACCTCCTCTGCCGTGGCTGGACCTATGGCACAAATCCTCACTCCCTTTAACCACCTTGCATCCTTCCCGAGGCAGAAAAGCCTGTTAAAAAAGCTCTCTACCCCATTCACGCTGGTAAATACAAGCCAATGGAAAGTATCAATCTCCCTGATAGCCTTATCCATAGGACTGAAATCCTCTGGCTCTACTATGCTAATGGTAGGAAATTCTATAACCCTGGCCCCCATATCCTCTAATTCCCTGGCAAAATCACTTGCCTGGTCTCTAGCCCTCGTAACCACTATAGTCTTACCAAAGAGCGGCCGATTCTCAAACCAGTTAAGCTTCTCCCTGAGTCTGACCACTTCACCCACAATAGTAATGGCCGGAGGTTCTAGGTGGCGTGTCCTTTCTACAATATCCTCAAGGGTCCCTACCACAGCCTCCTGTTCTCCGGTTGTGCCCCACCTGATGACTGCCACAGGTGTATCCTTTGTCCTTCCGTATTTGAGCAATTCGCCCACAATATACGGTAGGTTCTTTACACCCATGTATATAACGAGTGTGCCTACGGCGGTAGCCAGTTTATCCCACGGGAGGGCACTGCCACCCTTGGTAGGGTCTTCATGTCCAGTAATCATGCCGAGGGTTGAGGTATAGGTCCTGTGAGTAACAGGGATTCCTGCATAGGCCGGGGCAGCTATTGCGGCTGTAACCCCGGGCACCTCCTCAAAAGGTATACCCTCTTCCACAAGACGCAGGGCCTCTTCCCCACCCCTCCCAAATACGTAAGGGTCGCCCCCCTTTAACCTTACCACTACCTTTCCTTCCTTGGCCTTCTTTACAATAAGCTCGTTTATCTCCTCCTGCTCCAGTGTATGCCTGCTTCCCTGTTTACCCACGTATATTATCTCGGCCCCCCGCCTGGCCCCTTTTAGAAATTCTTTACTAACTAAATAGTCGTAGATAATAACGTCAGCCCTTTTTATACACTCCAGCCCTTTAACGGTTATCAACCCCGGGTCACCCGGACCAGCCCCTACAAGATATACTTTCATGTATTGTTACATCCTCTCGTGTCATTCTGAGTGAAGCGAAGAATCTTATCTTATAGCCGAGATTCTTCGTTGCTTTCGGCAACTCAGAATGACATTTTGCGCTTTATCCTTTTAATAATGCAGCCACTGAAATATCCTCACACAAATCTTCCCAGTGTATCCCTACACCTTTACTAATCGTATGCATCTTGTCAGAGTCAAACCATATACCTCTTGCCATTATCTCTAACAATATCACTTATAATACCCTACTTTTGCGACAGTCTCAGTATAGCCTCCTCTGCCATTTCTTTTATCTTTTTATCCTCTTCACTCCTGGTTATTCTGTCAAGCACCTTTTCGGCCCTGGGGTCTCCAATTTTGCCCAAGGCCCAAACGGCCGACCGCCTCAGACCATCCAGCTCTGGCGGACTATCCTGTATGATTCTTATAAGGGAAGGGACGACCTGTTCATTACCCAGCCATCCCAGGGCCTCGGCTGCCTTCTTGGAAACTGTTGGGTCGGGATCCCTCAATGTCTTAGTCAAAAAAGGTAGGGCTGGCTCACCCATCCTTACCATAGCCCACGAGGCCCGTCTTCTTGTCTCTTCACTTTGCGACCGCATCGCTCTTATGAGCATCTCCCCTGCGGGTTTGCCTAGGTCTGACAGGGCCCATGCCGCTACGTCCTTCACCCAATACGCATCCGGGTCGCCTGATTCTTGCAAGAGCAGCCTACCCAATGGCTCCACCGCCCGTTCATCCTTTATTTTGCTCAGGGCACTGGCACAGCCGCCCTTTATTAGCCAACTCCTTTCCTTTTCCATAAGTCTAATAAGGTCTCCAACAGCTTCAACAACCCCTATTTCCCCTAGTGCCCTGGCTGCGTCGTATATTACTGAGATGTCCATTTTTGAGGTCAACACCTTTCTCAACGGTTCAACGGTATCCGGGTGTTTTATTCTTCCAAGTGCCAGGATAACCTCCCTCCTTACCCACAGGTCTTCTTCCCATAAGTGGTCTATCAGCTTAGGAATGGCCTTAGCATCTCCCACCAGTCCCAGTGCCCAGGCAGAGTTGGCTCTGACGGCTGGCCTCTTGTACTCCAGGCCCTTAAGTAGTGTGGGTAACACTGCCTCCGGAGGTAGGGCTGCCAGCATAAGTGCCGCCCTCCTGGACTCTTCTACTTCCCCCTCTCCCAATCCTTTATTTAAGGTTCTCCATCTCCTGGCAAAGAATCCCTTTTCTTCCAGTCCTGGCTCCTTTAAGGCGCGCCTCAAAGCGATTAGCTTCTCTCTCTCAGAAAGTGGTAATCCCCTTTGAGACTTATCCACCTCCTCCTCTCTAAGTGCCCCACCCAGCAAGAAATTGTAAATAGAGTGTACCGGGTCAAGCAGGTCAAAACCTTCCTTTTCTTCAATGACGTCCTCTGCTGGCTCACCTGTATCTTCTCCAGCCTGTCTTTTCCATGGTGCGTCACGCAGGGGTTCTCTTTTCTTTATCTTTTTAATGCGTTGCGCACCGGGCTGGTCTAGGGCCTCAGCAGCTACGGCAGGGAAATCCACCAGTAGCACGTCTGCACCATTTCGTGCTACTTTCCTAATCTCTTCAAGGTCATCACAACCAAGCAGCGAAGTCATAACTTGCATCCCACGCGCATGTGCATCCTCTATTTCTGAAGGAGTAAGCCTATCCGGCGAGAGAAAAACTAACTTAGGGCCTACTATGGATGGTTCCTTCTCTCTGAGATTAGAAAGTGTCCCCCATAAGTATACATCTTTAAGCATATCTGTGCTTTCCAGCAGGCCTAAAATAGGCACTTCCAGGCCATGCTCACGAACGTCAAGAATAAGCTTTATTTGGTTCAGCTTAGCAAACCTAAGGACCTCTCTCAGTAGGGGCACCGTCTCACCTTTAAATCTATCGCTAAGCCAGGAACCAGCATCATAAAGCCTCAGTTCATCAAAAAGAATTTTCTTAAGTGTCCCGTGACCATTAGTGGTTCGGTCAATCGTCTCATCCTTCATAAGGACAATCTTCCCATCATTTGTACCCCTTACATCTACTTTCAACACCTTGGCCCCTTGCTCTACCGCCAGCTCCAGAGAGACCATAGTATTCTCAGGAGCAGCATGTCGCACCCCAGAATCAGCCGCAATAAGGGTTTTCCCGGTACTCTGAGAATAAGCGGGCCTTAAACCCAAAAAAAGGCAAAAAAGACATAGTAAGAAGCTATTTCTCAATACTTTACCTCGGCACCTACGGGGTCAAACCAAATGGGTCCGTAATCTCACCCTTTTTTTCCATGGGCATTTCCCAATGGGGCCTATCTTTCCAAGCCACCTGTTGGGTCTTAACGTTGTAGTATATCCGTTTGGCAAAAGTTCGCACCGTTTTTCTTCTTACCTCAGCAGTGGGTTCTCCGCTGATGACCACTCTATCAGTCCGGTAATCCCACTCCATAATGTCACCAATACTTTCTATGCCACCCTCTCTATTATCTGTAAAATGTACGTCCCCCAGGGCCACTATCTTTTCCAGTTTACTACTATCTTCTAAGAAGACATTCAATTGATTGCAATTTACTTTTTGAAGGTCTCTAATGGCTCTGACATTTTCATGGAAAGTAATCTTAGTATTAGAGTCTTCTACTAACATCTTTCTGTCCCAATCTATTTTCACACCTTTCTTTTCCTGTCCCTCTTCTGTCTGGATAAAGAGAGTCCCCTCTCCCTTGAGCTCTGCCATATCTTTCTCAAAATTCCAATAGCCTTCCTCAGCGCTAGCCTCTCTAAGCATCTCACCCCCCTTTTCCACCACGTACACCCCCCCTGCAGCCTCCATAGCCTCCACCTTCATTTCCTTTTCCCCAAAGCTAACCATCATCTTTTGACAATAAAGAGAATAACCCTTTCGGTTCAATTGAACGTCTTCCTCAAAGGTGGCCTGTCCACGCTCTTTCTGGAAGTTCATCTTGCCTTTCCAGGTGATGTTAGTCTGTCCCCAGCTAGGCCCCACTTTCAGGCTGTCTTTTTTAGTAGCATTTGTCTTTAGTGCTTCTTTTGTGGTAAGGCGCCCACCATTTGATGCATCGGCCCTCTGCCCCCCCTGCGAAAATACTATTTTCGGGCTAACAAGGGAAAACTTCTCTTCAAATAGTTCCGCAAAAGGAGTTCCTTCCAGTGTTATTGCATCTGTAATGGCGTCCCAAAGCAAACTATTTCCTTTTGCTACACAGCTGATGTCTGATACAAAAACATTACCCTGGGCTATTAACATCTTGACCTTTTGTGCACTCTCGTCAAAGACCAGGACAAGTTTATCCGTTGACAGGGTGGAGTTACCCTTCCTGGCCCTTACCCGGTCGTGAAAGGTGAGCATGTTAGCCTCCCTTTCAAAAACCAGCTTACCATTGCAACTTATAATCGTCCTACCTTCCTTTCCCCTCGCATCTTCTTTACCAGCAGCCACATTAACAGAAGGAAGCAAAAGATTTCCTTTTACTTCTTCCATTTCTGCAATTACCCCCCTCTCTATCCATATACGTCCAGTAGAGAGCTCAGCCTCTAACCCATCCCCCCTTATTTTCAACTTGCTCCCCTCCAGGGTCACCGCACGGTCCGTCCTCGCCTCATTTTCATTGGGATAGTATCTTAAGTCTTCAGTCTTTAAAGTGGTGCCTTCGTTAAATTTTACCATCACTTCCCCGACTAGAAGACTCTCTTTCGTATCTTTATTGATCTCTCCCCTTCTGGAGCTTATGACTACGCCTTCGCCCCCAGTTTCTTGCTCAGGTTGTGTATCCTTGGAAGACTCAGAGGCTGTTGAACTCTTGAGATTTAACCCGCCTCTTAAAGCTATCTCCGGTTTCTGAATCTTATAGAGCTCATTATTTATTAGCGTTGCCCTCTCCCCCTTGATGGTAAATGCCTCCTTGCCTTTTTCATCATAATGGGGAAGATAAAAATCAATCATAACGTAGTCAACAGGGGGCCCCTCATCAACAAATATTGCCTTTTCTTCCAAGTCTTCGGGATGTACTTCTGCATGCCGTGTAAAGTACCTGTTGGGTAGCACCCCGGTTATGGAAACCCCCATTAAAACTATCAAACTACCAAGCAAAGTGAAAAGTATTATTCTAAATTTACTCATTCGTCAGACAATTACCTCTAGGAATTGGACTAAGTTCCATCAAAACCTAATATGAAGGGATTCACGCACCCAACACTGAGAGGAATTTAATTCAGCAGACCTAACCAGGAGCAACTCAATCAAAAAACACAAAAACAAAGGCAAAGAAGTGTTTTATTCCCCTTCCTACAGATACCTTTCAAGGATGTTTTCCCACTTACCCTGAAACTTAAGTATTTTCTCCACTACCTCCCTTACCGCCCCTTGCCCACCCCTGGCCTCTGTTACATAATCAACCACTTTCAACACTTCTTCAGGGGACTCGGCCACGGCTACGGCAAAACCTACCCTCCTAAAGACAGGTATATCAATAAGGTCATCCCCAATATAACACACCTCTTCGTCTTTTAATCCATGTTTTTTTAAGATTTTTTCATACGCCTCTAATTTTTTATGCGCATTTTGATGTACATCCGTTATCCCTAACTCCTTAGCCCTATGCTCTACCGCCTTTGACTTCCTTCCACTAATTATGGCCGTTTTTTTACCTATCCTGTGCCAGAAGGCAATGCCAGAGCCATCCTTCACATGAAAGACCTTTGTTTCTTCCCCCTTATCGCTACAAAATATCCTGCCATCCGTGAGCACCCCGTCCACATCAACAATTAGGAAGTTAATATCGCCCAGTCCCACCGCACCTATAACCCTATCTCAAGGAGATCCTGAACATCTAAGATACCTACTGGTACGCCATCCTCATTCACTACTGAAACCTGGTCTATCTTATTTTCTTTCAGTATATTGTACGCCTCAGCCACCAGTGAGTTGTCCCGTATAGTTTTTGGGTCCTTTGTCATTACTTCTTTTATAGTTCCATTAAGGAGGTTCTGCCCTGCCTGAAGATTCCTTCTAAGGTCTCCATCGGTGAAGAAGCCTACCAGCCTCCCCTTGCCATTCACTACACTTACAGCACCGGGCCGCCCCTCCGTATGGGTCATCACTTTTAGGGCCTCCATCACCTTACAATCTTCTCTAACTACCGGGTTAGCCTGCCCACTCCGCATCACTGCCGACACAGTAAGGAGTTTTCTGCCCAGCTCTCCCCCAGGATGATAAAAGGCATATTCTTCTTTGCTAAAATTGCGCTTCTTGAATACGGTCAAGGCCAAAGCATCCCCTAATGCCAACATGGCCGTAGAGCTGGCACTCGGGGCAAGCCCCAGTGGGCATGGCTCTTCCACGCGACCTATGTCCAGCACTATATCACTATACCGTGCAAGGCTGGATTCACTATTTCCCGTAATGGCAATCACAACGGCCCCAATCTTTTTCAGAAAGGGTATCAGGGTTGCCACCTCCGTTTCTCCACTATTGGATAGCGCTAATACGACGTCTTCCTTCACTACTCGCCCCAAATCGCCGTGTCTTGCCTCAGAGGAATGTAGCCAGTAAGAGGGCGTACCAGTGCTGGCCAGGGTCGCCGATATTTTTTGGCCGATTATCCCCGTCTTGCCTATACCAGTTACTATTACCCTACCCTTGCAGTCAAAAATATAATCCACTGCCTTCTGAAAATGCTCATCTATCCTGGCTACAAGCCTATCAAGGGCCTGGGCCTCCAGGGTTATCACCTTCTTGCCGTATTGGACGTCTTCCGCTTGTTCCTTTAGACCTAACTTCATATGCTAGAAAATTATATGTCCTTACAAGGTATTATTCAAGTGGTACGATTAGTCCTAGCTAAGTAAGTCCTGCCAAAAGGTTGAGGCTAATTCTCTTTGTCCCACTCTACAGGGATTTCCTCCCCCCTTGACCTTGGCCACTCTATCTCTAAGACCCCATCCCTCTTTAACCTTACCTTTACCTCTTCTTTCTTTACATCTGGGCCAATGGTTATGCAGAGGGTGTGAGAGGTTTCAGTGTGCGAGTATTTGATTCTACCAGCAAGCTCCTCTTGTAGCCCAAAACTAAACGGCCCATATTTGTAAAAGAACTCCTCCCAAAAATTGCCCATCAAACTCCTCCCCTCCCGTCATGAGACCTCTAAATCTGAAAAAGTAACACTCCACCTTCCGTCATTCTGAACAAAGAGAAGAATCTTTAGACCCTTCCCCTTCGTTTCACTCAGGGTCAGGGTGACACTTCATGTCAGATTCTTCGGTCGCCTCGCTCCCTTAGACTCCGTCCTTAGCGGAGGGAAGGAATGACGTTTTGCGTGTTTTCCAAGCTCACGTTGTTTACCAAATATTTATTTTGTTGCATCCAATCCGTTGGATTGGTCTTTAGTATTTCCATCATTCCTTTAAGAGACCTACGAAGACTATGTTGTGGGTGCCAGCCCAATTCCCTCCTCGCCTTCTCAACGCTAAATGTGAACCTCTGCCCCGAAAAATCCACCATCCACAGCTTGTAGAAACACTCCCTGCCTGAAAACTGTTGTAAGAGATTCATAAAATAGACCCCGCTCTTCAAGACCCAAGCAGGTATGGACACAAGGGTTATATCTGCGTCATGGATTTCCTTGAACACACTGCGGTATAGTTCTCCGTAGGGGAAATAGTCTTCCTCAGCAAATATATAAACACTGCCGGAAGGGATTTCCTGTGACTTCTGCATAATCCTCTCAAAGCCGTCCAGCACATCCTCCAGGTGCACGTAGGGTATGCACCCTTCACCCCCGTTAGGGAGGAATCTGGAGGAAATATCCTTACGGTAAATACTTACAATCTGATTGGCCAGGGGGATGAGCTGACAGTAAGGAGAATATACCCCTGCCAGCCTAATAATGGTAACATGGAAGGCGTCTTTATACGCCTGTAATATATCCTCTGCTTTCAGTTTAGAAATGCCGTAATAGAGAGGCGAGCCGGTAGTGGAGTCCTCTCCCAAAGGGTCTTTTCCACTGCATGCCTTCATTACTGCAATGCTACTGGTAAAGACCAGGGTTCCCACCTCTAAACTTTTCAGGGCCTCTAAGAGGTTAAGGGTGCCTTTCTCATTCACCTCCTCATAAAGGCTGTTGGACCTATTTACAAACTCGTAATATGCCGCCAGATGGAAAACAAAATCCAACCTACTGCCAATATGCGACTTAACATCTTCCATCGCTGACAGAAGTTGCGTCTTATCCGAAATATCCACCTGGTAGGCCAGAAATGCCCCCTCCGGGTGCGGCAGAGCCTTGTCCAGAGCAATAATCCTGTGCGCATTTCTTAGGCGGTGGACGAGCGCTCTACCAATAAAGCCACTGGACCCCGTGATGAGGATATGCATGCCGTATTTTAAAAAATGAACACCCAAAGTCAACCAATTCTTACAAATAGAAGCTACGACCCGCCAAAATAGATAAATTACTTGAAACTACAACTGGAAACTGTTATATTTTTTTTCTCAAGATTGCCGACTTGTACGACAATAAGGACAAAATCTATCACCAACCTATTTAAACCTTTGCATAAGCATAAACCGTCATGTTTCTGAGAACTCTTGCAAGCGTTATGGCAATATCCTTATTTTGCCTGATTGCCGTTGCCGATGAAGAGGAAAAAGAAAAAGGGCATGTGGATGTACCATATTCAGCCTACGGACACGGAGGGGCAGTAACAGAGAAAGAAGCCGCCTTCACCCACCCAGGAGAGGAAGGGGAAGGAGTAGGCCCATACGCAAAGTATTGGAAGCCGATACCAACCCATAAGTATTGGGCCCCACAGTACTTCTATAAGCCACCCACCATGCCCCAGGGTGTTTTCACTGAAGAGGAGTGCGAAGAATGCCATTCCAAGATAAACACCCTTTTAGTAAAGGCATGGGAAGAGAGTGCTCACGGAAGCTTTAAAAAACTCAACCGCCACCAAAAGAAGGAATTAAAAGAAATGCAGAAACGGCTCGGCAGAAAACTTGCCGAGGTAAGCTGTATAGACTGTCACGGTAAACCTGGAGCCGAAAAGCTTGACCACGCAAAGGAACTCATAATGCCCCTGCCCGATACGTGTGCGGTCTGTCACCCGAAGGAGGTAGAAGAATTTAACTCAGAGGCCAAATACGGCATACCTGACTGGCCGGAAGGACGAGAAAGCCACGCACGCGCCTATGATGCCAATCTCTGGACGGACATCTGGGCGGCCACAGATAAGAACATCGTCCAGGGCTGTGACATGTGCCATAATATACAACACAAATGTGATAGCTGCCACACACGTCATTCCTTTAAAGCCTCCGAGGCGAGGAGGCCAGAGGCCTGTGCCACCTGTCACAACGGCCCAGACCACCCCGATATTGAATATTATTTACATTCCAAGCATGGGGTTATTTATAGCATAGAAGGCCCTAAGTGGAATTGGGAAAAACCGTTGAAAGAGGCTGAGTATCCCGCCCCCACTTGCGCCTCCTGTCATATGTACTATAAAGGGGAATTTTCCCATAACATGGTCAGGAAGGCCATCATGGGTGAAGGAGACGTACTTTTTTATAACAACATCTTCAAAGACCTCCCACCCAGCAAGTATATAAGTGAAAATCCAGAGTTAATGGAAAGGCGGCTCGCCTGGATAGAGACCTGTTCCCAGTGCCACTCCACAAGATTCTCCCAGGAGTATCTTAGCTCTATGGACCTCGCCTCAGACCAGGTATTCGCCTACGTTAAGGAGGCTTACGAATTACTTAAGAGCCTCTACCAGGAAAAGGCCCTCTACCCTATGCCTGAAGACAGGCCAAAAGCCCCAGCGCCCGTTGAGGAAAAATGGCCAGAGACGTTGGGGGGATTTTACGGTGAATTCTGGGCAAAGGAAGGCAACCCCAGCCGTATTGAGAGAGACTTCCTGTACATGTGGGAAAACGACGCCTTCCTCGTCAGAAAGGGCCTCGCCCATATGAACCCTAACGCCTTCACCTATATCTCATGGTCAAATCTACTAAAAAAGTACATAGGCATGCAGAGCGAGGCCTCTATCTTGAGAAGGCTGAAGTCACTGGAAGAAGTAAGGGAACTCCTGGCTGAGCCTGAAGTACCCGAGTAGCCAAAATTATTAGTCTTACAACCTCTCTTTCGTAGCTCTCTTATGGGGCATTATGTGTAAAAGGACAACTTGCGGCTTCTTATCTCCATCTGCCAGATTCTATAGTTTACCTTATTTACTAGTGGAGACTTTTTCTCTTGACTTTAAACACTAACTACCACAATATAAATCTTAAACTTTCCTTTTTAGGTACCTTTATCTTTATCTTAGTGTCTTAATATGTAGAAACATGTTGAAGGGTGTAGAATCGTGTAAAAAAGACATTTATCCTTAACCTTGCTAACACTCACAGTTTGGCCTAAATTACTTTTGTAACTATCTCCTGTAACGCCCAATTAGTAGATTATTATGCAAAAGCGAATGTTCATAGTCTTTGACCTGGATGGGGTTATCTTTAGGGGACAGTACCTTCTGAGATTATCTCGCAAGCAAGGTCTCCTCCGATACCTCTACGCCTATTACCTCTGCATTCTCTTTGACTTAGGGAGACTCACCCTAGAGGAACTCCTTGAGCAGGTGTACGCAGGTCTGAAGGGTATGTCCTTGGATACCCTATGGAAAGCATATGAGGAAATACCTCTTATCAAGGGCGCAAGGGAGGCTATTCAATCGCTCAAGAAGAATGGGCACACAGTCATCATTATCAGTAGCGGTGTTCCGGATTTTATGGTTAGAGACCTCGCTCTAAAACTCGGGGCTGACATGGGCTTTGGTATAGATGTAAAGTTTTCCGTAGATTCAGGGGCAAAGACTACTACCTCTACCACCGCTCTATTAGGGATAGGAGGAGAGTTAGCCACCTCCACAGGAAAGTGCTCGCTCATACAAGAACTGATTAGACAGAGGGGTATAGGCTGGGAATCGGTGGTAGCTATCGGTGACGACCCCAATAACATCCCTATTATGGAAAAAGCAGGCCTCAGCATAGGTATTAACGCCAGTTTTGCCGTCAGAAAGAAGGCAGACTATCTTGTTGATGGAAACGACCTCCGAATGATACTGAAGTACATAGATATTAATGATTGTGAGGAGGCAAACCCAAAAAAGGAATGGCTTCACCAAGAAGTAAAAAGGAAGCTGGTACATATGTGGGCCGGGGCAGTGCCCTTTCTTGCTAACATTGCTTACATACCGACTATTATCTTCTTACTGCTGTTAACTTTTTTTTATGCCCTATCCGAGATTGGAAGACTCAATGGCAGACCTTTACCCATCCTGAGCAGCATAACACTGGCATGCATGCGAAAGGAGGAGGGGCGGCGTTTAGTCTTTGGCCCAATTACTATGGCTATTGGGGTGGTATTGTCCCTCTTGCTATTTCCTCCACAGATAGCCCTTTTATCCATATGGATACTGGCCTTTGCCGATACCGCTGCTACCCTTATTGGTAAGTCTTGGAAAGGCAGACCAATCCCCTACAATCCATCCAAAAGCATAGTAGGCTCAATGGCCTTTTGTCTGGTAGCCTTTCTTTGTTCCGCTTTCTATCTCGCCCCTGGCTCTGCCTTTTGTGTTGCCGTGGCCTCTGCAATCTTTGAATCCTTACCGTTCAAGGATGATAATATCTCAATGCCCCTTGGGGCTGGAGCGGTATTAATGCTTTTCGCTGGCTAGCAACCCTTCAGATAAAAAAACAATATAGACATGCGAATACTAGGCATAGATTATGGGAAAAAGAGGATGGGATTAGCCATTAGTGACCCCCTGGGGCTAACCGCACAGGGGCTGGGCGTCATCAGCTGCGAGCAACCAGAAGAGTTTTTAGAAAGAATATCTCAACTAATTGAAGAAAAAGAGGTTAAGGAAATAGTAGTGGGCCTGCCCAAGAGAATGGACTCCAGTCTGGGGGAAGAAGCCCAAGCCGTGCTACGATTCGCCGAAACACTTAGACTTAGGACAGGCTTACCCGTACACCTGGTGGACGAGAGACTGACCACAGCCAGGGCACACAAGATTCTAAAAGGCGTAGGCCTTTCCAGGAAGGAAAGGACCCAAAAGGCCGATGTCGTGGCCGCCCAAACAATTCTACAAATCTTTCTGGATAAAAGGAGCAAGAGCCGTGAAGGAGAAAATAATACTCAAGCAGGGTGACCTTACAGAAATGGAAGTGGATGCCATAGTAAACGCTGCCAATAGAGAATTGATATTGGGTGGAGGCGTAGCCGGTGCCATCGCTAAAAAGGGAGGGCCCTCCATTCAAAAGGAATGCGATGAGATTGGGCCTATCCAGATGGGAGAAGCTGCCATCACCGGGGCAGGCAACCTTAAGGCCAAGTACGTCATTCATGCCGCCAGCATGGCACTAGGAGGCCCCTTAACAACCAAAGAGTCCCTCCTTAATTCCGTAACAAACTCTCTCAAAAGGGCAGAGGAAAAGAAATTAAAAACTATCGCCTTTCCTGCCATAGGCACCGGTGTTGCCGGTTTCCCCAAGGAAGACTGCGCCCGGATTATGATTGATACAATTCTTGAGCACTTAAAAAAGAAAGGCAGTTCCCTTGAAACGGTCTATATCGTGCTCCTCAAAGGGCCCATTTATGATACCTTTGAGAAATACCTGGAATTAGTAAAGTGAATAATCTCAACTGTGGTTATTATTACTCCTCTATCTCCTGAAGCTCACTATTGGTAACAAACCTAAGCTGCTCAAGGCTTAACTGATAGTCCAGCAGGGCCTTGCTGTAAGCCCCTCTTGTCTTATAGACTGCACGATATGCTTCAATGAGCTCCGGTAACGAACTGGCTTCCGGTCTATACTTGCGCCTTATGACATCCAGAGTCTTCTCTGACTGTTTCATTATAACTTCAAAGGCGCCAACCAACCTGCGCTTCGTCTCGTAACTCCTGAAGGTGTTTTCCACCTCTGTAACTATATTCGTAATCAGGATTTCTTCATCAGTTTTGGCCTTTTGGAGTTCGGTTTTTGCTTTCATTATATTACCCTGGTTGCGGCTAAAGACAGGTAATGGTACCCCTATGTTTACTCCAAAGGTATGCTCGCGGGGATAATCTGGCGTTAGCTGATATACAGTACCCACTGTAATGTCTGGATATTTCAAGGACTCAGCTAACTCTACCATCTCCTCTACCTGTTCCACCCGCATATGAACCGCCCTAAGGTCAGGACGGCTGGCCATGGCAACCTGCTTTGTTCTATCCAGAGAAAGTACCTCATCCCGGAAAGAAAGCTTTTCTTCTATATCCACCGTCTGCCCAAAATCTGTATAGTTTAACATGCCAAGCAGTGTGTTCTTCGCTATTCTTAAATCTAACAGGGTTTGTTCCATCTCTATCTTCAGACTGTTTTTTTCCAGTTCTACCAGTTCGGCTGCGGGTGAATCTTCATTTCCGGACTCGGCCTCATCTGGTCTAGTCAGCTCCTCATAACTGGCAAGGAGTTCTCCCATAAGTTCCAACGCCATCTGGGTTGACACTATTTGATAAAAAAGCTTCCTGAAATCATAGAGTTGCTTTCGCAGTGCATCTTCAAAACCCACTTTAGCTATTTCTTTGCCCCAGTCAGCTACGGCCTTCCTGTAACCTCTTTTACCTGCTGTTTCTATAAGCTGGCTAAACATGTAATCAAACTCTCTGGGGTTAGCGTCCTTTTTCAGTACCGGGTTATTAGCCGTAATATATCCTGCACTAAAACCAAAGACAGGATTCGGTAGCAGCCTTGCCGTTATAATCTCTGCTTCAGCAATATCAATTTTATAACGGGCACTCATTAAGGAGAGGTTCCTCTCAAGGAAGAGCTTTGTTGCCTCCTCTAATGTCAAAGGCGATGGCACCCTCTCCTGTGCATATAATGTAGCTGTAAAGCTAAGAACAAATGCTAAGAAAACATATTTCAAAAAGTATCTCATCTCTCGTAACGGTCTCCTTTATATACCAGAAAGCACACGAGGTGATGTCCCAAAATTTTTGCCAAAGTCCGCCAAAGGCGGCTCTACCCTCCAAACTAACCGGCAGGCTTTCAGCCTCTTGCACAATGAATCCCGACCACGCCTTTATCAACGGGGCAGATTTTTAATTAAACACCACTGGAAACTTGCATAAAATTCCTACGGCTACAAAGAACACAACCGCCGCAAAAATTAGAAAACTCATTCGCATCTTGGGAACCTCAAACTTGGAGGCTACGCCACCAAAGAGCAATACTACCGCGAAAAGAACGGTGAGCATGGTGTATTTGTTTGAAATCTTTTTGGCATTTTCAGCCTCTGCTCCCCTGGCATGAGCTTCTTTCTCAAATTCCCCGGACTCTGCTAATTGCCTCACAACGTACTCCTTCATAACCATCGGGTGGGGTGGGGCTTCTGGGTTCTCCATAGGATTCGTGGCCAACCAACTTTCCACAGCTACCTTCAGCTCAGGCCTAAACCGCTTAAAATAGAAATCTGCCAAATCATGCTGACCGCTCAAAAAATAATCTAAATATTGCATAAGCACTACCCCATCCATCAAACGGCGCAGGTTTGCCTCCGTGCTTTTCAGTGCAGACATTTGCCACGCCCTATTTGCATCGGCAAGCAGAAATGTGTGATTACCGCTCCATAAAGTCGCCTGATATGCACTCCAGGCAGTTGCTACAGCCGCCAGCGACAAAATGACCACAGAAAAAATCTCAAGCTTCGCCAGTACCGTATGCCGACCGGCTTGCTTCATTGTTACAACACCTTTGAGCACTTTAAATAAGCCTAACTTCTGCTGAATTTGCATGATTTATTATTGTAAAGAAGGCTTCTTAAATCTTAGTATTTTTGGCGGTATGGCCACCGCCCACTTCTGGACATTTATACCACTTAATGCTTAAAAACACTAAACAAAATTGGTTTTTACTAGACCCCCAGATAAGGTATAAAGGTGTTGAATCTTGTGGCATCTGGCCATTTACAACTCTAAACCTTTATGCTTATCCACTTATGCTGCCCAGTGCTAATTCTCCTAACTATAAAACCCTGCCATCAGACCCCTCCCTCTTACTTCGCCACAGGCAGCGTCTCACTGTTACCCCATTCATTCCAGGAGGGATAATAAAGCCGTGCCTTATCGTAGCCCAGCAGTCGGAGCACAAAGTAGGTGTGGGACGCCCTGATGCCCGCCTGACAGTAAGTAATCACAGTCTTATCTTTTGTAACCTTCTGACCTTCTAAGAGTTTTTCTAACTCTTCCTCAGTCTTAAAGGTCTTGGTGAGCGAGTCTATAGCATTTTTCCATTCAAGATGAATGGCGCCAGGCATGTGCCCTCCCCTTTTGGATAACCTTGCACCCCCGGTATATTCAGGCTTTGAGCGCACATCCAGCAGGGCCACTTGTGGATTTTCAAGTTCCTTGAGTATCCAAACCGCATCGGCAAGAAGGCCGGTATTAACCCGGGCCTTAAAGGCGCCCGGTTCCACCCAGGGAACCTCCCTGGCCAGTGGACGGTTTTCCCCCGTCCATTTGGCTATCCCACCATTAAGAAGCGCCATCTTGTCGTGTCCTGCCAACTCTAATGCCAGAAAAAACTGGGCAGCGTAAAGGCCCTCAGTATCATCATATATCACCACCAGGGTATCGTTCCCAATCCCCGCCTCCCTTATCTTCTTTTCAATAAGTGCTATATCCAACTCCCCCGTATCCGCTCCCCAGGAGGCACAATACTCTTCAATCTTCTCACTCTCCTTTGCCCCCGGCCACAGATGAATCTTCCTGGAGACGCCCTTTATTGCCGATACCACTTCATCCAGTTCCATATACACTGCACCTGGAATATGCCCCTGTAGATAGGCATCCCTGGACTCCTGCATATCTATAATCCGCACCTGCGCCTCTTGCAGCTGGGTGGCCAGCCAATCCGTTTCCACCAGTATACTCTGGTTAGGATAAGCACCTGCCCTACACTCCACCGTAGAAAACATCAACAGGGCTAAAAACGTTAAGTTGGCTAAAAAGAACCTCTTAATCATCATTCCTTCCTTTCTATGCTATCCACTATCCGGGTAAAACTCTTCCTTGGTCAGGTAAGAAGCTTTGAACTTCAAACATGTAAGGTACCAATTATCGCACAACAAATGGTGGTCACTCCTCTACCACGATACACTACCGCCCCTTGCTAAAATTGTCAATAAACGGCCTTTACACCACACCCGGCCAAAGGTAAAATTTAACACACTGAAGAAGGGCAAAAAACAAGGGCTTATGGCTATAACGTGTGGCGTAGGTTTAACAAAAGAATACCTTTTATAACGTTTCCTGCGTATGTTCTAAGGTAACTAATTTGAGTGGCAAGGTGTATGGCAACTCTTAGTTTTAAAGGGAAAACCTTTGTACAGAATCACCACCTATCGGTAAAGTATCATCAACTTGTCCCTAAGCAAGATAAAAGTCTGACGGATAGAGTCGGCCTCAGTGATAACCTAATAATTCATGGAGACAATCTCAAGGCCCTTAAAGCCCTCCTTCCTACCTATGCTGGTAAAGTCAAGTGTATCTATATTGACCCCCCTTACAACACAGGAAACGAAAGATGGGTCTATAACGACAATGTCAATAGCCCCATGATGCAGGAGTGGCTTGGAAAGGTGGTGGACAGAGAAGACTTAACTCGCCACGATAAATGGCTCTGCATGATGATGCCGAGATTAAAGTTATTAAGGGAATTGCTGAGAGAGGATGGGGTTATCTTTGTGAGTATTGATGACAACGAAGTCCATCATTTGAGGATGTTGATGGATGAGGTGTTTGGAAACGAAAACTTTATAACAAATGTAATTTGGCAAAAAAAGACAAGTCCACAAAATGATGCAAAATATTTTTCCGACAATCATGACTTTATTGTAGTGTATGCAAAAAAGAGGAAACAAATTGATAGTGATTTGGGGTTTTCAATAAGACTGTTAGAACGAACAGAGAAACATAATGCTAACTATACCAATCCCGATAATGACTCAAGAGGATCTTGGATGAGGGGGGACTTTTCGGTTAAGACTTATTCAGAAGCTTATGATTATGAAATAGTCTTGCCTTCTGGAAGAAAGGTTAAGCCGCCACGTGGTAGATGTTGGATGACTTCAAAACAAAGATACGAAGAATTAGTTAAAGATAATAGGATTTGGTTTGGTAAAGACCGAGACAGCATTCCTGCTATTAAGAGATTTTTAAGCGAAGTTAAACAAGGAATTACACCGTTAACTATTTGGTTTGCCAATGAAGTTGGTAGCAATAGTGAAGCAAGGAGGGTATTGAAGGAAATTTTTTTAGAGGTTGATTTGCCCTTTCAAAATCCTAAGCCAGTGGCATTGATTAAAAGAATATTTAAATTATCCGTAGATAAGGAATCTATTGTCCTAGACTCCTTCGCTGGCTCTGGTACCACTGCCCACGCCGTCCTGGAGTTGAATAAAGAAGATGGTGGCAACCGCAAGTTTATCCTGGTGGAATGCGAGGACTATGCGGACAGGATTACTGCTGAGAGAATAAGGAGGGTTATCAAAGGCGTAAAAAAGGCAAAGGATGAAAATAATCCCCCCTTGCCCCCCTTTGCTAAAGGGGGGTTGGGGGGATTAGGAGGCACATTCAGTTATTTTGAACTGGGCAATCCTATAGAAATGGAAAGTATTCTTGAGGGGGATAATCTGCCCAGTTACCTGGAACTTGCCCGATACGTCTTTTATACCGCCACAGGGGAGGAGTTTGACCCGTCTGTTGTAGGGGCGGATGGCTATCCTCCCAACTTTATCGGCGAATCAAAAGAATACGAAGTCTACCTCTTCTATAAGCCAGATATAGAGTACCTTAAATCAACTGCACTTACCCTTGATAGGGCAAAGAGTTTGGGCCCTTACAGAGGCAAAAAACGGCTGGTCTTTGCCCCGAGCAAGTATCTTGATACCGATTATCTGTGGAATACCGAATAGACTATTGCCAATTGCCGTTTGAGATTTACAAATTGAAGGAGTAACAGAAACTAAAGACATTGATGAAAAAAGTTGAAATCATCCCTTTAGCCGAGAGAAAGTCAAAGAGAAGGGGCATCCAGAGAGAGTGGATAGAAGGCACGCTCTCAAATCCCTCACAGGTATTAGACGGCTATGGGGGGAGAAAGGTTGCACAAAAGAAGTTGCTCATCAACGATAAAGAATATCTTTTAAGGGTTGTTTATGAAGATACAGAAAAGACGTATATTGTTGTAACTACATATCTCACATCACAGATTGGCCGTTACTGGAAGGAGGCAAAATAGATGAGAATAGAGTATGACCCGGGGCATGACCTCTTAAACATTGAGTTTATAGCCGAAGAAGCTATAACTGACTCAGTTGAACTTGACGGTGTCATAATTGACTACTCTAAGGATGGAAGGATTGTTGCCATTGAGATACTGGATGCTGGAAAGAGGACAACAAGAAACCCCCTTGACCGGATTGATTTGTCAATAGTTAAGGAAAAATAACAAAAATGGCGATTTTGTAAAATGGAACCTAAAGAATATCAAAAAAAGACACTGGAACAGGTTAAGCGATACCTTGAAACGCTTGCCGAATTCAAGGCAAAAAATGAAAAGGCAATAGAGATAGACCCCGACCTTTCCATAGACTTCCCGCTTAAGACATGGGAAAAGGTGGTTGGAACAACTTATAACTCAAAGAAGAATGGCCTGGGTGAAGACCTCCCTAATTTTTATTTGAAGATTCCTACGGGCGGCGGTAAAACCCTGCTCGCCTGCCACACGATTGACTTAATAAACAGGACTTATTTAAAAAGACAAACAGGGATTGTCCTCTGGATTGTACCTACAACACAGATTTATAGACAGACACTTGCCAGCCTAAAAAATAGAGAACACCCTTATCGCCAGGTGCTGGATATTTCAAGTGGAGGAAGGACGGTAATCCTGGAGAAAATGGATAGATTTACAAAACTAGATGTTGAGGAAAACCTTGTGGTATTGTTACTGATGTTGCCATCGGCAAGCCGGCAGAATAAAGAGGTCTTGAAGGTCTTTAAGGATAGTGGCGGTTTTGGTGAATTCTTCCCTTATGAAGATGATAGAGAGGGAAACGAAAACCTCTTGAAAGAATTTTCCAACCTGGATTATTTTGGCCATGAGAAAGGAGTCTTTGGGAGAAATATAAAAACATCTCTTGGAAATACCTTAAGGGTCTTAAAACCAATAATCATTGTTGATGAAGGGCATAAGGCATACAGTGAAACTGCCCAGGGAACAATCAGAAATTTCAACCCATCAATAATTGTGGAACTATCAGCCACGCCACCTCAAAATAGTAATATCTTAGTCAACATAAGTGGACAGGAACTTAATCGGGAAGAGATGATTAAACTTGATTTGCACATCACTAATAAAGCAAGTCTTGAGTGGAAAGACGCAATGCTTGCGGCTGTGGATAAAAGGAACTTCTTGGGACAAAAGGCCAAAGAATACGAGGCGAATACCGGTGAGCATCTCCGCCCTATTTGCTTAATACAGGTGGAACGAACGGGCAAAGAACAGAGAGGCACAAGATATATCCATGCGGAGGACGTCAAAGAATATCTAATCAAGCAGTGCGGAATTGCAGAAGAAGAAATAGCCATAAAAAGCAGTGAGAAGGATGATATTGAGGGAATTGACCTTCTCAGTAAAGAGTGCCGAATATGCTATGTAATCACCAAGCAGGCATTGCAAGAAGGTTGGGATTGTGCGTTTGCATATATTCTTACAATCCTAACCAATCCACGTTCTCAACTCAGCATTACACAACTCGTGGGAAGGATTTTAAGACAGCCAAAGGCAAGAAAGACAAAAGTCAAGGAGCTTGATGAAAGTTATGTCTTTTGTTTCCAGCAGCAGGCAAAAGAACTGTTAGAAAATGTAAAAAGCGGATTTGAAGTTGAAGGATTAGGGGATTTAGCAGGAAGAATCTCTGTAGATGAAGGAGATTCTGAGAACATAGAGGCCACAAAAGAAAGGGTTGTGGGTTATAGAGAAAGGTTTAAAAAGTTTGAAGGAAGGATATATCTGCCCAAATTTGTTATTCAAGAAAGCGAAGGCTGGCGAGATGTCAATTATGAGATGGATATTTTAAGCAGAATTGACTGGGGCAAGGCTAACCTTGAATCGTTAGAGAATCTTCCACTTTCAGGAGTACAACCAGAAGAACAAGAGGTTGTTGTAGGACTTAGTGGAGATAAAAGGGAACTAATTAAAGAGAAGGGACGTGTTTATAAAAGTGGTGGCCTGGAGATTGACAGAGTTTTTATTACGAGACAAATTTTAGATATTGTACCTAACCCCTGGGTCGCCTTTGAGACAGGGGAGGAAGTAATAAATATGCTATTAACTAAGCACGGTGAAAAAACAGTTACTAATAACCTTGTTTTCGTAATTGAAGAATTAAGGAAGCATCTTGAAAAAGAACGGGACAGATTAGCAGAACAAGTATTTAGGGAGTTGATTGAGCAAAAAATTTTATGGTTTTTTTTGCTTTTGGATAAAGGTGGTTATAAATTGCCCGCCCGTATAAGGGTGAAAAATAATTCTAAATCACTTGTAAGAAGCGATAACACGCCGATACAACGAAGTCTGTTTGATTTTGTGCCTGAAGAATATTTTAACGACACAGAAAAATCTATCGCAATTTATCTTGACGAGCAAGAAAAACTTTTGTGGTGGTACAGGAACTTATCAAGGCAAGATTATTATGTGCAGGGCTGGAAGAAATACAAAATTTATCCTGATTTTGTCTTTGCTGATACTGATGATAAAAAACAAGACAACTACAATAAGGTATATATCGTTGAGACAAAAGGTACACATCTAAAAAATGAGGACACCGATTATAAAAAGAGTGTTTTTGATTTCTGTAACAGCTTGGGGAAACAAAAAGATTGGAGGGATTTGAACTCAGAATTTGCTGAAAAAAGAATTGAGTTCCAAGTGGTCTTTGAAAATGAGTGGGAGAAAAGAATTAATCAAATATTTGGGGTTTAGCATAGTGAAAATAGGTAATAGTTTCCCCCCTTTAAAGACGCCTGTCCTCCTCTGTCTTTCTTCCTTAGCATATAGGGCCCTTGGTAGTCAGGTGTAGGGTGCGTGCAATTTTTCAAGGGCTATTAATTCCTTTTCCGCCGAACGCACTATAATTACTTTATAAGAGGCCAAGTCTCTTTAATCTCTTTTCTACCTCTTCTAGAGGACGGGCGGGTTCATTCCTCCTCTCGGCCAGGATTCTGAGGTCCTCCAGATCCTCAAGCATTGCCTCGTAGTCTTTTATGTCCAGGACTACTGCCCTCTTTTTGCCCTTTGCATCTACGATAAACTTCTCCCTCTTCAATAACTTCACTCTAATTTTCCTCCCTACCGTAACATCCCCAAAAGTGTATCGCCAGTCCTTTCGTGTTCATTGTCTCACCCTCTTAACACCTAAGTATCCTGAAGTCTTCTAGTGGTGTCAACAGTTTTTCATCAGTGGATGGTTTTTAAAGCGTCCCAGTTTTGCCTGAACTCTTTGTCAACTACCTTGAAGCCCTTAATGGAATGTGGTTCAGTTCTGCCACTATTTCCTGCCCCTCAGGGCTGAGGATAAAATCAAAAAAGCCTTTGACCTTCCCAGAGGGCTCATCTAGAGTAACCAGGTTGTAATCCTGGTATAGGGTATACTTGTTAGGAAAGGTCTTTTTCCCCGGGTGGTATCCACCTACGGAAAGTACCTTGACTCCATAGGATTCATATCCGTAGATGGTTTGACCGAGGGTGGCTACATCCTCCTCCACCAGTTTGTTTGTGTCCTGTACTGCGTTTACCCTCACGAAAGGCACCACCTTCCTCTTCTCTATTGTGTCTCCGTAACTGGAAACCTGTTTAGAGAAAGCTGTCATAACGCATGGTTGAATCATTACCAGCTTTATGGGCAGGTCTTTGCCCCCCACTTCCTTCCAATTGGTAATTTCCCCTGAGAATATCCCCTTCATCTGGTCCAGAGAAAGGTCTTTCACTTTATTCTTTTTGTTTACAATCAGGGCAACCAGGGCTTTGGCTATAACCGTCTTGCTACAACCTTCTGGAGGCTCCGTCATGTTCTGGGTGCTTGCCCCGATGTCCACCTCTCCCTCACTCGCCTTTTTTACGCCGCTCATGCATGGGCCAACGGCTATCTGGAAGTAGGTATCATTCTCTCTGGCATAGGCATTAGCAAGCCTCTCCATCAGTGGGAAGGTGCAGGGGTCTACGCCAACCTTGATAGTCTCACTGGCAGAAACTGGCACTGCCAAAATCGTACATATTATTGCCACTAAAAGGCTTTTTATCAGCCTAACTGTTGTACTGATTTCCCGCAGTTGAGTAACCAACATTTTTCTTACTCCTTTCTTTAAGAGCTCTGAAAAACCCTCTCCGTGTCATTCTGAGGGAGCAAAGCGACCGAAGAATCTGACACGAAATATCACCCTGACCCTGAGTGAAACGAAGGAGTAGGGGTGAGCCGGCGGGTCGCCCCTACCTTAATCTTGCCGAGCAAGTCCGTCCCACTACACTCTCCGCTACCCCCCCTTTTTTAAACACTCCCCAAAATCCTCCCTTTTTTAAACACTCCCCAAAATCCCCTCTTTTTTAAAGGGGGGTAGGGGGGATTAAAGGTCTAAAGATTCTTCGCTTCGCTCAGAATGACGGATGGTAATGCGTAACTTTTTCAGAGGCCTCCCGTTATTTAAAAATGCGCTACGGTTTTTCCAGGTCTCTAAAACTGAACTTCAACTCCACCTTTTCATGAAGGATGCCATCTGCCTCCACGTAAGGATAGATAAAGAAATTCAGAGGCTCACCAACCTGCCTGGGCACCAGGGACACATCCCTTCCGGTAGTGAACTTTATACGATTGGCATCATGTGCCCCGAAGAAGTATTCCGCCTTTGAAGGGTCCTTGTCCCCCTCCGAGACGTCCACTGGCATCCATCCCTTTCCCTCCACATAAAAATGGGCCCAGCAGTGATAGCCACCGATCTCTCCCTCCTTTTTATCCTGCGGCAGTGGGAACCCAATCTCAAAGACGGCAGGTATGCCAAGGGCCTGAGCCAGCGCAATGAACAGGGCGTGGTAGTCCGTGCAATTGCCGTAGTGGGCATGGCATATCCAGCGTGTATCGCCCCTACCCCACCCGATACCCTCCTTCTTGTATTCCATATTGTCCAGAGTGTAGTGGTAGGCGCAGTGCATCTGGCTTAGTGGCCCCTTATGGCCCTTCTTTATCCATATTGCAATATCTTCTATTTCTGGAGTGATGGCCCCAAGGCGTGCAGGCTGTAAGAATTGGGTGGTCTTTTGTGATGGAAATTCCCGGTCTATCTCCTTGCGGTCCTCATAGCGTGTGGCCCTGAACCTTAATTCAAGAGGTATCTCAGGGGGAATAGGGTCAGAGATTTCAAAAAATATCATCCTATTCCCGTAGGTGGGCTCTGTGTGTGTGGTGTAAGGATGTGGGATTTTAATCTCCATTAGAGATATTTCCTGATTATCATCAGACTGAGGTATGGGCACCCAGACCCTTACCGCCCTTGCCTCTTTTGGTAAGTGGGAAATCTTTGCAGAATACAGGAACTCAAAGCTCCGTCTTGGTCGTGGGTCTTCTGTAACTGCTCTTTTTTGACCGCCCGTACACCCCTGTGAAAACAGCAACAAAAACGATACAAAATAATGCAAGAATGCTCTCATTTTTAGTTAATTTCCGTAAAAAAAGGCCATTTTGAGTCTATTTTTGAACAGTTTTGTAATGCTTCAAAATCGGCGCCAAAGAGGCCCTTATTTCAATGTGGCCACAGGTTGTCAGCCTGCATAAGATATTACTGGAAGGCCACTTAGGAACAGGGACTAATGGCCATCACTCCCCTGGACCAGGGGAGACTAGGAGAGCATTCAGGTGAATCCTCTGGAAGGAAAACTGTGTGGAAAAATACAAATCGTAGGTGGCACAACAGACGTGTGTCCGTCATAAGTCGTTGCTGAGCAAACACATAGCTTCATGTGAAAGTGGAGAGGTCTCATACTGAGAATTTTACTTGGAAACCTCCTTTATCCTGTTAATTATCTCCCAAGCCACATCCAAATACCCCTTTATCTCTTCACCCGTGGGCTCTGAGTATTCTGAGGCAGGGAATTTGTTATCCAGGAAGTAGCAATTCATGCCCTGGCAAGGTCTTACGTATTTTTCAAATGCCTTGTCATGATTGCTTGCCTCTTTGAGTAGGTTGGTGAGGTCGTGGGCATCGCCGGGCGTAGCCCCCTTTAATAAGAGATAGCCCTTGAGGTATTTCTCCACAGCCTGGTGGGCGAGAAGCCCTATTATGTCTGTGTAACCTTCTTCATCATACAGAGATACAGCACTCTCAATATGATGCGCCCCTTTTGCAAACCACAACTCAGCAGGTCTATTTTTTACTGGTTTCATTGGGCTTCCCGTTTGTTAAATTTAGTAAAACAAATTCTACCATTGCTAAAAGACTAGTCAAATATAAAATAACTTGAACCGGCTTTTGAAATTCTATTTCTATGCTTTTTTGAGGAGAACAGGTTTGATTTTTGATAGTGATTGGCATGTGCATACGCGTTGGTCCGCCTGTGCAGACAACATAACGGTGGAGGACTATCTCCTCTGCGCCAAAAAATTAGGGCTGAAATGCTTTGCTATAACAGACCATAGCAACGATATTTACTTTGAGCAGGAGGAAAGGGATGCACTGAAGCGGCAGACAGGCACAGTAGACCTGAAACCTCTATTAAAAGAGAGGGCACACCGCCTTGAAGAATATCTCTCCTACTTAGAGGCTTATCGCGAGTACGGGGTACGGACGGGTATTGAGCTAGAGCAGATGCCCTATGGGGAATTTATATTTGACTGGGATTACCGCGGGGATTTTGATGTGATTGTAGGTTCAGTACATATAGTCCCTGCGTTGAAACGGTTTAAAGGGCCGGCCGAACTAAAGGAAAAGATAGCGACAGAAGAATTTATCTCCCTCACCTTAAAGGCTTTAGACCATGAAATAGATATTTTAGCTCATCCCACCAGGGCCCTGAGGAGGGCAGGTATTGCAGTGCCAGAACGCGACCAAGAGCTTATTATTGAGAAGGCCCTCCGCCGTGGTATAGCACTGGAAGTAAACGGCCACTCACTTGACCCGGACGCCTCCTTCCTGCATAGATGCGTTAAAAAGGGTGTCAAACTGGCCTTTAGTACGGATAGCCATTCCCTCAAAGAATTCGGGGATTTCACCTACCATAAGTCCCTGTTACAAGAGGCTGGTTTAACTAGCCAGCATTTAGTTAAAATTAATGGGGATGGATTATTAAAGAACTGTTCTCAATTGGAAAGGAACGCCTGATAAGCGCGAAGTCCCACAGAGAAAGAAGCTTATGACACTTAAGAACATTTGCCTTACAGGGCTAATCTTATTTCTTTTCTCCTTTGCAAGTTGTCAGCTTGAGGTAAGAGACCACCTTGCCTTAGGCACCAAGCTTTTGGATTCAGGGCAGGTGGAGGAGGCCATCGTGGAGCTAAAGAAGGCACTTGAGCTTTCTCCCACGAATACTCAGGCCCGCATAAGGCTGGGGAATGCGTATGATAAACTGGGGCGGACAGAGGAGGCCCTGAAGGAGTATGTAAAGGCGGTTGAAAATGACCCGCGCTCTGCCAGTGCCCATGCCTCCCTGGGGCTAGCCTACTCCAGAAAAGGCATGCCAGAAGAAGCTATCAAGGAGTTTAAGACAGTGGTGAATATCTTCCCCAGGCTGGCAGAACCCCGCTACATGATGGGGCTGGCCTATGGCGAGGCGGGAAAGATGGAAGAGGCTGTGGAGGAGTTCAAGAAGGCGGTTGAACTGGAGCCAAACTATGCCGAGGCGCATCTATACCTGGGCCTCGCTTATGACACCCTGGGAAGGTATGAGGAGGCAATCAAGCAGTATGAAAGATTGCTTGTACTGCGTCCACAGGATGCCGTGGCGAGCGTTAACCTTGCCGATGCGCACAAAAATCTTGGGCTAGACCTGGCCAAGGAAGGCAACACCGAGGCAGCAATTGCCCACCTGCAAAAGGCCGTTAAGCTACACCCCGACCTCATTGATGCCTATATTCATCTGGCAAAGATTTATGAAGAAAACGGGCAGTTCCAGGCAGCCATCAATGAGTATCAAAAAGTTATCGGTCTAGACCCTGACCTAGCAAGTGTCCGTAAAGCCCTCTCAGAGGCATTCCAGAAGGCCGGGCTTACCGAGGAGGCCCAAAAAGAGATGGAGATTTACAAGAAACTCACCAAGAAGGGGCAAAGTGAACAAACAGGGCTAAGCGTACAACCGCAGTGAGATGAACCCTGCATGGAAGCTGGCCACTCTGAAAGTCAAGGAGGGTGCGCCCAGACGTAATCTACCTCCCAACGCTCCCCCTCACCTCAGTCCTCTCCCCAATGGGGAGAGGAAGGGGTAAGTGGTGCGTTGCATGCACCTACAAAGCTTGAGGACACACACCCTACCCCCCCCTTCTTTTTAGAGGGGATACTTAGCTTCCCCCTTTAGTAAATGCCCCCATTTGTCCCCCCTTTTTAGTAAAGTCTCCCACTTGTTCCCCCCTTTAGTAAAGGGGGGATAAGAGGAACAACTTTTCAAAAGGAAAAGACTAGCACTTACGTTTTCAGTGTAAGGGTTTTAAACAGCGAAGTTACATCATGTCCGAATTTGTGTCCAAAGCTCAGGCTAACCCGATGTTCGGACACGGCATTGGCGTTTAGCCAAAACGGTTAAAGAAATCCCCCTCCCCTGGTGGGAGGGGGAAGGGGGAGGGGGTCACCCCCTCCCTTCCCTCCCCCATCAAGGGGGAGGGAACTTTAGAGCATGTAGTCTAAGTAAGTTACAGCAAAAGAAGTTACACAATGTCCGAACTTCAGAGGCTAACCCCCTTGACCTCAAATTACAAAGGTGTAATATAAATACATGCCCCTGCGGCTACCGCCAACGCTAATAGATGCAATTAAGAAAGACCCAGCCAATTGCATCCTCTGGGTGGGTAGTGGCCTCTCTAAGTCTAATGTCAGGAAAGATGGGAAAGGACTGCCCGACTGGGATGGACTTATGAGAGACATGATTGACTACCTTAGAAACTCGCATCGCGACAAAGCTATTTTAGATAGCCTAGAAGAACTATACAAAGCCCTATACGATACCCCTGAAAATTATCTTGAGATTGCCCAGCTATTCAAAGATAATACCCTCCCCGACCAATTTGCCAATTTTCTTAAAGAAGAGCTAGACCCCGATGATATTGTGGACTCTCCGGTCCACCAGACAATTCTTAAGACCAATTTCCACGTAATACTCACAACAAACTGTGATAGAGTATTTGAATTACAGACGGAAGGACGCCTCCTCCGTCCCTTAGTATATCCTCAATGTCTTGATGGGGGCTGGAGTAGTGGATTTTTTGTGAAAGTCCACGGCTGTGTTGTACACACCCCCAATCCCGCTCAAAATCTTGTCCTTACAAAGGAGAGTTACGATAAGCTGAGTGCCGATAAGCGATACCGAATCCTCCTAACGGGTCTTTTTGCTCATCACACCATCCTAACTGTGGGTTACTCTCTCCGTGACCCTGACTTTCTAGGGTTAATTGACGACCTCCAAAAAATATTTGAAAAAATTCCACGTACTATCTATGCCTTAATGCATCAACCTGACCCACTAGTAATAAATGAATGGTTTGAAAAAGGCGTTGATATTATACCCTACCAGAACCATGACGACATACCGGGCTTCTTTGAAAAAATGCTACAACTTAAACCAACCCCTGCCAGAGCAGCTATACCTTACCTCGTACCAGGTCGGCGCCTCTCTATAGAGGAGGTGCTGGAAAGCTATAAGCAATCCGTAAAGCAGAAGCGGGAAGAAGAAAGGCAATCAGAGTTCCCCAGGGCTGCCAGATTCCTTGAACCCCCCTTAAGACTGAAGACAAGAGCGCCAGTTTCAGAAGGGCCAACCCGGCCAGAGAAAGCCATTTCAAAGGACAAAGAACCTGAGTTTAAGCCAGTAAAATTAAAAGACCTCTTAAGAGAAAAGGGACACTATGCACTCATTGCTAATTCGGGACTGGGCAAGACCACTCTACTCAAGGAACTCCAGTATAAAATGGTTACCGATGAACTCCCTAGTGAGGAAATCCCCATCTACTTCCACTACGCAAACCTTCTAGGAGTTGATTCTGAAGGGGGACTCCTGGAGAAAATAAGAAATTTATTCCCAGAGGGGATAGAAGGAGGCGATGGAAAACAGGCGGTGGACGCCCTTTTTCGCAAGAAACGCTTTCTCTTCCTGCTGGACGGGCTTGACCAGGCTGGGGATCTGAGAAACCTCTCTGCCCTTCTCGGAAAAGACGGCTTACTTAAGACCCATAATGTAATCCTGGCAGGTAGGCCCTATATCTACCCCGGCATTCAGTCCCTGTTAGCTCACCATGGCTACCTTACCCTTGATACCTTCTCCCCCGCCCAGGCCAGGGAATATTTAGGGGAGGAGGGTTATCGTTCCTTAGGCCGACTACTGCAAGAATCCTCCATGAGGGCACCCATGATACTGGCCATACTCAAGGAACTTAGTGGGGAAATTGGCCCGCGGGCTAACCGCACAGAGATATATGAGAAAATGGTTGATAAACTCCTCTCCTACGAGGTTAGCAGAAGGGCATGTGAGGGCCTTGTGGTTAACCCCAATGCGTTTAAGGAAAACTTCTCCAGGCTCTCGTATCTGCTGCTAAAGGAGGACCTTGCAGGCCGATTCCCGTGGGAAAAGGTGGACCCATTACTGCCTGAAATGCATGTTGACTGGACGTATTTCGTCAGGCTAACTCACTTAGGAATAATCTCAGAGGTGGTGGAAGGGACGCCATTACCGGGTAAGGTGCTTGAATTCCGCCATCAGTCCTTCCAGGAATACCTTGCTTCGGTGGAACTCAGGAGACGCCTTTTACGTCCTTCAGAGTCACCCCCCTCACATCATCCTGAGTCACCCCTCTCACGTCATCCTGAGCGAAGCGAAGGATCTCATAAATCAGGCGTTAACGAGGGAGTGTTAATTGAGCACCTTGAGTATAGAAGGTGGGATGAGGTGCTGTTCTTCCTGATTGGCTCGCTTGAGCCAGGCAAGGCTAAGGAGATTATAGACTTTATATCCCGCTATGACTTCCTGTTTTCCGCCCAATGCATCGCCCATTACAGGGGTGATAAGGATAGAGACTTCAAGGAGATTATAGATAAATTATTTGGACAAATTGACTCCTATGAGGTTCAGGAGGCACTGGCGAAAATCGCCACTGAGGGAATCCTGAAGAGATTATTTGATTTACTTAAGGACAGAAACGCAGGGGTCCGCAAGGCGGCGGCCGGGGTACTGGGTAGGATTGGTTCTGAGAAGGCCATACCGCCCCTCGTGCCCCTGCTTAAGGACTCAGCCGCATTTGTCCGCAGTGCGGCGGCCGAGGCGCTGGGTAGGATTGGTTCTGAGAAGGCCACACCGCACCTCTTGCCCCTGCTTAAAGACCCAGAAGCATGGGTCCGCAGTGAGGCGGCCGAGGCGCTGGGTAGGATTGGTTCTGAGAAGGCCACACCGCACCTCTTGCCCCTGCTTAAAGACCCAGACGCATGGGTCCGCAGTGAGGCGGCCGGGGCACTGGGAGAGATTGGTTCTGAGGAGGCCATACCGCCCCTCGTGCCCCTGCTTAAGGACCCAGACGCATTTGTCCGCTGGGCGGCGGCCGAGGCGCTGGGTAGGATTGGTTCTGAGAAGGCCACACCGCACCTCTTGCCCCTGCTTAAAGACCCAGACGCATGGGTCCGCAGTGAGGCGGCCGTGGCACTGGGTAGGATTGGTTCTGAGAAGGCCGTAGAGCCCCTCGTGTCCCTGCTTAAGGACCCAGACGCATTTGTCCGCAAGGCGGCGGCCGGGGTACTGGGTAGGATTGGTTCTGAGGAGGCCGTACCAGACCTCGTGTCCCTGTTTAAGGACAAAACCGAAGACGCAGATGTCCGCAGTGAGGCGGCCCGGGTGCTGGGGGAGATTGGTTCTGAGGAGGCCATAGAGCCCCTGGTGTCCCTGCTTAAAGACCCAGACGCATTTGTCCGCAGTGCGGCGGCCGAGGCACTGGGTAGGATTGGTTCTGAGAAGGCCATACCGCCCCTCACGTCCCTGCTTAAGGACAAAACCGTTGTCGCATTTGTCCGCAGGGCGGCGGCCGAGGCGCTGGGGGAGATTTCTAAGGGACTTGAAGAGGGCGATTTGCTGGGGCTTGTGAAACGTTTACACGGGGAGGGGCATGCAGGGGCTGTGGAAGAGATAAAGAAGGCCTGCAAGAGGCGATTCCTGGAGGTGCTGCATAAAGAGATTCTTCGTCCCACCTGAGGCGGACTCAGAATAACAACGCCAGGTGCGTTGAGCACACCTGCAAAGTTATAGAAAAGAAGAAAGGCAAACGCCCCTCACCTCAGTCCTCTCCCCGGTGGGGAGAGGAAGGGGTAAGTGATGCGTTGCATGCACCCTACAAAACTGTCATTCTGAGCGTTAGCGAAGAATCTAGATGCTTCGCTTCGGGATACTTCGCTTTGCTCAGTATGACAACCGGACAGGATTGTGAAATTGCAGTCCACCTCCACTTGCCTGCCCCCTATCTCCTGATAGGCATAGGGTTTTGAGTCCTTCACGTCCCCCCAGTAAGGCAATGCCCCTCACCTCAGTCCTCTCCCCAATGGGGAGAGGAGGGGGTAGGTGAATCCTCTGCCCGGCGGGGAGAGGGAGGGGTGAGGGGTAGTAAGTGGCTGGTGGCTTGGGCTAACCCCCTTGGAGGAGGGTAAAACAGGGTTATAAAATTCCCCCTTCCCCCCTTTAATAAAGGGGGGATAAACGGGGACATTTAATGAAGGGGGGTAAATGGGAGAATTTACTAAAGGGAAGATAAAAGGGATATTTAATAAAGGGGTGGGAATTTGTGGAGTGTTTATTAAAGGAGTAGAATCTTTTGGCGTGTTTAGTAAAGGGGTAGAGTTTGTGGGGTGCTTATTGAATGGGGGGTTTTAAGGGTGCATCCGAAAGGTAGGGGCGTATAGCTATACGCCCCTACATGGGATAATTACTAAAGGGGGTAGTTTATTCTCCCCTCTAAAAAGAGGGATAGGGGTGTGTTTTTGTAAGGTTTATTAAAGAGGGTGCGGTGGGAGGGGGTTACCCCCTACCTTGCCCTCCCCTCTCAAGGGGCAGGGTGTTTTCGTGTTCATAACTCAGGTTTTGTAGAGTTTTCTAAATAGTTTTCGGGAGGTACGCTCTTTTTGTCCGGAAGGGAGAAAGGAGTCTTGCCGTGGGCGTAGTAAAGGGATAAAATCTACGTGCATGAAGCTGGGAAATATCACGATTAATTACTGCACGGATGGGATTTTTCGTCTGGATGGGGGGGCGATGTTCGGGGTGGTGCCCAAGGTGTTATGGGAAAGGCTCTGTGCGGCGGATGAAAAAAATCGTATCGCTATGTCTTTGGGGTGCCTGCTAATCCAGACAGGCAAGCGAAACATTCTGGTGGATACAGGCATAGGAAACAAGGGGGATGAGAAATTGTGTAGCATTTATGGCATAGAACGAAATCCGCCACTTGAAAACTCCCTGGCCCAGTTTGGTCTAACTTTCCATGATATAGATTTGGTGATAAACACACATCTTCACTTTGACCATGTTGGCGGCAATACCTTCACGTGGGAGGGACGGAGCATGCCCTGTTTCTCAAAGGCCAAATACATAATTCAAAAGGGGGAGTGGGAGGATGCCATCACCACTAACGAGCTAACGCGTGCCTCTTACGCCGGGGAGGACTTCCTTCCCCTGGAGGAGACCAACCAGCTTGAGCTTATAGACGAAAAGGACCTGGAGATAGAAAAGGGTGTAACCTTGCTACGGACAGGGGGGCACACCGCCTTTCATCAATGCGTAAAGGTTGAGTCCAATGGGGAAGTGGCCCTCTTCCCGGGGGACCTCGTCCCGATGGTCAGTCATCTGCATCTCCCTTACATACAATCTTATGACTTATACCCTGTGGAGACGCTAGAGATAAAGAAAAGGCTATTGGAACAGGCGCTGGGGGAGAAATGGTTGGTTATATTCCAGCATGACCCAGGGGTGGAGGCTGGTTACGTCACCAAAGTAAACGGCAGGTTTGCCTTAAAAGAGGGGATAAAACTCTAGCCGATGTGATGAAAAAATAGAGACTGTTGCCGAAGTGCCAAAATTTCACCCTGAACTTGTTTCGGGGTCTCGTAACATATTGATTTTATTAGCTGCTGAAACACGTGCAGCGTGACATCCCACATCGGTTTGCTGGTTCGGGGCAACAGCCTCAATGGTATTATAAAGGAAAGGAGTCTTAATTATGCCAGAGCCTACTGTCACTGTGAGTATAGAAGAAGAAATTGCCTTAATAAAGATTAACCACCCGCCTGTAAATGCCCTTTCCCAAGAGGTGATGGAAGATATTGATAGGAAGCTGGCAGAATTAAAAGGGGCAAAGGCGGTAATCATAACGGGCACTGGTAATTATTTTAGTGCTGGTGCAGACATAAAAGAACTTGCCCGGCTTGGCTCAGCACGGGAGGCAGTAAGATTTGCCCAGCATTATAATGAGATACTGAGGAAAGTAGAGTTGAGTCCTATACCCGTAATAGCTGCCATAAACGGGCACTGTCTTGGGGGAGGGCTGGAACTGGCAATGGCCTGTCATTTAAGGTTGGCTGCGGAGGGGGTGAAACTAGGTCAGCCTGAGATAAACCTTGGGATAATACCCGGGGCTGGGGGCACCCAGAGACTTCCAAAACTAATCGGCAAGACACGGGCTCTGGAGATGCTCCTTACGGGTGAACCTATCGCGGCAGACACGGCTAAGGGGTATGGTCTTGTTAACCATGTAATTAAGCCTATGGTACTGCTTGAGGAGGCCAAATTTCTTGCTAAAAGACTGCACGGTAAGCCAGGTATTGCGATGACTCTGATTATTGAAGCAGTGGAGGGAGGTGTTTCCAGGTCTTTGGCTGAAGGATTGGAACTGGAAGAGAGGTTATTTGGGATGGTCTTCTCTACGGAAGATTGCCACGAGGGATTGAGGGCATTCATAGAGAAACGCCCGCCCAGTTTTAAAAACAAATAAGAGTTTCAAGGACAAACAAAACTGGTCTGGTATCTTGTCATCCTAAGTGATAGCGAGGGGTAGCACTTGCTTTTATTGCCGAGAACACCACATGGTTTGAAGTTGTTCACCGCCTGAGGTGGTTCGGAATGACACCGGAAAATGCCAGGTGCTGAACCCATGCGAAGGGTTTAATATTACTTAAACCATTTAATTGTATAATCTGCTATGAGGTCCGAGTCAACCTTGTATAGAATCAGGGTAAATTTTTTGGGCCAAGCCCGTTTTATATCCTTTAGCTCAAGAGATTCCTGGCCCAACAAGTCTCCTTGTTCTCCATAAATCTCTATCTTAAAAAGTGCTGATTCAATATCGTCTCTTGTACTATTTTCAATTTCTCCCTTAAAGAAGGTATTTTCTCCTGTTCCATGATAATCAACAGCGATGACTCGCAGCCCGTTTCCGATGTCTTTTTCTTTTGGGACCAAAGGCTTAAGTCTCTTTTTGGGTGGTTCTTGGGTGGTGGTCATTGGTGATGCTTGATCTTGAGCTTGAAAAGGGGGAGGCACGGGCCTTTCAGTTAGGGTTTTTTCTACCCTGGTTAGACGCTTTTCTATGCTGTCCACCCTTCCCATCAATTCCTTTAGGTTTGATTCTAAGGAGGTGATTTTTTCTATAATCATTCTCTCAAAGAGGCCCTCCCTCGGCTCCTCTGCCCCTAGTGCGAAAAAGAGACAAGGAATCAATAATAATTTACAAATAGTTTCCTGCTTCATAAGCATTTTAGGCATAGTCACTAAGGAGAAGCACTTTCATTGCATTAATGCATTTTGGCAAATGTTTATCATTAGTTATAAATAGTTCTGCACCTTTTAACTGAGCAGTCGCCAGTTGTATTGCATCTGGTGTTTTTACATTGTATCTAGTCCTTAAAGAAGCCGCTTTCAGAGCAATATCTACATCCAATGGAAAGAGGTCAAGATTTGCAGAGTTCAAAAGGAAGTCTCTATACTTCTCAGCTAAAGATGAATCACCTCCTTTTAAGGGTTTTATCAGAACTTCAATTAAAGTTATAAAAGAAGAAATACCTGTAAGATAGCCTTCCGCTACACGCCCAAATATCGTATCCACCACGGAAAGGTATCTTATATCTTCCTCTATGTAGTAAATGAAGGTTGGAGTATCCAGAAAAACATACTCATAACCACCTAAAGAAAGCATTATTTGTCCCATTCTTCACGCAAAGCCTTGACGTATTCTTGTGCTTCTACATCTTTCCAAAGATGTTTCCCTAACCCACGAAGCCCCCTAATATCCAATGCCTTTCTCATAAAAGTTACTGAGTTATCACATTTCCTGATGGACGAAAGGTACTCAATAGCTGAAATGGCCTTTGGATTGTTTAATAGGTTGTTGTCTGGCACTTCTAGGAGTTTCATTTCTTATCGTTTATTTAATCTCGCCAAAAAGTTCACGTAACTTATTCGTAATTGAATTTTCAAAAATTTTTTGGATATTATCATGTGCTTGAATGATTAAGTTATCTATCTTTTCATTTTCAAGAGGTATTGGTGAAGAAACAAAATCGTATATATCTAAAATATAATTATAGCTGTAAGGTTTATCAGGTTGTATGCTCCCTAAGGTTACAATTACACAATGGCCTCCTTGAAGGGGAATCTCTAAACTCATTGAGAATCTCCCATCCGCTTTACTTATTAATTCTGGAAGCCTTGGATATAAGAGAAAGTAATCCTCCAGAAGAACTATTTCACGTGGTATTGTAATCTGATTAATATACCTAAGGCCTATTTTACACATTTCTTCCGGCCGACACAACTTTTCATATAATGAGAGTGCTTCAAAAGCTTTAGGCTTCCATTCCTCAAATTTTGGGTATGGTCTGAGCTGGTTATATACTAATAAGTTAGGGGCAATTTGTAATTCGGCTGACCCATCCTCTTTAATGAACAGTGTACGAAGTATCTCTATATTTCGCTTGTTATTGGACTGAACTATCCTACTTGCTTGAGAAATGAAGGGATACTCATTTTTTACTTTATCGTAGAATATAAATGGTATTTCATGGTCCCATTTTACACCCTTAAAAAAGAACTCACACAATGCCTCTATAACTGGGGGGTTTTTGTAAAGTTTGCCCATTTATTATGATAAAATGCTCCCTAAAATAAAGTCAACTCCATGTTTCCTCATTTCTCCAATTCCTTTAGTACTTCCTCAAAGATATTTAAGGCAATATCGGCCTCTTTCTTGGTAATAGTTAGTGGTGGTACAAACCGTATGGAACTCTTTCCACATCCTAACAGAAGTAGCCCTTTTTCAAAGGCCCTTCGTATGACCTTATCCCTCTCCTGTGGAGCAATTTCTTTGGTCTCCCTATCCTTTACGAGTTCTGCGGCAATCATCAGACCCTTTCCTCTTACCTCCCCTATTACGGGATAGTTATTATAAAGGGATTCCAAGCTCTTCAAAAGATAATCCCCAATTTTTGCCGCATTATCTATGAGGCCATTTTGTAATAGTTCCAGCGTTACTAATGCAGCACGGCAGCTTAGCGGGTTTCCACCAAAGGTGCTGGCATGGGTACCGGGAGGCCATTCCATTAACTCCTTTCTTGCAAGTGTGGCCCCAAGGGGTAGCCCGGAGGCTATACCCTTAGCCAGGCATATTACATCAGGTACTACATCAAAGTGTTCTATGGCCAGCATCTTACCGGTCCTGCCCATACCCGACTGTACCTCATCAGCCACAAGAAGGATCCCATACTTCCTGCATAGCTCAGCCAGGTCAGTTAGGAATGCCTTGGGCGGGACTATATACCCTCCCTCTCCCTGAATCGGTTCAACGAATACCGCTGCCACCTCCTCTGGAGGTACAAAATGTTTAAAAAGCTCTTCCTCTATCCACCTTACGCAGGCAAGCTCCTCCCTTGGATGGGCCACTCCATAGGGGCATCTATAACAGTAGGCGTAAGGGACGTGGACTACACAGGGCAAGAGGGGGGAAAACCCCTTTCTTTGGACTGGTTTACTGGCAGTAAGGGAGAGTGCGCCCATAGTGCGCCCATGAAATGCCCCTGTAAAGGCCAATATATAGGGACGTTTTGTATGATACCTCACAAGTTTTATAGCTGCCTCTACGGACTCTGCGCCTGAGTTACTGAAGAACACCCTCTTGGGAGATGGTCCGACGCATAGTTTATCCAATTTCTCGGCTAGCTCTATCTGTAATGGGTTAAAGAAATCCGCCCCAGACATGTGCAAGAGTTCTCCTGCCTGGTCTCGTATTGCTTTAGTAACTTCAGGGTGGCAATGGCCTGTACCAGTAACAGCTACTCCGGAGCTAAAATCCAGATAGCGATTGCCATCCACATCCTCCACCATGACCCCCTCTGCTCGTTTGACGACAAGTGGATATGCCCTGGTAGAAGATGGGGAAATACAGTTTGAATCCTTTTCTAAGAACGTCTGAGCATTAGGACCGGGGGGTGTTACTCTTATTAAAGGAAATTTTTCAGCCATTGTAATCTTTACTTTATCGTCAACTTCCAGCCAAGTTCAATGGTTTTAATATTAATGGCGCGCTGGTGCTCTTCTACCATCTCTTCTAATGCCTTTATAAGCGACTCTTTTGAAATACTCTTCTTTTTAGCGCAACAAGCCGAAACACTTATCAAGTTGGTAACTACCTTTCTCCCAATCTCCTTCTGCGCAATCTCTTCAAAGGGGAAAGAGATATGCTCAGGCTTTAAAGAATAGTCAGGTGTTACCCTGCCGGAATCAAAGAAAATATATTTTGCTGTATTCTTCGCAAACCTATCGTACCCTTCCTGACAAAGGGCTATTAATATATCAGGATTCCTGACAAAGGGAAAGTCTATAGATTCTTTAGATAGAATAACGTCTCCGTAGCTGAGTGTACCCCTTGACTCAGGGCCGTAGAAGCTAGATTGGGAAACGTGCCAGTTTTCTAGAACGCCAGCCCTCCCCAGTAAATGTGCCGCAAAGACAGCCCCCTGGCCTCCCAAACCTGCTATGCGAATCTCAATCTTCATGCCTGGAAACAAACTCTCCAATGATAATTTTATCCCTTACGGCCTCTGAGGGCAGTGTATGGGCTTTTTCTATTGATATGCTCCTCTTCTCCAGGTCTTTCAACTGTTCGGCAGCAGTGGCATAGAGGTTTCTTCTCCCATACTGCACGGGACAGGGTGAAAGTGCATCTATAAAGGAAAAGCCTCTATGCCTTAGGGCCTTCTGAAGGACACTTATAAGGTGCTCCAGGTGAAAGACGGTGGACCTGGCCACATAGCTTGCCCCTGCCGCTTCAACTAGCCTGCATAAGTCTAGAGGAGGCTCTATATTACCCTTCAGTGTAGTGGTAGTCTTGACGCCCAGGCTTGTAGTAGGTGAAACCTGCCCACCCGTCATACCATATATCTCATTATTGGCACACACTACCATCATCTCAATATCACGCCTTGCAGCATGGATTAGGTGATTACCCCCAATGGAGGCCAGGTCTCCATCACCACTGACCACTACAACCTTGAGCCTAGGGTTAAAGAGCTTAGCCCCTGTGGCAAAGGCTATGGGCCTACCGTGGGTAACGTGCATCGTATCGGCCTTTATATGCGGACTTGGAATCCAGCCCGCACAACCAATACCAGAAAAAAAGACTATATCCTTTATATCTATCCCAGAGGCCCCAATTGACCTGAGAATAGCCGATAGTAGTATGCCGTGCCCGCAGCCGGGGCAGAAAGGGAGCGGCAGGGTCTCTTTCCTTAAGTATTTTTTCCAGGTGGCTCCAGTCTCTTGCATCTTAACTAATTAAAAAATGTTAGCGGATTTCAAAAGTTATACCTTCCTACAACCTCTAGAATATCCTCTGGCCTCATTACCTCTCCATCTACCCTGTTCACAGGTATCACATCGGCCTTTGTGAACCTCTCCACTTCACGCACGAGTTGTCCCAAATTCAGCTCAGGGACAACCACCTTCTTTGCCTTTAGGGCCTTAATCCTTTCTTCCGGAAAGGGCCAGACGGTCTTTAGCCTGAGCATGCCCGCATTCACACCATTTTTTCTTAACTCCTTCACTGCCACTAAAGCGGCCCTGGCCACCAGCCCATAGGCTACCACTACCACATCAAGCATACCATCCCCCAAAAAATATTCCTCTGTCCGTATAATCTCCTCTTTATTGGCTAAAATCTTCTGATTAAATCTTTCTACTAATCCCTTTTGAACCTTGGGGTCCTGGGTCTTGCGGTAACCAAATTTGTCATGGGCAGAACCTGTAATGATTAAGCCTTCCCCTTCTCCAAAGGTGGCCATAGGGGGCACAATGGCAGGTTCCTCGCTGCCAAAATGCGGTACACCACTTGCCTTCTTGCGCTCCAATATCTCTACTCCTTCAGGTATATAGCAATTCTCCCTGAGGTGGGCCAGTGCAGCATCGGACATAATAAAAACAGGCACACGGTAGAGTTCGGCCAGGTTAAATGCCTGTATGGTCAGGTCGTACATCTCCTGTACAGACCACGGGGCAAGGGCAATAATCTGGTAATCCCCACTTGAACCCCACTTGACCTGCATGATGTCGCCGTCGTAGGGCCTGGTGGCCTGTCCAGTGGAGGGCCCAGCCCTCTGGACATCCACTATCACGCAGGGGGTTTCTGTCATAATAGCGTAGCCGATATTTTCCACCATCAGGCTGAGGCCGGGTCCGCTTGTGGCAGTCATAGCCTTTGCCCCTGCCCAGACGGCCCCGATTACGGCCGCTATAGAGGCAATCTCATCCTCCATCTGGATAAGAACCCCTCCCACCTCAGGAAGCCGCCAGGAGAGCCTTTCAAGCATTTCACTGGAAGGGGAGATGGGGTAACCCGCAAAGAACCTGCACCCCGCTGCAATGGCCGCCTCAGCACATGCCTGGTTGCCTTCAAAGAAGTAGTTACCTGGGGGGAGGGCATTTTTTGTTTTGGGAGGCATCACATTTTAACTCCCCTCCCTGGATGGGAATCCACTATCCCCGAGGGTTGCTGTCACCATTTTTCGGATTGTAGCCCATTCTGGATAGAAGTACTTGCCCTTGAGCCAAAGAGGCTAATATCCTTGATACTTCCCCCAAACTCTTTCCTGAGGGTTTGGGAGAGTTGTTCTAGGCTTGGGTTGGGAATATTCTTTCTCACTCTTCATCTCCACAACGTCTACATTTTTCTTTTTTAAGAAATTGGAGCGATGTATTGGCATCGTTAAAACCTTAATCGTGCAGGTTCAAAATCGCAGTTACGGCAGTTTGTATGGCCTGGCTTATGAAGACCAAAAGTACCGCATTTTGGACAAAAATTATTTACAACCCATGTTCCCTTTGGCAAAAAAGTAGAATAGTCTTTTTTAAGACCTTTAATCACACTATCAAATTGCTTTACATACTTTTCATTAGGAATTTGCTCATAATAGTGAGATAAAACCTTAGATAAGTTGTCTTCCCACTTTTCATTTATCTTATGAAGCAAACGAAATGGAATATGCCCATCACCAAAAATCTTTCGAAGTATACCTACAAATACATCAAAAAATGCTAATAGCTTATACAAATCCTCAAAACCAATCTTTAATGGCTGTATGTTGAATTTAAGTAGGTTTGTCTTTTTTGTTCTTGGGTTAGTTGACGCTAAATGCTTAGTATCCCCGTATCCTTCAAGCAGTTTTTGTCTATGCCCTAACATCTCTCCATTTCGATTGTGAAATACCTTAACTTCATAGATATGATTATGAACTATCACATCCCTAACTACAAAAATCTCACTTAAGATACCCTGAAAGTCTTGCTTAGGAAAATTTCGATCCTTATTCCCAATGATTTCACTCAAATCTTGAAATACATATTTACCCACCTTTTTCCTTTCTAAACAAAATATCCTGTTTCGGTAAGCCTCAATCCCTAGCACGGTCAAAACAATAGCCGCCGTTGAATAGGTATTCTCAAATACATCAGCCCTAAAATGTCTTCTGTTGAAATCTCGCTTGTTATAGTAGTCAAACGATTTTGACAAAAAATCTAGAACTATAACTTCGATAAATTTCGTCCCTACAGCGGTAATGAATTCTCCAGGCCAGGTTCTGTCAATTGTTTCTTTAGTTTTCATCATCTTAACCAATCAAATTTTCGCGTTTTTATTCCTGATTCTCACAACCTCCCCGACCTGAATATCCCTATGGCCAGCCATATGCCCATTATACTGGCGAAGAGGTAACCACCAAGACCGGAGAATATATCTACTGGCCAACCTTTTTCAGTACCTTCCCAACTACCTCTAAAGGGATTTTGTTCTCTTTTAACTCTGACTCAATAGTTTCCAGATACCTCATAGTCCTTCTGTCATAATACCTCTCCCCACAATTTACACACACTAATGTCTCAACAGGAATAAAGACCATGTCGTTTCCTAACCTGAACTCTTCCTCAACTGTTTTTCCCTGAATGTTGGGGCTCTTACAGATAACACACTTCACTTTCTTCTCCTCCTAAAATCAATCCATTTCTCAGGATCGGGTTCATAAGCCGTAACAACTATTGAGAGGTTATCCTCTTCCGAATATGCACACACGACATGAAGGGGCCTGTTTCTTTTTGTCCTCCCGAAGACTAGCATACTTGGGTAGGGTTGATCGTCCGGATAATTTTTGATGCATTCTCCATTCTCTATTACTTGAGAAATCTCTTGCTCCATTATAACTGTAACCTCTTCCCTCATCTCTTTACGAGCATGTTGAGTATAATAAACCCTGTCTTCTTTAAAACACCTCTTTATCTTTTCTATCATCCGTCAGGTCTCACAACCTCCCCGACCTGAATATGCCTATAAAATTGATAATACCCTCTTGCATTCCTCAATAAATCGGTGACCCGATTCCTTCATCGCCTCAACCTCTGGTCGGGAGACTTCTGCGAAGTCCTCGTAGTCACTGTCTTGTCTCCTTTAAAAAGATTCGGTGAGGATTCTGGATATTTCCAGGTTAAAGGCACCTGATTTAACAAAATGTTGATGAAACAGAGAGATTATCCCACTATGCCTGGAAGAATCTAGTCCTTTAGTAGCCAACAATGCCCTGGTAGCATAAAAAGTCGCATAATAGAAACGATTAACTGCACTGTGCAATCTACCCTCATGGAGGAGGGTCATCCCGTCCTCATGAGATTCCTTTGCCCTGGCCATTCGGTGACCTACCAGGGCCTTTATCTCATCTCTCATAAGGGAAGGGCCTCTTGTTCAATTGTTTGTATAAAAGGGGTTATCCTCCATACGGGATGTTCAAAAACCTCAAGGGGAATAACCCTGGGGGAGATGTACACATCGTGTTCCAGATTCACATTAAAGGCAATATCCATCACCTTCTTCCAGGTATCGGCAGAGCCCTTTTTTACTATAACTGCAATATCTATGTCAGACTCGGGCGTATCTGTCCCTTTAAGCTTTGAGCCAAAGAGTTTAATGGCTACAACCTTTTCCCCAAGCCTTTCCTTTACTTGCTGGTAGAAGTCTTGTATAGCCAGCCTGTCTCTCTCTTTTAGGGGGCGTAAATCCTTCATTTAACTGCTCATGTTCCAAATCAGGCTTATTTAACTGTTCCGTGTTATCCTCACAACCTCCCCGACCTGAATATGCCTATGGCGAGCCATATTCCCATGATGGAAGCGAAGAGGTAGCCGAGGATGCCCAGTATGGGTATATTGTCCCATACCAAGGGGCCTACCTTTGCCATGGTTACTATGCTTGAGGATATAACGGTGGCCGATAGGATAACGCTCAGTGCCAGGCGATTGCTGGACCTGTCCAGTTCCTGGGCGAAATACTCTAGCTCGGCGTGCTTAAGCGTGACCTGAATCTTTCCAGTAAGGAGTTTCTTCAGTATCTGCCTTGCCTCCCTTGGGCCCTGGGTAATGAGGTTGGAGAGGTGCCAGGCGCTCTCCCTTGCCAGATGGGCAATGCGCTCTCTTGAGAAACTCTCCGTGAATAGCGTCTTAGCAAATGGGCCAACCATGACTGCGAGGTCAAGCTCCGGGTCAAGTTGACGGGCCATGCTTGTTATAGTGGTGAAGGATTTTCCCAGAAGTACAAAGTCCCTCGGTAGTATCAGATGGTAATCTCTGGCTACCTTCATCATGTCAAAAAAGGCCCTTCTGGGGTCCATCTTTTGTATGGGTATGCCCATAAATTTTCCCAGGGTTTCACGGAGTGCTAGCTTCAGGGCGTCTAGTCTGCCATCCATGGGCACTGACCCTATATCCATAAAGACCTCTACATAGAGGTCCATGTCCTTTCTTAAGAGGGCCAATAATGCGGTGGTTAGTTGTCCCTTAAGTTCCTCTGAGACGTGGCCTACTTGACCAAAGTCTATCATGCAAAGCTTGCTATCACTGGTTACCATAAGGTTTCCAGGATGGGGGTCTGCATGGAAGATACCTGCCTTGAAGTACTGTTCCATAAAACATCTCAAAAGGTCTATCGCCAGTTTCTTCTTATTTACTCCTGCTTCTTCCAGTAACGTTGCATCCCCAATACTGATATGCTTCATCCTTTGAAGAGTAAGGACGCTGGAAGTGGAGTAATCCCAATAAACCTTGGGTATCATTATGTTAGGGTCGGCGGCATATAGACGGTAGAACTTGGTCGTATTAGATGCCTCTGTAACAAAATCCATTTCGTGACTGATTAGCCTGTAGAACTCTTCCAGTAGCATCATAGGGCAGAAGAACTTTAACTCCTCTATCCTTTCCGCCCGCTCTGCAATAAGGGTAAGGAGGTCAATATCGCTCCACACAAGCTCCTCTATGCCTGGCCGCTTGACCTTAACCACTACCTCAGTGAAGTCCTGAAGTTTGGCCACATGCACCTGTCCGATAGAACCACTGGCGATGGGTTCATCCTGGAATTCCATAAAGAGTTTATCTATCGGGGCCTTGAGTTCTGATTCTATAATGGCCTTAGCTACGCTTGGCTCAAAGGGCTTGACCTCCCTCTGGAGTTTACGGAATTCCAGTATAAATTCCTCAGGTACAATATCAGGTCTCGTGGAGAGGAACTGACCCAGTTTCACGTACAAAGGGCCGAGCTCTTGAAGGACTTGAACCATACGGGCAGCCAGGGGTATTTCTGGGGAGACGTGTTTTTCAAGGAAACGCCGAGGAATAGGCAGGTGCTCATGCAACTTTAGGCGATACACCAGATGCCCAAAGCCATGTCTTGCCAGTACCTGGATTATATGCGAAAGTCTGCGTAGGCGAGATGGCGTCCTGGCTATGTCTTTAATGTACAAATCGTGTCTCCTTAGCTATTCAGGAATGGGACGTGTGACGTTCAACATGGTCATAGCAAGCCAAAAGCTTCAGAATGACCAGGTTTCCCTTTCAAACAGGCGACCGCAGGAGCAAGGTACGGATTTGTTTTGCCTGTTCAAGTAAAGGCTTAATCTGCCCAATAGGCAACATAGAGGCAGAATCGCTTAGGGCCCTATCTGGCTGCTCGTGCACCTCCAGGAACAGCCCATCTGCCCCAACTGCTACCGCTGCCCTGGCCAAAGGGGGTATCAAATCACGCTGTCCACCTGAGACCTGACCCATACCACCCGGAAGCTGTACACTATGGCTGGCATCATATAACACGGGGTATCCCAATCCCTTCATGACCACTATGGAACGCATATCACTTACAAGGTTATTATAGCCGAAAGTGGTACCCCTTTCGGCAAAAATAATCTGGTCATTACCTGTGCTCAGTACCTTTTCAGACACATATTGCATATCCCAGGGGGCGAGGAATTGTCCTTTCTTTATGTTTAGAGGGCGACCCGTTCTGGCAGCTGCTAACAGCAAATCCGTCTGCCGGCAAAGAAAAGCAGGGATTTGCAGTATATCAAGCACCTTGCCAGCCTCCTCTGCCTCGCTAGGGGAATGCACATCACTTAATACAGGAACGTTTATAGTCTCTTTTACCTCTTTGAGGATTTCCAACCCTCTTTTAAGCCCTGGTCCTCTGTAAGAATGCAAAGAACTTCTATTGGCCTTATCGTAAGAGGCCTTAAATATAAAGGGAATATCTAAACACTGGGCCAACTCCTTAAGCATCTTTGCTAATCTGAGACACCCGTCTCTGTCCTCAATCACACAAGGGCCTGCCGCTAGAACTAGAGGTTTATCGTTGCCTATTGAAAAGTCACCTATCTTTACAGTCTTCATAAGACTAGTCTTTCTAAGCCTTTAGATGTTGCCACCCAAAGGCAATATATCACACCCCCAGGGTGCAGTCAAACCTATTCTAGGTCACCTTATGGCAGGATTCAGGCGCAGTTCTGGTGTTCAGTCGGAGGTGTAAGACCTCACTTTATTCTGGATAGGGGTCACGTTCCCCTTCTTTTTCTTTAATATCAAGGGGAAGGAAAAATAAGGCAAGATTTACATAAGTATTTGGAATAATTATACTTAACGGAACTTTTCAGGTTTACAAAGGTTCTCTCTAATCACAACACAAAACTGTGGAATGAGTTGGTGTTAGATATTTTAAATTTTTTTGTTGCATAGGGTAGGGGGGTATGGTATACTTATTCTGAAAAGAATAAAAATGCAAAAAAGCCCTCTGAAAACAGAAGTACTCCAAGGAGTTGGTTTTTTTGGGTTAAAGCTCAAGGGCAATTTTTTGGAGTCAAGAAAGATTTGCCGTTTTAATGTATTCTAACTCGTTTAACGACCAGGGCTTAATGTCAAAGATCGTATCTAATACCTGCTTGCTGATTCTTTTTGGAGCAATTACCATGGTCGCACCGCTCTGGGCCGAACTTTCACACAAAGAGGCAGGAGAGTGTCTTGAGAAATGTATGGTCTACATGGAGCAAGGTTATACGGACCTTGCCTTAAAAGAGATGGAAGAGGCGGTGAGGCTGGAGCCGAGTGGGATTGATGGGCATAGGTGTTTGGCTGTGGCTTACTCGCTCAGGCTGAAGTTCATTGAAGCTATAAAGCAATACGAAGCAATTTTTCAAATAAATCCAGAAATAAAAGAAATGCCAGTCCATTGCCCCTGGCTTAAGAAAGACAAGGAAAACGAGAAAATCCTCCAGGATCTGGAGGAGGGATTAAAAAAGGCACATGAAACACAGCCTCAAAATTTCATGGTTCATGCCTTGTTGGGGTGGCTTTACGGAGAAGAGGGGAGACTGAGGGACGCCTACCTAGAACTGTTACGTGCTGCTGAAAAGGCTCCTTCCCCAGCTGAGAGAAAGAAACTGGCCCTGGATGATAAAGTAGTCGCCACTCTTACCTGGGAGCTAGCGATGGCTATGAAAAGCAGCCATACGCTGGCAAGAACCCAATTAAGCCTTCTTTTGTTCGCCCTTAAATAGGCAAATGGAGAATATGGGTATGGTTATCAAAAAAAGTGGAACGGATGGGGAAGAAACTGCGGCTAAAGTAGGAGTCCCCCACAATGTCCAGTTATTAAGGCTGAAGCGAATTGAAGGGCAGATTCGTGGGGTACAAAAAATGATAGAAGACCGCAGGTATTGTGTGGACATAATCACACAGCTGCAATCTATCTCTTCAGCAATAGCTCGCGTGCAAGAGTTAATACTAAAAAGACACCTTGAACACTGCGTCACAGAGGCCATGCGCTCTGGCAGAGAAGACGATAAACGGGAAAAGATAGAGGAGATTATTACCATTCTAAAGAATTTCAGGCAATAACACGCCTACCGAAGAGGAGCCGTTAGGCCAATGGCCAATAAAAAGAGGATACTTCACATAAAAGGGATGCGATGTACTTCCTGCGCCCGCAGGATAGAAGAGACACTCAGAAGACTGGACGGGGTAGAGAGTGTAAGGGTAAATTTCACCACAGGGGAGGCAGTCTTAGAAGGTGATGCAAGTGACAAGGTACTAGAGCCTGCACTCTTATCTTTAGGTTACTCTTTAGAGAGCAAGTACCTTAAAGCAGTAGTAACACCTGAGAGACGTCTTCTTCTCGCCGCCGTCCTAACGGTCCCTGTGTTTCTTATAGCTATGCTGGGGCTTGAGTTCCCTTACTCCTCTTACATTCAGTTACTACTCACCACATTTGTAGTCTTCGGAGCCGGTTCAGAGTTCTTTGTCGGGGCACTAAGACAGCTAAAGCATCTTAGAGCCAATATGGATACTCTTGTATCCCTGGGCAGTGGTGCTGCTTACAGCTATAGTCTCACAGCCCTTGTTTGGGGTGTAAAAGAGCTCTATTTTGAGACTGCCTGCATGATTATTACGCTAATCCTCCTGGGTCGCTTCCTGGAAGCGAGGGCCAAGAGGAGGACTACGGAGGCAGTGGAAAAACTGCTAACCCTTATGCCAAACAAGGCCCGTTGTCTCAGAGAGGCAGTAGAGGTAGAAATACCTATCAGTGAACTCTCCATCGGTGACAGTATAATAGTCAGGCCGGGGGAGAGAATCCCTGCCGATGGACGTGTCATAGATGGGCGGACTACGATAGATGAGGCCTCCTTCACCGGGGAGAGTCTGCCAGTGCTCAAGACACCTGGAGACCCTGTACATGCTAGTACGATAAATCTTGATGGTACCATAGTCTTTGAGGCCCTTAGGGTGGGGGAGGAAACCATTTTTGCCCGCATCATAAGGCTGGTAGAAGAGGCACAGTCTTCAAAGGCCCCGGTAGAGAGGCTGGTGGACAGGGTGGCAGGGGTTTTTGTGCCCATAGTTTTATTCATAGCCTGTATAACAGCATTTGCCTGGCTATGGGTTGGGTATTGCTATCCTGTGGCCCTCACCAGTTCTATTGCGGTACTTCTTATTGCCTGCCCTTGTGCCCTGGGTCTGGCCACCCCTGCCGCTGTTACCGTAGGGATAGGTCGGGCTGCCCAGCTTGGCATCCTCATTAGAGACGCACAGAGTCTGGAAGAGGCCTCAAGGATTAACACCCTTTTCTTTGATAAGACTGGAACCGTAACACAAGGACGACCGATTGTAACACAACTCTATAACGTAAAAGAAATCTCGGATAAGGAACTTCTTTCCCTTGTAGCCTCTTGTGAAAGGGCCTCGGAACACCCCTTCGCTAAAGCTATAGTAGAGTATGCGAAGCAGAAGGATATACCAATGGAGACCGTTACTGACTTTCAGGCTTATAGCGGCCTCGGGATAAAAGCGCAGTGTAACGGTAAGTCGTTGATAATAGGCAGTGAAAGGATGCTAAAGGAATGGGGAATAGATATTTCACCCGTTGAGTATAACACAAGGGAATTCAAAGAGGGTGGAAGTGCCCTGGTTTATGTAGCTATGGATGGCAAAGTGATGGCAGTCTTTTCATTAAAGGATACCATAAAAGAGGCTTCTCCGCGGGCTATAAACAGGATAAAAGACATGGGTATTGAACTATCCTTGCTTACCGGAGACCATCAAGAGAGTACCAGGGAGATAGCGAAAGAGATAGGCATAAGCCGATTCAAGGCCGGGCTAAATCCCGAGGAAAAGGTGGAAGAGATAAAGAGGGAACAGAAGGCAGGTAAAAAGGTAGGTATGGTGGGGGATGGGACGAATGATGCCCCTGCTCTTACGGCTGCGGATGTGGGTTTTGCCATGAGTACGGGGAGTGATGTGGCACTGGAGGCCTCTCAAATTACACTCATGAAAGGGGACATTGAGAAGGCGGCGGAGGCGCTAGCACTCAGCAAACAGGTGATGAGTACAATAAAACAAAACCTCTTCTGGGCCTTTTCCTACAATATAGTGGCCATTCCCATGGCAGCCCTGGGGCATCTAAGCCCCATGATGGCTGCAGGTTTTATGGCCTTCAGTTCCCTGCTGGTTGTTTTCAATTCTTTGAGACTGAAAAAGTATAAACCTGAATAGGCTCTTGTTCGGAAGGAGGACTTTTTTCAGACAAACGGTTTCTAGAACTGTTTTAGATTAGGAGAGGATGAACCTCTCACAACACTACTACTGATAGGAGGAATTTTCAATGAGAAGTAGAATACTCTTGGGATGTCTTTGGGGATTACTGGCTGTCTCCTTTGTATATGCGCAATCTGCCGCAGGAGAGGCGCAAGCAACTCAGGCAGCCGGGGGAGCCGCTAAGGAGATAACATGTCCTTCATGTAAGACCGTGACGCAGGCCACTAAGAAAGGTGGCGGTGTACATCTAGAGACGAAGATGGTCTGTCCAGAATGTAAAGGGAAGGGGACGGCCCTGGAACCACATGCCTGCGGTAAATGTGGACAGGAGTTATTACTGTGTGACCAATGCAAGAAGGTAGTGGCCCATGTTACAGAGAAGCCAACTACACAGGTAAAGTGTCCTACATGCAAAGAGGTGGTAACGGCTACCAAAAAGGGTGGCGGTGTGCACTTAGAGAAGGAGATGGTTTGTCCTTCTTGCAAGGAAGAGATAGAAGGTCTTGGGGTATTCAAATGTGAGCGATGCGGGGAGGATATACTGGCTTGCCCTATATGCAGGCAGTATAGTGGAACAGTAGTAAGAGAAGAAGCGGTAGTTGAACTCAAATGCCCCAACTGCAAGGAGATGGTAACAGCCACCAAAAAGGGTGGTGGAGTAAGTCTGGAAAAGAAAATGTCATGTCCTCATTGCAAAAAGGAGGTGGGGGATTTGGAAGCCCATACTTGTAGTAAATGTGGAACAGACATGTTTATTTGCCCACTTTGTAAGAATCCCATGTAATTGTTGAGGAAGAGTGGTACAGGGTTTACCCAGGAAAAGGTAGCCTTAAATGGAATGGAGAAAAAAAATGAAAAGGTTGCTCCTTACAAGCCTCTTTACACTCTTGTGGGGCATGCAGCTCTTAGGGGCTGAAGACCACGCACCCACTTTAAAACTCCAGTGGCTAATAGAGGAAACATTGAAGAACAACCCTGACATCCAGGTCTTTTTGAACCGTTGGGAGGCCGCGCAGGAGGTTATAAGAGCGGAGAGGTCACTAGATGACCCTATGTTTAATCTGCACACATGGAACGTTGAGTCCCCTATTAGAGTAAGCCCAGACTGGAATCGTGCAGAGCGTCGCGGGGTGGTATCCCAAAAGGTGCCTTTTCCTGGAAAACTGCGTTTGCGGGGTAAGATTGCCGAAAGAGACTCAGAAATTGCAAAAAAAGACTGGGAACAACAGACCCTGGAGATGTTGGCAAAGGTCAAAGGGGCTTACTATCAACTCCACTATCTGCATAAGGCAATAGAAATAAATGAGGAAATTAAAGGGGTCCTGGAGAGATTTGCGGAAATAGCTGAAACACGTTACAAGGTGGGGCGTGCACCCCAGAGGGATGTTTTGGCTGCACAAGTTGAGATTGCCAGAATTATCAGGGAGCTAGAAATCCTAGATAGAGATAAAAAGGCAATGGAGACGCGGATAAATACAATACTCAACAGAGAGCCAGGGGCTCCCCTTGGAAGGCCCGAAGACTACACAATGCATGAGCTGGCCCTTGCCCTATCGGAATTGGAGGGGTTGGCGGTTAGACAGCGACCCGAATTACAAAAGTTTAACATAGCAATAGAAAGGGATAAGTCTGCCCTGGAACTTGCGAAGAAAGATTATTACTTCCCTGACCCAGAGTTTATGGTTATGTATATGCAAAATGATAACATGGCTGATATGTGGATGTCTCAGATAGCCTTTAACGTCCCGTGGCTCTGGAATAAGAATCGTGCCAGGGTCAAAGAGGCCAAGGAGACGGTCCAGGCTGCGGAAGCAGAGTATCAAGCCGTAAGAAACAGCGTCCTCTTTGAAGTAAAAGACTTCTGGACAAAGACTTTAAATGCCCGTACTACGGCCAGGATATATTCAGATAGCGTTATCCCGCTGGCTGAACAATCCCTTAAGGCCGCCTTTGCAGAGTACGAGGCTGAAAAGATAGACTTTCTTACCCTTCTAGACAGTGAGAGGACACTCTTAGATGTGCGTCTTGTTTACCACATAGCAATAGCTGACTTTGAGTCTAATTTAGCAGAATTAGAAAGGGTAGTAGGCATATCACTTACACCTGAAGGGATGGAGTAAGAGTGGCAAGAAAGAAGGTGATTTACATGTTTTACAATATTCTGAAATACATAGGGATATTATGCATAAGCTTAATCCCCCTGCTCCTTTTTGACTATTTTCCTATCAGCTTACAGCAGCCTGGCTTACTAGCAGAAGAAGAGGAGTATGAGTACTTTTGTCCTATGCATCCGCAGGTTGTAACAGATAAACCTGGCAAATGTCCAATATGCGGCATGCCGCTATCTAAGAGGCCAAAAGGGGCGATAAAACCCCCGGCAGAAGAAGGGCCTACTGTCCCAATTGTTCAACTAAGCCCAAGGCAAATAAAACTGGCGGGAATCAAAACTGAACCTGCTGCCTACCGTACGCTGACAAAAGAGATATACACCGTAGGTCGTATGTCGTACGACGAGAGGCGACTTGCCTACGTTGCCGCAAGGATAATGGGCAGGGTGGACAAGCTCTTTGTAGACTTTACCGGTACGGACGTAGAAAAAGGAGCCCCACTGGTATGGATTTATAGTCCAGACTTGGTATCCACTCAAAGAGAATACCTCCTGGCCCTTGAAACTGCCGAAAAGATAAAAGGAAGTTCCACTATAGATATAGTTAAGAGACCCGAGTCTCTGGTGAAGTCTAGCAGGGATAGGCTCCTGCTCTGGGGTATTACTGAAGAACAGATAGAAGAGCTGGCCCAAACCCGTGAGGTAAAGACCCATATGGTAGTATATTCGCCGATTACTGGCACTGTGATAAAGAAAGACGTCCTCATCGGCCAATACGTGATGGAGGGTACTCAAATGTACACTATTGCCGACCTCTCCAATCTCTGGATGCTGGCAGATGTATATGAATTTGAAATGGCACTGGTTAACCTGAACCAGAAGGTGGAGATTACAAGCCCCACTTATCCCGGACAGGCCTTTGTGGGGGAGATTACCTTCGTAGACCCATTCCTTAATGAGGAGACTCGCTCAGTTAAGATAAGGGTGGATGTTCCCAATCCAGAGATGAAGTTAAAGCCGGGGATGTTTGTTAATGCAACAATCAAAGTCCCTCTGGGGATAGAAGGAAGCGTGGCAACTACATATTACTGCCCAATGCATCCTGAAGTGACCTCTGACAAACCAGGGGTATGTGAAAAGTGCGGCGGTATGCCGCTAGTAGAAAAGCCCAAGGGGGTTTTGAGTATATCCCGCTCTGCAGTCCTGGACACAGGACTGAGAAAGATTGTCTATGTAGAAAAGGAAAAAAGTATATTTATGGCAAGAGAGGTAAAGACTGGCTTTGAGGCAGAGGGTTACGTCCAGGTGCTAGATGGTTTAATGGAAGGCGAAAAGGTAGCTTACTCTGGAGGATTCCTCATAGACGCAGAAACCAAGCTGGGGCCTGGAGTAGCTGCTCAATATTATGGGGCGACAGGTGGCCCAGCAGAGGAAGAGGTCACCCCTCCCCATGTGCATGGTCGCCCAGCCGAAAAGCTACCTAAGAAGGAAGCCCCTCCTATGGAGAAAGGTTTAGTTGAACTACCGGAAGTGGAAAAGGCCCCTACCACAGAGGAAGCAATCCTGCCACCGGCCAGGATGCCAACCGAGGGGGAGGCAATAGACCCGGTCTGCGGCATGGATGTGAAAATGGATGCGGCCCTTCGTCTGAAGTACGAAGGGAATATATACTATTTTTGCTCTGGAGAGTGCCAAACCCACTTTCAATCTAACCCAGGACTCTTTTCCTCCAGGGTTTGGGTTTACAAGGAAACCATGGCCACCGATTTAGTGTGTGGGGCAACATTAGAGAAAACCCAGGCTCAAAAATACACTTACAAAGAAAAGACATTCTATTTCTGTTGTGATGAATGTAAGCGCAAGTTTAAAAAACATCCTGACAAATTTTTGAAAAAATAAAATTTGTTAATGACAGGTTGTCTATTAGGCAAGAAAACTAATGATAGTCGCCATTATAGAATTTTGCATAAAGAATCGCTTAATGACCATAATATTCTTCGTCCTGGCAACAGTATGGGGGATTTACTGTCTATACCAAACTCCAGTAGACGCCATTCCAGATTTAAGCGAGAATCAACAAATTATCTTTACAGACTGGCCAGGTAGAAGCCCTCAAGATGTAGAAGACCAGATAACCTACCCCCTAAGCGTCAACCTGGCAGGCCTTGCAGGTGTGAAGGCAATCCGTTCCGTCTCAGATTTCGGATTCTCCATGGTATTCGTAATCTTTGACGAAAAATACGATTATTATTTCTGCCGTGAAAGGATAATTGAGAGATTAAACATTGCCTCTACCTTTTTACCACCTGAAGTAGTGCCTTATCTGGCCCCTGACGCCACCGCAGTGGGACAGATATTCTGGTACACTGTGGAGGGGGAAGGCTACGATTTGGCTGAATTAAGAGCTGTTCAGGACTGGTTCGTGCGTTATCAGTTGCTGAGCGTAGCAGGAGTAGCAGAGGTGGGTAGTATCGGAGGTTTTGTCAGGGAATACCAAATAGACGTAGACCCAAATAGACTCCTTGCCTACAACATCTCCCTAAGAGAAATATTTGATAATATACAGGCAAGTAACAAGACAGTAGGGGCAAGGGTAGTAGAGGCTAGCGATATGGAGTATCTGGTAAGGGGGCTGGGCTGGATTGAAAGTCTGGAGGATATAGAGACCATCAAGGTAGGTTCTTACAATGGGGTGCCAATATACGTAAAGAATGTTGCAACGGTTCAGGTGGGGCCTGCCTTGCGCAGGGGGGTACTGGAAAAGAACGGTAGCGAGGTGACCGGGGGCGTTGTTATCATGAGGTACGGTCAAGACACAGTCTCAGTTACTAAAAAAATAAAAGAGAAAATTAAGGAAATTGAGCCTGGCCTTCCCCCAGGGGTTAGTATAGTACCCTTCTACGACAGAACACCCCTTATTTACAGGGCAATCAGTACACTGAAAGAGACCTTGCTAGAGGAAGCTATAATTACCCTTATAGTTGTGGGCCTATATCTTACCCACTTTCCAAGTGCCTTAATGATAATACTGACTTTTCCTTTAGCCATACTTGTTTCATTTATGATAATGTATCCATTGCATATAACCTCAAATATCATGTCTCTTTCAGGGATTGCCATTGCACTGGGAGACCTGATGGATGCCGGAATAGTTATCACGGAAAATGCCTTCAGAAACCTCACCGATAAGTACGGGCCAAAGGCCAGGGTAAAGGGGGATATTAGAAAGATAGTCCTTGAATCCTCTAAGGTAGTAGGACCACCTATATTTTTCTCAGTAGTAATCATGATTCTATCCTTTATTCCTGTCTTTGCCCTTAGGGGTATTGAGGGTAAACTCTTCTGGCCGTTAGCCTTTACAAAGAGCTTCGCAATGCTCGGTACAGCTATACTAGCCATAACCCTGGTGCCCGCCCTTGCCACACTGTTCTTGAAAGGCAGGCTCCTAAGCGAAGAGGAAAACCCTATAGTGAGATTCCTCATAAACATATACATGCCCTGTTTGAAGTGGTGCCTGCGTTTTAAGTGGGTACCGCTAGGGCTTACTATCGCCCTAGTAGCGGCAGCAGTGGCACTGTTCCCCTTGATAGGAAAGGAATTTATGCCACCCTTAGATGAAGGCACTATACTAGACATGCCTGTAACTTTACCCAGCGCCTCCATAACACGCGTAGTAGATGACCTTAAGAAGAGAGATGCCCTTATAATGACTGTTCCGGAGGTGGAGATGGTGGTAGGTAAGCTGGGTAGGGCAGATACCCCCACCGACCCAGCCCCAATAGAAATGGTTGAATCCATCGTAAACCTTAAGCCAAAAAAGGAGTGGCGAAAGGGCATGACAAGGGAAAAAATTCTAATGGAGCTCGATTCTAATGTGAAAATCCCAGGCTGGTCTAACATCTGGACCCAACCAATAATAAATCGTATTGACATGGTAGCCACTGGAATACGAACTCAAGTCGGGGCAAAGATATACGGTAGTGACCAGGGGACTGTGGTGGACCTTGCCGAGCAGGTTGCAGATGTGATTAGAACCATCAAAGGGGCAGTGGATATCTACCCTGACAAACTCATCGGAGAAAATTACATAGAGATTGATATAAATCGAAGGGAGGTGGCCAGATATGGGGTAAACATCGGCGATGTCCACGATATAATAGAGGTGGCTATGGGTGGAAAGACTATCACTACCACTGTGGAGGGTCGCCAACGCTTTCCAGTAAGAGTTCGCTATGCCAGAGAGTTAAGGGAAGAAATGGTTAAAATAAGGAGAATCCTCGTGCCCACTCCAACCGCTGCCCAGATTCCCCTCTCCCAGCTAGCTGATATAAGGATAGTCCCAGGCCCTAGTATGGTCAGGGGTGAGAATGGACTGCTTGTGGCCTACGTACTATTCAATGTGCGTGGGCGGGATATTATCAGCGTGGTTGAGGAAGCAGAGAAGGTAATTCCTCAAAAGATAAAATTTCCTCCGGGCTATTTTGTAGAGTGGAGTGGTCAATATGAACACCAGATGAGGGCGAAGAAGACCCTCCAGCTCCTAGTCCCAATAGTGATTGTTATTATGTTCATAGTCCTTTACATCACCTACACTTCTTTCTTAGACGCCATAATAATCATGCTAACCGTACCCACTGCATTAACCGGTGGAATGATATTACAGTTTATTATGGGTTATAACTTTAGTGTTGCCGTTTGGGTGGGTTATATTGCCCTTTTTGGTATGGCCACCTCCACAGGTATTGTCATGGTGGCCTTTCTGAGGGAGTCTTTTGAAAAAAGGGGTGAGGAAAACATAAAGGAAAGAGGACAGATTACTGAGGCTATCCTGGAAGGGGCTGTCCTCAGGTTAAGACCCAAACTCCTAACGGTTTCCACCACCATATTCGGCCTTTTACCCATGCTCTGGGCCAGAGGTACTGGGGCCGAGATAATGCGACCACTGGCTGTGCCCATTATAGGCGGCTCGGTTACCTCAACAATGGTAACCCTTATAGTAATCCCCATAATCTACCACATTGTAAAGCAATGGCAGCTCTTAAAACTACAAAAAACTCCTAAGATTAAGATAAAAAAGACCCGGAAGGGATGGTTCTGGAAAAAGAAGTCCAAGACAGAAGCCAGTAATATTTTTATACAGCAACCAGCAGGAAAGGAGGGAAATAAAGATTGAAAAAGTATTTTAGTATCCAGATTGTCTTGGCCTTTTTCTTAACGGGCTGCATGTGTATGATGCCTATGATGCAAGGAAGCCATGAGCACGTATCTCAAAAACAACAAACGGAAGGAGCTAAAATTAGCCCGCAGGAAAAAACCTCTGCAACCTGCCCGTGTGACTGTATAGAAAGGAAGGGTGCATGCCATTGCCTGCACGTTACCTGAAACAAAAGATGTGAAAACGGGCCTGACCCCCCTAACTCAAAAGCCCCTTTAGCTTTTCCTCTATTTTCTCTTTGGAGACCACCCCAACTACTCGCCCTGCCTCTTTGCCACCCTTAAAGAATATGAGAGTAGGGACGGCTGTTATGCCGTACTGGGCGGCAATCTTGGTGCCCTCATCCACATTAAGTTTTGTCATCTTTACCTTGCCTTTATACGCCTCCACCAGGCCATCTAATACCGTTGCCATCTGCTTACAGGGGGCACACCAGGTAGCCCAAAAATCTACAATTACTGGAGTAGAAACTTCCAATACTTCTGTTTTAAAATTTGCATCATTAACAGCTGTCATTAGCTCAGCCATCTTCCTCTCCTTATTGTATCCCTTGCATTACCTTGAACATCTCGTCACCATCCGCGTAACCCTCTATAGACCTATCTTCCAGGTAATCACCCTTTGAATCATAGAAAGCCACAAACGGTATATAGTAAGATTTGAACTTTTCTATCTTTAACCGAGAACCCGGGCTATCCTCTTTGGAGGAATCAAGTTTAATAGCCACAAACCTTTGTGACTCCCTTATAACCTCGGAATCTCGCCAGGTGGTAGCTTCCATCTCCCGACAAGGTAGGCACCAGTCCGCAAAAAAGTCTATAAACACAGGCTTACCTTGCTCCTTGGCCAGCCTTAGACCCTCCTCAAAGGAGGTCACCCATTTAATCTCCTCTCTCGCCACTGGAGCCTGGAACAAGGGTACTTTAGTAGAAAATCCAGTTAACCCAAGCAGGCCTAAAAGAAATAGTACAATACCACAAACACCTACCAGTATTCCAATACCTCTTCCAACAATATAGAAGGGTGTGGCTTCTTTCCAAGCCAAGGTGCATGTAAACACGCCCATAACAACCACTAACGCCCCCGCTAGCAAGAAAACGACATCGCTAGGGATAACAAAACTAAGGAAATAAACGGCCACGAGCAATATTACAAACCCTGCAAACTGCTTTACACGACTCATCCATTCCCCAGCTTTGGGTAGGCTAGCAATGCTCTTCGCAGAAACAGCTAGCACCAGATAAGGGACGCCCAGCCCTAAGGAGAAACAAAAAAGACTAGCCAAGCCAACCAATACGTTCCCTGTGGTGGCTACAAAAGCAAGTATTGAACCTGTGAAAGGACCTACGCAAGGAGCCGCCACAAAACCAAGGATTAAGCCCATAACAAAGGTGCCCAGGATGCCCGTCTTTTTCCCACCTGAGTGAAGCTTGTTCATAATAAATGTAGGCAATTTTATCTCAAACAACCCAAACATGCCGAGGGCCATAGCTACAAGAAAGGCTACAAAAGGTCCTATGAACCAGGGACTCCCCAGTAGTGCACCTACATCCCTTCCGGCTAGCACCGAAATAACACCTAAAGGGGCATAAAGAGTGGCTATCCCCAGAACATACATCCAGGCAAGTAAGAATGTATACCCCTTACCATGGGCTTCAGCTTGGCTGGCAAAATAGCCTATAGTAATAGGCACCATGGGATAAACACAGGCAGAACCAACATTAGCTAATAGTCCCCACCAAAAGGAAAATAATATGGCCAGTACCAGTCCATAATCTTCCATAATGGTGGTGAATTTCGTCTTTTCTTTTAAGGCCCCAGCATTTTCAGCTGCTAGAGCTATATTATTATCCTGCCCAGGTATCCATAAAGAATCTGCTTGGAGCACTAAAATGCCAAACAGTATCCAGAATATCATAAGTAGTCTCATAATCCCAAATATCTTAAAACCCTTTTTGTGATTTATTTCCTAAAATTTACAAGAAAAACCTGACTGGAGTAAAGGGTAGTCTAGACACCTTAAGTATCTTTTTATCAAACCTTAATATTTTCTAGAAATTCTAGTATCTCCAAAAAGGATACTACCAAATACTATGGCATGCAAGAGCTTTCTGGGATTTTTGATGGATGGCAAAGACCTAGACATAGCAAGAGACGTTCCTCTTTGTTATTTGCAAAATATTTTCTTGCAAAAATCCCTATTTTGTTATATCTTTAATAGTCTTGGTATTTCCTATTTGACATAGCAATTAATGTTTTAAGCAGGTATTAAAAGATAATATGTTAGTATTTTTCTTGTCTTTTAAAGTATGGAAGCTACATTCAACCAGAAACCATAACTTTACACAATTTTCATGTACTTCCCACTTTCAATGAACTTGAAAAATGAAACATATTATCTATAATTGATTGTATCTCTTCTATGGGGTTTCTTGGGCCTCATTTTGGTTAAGAAATAACATACGCATATACGCAAAAAGGAGTATCCAATGAAGATAAATCAATCCAGCGTCCCAGTTGTCTCAGGAAGCATGGCAAAAACAAGGAAGAGTGCCGATGAGACGGCAGATAAGATAATTGAATGGGGTGAGGCCCGTGGGGTTGAGACATGTTTTGAAAGGGCGCAGAAGTTGAAACCCTGTCCGATAGGGTCTTCTGGGGCATGCTGCAAAATGTGCCACATGGGGCCGTGTAGATTTATGGGGAGGCTTGCCGAGGAAAAGGAAAGAGGGGTCTGCGGGGCAACTCTGTCCACCGTTTCTGCAAGAAATTTAGTGAGGATGATTGCTGCTGGAACCGCCGCTCACAGCGACCATGCTAGGGATATGGTGCATACTCTACTTGCAGTGGCTAACGGCGAAGCAAAGGATTTCAAGATAACAGACGTAAGAAAGCTTTACAAAGTGGCAAGCATTCTTGACATTAAATCTGCGGGAAGGGCTGTGAATGAAGTGGCAAGGGACGTGGCCCTAAAATTACTAGAGGACTTTAGCAGACAAAAAGGTGAGCTAAACTACCAAAAACGAGCACCTAAAAAGACACAGGAAAGATGGAAGAAATGGAAGGTTGCGCCAAGGGGTATAGATAGAGAAGTAGTAGAGGCATTGCACAGGACTACCATTGGCGTGGACCATGACCCAGATAGTCTATTAACCCATGGTTTACGAACTGCCCTGGCGGATGGATGGGGTGGTTGCATGATATCCACAGACGTTACAGACATCCTATTTGGAACTCCACAGCCCATAAAGGCAGAGGCAAGCTTCGGAATATTCAAAGAGGACTCAGTGAATCTAGTGGTTCATGGACATGAACCTACACTAGCCGAAATGATAGTTCTCGTTACCTCAGAGCCAGAAATGCTTGAGTATGCCCATTCAAAGGGGGCAAAGGGTATAAACCTGGGTGGAATGTGTTGCACAGCTAATGAGGTTCTAATGAGGCATGGGATACCTACCGCTGGAGGATTCACCAATCAAGAGCTGGGGATAATGACCGGACTTGTGGATGCGATGACAGTGGACGTTCAGTGTATTATGCCATCAATAGTTGAAATATCAAAGAATTTCCATACCAAAATTATAACTACCTCAGAAAAGGCAAGGATTCCGGGAGCGGTGCACGTAGAATATGACGAGCACAAGGCTGGGGAAATAGCTAGAAGTATAGTAAAGCTTGCATGCGATAATTTCCAGAACAGGAAGACCACAGGAAGCCATGTTACAAACAAGCTACCTATGGTGGCAGGCTTTTCCCATGAATACATAGAGTACATGCAGGGAGGCCGGTGGAGAGGGTCCTTCAGGCCCCTAAATGATGCTATTATGCAAGGAAGGGTTCGTGGGGTGGTGGGCCTTGCAGGTTGTGATAATCCGAGGGTTCCTTCCACTGGCATTCACAGGTTCCTTGCAACAGAATTTATAAAGGCCGACATACTCGTGGTCGCCACTGGTTGTGGTTCTGCCGCCTGCGGAACTGCCGGCTATTTGACCCCTGAAATGGCGCTGGAACAGGCAGGGCCAGGTTTATTAGAGGTATGCGTGGCTATCGGAATTCCACCTATACTACATATGGGTGCCTGTGTGGATAATTCCAGGATTTTAACTGTCCTCAGTGCAATGGCAGAGGCGGGAGGACTCTCTGATGAAATTGCTGGTATGCCAGGAGTGGGAGTTGCCCCTGAGTGGATGTCAGAAAAGGCAATTGCCATTGGATGTTATTTTGCCGCCTCAGGTGTGCCAGTAATCTTTGGGGGAGAGTCCCCTGTTGAAGCTAGTAAAGAGGTGACAAGGATAATGACTGAGGTCTGGTTTGAAAGATTCAAGGGTGCGATGCACTTTGAACCTGACCCGGAAAAGATACTTGCCATGACCCTTAACTACATTGATAGGGCAAGAGAAGCCCTTAAGTTAAGTAAATACGAGTCTGGAAAGTTCGGTGTGGAACGTGTGCTCATGGATATGGCTGCAAGACGCGGGCTTGATTAACCCATAAAATTAGTTTGTCAAGTAGAGACAAGGGATGACCACCAGAGAAAACGCCTTAGAGACATTCACAGAGATACTGACTGAGAGGGAAAACACACGGGCTACGCTTATCCAAGCCTTACACAGGATCCAGAAGGAAAATAATTACCTTCCCGAAAAGGATCTCAAATTCCTTTCAGAGAAACTTAAAATACCTCTGGCGGAGATTTATAGCACGGCCTCATTTTACAAACAATTTCATTTTGCTCCAAGAGGCAAAAATATCGTCTCCATCTGCGTAGGAACCGCTTGCCATGTAAGAGGTGCGCAGAAGGTAATAAGTAAGCTGGAAAATTCTTTCGGGATAAAGGCAGGAAATACTACCGAAGACCTTTCTGTAACTCTAGAAACAGTCGGCTGCATAGGTTGCTGTGGCATCGCACCAGTAGCAGTAGTGAACAACAAAGTAGTAGGAGACCTCGCAGAAGAAAAGGTAGCAAGCATTGTAGAGGAAGCAAAAAAAGACATATATGAAAAGACTAAATAAAATTGACGACCTTACAGCCCTGCGTAATAGGCTAAGAGAAGAGATGTTCAATGGAAAGCAGCAGATTAAACTCTGTTGCGGGACTGCCTGTAGGGCCAACGGCGCTCTTGAGGTGCTTGAAACCTTAAAAAATGCCAAAGAGAAGTGTGGTAGCGAAGTGGAAATTGTAGCCACCGGATGTCAGGGCCTTTGCCAAAAAGGCCCTTTGGCGAGTATAGAACCACATGGATACTTTTATCAGAAGATAAACGCACCTAGTGCAGAAAAAATGTTAACTAATACAATACAGGCGGGCCGGCCTGTAAGGGAGCTTTTGTACCGGGATAGTCCTGTTGCACAGCCTATAGAGTTTGCAGAGGAAGTGCCCTTTTACAAGAAACAATACCGCCTTGTCCTCAGAAATAACTCTATGATTGATCCGCAGAACATTTACCAACATATAGCCAATGGGGGATACGCAGCTGTGGAAAAGGTACTCTCTACTATGACCCCCGAAGAGGTACTTGAAGAAGTAGATAGGGCAAACTTAAGAGGACGTGGAGGGGCAGGCTTCCCTGCTGGTAAAAAGTGGAAACATACCAGAAGTTCACCAGGGAATATAAAGTTTGTGGTGGCTAACGGGGATGAAGGAGACCCAGGGGCCTTTATGGACCGATCCATAATGGAGGGTGACCCCCATAGCCTTCTGGAAGGCATGCTAATAAATGCCTACGCTATTGGAGCCGTATATGGATTCATCTACGTCAGACATGAATACCCCCTCGCCGTGGAGAATCTGAGTATCGCCATCGCTCAGGCAAGGGAGTTGGGACTACTAGGTAAAAATATACTAGGGACCCCTTTTAACTTTGATATAGCTATAAGGGAAGGAGCAGGGGCTTTTGTTTGTGGAGAATCCACGGCCTTGGTAGCCTCTATAGAGGGAGCAAGGGGATTTCCAAGACCCAGACCGCCTAGACTTTCAGAACCGGGGGGTGGGCTATGGGGTTATCCTACCAACCTTAATAATGTAGAGACCCTAGCCAACGTGCCTATAATAATACTAAAAGGCGCGGATTTTTTCCTTTCCATAGGTACCAAGGGGTCCCCAGGGACAAAGGTCTTTGCCCTAGCTGGAAAGGTCAAGAATATGGGCCTTGTGGAAGTGCCCATGGGGATTACATTGAGGGAGCTTGTTTATGACATTGGGGGGGGAATAATGGGAGACAAGGCATTTAAAGCAATCCAAACAGGGGGTCCCTCAGGAGGATGCCTTCCAGCTAGCATGCTTGATACCCCAGTAGATTTTGATACCCTCACCGAAGCTGGCTCTATGATGGGGTCAGGAGGTATGGTAGTTATGGATGAAGATACCTGTATGGTGGACGTGGCCAAGTATTTCCTCTCCTTTAGCCAATCCGAATCCTGCGGGAAATGCCCTCCATGCAGAGTAGGTACTTACCAAATGCTACAGATACTAGAGAAGATAACCACCGGCAAAGGGGAGCCAGGAGATATAAAGCGGTTAGTGGAAATGGGTAAGCTGGTGCAACAGGGGTCCTTGTGTGGTCTTGGACAGACCGCGCCGAATCCTGTCCTTTCCACCCTGAAATACTTTATGGATGAGTATGAGGAGCATGTATATGATAACTATTGCAGGGCAAAGATTTGTACCGGGATGGGGGCATTTGTAATTGACCAAACCGTGTGTTTTAGTTGTGGATTATGCAAGGATGTATGTGCCTTTAATGCAGTTAAGGAAACCCGCAAACGCTACTTTATCGATAGGGACAACTGTACCAAGTGCAAGGCCTGCTATAACATTTGCCCGGTAGACGCGGTCAAGATAAAGAAACAGAGACACATAGAGTTAGAAGAAAAATTCAAAATAAAACCCGAGGCTATAGAGATAATTGAGAGGAGAACAAAAATGTTATTAAGAGATATCTTAGAATCCAAGCCTCCTTCAGAATTAGTAACCACCACTGAAACCTCAAGTGTCACTGAGGCGATAAAGCTCATGGCTGAAAAGGAAGTGGGTTCTATATTAATCCTTGACGAGAACAACAAATTGGCAGGAATATTTACTGAGAGAGACGTAATGCGTTGCTACTCCAAAAATATTTCCTTTGAAAAGGAAAGCATTCGGAACGTAATGAACAGTGACGTTATAACTTTTAGTGCCTCAACTGACATAAGCGTAGCTATAGCCACCATGTCAAGAAAAAAAATCAGGCACCTGCCGGTTATGGAAGACGATAAAGTTATAGGTATAATTTCCTACCGAGATTTAGTGTTCTACTTGTTGCCAGAGATTTGCTATATGGCAGAAGATATCTATTCAGGTTATTAAGCAATGACGTTGCAGAAAGAAAACAAAAAAGTAGAGGATATTAAGAAAGAAGGAGAGCAGAAAAAGTGCCCCGTGCAAAGGGCCCTCTACTATATTACGGAATTCTTAGAAGGCCCCATGTGTGGGAGGTGTTTCCCATGTGCCATGGGGACGTATGAGATGAGGATAAGACTGCAAAATATTATCGAAGGTAAAGGAACTGAGGAGGATGTATTTACAATAAAAAGAATCGCCACGGAAATGGTCTGGGCCTCCATGTGCAAAAAGGGGAAGGATACTGCCAACTTTATCCTTGAGTGGATGGATACAGGAGCATTTGAGCAGCACATAGAAGGTAGCTGTGCTCAAACCGAATGCATTGCCTTAATAGAATACAGGATTATTCCTAAAAAATGTACCGCATGTGGTCTTTGTAAGGAAGTTTGTAAATATAACGCCATAACTGGAGAAAAGAAAAAACCTTATCAAAGTGGTTACCTACCGTTTGAAATAAGGCAAAAGAGATGTGTTAAATGCGGTGAATGTATAAAGGTCTGCCCCACAGGAGCTATTATAGTAACGGAAGTTAAAACTGGGGAGCCAGTGGGTGTCAGATAATGATATTTAGATTGTGGAGATACAAATGGTAAAAGTTAAAATAGATGGCAAAGAGGTTGAGGCTCCAGAGGGTACTAACCTGATTGATGCGGCGGAGCGCGTTGGGATTCATATACCCAATCTCTGTTATCTCAAGGGTTCAAAGGGCATCGGAGCTTGTCGGCTTTGCCAGGTAGAGATAGAGGGAATGAAGGCGCCTATGTTAGCCTGCACCACAAAGGTCAAAGAGGGCATGGTCATCCGTACAAGCACAAAGCAGATAGAGGAGGTAAGGAAATTTGTAATAGACCTTATCCTTTCCATGCATCCTTTGGACTGCAGGACATGTACCAAGGCTGGGGTATGCCAACTTCAACAATACGCCTATAATTTCGAGATAAAGGACTCTTCCTTTACTATGAAGAAATTTGGTTACCCCACTGACGAGAGTAATCCGTTCATAAAACGGGACCCTAACTATTGCATACTCTGCGGTTGCTGCGTAAGAGTGTGTAAGGAACAGGACACAAATGTACTTGAATTCTGGGGAAGGGGAGTAGGCTCGAAGGTGGTAACGGCTGGAAATAAACCCCTTCAGGAATCTGGGTGCACCTTTTGTGGTAGTTGTGTAGATGTATGCCCGGTTAATGCCCTCCTTGAGGCTAATAGGTGGAGAAGGGGAAGGGAGTGGGAGTATGAAAAGATTGATAGTGTTTGTCTTCTCTGCGGAAATACTTGCGATATAACCATAAGCACGCAAGCAGGCAGGATAATGAAAATAAATGCCGGGGGAATGAAGGGTTCTCCAGAGAGATATATTTGTGCCTACGGCAGGTTTGGGTTTGATTGCATTGAGGCGGATAGCAGGGTTCTCCACCCCATGAAACGCATTAATGGTGAACTAAAAGAAATTACATGGGAAGAGGCTGTAGAAACAGTTGCAAAAAAACTGCAAAAAGCGGGTGAAAAGGCCGGTTTTATTTCCACCGCAAGTCTACTTAATGAAGATGCCCTTACCTTAAAAAGATTCGCATCTGAGGCAGTAAAGACCAAAAATGTTGACACCACTGCCAGTCTTTACGGAGACGCAGCAACATTAATCTCGGGTGGTGCAGAGCTTGGGCAAGCAGACCTTTTTGTCCTTGTAGACCTGTACCCCAGCCAGTGGACGAGGATATTGCCTGCCATTGACGCAATTATAAGAAGAAGGATTAAGGCTGGCGCAAAACTGATCACCATTAACTCCTCTGAGTCTAAAATAGCAGAGGTGGCCACAGTTAGTCTAGTTGAAAAGGAGGAAGAAGCCCTAAAGTCTCTGGCAAAGGCGCTGATGGACAAAGGCCTAACGGGGAGTAAAAAGCTTTCTCAAGCGGTTTCAAAAGCAGTTGTAACAGAGGCCATTAACAAGGCTGCCACGCTATACGTAGAGGCTAAGAATCCAGTAATCCTAACTTCTCCGGCTATGTACAAGGCCTCAGCGAATATCACCCTCCTAAAAGGCACAGCTGTATCAGTACCAATAGAAAGTAATGCAAAAGGTGTTATTATGATGGGTCTTGTCAGCGAAGAGAAATCCTATCATGAGATGGTTTCGGGTGGTGTAAATCTCCTTTATGCAATAGGCGAGGTGCCGCTGCACGAGAGACCGCATGTAGATTTTCTGGTGACGCAACACTCTCATCTCACAGAACTTGCTAAACAAGCAGACTTAGTACTCCCTTCGGCAGCCTACCTTGAGGCAAAAGGAACAATAGTTGATTATTTAGGGAGATTAAGGCCTGTAAATAGCTGCGTAGGGCCCGCCGGCGAATCCAAACCGCACAGGGAAATATTTAAGACAATTGCCAAGGCACTGGGAACTGACATAAAAGAGGCAAAAGAGAGCGAGGCAAAAAGTCTAGCCAAGCTGAAAACAAAGGTTTCGTTGATGCCGTTTGAGCGTAAAGAAGGATTAGAGGTAAACGTAGAGGAGATGGTGGAGTTTCTGAATGCCTCTGTCATTAATGGGTCAAGGCTTTTATGGTTAAAACAGATCAAGGAAGTTCTTGTATAATAAAAAGCCCGTACCCATGAAATCATGGAATTATTAACTAGAGTTAAAAGAGGAGTACAATGTCCAAGATAATTGCTGCCGCAGCAATAAGAGGTGCATACAAAATAGTAGGTAGGGCTGAGACGAAGTTGGCTGAGGCTATTACCCAGAAGGGTAAGGATTGCCCCATAGAATTCCCTAACACTGCATACTATCTGCCCATAATCTATTCCATGACAGGAATACAAGTACAAAAACTGGAAGACTGTTTTGAGGTCATGAAAATTGCCAGGGAGATGCTTCCTCGGGTTCCTGAGGAAAAACACTGGCTACCATATCTGGGTGAAGCCTTAGATGCGGGGATGGCTACCCTTTTTGCTGAAGAAATTATTGAGGCCTGTAAATATCTTATTGGCCCTCATCCAGTACAGGATATATGGCTAGGGGCAGCTGATGATGTGATAATGAGGGAGAGGGGAATAGAATTTGTGGATGGAACAGCCCCTGGTTTTGCTGCCATAGTAGGGGCAGCACCTAATGCAGACATTGCCGTAACGATTGCCAGAGAACTCCAGATGAAGAACCTATATGTCTTTATGTCTGCTGAAACCCACGGTGTATCCTTTGCCGAGCAACTAGTCAGTAAGGGCGTACAGCTAGGCTGGAAGACACGCCTAGTACCTTTTGGAAAGGACATTACCGCCACCATTTACTCCTTGGGCTTTGCCAACCGGGTTGCCCTGTCTTTTGGTAACGTTAAGGCGGGAGATTTCAATAGAAACCTCACCTACAACAAAAATCGCGTCTTTGCCTTTGTACTGGCACTGGGGGAGGTGGATGATGAGAAGTATGCTAACGCTGCTGGGGCAATAAATTACGGTTTCCCCACCATCGCTGATACAAACATACCGGAGATACTGCCTACCGGTGTATGCACCTATGAGCATGTAGTATCACAGGTACCACATGATAGGATAGTAGATAAGGCTATAGAAGTTAGGGGATTAAAGGTAACCATACACAAGATAGATATCCCCGTATCGTATGGACCTGCCTTTGAGGGGGAAAGGATCAGGAAAGAGGATATGCATGTAGAACTTGGAGGCCCCGGGGCCCCAGGGTTTGAATATGTGGTAATGAAGAATACTTCTGAGATAGAAGATGGGAAGATAAATGTAGTAGGGCTCGAGCTTGACGAATACCCTGCGGGTAGCTCTATCCCAGCGGGAATATATATACAAGTAGCTGGACGCAAGATGCAAAAAGACTTTGAGCCAATTTTGGAGAGACAGCTCCACCACTTCTTGGGTGAGGCTCAAGGCTTCTTCCATATGGGACAGAGAGACCAAATCCGCCATCGTATAAGCAAAGAGGGCTTTAAAACAGGCTTAAGATTACGCCATATCGGTACTATCGTCCATGCCAAATTGCATGAGGATTACGGAGCCATTGTAGATAAGGTGCAGGTAATCATTTATAGTACTAAAGAAGAGGTAGAAAAACACTTGCAAGAGGTACGCAAGGCCTTTGCGGATAGAGATGAACGAATACTGGGTATGACTGACGAGTCTGCAGACCTCTTCTACAGTTGCACACTCTGTCAAAGTTTTGCCCCCACCCACCTTTGTGTTATTTCTCCGGAAAGGTCAGGCCTCTGTGGCTCCGTTAGTTGGCTAGATGGCAAAGCCTCCTATGAGATTAATCCGAGAGGTCCTAACCAACCAATAGAAAAAGGTAAGATTATAGATGAAGCCTTAGGCCAATGGGAAGGGGTTAATAAGTTTGTCGTAGAAAACTCCAGACAGAAGGTGGAAAAGGTAAGCATGTACAGCATGATTTCAGACCCTATGACTAGTTGTGGATGCTTTGAATGTATCTCTGTACTCTTACCTATGTGTAATGGAATCATGACTGTGCATAGAGATTTCACAGAAATGACTCCTTGCGGCATGAAGTTTTCTACCCTGGCTGGCTCGGTTGGAGGTGGGGTGCAGTCTCCGGGCTTTTCTGGCCACAGTAAGTTTTTCATCGGTAGCCGAAAGTTTATGGCCGGTGATGGTGGACTGGCAAGGCTAGTTTGGATGCCAAAGGAACTAAAGGAAGAAGTAGGCCATCTCATTGAAAAGAGGGCCACGGAATTGGGTCTAGAAGACTTCATTAATAAGATTGCAGACGAAACAATAGCCACTACAGAGGAAGAGGTTCTGGCCTATATGCAGCAGGTTAATCATCCCGCTCTGTCCACGGCCTCCATAATATAAAAGCTGTGAGAGAAGAACTTATACCACTTTTTCAAGAGGAGGAGGAACGGCCAAAAGGTGCGGCAGATTTTGATAGCAAACTCATTAAAACACGCACCGTTTTAGTAACAGATGTCATAGACAAAAAGTTAGCCCAGCGCGTGATTACCCATCTACTTCTTCTTGAGCAAGAAGACCCTTCTAGAGATATAAAGCTATTCATAAACTCCCCAGGGGGTGATGCCGATGCAGGTTTTGCCATTTATGATATGATGAAGTTCATAAAGCCCAAGGTAAAGGCAATCTGCACAGGCATTACCGCTAGTGCGGCTGTAATTATACTTTTGGGAGCTTTAAAAGAAAATCGCTACTGCCTACCAAACGCCCGCATCCTTATCCACCAGCCGAGTACAGGGGTCATGGGCACTGCTGCCGATATACAAATTGAAGCTGGTGAGATAATAAAGTTCAGGGATAAAATTAACCGCCTCATTTCACAAGAAACTGGCCAATCCATTGATAAAGTAGAAAGTGATACCCGCAGGAACTTTTGGATGAATGGAGAAGAGGCACTTAAGTATGGGCTTATAAGTAAAATTATAAGCAGCAGAGAGGAGTTGGAATAAAAATGGCTCTAACGGGATTAGATATATACAAACTGTTACCTAAAACTAATTGTAAAAAATGTGGTAGGCCCACTTGCCTAGCCTTTGCAATGCAACTAGCCCAGAAAAAGGCAAGTATTGACGAGTGCCCCGATGTAAGTGAGGTTGCAAAACAATCCCTGGGAGCTGCCTCTGCACCACCGATAAAACTAGTAACCATTGGTGCTGGTGACCGTGCCCTAAAAATTGGTGAAGAAAATGTACTCTTTAGACATGAGGAGAAATTCTATCATCCAACAGGGGTTGCTGTGCTAGTAAGTGACCGCCTTTCAGAATCTGAACTGGATAAAAAGCTAAAAGAGATAGCAGATCTGAACTTTCACAGGGTGGGGACTGAAATACGTATAGATTTAATAGCCATACAAAATGATAGCGGTGACAAAGATACCTTTGCTAAGGTAGTCCAAAAAGTGGCCTCTAACAACACCCTATTACTTATATTGGTAAGTAACTCCCCAGAGGCTTTAGGGCAAGCCCTTTCCACTGATGGGCTCGCCTCTAAGAGACCCCTTATCTACGGGGCAAATATGCAGAATGTGGAGCCTATGGCCAAACTTGCCAAAGAGAAGAATTGCCCTCTCGGTGTTTATTCCACCAATATGGAAGAGCTGGCAGACCTTACAGAAAAGGTCAAAGCACTTGGCGTTAGCGAGATAGTGATAGATTACCGGGGTAAAGGTACTAAAGACATACTCCAGGGCTTAACGAAAATAAGGCGTTGTGCTCTAAGAAAAAACTTCAGGTCCCTGGGATTCCCTACCATCACTTTTTTACAAAATCAGGACCCTTACGAAGAGATAGTACACGCCGCTACCTACTTAGCTAAATATGCGGGTATCGTTGTCCTTAATACTTTTGAACCCTGGGAGGTTCTGCCCCTCTTAACTGTAAGGCAAAATATTTATACAGATCCGCAAAAACCTGTGCAGGTGCAGCCAAAACTTTACGAGGTAGGACAAGTTACCCCCGACTCCCCTGTGATGTTTACTACTAACTTTTCCCTTACTTACTATTCTGTGGAAGGGGAAGTAGAGGCCAGTCGTGTCCCAGCTTATATCTTGGCAGTAGATACAGAAGGCACATCCGTCCTGACGGCCTATTCTGGCGATAAACTTAACGAAAAAGTAGTAGCTAAGGGATTAAAAGACAATGAAGTAGAACAAAAGGTAAAGCACAAAAAACTTATTATCCCAGGACTAGTAGCAGTAATGTCAGCTAAACTTAAGGATTCGCTCGGGTGGGACGTTCTCGTAGGGCCGAAAGAGGCATCGGGACTCCCCTCGTTCCTAAAAACTACCTGGGACAGGGGGAAAAAATAGGCCTTTCTTATAAGTATGGCAAATGACACCCATTCCTACAAGGTACACTTCCTTCCCCATGGGAAGGAAATAACGGTACAGGAGGGCGTAACAGTGCTAGAAGCCGCCCAAGATGCCAATGTCTATATCTCCAGCATCTGTGGTGGTGTAGCTACTTGTGGGAAATGCAAGGTGGTGCTAGAAGAAGGTAGGGTAGAATGTCCCCCAACCACACTACTTTCTTCTGAAGAACTGTCCAATAATTATATTCTCGCTTGCCAGGCAAAAGTGATAAGCAACCTCCTCATCTCAGTCCCTCCTGAGACACGAATTGAGGGAGGTAAAATCCTGCTCTCTTCAGAAGAAACTATCGGAGTAACCGAAGGAAAGGTGCACGGCCTCTTACCAAATGTTGAGTACAAACATGAGCCGCTTGTAAAGAAGACTTTTTTAGAGATGGACCCCCCTACTATTGACGACAACCTTCCAGATTACGAACGCCTCAGAAGGGCCATAATGCTAAAAGAAAACATTCCAATGGAATCCATAGCAACTGGGCTAGAGGTTCTCAAAGAATTACCGAAGACCTCAAGGACAGGTAACTGGAGAATCACTACTACACTGGCACAAAGGGGTACAATGCGAGAACTCATCCGTATGGAGCCAGGCGACACCACAGCTTCACACTGGGGGCTTGCAGTAGATATTGGCACTACAACCGTCGTTGCTGAACTTGTAAACCTGACCACCGCAAAGGTACTGGATAAAGAAGCCACCTATAACTCTCAAATGAAATGGGGGGAAGACTATATTCAGCGTATCATGTATGCAATGGAAAGAAATGCCTTGGGGGACCTGCAAAAGTCAGTAACAAACGACATAAACAACCTTCTGTACATACTACTTTCAAGAAATCACCTGAAATCCGAGGATGTTGTAGCAATTACCTGCTCTGGCAACACAGCTATGATTCATTTCTTATTGGCCCTTGACCCTTCCCTAATTCGGAAAGAACCGTATATACCTACGGCTAACTTCATCCCACCTTTAAATGCCAATGAATTGGGGATAAAAATCTACAAATACGCCCCCCTTTACTGTCTGCCCAGCGTCGCAGCATACGTAGGTGGGGATATTACCGGAGGTGCAACGGCTATAGGACTAGACAATGAAGAATCCATATGCCTTTTCATAGATATCGGCACTAACGGAGAGGTTGTACTTGGAAATAAAGAATGGATGGTCTGTTGTTCTGCCTCTGCCGGGCCTTCTTTTGAGGGTAGCGGTGTCCGTCACGGTATGAGGGCAGCCACTGGGGCTATAGAGAGGCTAGAATTATCTGAAAATTTTTCACCCAACCTTAAGGTCATAGGTAGTGGGACACCCAGGGGTATCTGCGGTTCAGGGCTGCTTGATACTATCGCTGCTCTGTTACGCACCGGAGCCATCAACAAATCAGGAAAATTATTAAAGGATAACACCTCAAGGGTTCGTGAGACTGAAAATGGATTAGAATTTCTCATCGTAGAAGCCGCCCAAACTGCCATAGGCTCAGATATTACTATTACCCAGGCCGACATAGAAAACCTGATTCGCTCCAAGGCAGCTATTTACTCCGCCGTTGCTACACTACTAGAAGCTATGCATATGAAACCCGCAGATATACAAAAAGTCTATCTGGCGGGAGGTTTTGGAAACTATCTAGACGTAAGGAACACCATAACTATTGGCATGCTCCCTGAAATTCCTGCTGAAAGAATTTGTTTTGTAGGCAATAGCTCCTTGGCAGGTGCCAGACTAAGCCTGCTGTCCCAGGAGGCCATGGGCAAGGTTAAAGAGATTGCATCTAAGATGACATACTTTGACCTAATGAGTAATCCTAAATACATGGACAAATTCATTTCAGCCAACTTCCTCCCCCACACCAATCCGGATGAGTTCCCATTGGTATACAAAGAACTTGCAAAAAAACACCAATCTTCTTTTAATTAAGGATTTAACATCCTGAAGAAATATTGTATATTAATGTTTTAAGAAAATTATTATTTTAGTTGGGTAAGAAGGAGTAATTAATGCCCTACACAATAGCTTTAGCAGGAAAGGGAGGCACGGGTAAGACCACCTTAGCCGCCCTGACCATAAGATACATAATAGAAGCGTTAGGGGAGTCCGCACTTGGCGTAGACGCAGACCCCAACTCCTCCCTTGGGGTTGCCCTAGGAGTTGAACACAGTAAGACTATTTCAGACATAAGGGAAGGGGTCATAGAAAAGAAACTGGACTTCCCAGCAGGTATGTCTAAAGAGAGTTATATAGAATACTGTATTGAGGACTGTATGGTGGAAAGACCCAAGTTTGACCTGCTGGTCATGGGTAGGCCTGAAGGACCTGGTTGTTACTGCTACGTTAATAACCTCTTAAGAAAATACCTGGATAAGTTAGGCTCAAACTATCCATACGTAGTTTTAGACAACGAGGCAGGCATGGAACACCTTTCGCGCCGTACGACCAATCGTGTGGACTTAATGCTTGTGGTCTGTGAGCCCACCTTAGTAGGTGTGGTGACCGCCAAGAGGATAATGAAACTTGTTGATAGTCTGCCTCTGAGTATTAAAGAAAAGGTTTTTATCCTCAATAAGGTTCCCCACGACACTATTGATAAAAAAGTGCAGGAAAGCATTCAAAAGGAGGGTATAGAACCAAAGGCTAGTTTTTCTTACAATGAGGAGATAGTCCTTGCTTCTTCTGGGGGAATTTCTCTACTAGATATATCCAAAGACAATGTTACTTATCAGGCACTTGGCCAGTTCTTAAAGGAATACTTGCCACTGGAGCATCTACAATCCGCAGTGGTACGAAAAGAATTCAGTTAAGAAAGGCACGAAGATAAAGCGGAGGCAGGAGAGATAGTCAATGCAAATACCCAATGTAGCAGAAAAATGGTCTGGAGTGGTAACAGAAGTTACCTTAGGAGCCACCAAACCAGAAGGTGGGACAAGGGAAAAGGTAGTAAAGGTGGGAGGGGCAAGTTGCGTCCCATTCATGGATTTTGAGGGCCGTCCTGGCCACAAACCAGCAATAGCTATGGACGTTCTAGACATTCCTCCAGAAGACTGGCCTCCTGCCCTTTTAGAACCTTTTAAGGATGTAATTTCAGACCCTGCCCTATGGGCCAAAAAATGTGTGGAACAATACGGCGCTGATTTAATTTGCATTAAATTAGACGGAATCCATCCAGACAAAGGTAATAAGAATGCAAATGAGGCCGTGGGAATAGTGCGCTCAGTGCTTAAAGCTGTAGGGGTGCCTCTTATTATCTGGGGTTGTGATGACCCACAAAAGGATAATGAAGTGATGGCAAAGGTAAGCCAGGCTACAAAAGGAGAACAGTGCTTGCTTGCAGCAGCCACACAGGATAATTATAAAAGCCTTGTGGCCAATTGTATGGCAGATGGCCATAATTTGCTAACCCAAGCACCCGTAGACGTGAACATACAGAAACAGGTAAACATACTAGTAACAGATTTAGGCTTCCCGTTGGATAGAATAGTAATGTTTCAGACCACTGGTGCCCTTGGTTACGGTATAGAGTACGCGTATTCTATCCAGGAGAGGGAACGGCTAGCAGCCCTCTCGGGGGATAAATTCTTAGCCCTCCCGGTCCTATGTAATGTAGGTTATGAATCTTGGAGGAGCAAAGAGGCTAAGGCCCCGGATACAGAGGCCCCAGGTTGGGGACGGGCTGCCGACAGAGGTCCTTTATGGGAAACAATTACTGCCACAGTCCTTATACAGTCGGGGGTGGATGTCCTCAGGATGTACCATCCCAAAGCGGTAGCAACGATCAAGAAACACATAGACGCCCTATATATCAACTGAAACGCATAATATAAGATATTGAAAGGGAACCATGATCACAGTAGCAGAAAGAATCAATGGGATGTTTTCTGATGTAAAGCAGGCAATAATAAACCGTGAGCCACGCTCTGTACATAATTTGGCAAAAAAACAATCTGAAGCTGGGGCAAGTTTCCTAGACCTAAATGTGGGCACGGCAGCCTCAGACCCTATTGACGCTATGAAATGGCTCATTCAGGTTACACAGGAAGTAACCAATACCCCTGTTTCTATTGATAGTCAGAAGTACGACGTAGTAAAAGCTACCCTAGAAGTAGTCAAGGGACCCTGTTTGATCAATTCTTGCAAAGGTCAACCTGAAGAGTTAGATAGGTACATACCTCTTGCTCTGGAGAAAAATGCCTCTCTAGTCTGCCTGACCATAGATAAGCAGGGTATACCCCAAGATATAGATAAAAGGGTTGAAATTGCGGCTAACATAGTCGCTAAAGCAGTTGAACATGGCCTTGAACCTACAAGGCTCTTTATAGACCCCATCTTATTCCCAATAAATGTAGACCAAAAACAACCAACCATAATGCTAGAGGTCTTTCGTCAGATTCGGTTTATCTCTGACCCACCGCCTCACATTATAGTGGGACTTAGCAATCTCTCCCAGGGTACAAAAGAAAGGTCGTTAGTAAATAAAACTTTTCTCCCTATGGCCCTCGCAGCTGGGCTTGATGCTGCCGTCATGGATGTGCTTGACAAAGATCTCATGAATGTAGCTACTTGCGCTGACATGATCCTCAACAAACAAATTTACTCAGACTATCTCCTTAGAGCAGCCAAATAAGCTGTGTAGAAATTAACGCCATAGGGGTTTTAATAATTCCTTATCCCCAATTTATGAAACCTCAAGCTATAAAAATTAGGGTTAGATACAACGAAACGGATAGGATGGGAGTTGTACACCATTCAAAATACTTCAATTACTTTGAGGTTGCCCGAATTGAATATCTGCGCAATTTAGGCATTAACTATGCAAAGCTAGAAACAGAGGGTATATATTTAGCAGTCCGGGAGGTGCATTGCAAATATAAGTCCCCCGCCCACTTCGATGACATCCTAATAATAGAAACTTCCCCAACCAAAGTCACAGCAGCCCAAATGGAATTAATCTACAAAATCCACAATGCAGAAACTGCCCAAGTAATAGTGGAAGGTTCTTCTACCCTTGTTTGCCTAACTGCTGACTTTAAACCCCGTCGGTTACCAGAAGAGATTCTAAAGGCCCTTGGGATAGAGAAAGAGGAAAAAGAGATTAGAGTCCAATAAAAGCTAGATTCCCCCTAACCCAAGCCTACCAAAATCAAAATTCCTTTGTAGAGACAAAAAGAAAATTGTATAGTTAAGCCCCTCTAGAGCTTCCATTCACAAACTCTTCAAATATTCCAATCAGCAGTTCTTTTAGTACGATACCTGGGAACCCCTCATTAGAACATGCAAGGCCTGATATACTTTTAATTTGATATACTTTTAATTCTAGTATACACATAAGCCCGGGACTTGGGCTAAAGCTAAATAAAAAAGGGATGGGTCTTTGCGAACCCATCCCTTTTGGCCGGCTAAAGCTCTACGCCTTTTACTTCTAAAGGACTAGAAGCTAACTGTTAGCTGCAGGAAGCCCCAATCGGTGTCATTATCACTTGCGGCACTCACACCACCCGCCACTGTGTCGGGCCCTGTCAGCTTATCAATGAAAGTACCCGATAAGAACTTGGAATATCCTGCTAGTATACCAACGTTCTTATACAGGCTATAGTTCACAGTAAGGTCAATCTCATTACCGAGATGGTTACCTATCTCACCACCAGCAGTTGGGCTCATTCTCAATAACCCTACCTGACCAGCGTTGTACCAGGCGTCGTTGCTGTTCTCCACAGAGAAGTTCCAGAAATCTACCCAAGCGGTAAGCTTCTTTGTGGGCCATACCTTGGCCTGGAACCTGTGAGCTACGATATTCTTCCAACTCACAAGGTCTATATACCCATAGTGCTTGTGGTTAGTAGGATAGAAGTTGTGGAACGTATGATGCTTCCCACGGTTCGCTCCACCATCACCGGGAGACCAATCAAATTCATAACCCAGCCTTGGCTTCCACATGACGTTCTGGAACTGGTAGCCAGCCTCAATAGCCAGCGCCATGGCTTCGTGGGCACGCCCACGCCACTCACCCGTCTGGAAGTGATACTCTACTGCATAGTCAATAGGCTTGCCTATCCTACCCTCAGCCCTAAAACCAAAATCGTGTACCTCTAGCTCGCCAATCTGTCCTGGTGTCTCAGGAAGGCCAGGTCTTTCGGCCCCAGTCTCAAGCATGTCATTATCCATAAGGTACATTAACTGTAGTTTACCATCCGGTATGAGCTTCTTGAAGGTAAACATAGCGCCATAGACGTGTCTATCGTCATCGTCCCGGTCACGGCTAAACGCACTACCAGTTGGAGTAAACCCTATTGGAGACGATCTCCCAAGGGAAGACTCCCTAACGATAGCAGCAAATGCCTCAGCCCCATACCTCTCAGTGTCCCACATGGCTCTTATAGCATCCCAGGTAATACCTATGTTAGACCATCCGAAGTCGCCCATCATCCTGTGGTCACCCCAGATAATCTCCTGTCGCCCTACCCTGAAGGTAAGGTTTGGATTGAAGAGCTTCTTGATGTCTACATAGGCCTGGTGTAGGTCAATCCTGTTGTTGGGGTCGTCACCCTGTACCGTACCCTGGAAGGCACCGCCAAAGTTTAGGCCATCAAATCCTACCACACCGTTTTCAATACCCCAGAACCTGGAGTCCTGGAACTGAACAAAGGTCCTGAGATGTTCGTGTACATCGGCATCAATGTTAAACCTTACACGGTTTAACACAATTGTATTATCTTCACTTACGCCCCCACCAGAAACCGTTGGTCCAGCCTGCCCCAAGTCCGGATATCTGGGATCGTTCAAGACTGGGTATGGTTCTAGGAATGGAGAGGCTATAAAGAAATTTGAACCGTGGGTCCCAGCAAGCGGATCTAACTGGTGAGCTACAATTGTATGCCAGTTATTCTCGTATTCAAGCCTGGTACGCAGCTCAAACCCAAGGCGTATCTTGTTAGCCAGTTCATTATAAACGTTGGGTACAACACCCAGTTCCTTCTTGATCTGGTCCTTCAAGGTTTCTACCGCCTCCGGGTTAGCCTTCCAGTTCCTTACATCACTGGAGAGCTGGCTGAATTCCTGCTTTGAGGCAAGGAGTTCCTCGTCATGGGCCTTGAGGACTTCCTTGTCACTTTTCATCTCCGACCTCAAAGACTCCAGTTCAGCCTTGAGCGCCTGTAAATCCTTCTGCATTTGGGCCACCGTCTCTTCGTCACTGGCAGCCCATATAGGTACACAACTAAAACCTACTATAAGAAATCCTAATAAAACAGTTAAACAGGTCTTTAGCCGACCTTTACTCATTTACGGCCTCCTTTCGTAAAAAGTCGCCGCTAGATCCTCAGAAAGGAACACCTCTTCAAAGCACAACCATACACTACTTTACAAATCTAATCTAGCTTTTCTAGCTTTACCTTCTCTCGCTCTTGGTAAGCCTGACAGACCTCAGTTTGACCAGAGCGGGTAGATACACCACCCCTGCTTGTTTTGCTGGTAGAAGATTATATACTTAGCATTTCAAATTTCAACAAAAAATTAAAAAATTTCTAAACAAAAACATGTAAAACACTCCTAAATATTTATATTTAGAACACTTACAGCAGAGCACTCAATTCTACCTTAAGTGAAAAAAAACTTCTCAGACAAGAAATTTAGATTAAAAAGGGAGTGCACTTAATTGTCCCCCCCTTCAAGAAGGGGACTTAGAAAGGACTCCCAAGTTCCCCTTTTTCATCCATTTACTAAAGCTAACTAACGTTCGCTCCTAATAAATTTAATTCCCTTGTCCTCTCCCCTCTGGGAGGGTTTAAGGTAGGTCTGTGAAGACACAAAATTTTTATACTAGAGTCCCATCCTAAATAATTCTCATGGGCATACGAATTCCCTCAGAAGCTTAGGCATCTTATGCCTTACTTTATGGTTTATTAGTAAATGCGGTGCTTTTCTCAAAATATAGTGTCAACGGCCCCCAATCCCAGTTAGAAATCTCTTGCATGAGTGCTTGATTTGTAAGGTCAAATTTTAATGGAGTGACAGAAATATAGCCCTGGCGGATAGCCTCTATATCTGTGCCAGACTCTTGAACTGTGATTTCCTTACCCCCCACAAGCCAGTAATAAGTCTTCCCGGCAGGGTCCTTACGACGGTCTATATTTTCCTCAAAGCTGTAAGAGTACTGTTTAGTAATCCTTATACCCTTTATCTCTTCCCTCTTCATGGAAGGGAAGTTCACATTGATTAGTGATCCCCTTGGTAAGTCATGTTTTAACAATACATTAATGATATCCCTTGCAATTGTAGCTGCGTACTCTAAATCTGGGAACCCTGACACATCAAGGGAAAGGGCTATGGAAGGTATACCCAAGACTGCCCCTTCTATTGCGGCAGCAACGGTTCCTGAATATAGCACATGGATACCTGTGTTAGAGCCTAGATTTATACCGGAAACGACTAGTTTTGGTTGACCCTTTACGATTTCCATCACGGCTAACTTAACACAATCGGCTGGAGAGCCACTTATGCCGTAGCCAAAGAATTCCCCATCAATATATACCTGTCTGACCCTTAATGGGTGGGCCAAAGTTATTGAGTGGCCTACACCACTCTGCTCAGTGTCTGGGGCTACCACAACCATCTCCGATAAGCCTTCAAGGGCCTTTTTCATCGCCCCTATACCCTGTGCATATATTCCATCATCATTTGTAAGAAGAATTTTTCCTTCTCTTAGCATATCACTACTGAGCTATGCAAAATCAATGACCATGTCCACCTCCTGAGGGAGATGAACCCGTAACCCCAGGGCTAGTTGTTGGCTCTTGAATCCTTTTCCTCTTTTCCTTCATAAATTTCACATCCTCTCCTGTATGTGGGGGAAAGAACACAGAAAAGGCTACGGTTACCCCATCTCCGGTATTCAAAAACTTATGCTTCACCTTCCTGGGAATAAGGATTACAGAGCCCTCTTTTACATAGTAGCGGGTGCCATCTAAAATAACTATCCCGTGCCCTTTTCTGATAGAGACTATCTCATCGTGGTCTTTGTGGTAATGGGTAGGCACCTCTATCCCTTCCTTTATCACCATCATCTGGATTGTAGAATACTTTGTGTCTGCTAATGGTACAACCTTTACCTTCTCCACCTCTTCCATGGGATACTCCGCCAACAGTTTATCTACCTCAAAGACAGTCGGAGTGTATATATCAGGAAACTTTGTGGGGTGTTTCAGTTCGTCAACAATGTCTAGGTCTAGAACGCCCCTTCCACAGCCAAGGGGTAAAATGAAAAAAGCTATATAAAAGAGATATTTTATTACTGTCATCTGCTATTCACTTTGGGGATTGTAACAAGGTGGTGGGTACAGGTCAATGTACAATCTTACTTACTTTACTTCAAAGCTATTAAACAAAATTAAAAAACAGATGGGTTAAAAAAGAAGTCCTCGTGTACTAACAGGGTAATTTTGAACAACTATGAGTCTTAAGAACAACAAATAGAAAGCCACTAGGAAGTGCGGACAGAGGATTTCGCCTATTTCCTTTCAGATTTCTGGCATTCGTAGCACAAACCCTGAATTTGTAGGCGATGGGATTCGGGAAGGAACTTGTAATTACGACACACTGCTTCTTGAAGTTGTTCTATTTTTTCATCTGCAAACTCTATTATTTTACCGCAGTTTGAACAAACTAGATGGTCATGATGTTCATCTTCATGGATATGTTCGTAGTGGGAGTGTTTTTCGCCAAAGATTACTTCGCGCAATAGGCCGCACTTAACTAATAGACTAAGGGTTCTGTAAATTGTTGCCTTCGAAACCCTTTCCCCTTTCTGGCGTATATCAAATAGTAAGTCTTCGGCATCGAAGTGTTTATGAGTCTTGAAGACCCAGTCCAATATGACTTGTCTTTCAGGGGTAAATTTAAGGCCTCTAGTCTTCAAGTACTCCTGGAATTTTTTTTCGTGGGTAAATTTTATTTTAACAGACATCTCTAAGTTTAAAAAAAAAACCCGCCAAAGAGGCGGGTAAATAAAAATCCCCGGCAGTGACCTACTCTCCCAGCATTAAGCTAGTACCATCGGCGCTAAAGCCTTAACTACCGTGTTCGGAATGGGAACGGGTGTTGCACTCTAGCTGTGGCCACCGGGAAAAATTTTTAAGAGGAGAGAGATAGCCGTTACGTAAAAACACACGCACAATAAAAGGTAGCTAAGCACCTCGGCAGATTAGTACCAGTCAGCTAAATATGTCGCCATACTTACACCCCTGGCCTATCAACCTCGTAGTCTGCAAGGTGCCTTACCCTCTTGTAGAGATGGGATACCTAATCTTGGAGTGGGCTTCACGCTTAGATGCTTTCAGCGTTTATCCCTTCCGGACATAGCTACCCAGCGGTGCCGTTAGCACGACAGCTGGCACACCATAGGTCCGTCCATCCCGGTCCTCTCGTACTAGGGACAGATCTCCTCAAGTATCCAACGCCCACGACAGATAGGGACCGACCTGTCTCACGACGGTCTAAACCCAGCTCGCGTACCGCTTTAATCGGTGAACTCCCGAACCCTTGGGACCTTCTCCAGCCCCAGGATGCGATGAGCCGACATCGAGGTGCCAAACCTCCCCGCCGCTATGGACGCTCGGGGGAGATCAGCCTGTTATCCCCAGAGTACCTTTTATCTGATGAGCGATGGCCTTTCCACACAGCACCACCGGATCACTAGGCCCTGTTTTCACACCTGCTCGACCTATCAGTCTCGCAGTTAAGCTCCCTTCTGCCCTTACGCTCGTCGTGCGATTGCCAACCGCACTGAGGGAACCTTTGGACTCCTCCGTTATCTTTTGGGAGGAGACCGCCCCAGTCAAACTGCCCACCTACCACTGTCCCAGGCCCGGATTAACGGCGCCTGGTTAGGACCTTAACATAGGAAGAGTGGTATTTCAACGGCGACTCCGTCCGCCCTAGCGAGCGGACTTCTCAGTCTCCCACCTATCCTACACATCCTGTGCCAAAGCTCAATGATAGGCTACAGTAAAGGTTCACGGGGTCTTTCCGTCTTGTCGCGGGTACGTGGCATCTTCACCACGACTACAGTTTCGCCGAGTCCCTCGTTGAGACAGTACCCAAGTAGTTACGCGTTTCATGCGCGTCGGAATTTACCCGACAAGGAACTTCGCTACCTTAGGACTCTCATAGTTAGAGCCGCCATTCACCAGAGCTTCGGTTCTGAGCTTCTCCACCCTTTCAGGCAGATGACCCTTTCCCTTAACTTTCTGGCATCGAGCACGCGTCAGTCTGTATACGTAGGCTTCTTGCCTTTGCACAGACTTGTGTTTTTAGTAAACAGTCACCTGGGCCTCTTAACTGTGGGTCATCTTTCGATGACCACCCCTTCTCCCTAAGTTACGGGGCTATTTTGCCGAGTTCCTTAACGAGGGTTCTCTCGAGCGCCTCTGGATATTCTCCTCGCCAACCTGTGTCAGTTTTAGTACGGACACCACCAAGACTGGCAAACGAGGCTTTTCTTGGAAGGTAGTTAGGGTTACTTCCGGGCTCAAGGCCCACGCACTCACCTTTGAGGTCTTTTTGCCCCGGATTTTCCTAGGGCAACCCCTCTGGCTTGGACAGGCCGTGTCTATTAGGCCTGCTAACCTTCATACCTCCGTCCCCCCATGCTCTATCGTCTTGGGGTGGCACAGGATTATTAACCTGTTGTCCATCGCCTACGCCTTTCGGCCTCAGCTTAGGCTCCGGCTAACCCTGGGCGGATTTACCTTCCCCAGGAAACCTTAGGCTTGCGGCGAATGAGATTCTCACTCACATTATCGCTACTCGTTCCGACATTCTCACTTCTACCTCGTCCAGGAGTCCTTGCGGTCTCCCTTCAACCTACTGTAGAACGCTCCCCTACCATCCGCTTTTGGCGGATCCGCAGCTTCGGCAACAGACTTAAGTCCCGTTCATTTTTGGCGCAGAAATGCTCGGCTAGTAAGCTATTACGCACTTTTTAAATGGTGGCTGCTTCTAAGCCAACATCCTAGCTGTCTTAGCACTTCCACTTCCTTTTTCACTTAGTCTGTATTCGGGGGCCTTTGCTGGCGGTCTGGGCTGTTTCCCTCTCGACCATGAAGTTTATCCCCCACAGTCTGACTCCTGTGCTATACAAGATGGTATTCGGAGTTTGATTGGATTTAGTAGCCTGGTGGGCCCTAGAATCCATTCAGTGCTCTACCCCCATCCTTTAAAGCACAAGGCTAACCCTAAAGCTATTTCGGGGAGAACCAGCTATCACCAACTTTGATTGGCCTTTTACTCCTACCCTCAGCTCATCCCACCACTTTTCAACGTAGAAGGGTTCGAGCCTCCACGGACTTTTACATCCGCTTCACTCTGGCCAAGGGTAGATCAGTTGGTTTCGGGTCTGCTACATGTTACATTACGCGACTTTAACACTCGCTTTCGCTCTGGCTCCGTACCTTAAGTACTTAGCCCGCAACATATAGCAACTCGCCGGATCATTATGCAAAAGGCACGCGGTCACACATTTCCCTTGCGGGACATAGTGCTCCCACCGCTTGTAAGTGTACGGTTTTAGGTTCTATTTCACTCCCCTAACAGGGGTTCTTTTCACCTTTCGCTCGCGCTACTGGTGCACTATCGGTTGCCATACGATACTTAGCCTTAGGAAGTGGTCTTCCCTAATTCACACAGGCTTCCTCGTGACCCGTGTTACTTGGGATACCGCTAGGGAGGGCCGATTCTTTCGCCTACCGGACTTTCGCCTTCTATGGTCAGGCTTTCCAGCCTGTTCGGCTAAAATCAACCTTTGTAACTCCCCGGATGACACCTTGCCATCTTCCACGCAGTTCCCACGACCCCCAATGTGCAACGCACAAGGGCTTTAGGCACACATTGGGTTTGGGCTAATCCCCTTTCGCTCGCCACTACTGAGGGAGTCGATTCTTCTTTCCTTTCCTGGAGGTACTGAGATGTTTCACTTCCCTCCGTTCCCTTCGTTACCCTATGAATTCAGATAACGATATCCACCTATTAAGATGGACAGGTTTCCCCATTCGGATATCTTCGGATTAATGCTTGCTTGGCAGCTACCCGAAGCTTCTCGCAGCCTGCCGCGTCCTTCATCGGTCTATGGCACCAAGGCATCCACCATACACCCTTAGTAGCTTAGCTACCTAGAGTTGCTCGTGATGCTTTTACCTGTACCGGCTATCTCATTTGTCAAAGAACTTGTGGAGATGAGCGGGCTCGAACCGCCAACCTCAGCCTTGCAAAGGCCGCGCTCTCCCAATTGAGCTACATCCCCGGAAAAGGGTGGTGGGCCTAAGTGGATTCGAACCACTGACCTTTCCCTTATCAGGGGAATGCTCTAGCCACCTGAGCTATAGGCCCACTTATGCTATCACATAAATGGGTCTAAAGCCAATTTAAAAGGTATAAAGCCCTAAGAGAGGCCTCCTTTTTGTCCTTAGAAAGGAGGTGATCCAGCCGCAGGTTCTCCTACGGCTACCTTGTTACGACTTAGTCCCCCTCGTGAGACGTACTGTCGGCACCTCCCCTCCTTACGGATTGGGCCAGCGACTTCTAGTACACCCCACTTGGGTGGCTTGACGGGCGGTGTGTACAAGGCTCGGGAACATATTCACCGCGGCGTAGCTGATCCGCGATTACTAGCGATTCCTCCTTCACGGAGGCGAGTTTCAGCCTCCGATCTGAACTGGGACCGGCTTTGTGGGTTTCGCTCCACCTCGCGGCTTTGCATCCCTTTGTACCGGCCATTGTAGCACGTGTGCAGCCCGGGACATAAGGGCCATGATGACTTGACGTCGTCCCCACCTTCCTCCGTCTTGACGACGGCAGTCTCTCTAGAGTGCCCGGCTTTCCCGCTGGCAACTAGAGACAAGGGTTTCGCTCGTTAGAGGACTTAACCCAACGCCTCACGGCACGAGCTGACGACAGCCATGCAGCACCTGTAATGGTTCCAGATTGGATACTGGTCGTTACCCTTTCGGGCTTCTACTTCCATCATGTCAAGCCCCGGTAAGGTTCTTCGCGTTGCATCGAATTAAGCCACATGCTCCACCGCTTGTGCGAGCCCCCGTCAATTCTTTTGAGTTTTAGCCTTGCGGCCGTACTCCCCAGGCGGGACACTTAATGCGTTAGCTGCAGCAGGGGCACCTTTCAGCACCTCTACTTAGTGTCCATCGTTTACGGCTAGGACTACCGGGGTATCTAATCCCGTTTGCTCCCCTAGCTTTCGCACCTCAGCGTCAGAAACAGACCAGAGAGTCGCTTTCGCCACCGGCGTTCCTTCTGATATCTACGCATTTCACCGCTCCACCAGAAGTTCCACTCTCCCATCCTGTCCTCAAGTCCAGTAGTTTCGGGCGCAGTTCCCTGTTTGAGCCAGGGGCTTTCACACCCGACTTGCTGAGCCGCCTACGTGCTCTTTACGCCCAGTGATTCCGAACAACGCTTGCCATCTCTGTATTACCGCGGCTGCTGGCACAGAGTTAGCCATGACTTCCTCCGAAGCCTTAGTCAAGCAGAGTACTTAGCATACCCTGCATTTCCTAACTCCCGACAGGGGTTTACAACCCGAAGGCCTTCTTCCCCCACGCGGCGTCGCTTCGTCACCCTTTCGGGCATTGCGAAAGATCCTCGACTGCAGCCTCCCGTAGGAGTCTGGGCAGTGTCTCAGTCCCAGTGTGGCCGACCACCCTCTCAGGCCGGCTACCCGTCATTGCCTTGGTGGGCTTTTATCTCACCAACTAGCTGATAGGACACAAACCCCTCTCCGGGCAGAAGTATCTTCACACCCCGTTTGGCTATAAAACCTTAGGTCTATAGCTTCATGTGGTATTAGCGGCCCTTTCGGCAAGACCCTTTCGGGCGCCGTTGTCCCACTCCCAGAGGCAGGTTATCTATGTATTACTCACCCTTACGCCGCTCGGCTCCTCAACCTTTCGGCCAAGGTCCTCGCTCGACTTGCATGCCTAATCCACGCCGCCAGCGTTCGTTCTGAGCCAAGATCAAACCCTCCATCAAAGAAGAATTTAATCTCCCGCTTAAGCGGGCTTACAAATAGAATCGCAAGGCTTTCTCTTGGGCTCTATACCAATTTTCAATGAACAAGAACAGTGTTTGGGAACTACTTCGTGTTCCCAAATAAGATATTATATGCAATAAACTATAATTGTCAATAGGAAGCTTAAAATATTTTATAAGCCTATGCAATATAAATACTTAAAGCATAATGGCAATTTTTAACCCCTTAAAGACTAAGCAATATTATCTGCCTTAACCATGCCCATTTTCACATGGCGATTATATCGCTCGCTCAAAAGATTATCAACTGGAGTAGATTTTAGTTCCGTAAGGTGTTTACATATATAGACTTTCAGTGTATCGGCAGCTTTTTTGGGGTTCAAATGGGCGCCGCCCTCCGGTTCCGAGATAATTTCTTCTACAACCCCTAGCTCCAGTAGGTCTTTAGCAGTCAGTTTAAGGGCCTTAGCAGCTTCGGGAGCATTTTCTGCTTTTTTCCAGAGTATAGCGGCGCAACCCTCTGGAGAGATAACAGAACAGTAAGCATACTCCATAATAGAAAATCTATCTCCCACCCCTATACCCAGGGCTCCACCGCTACCCCCTTCCCCTATTACTATGCTCAAAATAGGTGTCTTGAGGTTCATCATACTGGATATGTTCTCAGCTATTGCGTAGGCCTGTCCCCTCTCTTCTGCCCCGATGTCGGGATTGGCACCAGGTGTATCAATAAGCGTAACTATCGGTAAACCAAGCCTTTCCGCCAATTTCATCTTGGCCAGTGCCTTTCTATAGCCTTCTGGGTTTGGCATACCAAAATTACATAAAAGCCGTTCTTTTGTGTTCTTTCCCTTTTGCTGGCCAATCAGCATAAACCTCTGGTCTTCAATCCTGCCAAAGCCGGTAATTATCGCTTTGTCGTCTCCGAAATGCCTATCTCCGTGGAGCTCTATAAAATCATCCAACACGAGGGTAACATAATCTGAGGTTAATGGCCTCAGGGGATGTCTGGCTAGTTTAACAATATCGTATGGGGAAAGGGGTTGAAGCCCAACAGTTTCTTCTAAAGAATTCTTTTCTGGGATTACCGTCCCTATGCATGCATTATTTACTTGAGTCACCTGCATAGCTGAATGTTTATTTTGTTACTTTTGATTTTCCTATAGAATTATGCTTTTAGCTTGATATATTGTCAATACCAAATTTTCCAAGTTTTGGGTGAAAGTCTGGGAATTGCTTCTTTTTCCACGGGAGAGGGGGGCTTTTTAAACGTCACTGACTAATAACGAAGCAATGAATTGCAGTCCAACGAAACAAACCTGTTGATAAAGCAGAACCTTCTAACTTAGTTGGGGATGGGGAAGTTTGGGGGATAAATACTGCTCCCTCTACAGAAAAAAAACTTCACTATGGAATAAGTCCTACGGCGAGGTTATTGTTCTCTCTCAACTCCGGCACCTCACCATTGGCGTCTATCTGGGAGATTAAGTACATGCCTGCCATGGAGTTATCATCTTTAATCTTTATTTTTACTTTCTTGGTATCGCCAACTGCAAGCTTCTTTACCTCCTTGATATTCCTGAGTGTATCTCCACCATCAAGGATGGTATCGTAAGAAAGATAGGTTTTGACGACAAACCCACCTGAGTCCTGGTCCCCCTGGTTCATCACCACCAGCTTGGCCTTTATACCCTTACCTTCCTTCTTACTGAAAGGACCTTCCAAGAACCGACCCCCAGGATTGCTTGTGAGGTCTGGCCCGTAGCACGGCGGACAGTCAGAGTCATCGCAGTCTATAAACCCATTGCAATCGTTATCCTTGCTATCTGTGCAGTTCTCGGGCGCCCCTGGATAAATAGACGAATCGTTATCATTGCAGTCCACCGCCGTACCACACCCCGCCTGGCCATAATAGCCGTCCACATCGTTATCACTGCATGGGGGTGGACAGCCCTCATCTACCTGGCCGTAGCCTGGGTTACCTGGGCACTGGTTATCCTTGCCATCGCATAGCTCTGGCGCACCCGGGTAAACAGTGTTGTCGTTATCGTTACAGTCCACTGCTGTGCCACACCCCGCCTGGCCATAATAGCCGTCCACATCGTTATCGGTGCAAGGTGGAGGAGACCCCTCTTGATACACAGTGTGAGTATGTCCCTGGACGGTAATGGTTCCTGTGCGTTGGGTGGTGTTCGGGTTGGATGCCACCGTGTAATACACCGTCCCGCTTCCCGTCCCACTACCAGAGGTTATGGTTATCCAGCTTTCGCTGGTGGATGCAGTCCATGAACACCCGCTGCCGGTTGTAACTCCAAAACTCCCAGACCCACCGCTGGCAGGAAAGTTGGCACTGGGTGGGGAGATGCTATAGGTGCAAACTGAGGATGTAAGGGTTATCTGTCCATCTGCTGCACGCGTGTTGTTGTTTTCATTGCTCTCTGTTACTGTATTTAAGTAATCTGCAATGGCACCAAGGTAATAAGTTCCCGGTGAAAGAGATGACGGAACGCTAATAGGTCTAGTACATTGTTGCGAAGTGTTGGCTGACAATCCCGCCAAATCACAAGTAGTGGCTGACCGAGGGTCTGAAGGTGTTATTGTAGAGTCAAGAGAAAAGTAATAGCCAACATGGAACGACCCTGCATTAGCAGGACCCTGGTTAGCAATAGTAGAGGAAATGTTGATTGTGCCACCGATTGTACCTGTGGAAGGGCCGGACAGTGAGGTGACCACAAGGTCAGGCTGGCTGGGTGCAGCTATCAGATCCAAATATTGACCGGAAGACCACCCGGTGCGAGGATACGTATCCCAAGCTATATAATATTCGTACCAATTATTTTGGACATTACCTGTAGCCACATACCTTTTACCATTGATCGTTCTGCCAATTATATTGCCATTAGGATTATCACGAATCATAAGACGGTCCGGGAAAACATCGATAACCTCTAGTTGCGTTGCGCCTTGTTCAAGGCTTACGCATGATGCTGGAACCCAGCCGTCCCAGTGGTATTCGCCTGCACCCTTGTAAGGTTGTGCAGATTCTTTACCACTCAAAAATATAAGATACCATCCATTGTAAAAGTCATAAGCCACAAACTTTTGCCCCTGCCATACAGTAGTGATATAAGGAGCATTAGATTGTGGAAGTTTACGAACAGAGCAAGTGGTTTGAACAGCCACAACTTTATAATCAGGTGTACGGCCCAATCCACCCATAAGTTTTTTCCAGTTCCACCATGCCCCTGGGTCGTGCTTATTCTTGCACCCTCCCCAATAGTCCGGTCCAGCGCATTCTGCTACGTTTACACCGGGAACTTGATTGTGCCCTATAATGTGAGCTCTATCTAAAGAAATACTACCGAATTGATTCCGGAGCCAGTTAATTAGATTTTGTAAGGCATTATATTGCGCAGTCGTTTGCCAATGAAACTTACCCGGCCCAACATTAGGATCTCCGTCAGCCCAACCCTCGAGTTCAATGCCAATACTCTCAAGGTTGTAATCCAAATTCCCTGCATGATAAGCCGTGTCCTGGTTCTCCACAACTTGCCATACAATGCCGTCCATCCTGACAATATAATGTGCGCTAGCTTCTTCACCAGGAGTCTTAAACCTATCTAGTGCAGACTGTGCATTCCCTTCAATCGTATGAATTATTATTTTATTAACACCCCTACCTCTTCGCCCGTACTCAAAGTTGCCACTTGCTGGTGGACCTACCCATACTGCATTGGGATACCTAGGCAAAGCGGCGACAATTTCTGTCTCAAGTCCTCCATGCCCAGGATAAAACTCTATTGCCAAACTCCTTAATGTAGGTTTGTCTTGTTTGTTAGCAATTAGCTTTATACTGTATTGCAACCAGTAGGAATCTTCATGTGAGATATAGAGGTGCGAATAAAGTAATTCTCCTTCATATTCATATGGAAAATCTTCTCCGCCTAAGAGCACCCAATTGCTCCAATTATACGCATCTGGTGAGGCACGCACGTAGACCTCCAGTTGGCTACCTTCAGGCATGGTTGCATTTATTTTCACAGATACGCCAGAGAAAGGGATGGGGGCTGGGATGATATCCGATTCTATGCGGCCTTCTGTGACACCAGGTTCAAGTTGTATACCTTCCACGGAGAAATATATGTTTTCCATCGTCCCGGTGAAAGACCCCCACCTGAAGTCCTCATAAAAAGTCTTTACCTGTGTTTGGGCCTGGCATGGAAGAGTAAAACTCAGATAAAGAAGTGCGAGCAGGGATGTTAATATTATGCGCTTCATGGGCAGGTAGAGGTAGCAGGAGGGTAGAGGCATACTGGTGGGATATGCTTTTAGAAACCGGAAAGCAAATGAGATACACGAAAGGAGCAAAGATTTGACAGGAACTACCCCACCCACCTTATAATCCTCCCGGGCTTAAGCCCTTTTGCACCTCAGGAGAGTAAATTATAAATAGTCTTAATCCCCTTTTACCTGTGGGAGAATTTTAACCATGAAAAAAAAAAAAAAATCAATAACAGATTTGATAAATTTGAAGGAAAATTTTTGGATGAGGTGTAAGTCTTCTTGATTTAAAGCTTTACGCTTAGATATTATTTTACTGAAAATCCCATGAATAACCCTGTACAGTGGTCATTCCTTCGCTCCGCTCAGGACGGCGTTAATCCCCCCTCTCTGATCCCCCCTTTAGTAAAGGGGGGAAGGGGGATTATTGCAAGGGCGTATTGCAATACGCCCCTATTCCAGACCCTTCCCCTTCGGTTCACTCAGGGTCAGGGTGACACTGGGTGTCAGATTCTGTGCTTCGGCTCAGAAGGATAGTGAGTGACTTGCAGACTTTTTCAGAGACCTTAGTCTATCTTTTCAAGTCTCGCATATTCCACCATGAGGGTCTTCCTGCCTGCTGGGAAGTCTATCACTATCATCTGGCTTTTGCCGTAGCCTGTGGTTTTTCTAACAGTACCAACACCAAAGATGGGATGTCTTACCCTCTCACCTGGGGTGTACTCCCCTACTGGTATATACTCTTCTTCCTTCTCTTCGCGGGGCTGCCTCGTGGTAGAGGGGGTCTTATCTATCTCTCTTAGGGCGTCCTCAGGTAACTCTTTTAGAAACCTGGATGGCAGGGCGGGGACCTCCATGCCGTATCTGGAACGGTGTGCGGCGTGGAGGAGAGTGAGTTCTTCCTTGGCCCTTGTTATGCCTACATAGCAGAGCCTGCGTTCCTCCTCCAATTCTGTTTCTGAATGAAGGCTCTCGCTATGGGGTAAGAGCCCCTCCTCAAGTCCGCAGATAAATACTACTGGGAATTCAAGCCCCTTGGCTGAATGCAGGGTCATAAGGCTGATTGCTTCTGTATGTCCATCCCACGCATCAACATCTTGCACCAGAGCTACCCTCTCCATGAAATCCCCAAGAGACCCATCAGGGTGCATCTTGTCGTACTCCTCAGCTGCATTGACCAGCTCTTCTACGTTGGCCAGCCTTTCAACTGCTTCTAGTTCTGTAAAGGTAGCTTTTAGATAGGCTGTGTATTCCGTCCTTACAATGACCTCTATAACCAGTCGCCCCACCGGATAAGTGGGCATTTCCTGAAGTGCTTTAAAGAGCTCAGAAAAGGTCTTTAGACCCTCTTTAGCCTTGCCTTTAATCCCTTCTACTTCTAAGCTAGCTACCTGTAAGAAGTCTATATCTTTACAGGTAGCTTCTGCCTTGAGCCTTTCTGAGGAGGTTAGGCCAATCCCCCTGCCGGGTGTATTTATGATCCTCTCAAAGGCGGCCTCATCCCTATGATTTACCAGCAACCTTAGATAGCCGAGGAGATCTTTCACCTCTTTCCTTTGATAGAAGGCAACGCCGCTGACAATAATGTATGGTATCCCGTAAAATCTCATGGCCTCCTCCAAAACCCTGGACTGTGCATTAACACGATAAAACACGGCCATTCCGGAGTATTTTTTACCCTTGCGATGTAATTCTTTGGCCCTGGCGGCAACCTCTCTAGCTTCTGCCCTTTCGTCTTCGCAGTGCACAACGCAAATAGAATCCCCTTCTGGATTCTCAGTCCAGAGCCCCTTGGTCTTGCGGAATTTATTATGCTGGATAAGCCCGCTGGCAAGCTTTAAGATATGTTTAGTGGAACGGTAGTTCTGCTCCAGTCTCACTACTTTCGCATCCGGGTAGTCCTTTTCAAAATCTAGTATGTTTCCCAGATTGGCACCTCTCCAACCGTATATGGACTGGTCCGGGTCGCCAGTGACACAGATATTCCGGTACTTTTTAGCTAACAATTTCTGTATCACATACTGGGAGAAGTTGGTGTCTTGATACTCATCTATGAGGATAAAGAGGAATTTTTCCTGATAGTGTTCAAGGATGTCGGGGTGTTTGGAAAATAGTTCTATGAGCTTTACTTGTAGGTCGTCAAAGTCAAGGGCATTGTAGGCCTTAAGGAGTTCTTGATATTTGGCGTAGACCTTGTGGGCTACCTGGTAATAGTAGTCTGAACGTTCCTTCAGCAGTCCCTCTGGGCCGAGCAGGCGGTTCTTGGCATAACTAATGGTAGAAGCAAGCGTGGATGGTTTCCAGTGGGTCGGATCTAACTTGAGTTCTTTTAGAGCTGTCTTAACAGTGCCCAGGGTGTCAGCCGTATCGTATATGCTAAAAGCACGGGTGTAACCGAGACGCTCAATGTTGCCTTCCGTTCTGAGTATCCTCGCACAGGCTGAGTGAAAGGTAGATATCCAGAGCCCCGGATAGTTATGATAGGCCAGCACCCTTCCCTTCATCTCATCGGCAGCCTTGTTGGTAAAGGTAAGGGCTAAAATATCGTATGGGTTTACACCCCTCTCTATGAGGTAGCAGATTCTTCGCGTAATTACTCTGGTCTTACCGCTACCCGCCCCCGCTAACACCAATAGGGGACCCTCTAGGTGCGTTACGGCTTCAAACTGGGGTTCTGTGACGTCCTCCAGAAGCTTGTTTATAACCTTCATAAAAGTATTGTGTCAAGAAGTATAAGGGTTCAATATTTGAATTTGGCGTAATGGGTTAAGACACCATTCTTGTTTGGTGCCTTATTTCTCCATTACCGTGTTTATAGTTTACAAACTATCTGATTAATAAACCAATCCCTTCTATTTGGGAAGAGTAAAGAATATCTAAATAATCTTGGGAAGCACTGAAATTCTTTATTGGAGGATGGCTTTAAGAAAGAAAAAATGCTGAATGGCAGGTTTATATAACTTAGTTATTTTCCTTCTTCCAGGAATAAACGGACCTGCTTTTCTACCTCTTCCATGGTAACATCTGTATCTTTACAATAGCCATGTGGACGCAGATTCGGTACAGCCATTATAGCCTTAGGCATGGCGGCCATGAGCCCAATACGCAACTCCTTCTCACATGCTATCGCTATTACCCCACGTATTTCTTCTGCCTTCACCCTTTGTAATGCTACCCTGCCGCCCGAAGCCACCGCAACTTGCACCCCATATTTTTCTGAGAGTTCTATAAGATCCTTCACCTTGCACTTGCCACATCGCCTGCATTCCCCTAGGTCTAAGGTAATCTTCTGGGGACACTTAGACCACTGGATGCAATGTGGAAATAAAATAAGGAGGCTGCTAGGGGGGCACTTGCTCATCCTTAGCTTGGTGATGAGATTGCTAAGGGAGACAAGCTTTGCATCTAATGTTTCACTCAGGGTCATAGTGCTTAAAATTTTACTCTTTAAAAGCAGAAAGTCAAGCAGGTTCTCCCAGCTGGTTTAATTTTCACCAAGCTAGGTGTTTTCAAGAAGGGAACTTAAGACACTTACATTGACTCTTTTAGGTAAGTATAGCTCTTACCTTTAGTATTTCTTATTTTCCTAATATTGCTCTGCATAGGAATTTATGCAAGTCTTAACGTTTATTACAATTATAGGGGCAAAAACTGTTTACAAACGGCACAAAATCTGCTATATTTTTTAATTGGTAAGGAGGCTCAAAATGCCAATTCAGAAAAAGACATTAAAAGAACTGGAGGCACGCCTTTCCTCTAGGAAAAAGCGCCTCCTTAAAGAGATACACCACAGACTTCAAGAGTATAAAGAATCTGGAGGTTCTAGGCTGCCAGATGTCATTGACATAGCCTCTAGTACTTTTGGGGATGAACTCACTCTTCAAATGGCTGAGAGTGAAATACGGGAACTTAGACAGATTGAGGATGCACTGACACGTATACACTCCGGCACTTACGGGGTATGCAAAAATTGTGGGACTATAATCCCCAGAAATAGGCTAAAAGCGCTTCCTTTTGCTACCCTTTGTGTAAAATGCAAGGCGAAGGAAGAGGAAGAAGAGTATAGAATGGCAGTAGTTCAAGGGAGGGCTACTCCTGTTTGGAGTGAAGAACCTGAGATTGCAGGAGAGGAAGAAGGGTCCAAAAAAGGCCGAAGAACGGAGTATGAAGACTTAGAAAAGGAATTCTTCTCCAATTAGGCTATGACGCTCACGGAAAAGTTCCTCCAGTGCTGTAGGTGTTTCTCTACGAAGATAGCGATTATTGATGAGAGAGGCGCTACTCCTTTTGGCGAACTACTTAAGCTGACATTTGCTCTGGCAAAGGTCTCTGAGAAGCGGGGACAGCAAAGGGTAGCCATATGCCTTCCCAATTGTAAGGAATTTGTTGCCAGTTATTTTTCCTTACTCTTTAATGGCACCACCCCTGTAATAATAAATCCCCTGCTGTCCCCGGCCCAAATAGCTTATATTGTAAAAGACTCCTCTATAGATACGGTTATAACCATCACCTTATTCAAAGACCTGCTCGGGGAAATAGTAAAAAATTGTATATACCTTGACCAGTTACCCTCTCTTGCACCAGGTACGACTATCACATCTCCAACTCCCAATATAGGAAAAGAAGAGGACATTGCAGCTATATTTTATACCTCTGGTACTAGTAGTAATCCCAAAGGTGTGATGCTTACTCACAGGAATATATTAAGCAACCTGGAGGGTTGTATCACGCCTTTTGACTTTAATGAAAACGACGTCATCCTGGGGATACTACCACTTTTCCATGGCTTTGCGTTTACAGTTACACTTGCCTTGCCCCTGCTCTTTGGCGCCAGGGTAGTGTACCTAAGCCGCTTCTCTGGGCCAAAGGTGCTAGAGCACATAGAAAAAGACAAAATCACCTTCTTGTTAGCCGTTGCTTCCATGTACAGGGCGATTTTGAGGGCTGCGCAGTCTTCCCATCATGACCTTTCTAGCCTGAGGCTAGCCGTTACCGGTGGCGAACCGGTGCCTATGGACTTGCTCAACACCTTCCAGAAGGTTTTCTCTTTGCCTCTACTTGAGGGTTATGGCCTTACCGAGGCCTCTCCTATAGTCTCTGTGAATACCCCTAAGGCACATAAACATGGAACAGCTGGCCGCCCATTACCTAACCTCCAGGTAAAAATAGTGGGTGAAAATAATCAAACCCTGCCTCCCGGGAAAGAGGGGGAAATATGGGTTAAAGGCCCAAACATCATGAAAGGCTACCTGAACTTACCTGAGCTGACCAGTGAGACAATCACCCCAGATGGCTGGCTAAAGACAGGAGATATAGGCAAGTTGGATGAAGAGGGCTTCCTTAAAATCACCGGCAGAAAGAAAGAGATTATTATCATAAGTGGAGAAAATGTTGCACCAGTTGAGATAGAGGAAGTTATCAGCCACTATCAAGGCGTATTTGAGGTGGCAGTAGTGGGAGTACCGGATAAGCTACGTGGAGAGGTACCCAAAGCTTACATCGTACCCCACGATAATGCTAAACTGGATGAAAACGAAATCAAAGAGTACTGCCACAAATACTTACCCCACTATAAGATACCCCGCTACTTTGAATTCCGCAAGGAACTCCCCCACGGCCCCACGGGGAAGATACTGAAGAGGGCGCTAGCATCTGAGTAAGGGCTTACGGTCTAACCTGCTGTAATAAAAGCCCTGCTATATTGCCTCTCCTCAAATAAAAACGTAGAATACCACTCTTATGAGAAACAGCCATCTAAACAAACTCCTTGCCCTTGCAACAAAGGATAATGAAGTTATCGCCGTTCTACTCTTCGGTAGCCATGCTCGGGGCTACGCAAGTCCCACCTCAGACATTGATGTATGCCTTGTACTAAGGCACGAAAAAAGTGCCTTTGAAAAAAGGCTTGAGTATTCCACTATTAGCGATAACCTAGACGTACAGGTATTCCAGGCACTGCCAATGTACATTAAGATAAGGGTATTAAGAGAGGGAAAAATACTTTATTGCAAGGATGAGAATTTCCTTTATAAGATTGCCATTGAGACCGTAAAAGACTTTGAATATTTCAAAAAGCCATATCTAACCTACCTGGACACATTGACCCATGGATAAAGAAAAGATACTAACCAAACTTGCCGAAATGGAAGGCTATGTTACTGAACTAAATGATATTAGACCACTGAACTTCATTGAGTATAAGGGTGAGAAGAAAAGGGCATGTGAGAGACTCCTCCAGATTGCAATAGAGGCGGTATTAGATGTTTGCAACGTCTTGGTTGCAGAATTAAAGCTAGGCATTCCCTCTAGCGAGGAGGACGTCCTTGAAAGGCTCAAGAATAAAAACGTAATCTCAGATGAAATGTTCAAAAAATTGCGTAGCATGAAGGCATTCCGCAACATATTAGTGCACAGATACGGAGCCATTGAGGACAAAAAAGTATTCTCCCACCTCAAGAACAACACCAAAGACTTTCCTAAATTTAAAGATGAAATAGCGAAGTCCTTACGAACCAGAGAGTAAGACTATCTCTTTACCCGCCTCCGTAAGGCAAGGGCGAAGAGGGCAAATTGGAGGAGTCCAAAAATTGATTGAATGCTACTAGCCCAACCTTTTTCTTCCGTGTCCAGGTGGAATGTTACACGTAAACTGGTATTCAATCCCTTTCGGTATCTTTGGAACCGAGGATTCCGCCATGTTTCATTGGGTATTACCGTAAACCACTCATAGACAGAAAGAGATTTGCCCTCTTGTTCATCTTGTAATTTCAAATTCTGTTCTGCTTTAATTAAGTCTGACGAAGGGAAGGAACTTTTAGCAGGGGGCATATAACACAAGGCAAAACTCAGGATGATAACCATTAGCCAAAAGAATGCCTTCTTGGGCCTTTCGCCATATCCACTTAAGTGGAAATAAGCAGCCTCCAGGGAGAGCAACTTACGCCCCCACCAACCCTTCATATTCCGCCTGCATTCCATCTCGCCGTAGTGGAAGTCGCCGGCGGTGTTCCAGTCCTTTTTGTCCTCAAAGTTTCTTTTTAGCTCTAGATAGAGCCTTCTCACGCGCTCGTATTGCTCCTGCCTGGACTTTATATCCCTGGGTTTTTGACTTACCTTTTCATCCACATCAAGTTCGTCCATTAATATGTTTTGCCTGCGATGGGGGAGAACAAATAAAAGGTTCTCCGATTTTTCGTTAAACTTACAATACCTGAAGTCCACCTTGTCTATGTTAGAATGCAAAAATCTACATTGAGAAAGGGTTACGTCCTCAAAAACTGGTTGTTGTGCTGTGCGGATTTCAATCCAGCGAATTGTGCAGGATTCCCTGAATTGGGTTCTTAAAAAATACACCTTCCCGTAAAAATGAGGGGCATCAAAATCTGTCTTACCTATAAATTGAGTACCACTAAAGGAAACCTCTTTGCCTCTAAACAACGTGCCATGAAACCCTACACCGTTAAACTTCGCCTCTCTAAAAGTTGTCATTTGCCCTTCAAAACTAGTTTCACGAAAGATTGCGTGCTGCTTAAATTCGGCCTTGTAAAAAGTAGCCCCTTTCGAGAATATTGCCCCTGAAAAGTCTATCTCCCCCGTAAATGTAGCATAACTTAGGTTAACACGTTTAGAGAATGTGCGACCTTTGAAATATTGGTTATCAAAACTTTTTGGAAAGTAACAACCAATGAGGTCTATTTCTTCTGTATTGGCTGTTTCTATTATTATTCTACTAACTTCATAAGCAAAATCATTGAGGTCTTTATGTTTAGAATGAAGAATACACTTGAAATCGCTTGGTAGAACAGGTTTATCACACTTGTATGGCTTACGATACCATAGTTCTGTTGAATAACAGCACTTCTGTTCCGCCATATGTTTAACCCTCTTGAGGCCTTATATTATAGAGTCCATTGACCGTGTCAATGGCTTTTTAAATTTATCCCAGCGATCCGCCTGAGGCGGACAAAGAATCTCAAGGGTATTAAACAAAGACCCCAGACCCTTCGCTACGCTATTTTAACATCGTTAAAATGTAGGGACAGGTCTTTAGACCTGTCCGATTTTTTTAGGACAGACCTGAAGGTCTGTCCCTACAATAGAACAAATCAAGGCCACTCCCCGCTGAAAACTTCCTCTGCCGGCCCTGTCATATAGACCTCTCCTGACTTGGCCCACTCTAGCTCCAGGTCCCCACCCGGTAAGTGGGCTAAGAGTTTTTTCAGGGTCTTTTTGTTAAGCACACCTGCGACGCAAACGGCTGAGGCGCCTGTACCGCAGGCAAGGGTCTCTCCCGAACCCCTCTCCCAGGTCCGCATCCTCACCTCCCCACGTCCCAGTACATTCACAAAGTGCACGTTTATCCTTTCAGGGAAGAGTTCATGATTCTCAATAAGTGGGCCATAGTGAACCACAGGGAAGTTTTTCACGTCCTCCACATATATGACGCAATGAGGATTCCCCATAGAAACGCAGGTAATATTGAAGACCCTATCCTCCACTTCCAGAGGCTCATTTATTACCTTCGTGTTCTTTCCAATCATAGGGATATGCTTCCTTAGAAGCCTTGGTTTGCCCATGTTCACCCTCACTTTTTGGACCTTTGAGCCCTTAATCATAAGGAAGACGGTCTTTATCCCTGCTTTTGTATCTATATTTATCTTTTTGCCTTTAGGCACAAGTCCATGTTCATAGGCATATTTGGCCACACAGCGTATACCGTTTCCACACATCTGGGCCTCACTGCCATCTGCGTTAAAGATACGCATTCCCACGTCTGCCTTTCGTGAGGGTGTTATCAGTATTAGTCCATCGGCGCCGATTCTAAAGTGCCTATCGCTTACTTGTACGGCAAGCCTTGAAGGCTCTTTTATCTCTTCCTCAAAGCAATTTACATAGACGTAGTCATTGCCGATTCCGTGCATCTTGGTGAATTTCATGGGCTTCCTTTCTTAACCAATATCTTCTCTTGCTCCTTACACAGGCCAAAGCTTGCTCAGGGCGAATCTACCCCAGGCATAGCCTGGGGCTTCTCAACGAAAGTCCTCTCTAGATAAGACCACTTTGCTACGCATACCCACGTTTATAATAAAGGAAAGTGCAATGAAGGAAGAAAGGAGTGATGAACCCCCATAGCTTACAAAGGGTAGGTTGATGCCGGTGATTGGGGTTAATCCCATTACCATAGCCATATTGATTAACCCCTGGAAGGCAAACATAGCGCAAAGGCCGGTTAAAATAAGCCTTCCGGCTGTGTCTCGGGTCTTGTTGGCGATGCCAAGGATACCCGCCAGAAAGGTCATGTACAGGAGAATCACACAGAAAGTGCGCAGAAATCCCCACTCCTCTGCAATCGCGGCGAAGATAAAATCAGTATGGGGTTCGGCCAATGTCCCTAGTTGGGTCTGGGCGCCCCTCCCCCAACCTTGTCCCAGTACACCCCCTGAGCCAATGGCAATGAGGGCCTGAAGTCTATGATAGACAGCCCCCAAGTCTTGCTCAGTGTTTGGCCAAAGAAAGCCCAATATCCTGTCTTTTTGATAATCCTTGAGGAGTGCAAACCATGCGACTGGTAAGAAGGCTATTGCCATGGGTATAAGTAAGAGAAAATGTTTTATCCTCGCTCCAGTGATAAACACCATAACGAAGAATATAGGTAAGAAGATAATCCCCGTACCTAAATCAGGCTCCATAAAAATAAGTGCCAAGGGTATCAGTGTGAAGACAAGTGAAACCACAAGTATGTGAAATTTTTTGTAGTTATCTTTATGCATCAGATACTTCGCTAATGCCAGAACCAGACATATCTTCATAAATTCTGAGGGCTGGAGGTTGATTGGGCCGAGGTCAAACCACCTCCTTGAACCCCTTATGGAAACGCCGAAAAGTAGCACCGCCACAAGGGCTAGCACACCTAAGAGATAATATATGTAAGCAAATCTCACAATACTAAGGTAATCCAGAAGTAACAAGCCAAAGAATACTCCCATTCCTAGTCCAGTCCAAATTAGTTGTTTGAAGGCGTGCCCTTTTGAGGCGGCACTCCATATGAAAAAGAATCCAATGGCAAGGAGTCCGCACACAGAAAGGAACACCAACCAATCAAACTTCCTCAACAGTCTTTTATTGAGCATACCCCCCTACTACTCCTCCTACTGCTCCATTTCCTTTTTTGCGGTGAGTTTGGCTGTATCCTGTGAAAGTAGGCCTTGTGCTATTTCTCTAGCTACAGGTGCAGCAATCTCTCCACCGTGCCCTGGAACTTCTTCTACCACTACGCAAAAACAGTAACGGGGATTATTATAAGGCAGGTACCCGCAGAACCAGGCATGGTAGAGCCCTTTTAAGCCAATCTGTGAGGTACCTGTTTTGCCAGCCACCAGCAGGGGGTCTAAGCCCTTGCCTCTGGCTGTACCACTAACCACCACCTTTCTTAAGGCGTTTTGCAGGACTTTAAGGTGCTCAGAGGGAATAACTACTGAGCCCACTGACCTTGGCGCATTTTCCCATGCTACCTCTTCATCAAGTGAAACTACCTTCTTCAATAAGTGTGGCCCTACTATTTTACCCCCGTTAGCAATGGTAGCCATTACCCGTGTCATTTGCAGTGGAGTCACCAGTAGGTCTCCCTGTCCTATTGAGAAATTGAGTCTTTCTCCTAGTGACCTTACCTTCGGCACTAAACCAACCCCTTCAAATGGCAGGTCAATCCCTGTCCTTTGCCCAAGCCCAAAGGCCCTAGCCATTTTTTCTAAACTTTCTCCCTTAAGTTTTTTTGCTATCTCGTAAAAGTAGATATTACACGAATGCTCAATAGCCCGTTCCATCTCTATCTGATAGTGCGCAGATATACAGTGATAGGCCCTATCCCCCACCACCATTTTGCCCCCGCAGAAAAATTGAGTAGCGTTTGTTATGCCTCCTTCTTCCAAGGCTGCAAGGGCAACAATGGGTTTGAAGGCAGAGCCTGGAGGTAGGGCTGCCTGCAAGGGGCGATTTAAAAAAGGCTTACTGGGATCGTCGGCAAGCTGTCTATAATCCAGATTAAAGGTGTTGGGGTTAAACCCTGGATGACTGGCCAGTGCCAATATCTCTCCAGTATTAACTTCCATAACCACAATAGAGCCGTTTTTTCCTCCTAGCCCTTTTAGTGCAGCCTCTGCTAACCTCTGGATATCAATGTCAATGGCTAAAAACAGGTCATTGCCTATCTTGGGAGCCATATTAAAGATAGTCTTATCCACCTTTAGGGTCTTTAAAACAACCTCTTCTATCCTCTTACCGGGTTTACCTTGAAGCTCTACGTCATATTGGGATTCAATACCACTTCGGCCCACCAGTGTATCCTTTGAAAGGGCGTTATAGTAGCGGTCTAGTTTACTATCTTGAGACTCTGAGCGCAGGGTCTTAATCTTTTGCCATTCCTCTTCGGAAAGCTTTCCTAAGTACCCTAATACATGACAAGCCAGTTCCCCATTTGGATAATGTCTTTTAATATTAACCACTGGATATACTCCAGGGTATTGTTCCAGTCTGGACTCAAGTTCCGCTAACTTCTCAACAGGAATATCCTTGGCAATCAGGTGATTAATCAATTCTTCTTGTATACGCAACCTTTTCTTATGCCTCTCCTGGACACTTTCTTTAATGGCCTCTACCCTTTTTACCACCCCCTCAGTCCTTGAGAGGATCTCGGTTGTGTTAATATCTAGCAACTGAGCTGCTCGTTCTACCCATAGATCATCGTTAGGGTGACACTCCTTACAAGTAGTGTCTTTTTTCCGATGGGCCTTGACCGTCAAAAGATACTTTGGAAGTTCCTTTTTTGAAGCATAATAGCTATAGAGTAGATTCTTATACCGTACTGTGAGGTCAAAGGAGGCTTCGTCAAAGGCGAGCGATCTTCCATATCTGTCATAGATATTGCCCCGGCGGGCCGATACACTTATCTCTTTTATAAGCCGTTTTTTAGACAAACCACTATATTTTCCACCATGAACTAGTTGAAGCTGAACCAGCCTGCCCACCAATGCAAGGTGAAATGCTACCAGACATATGAAAAATATTTTAAGCCTTCTTGGATACATCTCCCCAACGTGTCACTGGTAAAAGTTTTTTCAATATAAAATAAACTCCTGGGGCTATAGCCAGTGTAAGGAGTGTACCGATGAAAACCCCCCACAGTAAAGAAGATGGGTCAATGGGCTGATAGCTTAGCCAGAGAATTAGGGCACACCCCCCCTTATGGGTAACTGAGGCAATCAGGAGTACAAGTAGTTGTGCCAACAAATGATTTTTATAAAACTTATCCTTAAGGAGCCCTATCATAATAGCTATCCCTGTAAAGAAGGAACTATGAAGTCCCAGAGGCTCCTGGGAGAACAAATCCCTTGTAAGACCCATTGTAAGGCCCACAAAACTCCCGCGGACTGGTTCCAATCGTAAGGCACATAATACCGTAACTAGTAAAAATAGGTCGGGCTTTGTTCTGAAGAAGTGGTATTGGAGGTTGCTAGCTAAGACAGTAGTATCAAGAAGGGCTATAAAAAGTGCCGTAGCAACTAAGATTACCCAAAACACAACCTTTACCTCTCCATGGGTTCATTCTTTCTACTAACCAGGATATCTTTTGATTCTTCACCGGTTACGTACGAAAAGGGTGGGTTAAGAACTAATAAGACATCCACTTGCGCGGGGTCAACGGCAGGCTTGAGTCTTAATACCTTATAAGGCACATCTTCCTCCTCTACCGCCTCCACAACGGTAGCGATATAAAAGGAATCCGGGTAACCACCACCAATAGAGGTGGAGACAACTCGGAAACCCTTATGATTCTTTTCACCTGAGATTGAACGTTTAGGCAGGTACTTTAGACGGCATGTTAGGCTAGACGTGCCTTCAACCACCCCTAGTTCGCTGGTCTCTAGCACCCTTGCCGGAATCCTTGAGGCAGGGTCTGTAATAAGTAACACCCGGCTAGTGTAAGGGCCTACCTCTGCTACCTTTCCCACCAGGGCATTCTTGGTTAGAACTACACTATTTTTTAGCACACCATGCCTTGAACCTACATCCACCAGCAGGGTCTTTCTAAAATCAGAGGTATCATAGGCTATCACATGAGCCACGATGGGTTTTTGGTCCGCTTCCGACTCTTTATAGTACTGGGCTAACAACTCCAGTTCGCCCTCCAGTCTAGCTATAGTTGCCTCTTTGTTTACTATCTGATTCCGTAGTTTTTGCACCTCGTCTTGTAATGTCTTTACCTTGGCGGATGCGCCCCAAGACGTGTGTAACCAACTGAAGGCCCCTCTAACCCCATGGTCGGCCCTTAGGAAGGCCTTTTGTATGGGTGAGAAGGGAGAACTAATAAGGAGCCTTCCCTTATCCGAGAAGATTAGAGATACACCAAGGAGACTTAAAGAAATTAGTAAAGGGATTAAGACCAGTAAGAACTTCCTGGAAGTACGCTGTCTTTTAGACCTCCACTTCTTCATCTTGTAAGACATCTTTATAGAGGTCCAGATTCTCAAGTAGTACCCCCGTTCCTCTTGCAACTGCGGTAAGGGGGTCTTCAGCTATTCTGACTGTCATACCCGTCTCTTCAGACACAAATTTGTCCAGCCCTCTCAAGAGAGAGCCGCCACCCACCATTGTCATACCATACTCAAGTAAATCTGAAGCCAGTTCGGGTGGGGTCCTTTCCAAAACCGTCTTTACTGCACCAATTATTTGGTCCACCGTACCTCTCAACGACTCCCTAATCTCCTCAGAGTTTATTAAGACAGACCTGGGCAACCCTGAAATAGTATCCCTGCCCTTAATATCCATAGTAACCTCTTCTTCAAGTGGGTAAGCCGAACCAATTTCCATCTTAATGTTCTCAGCCGTACGGTATCCTATGTCTAACTGATAACTATTTCTAACATACGTAACTATGGACTCATCCATCTCATCTCCTGCCACCCTGAGGCTTGTATGCGTATAAATGTCCCCCAGGGAAAGTACAGCTACTTCGGTAGTACCTCCGCCTATATCTACAATCATGTGAGCCATCGGTTCGCTGATAGGTAGTCCTATTCCTATAGCGGCTGCCTTGGGCTCCGAGACGAGATAAACCTCCCTTGCCCCCGCCCTCTCCGAGGAGCTAACCACTGCACGCCTCTCCACAACCGTAATTCCAGAAGGAATAGCAATAATCACCCTGGGCCTTAGTCCCCATTTTCTTTTGTGCACCTTCTGAATAAAATACCTAAGCAGCGCCTCTGTTATATCAAAGTCTGCAATTACACCATGCTTTAGAGGCCTTATTACCGATATACTATCGGGCGCCTTCTCCAGCATAGCCTTCGCCGTGTTACCTACCGCCTTACCGTCCAGCAATACCTTGTTAGTACCTGGCCTTACCGCAACGACGGTTGGCTCGGAGAGCACTACACCTCTACCAGGTAGACAAACCAAAGTATTGGCCGTACCTAGGTCAATCCCTATATCTGTTGACATTAACCCCATAAAAAAATCTACCGGATGCATAGCTTAGTATCCACTCTTTTCTATATGTAGTTTATTTATAAGCGCTTAGAAGCTATTCGCCTTTAATCAGCGCAAAAGAAATCACGCCTCCTTAAGTTTTGAGACAATTTTTTGTATAAATGGATCCTCCTTTCAAAAAAATTATAGGGTAGCTTGGGTAAATGTCAAGCAAATTTTAACCATGGTAAGTCCTTGTTAAATGGAGGCTTGAGTGATACAGATATTAGACCATTCTTGAGAAGACTCTACAAAAAATCCCTACAAAGCAAAATTTACGCTAAGATAAAATTTAGCCCCTGATTTTTCCCTTTACAATAAAAAATTTTTCTTTATAATAACGCAGGCTGACACCAGAAACCATTTGTAATAGAATTTTTGCCCCACAGGAAGCAAATTAATGGAAGATTTGGTAAAGCTTCAGTATAATAGCCACTCATTATCTAAAAGTCAAGCAGTTCTTTCTCCAAGAAAAAAACGCACTAAACTCACCGAAAAGTCAATACGTATGCCAGACATACGCCAGGTACAGTTTGAAGAAATTATCCAAGAGTATTTGCCAGCAGTGGAGCAACTGAATACAGAACAGGGACGCTCCCACCGCTTTTCCATACTTCTCCAACAACTTTTAGGCGTTGTACCTGGCTTTATAGAGACCTACTGTACTGGCTTTGAGAAGTTTCTTAAGGTCAGACAAAAGGATCGCATCTTAAAAGGCAGGGTAGATAACCTGTTTGGCAATGTAGTTGTAGAATTTGAGAAAAGCATACCTGAGCAATGCCCTGAAGCAATAGAACAATTGCAACGTTACGTAGCTATCCTATGGTCTCAGGAGCCACCTGACGCACGCACACCTTACCTTTGCATTGCTACTGATGGAGTGCGTTTTGTAACCTACACACCCAAGCTCATCAGCACTGCCGCAAAGGATATCTCCCCTGAAAACATCAACCTTCACGTGCTAGAAGAATGCGATTGGACAAAGCTCAAATTTGATACAGTCTTCCACTGGCTAGACCGCTATTTCCTACGCAAGGAGGTATTGCCGCCCACAAGTGAAACAATTGTAGATGACTTTGGAGTAAACAGCCACGCCTTCCAGACCACCACTAACGCCCTTCTAATGCTCTGGCAGGAGATTAAGCATAAAAGCGACTTTGCAGTGATTTATCATAACTGGGAAAAATATCTCCGGATAGTCTACGGCAGCGGCGTGGCAGGTGATGAGCTATTTATCCGCCACACCTATCTAGCAACATTAGCTAAACTGATGTCGTGGGTGCGAATCAGCGAAGCGAAGAGCCTACTTACAGAATCCGAAATCTCTGAGATATTAGGAGGGGAATACTTTAAAAACAAGGCTGGCATTGAAAACTTTATTGAGGAGGACTTTTTCTCGTGGCTAGCCCGCTCAGAGGCAGCAAAAGTTGGTATTGGCATAATGAACTGGCTGTTCAGCCTCCTGCAGAATTATAACTTGCGTGAACTCTCAGAGGACGTATTGAAATCGCTCTATCAAGAACTGGTTGATCCAGAAACGCGACACGACCTGGGTGAGTCCTACACTCCTGACTGGCTTGCTCACCGTATAGTCAACAGGCTACTTGACACCAACCTGGAAGGCTCATTGCTTGACCCGGCTTGCGGTTCTGGTACGTTTCTGTATCTAGCTATCAAAGAAAAAAGGAAAAGGCTTGGGGATTCTGCTAGAACTCTCAAACACATCCTTGATTCTGTATACGGGGCGGATATTCACCCACTTGCAGCCATTATCGCCAAAACTAACTATATACTTGCCCTAGGTGACCTGCTAAAAAAGCGTAAAGGCATGGTTAACATCCCTGTTTATCTCTCCGACACGCTAAAATTACCAGAACAAATCATTGAAGGATCAGAATATGTGATTAAGCTCGATTCAAGATGTGTTTTTGTTCATAGCGTACTACTTGAGAGTCTCGCCTTTTACGATGAGTCAATAGAGCTAGCCAAAGAATTTGCACAGGAAAATAAGGGCAAAACCATTGAGATCGAACACTTCCAAAACTTCCTTACTGCCAGAGATTTCTTAGGCTCCGATAATGAGCATATCGTAACGGCACTGTTTAAGATTGTTAAGGAGCTTAAACACTTTATTGATACCCAGCAAGACACTATATGGGCTTTTATACTTAAAAATATTTATAAACCCTTATTTTTCAAGCGTAAATTTGATTTTGTTATGGGAAATCCACCCTGGATAGCCTTCCGCTTTATGGAACCCGCTTACCAAGCATTTCTTAAACAGTATATCGTGGAGGGATACCGACTACTGACCGGGCGTGGGGAGTTAATTACCCATTTTGAGGTAGCAACACTCTTCTTCCTACGTGCGGCAGATCTCTATCTTCGGTCAGGGGGGATGATTGCCTTTGTCCTACCCAGGAGCATCTTTAGCGCTGACCAGCATGACGGACTTCGCAAATGGACCTTCAGGTTTAGCGAGGACACAGGGAAAAACCTCTCCTGGCATGAAATCTGGGATTGTAAGGATATAAGCCCACTTTTCAATATACCGGCATGCGTTTTAATAGCGAAAAAGGGCGAGACAGCCAAAGTGGAGTACCCAGTACTTGGTCAAATCCTAAGTGGTAGGTTGAGACACAAAAATACACCACTTACGGAAACAGAAAAGATATTCACAGTAAAGGATGTTGAATTCTCTTTGCATACCAGAGGCAAACGTTCCTTCTGGACAGTTGAAAAAATGGAAGGAGCACATGCAGCCAGTTATTACAAGAAGCACTTTCAAATAGGGGCCTGTATTTACCCCCGCTGTTTTTGGTTTGTGCAAGTCAAGCCATCCCCACTCGGGTTTAATGCCGACTTGCCACCTCTTGAGACAGCCGACCGTGCAATGGAAGAGGCAAAAGATGCCTATAAAGGTGTATACTTCAAAGATACACTGGAGAGTCGTTTCCTCTATGTCACACTTCTCTCTACGGATTTATTACCATTTGGCCACCTTAACTATCGCCTGGTGGCACTCCCTGTTGAGCCACAGGGTGACCATTATCGCATAATTAATGCAGAAGAGGCGCGTGCGCGTGGCTTTCTACATATGGCACGATGGTTAGAAAAGGCGGAAAAAGAATGGGCAGAGCGCCGCGGTGCAAAGGCTGAAAAGATGAATGTTTATGAAAGGATAGATCGGTTCCATAGCTTAACCCGTCAAAATCCACAAACCACGTACCGTGTAATTTACAACACCTCAGGAACCTTCCTGGCGGCTGCTATAGTGGAGAACAAACCGATTCCAATTGAAATTAGTGGACAAGATATTGCAACAAAAGGACTTATTGTAGATGTCAAACACTGCTTCTTTGAGACAAACGACACCAACGAAGCCCTCTTCCTTGCCTCCGTGCTTAATGCACCTATAATTGATAGTTTGATCAAACCCATGCAAAGCCGTGGCTTATTTGGTCCCAGGGATATCCACAAGAAAGTCCTTGAGCTCCCTATCCCTAAATTCAGCACAGAAAATCCCAAACATCACCGCCTTGTTGAGTTAGGAGAGCACTGTACCAAAAAGGTACTGCGGTGGCTAGAAAGCCCCGAACCTTCTAAAATAAAAAACATTGGTAGATTGCGTAACAAAGTACGCGGATTATTAAAAGAAGAACTTGAAGAGATAGATGCCCTAGTAAAGGAAATCCTAAAGGGGGCGTCATCACCCATCAGCTAACAATGTTAAGTTATCAATCCTCTTGCGTGTATCAAACAGGCTGAGATAACTGAATTCCAGACAGTATTTAACCGACATGGATATAGAAGCAGGGGCTCCATAAACCCACATAATACCTCCTCCATAGCGCTATTTTTAACACACTCGCTAGCTAGAAAGTGCCGAATCTGTTAAAATTGTCTACGTTATCAGAAATCCAGTAGTTTAACTTTTAACAGGCAGGTTTTTCCGCACTTAAAAGTCCTGTTTGTTGTTTTTTTAAGGAAGGAGGATTTTAGATTTCATCGGCCGCTAAATCTTTAGGTTGAGACACATCCAAAAGAGGCTTTCCACCAAAATCGTATCTATTTATGACACAATATATTAGGTGTAATTTGTGAATGTGTATCTCTCTGCTTTAATAAGGTGATTAAAGTATTTTAAAATTCCAGTTTATAACTCTCCTAATTTAAATAAATTTTAAGTTTTTGAGATGTAAAAGATGCTTGAAAGAATCTTGAAAAACGAGTACCAGAAAGAGTCAGCAGAGACACATATAAATCTGCCGATGTCGTTGACGAGTTTTGATGCTACCAAGCTACCTGAGCTCTTTACCGATGCCTTGGTGATTGGCAGTGGTGTAGCTGGGCTTTCGGCAGCCCTGGAGGTGGCAAAGACTCACAGCGTACTAATAGTAACAAAAAATAAGCTAGGTGAAAATAATACTATGCATGCTCAGGGGGGTATTGCAGCGGTACTTTCTCCTAGGGATAGCTTCCGTTTGCACATAAAAGATACTTTAGATGTAGGGCAGGGCCTCTGTGCGAGAGAAGTGGTCAAGGAAGTAATAACTGATGGACCGAATCGGATAAAGGAATTAATAAAACTTGGCGCAGATTTTGATAAAAAAGATGGCACCCTTGCCCTTACAAAGGAAGGGGGGCATAGCCATGCTAGGATAGTCCATGGCAAGGGAGATGCCACCGGTATGGTAGTAGAAGAGACCCTCCTTACGGCAGTAAGTAATAACAAGAATATTATCACTATAGACCACTGTTTTGCTATAGACCTTTTGATAGTAGAGGGTACATGCCGTGGCGCACTTTTGTGGCACAAGCAGAAAGGGCGCTTCATAATATGGGCCGGGGAGATTATACTGGCCAGCGGGGGATGCGGTCAACTATATCGGGAGACGACCAATTCATTGGTGGCAACAGGGGATGGCATAGCAATGGCCTATCGTGCAGGAGCGGTACTGCAAGACCTTGAATTTGTCCAATTCCATCCTACCACCCTCTACATTGCAGGTGCAGCAAGGGCTTTGATTACGGAGGCTGTTCGGGGAGAAGGAGCTATATTGAGGAATAAAACAGGTGAGCGCTTTATGCCAAAATATCACCCAAAGGCCGAACTTGCCCCTAGAGACGTGGTGAGTCGTAGTATACTGCAAGAGATGCAGGACACAGAGCACACCCATGTCTATCTAGATGTAACTCACTTCCCCCAAAAATATCTGGAATGCCGGTTTCCAAATATCTGCCATCTCTGCACCTCTTTCCATATAGATGTTACAAAAGAGCTTATCCCGGTTAGGCCCAGTGCACACTATATGATTGGTGGTGTAAGGGTGGATGACAAGGCCCGTACAGGCATCCCCCACCTCTACGCCTGTGGCGAGGTTGCCTGCACTGGATTGCATGGGGCTAATCGCCTGGGTAGCAATTCATTACTAGAATGCCTGGTATTTGGATATAAAGCCGGCAAACAGGCCTTGCTATCATTGAGTAGCCGTCGGAGTAAAATCAAATCTTATCCCTTAAAGGCAGCTGTAAAGGCTAAAAGGAGAAAAGGGATGAACTTAGAAGACATAATAGATTCCTTGAAAAGTCTCCTGTGGAGGTGCGCCGGTGTGGTAAGAGACGAGGCACACCTTAAAGAGGCCCAAGATACAGTACAGCAGTGGTGGGGATATGTCATGGATAAGGAATTTCATACCCCCGAGGGCTGGGAGCTTCAAAATATGCTCCTCATGGCTAGCCTAATTATCGGAGCAGCGAAGGAGAGGAAAGAGAGCAGGGGAACTCATTACCGTAGGGATTTTCCTGAAAAGGACGATCACAACTGGAAAAGGCATATCACTTTCACCAGACAAGAACTCTGCGATTAAACAAGACTTTTTTACCCCACAAACTTCCCTACTACTAAACTTGCGTTGTGACCACCGAAACCAAAGGAATTACTCATAGCAACGTTTACCGGCATCTCCCTAGCAGTGTTAGGCACAAAATCTAAATCGCAACAGGTAGGGTCTGGGTGTTCATAATTAATTGTTGGCGGCACTACTCCGTTAAGTATAGCCATAACACACACTATCAGTTCCACCGAGCCAGCAGCACCTAAGAGGTGGCCCATCATACTCTTTGTGGAACTAATAGGCACCTTTGGAGCAAAATGATTAAAAACACAATTGATAGCCTTTGCCTCTATTTCATCTCCAACTGGTGTAGAAGTAGCATGGGCATTAATATACCGAATAGTCTCTGGATTACATCTGGCATCAGCTAAGGCCATATTCATTGCTTTGATAGCACCTCTACCACTGGGCTCTGGAGCAGCCAGGTGACTGCCATCGCCAGAAAGCCCGTAACCAAGGAGTTCTGCATATAAAGGAGCACCGCGTCTTTTTGCATGTCCCAGTTCTTCTAGGACTACAATACCTGCCCCTTCTGCCAGCACAAAACCGTCTCTTTCCTTATCAAAAGGTCTTGATGCCCTTTGTGGTGCATCATTACGGGTAGACAGGGCCTTCATTGAGCGGAAAGCGGCAAGACCTAGCGGCGTAATTACCGCTTCTGAGCCTCCGGCAATGACCACGTCCGCCTCACCTCTCTGAATTAGCCTCATTGCCTCGCCTATAGCATGGGCCCCTGTGGCACATGCACTTACCACGCCTAGATTAGGGCCGTAAAGCCCATATTCAATAGCCACCACACCTGAGGCGGCATTTATCATCAGTTTGGTAATCATGAATGGGGAGACCCGTGAAGGACCTCGCTCAAGGAGGGTTTTGTGCTGGGCTTCTAATTCGTGAAGCCCTCCCATACCGGAACCTATAATGACTCCTACACGGGTGGGGTCTGTTTTACTAAAATCTATGCCGGAGTCCTTAACGGCTATCCGTGCGGCCGCTGAGGCATACTGTACAAAGGGGTCTAGCTTGCGGGCTTGTTTGGGATCAAACCACTGGTTCGGATCAAAATCCTGAATCTCTCCAGCAAAGTGAATATCTTGTACGCTTGTATCAAAACTTTTTATTTTTTTTATACCGCTCGTACCCTTACAAAGGGCTGACCACAGGACTTCCTTGTCGTTTCCTAAGGGAGTAATAGCACCAAGGCCAGTAATCACTACCCTTTCTTTTCGCACTTACCAGCCCGCTCCCCAATATACTTAATGGCATCCCCTACGGTTTGAATCTTCTCTGCGTCCTCATCGGGGATATTTATATCAAAGGCATCTTCAAACTCCATGATGAGTTCCACCGTATCCAGGGAATCGGCCCCGAGGTCGTTTATAAAAGATGTCTCCGGTGTAACCTTCTCCGCACTTACTCCCATCTGTTTACTTACAAGCTCTATAACTCTTTCTTGGACAGACTGCGCCACCTCGACCTCCTTTAAAGGTTTTTAAAAGGCAAACTTTTTAAGAGGTGTTAATATAATAAATGTTGGCATTCATGTCAAGCAACTACAGCTTAAACTTTGCACACAAAGTCCCATCCACATAGTAAGTTGGATAATTTCCTTTGGTTTAGGGGGTTTTATGCTGGCACGGTCCAGCCCATGCTATGTAAGTATTTTATCAGCTAACACTTACATATCTAGTTTAAAAACCCTATATATCAGGAAGGTGTTGTTAGTTTAAGGCGGTTCAGATGCACGCGTCCATGCTTAGATACTTTTTGCTTGATTGTCCACTAGCCACGCAATATAATTTTGACAAACTGACAACTATTTAGTTGGATGCGCGGCTCTAATTAAACCTTAAATCAATAGGAAAAAGGAGACTGTTTTGGTCCAGGTAGATATACCAGTGGCCTTCGCATTAGGGCAAATATTCGCCGACGCTGCAAAAAAGCAATTACTAACCGGCAAACCTGAGTATTACCTAAGTGCCTCATTAAAAAACAATCTCTTCCACATATTCTTCTTTAGTTGGATACCAGTCTATTTCTTAGTGAATTACTTTGGCTGGGAGACCACACACATGTGGTGGCACAAGGACACAGTACTTGACTACCCCCTTTTTCTACCCATTTTTCTATTGGTCTTCTTTTTCGCCGCCAATAGCGGCTTCTGGCTTGCAACACTACTCATTAGAAAAGATAAGCTTCTCTGGGTAAGGGTCAGTTACGTGGGGATTATGCTTTTTTGTGGCGTTTGGATCTTTGGCCTATGGAATCGTACCACATATCTCGGCTCGTATAATGAATGGGTACAGGGCACAGCCCAAAGGGTTTGGGATACATCGGGGGGAGAACTCTTTATTTATGTGTTTGTATTTACCCTTACATTATGGACAGTAGCCCTTGTATTATTTATCTCTAACCTTCGTTCAGAAGGGAAATACCTTGATAACTGAAGTTAAACCCCTTACTCTTGAGCTAATTACTTAGAAATGCTTTTTAACATCTTTATAGGTTGTTTACTGGCATTTCTCGGCTATCTAACCATTAAGAAATTCCTACCCACACTAATAAACTTCTTTGATAATGCAAATAGCAACGACCGTCTCAGGCTCCCCGCATCATACGAAAACCCCATATACTATAGAGTCAAAAAAGATGGTAGCATAGACACCACAAAAAGATGGTTTGGTTGGGATGGATGGTATTTTCTCACATTACTCCCTGCTCAGAACCCCGCACAACTCATCAGGGGTAGTGTAATGACTGGATTATACGGGGTGGAAGGAGTTGATAATTATAATAAACTAATGTTGTATCTTGCCAGTGATAACGTGGTAGAGTGTTTGTTTATGTTCCCCCAGCCAGGTATGACACTGCTTTCCCACGAATATTTGCCCAAAAACACTAACCTACAAATGCAACCAGACCGACTAGAGGTGAACATAGCTGGACATGTTGCAGTAAAGGGAAAATGGCCTGAGTATGAGTTTTATATATCTAACTCACAAGACGGGCTTGAACTCTCACTACACTACAAGGCACAAGATATAATATGGTGGGCAGACATTCCAGGGATTTTTACCTATTTTACTACCTTTGGACAGACCGAGGGCGAATTAAAAAGGGATGGAGAAGTTTTACAGAAAATAACCTCCATGGGATGTTTTGAACACGGTTATGCAAAAAAGTGGCTTGACTACGATCCCCTTCTTATACCCCTTAGGCTGTGGAAACAATTGTTTCACTTTAACACGATACACTATCACTATGATCTTTTATTTACTGAAGAAGGGGTTCACGGCGGAGTTATGCTGGCCAAGGCTTTCGGAATAAACGCACGTGATAGAGGGGGACTGTATCTACCAGGGGGTGAATACATTACCATTAAGAAAATAAAACACATAAGCTATGAAAACCCAAAATTTATGGAAAACCTCTGTGAGGCCAAACCTATACCCTTTTACACACAGTGGCACGTAGAGGCTGAAACTGAAAAGGGGCCCCTACACTACACCGCCAAACAAGTTTATCTGCCAGCCCACGTGGCCAAGCATTTGGTCTATTACAGCTTCCTATTTGAGGGAATGATAGGAAACAAGAAGCTTAACGGGGTGGGATATGGTGAATATGTCAGGATGTAACGCATCTTTAAAAAGGACCTAAGCCATGATATTCAGTGATAGTTTTTTTAGAGGCATGTTTCTTGTTGGGGCCATCTGGAATCTTCTTGGCTGTGCATATCTCTTTCTATTGCCTGGATGGGTATTTGTGCCTCCCTATATAGACAAACCTGTACCCGCCCTATTTTATCAATCATGGCTAGCTCTGGCTTTTGTTTTTGGCATAGGTTACTACATAGTCTACAAGGATATGTATGCCAATAAGAATATTGTCATTATGGGCATACTGGGGAAAACGGCCTTTGCCATCATTTTCACCATAAACATGCTAGTCTATCCAGGTGTACCAAAGTTATTCTGGGGTGCAGTGGCTGGCGATGCGGTCTTTGTAATCTTTTTTCTTTTATTCCTGGCTTATGCAGAGTAATACTTAACGAGTTAGCTAAATGAAAAAGTATTATGAGGCGGTAATAATCGGCTCAGGTTTTGGTGGGGGAGCAGTAGCCTGTCGGTTGGCCCCATACCTGAAGGATTCCCTTTGCGTCCTTGAGCGGGGCAAGCGCTACCATATGGGTGAGTTTCCGAGAAACTTATTCAAACCTAAAGAGTGGTGGTGGCTTAATGAAGGGAATGCGGGCTGGACAGGGCTATTTGACTATACCACTTACGATACATTTGCCGTTCTTCGCAGTAGTGGAGTCGGAGGGGGGTCTTTAATTTACGCCAATGTGATGCTGGAACCAGTGAAAGCAATCTTTGAAAGCCCCAGATGGCCAAGACAAGACACTGAAGGGAAACCACTTGATTGGGAAGGCGAGTTTAAAAAACAGTGTGAAAAAGTCCGGAACATGCTCAAGCCACATACCATTCCTTACAAACTCTTTAAGACAAAAGCCCTAAAACGTGCAGCAGAAAGTATAGGTGAGGCAGGAGTATTTGACATGCCACCTATCGCCATCTATTTTGGGGAGAAAGGAGTGTATAAAGAAGATCCCTATGACCGGAAAGGCCCACCCCAGATAGGCTGTACCCTTTGTGGAGAATGCATCATAGGCTGTAATAATCATTCCAAAAACACAGTGGACCTGAACTATTTGGCCCTGGCTGAACGAGAAGGCGCAAAGGTGTATTCCCAATGTCTAGTCAGGCACATTGAACCCTCTCAACAAGGATACATCATCCACTTTACCAATCTTAGATGGAACTACAACGACACAATAACCGCCAAAAGGGTTATACTTTCGGGCGGAAGTCTCGGTTCTACGGAACTTTTATTACGGTGTAAACACGGATACAAACAGCGGAAGTCCACAATAGAACCCACACTGCCCAAGCTTAGTAATATGCTCGGTCACTACTTTTCTGGAAACGGTGACTTTGGTGGCCTTGCCACGTATACAGACCAGGTGGTTAATTTCGCTGTAGGCCCTACTATAACGGCCATGCTGAATTACAGCGCAGGGCGCAATGTTCATAAATTTATTATTGAAGAAGGTGGATTCCCAGACATCCTAAGATCCCTCCTCAGGGGCATGCTTTTAGGTGATATAGGGCTGGCTAGAAAAATTATGCAAAAACTGAAACCTGTTGTAGGACTGGATGGGGGTGTTGGCAAAACCTACTCAGAGATACTCAACCTACTAGAGTTTACCTCAGACCACCGTATGCTGATGTATCTTGTAATGGGACTAGATGCTGCCGATGGGATTATGGAAATAAACGAAGAGGGCCACTTAAATATAAAATGGGAATCTGAAAATTCGCTACCTCTGTATCAGGAAATAGAAAATACCTTGTCAAAGCTCACACATGGAGTAAAAGGGAAGTTAATGGGTAATCCGTGGTGGGTTGCCAGGAACAAGATATACACAGTACACCCCCTTGGTGGCTGCCCAATAGGTGGCAATCCGCATGAAGGAGTTGTGGATTGTTATGGCAAGGTGTTCGGTTACGAAAACTTTTATGTGGCCGATGGCTCCATATTCCCCACTTCCATAGGAAGCAACCCCGCTATGAGTATCGCAGCAATGGGTGAGAGAATTGCAGAGCACATTATTACCACAGATTTGAAAAAGGGTTAAGAATTAGCTAGCTTATTCTAACTTCTCCCCTAAGTCGTGCCTTCAAACCGGGCAGATAAGTTCACCAAGCCTTTTGGAGAGTTTCAGGTTCTCAGCGTAGTCCACGGGGACTTCTATCACGCAAGGGATGTCCTCCTTCAGGGCTCTTTTCAAGATAGGCAATAATTCATTGGCCCTCTCCACTCTATAACCTTCCATACCAAAGGCCCTGGCGTACTGCACGAAATCCGGATTCTTAAAGTCGGAGCCAAAATCTACACCAAACTTAGCACTCTGTTTCCACTTAATAAGTCCATACCCATCATCCTTAAAGATTATAGTAACAAAAGGGGTGCCCAGACGGCTAGCTGTTTCTAACTCCATACTGGTCATCAAGAAACCACCGTCTCCCACAATAGCCACCACCTTCCTATCGGGATGGATTAGCTTTGCGGCGATGGCTGCCGGTATACAAAAGCCCATTGAGGCAAAACCAAAAGTAATCAGCACCGTTGACGGCTCTTGGGCCGGATAATTTCTTGCCACCCATATCAAGTGGGCCCCTGCATCACATACCACGATATCATTCCTGCCCAGGGTCTTCCTCACATCCTGAATAATCCTTTGGGGCTTCATAGGAAAGCTCTCGTCATCAGAGTATTCTTCTATATCTTTTAGGATGTAACTCTTAAGAGTTTTTACAGGGGTAAGATCCTTTCGGTTTACCAAATCCTTTAGCCACCTGAGGCTCTCGGCAATATTTCCTATAATTTCTACGGTAGGTGTGTAATGGAAATCTACCTCACTAGACACCAGATCTATATTAATTATTTTTTTCTCCCCCCTCGGGTTCCATGCCTCTGGCTCACACTCAGCGAAATCGTAACCTACACCAATAACCAAATCGGCCCTATCAAAACCACAGTTAACGTAATCGTGCTGTTGCAGCCCCACAGAAAGCAGGCATAGCTCATCCTCAGCAGGTATACACCCCATAGCCATAAAAGTATGTGCTACTGGTACTTGGGCATGTTTTACAAACTCCCTCAGTGCCTCCGTAGCCTTACTCCTTATAAGCCCATGGCCAGCAAGTATTATGGGATTTCTGGACTCATTTATTAGCCGTGCGGCTTGCTTCAGTGCTTCTTTATCGGGAGCGGGGTAGGTTATCTCCTGGACAGGAAGGGGTCTTCGTATCTCTACCTCCTCTTCAGCTACATCGGAAGGTATTTCAAGATGACAAGCCCCTGGTTTTTCCACCTGCGCCAGTTTAAAAGCCCTTCTAACCATCTCAGGGATAAGATTCCCCATCCCAACCTGTGCGCTCCACTTAGTAATAGGTCTGAAGTGACTAACCACATCTATAATCTGTTTGGATTCTTTATAAGTCCTTTCCCTGTTGGCCTGTCCTGTTAAGGCCACAAGTGGGGCATGGTCCAAAGTAGCATCGGCAATACCTGTGGTAAGATTGGTGGCCCCGGGGCCCAGGGTAGCTAAGCAAACGCCTGGCCTACCCGTGAGCCTCCCTACCACACCAGCCATGAAGGCTGCACCTTGCTCATGCCTGGTCGTAATATATTTTATCTTGGACGTCCTCAGGGAATTGAGTATATCTATAACCTCTTCCCCGGACACACCAAAGATATATTGCACCCCCTCATTCTCTAAACATTTAACTAATAGGTCAGAAGCCTTCATCGCAAACCTCCTCTAGATGCAAAAATAAAGACAGTGAGCATTAAATAAGGGGCATAATATATGCTTTTTTAACCGCCACTTAAAAAATCCTTAGGAATAAAAATGCAAGATAACCATGAAAGCAAATTGCGTCAAGGACAAATTACGCCAAAGTTTGAACAAAATCAGGATCCTGCCTTGTTATCAAGCCGAAAACCTTAGCCCCCATCTATTCACTGGGAGGCGGAAGGGGATGCATCCTTTCACCTCCTTAACGTGAGTAAAAAACAAGTGCGCCGTCTGAATTTGTTTTTTTTTACCTTCACAACTTACTGAACATTGCGCATAAGTTTTTAGCAAGTTGTTTTCAATTGAAGCCATGAAAATTGATTTTCAGCTTTTGCGGCATACATTCTAAAGTGGGCCTCTTTATGACTGAACTCTATTTTATGGCATAACACTGGTATTTTATTGTTAAATTTCTATATTTAAGTAAATATATTATAGAAAAATTCCAATATTTGTCTTGACTTAAAAAGACTCATAAGCATAATGTATTCTAAGGAATGTTAGCCTTTTTCTGGCATATTAGTTCCCACAATTAACTATCTCACCCGTAGCGGGAAGGGGTCCAATGACTACGGTGGGGAAAAAAAGCCCTCAGATAACCCAGGAAAAGACCCTCAGAAGGGTACGCCTCAGGCTAATGGTAGCCATTCCCCTTTCTTTTAGCCTTTTCACAATCGCCTCTGGTTACTTGACCTTCAATCTAAGCAGGCACTTCTTTATAGACTACGACCACCTTCGCTTCCCATTGAAAGAAGGTTATTTTTGGATATTTCTGGGTATATTCCTTATCACCGGTTTATCAGCTGCTTCTGGAATGATATTAGCCAACGCAATTACCGCACCTTTAAAAAAACTATGCTCCAAAATGGAGACTTTTATTGGTGGAAAGAAAAAGGTCGCCTTCAATGAACTAGACCTCTTGAATAATATCCTAGAAGAAGTTTTTAGTTCTCTTGAGCGCATGAAGGAGGCTAAGACCTCGGAAGCACCATCCAAAGGAATTAAAACTAACGAGGAGGGCAAAAAGGTATTGCAGGAAACCACCGAGATAGAACAAATAAGGAAGTGGTTAAAACAGACCGACCAGATGGCAGGACTTGGGATAATGGCAGCAGGGATAGCGCATGAGATTAGAAATCCGCTTGCTTCAATCAGAGGATTAATGGAGCTCTTGAGGGAGGATATACCCCCTACCCATCCTCACCGGAACTACACTGAACAAGCAATTAAGGAAGCAGACCGCATGAACGACTTGGTGGAAGGAGTGTTAGAGTTTGCTCAAATGGAAACTACTAAACCTCTACCACAAAATATTAATAGTCTGCTTAAGGATGCACTTTATTCCATAAGGCTCCGTCTCCCTACCCAGCAACTACAAGTAGAGGAGATGCTGGACGTTAACCTCCCACCACTCCTTGCTAGCCCAGACAAACTCCGCCGGGCCTTTGAAAACTTAATACTGAACGCCTTTGAAGCAACTCCGGAAGGTGGGAAGATAACTATAAGTAGCTGCACCGAAGATGGGGCACGCTATGGGGATGAACCTACTAAAAAAATTCTACTAAAGTTTCACAATACAGGTTCTTTTATTCCTCCCGAAGACAGGGAGAAAATTTTCTTCCCCTTTTACACTACAAAGAGAAAAGGTACCGGACTCGGGCTCCCTATTACCCACCGTATCATTGCCTCTCACGGAGGCCAAATCTGTGTAGATAGTGATAAAGAGAAAGGAACGACCTTCATAGTGGAACTACCTGCGAACTATTAAAATGGAAAAGATACTCATAGTAGATGATGACCAAGGGATACAATTCCTACTCGGAGAAGTGCTGAGAAAAAGGAATTACGAGGTAGATTCTGCCAACAGCGCCGAGCACGCATTTGAGAAAATCAAAAAAAATAATTATAGCCTCATTATACTTGATGTAAGACTACCAGGAATGAGCGGCATTGAAGCTATAAAGAAACTTAAAAAAGAGCTAGATACAACGGTCCCTATCATTGTAATGACCGCTTACGGCTCTAGGGAACTAGCCCTGCAGGCTGTTCAAGAGGGGGCCTACGACCTTTTTGCTAAACCTATCAAGCTAGAAGAATTGCTTGTAGTACTCCAGCGTGCACTAGAAAAGAGACAGCTACAGATGGAGGTAAAACAACTAGAAGAATCTCTTGGGAAAAAATATGAGTATGAAAATATCATAGGGGCTAGTGGCCCTATGCAAGAGGTCTTTGCCCTTGTAAAAAAGGTGGCAAGCACTGATTGCTCCGTAATTATCTACGGTGAAAGTGGTACTGGCAAAGAACTCATTGCGCAAGCCATACATACACATAGCCACAGAAAGGATAAACCCTTTGTAAAACTAAACTGCGTAGCCATCCCCGAAGGTCTATTAGAAAGTGAACTCTTTGGACACGAAAAAGGAGCATTTACCGGGGCCATATCCCAAAAGATTGGGAAGTTTGCCCTAGCCAATGAAGGCACCATCTTCCTGGACGAAATCGGTGATATGAGCCTCACCACTCAGGCAAAAATTCTCAGAGTACTTCAGGAAAAAGAATTTGAGCGGGTTGGGGGAACAAAGACTATTAAAGTGGATGCTAGGGTTGTCGCTGCAACCAATAAGGACCTTCTTAAGGCGGTAGAGGAAAGAACGTTCAGAGAAGACCTCTTCTACCGCTTGAACGTGGTACCTATCTACCTCCCGCCGCTCAGGGAGAGAAAGGGCGACATCCCTTTACTAGCAGAACACTTCCTAAAAGAGGAGCTAGAAAAGTTAAAGAAGCACACGGTTGGAATTACTCAGGATGCCCTGGAACTGCTCATGGAATACCCATGGCCAGGAAACGTAAGGGAACTAAAAAACTGCATAGAAAGGGCAGCCGTAATTGTAGAAGGGGGATTTATTACCAAAGAATGTTTACCTGTCTATATCACAACCCATGAAGGGGCAACACTAATCACCTCTGAAGCAAATGGCAGTTTAGACAGCACGCTTGCCACTATGGAAAGAAAGCTAATACTGGAAGCCCTGGAGAAGGCGGGTAGGGTGCAGGTAAAGGCTGCTAGGCTCCTCGGAATAAGTGAAAGGAGTCTCTGGCACAGGATCAAAAAATATGACATCAAAGTCTAATTTGACATAAGCCTATGATCAAACCACGTCTAGGTGAAAGACTGCTAAAAGAAGGCCTTGTTAGCAAAGAACAACTGGAGGTTGCCCTTAGGGAACAAGCCAGGACCGGGGCCCTATTAGGTGAGGTGATTCGTAACTTAGGCTTCGTCAGTAATGAGGCTATTATTAAAATCCTCGCTGAAGATGCCGGGCTGGAATTTGTTAAGCTGAGGGAGGTAACAATACCTGAAGACGTTATAAATTTAGTCCCCGAATCATTAGCGCTAAAACACAGGCTACTTCCCATTAGCTTAGGTCGGGGTATCTTGAAAGTGGCTATGGCTAACCTCTTTGACGTTGAGGTACTAGACGAATTGCAGGAGTTGACTGGGTATTTTGCCCTACCGGTAGCTACCACCGAAGAAGAGTTAAGTGAGGCACTAAACCGCTACTATGGGCATACAAACATCCATGTTAAAGGTAACCCCAACAGTGGAAAATTAGAAGCTGAAATAGAAGAGACCATACGCAAGGCTGAGGATGAGGCTGGGATTGGACCGGAAACTGAAGTAACCATGATAGCACCTATCGTCAAACTCCTGGATTTGCTTATAGCCTATGCCATCCAATTAGAGGCCACAGACCTGCACCTAGAGCCAGAAGAAAACCTAATGAGGACACGCTATCGACTGGACGGGGTACTCCATCAGGGTCCCTTTCTCCCCAAAAGGCTTCAATCCGCTATCACTGTGAGAGTAAAAATCATGTCCAACATGAACATTTCTGAGACACGGCTACCACAGGACGGGCGTATAAAATCAGAAGTGGACAACAAAGTTATAGATATAAGGGTAAATAGCTTTCCCACCACCTTCGGCGAAACTATAGCCATGAGGTTGCTAGATAAAGAAAAGTTAGTCAGGGGACTTGGGAACCTCGGCTTTTCTTCTACTAATTTAGAAATATTCAAAAAATTCATTACCAAACCCTACGGAATCATCTTGGTTACTGGCCCTACCGGTTCGGGTAAGACCACTACGCTTTACTCTGCCCTCAACTTCCTCAATAGTTTGGAGAGGAAAATAATAACAGTAGAAGACCCTATTGAGTACGAACTCCCCATCATTCGCCAGGCTCAAGTAAACCCCAGGGCAGGCCTCACCTTTGCCACTGGATTGAGGGCAATTTTGAGGCAGGACCCTGATGTCATTTTTGTCGGTGAGATTAGAGACGGTGAGACAGCGGAGACAGCAGTGAGGGCCGCCTTAACAGGGCATTTAGTTTTCAGCACCCTTCACACTAATGATGCCGTAAGCGCTATACCGAGACTAATAGATATGGGGGTTGAACCTTTTCTGATAGCCTCTTCTGTGATTGCCGTTATAGCACAGAGATTAGTCAGGGTTATATGCAGTCGGTGCAAAGAAGAGGTTATACCTGATTCCAAAATACTGAAAGACGCAGGTTTACAAGGACAACTAGACAAATGCTACAAAGGCTGGGGATGTCCTTCTTGCAGGTCCACAGGCTATAAAGGCAGAATCGGGTTATTTGAACTTCTCGCAGTCACCCCTGAATTTTCAGAGCTCGTTGTAAAAAGGGCTGACAGTGTCACTTTAAAATCCCTGGCATGCCTTCAGGGTATGAAGACCCTGCGGGAAGATGGGGCCGAAAAGGTTCAGCATAGTATTACCACCCTGGAAGAGGTTTTGAAGGTTACAGCCTAAAAGTATGCCACAGTATAACTACACAGCCATAGATGACTACGGAAAGACTGTTAAGGGAATCCTCCTGGCAGAGAGCGAGGAGGAACTTTCCTCTACACTTTCTCAAGAGGGTTATTATCTTTTATCAGCCTCTGCTATAAAGATTAAAGCAAAAAAGAATTCCAAGCCCTTATTCACCTGGGGTATGCGGATAAAACCCCGTGAGGTCATCACATTTACCCATCATCTTTCTACTGTACTAGTTGCTGGTATCCCTATACTGAAAGGCCTTGAAGATTTAACAGAACAAACCACGGACCCCAGGTTCAGACGTATAATAATGGAGATAAAGAATGATGTCCAAGCTGGCAGCAAACTTTCCGATGCCCTTATGCGCCATCCAAGGGCCTTCTCACAACTTTATGTTAACATCCTGAAAGCAGGCGAAACCACCGGAGAATTAGATAAAGTACTTCAAGACCTGGGCTCATTCCTGGAATGGCAAGAAGAGATTAAGGAAAACCTAAGACAGGCCACTTTCTATCCACTAATACTTTTCAGTTCCATCAGTCTTCTGGTAGGGTACCTCTTTAGCTTTGTGCTTCCAAAATTCACCAAGATATTACTGGAACTGAATGCGCCCTTACCCCTACCCACGGTTGTCGTCATAAGTGTCAGCAATTTCATGAAGTCCTACTGGTACATTATCTTATCCTGTATCGCTGCATTAGTCATAGCCGTTAAGGTAGTTGCCCTATTTCCTTGGGGAAAGATGACCGTAGACAGCATTAAATTAAGAATACCCGTCCTCGGAGAACTCCTGCGGAAGATTGCCCTTTCCAGATTCTCTCACTTCCTGGCCCTACTATTTAAAGCAGGAGTTGATATACTACAGTCTCTATCTGTGGTGGAAAAGGTGGTGGGTAATGAGGCTATTGCTAAAGCCATACGCACCGCTAGGGAACAAGTAAGAAGGGGCCGCCTCCTGTCCGAACCCTTAAAAAACAGTAAGCACTTCCCCCCCATGGTGGTGCGAATGGTTGAAATTGGTGAAATTAGTGGAGAATTGGATAAAAGTTTGGAAAGGGTGAGCAAGCATTACGACCGTGAGATACCCATGGCAATTAAAAGGGCCTTTGCCGTATTGGAGCCAGCCTTGCTTATATTCCTCGCTTGCATGGTCCTCCTGGTGGCCCTTTCCATCTACCTACCCTTATATAGTTCCCTTGCACGACTGGGACAATAAAAGTATATAACAACCATGTCAATGGCTGAGCCGCTTATTGGTCTTGAAATAAGTTATAGAAAAATCAAGCTGGTGGAGACAGTTACCCTCACTACGGCGATTGAGGTCACTAACTTCGCCTGCATGGACCTCCCACCGGGAGGTTTTATCGAGGCGGTGGACAGGCTACGCTCCCTCCTCAGAGAAAACAACTTCAAAGGCAAAAAGGTTAATGTACTCCTGTCTTATCCCTCTATAGACTGCATTCAAGTTACCCTGCCGCCCATGAGTAAGACCGACTTAAAACTAGCGGCTTTAAGGGAAGCTAAAAAAGACACAAGAATACCACTGGAAGAATTAGCCATCGCATATGAAAAACTAGGAGAATCGGAAGAAAAGGGTCTACGTAAGATGGAGGTACTGATTGCCAGGGCTAATTCCAATGACATAAAAGAATGCTTCCGTGTGCTAAAAGAAGCAGGACTACACCCCAAGCTACTCTGTGTCTTACCTACCGTGTTATTGAACCTTCTAAGGATGCGGGAAGACCTGAAGGAGGAAACCGTTGCTGGGGTCTTCCTGGGAGACGAAAAAGGCACAATAGTAATCCTCCATAAAAGACAACTGCTTTTTCCAAGAGAGTTCCCATTGAAACTAACAGCAGGGGTCGGAGGTATTCAAAACCACCTGTTGGCCGAACTAAAACGCACACTGCTCTATCTAAAACAAAAAGCACGGGGACTTGAACCCCAACGCATACTGCTTCTAGGTCATATAGAAAAATCTCTAGAAATAGCAGACCTCTTGACCCAAGAGTTAGGTATAAAAACAGAAATATACTTTCCCCCCGAGTTAGACCTCTCCCCACTGGAAGATAGGATAAAAGAGTTCAAAGACTCCATTCACCAATTTATCCTCCCTATTGGGCTCGCATGGAATAGACCGGAACGCTCTGAACTAAATCTTTTTGCTAAGGAAATTAGCAACCAAAGAAAGACCCGGATAGCAAAATGGGCGGTAATTACTACTGCAATCCTTTTTGCCCTCCTATCCACCATACGCCTCACATGGATATTGAATGAGGGGCGTCCGTATTGGCAAGATCTCAAAAGGGCTCAGGACGAATTAGCCACACTACGGCCCAAAGTGGCAAAAATAGCCACCGTCTTGGAAGAAAGAGATAAACAGAAGTTAACGAATACATTCCTTAGGAAGCTTGAGGGTCCGCAAACCGAATGGGAAAAATTACTCCGCACCCTCAGTCTTATCGTACCAGAAGAGATGCACCTGGAACTGTTGGACCTAAAAGAAACCCCAAAAGATTGTATGCTAAGACTCAAAGGACAGACATTAAGCCCAGATGTCTCTCTAATACATAATCGCTTTAAGGAGTTCTTTTCTATCTTTCTTACCTCCCCCGGATTAACGGAGGAGCGTGTAGAAACCTTCAAAATAGGCCCGGCCCTAAAGAAAGAGGGAAATCCCTCCTTCAGCCGACTGGAATTCACAGTAGCCGTAAAAGTAAAATAGGAAAAAGAAAGACCCTTGAGTTCATCAAAAACAAACTTAATGAAAATACCCCTGTTCGTAAAAATACTCCTCCTGCTGGTGCCAATAACCATGGCCTTTTTGCTGGTAAATTTACTCGTAATAGGCCCAAAGGCTAAACGCCTAAAGTCTGCCAAGGAGGAGCTAAACAGGCTGCAACTAGAAATAAACAGGCATAAGAACCAACTGGCAGATTTTCAACCATTAAGCACACTTGAAATAAAAGAAATAAGACAAACAAAAGAGGAACTGCTGCTTGTTAGTAAATCCTTGAAGACAGTTAGGGATGTTTATGATAAAATAACGTCAAATGCAGTCCAGTGTGGAATAAGTGACCTCTCAATAGACCCCTCTTACAGGCCACTTCAAGAAGAAGAGATATTGGGGCTGGAGGCAAAGTTAGGACTAGACCAGCACAGGAGTTATATCAAATTGAGTTTTCATTGTGAGCTAAAGTCCTTAGGTTGCTTCCTTAAAGGGTTAACCGGCGGGGAAAACTACCTGATAATTGAATCTTTGACTATAAAACGGGAATTACCAAAACCTAGTGCAGAAATAGTGTTAAAAGTCTTTACGAAGGGTTAAAAATGAAATTAACGGTAGTGGAAAGAAGGATAGAACAGGCATATGAACTAATGTCCCCTTGCAGGCTTTGCCCCAGAAACTGCAAGGCAAAAAGACTTGAGGGCAAGAAAGGATTCTGCGGTATAGGAGCCAGGGCAGTAGTCTCCTCTTTCGGTCCCCATTTTGGGGAGGAAAGACCCTTAGTTGGACACCACGGCTCCGGTACAATTTTCTTTGCAGGCTGCAACCTGGGTTGCCTATTTTGCCAGAATTATACCATCAGCCACTATAAAGAAGGGGAAGAAGTATCTGCCGAGAGCCTGGCCAATACAATGCTTGCCTTACAGTCAACCGGCTGCCATAATATTAATTTTGTTACCCCAACCCATGTTACTCCCCAGATTATAGAGGCAGTAGCAATCGCAAAGGATAAAGGGTTAAAGGTACCCACAGTGTATAACTGTGGCGGATATGAATCGGTAGAGACCTTAAGACTATTAGAGGGGATTATAGATATTTATATGCCCGACTTTAAATACAGTGAGGGTAAGTGGGCTAAAAAGTTCTCCGGGGCGGAAGATTACCCTAAAGTAGCAAAGGCTGCCTTTAAAGAAATGCATCGGCAGGTGGGAGACCTGGTAATAGAAGATGGGTTGGCAGTGAGAGGACTCCTGGTCAGACACCTGGTTATGCCCAACAATGTGGCTGGCAGTAAGGCTATCATTGACTTCCTGGTCAAGGAGATCTCTCCTAACACTTACATAAACGTAATGGAGCAATACTACCCTTGTTACAGGGCAAAGGAATTTGAAGAAATAAACCGCAGAATTACTTATGAGGAGTTTATGGGGGTCTATCTCTACGCCAAACAGAAGGGACTAAGACTGGCCGATTGAAAAAGCGACAACGTTATAAGTACAAAAATACATTGGCACTTTCTTTGAAAAGATAGGATTAAAGGTTTAGAAATAGTTAGCTAAAAAAATATGAAGTTAATCTTGCAGAGATACCTCCTTAAAGAATTCTTCAGGATATTTATCCCTACTCTCATGGTTCTAGAATTCCTGCTGATATTGGGTTTGGTACTACAGGCGCTACACAGAGGGGTAAGCGTAACCGGCTTGAGTGAACTGGTACCGCATATATTCTTCTATCCCTTAGCCACAGCCTTACCAATTGCCCTGCTAGCCGCTACCGTGATTACCTATGGCCGCCTAAGTGGAGATAATGAACTCTGGGCAATGCTCACAAATGGAATACACCTGTGGATTATAGTATTACCGGTTGCACTTGTAGGTCTCTTTTTTGGCCTAATTTCCCTGGGCTTAAACGCCGAGATATTACCCAAATCCTATCACATGTTAAGAGTATTACAGGAACGTGCAATCCATACAATCTTAGCCCAACGTATAGGGGCAGCCCAGGGCAAGATAAAAATACCCCCCTACTACGTTTATATTAAATCCATAGAAGGCGGCGTTTTCAAAAATATTGTAATTATGGAGGCTAAGGGGGAAGAAGTCTCAAGTCTGGTTACAGCAAAAGAAGGGAGGTTAACTGTGGATGTAGATAATAACCTCATTGTATTTGCACTAGAGGGGGGAAATTTCATCAAACGAGACCCAGAACGGTCAGCCTCCAGCCCCATAGCGGTTACTTTTAACGAAACACTATTCAGGATACCTTTGGGACTTAGTGAACACACCACATTTAGAAAATACTCCTCATTAAGGGAACTCCTGGCACTTAAAAACAAAGTAAAAGGGGAAATAAAGTCGTTAAAGGGCGTACCTACAGAAAAGAAACTGAGTAAAAGGGCTATCAAGACCCGTTATCGCGAGGCAGAGGGGGTCTATCAGAAGGTGAAAAATGAACGGACTGCCGCGCTACTTGAGGCAGAAAAATCACGAGAGGCAATCTTCAAGGAAAAAAACAAACTGGGAAATATGCACAAAGAAATTGATCTGGCCGAAAATTATATCCGCATTATAGAAGACTCCCTCGGAGACCTTGTTTTAAGCAAAGAATTGACCAATGTAGCGAACCCCCAACGCGAAGAACTTAAAGGTAGGGATACTAAGATTAAGGAACTTAATCAAACGATACAGAAAGAACGCAAACGCGTAAAAAATATGGAAGAGCAAAAAACCCTGATGCAAGAAACCATTGCTCAGGAGGAACAAAATTATACCCTTTTTGCATCCGAGGCGGAAAAATTGAAGGGACTAGAAGACCGTTACGAAGCGGAATACAAACATTGGGAAAAAATCATGATGCTACGGGAAAAATTTGAAACCCACAGGGAGATTGTTATTGCCATCCACGAGAAGTTATCCCCAGCTCTTTCCTGCCTAGCCTTTGTACTCGTGGGTATTCCAATAGGCATAATGACTCATAGGGGCAATATCCTAACTGGTTTCTTCATAAGTTTCCTTATAGTGCTTATACTATACTATCCCCTCTTAGTCGGGTCAAGGGTACTGGCTACTGATCTACATACCCCAACAGTCATCACAATGTGGGGGCCTAACCTGGTTATAGCTGCTATTGGTATAGGCTTACTGGTAAAGGTATTTATGAAATAAATCACAGTGGAAGGATTAATTAAAAGGCGTATTGGAGACATAACTTGGTACACCACAGCCGAGCATGGAGCCCTCTTAGAAGAAATGGGTGAACTGGATAAACTCGCAAAAGGGGGAACCCTCCTTAAGAAAGGCAAAAAAAAGACCTTCTTACACCTAGAAACCACAATTAATGAGAAAGAAATCTATCTTAAGACCTTCTCTGTCAAAGGGTTGCTCCAGTACTTAAAATATCAATTCCTAAAATCAAAAGCCCTCAGGGAACTAGAGGTAAGTTTGTTAGCCCACAAAAGAGGCGTACCAGTAGTATGCCCACTCGCCGCAGGTGAAAGGAGACGGAACTTATTACTAATAGAATCCTATCTCCTTATCCCCAGGCTTGCTGATGCTATAGACCTTATGAAATATTTTCTTAGCCAGACCATTCCACGCTTACATAAGGCGAGGGCTATAGAATCATTAGGAAGGATTTCAAGGAAGACTCATGACGCAGCCATCCTCCAGGAGGATTTCTCACTAAACAACTTCCTGCTAGCAAGCCCCCTGGATCACCACCCAAATCCACCCCTCTCTAATAAAACTAACGACATAAAACAAGTTTTCCTTATTGACTTTGAACGGTGCCATGCTCGCCAAGAGCTCTCCATTGAAGAGAAGGAATGGACCCTTGCCAAACTTAACAGGATAGGCACCTATTTTACCCTCACCGATAAGTTCAGATTCCTCAAGTCTTATTGTAAGACAAAGGAAGAATTTAGAGACATAGAGCGATGGAAAAGGCTAGAAAAGTACACCCACCAAATCTTAAAAAGGGATGCCCAGAGACTCTCCACCGCCTGCATCAACGCAGATAGGGGCTTTGGCCTCTTTAAGGATGAGAAAATTACGAGTTACTTCCTGGAAGGATACCCACTTAAAGAACTCCTCTCCCTAGCCACTATGGAAGGAGGAACATGTCAGGAACAAAGGTCACACTTCCAGGTCTCAAAACGTAAATATGTAATTACAAAAGAAATTACGAAAGAACCCGTAAGTATTTACCATTTTTCGGCTAAAGAAAAAGACCTGGCCACAGTCAAAAGGGCCTGGCAAGGGGTTAATGGACTCCTCAAGAGCCATTTTCCTGTAAATCCTGCCGTGGCAGCGATGGAATGGGTATCAAATGGAGATTATCGGGGCATTCTTGTGTTAAAAGAATCTGAAAAGGTGAAAGATATCAGAGAATCTCTGCGCAGATACCCAATATCTTCAACCAAAAGGCGCTCAATGCTCTGGCATATTGCCCGATTCCTATGCCGGCTGCACAACTTTGGCACCCTTGCATATAATATCCTACCTGGGGATATCTCCTGGAATGAGGAACAAAAATGGGGTCGCAAGCTCTTTTTAGCCAAACCGTGGAACTTCATCATGAAAAATCAACTAGAGGCTAGGGATAGGGAAACAGATCTTGAAAGGCTGGAAGACTACCTTATTGGGATTTTAACAGAAGAAGAAAAACAGTCTTTAAGGACTCAGTATTTCTTATACAGCAAAATTATATCCTAGCAATGTAAGAAGCCCGTCCTCTTACACATATGGCATATAGTCCACGTGCCGTTTTCTGCCCTAGAGAGTATTTCCTTTCTAGCAGCCACATACATCTCCCCATTCCATATCTCCTTAAAGGGTCTCTCCAGGATATTACCAAAGGAATACTTTTCACTATAGACAGAGCAGCAAGGTAGGATGGACCCATCCCAGTTAATCACAGTCTCAGTCCAGAGGAGGTCGCAAGAAAAGGCTTTCCTAGGCCTTTTATTCTCCATATCAAACAGGTTGTACTCTGGATTTTTAGGCAGCCACTGGCCATCCCTTCGGATAGCCTCCTCCGCTGTCTCAAATATCTCCTTACCCATATCCGGGCGCATCTTCTTTATCTCAAGCCTTACACCCAGAGTTTTTGCCATCTCTTTAGCCTTATCAATCTCATGCTCATTATGGCTAAAGACGTGGAAAAGCCAGACCAGTTCAGTATCAGCGGCCAATTCCCTCTTCTTCTCGGCAAGCCGCTTGATATTCTCAATAACCAGATGAAAATCCCCTCCCACGTGATAGACTAGATAAGTCTCCGCGCTGGCCGCATTGCAAGAAATATACATCTTCCTCAGACCGCAGGTAAGGAGGGATGTTATCTGGGCCTTATCCAGTTCAAGGCTCAAATTGGTACTTATCTTGACAGGTATGGCCATTGCGCTAGCATATCTCATCATATTTACCAACTCAGGGTTAAGCAGTGGCTCCCCCCAATCGTAAAGCCGTAACAAGAGGAGGCCCTCTCCCAATTCATCTATAGCTTTCTTAAATGTCTGGAACGGTAAAAGTCCCTTTCTGGCAGAGGGGTCATGCTGCCCAGTGGGACAAAGGGGACATCGTAAGTTGCAAATATTTCCAGTCTCTATACTTAGCTTAGCAGGAAGGTTGTAGAGTCTGGAAAGCCCCATCCTGTGTCCCAATTGCCCCATCAAGAGATTATAAACCCTCTTTGGGGTAACGCTCCTTATCTGAGTTACTACACTACGCATACCGCAATACTTTGTGGAGGCCTCCTCTCCTGTTTCTCTTTTAATAAATACTACTATTTTTTCGGAGGTACAAAGGCATCGGCCAGCACCTCTATCTGATACTTATTATTGAGGGCGGCTATACCAATACAAGCCCTTGCGGGAGCAGACTTTATGTATTGGGTATAAATCTTATTCATCGCCTCCCAATTCCTCATATCAGTCAGGTATATGATGATTCTTATAAGATTATCTGTTGAAGTCCCAGCCGCTTCAAGCACAGACTTCAAGTTCTTGAAGGTAACATGGCACTGCTCCTCAAAACTCAACGGTATATCCCAATTCTTATCAGGGTCCCTCGGGATAGCACCCCCACAGAACAAAATCCCTCCATTCTGCAGGTCTGATGCAGGAACCAAAGAAGCATCGGACATCAATCCTTCGTGATACGTTAAACGTTTTGCACTATTTACCCTCTGAACAGGCATTTTCTTCTCCTTTTTATATCTAAAACATTAAATTTACAACGAAAAAAGACAAAAATCAGTTGCAAAATTATGTTTCAAAATGCATAGAGAGTCAACTCAAGAAGGCATCCACAGGATCTTTTATTACCAAAATTTATAAAAATCACTATTTAGACCCAAAAATTATCAATACAAACAGTAAGTTATTGAAACCTTAAGCTGATTTTGTTATAATTTTGAAGTTTGTTAACAATATATGATGTGGCAAGGGAGGTTAGTAACTTGGGAGCATCAAACCCTAATAAGACTATAGACTTAAAAGGTGAAGTTTGTCCCTACACCTTTGTAAAGACCAAGTTAGCCCTGGAAGAGATGTTGGTGGGTGAGGTACTGGAGGTGATTGTAGACCACGAACCAGCGGTGGAAAATGTGCCCAAAAGCATCAAAAATGAGGGACAAAAAGTCCTGGCTGTTGAAAGGCTAAATAGTAGCAATTCGTCTGGTGAGAATAATGTCTGGAAATTAGTTATAAGGAAGGAAAAGGATTAGCTGTGGATTTCTCAGAAGAACAAGTAAAACGATATTCAAGGCATATTATTTTACCCGAGATTGGGGGGCGTGGACAGAAGAAACTCCTAAAGGCCAAGGTGTTTTTAGTTGGGGCCGGTGGACTAGGCTGTCCTGCCGCTTATTACCTAGCCGCGGCTGGCGTGGGAAAGCTTGGTATAGCGGATGGCGACGATGTTGACCACTCCAACCTTCAGCGCCAAATACTGCACTCCTCTAAGGACGTGGGCTATCCCAAGGCCCTCTCGGCCAAGGCCACACTTGAGGAATTAAACCCTGACGTAGAGGTGGTCCCATATATACAAAGACTAAACTCTGAGAATATCCTGGACATCATTAAAGATTACGATGTCGTGCTTGACGGCTCTGACAATTTCCCTACAAGGTATCTTGTAAACGATGCCTGCGTATTACTGAAGAAACCATTATCTCACGGCTCAATCTTCAGGTTTGAAGGCCAGGTAACTACCATACTACCAGGGGAGGGGCCCTGTTACCGTTGTCTGTTTGAGACACCACCCCCAGCCGGTATGGTGCCCTCCTGCCAGGAAGCAGGCGTCCTTGGTGTCCTCCCTGGGGTGATAGGAGTAATCCAGGCCACAGAAGTAGTAAAGCTACTCTTGGGTAAGGGTCGTATCCTTAAGGGAGAACTGCTCCTTTACAACGCCTTAAACATGGAATTCAAGAAGTTGAAGATTCGCCGCAATCCTGAGTGCCCGGTCTGCGGCGAGAACCCTACTATAAAACAGCTAGTAGATTACGAGGAATCCTGCCAGGTCCACTTCTAAGAAAATAATCATGGCAAAGTTAGGCTTCATGCTCACACTAGGCCCTTTCCAGTTTGAAAACTGGGAAACCGCCTATAACATCGCAAAGGCAGCCCTGGATAAGGGACATGAGGTCAAGATGTTTTACTACCTGGACGGGGTTTATAACCCTATAAAATTTCAGACCTTTCCAGACCTGCCTGTCATGCCCAAAGACCATTTCGGGGAGCTTGTAGCCAAAGGGGCAAAGATTATTGCCTGTGGAATATGTGTAAACGCAAGAGGTCTGGAAAAGGGTAAGGACTACATCCCCGGCGTGGTAGTGGGTGGTCTTCCGGACTTTGCCGAAATCGTTAGTGCTGTGGATAAACTCATCACCTTATAAGGAGCGATAAATATGGCCCAGAAAGAAGTGCTAGTCCTAATGAACCGGCCTCCTTACGGTTCTATATATTATACGGAGGGTCTCAGAGCCGCCGTAGGAGTCACCAGCGGAATTGATGAAAATAAGGCAACGGTGGCTTATCTGGGTGATGGGGTATACTTTACCCTCAAAGGGGTAGACAAAAAAGATTCTGAGAGATACCTGAGTACCCTAAAAAAACAGGGTGCAAGACTAGTAGTACAAAAAGAATCCCTGAAAGAGAGGGGTATTAAAGAAGGCGAAGTGGACCCAGATTTTGAGGTTCTACCTGAAAAAGAAATCTTCCAGCTTCTGCAAAAGGCCGATTTTACGATGGATTTCTAAACTATGGGTAACCTCTACCTAATAAATAAAGAATATGGAGATAATGGCCTGCGGCTCGCAGCTTACGATAAAGAGGCCATCGTGGTCTTGATTCAAGATGGTGTATATATAAACCCTAAGTTATACCCATCTAAGGCTAAAGTATATGCCGTAAAACAGGATGTAGAAAAAAGAGGTCTCAATGACAAGTTACCCGAAAGGGTAGAATGTATTGATTACGGCCAATTGGTTGACCTTATTGTTGAAAATAAGGTGATAAATTTTGCTTAAGGCCCGGGTTAAGTCTTAAGTATTTTTAGATTAGCCTATTGACCCAGTTTAAGATGGTGAGAAAGTAAAGGGTTTTTAAATGGATTTCTTAAAAGAAAAGAATCCAAACCTTAAAATAGACATTAAAGGTAAGATTTGTCCTTACACCCTCATAGAGACGAGGGATTCCTTAAAGGGCCTTCTTAAGGGGCAGGTATTAGAGGTACAGTGTGATTATGAGCCAGCAGCCAAGAGTACAATCCCTAATTTCTGCCAGAAGAAGGGCTATCCGATAGAAATACTCCAGGAAGGCTCCAACCTCTGGAGAATTCTCATAGAAAAAACGGATTGAGGAATATTTGACAGCGTAGCGCCTAACCACCCATAGGCTAATCCACCTCTAGGGAAGTCACCCGTTTACTTCTGGAAAGGAATTCGTAAGTGGAATACCCATACTACTTTTACCCAATAGAAATACTAGCCCTCTTTATATTTTATTTAGGCATATGGGCTAATCTTTCCTTCTGGCTCAAGGGTGGGTTATCCAGAACAAACACAGGCACATGGAAGGAAAAGTATCTTTACCTAAAGTCCACCTTGTCTAGGACTCTTTTTAGCAAGGACTTCCTTAAGGTGTTCTTTCTTGACATCCTTGCTCAAAGGACCCTCCTGAAGGAAGACCGCACGCGTTGGCCCATGCATTTCCCTCTATTCCTCGGGTTCTGCATACTGTACTTTATAGGTAGCCTTGGGGACCAGATGGCTAACTGGGAGTTAATAGAACTGAGCAAAGATACACCCTGGTTTGCATTTATCAATGACTTTGCTGGACTTCTGCTGCTTATGGGAATACTTCTTGCCATGCATCGTCGCTATGTACTTAAACTACCGTATCTTAAGACTTTTTTTGATGACAAAATAATAGTAGCTTTACTCCTGGTTGCACTGGCTAGTGGGTATGTGGTAGAGGGATTAAGGCTTTTATCCACCCATAGCCTTTATGAATCTAATGCCTCTTTTGTGGGTACGACAGTAGCAGCAGGTATTAGCCCGCTTAGGCTAGACTGGAACACTACTTACCTCGTAACCTGGTGGTTTCATGCGGTTGTATCACTTGCCCTTTTCAGTTACATACCTTACTCAAGGCTCTTTCACCTATTCGGTACTTTTCTTACCATGTTGTTAAATTCCCAAAACCAGAAGACCACTTTCGTAGGGGCAGACCCATCCGGGAAAGTACCCAATTTTACCATTAAACAACTCATAGAACTTTCTGGGTGCACACGCTGCGGGGAATGTCTAAGGGTTTGTGAAACTTATAAAGAACGAGAGGTTGACCCCATTGCGCCAGCCATAAAGCTCAAGGACGTAAGATCTCACCTCCTCAACAAGTACGGTCCGGGTTTGCCCTCCAGCCTCCTGGGAGGCAAGGATTTCTCCGAACAAGACCTTAGCACCCTCTCAGAAGCTGCTTTCCGCTGCACACTCTGCGGATACTGCACCCATGTATGCCCCTCTAAAATAGACCTGCAAACCATGTGGTATTCCCTTAGACAGGAATACTCCAGTGGTGTAGGCCTTTATCCAAAAGGATTCAAACACCTCAGGGAAGGGGTAGCTAAAGAGCGTAACATCTTTAATTACCCTAACATAGATAGAGCCTTATGGGTTGGCTTTGTTGATAACTTGCCAGCGGAAGGAATTCAAAGACCCAAGGCAAAGGTCATGTACTACGTCGGCTGTGTGTCAAGTTTCTCCCCTCTAGCCCAGGACATACCCCAAGCCTTCGCTTCTCTGTTGACAACAGCAGGGGTAGACTTTACCATACTTGGCCCAGAGGAGAGTTGCTGCGGGTTCCCCCTCATGGCAGCGGGGATGAAAGACCAAATGCTAAGTCTAGTAAAGTATAATACTGAAAAAGTACGTGCCCTCGGGGCAGATACCATAATCTTTAACTGCCCCTCCTGTTATCTAACATGGAAGCAGGAATACACGCCTTTCCTTCCAGGAGTATCCATGAAACACTCCACAGAATTTCTGGTTGAATTAATCAGTCAAGGGGCCTTACATCCTGTTTCACCCAGAGAAAAAGGCCTTAAAGTAACCTATCATGACCCCTGCGACCTCGCACGAAATCAGGGAGTTTACGAACCCCCGAGAGAAGTTCTAGGCTCTATACCAGGACTGGAGTTCAGGGAGAGCCGCAATCACAAGGCAAGGGCTATCTGCTGCGGAGGGGGAGGAGTGCTGGAATCTGCAGACCCTCAGCTAGCTGCAACCATCTCCTACAAGACCTATGATTCATTCCGTGAAACAGATGCACAGATATTAGTCACCGCCTGCCCGCAGTGTAAACGGATGTTCCAAGGGGCCAAGAAACACCTCCATGGACCTATGGAGGTGATGGATATCACTGAGTTGCTACTAAAGTGCCTCCAAAACCAAAAAGTTAAATCATCCTAAAGCCTAAATAGAGGACCAACCATGGCACGTTACGAGGAAATCTTTCTACCTGACGAGTTCTATTATGACAAAAAAGACCATCTCTGGGCCAAACTAGAGGAAGCAACAGGGGTTACGGCTGGTTACCTGGTACGTGTGGGACTTGACCTCTTTGGGCAGAAGGCGGCAGGAACGGCAGCCTATGTAAAGCTACTACCGGCTGGTAAAGCAGTGGCAAAGAGTCGCTCTTTTGGCTCACTGGAGGCTGGCAAGTACATTGGCCCACTAAAGGCCCCTGTGGGTGGGAAGATTGTGGAGGCAAACCAGGAAGTTATCTCCGACCCTCGCTATGTAAACACAGACCCCTATGGAAAGGGCTGGTTTGTGATTATAGAACCAAATAACCTACAGGAAGACCTTAAGGACCTGATTCAAGGCCCAGCCAACATCCAGGAATGGCTAGAAAAGGAGTATAAAGAGTACAAAGAGAAGGGTTTGTTCGCAGAGGAAAAGAAATAACAGATTAAATTACAAATTTTAGACAAAGCGGCAGTGGAAGTGTAGTTCAAACTTATCTTACACGTTCTAAACTACACCATAGCCTTTTGAATCTCCTGGATGGCTTCCTCTATGGACGTCTGTAAAACCACGTCAGCACGGTGGTCATACTCAGTAGGCTGGTGATTTATAAGTACAAGCTTTGCACAATGTTCAATGGCCATAACAGGAAGCTCGGCCACGGGATAAACTAGCAGAGAGGAACCGATTACCAAGAGTAAATCACACCGCTTGAGTTCCTCTTCAGCCTCACTAAAAACCCCATCTGGAAGCGGTTCCCCAAATAGAACAATACTAGGTTTTATATAGCACTGGCATTGTCCGCATAAGGGTGGTATCTCGCCACCGGTTAACTTCCTAGCTATCTCTTCCAGCAAAAAACCCTTTCCACAACCTATACATTTACCCCTATTAAGACTTCCGTGCACCTCCAGTACCTTCTTGGAGCCAGCCTTCTGGTGCAGACTGTCTATGTTTTGTGTAACAACACACTTCAGCTTTCCCATTCTTTCCTGTTCAGCTAGAAAAAGATGTGCCCTGGTGGGCTTTGCGTTTAAGAAAGTAGGCAGCAATTGTAGTCCTAGTTTGTAGAACCCTTTCGCGTCTGAGGCAAAACCAAAAGAAGTAAAGAGAAATAATTTTTCTGGGTCATTGAATAGTCCGCTACCTGGACTACGGAAGTCGGGTATGCCAGCCGAGGTACTAATCCCAGCCCCTGTGAGGGCTACTACATAAGAGGCTTCCTGAATGAATTTCGCGGTCTTTTTAATTAACTCTTTAATACTCAATCCCCTCTCGTGCCCCGATACCCTTGGAATACGGATGCTTTACGGCCTTTATTTCACTCACCAAATCTGCTGCCTCAATAAGTGCGGGGTGGGCGGAGCGGCCAGTAAGTATAAGCTCCACTTGAGGAGGTTTCTCCTTAAAAAGGCTTAATACCTCCTGCACATCAATCATTTTGTAATGTATGACAATATTGATTTCATCCAGAATGACCATATCATACCTTCCCGAAAGGATGTATTCCCTTGCAGTTTGCCAGGCCTTTTGTACTAGCTGGAAGTCTTCATCAGTGGGTTTATTGCAGACAAAATGACCAGAGCCAAACTGGAGTATCTCCAGGGTAGGAAGATTTTTGGCGGCTTCTATTTCCCCCACTAAGGGTCGGGACTTCAAAAATTGGATCACCAGGACCTTCCAGCCGTGCCCTATCGCCCTCAGGGCCTGCCCTAGGGCGGCAGTAGTCTTCCCCTTACCCTCCCCAGTAAACACCTGCACAGTACCTAGCCTCCCCATAATGAAAATCCTAACACAATAAAAAAACACTGACAAGGAAAGATACCCACCACTATTGTCTTAACATCTCGCATAGGATATAAATGTTATGGATGTTCATATTTAAAAAACTGATTCTTTTAATTGTACTACTCCCCTTGGCCTTTGGATGCGCAATGGCTAACTGGCCTGCCAAGGTCTATCATAACCCTACTGTCACCCTTAGTAATTATCATACCTTTTCTTTTACTTTACCATTCACAGCGAACATAATTGAGGAAGAAGGCAGAGAGAAAATTATTAAGCTCCTAGAAAAAAATGGTTACAAATATATAGAAAACAAGGAGACCGCAGATTTTCTAGTAGAAGAGAAATCTCTGTGGGAAGCAAAGACAGGCTTTACGCCCTCAAGGGTGGAGTATGCGCCTCTATATACCGGTACCACATTCATCTATATCCCCACTTACATTCCACAAAGACCTTACACGTATTATGAGTTTTATACCACTTTAACCTTCTATGACAGGTATTCTAATGAGAAAATATATGAAGGGAAAACAGAGGGCACTAGTTCCTACCTTGATATCGGCGAGATTTATGAAGACCTTGTAAAGCAGAGTAATTTGCCTCTGAGCCTCGGACACAGCAAAGTCCATGGTACGGAACAAAAGGTGTATGCCCGACAGAACTCAAAAATCTACCATAAAGCTGGATGTCCCGATCTGGGAACGGAGGGGCTGATAGAGTTTACTTCTGCCGAAGAGGCTGATAATGCTGGAGGAATCCGGTGTCCGAAGTGTAACCCATAAAAAACCTTATATAAATTCCTATAGCAAGATTAATCGGCCATTAAAGTGGAAACACGGTCCTAAGAGAAACAAAAAAGCCCCAGGAGGTTTAAACCTCCTGGGGCTTCGTCTATCTTCTAAAAAAAAGAGTTAGTTACTCTTTCTTTTCCTGATTATGCCAGCACCGAAGACTCCACCAATAATACCTGCCAGTATGAGTCCCAGCATTGGCAGAGTTTTGTACTTACCCTTTTCCTTGAGCATGCGGTCCGTATCTTTGGCCCTCATAAGCATCCTAGCCTCGCTTTCAATCTCTGCCAGTTTGCCAAAGACTTTGGAGGAGCCGTACCACCAAGAAATGTCCTGTTGGACGTGGGCGGTCCCTTTGTATACGAAGGCCTTGTCACCGAACCACATATCAGCGTAAAGACGTTCTATCCTTGTTGGGTTATCTTCCCCAGGACAAAAGACACCGTATACCCCGAGCATTGGCCCTATAACTGGAACCTTCCCTTTTGTCTTTTTAAAGACATCATATATGGGTTCACCGAGGAGTCCCGGCCCTAGGGCATCCGCTAAAATGTCGCCAAGGGGACAAGGATCTCTATCTTCTGGGCCTGGGTCTAGGGCGCCGGCGGCAACTACTTTCTCTAGTATCAGCTGTGCCCTATCCTGCACACTCCAGACCTGGAACATTGTCTCATCAAGATTCTCAAGGTAAAGCCTTGCCCAACGTGGGCTGTGGCAATTGCTGCAAGCCTCTATCCACTTCTCCCTCTTAGCCTTGCTCTCTGGCGAGTAAATGTCTAGCTTATAGTTTAGCGGTGGCAAGTTTACACCATAGGGATAATCCTTCAAAGAGGACTTGAACTCTATCCCCTTAGGTGGCAACGTTCCCATACGCCAAATACCCTTAGAGACTACGTTATGGGAGAATTCACCCTTGCCCGTATACATATGGCAGAACTGGCAAGTGGGGCTACGGTAATCCTTACCTGGCACCACATCCTTTAAGGATTTGTCAAAGTCCCAATGATGGCCTTCAAGATGATAGATGTAGCCCATCTTACTCTCGCCGTAAGACTCTGCGTCTGGATGGTCGTAACCCATATGACAGCTCATGCAGGCCTCTGGCTTACGGCCCTCAGCAGCCCTAAACGCATGCCTGGTATGACATATATCGCATTTTTCCGAAGTCCCGTGACAATAATCACAACCGAACTGCATGTTACCTAAGCCCATCCTGTAGAGCTCAGGATACCACGGGACGATAACATTGGCCTCTGTACCTTGAGTATGGTTAGGTCTACCATAGTCTTTTTCTGAAATGAACTGGTTAACCTGTGTAGTGTGACACTGCCCACAGGTATTCCAGGAGGGCATCTTTAGCTCTTTATGGTCTTTTCCGTGACACTCATTACAGCTAACCTCTTTAAGTTCCCTGTTCAGACGCGTTTCTATCTCCTTCGTCTTAGTTGCAAAGCCCTCATCCTTTTTGGGGTTAGCATGTGTGGACTCCCTCCAGTCGTTAACGATACCAGGGGTAACCTCTTCATGACACTTTACACAATCCTCAGGTTTGTACTTCTCAAGAAGCTGGTCATAGTAAGTGCCATCGGGTTTGACATAATGCCTATTGGGGTACCAGTACATGTGCATGGGCACTGGCTTATAGACATCCATCCATGGCCCACTGCCCTTTTCCAACCCCACAGGCTCTTCAAACCACTTCTTAAGGGTTGGATTGTCGTAAAGCTCCCTTAGTTGCTCTTGCTGGGGTTGGGGCTTTTCTTCTGCAAAAAAGCTCCCAACGGGCAAACTAACAATAAGGGATACAAAGAGGGGTATCCATGTTGCTTTAATAAATTTCATAAACATCTCTCCTTTAATAAACACCATTCAAAGGTTCCTTGTCCAAGCTTCTACCTTTTTTCTACTTTCTTAACCAGCCTTGGGAAGGACTTATATTTTCCGATTCTATCAAGAGGTTAGAGTATGTGGTGAACCACCAGTCATCGGAAAGACCGTGGTCTTTAAAATATTTAACCCTCATCTCATGATGACGACTGATATGACACTCGAAACACACATTGTAGGGGCTGTTAACCCTGGCTATCTTCTGCCCTTCTGGGGCCTTACCAACGTCCATAAAGTAAGAAAAAAGTTCTCCAGGCCCGTGACATGCTTCACAGGTAATCCCTTCCTCTATGTACATACCAGTACCTGAGTTATACCCAGTGGTATGGCACTTGTAACACTGCTTCCTGTATTTTTCGTCTCCGGCAACAAAATCAGGGGCCTGTTTGACCCTCTCAAAACTCGTGAACTTGGTCCTCCTCCACTGTTCAACATGAGGGGAGGTTAGGCCTGTGTGGCATCTTAAACACTTCTGACTGCCTAAGTAGATGGCCTTTTCGCCTGTCACGCTACGATGTCTGAAATTCCCCCAAACAGGTGTGAGGTTCGGGTCCGTCTCTTCCGGGGAAAGCTCAGTAAGCTCAAGCCAGAGTTCAAATACTTTGTCAGCAGAGACCAGCCTTTGCTGCATCTGGCGGCGGTGGGTATACATACCCCTGTGGGCCTCTTGCAGCATAAGGGACCTACCATTGCCTTTGTGGCATACAGTACAACCATACACGTCAAATGGAAAGTCGGCTACAGTAGTATGACTAGCCTTAAGCTCTGATTCGTCAATGTGACAGGTGATGCACCTATCCACTTTGTCACCATTTCCACGCTTAGCCCAGGTGCTGGTCCCATTCAAGAGGATTTGCTTTATCTCATACTTGGGGGACCGCATGGCAGCCATCTTCTTCTCAAGCTCTTTTTTCTCCTTTTCGGAAGCGGCAGCCTTGTACTCCTTTTCTAAGGCCTTTAGCCTGTTCTGATAGTATGCCTCTTGATACTTTGTCCACTCAGGTTTTATCTCCTCCTTAAGCCAAAGATAGGTGGAGAAAAGAAACGCTAAACTAAAAAGGAAAAATAACTTTCTCTTCATATAGTCACCTGCTAAATATTAAACCAAGGTGTCTCTAATACGTATTTAATGTTGAAACCTAACCTAAGAACGCTTTTTAAGACTGAACCAATCATAGTCAGGAGCAAGAACATTGTGATACTGTACCTAACCGGTCCTAGCTCTTGATAGAAATCCCTCCACTTACGGGCTGGCCACCACATGCCTAACCCAAAATAGGCCAGCAAGAGTAAGGCCCCAACGGGTACGGGCATACTCCACAACGGTGGGGGAGTTGGGAAAGCTAGTGTCCACTCCTCCCAGGGCCAGAACCATGCCCAGAAAGGTCCCCTGCAATAAACTCCTATGATGATAAGTGCATACCAGAGTAAAAACCCAAAAGAGAACACAGTTACAGCAAATTTCCTCTCCTTAAAGGTGTAATATCCGTTACCTTTTGGGTTTATGTCAATATAAGGTATCACCATAAGCCCTACTATAATGAATAAGGGCAGCACTACACCAGCAAACCACGGGTCGAAGTACACCAGCTCTTCTTGTAGGCCCAAGAAATACCAGGGTGCTTTAGCCGGGTTTTCTGGCTCTCCAGGATTAGCAAGCTCCCTCAAAGGGGCGTCAACGTAGTAACTGTAAAGCAAAATAACTACTGTAAACAGTAATGCACATAAGAACTCTTTTGCCACTAGATGGGGCCAAGTATGAACCTTCTCAGGCCCCGCCTTTTTTTCCGTCTTTACCTCTGTAACTTCTGGATTGGCCATAGCTTCCTAATTCTCCCTTTAATAAGATTTTACTAACTTCATAATAATGCGCTAGGAGCTTAGACTTATAATCGGCCCGAGAACCCGTCTTTCCTAACCCTCCAGAAATGAAGCATCATAAACGCTCCCGCTATACTAGGAAGGGCTATACAATGCCACACATAGGCCCTAAGCAGGGCTGGTGCTTGTATGGATGTACCCCCTAGGAGTCCGAACCGAATATCGTTATCAATAGTAAAACCAAAGAACTCCGCGAAAGGACCCTGATAGCCTACAAAGGGCGTGGCACCCGCCATATTGGTGCCAACCGTAATGGCCCAGTATCCAAGCTGGTCCCAAGGCAACAAATAACCAGTGAAGCTAAGTAAAAGGGTAAGCACCAGCAGTACTACTCCTACAACCCAGTTAAACTGCCTTGGTGATTTGTAAGAACCTGTCAAAAAGACCCTTAGCATATGGAAACATACGGTAATAACCATGGCGTGACCAGCCCATCTATGCGAGTTTCTCAAAAGCCTGCCGAATGGTACGGCATTGTTACTAAGGTCTAACATATCAGCATAGGCCTTGTTAACATCCGGCGTATAATAAAACATCAACAGTATGCCGCTAAGCGTCTCGTATAGAAATATGAAAAAGGTCAATCCACCCAGACACCAGGTAAAAGAGATGGCTATGCTCCCTTTCGTAACCGTAGTAGGATGTATATGCAACCAAACATTACTCAAAATCTGTAATACACGGTTTCGTGGGGTATCTTCATACCCGTGACGAAATATGGATTTCCATATCTCGTTTTGTGTGATCTTATCACTTAGTTCTTTTAAACTAGGCAACATAAAAGGGTGCTCCTTTTGCTCATAAGTGTCCGAATCCTATCTCTAAATCACAAGTTTTTCAGAACGTTCTACTATCTGGCTTGTATCTACCACTAGTTTCCCGTCATCGGAAAGAGTCATTTTGAAATGATAGAGTGGCCTGGGGGCTGGCCCCGCAAAATTTACACCGTCTTTATAATATTTACTTCCATGACAGGGACATTCATATATGCCCTTTTCTTCAGTCCAGTGTACTGCACAACCTAAGTGTTGACATACCATAGAGATAGCATGGAATGCACTGCCCTCCCTTACAACAAATACCCTTCTTGCCTGGAGTGTAACCACAGCATGATCCGGAAAATCCTGTGGATAACCCACAGCAAATCTCTTAGAGGGTTCGTACAGAACCTTGGGGAAGAAAAAGCCACTTGTCCCCAAAACTTTCCATAGATAAGCCGATACGGCAGCTAGGAATACACTCCACCCTCCCCAAACAAAGAAGTCACGCCTGGCCGTCCATATACCACCTACCTCTTTTTTCTCTGCACCGGTTTCCGCTTGCTGCATGCTTTTATTCCCTCCTGCTTTACTCACTAAGCGTTCAAATTTCCACCTTTTGAAAGTGGCTATCTAAGAACACCTGCAATATGCATACCATTTTCAAATCTAAAACACAAAAATCCCTCCTTACATCTATTACTTTGTAATCTATAGACTTACGAAAGGCAACTGTAATCTTGTGGCCAATAAACATTGCCATGTTTTTTAAGAGTCTTGTTACGGGTTATTTCACAAAAACAAGGAATTTTATTCAAACATTCGTATTACAAAAGCTTAGAGCTGTAAACTTAAGTATACACCAATGTGTATACTAGTGTGCTCTACTAAATAAAAATTATTCCATTGCGGAGTTATGCAAGATGGTATATGATGTTTTGATGTCACAAACCTTTAGATTCTCACCCAAACCGAACAAGGCACACCTCATCCATTGGAGAGAATGGAGTGGAGAAACCTTTCAAAAGGCTCAAGACGAGGATAAACCTGCTTATCTAAGCCTCAGCGCTGTATGGTGCCATTGGTGCCACGTCTTTGATGAAACTACCCTGTCCGACCCTGAGGTTATAGACGTACTTAACAACGATTTTATTTGCATACGTGTAGATGCTGACAAAAATCCTCATATTCAAAGTCGTTACCTGGCAGGGGGTTGGCCTACCAGTGCCTTTCTAACCCCTAAAGGGGATATAATCGTTGCAGGTACTTATATATATCCCAACGATTTCAAGTCTCTGGCAAAAAAGGTCTCTGAGTACCACAAGAACAACAAAGGCGAACTCTATGCAAGAATAGCCCGCATTAAGGTAGAAAGGGGTATAGAAAAAGAAAGCCAACCTGTTACAAAGGAAGGGCTTACGGATGATATACCCAAAAAGGTATTGAGTTTTATTAAAGAATTCTTTGATCCAATCCACGGAGGTTTTGGTGCAGAACCTAAGTTCCCACAGCCAGAAGTAATAGAATTTCTCATAAAAGAATCCCTTTTGGGGTTCCCCGGGGAAGAGACTCATGCGACTGAGGCCCTGGAGATGGCTAAAAAGAGCCTTGATGGCATGCTGAACGGTGAACTATGGGATAGGGTAGAAAAGGGGTTCTTTCGCTACTGCACAAAAGCGGATTGGACAATCCCACATTTTGAGAAGATGCTTGAGGGTAACGCTGGCCTACTCAAAGACTACCTTTTGGGCTATCAGACTACTTGTAATGAATCCTACCGTTCGGCAGCGGAAGGCATCATTCATTATACCAATACTCATCTTTTATCCCCTACTGGTGGCTTCTACGGTAGCCAAGATGCCGACGAAGAATATTATCGCCTAGACGCCGACGGGAGGTGCAAGGCTACCGCTCCAAAGATAGATGAGTGTATATACATAGACTGGGACGGACAAATGATTTCCCAGTACCTCACGGCTTACCAATGCTTGGCCAGCGAGGAAACCCTAGAAAGGGCTTTAAGGTCTCTAAGCTTCCTAAGAGAAAAGGCTTACAAGAAGGGCCATGGTATGTGCCATTACATAACAGATGGGGAAGCAAGACATAGGGGGCTTCTAGCAGACCAGTTGTATACCATAGAAGCCCTATTAAGTGCTTACCAAATAACCAGTAAGAGTGAATACCTATCGTGGGCTACTGACCTAATGGACTATATAACGCATAACTTGGCAGATAGGACTGGCGGGGGCTTTTTTGATGTCCCAGGAGAGCTCGCCTCTGCAGAAAAACTCGCCTTCAGAGAAAAGCCATTCCGTGAGAACTCAGTAGCAGCGAGAGTCTTAATCAGGCTGTCTTACCTTACCGGGGAAGAAAAATACAAAAAAGAGGCATTGAACACACTGTTGGCTTTTGTACACACCTTTGAGGACTATTCCCTACAAGCCGCCCTTTTTGCCATGGCTGTTAGGGAATACCTCTCATACCCGGTCCACATTGTCATAGTAGGTAAAAAGTCGGCCCCGGACACCGAGGCACTACACAGGGAGGCACTAAGGGTCTCCCCAAGGCAAAAAACCACTAGACCAATTCACCCATCTTATGAAGTCTATACTGGTGCACTCTCGTGGAAAATTGTGCAGGTATTAGACCCCACCACTGACTCTTTAGAGCTTGGCCCAATCACTTTTCCAAAGAAAGAATCCGCATCTGCTTACATTTGCAAAGAAGGCTCCTGCTCACCACCAATTACAGACCCCGCTGAGATTAGCAAAATTTTGATGCAAGCATAGGCAAGATGCGCCATAACGCACCACGTCCCAAAAGGCTCACTATCCAAGAAAAGGGCATGGTAAGTTTATTACTGTCAGAACAGCACTTACTACTGCAGTGAACCTGAAATCACATACCCTCTATCCCCCTTTTAGAAGAGAGAAATCAGATAAAATCTTATAAAGCATGCCTGATTTGGATTGTCTTCAGAAAAAGAATTGTAAGCCTTTAAGGGTAAGGGATTGACTGGGTTAGCAGGAGAGACCTCAACTGTTTATGCTTAAAAGTACAAACGGCAAAATTTGGAATTTCAATTTTTAACCTCTAAATTTTATAAGGTATTTCTTGACAAAAACTAATCTATGGGGGTAAAATCCTCTCCCTTGAGGTGGAAATTCGGGAATAAGGATAGTACATGAGACTACTGTTGTTTTCTATGCCTGACATGGTGCCCCAGTTGAAGACCTGGCAGGCACCGAGCCTCGCCCTATCAACAATCACCAGCAATATACTAGCTAGCCAGCCTCACCATGAGATTTATATGGCCGACCTCATCATGGTTAGAGATAGTGTGACCGCTAGCATTGAAGGACTCCTCAAGGATTTTAAGCCAGATATAGTGGGCATTAATGCCATGAGTTTCCAGTTTGCCACGGCAAGGAGAATAGCTACCTATATAAAGTCCCTAGACAAAGATATTAAGACCGTACTCGGGGGCTATCATACCACCCTTATGTATGAGGAGATAACCAGTGATGGGCAGGCTGAGCCCTTTGATTTTATATTGAGGGGAGAGAGTGATTTTAGCTTCGGCGAACTTTTGCAGGCCCTAGAGGGTAAGCGCTCACTTGAGAGCATCCGCGGGCTATCTTTCAGGGTAAAGAGCGCTGACGCTAATGGCTGGGTGCATAATAGCCCAAGGCTCCTTGAAGACCTATCCAAGATTGCCCCACCCAACCGTACAAACAGGATATTTAAGGGTTACGTCTTTGGGACACGGAGCCTGGACATAATTGAGACCTCCAGGGGCTGCACCATGCCATGTAATTTCTGTAGCATGGGCAAGATGTACGGAAGGTCCTTCCGCACCTATAACCTGGGAAGGGTGATGGGCGATATTGCTAATGCAAAAAAACAAGGGGCAAAATATCTGGCTATCTCCGATGATAACATATGCCTGGATTTAAAGCGGCTGGAAGAGCTCTGTGATGCCATTATCCGCGCAGGTCATAACGATATAGCCTACGTTGTGCAGGCGAGCAGTGTGGGGATGTCTTCCTCAGAGGCCCTTATAGAAAAAATGGCCAGAGCGGGTTTTGAGCTTGTGTTCCTGGGGATTGAGAATGTCTCCGAAAGAAATCTTAAGCTAATGAAAAAAGGCAATATTCTAGAAAAGACAAAAAAGGCCATTGAACTCCTGCACAAGCAGAACATACTTATTATCGGTGGAATGATTATAGGCCACCCAGAAGATAGAGAAGAAGATATTGCACAAAACTATGAGTTTTTTAACAAGATGGATATAGATTTCTACAGTGACCAAATCATTACCCCTTATCCCAAGACTGGCATGAGGGAGGAATTACTCCAGCAGGGCTTGATTACTAATCTTTATGACTTCAGCAAGTACAACGGCTTCTGGGCCAACGTGAGGACAAAATACCTGGATTCACAGGAGCTGCAGTTCCTCAAATGGAAATACCGCAAAAAACACTCAACCTTTTACAAGACCACCAAGACGTTTAAGTACAGATTCCCGCTCATCTGGCTCCTCAGGGTCCTTGCCCTTAGACCCTACTACAACACTAAAGACCTAGTTACCCAATTGGGAAGAACAGAAATGGAGGTATTCCAAGCAGAGATGGACACCTTTGAACACCTTAATGACTTTCCAGAACTTCCTGGCAGTAGAATTTACAATGAGAAATCAGAACCTTTAGCCCATATTAAACAGGGAGTTACAAACTAGAATATGAAGATACTACTTCTCTCCATGCCTGACATTACACCAGTTTTTAACCCCAAGAGGTGGCGTGCGCCTAATCTTGCTCTAGCCTCTATTGCCGGTAACATTACAGGCCATGAGGTAGTTATTGCGGATCTTGTCCTTAGAAGAGAAAGGGTAAAAGAGGCATTACAGGAACTTCTAACAGACTATAAACCCGACTTAGTGGGGCTGAGCGCCATGAGCTTCCAGTTCCCTACAGCCAAAAGAGTAACATCTTTTATAAAAAAACTGAGAAAAGAAACTATTACAGTCCTGGGGGGATACCATGCAACTCTGCTTTATGAAGAGATATGCGACTCAGATGATTGCAAGCCCTTTGACTACATAATAAGAGGGGAGGGAGACCTCGCCTTCGGCGAATTTTTAGATGCCCTAGAAGGGAAGAGGGGCTTTGACACAGTCAGAGGGCTAACTTACCGAGAAGGTGATGGCTTTAAACATAATCCCCCAAGGCTACCTGAAAACCTGGAGAAGATAAAGATTCCGGCTAGGGAGAAAAGAATCTGGGGTGGAAACCATTACATCGGCTACACACTTGATATTATTGAATCATCCAGGGGCTGTACCATGCCCTGTACTTTCTGTTGCATGGACAAGATGTACGGTAAGAGCTTCAGGGCCTATACCATCCAGAGGGTGCTGGATGATATAGCCCATGCAAAAAAGCAAGGAAAGGGCTATCTTATATTCTCAGACGACAACTTCGCCTTGGATATAAAGCGCTTTGAGGCACTATGTGATGCCATTGCAGAAGCAGGACACAATGACATGAGGTACATCATCCAGGCCAGCAGCAGTGGTATCGCCTCCTCAGACACACTGGTGGAGAAAATGGCTAAGGCTGGCTTCAAAATTGTATTTCTGGGAATTGAAAATATCTCTGAGGAGAACCTTAAGAGACTAAAAAAAGGCAATATAGTAGAAAAGACTCGCATCGCAGTCCAAAAACTCCACGACCATAACATTATGATTGTGGGTGGGGTCATCCTTGGTAATCCGGAGGATAAAGAAGAAGACATAGCCAGGAATTTCCAATTCTTAAAGGATTTGGACATAGACTTTTATGCAGACCAAATTCTCACCCCTTATCCCAAGACTCCTGTCAGAGACGAACTCCAGAAGATGGGTCTCATTACTAACCTAGATAACTTCAGGCGCTACAACACCTTCTGGGCAAATGTAAAAACACGCTACCTTGATTCTTCTCAGCTACAATTTCTAAAGTGGAAATATTATAAGCTATATGAAGATAATGCATTAACTACAAAGGCTTTCATCAGGAACCATCCTTTTTGGTATCTTCTGAGTACCTATTTTTATCGGCCCTATAGGGACCTTAAGAAGTTCCTGTTTGAAAGGGAACTTACTGAATGGGATCGCTACCAGAGAGACATGCGTATGGCTGAGGAAATCAATCATTTCCCAGATATATATGCAGAAACATAAATAGCAAGAAGTCAAACACCTACGTTAATGTGGAGAAAATAACCTCCTAGTTCAAGTGAAGTGTGCAGTGCAGTTTTTCTTTGAGTTGATTGAAGAATCTAAGTCTTTTTTTCTCCAATAATTAGTGCAGAATTTTTATCAAGGAAGCGAGTCTTAATCCTAGAAAACCCGGTGGTGGAGAGCCACTTTTGAGTCTCCGCCTTCGTATAGCATGCCCCTCTATAAGTACCCAGAAGCATATTGAGGCTAAACAAAACTGCGTAAAGCGGGGCAGTGCCAGTATCATTTATGAGAAAGTCATGTACAATTACGTAGCCCCCACGCTGGAGCGCATCGTAGCACTTTTTCAAAATAGATATATTGGTAGTTGGTTCGTATATATGAAGGACATTGGATACCAGCACGGCATCAAAGGCCTCCTTTGGTAAGTCTTCCTCTAGAAAGTTTCCCACTTGTGTGGAGACCCTGTCTTCTAGGCCCGCCTCTTTAATAAACTCCCTGGCTATTTCCAGGTTTTGGGCCAGGTCGTATACAACGGCTGTGAGTAGTGGGTTCTTTTGAGCAACGGCAATTGCATAAGTCCCAGGCCCTCCACCTAAATCAAGCAATCTGCGAAAGGGCCTTACGTCAAGCCTGCTCAGAACGATTTTGACTTTCAACCTGGCATAGTTATGCATTGAAGTCATAAAGTCACGCACCCTTTGTGGGTCGGGTTCTTTTTCCTCCACCACTGACTGCCCTGTACGGATTGCCTGCTGGAGTTTCTCCCATCTCTGCCAGAGGTTGTGGAGGTGGTGAATACGGTCACCTTGATAAGTGGGCACCCCTTTTACAAGGTACTTTGACGTCAGGAAAGAATTTTGATAACAGTTTGCTTTTTTTGTTAGTAGCTCTAAGCTTACTAGCGCATTGAGAAGCATTTCAGTTGCCCTGGGGTTCAGACCCAACTTAGCGGCTATCTCTGCTGGGTTTTTCCCTACTGCGCACCCCTTTAATAGTTCAAATATACCCAGTTCTACTCCAGCAAAAACCACCTGGGACTTCCAGTAGACCCAGCCCAATTCCATAATGCGGTCAAGCTCTTTTTTCACGGTGCAAAACGGCGGCCTCCTTCGTCACTTTATCAAGATGGTTCAACACCCTTTTGTGACTAACTCCCTCCTCGTAAAGATGCAGGGTTTTCTCGTATGATTCTATGAGAATCTTGTTGATTCTCGTTAGATTATCTTTTTTTTGTGCTGGAGAACAACAGGCTTGCGCCTCAGCGGGTTCTAGTAAGCTCAGAATTCCTTGGCATAATTGGATTGCCACCTCATGGAAAGACCCTACCCTCTGGTCTTCAAAATCGTAATGTGCTTCATATTTCGTAAAAGAGTAGGTATGGATACAATTTTTAAATTTATTATAATCACAGGTCCCCTGAAATAGGGTCTGTTTATGGGATAGCAGATGAGCCGTAATGGCCGGGGTGCGGAGCAGTTTATTTGCCTTGAGGAATTCAAAGTTAGTCCTTATATCCTCAAACTTGCTATGGGGTTCAAACATTATAAATCCCATGTTGGGTTCTATTCCGAAGAGCCGCAAGAGCCTTATTGCCCTGGCGTTAACCTCTTGAGAGATGTCTTTTTTAAACTTCTGAAGCACATGATTACAGGCACTCTCCACACCCAAGAAGACCTCTCTCAGCCCGGCCTTTACGAGCTTAGACAAAGAATCTTTCTCTAAGTCATTAGCCCTGCATTCCATTCCGAAACGTATATCTAATTTTTCCTTCAGGATGATTTCGGCCAGTTTACCTGCCCGTTCCTTCCCCGCCCTGCCTGGCCCAAAGAAATTGACGTCTGCGAAATAAAAATATCGTACCCCCTTTGCATATAAATCTTGCATTTCGCCAAAAATATTCTCGGGGCTCCTCCCCCGCCATTCACCATAGAAAGGGCCTACATAACAGAACGTACACCTACCGTAGCAACCCCTACTACCCAGGATGTAGGTAAACAGCCCTTTTTCTTTATAAAAGGACAGCGTTGAGCGGTCCGGAAAGGGTAGGCTGTCCAGTCCTATATACCCCTTTTTTTGAATAGAAATAATATTACCGTCTTTTCTGATGGCAAGTCTTTCTATGCTGGATAAATCTGATAGACCGTTTGAATCCTTTAGAGTCTGGGCCAGTTTCAGGAATGGTTCCTCCGGTTCACCTAAAGCTATGGAATCCACAAAGGGGAAGCGTTCAAGGATTTCCTTGAAAGCGAATGTGGGATAGAATCCGAATAGGTTAATGTGAACCTGTGGGTTTAGTGAACGAAACCTGGTCAAGAGGTTAAAAACCTCCTCGGTCTTTTCCCATAGGTAAACGAGGTGAACTCCCAGCAGGGAAAAGTTCCTCTTATTGAGCTCTGCCAGTGTTTCTTGCATGGACAGGCCTGAGAGGTGTGTATCAAGGAGTTCCGCCTCAACACCCTTTAAGTGCAGGAAGGAAAGCAAATAAGGGCTGAACAGGCAGGCAGACAAAGGGGCATTTACCACCTCCTGGAATCTAGAGGGGTCTTGGGGGCGTGGGTGCTCAAGGAGTAAGACCGCAGGGACATGAGAGGGAGGCATATTCTAATTTATCCAAATATTTTTACCTTTGGCCTTAAACTGTCTCCTATTCCCTTCACCTCTCTCGAAGTTATATAAACATAAAATATAATAGGAATATGCCGCCATGTGTAAAAGGGCATCTTTCCTTCATAACTTCCTTCTAAAGGGCCGGGGTGGGCATCTTTGGTTCTTTAGCCATTTCAACCTTTGACGCCTGCGGTGCTACCGCCTTCCTGCCCTTTTCCAGATAAGGTTGGTAATACCCCTTAACGGTCTTTAGTGAGCAGAGCTTGCCGCACATGGTGCAGGTGTCCTCGTCCATTGGTGGACGGCTATCTCTTATTTCCTTTGCTCTTTCGGAGGAGATAGCGGCTTTATACTGGGTCTCCCAGTCCAGGTCTCTCCTGGCTACTGCCATCTTTAGGTCCAGGTCTTTCACCTTATCTTTGAGTTTAACCATGTCCCCCACATGGGTGGCAATCCTTGCCGCCATGACACCCTCTCTGACGTCCTCTACTTTTGGCAGGGCTAGGTGTTCTGGTGGTGTAACGTAGCAGATAAAATCGGCACCATACATGGAGGATAGGGCCGCACCTATGGCAGCAGTAATATGGTCGTAACCTGGGGCTATATCCGTAGTGATTGGACCAAGCATATAGAAGGGGGCATTATTGGAAAGGCGCTTTTGCAGAAGGACATTAGCCTCAATCTCGTCAACGGGAATGTGACCAGGCCCTTCCACTATACACTGTACACCTTTTGATTGGGCATACTCTGCAATCTCAGAATTAATGATAAGTTCTTGAATCTGTGCCCTATCGGTAGAGTCGTGAACAGCCCCTGCTCTGAGGCCGTTCCCCAGGCTGAGGATGACATCATGCCTCTTCATAATATCTATTAATCGGTCTATCTGCTCGTAAAGGGGGTTCTCCTTTTTATTATGCTCTATCCAGGCGGTGAGGAATGCACCACCACGGCTCACAAGTCCCCCGAAACGGTAGCCCTGTCTCTTAAGCCTCTCCAGCACTAACTTATTCACCCCGCAGTGGATGGCCATAAAACTTATACCTTCTTCTGCCTGCTCCTCAATAGTGTCAAAGAGATAGTTGGGGTCCATTCGTACTACTGAACCCTTCTCTTTAATCGTCTCAATGGCTGCCTGGTATAATGGCACAGTGCCTACGCTAAGGTTTATGGCATTTAACACCTTACCCCTTATACTCCTTAAATCCCCACCGGTGGAAAGCTCCATAAGGGTGTCTGCCCCGTATTTCTCAGCGGTACATGCCTTCTCCACCTCCATATCCACATCTATTATGTCGGGGGAGGTGCCAATACTGGCATTAACCTTTGTGCGTAAGCCCCTACCGATACCCACTACCTTGGATTTTCTGCGGGGATTGCCATGCAGGACTATCCACCCCCTGGCCACACCCTCCCTCATAAATTCAGGGCAGACGTCGTCGTACTTGGCCGCCTCTTCCATTTGGGGGGTTATCTCACCTTCTTTTGCCCTTTCCAATTGAGTCTTCACACCTATCTCTCCTTTATATACTTCCTAACCAAAAATAAAGCTTGTGACTACTTTCCATCTTTTGATTGGCCGCAAGCTAAAGTTCACCAAAAGCGAATTTGCCTTTGGCATAACCTCTGGCATGACTTGCGGCTGCTTTTTGTTTCTTTACCCTACACTGGATTTATATTTGCAGTGCTTTCCCATATACCGTGTAGATTGCACCGTTCCATTACCTTAAGAACAGCGGGCCCCCCCACACTCACAGGCACGGCAACGCTAGCTTGGGGACTCAAAGGACTGAACTCTGTCCTTGAGATAAGAGCATTATCCAAATACACCTCTATCCACATAATCCAGTGGTTGGGTGTCATGACATGGAGCTGTCTGCCTACCTCTACCGTAACAAAAAAGACCTGGTTTGTCTTAATGTAACCAGGCATACCTATTGTTGGGGCATGCTTTTTTTCAGTGGCTGTAAGGTTATTTGGGTCGGCAGCCCTGTTTATTGTCTTAAACAAATCTACTTGAGCCTCTTGAGCATGTGATTCCTTGTCACCTAGTAGGGTCTGCCCAAAGAGAATTGTTCCTGCACCTTTCAGAAAATCCCTCCTCTTCAAAATATCCATTACGGCCTCCTATCTATTCAAAAGTGAGTTGTTCTATGTCTTCCTTTTCTATTATCTCTTTACCGTAAAACGGTATTTTGAGAATCACATACTCAGAAGTTTCCTTTACAAGCTTCCCCCGCAAGATTTGTTTAGACTTTAGTACCACTTTGGCCCTCATTATAAGGGGTTTGGCTTCTCCGAAGATTATTTCCCAGCTATCCATTGGTTTGCCTCTCTCCGGAAAGGTCCTTTCTAGAAAGATTGGCGTGAAAGAAAGGGCTGGGTCTATTTCATGGTAATAACTCACCCTTTCCCTTAATAAATTGTTTACAGAGACTCCCTCTTTGAAAACATGGGCAAGGAGTTGACCTTGAACGTTACGGTTTCTACGCTCAAACTCTAACCTTACCTCCTTACCTTCCAGGAAGCCTTTTAAAAAACGATAAGATTCCACGCTATAATCCACTGGGATTTCCACCCCGAGCAGTCTCACAATCTCCCCATTATCCAGTAGTATTGTGTTTCCATTTATAACTTTTGCTACCCTAAAAAGAATGTCAGGGCTTTTTTCAATTATAAAGTAATCTGCGTCTAAAGAAGGTGGGATTAATTCTTCCTTAGCCTTTTCAGGCACTTCTTGCCCAAAAGCTGGTATAGTTGCTCCCAAAGTAAGAAAGACTATAATTCCAACTAGTTTCACAATAGGATTTATTCTCTCCTGTAGATTTATTTACCGCTAATCAGGGATGTGCAAAATATAATTCAAAATGGGTAAAGTTGTCAATCACATACCCTTGAGTAAATTTTCAATTAACCATGGTGTACTACTGGAAAATTCTAGATGAAGCCATTGTTTAAGCTCAGGGCCTTTTTGTCATTGAAATTTATTACGTTTAGAAGTAAAAAAAGCCTTTATTAAAAAAAGCAATAGGAGGTAAATTGAAGGCCTACGAAGAATTCTTGAATCTTATAAAAGACTCTGAGACTATTAAGCGCATCGCCAGGACGCTGGGGAGTATATGTGAGTATTATCTTGCTACGCAGAAGAGTAGTAACTTTGGTAGATTAGGCGGACCCTTCTACGATGTTGAGGCCCTACTTAGCGCTGGTCTCATAGAGGGACAGAAAAGTTACGTGCATAGTTCTGTCTTTTATGAGATAAAACCCTCGGAAAAGGGCCTGGAAATCTACAAAAAACTAAAAGAAACAGGTTTCTACAAAGAGTCACCCTCTACCTCTCTCCCTGACCGGGTGTAAGTATAGCTACTTTCTTTATAACTTTTATTTTCTACTCCACAGGGTCGTAACCCGACCGTCCGAGTGGGTGACACCTCAAAATACGAATAAGGCCCTTCCAGCACCCTAGCATTACCCCCCTTTTTTCAATGGCCTCTTGCATGTACTCCGAACAACTGGGGATATAACGACAAGAAGGAGGTAACATGGGCCCTATGACATATTGATATGCCTTGATAAAAGCAATGATAAATTTCTTAAATAAGGCCATTTCAGTAGTATATCAAACTGTGGGTATTATTAGTAGTGGGTTATAGAATATAGGCCCATTAAGAAAGTACATGGGGCTGTGGCCCAATTATGCCCTATTTATCTTTCCCACCAAAATCTTAAACTCTTTTTCAATTACTTTGAAGTTCACCTCTTGGTTGGGTTTAGGCAGAATGACTATGTCAAGACCCACTTTTATAAGGTTTTTATTCAACCTGTAGGATTCACGAAGCAGGCGCTTGATCCGGTTACGCTGTACGGCCCCGCCGTATCTTCTTCCCACAACTATACCTATGCGTGTATGCCCAAGGGAATTGGGAAGGACGTAAGCGTTGAGTATGGGGCCTTTAAAAGCCTTTCCTTCTGCAAAGATTTTCTCAAAGTCCCTCCTTCTCCTTAGCCTTTCTTCTTTGGAAAAGTTGTGTTCAGTCATTATTAAAGCCTATTAACTTCTTTCTTATTATAACCTTATCTTTGACTTATGATAGTTTCTTATAACTACCAAAAGAAGTATAAAATCTCTGATTTTTCTTGGAAAGAAGCTTATCTTGGTGAGCAATCTTGACAGTACTTTGTTTCTTGATAGAATGGCAAAAGATAAGGACTTAAGACTTGGGGCTACACCACAGCCCCTTTCTCTTAAAAAAAATTACAATGGAGAAATTTGAGCAAGACCGCCTGGAAAAATTAGAAAAACTTAAGGCTATGGGGATAGACCCTTATGGTAAGCGATACAATGGCCAAAAAAGTCTTAAGCATATTATAGATAATTACCACAGTGAGGAAGGCAAGCGTGTCCGAGCCGCCGGAAGAATATCCAGCCTCAGACCGCACGGTAAGGCCTCCTTTATGGATATTAGAGATTGGACTGGTAAAGTTCAGCTTTATATAAAACAGGATAAAGTAGGTGAAAGCACGTTTGAGTTGTTTAAACTGTTGGATTTGGGTGACATCGTTGGTGTTGATGGGATTTTATTCAAAACCAGAACAGGAGAGATTACTATTCAGGTAGTGGATTTTACCATACTTTCTAAAGCCCTGTTACCTCCCCCCGAAAAGTGGCATGGATTGAAGGATGTGGAGTTACGCTACCGACAGCGGTACCTTGACCTTATCTCTAATCCGGATAGCATGCTGATTTCGTTGAACAGGATAAAAATTATCAAGGGTGCCAGGAGATTTCTTGATGAAAAAGGTTATGTAGAGGTGGAGACCCCCATGATGCAATCCATTCCGGGCGGGGCAGTGGCCAGACCCTTCATCACTCATCACAATGCCCTTGATATAGACCTATACCTCCGCATCGCCCCCGAACTCTATCTTAAAAGACTGCTCGTAGGGGGTATGGAAAGGGTCTATGAAATAAACCGTAACTTCCGCAATGAGGGTATCTCTACCAGACATAATCCAGAGTTTACAATGCTGGAGGCGTATCAGGCCTACGCCGATTACAATGACATGATGGAACTTACCGAGAGTATGATTGTTTCCATTACTATGGAATTACACAACACGTATCAAATCCCTTACGGAGATACGACGATTGACATGACACCTCCATGGAGGAGGGCCAGCTTTGTGGAATTGCTTAAGGAGTATGCTGGGGTGGATTTTTACGATATAAGGGGGCTAATAAAAAAAGCGCAGGACATGGGTTTGAGTGACCATGGGGCTAATAGAGATAGAATTGCTAATGACCTTTTTGAGGAGCTAGTAGAACCTCACCTCACAAATCCCACTTTTGTCCTGGACTACCCGGCCTCCCTTTGCCCTCTCACCAGGCTGTGTGAGGGTAACCCGGAACTAGCCCAACGTTTTGAGCTATACATTGCTTCACTGGAGATGGCCAACTCTTACACAGAGCTCAATGCCCCTATAGAACAAAGGCAGAGGTTCCTAGAGCAGGCCGGCACTGAAATGACCTCTGGCAAGATAGACGAGGACTTTCTTCTTGCATTAAAGTATGGGATGCCCCCGGCTGGAGGGCTTGGGATTGGTATAGACAGATTGGTAATGGTATTGACTAATTGTACATCTATTCGTGAAGTAATTTTATTCCCCTTGTTGCGTCCAACACCAAGGCCTTTAGAGACAGGAGAAACTTTTTAGTATGGAAATGGAAAAGGACAACCAAGTCCTTATCTCTACAAAAAATATTGTTAAGGATTACAAAATTGGTCGCAGTACGTTAAGAGTTCTACATGAGGTAAGCTTGGAAGTGAAAATCGGTGAGCGGCTTATTATTGTGGGGCCTTCTGGTGCAGGTAAGAGTACTTTGCTCCATATTATGGGTCTACTGGATACACCCACCTATGGCAAGATATTCTTCCGTGAGGAGGATTTGAGCCTGCTCAGTCCCGCTAAACAGGCAGAAATTAGAAATAGATATTTCGGCTTTGTCTTTCAGTTTTATTATTTGTTGCCTGATTTTATTGCTTTAGAAAATGTAATGCTTCCGATGCTTGTTAGCTCAGGTATCAGGTGGTCCACCTTGAAAAGAAACAGCAGGCAAAAGGCAATGGAGTTACTGGAACGTGTGGGGCTGGCAGACCGAGCACATCACCGCCCCGACCAGCTCTCAGGAGGCGAAAGGCAAAGGGTGGCCTTTGCCAGAGCTTTGATGAACGACCCCGCTGTGGTATTCTGCGATGAGCCAACTGGAAATCTGGATACAGAGAACGCCCATGGTATATGGGAACTCATACTGAAGCTGAATGAGACAAACAGGCAAACATTTGTTGTTGTTACCCATGACGAGCATTCTGTTAAAATGGGCACACGAACAGTTGGAATTTGGGACGGGAAACTGGTGGAATGTGTAACACCTAAATTGCATGTACCTAAACCTTAACTTAACAGTAAAAGATAGGGACGTCACCCCTTAGTGGAGTGAAAAGTGCTCTCTTACATTTCAGTGGAGTCGGGATGGTTTATTTATATTTTATTTATGTTTCATTTAGTCTTTGGCTTTCCGTAAAACTACGGGGAAAGGAGAGTAAATGTCTCTAAAAGTTTATATTGATGGGAATTTATACCCTCAGGAGGAGGCAAAGATTTCTGTTTTTGACCATGGCCTTCTATACGGAGACGGGGTCTTTGAAGGTATCCGGTCTTATAATGGCAAGGTCTTTAAACTTCAGGAGCACATAGACCGCCTCTACGAGTCTGCTAAGGCCATTGCTTTACAGATTCCCATGAGTAAAGAAGAAATGAAGGAGGCTATTTATCTTACCCTGCGAACTAATAATCTGAGTGATTCTTATATAAGGCTTGTGGTTACAAGGGGTATTGGTAAATTGGGGCTTGAACACACAAAGTGTAAAACCCCTTCCATAATAATTATTACCGATTTTATAGAACTTTATCCAAGCAAGCTTTATGAGATAGGGATTGATGCGGTTACTGTAAGGACTATACGAAATCACTTTGAGGCCCTTAACCCAAGAATAAAATGTCTCAACTATATGAATAATATCTTAGCTAAGATAGAAAGTCTTAATGCTGGGGTCTCTGAGGCTGTTATGCTTAATGCCGAGGGCTATGTCGCAGAGTGTACGGGGGAGAATATTTTTGTTGTTAAGCATGATGAACTTTTAACCCCCCCAGTCAATGCAGGTATCCTGAAAGGTATTACAAGGGACACGGTGATAGAGATAGCAAAAAAGCATGGAATACACGTCATGGAGGAGCTTTTCACTCGCTACGAGCTTTATACGGCTGAGGAATGTTTCTTAACTGGAACGGCAGCCGAAATAGTCCCGGTAGTCAAAATTGATGGGCGGATTATTGGCAATGGTAAGCCGGGTAAGACGACCATGTTTCTACTTACTAAGTATAGAGACCTTACCCGAAGTGCAGAGGGTGTAGCGGCTGCTATCCCCACAGGAGCAGTTTCTAGGCGGGTCTGAGCGATTCTCTTAAGTGTTTTGGGATTAAGGTATCCCAAATCATTAGCCCTACCCCTATGCATATAAACACGTCTGCCAGGTTAAAGGTTGGCCAATGCCATGCCCCTATATGCAAGTCTATAAAATCCCTTACACATTGATACCGTATCCTATCCATGAGATTACCGATTGCCCCTGCAAGTATGCATCCAATAGATAAGGTTATGGAAAGTCTTGCCTTATCAGAAATTTCATAAACCCATATCAACAAGAATAGGGCTAATATTGAAACCCCTATAAAAATATAATTTGCCCCTTGAACAATACCAAATACGCCGCCCTTATTGAGACTTAGTTCTAGAGACAAAAAAAAGGTGAGTTCCCACTTCTGATAGTTTTCAAGAGATTTAAAGATAAGCCATTTGGAGGATTGATCTAAGAATACACCGACAACGGTAACAATGGCAAGGCGCCCATACGGTCCCATGAGTTAGGCCGTTCCAGCCTCTGATTCTTCTTTCTTCTGACACTCTATACAGAGTCTGGCATGGGGTAAGGCAAGCAGACGGGCCTTAGGAATTTTTTTATCGCATCCGTCACATACGCCGTAAGTACCTCTCTCTATCCTTTGTAAAGCTTCATCTATTTTCCTTACGGCCTCGGTTTCGTTTTCCATGAGGTGAATCATTATATCCCTTTCATAGTTATCGCTCCCAAGGTCCGCCATATGAAAGGGTATATTGGAAAGGTCTCCAGCTGCATCTTGGCGGTTTTTCCTAAGGGCTTGACCCTCAAGGGAATTTACATTACCCACAAACCGTTCCCTCAACGAAAGGAGAACTTTTTTGAAACTGGCTAATTCTTTTGCGTCCATCTTGCCTTTTCCCATAAGGATTTAAATACTTTTAGCTTCAATTAATATGTTAAATGAATTAGGCAAAAAGTCAAGAGCAAAGGCAAAAGTGTATGGAAACCAACCGGCTGGAGGTCCTGGCCAAGTGAATAATTGCACGGGACAAGAAGCATATGGAAACGTTTGTTGACAAGGGTTTTATGTTCTGTTAAATTTTCTTCAAAAGGAGGCAATATGCCACATTTAAAATCTGCGTTTAAGAGATTGAGACAGAATATAAAAAGAAGACTAAGGAATCGTAGCGCTAAGTCAGCGTTGAAAACTCAGATAAAAAAGTTTCTGTCCACAATTCAGACAGGAGATGCGGGGGCTGCAAGTGAGCAATACCGCCTGACTACTAAAATGCTGGATAAAACAGCAGCAAAAGGGATTATAAGGAAGGGTACCGCAGCCAGGAAAAAATCAGGCCTTGCACAAAAGCTTAATAAGCTAGTCGCCGCTGGGAAAGTTAAGTAAGCAAGGGGGTAAATTGCTATTTATTATTAGTAGTTGGATCGTTTAAGCTTAGTGCTTCTAAATGATGCTTTACACATATTGGTAGACTATCCAGGCTGTATCCCCCTTCCAGACATGAGACTATCCTACCAGATGCAGTCTTATTAGCCAGTTCTACAACAAGTTCTGTTAGTCTGCCAAAGTCAGCAGGTTCAAGACCCAGCCCCGCGATAGGGTCTGCCACATATGCATCAAAACCAGCCGAGATGAGCACGAATTCAGGGCTGAATGCCTTTGCTTCTGTTCGTATTATTTTTTCAAAGACTTTCAAATATTCTTCACGAGAAGTATTCCAAGCCAGCGGGACGTTCAATGTAAAACCTGTTCCTGGACCACGGCCCTTCTCTTCCCAACTACCTGTGCCGGGGTAAAAAGGCCAGCGGTGTAAAGAGATAAAGAATACTTTTGGTTCCTCATAAAAAACCTCTTGAGTGCCGTTACCGTGATGACAATCCCAATCCACAATCAGTACCCTATTAAGGTGATGTCTTACAAGCAAGTGCTTGGTGGCTATAGCTATGTTGTTGAAGAGGCAAAAGCCCATCCCCCTATCTGGGGTGGCATGATGGCCAGGGGGCCTTACCATGCAAAAGGCATTCTTTATTTTACTGGCCATTACGGCATCCACTGCTTCTATTACAGCACCTGCTGCGTAAAGGGCTGCCTCGTAAGAATCTGCACTTACCACCGTGTCTGGATCCAATTGACCACCACCCCTTTGCGCAATTTCTTTTACGTAGCGAATATGTTCTCTACGATGTATGAGCGCAACATCTTCTTCCGTAGCCTTCCTGGGTACCTTTACATAAAACCTGTCCCATAATCCAGAAACCTTTAAGTGTTCCAGAACAGACTCTAATCTCCTTGGAGATTCAGGATGAGACGCCCCTGTGTTATGTTTGAGGAATATATCATGATAATAAAGGGAGGTCATATTTCCACCCAGTAGTCAGTGATATTGTAATTGCGTTTAATTGCGCACCTCGCTGTGGCGATTAAAATTGATTATTTGACTTCTGTCAAGTATAATTCACTCGGTTGTTTGTGCGCTTAATTAAATTATCGTCCGTAGTTGGGTAATTCTCAAATGATTAGACTCATAAGGATTTGAATAACAAAGACTTAGAGATACTGGAATTAATCTTTACTAGTGTCAACCTAGAAACTCTTAAGGCAAAAAATCCCACAATTACAGAAGAAGGGTTGAAAACCCTTTTTGGTAGGCTAAAAAAGGAATTAAAGCCAAATTCAGATATTGAAAAAGAAGGGCTTATTCTTTATATAGATGGGGCTTCCCGTGGGAATCCAGGCAGGGCCGGCATAGGACTTGTCTTGAGAGACAAAAACAGTAACCTCGTAGAGGAAGCATGTCAGTACATTGGTGAAACCACAAATAACGTGGCAGAGTACAGGGCCTTAATTGAGGGTTTAAAAAGGGTACTGGCTAAGGGAGCCAAAGTAGTAGAAATACTCTCAGACAGCGAACTCCTGGTAAGGCAGATTCGTGGGGAATATAGGGTGAAATCCCCATCCTTGATTCTTCTGTATAATGAGGCTATGACTTTATTGAAAAGCTTAGCCCATTGGGAGATTAGTCATATTCCCAGAGAACAGAACTCAAGAGCTGATATACTGGCAAATATGGCTATTGACACAAAACATATGGGATTTTAAGCATAAAAAGGAGAGTAACCTTCATGCGGATGCTATTATTTCCTTGTCATTTCTTTGTTTCTTGTTTCCTCGTCCTTGCAATACTAATAAATGGGCAAACCTATGCTTTTGCTGAAGAAGCAACCCCTGCAGAAGAAAAACCTGAGAAAGAAATCTTTATTCACATCCATTCCGGTATAAAAACCATGCCTATTAGAAAGGTCTTAGGTATTATGGTAGAACAGGCTGAAAAAAAGGGGGTTAAAGAGATACTCGGTAATGGCAAGCATGTGGAATGGGATGTATGGGACGTTACCTTTGCCCTTGTAAAGGAGAAAGAGACAAAGGAGTATAAATGGCGTTATGGGAGGGAAGCCTGGAACCTACAACCTATGAATGAAAACGCTTCAGAAATTTCCTTCCCGCTAGATAGGTATGTTATGGGACCTGCTATAAACATGGGCTTAGGGATGATAGAAGAGGAAGGAATTAAACCCGATGAAATTATTGGCAGGGGCGAGAAACTCCCTGATGAGCAGTGGTGGTTTGCGCTAAGGGCCCTTGACCCAGAACAGGGGGTGCATATCCAGAGCTGGCTCTATAACCCTAAATCGGGAGAGATATTGCCACAGCATTTTGACCACTCTGACCTGGATAAGGTGCTGGCTACTTGTTTAACAGATAATGGGATTAACTACTCACCCCTTAAGAAAAATGCTGACTTAGATGAGTTTCTGAAAAAAGCCTCATGGGTGGCAAAAAATGAGCTAGCAGCTTTCCCACAGGAAGAACAGACTGCCTTTTGGATAAACTTACATAATGCGATTGTATTAAAGCGTGTGGCTGACAAGTACCCAGTCAAGAGCATAAAAGATATAAAAGGACTCTTTGACAGAGAGACATTTAAGGTGGCGGGGGAGAAATTAACCCTTAATGATATTAGAAATCGCCTAATTAGTAAGAATCCTCAGGAGAATATGGCCTTACTTGCCCTCTTTACAGCTGCAAAGAGTTCGCCCCCTTTACGCAAAGAGCCTTATTGCGGTAGGTTTCTCCAAAAGCAACTGGAAGAGAACCTCTCCACCTTCTTGCTCAACCCTGCCAATCTCTATGCAACCGAGGCAGGAATCCTAGCATCCCCGGTCCTAGAACCATTAGAAAAAGAAGGCGTTCTGAGGGATTTTCTAAAAAGTATAGGCAGTTTATTACCTGAAAATTTATTAAAAGGTCTGGAAGATAGCCAAAAAGAGATAAAGTTCACTGAATATGATTGGGGCCTATACGGAAGCTGAGTTTTGCTTATAAAAGACAGCAGAGCAAGATCCCGCACAAATTCGCTAATGGCTTTTTTGCAATATCTGGTATCAGTCCATTTTTCCAGTATATAGCCCATGCTTAGTGTTGAGGTTTACTTGTAGTCTTAATCTTGCTTAATTGCAATAGGCCCTGGCTGCTTCGGGCTCTCCTTTTTACTTCCATAACTCCTTAAGACTTCCTTCTTCAAGGGGTAAAACCTTATAATGGAATAAGGAAAAGGGCTAGCGAGAGATGATAGAGAGGGATGAGTTTGGACCTGAGAAGGTACTTGAGGTCTATGACCCTAAGGTGCAAATGCATGCGTTTTTAGTCATTGACAATACTGCACTTGGGGTTGGTAAGGGGGGTATAAGAATGGCTTCTAACGTTACTGCTGAAGAGGTATATCGGCTTGCCCGTACGATGACCTGGAAGAATGCGCTGGCTGAGATACCCTTCGGAGGCGCAAAATCTGGTATAGTGGCTGAGCCCCGTGGTTTATATGAGGAGACTAAAAAGGCTCTTATCCAGTCCTTTGCAAGGGCGATTAAATCTCTCTCGCCCTCTCACTATGTTGCTGGTCCGGATGTTGGCACCGGGCAGGAGGAGATGCGCTGGTACGCTGAGGCCAATGGATCCCTCAAGTCCTGTACAGGTAAGCCTGCCAATATGTGTGTAAAACCTGGACAGGAATGCGGCATACCGCACGAGTTTGGTTCAACTGGCTTTGGTGCGGCGCAATCTGCCCTTGAGGCTGCTAGCTTTATCGGGCTAGATGTAAAAGGAGCATCCGTGGCCATAGAAGGTTTTGGTAACGTAGGTTCCTTTGTTGCTAAATATTTTCTGGAGCTAGAAGCAAAGGTAGTCGCCGTTTCGGATAGAAAGGGAACTATTTATAACGATAAGGGTCTAGCGTTAGAACAAATAATTAAGAAGAAAGAAGAAACAGGAAGTGTGATAAATTATAAGCCCGGAATTATTCTTTCCCCGGAGGAAGTCTTTGAATTAAGTGTAGACGTGTTGGTCCCAGCCGCTCTTTCCGACGTTATCACCACTGAAAATGTAGACAAGGTGAAGGCACGATTGGTAGTAGAGGGCTCTAACCTGCCAATAGCTCCAGACATAGAGGAAATTCTCCACAAAAAGGGCATACTGGTAGTACCCGACATAATAGCCAATGCTGGGGGAGTCATTTCCTCTTATGCCGAGTATCGGGGGCATAACCCTAAGCAGATGTTTGATATTGTCAGGAGAAAGATTAGACGGAATACTCAAATGGTACTAAAGTATGCTAAAGAAAAGAATTTAAAACCGAGGGATGCCGCCATGCACATAGCAATGGATAGGGTAAGAAGGGCCATGGGCCGGTAGATTTGGAGGTCGGACATGTATGAAGATGAGAGGTTTGCACAGTTCTTTTATGACGAGCTAGAAGGGGGAAAACTGGGAATCCTCTCATTTGTAGGCAAGAGGGTTTTTGATATAAGTGGATATTTTTACATAGGAAACCTTTTGAGGCATTGCGGGTTAAGGTCTAGCCATAAGGTGTTAGAGATTGGTTGTGGGGCAGCTAGCATACTTATAAAAGCAAATAATGTAAGTGGCTCTGATAGAAGCTATTACGGCTTAGATGTCTCTTCTGTTATGCTTGAAAGGGCAAGAGAGAACGTCTCAAAGAGCGGATTAATTAGTCGAATCTTTTTAGTAGAATCTGTCGCCTCCTCTCTACCCTTTAAATCTGAAAGCTTTGACCTTGTATTTCTTGCGTATGTAATAAAACATATGTCTAATGAGAGTCTGGGCGCTTGCTTACGGGAGGCACACCGGGTGCTGGTTCCGGGAGGCAATCTTGCCATCTGGGAGTTTCACCCTTCCCCGGTGAGGAGTATAAACAAGTATATCTACGCAATCACTAAGGCTCAACGCCTGCGGTATTATTCTGAGGTGTTATCCTTCCTTGCAGAAGCAGGTTTTCCTGCTGCTAAACACTTTACTGTAATCGCACCCTGGTTGCCAACGAAAACCCTCGCCCTGGTAGCAAAAAAGGAGGAAGGGCCTTTTTGTACCGTCCCGAGAAAGACTTTTGAGACTGTTAAGAATTAAGCTTAAAAGTTTGAATGGATTATGCGAGTTCTACTAACTTTGCTTGTCTCTCTTTGTGTTTCCTTTCCTTTACTTTTGGAGGCTGGGGAGGCCGAGGAATATTTAGAGAAAGGGCGCTCCTCCCTTAAAGATAGGCATTTAGACGATGCCATAAAAGACTTGAAGCGGGCAGTGGAGCTTAATCCTAAGCTGCTAGAGGCAAGAAAACTCTTAGGTAAAGCATATAAGGAGAGGGGATTTTTAAGTGATGCCGTTAGCCAGCTAAAGAATGCGGTTGAGTTGGAGCCAAAAGATGCAGAGTTAAGGGTACTTCTGGGCGATGCCTATTGGGAAAAGGGGGAAATGGAGGAGGCAATAAAGGAGTTTTCTCGTGCCATAAAACTTAAACCCAAAGAAGGAAAGTTTCAAATGATCCTAGGCCGTGCCTTCTTCCAGGAAGGAGATTATGAAAAGGCCGTACACCACCTGAAAAAGGCTATTAAGCTAGAAGCTAACCTAGCAGAGGCCCACATGCTATTGGGAGAGTTATATTTTGTTACCAGGAGATTAGACGACTCTATAAAGGAGTTGAAAGCGGCAATAAATTTAGACCCTTCCAATGCCTCATGGTATAGTCTGCTTGGTAGTGTCTATTTTGTAAAGGGACTTTATAACGAGGCAGCAAAAGAATACAAAGAGTCCCTAAAGGTTGACCCCAATCAGGCTGAACCACATATACTACTTGGCCGTGCCTATACGAACGTGGGACTTTTTGATGAGGCCATTGAAGAGTATCGTAAGGCCATTGAGCTAGACCCAAATTCACCTGAGCCCCACATACATCTCTCTACCTTATTCAGGAAGTTAGGTAGAATCATAGAGGCAGAGATGGAATTCAGAAAGTACCAGGAAATAATGCAAAATATAAGAGGCAAGGAACTGGAGATGAGTGAATAAAGAAGATAGATTTTCTCCTTTGACATGATAGGGAGACATTGTCATACTGAATTCAGGAAGATAATGGGTAGAGTTCTTTGCGGGCCCTTAAGGGCCACTGATAACCTTTGATAAAGGGACTTTTTACACTTGCTGTTTTGGTTGTCCTATGTGGGGTCGGATGTCAGACCCCTCCTAAAGAGGAGTTCGTAAAACTTGCAGCCAAGGCACCGCGCGCCTACCAGGTTGGACTTCCCAAGAGTGGCTGGATACCCGTAGAGATGGAGGGGGCTGACGTAGCTATGGAGAATGAACTTTCTCAGGCGAGCTTTGCCATATTTACCCCTTCCCGTATGAAAAAAGAGGTCCTACCCCTAGAGCTTTTAAGCACTCAACTGTTTATAGAGATTAAGGGAAAAAACATTATCTCTAAGGAGTATTTAACCATCGGGGGGCATCCACCTGATATGAAAGGTGGCATTACTGCCCTCAAGACAGTGCTTGAAGGTACGGTGGAAGGTGAAAAAGTAAAGATGGAGTCCTATGTATTTATCAGGGGAGATTTGGTCTACGATATAATATACTGGGCGCACCCAGAGGACTTTCATTTTTTTCGTGGTGATTTTCAAGGAGTGATAGAGAGTTTCAGATTCATTGACCAAGCAGCAAATGTTTACACGGCAGACACTAAGTAAGGGTTGTTCTTCTAAAAGATGAAAAAATTCCTTCTCTCACTGGACCTCGCTGCCAAGGAAATCCTTTTCTCCATTGGTGCTGTGTTTTTCCTGGGTATAAGGGGGCTTCGTGGTATATTTACAAGGCCATTCAATTTTACTCTAATCCTCCAGGAGGCGGACAATATTGGCACCAAGTCACTGTTTCTAGTAAATACAATTGCACTATTTACTGGCATGGTCTTGGCCTTACAAGGTATATATACTATGAAGCGTTACGGGGCTGAGTTATATGTTGGCAGTCTTGTATCCCTGAGTTTGGTGAGGGAGCTCGGCCCGGTGCTAACAGCCATCATGGTAGGGGGGAGGGCTGGTTCAGGTATGGCTGCTGAGATAGGCTCTATGCAGGTTACTGAGCAGATAGATGCTATGCAGGCCCTTGGGGCAAATCCTATAAAAAAACTGGTTACCCCGAGGATGCTGGCAGCTATGATAACCTTACCCCTGTTGACCGTTTCGGCGGATGTGGTGGGTATCTTCGGAGGCTTGATAATTGCAGTTACTGAACTACCCATTGATGTAAGTTTTTATTTAAATACAATATGGTGGGCTATAACTATAAATGACTTTTTGAGTGGAATTGGTAAGACTGTCTTTTTTGGCTTCCTAATTGCCCTATTCGGTTGTTACTACGGTCTTTACACTAAGGGGGGTACCACAGGCGTGGGCAGATCTACCACTATGGCAGTGGTAACTATCTCTATTGCAGTACTGATATCTGACTTCTTTCTAACTAAAATATTTTTCCTATTCTGATGGGCATAATAGAACTCCAGGGAGTTTATAAGGTCTTCAATGGATTAGCGGTTCACAAAGGGATAAATATGTCCGTAAAGGAGGGAGAAATACTCTCCCTCATCGGTTCTAGTGGTTCTGGAAAGACCGTCTTGTTGAAGGAGATTATCGGGCTATTGAAGCCTGACGGTGGTAAGATTCTTGTATTGGGTAAGGATGTCGCTGCGCTGAGAGAGAAAGAACTCCTTAAGATAAGGCGGAACGTGGGGATGGTCTTCCAGGGTTCCGCCCTCTTTGATTCACTCACGGTCCTGGAAAACATAGCCTATCCCCTCAAGGAACACATGCGTCTGAGTCAAGTTGAGATAAAGGAACGAGTTAGGGAAAGGCTGGCCATGGTCGGTCTATACGGAATAGAGCACAAGATGCCGGCTGAACTTAGCGGTGGAATGAAAAAAAGGGTGGCCGTAGCCAGGGCCATTGCTACTGACCCGAAAATAATCCTATATGATGAACCTAATACGGGGGTAGACCCTATTAACGCCAGGAAAATCAACGAACTAATTATTAACCTTAGGGAAAGGTTAGGAGTTACCTCATTGGTAGTCACTCACGATTTGCAGAGCGTGAGGATGGTTACCGACCGGATAGCTATGCTTTATGATGGGAGGATAATCGCAGAGGGAAGCTGGAGGGATTTTGAGGATTCTCAAGATTCTTTCATCAGGGAGTTTATGCGGGGTGGGGCAGTCTTTGCAGAGAAAGGTTAACCCTGCTCAGTTGTTGTCTACCGAACTTTACCAATTATTTTCTGTACACTAACCCGAAAACGTTATGGGAAAATTAGTAACCTGTTTTCTACTCCCTGTTTACTGAGGGTATAGCAGGTTATAATAAAAATAGCGAATCCTGTACATTCACAGGCAAGTTAAGGTAAATGGAAAGAGAAAAGGCGATAGCAATAAGAGCCGGGATATTCCTTCTGGTGGCCCTGGCTGGGTTTGGGGTAGCTATTTTTGTATTAGGTACGAAAAAGGGTTACTTTAAGGACAAGATTGTTTTGAAAACTACGTTTCTGAATGTGAAGGGTTTACTGAAAGGTGCCCCTGTACGGTTAGCCGGTGTGAGCGTAGGAAAGGTGAGGGAGATTACCTTTCCAGAAGACCCAGGAGTAAAACTAGTTGAGGTAGAGATGGAGATAAATAAGCGTTTCCAGAAGAGAATCCGCACTGATTCTATTTGCTCTATAAATTGGTTAAGTTACGTAACTGGAGACACTTACATAGAAATTACAGTAGGTAGCGTAGATAAACCTGTAATAGAAGAAAGGGGATACATAAATAGCAAGGAGCCTGTTGATTACTTTGCCGCCTTTGAGGGTAGTCTGGAAGCCTTTGCGAGCCTTACCCGAAGCCTTCTTAAACTGGAGGAGACAAAACTTATTGAGCTATTTGCCGGGGCGACTACGGCCCTTAAGGAAAGTGTAGAAGAGATAAAACAAGGGGAAGGTATTTTCCATTACCTTGTATTTGACCCCAGAGGCAAGCAGATGTTTGACCACATGGTTGCTACCACTCAATCCATGAAAGGCATCACGCAAGAGATGCGGGAAGGAGATAATGTCTTCCGTATCCTATTGTACGATAAGGAGTTCAAAGAGGGCATCAAAGAGTTAGCTCTCATATCTAAGAAGATTAATCAGTCCTTGGAGTCCGAACAAGGGCTTTTACCTTCCTTGCTTTTTGACCCTGAAAAAGAGGCCCTCCTGGATAACCTTGCTCAGGCCTCTGCTAATTTGAAAGTCCTCACAGAAAAGACCGCAAAAGGAGAGGGAACCCTGGGTGCAATAATCCATGACCCAGGCCTGTACGAAGACCTAAAGAGCCTCATGGGTGGGGTAGAGAGGAGCTTCCTGCTTAGGAGTATGATAAGAAAGAGTATCCAAAAGGGTAGGGAGGCGGAAGAGATGTAGTAGATAGTATACAGCAGGCACTGGAGAGTAAAAAGGCTTTTTCGCAACAGACTGGTTCAATCGTCCGCGATTGAACCAAAATATTCTGGTACAGGCTAAAAACCTGAATCAGCTTTGTGGGCACATCAGTTACGACTGTTCATTCTAGACAAGCTCACACGCTACATGTGTGTTTTACCTGTTGCAAACAGCCCTCTCTCCGGGATACACCCCTGAGTCGTACAGGGTCTTAAGGTCGTCTATCACCGATTTGAACACTACCTTCCAGTCAATATTTATACGGTAGGCAAACATAGCATTTTTAGAGTTATTGGTCTCCTTAAGGGTGCGGTCAAAGCGGGCTTTCAGTGCCTCTCTGGAGTAGAGATTCTCATAAACGTATTCAAGCCCTTCTATAAGGTCTTCAATGGTCATATCTTTAAGGGTAAAGACAAGGTGGTTAGAGTTGTAGTAGTACCAATCTTCTGGGAAGTTATTACGGAAGATTCGCCCTTCTTTCATCATTCTATTGAAACTAGTAGTCATAGGCATGGGCGTATAGACACCAAAGGTAAGAATGTCCATACTTGATTCAAGGGTAAAGTCTGTCATCCTCTTAAAGTTATCTTGTGTATCCCCATCCGCCCCAAATATTACAGAACCCCAGCAAATAATACCGTGACGGTGGAGGTTTTCAATACCCTTTCTATAATTTTCAACCCCAATCCTGAGGTTGACATGCTTGTTTATCCCCTTTAAGACCTCCTCATCAATGGACTCAATCCCAATGAGTATGCCCAGGCAACCACTTGAGGCCATATACTTTAGAGTTTCATCGTCAAATGCAGTGTTAAGGGCAGTAAAGCCAAACCAATCCTTAATGATATTCCTCTCTGTCATGCCCTTAAATAGTTGTCTGGCTCTTTCGTTAGACTTTTTGCTGTGGCCGTAAAAGTTGTCCTCGGCGAACATTAGGCCTTTGTAGCTTGTGGAGGCCATTTCTTTAAGCACATCTTCCACGGGGCGCTCCCTGTACTTCCTCCCCTGGAATAAAGGCACCGCACAGAAGTCGCAACGGTTAGGGCATCCCCTGGTTGTGATTATAGAGGAATACTTATAGTTATATTTCTTCTTTAGAAGCTCCCTATCAGGATATAAGTCCCCGTATCTCTCCAGTGGGGTAAGGCCGCCGAAGTACTGTTTTTTCAACCCCCCATTTTCAAGGTCTCTCAATAGGTCACCCCATACCTGTTCAGCCTCCCCTATTAAGGCAGCGTCTGCATAGTTGGTCACTTCATCCGGAACGGTGGAGGAATGTGGGCCACCAATTACCACTGGGATACCATGCCTTTTACAGGCCTTGGCAATTTCATATGCCCTCGGCGCCTGATAGCTAACAGCAGTTATACCTACCAGGTCTGCACCATCAATACGAAGTTCCCCAGTCTTATAGTCCACAGCCTGCTCAATAGTTTCATCTACAATGTCCACTATCCATTTATCCCTCGGGGTCAGTGCGGCAAGATAACCCAGATTCAATGGCATTTGTACGAGAACAGCTACATTCTCTTCGCCACAATGTACCGGTGGGTGAGGATTGATTAGTACAAGTTTTTTCATTTTTTGCACTGATTCGCCGTGGCGAACCCTCCTAAAACCATAAAAGTTTTTTTGGATTATAGTAAACAGTCCGTTTTATTGCAAGGATTAAAATCTTTGGAACTCTGGAGAAGTGTTTGATACATCGGTAGTCCTCTAATTATAAGTACTTATAATAATTTCTCACTTTAGCTAAATTTCTGCTTTGCTAACAGTATGCAAGCCTATTTTCTTGTTTTCTCCCCATCAAATTTCCCCTTTTGATGAACAGGGCCTGGGTGAATCACCTTTTATAAACTCCCTCCTGCTTGGATAGCTTTAGAGATGTTCTAATTCTTGTCGCATGTTACTACAGAAGGGCTTGAGCTTTGATAAGAATTAGTATAAAATTTGGTAATTAATATCGTCTTGAATAGGCTAATATTTGCTAAAAGGAGGTTTAACTTTGGGACAGCTTATTACAAAGGATATGATAATAAACGACGTCATTCGTAAGTTTCCCAGTACAATGAAGATTTTTAAGGACTTCAAGGTGGATAGTTGTTGTGGAGGGGGCTTTTCTATAGAAAAGACTGCCGAGGCCGATGGGGCAGATCTTAAAGCACTGCTTAAGGCCTTAAACAAGGCTGTCGCTGGGAAATAATCAAAGTAGGCAGTAAGCACTGGGCACTAAGCAAGGAAGTAGGAGTTAGTATTTATTGCTTAGTGCATACTGCGTAGTGCTTACCAGGTTATAGTAGAAATCTCTCTGACTTGCCTCGTAACCGAGGTCTTCAATAAGTTGCGCTATTTCCTCTTTTCTCATACGGAAGCTTACCCCTGCGGCCTTTACCACATTTTCCTCTATCATTGTGCTACCCATATCGTTTGCCCCGAATTTTAGAGCTAACTGCCCTATCTTTGGCCCCTGTGTTACCCAGGAGGACTGAATATTCGGAACGTTGTCCAGGTAAATCCTGGAGATGGCCAGAGTCTTCAAATACTCAAATGCACCTGCGGGGGGAAGGTGTGCCAGCTGGGTGTTCTTGGGCTGAAAGGTCCAGGGTATAAAGGCTGTGAACCCGCCTGTCTCATCCTGGAGCTGGCGAATTCTATCCATATGGATTAGCCTCTCCGTCCATGTCTCCACATGGCCAAACATCATCGTGGCGGTGGTCTTCATCCCTAATTTGTGGGCCTCCCTCATAACGTTCAACCACTCTTCGGCTGTACACTTTTTGGGACTAACCATGCCCCGGCAGCGTTCCACCAGTATCTCTGCACCGCCACCAGGTATAGAATCAAGGCCTGCCTCCTTTAGTCTCAAAATTACCTCTCTTACGGGTGACTTTGAGAGTTTAGAAAAATGGATTATCTCGGGAGGGGAGAAGGAATGGATGTGTATGGCAAACCTCTTTTTTATAGAACGGAGGAGGTCTTCGTAGAAGTCCAGGCCCAGGTGTGGGTGTAATCCTCCCTGCATCAGAATCTGCGTCCCCCCCTGCTCAATGGTCTCTTTTATCTTCTGGTAGAGTTCTTCTTCTGCGATAACGTAAGTATCCTTATCGTCTGCATCCCTTGAGAAGGCGCAAAAACCACACTTGGCTACGCAGATATTAGTGTAATTAATATTCCTATCTACTGCGTAGGTGCGGTAGGGTTCCGGATGTAGAATCTTGGTAATCTCTTCGGCAACCCTTCCCATGGCAAGAAGGTCGGTAGATAAAGTGAGGGTTTGCCCTTCGTTAAGGCCTATTCGCTTCCTGGAGAGTACTTTCTCTAATATATAATTTACTTCCGATGTCAAGCTTTACTCCTTCTGAAGCAAGGCCCATGGAAAGGGCATAATGATAGAATCGCCTTAGTCCTGCCAGTTCCTGCTCTGTAAGTTCGTAAAATATATTCTCTGAAAGGTAGCTAAGGCAAGACTCTGGTTCAAGGCCGAGTCTTTCGGACTCTCTATGAGCAATCTCTTTAAGGGTTACCAAGCCGCGTTTTTTTGCCTCTAGCAATAACCTGCTGGTAGGTTCTACTAATACTTCTTTCTTAGTAGCCCATAAGGCGTAAACGAAGGGTAAGCCCGTGAGTGCCTTCCATTCTGCCCCCAGGTCAAGGGTGGACCAATTTCCCCTGAAGAAAGGACTTTTTTTACTATCCAGTTGGGACTTCATCTTCATGGCTAAATCCCCTATAACCAGTATTGCATCGGCTTCGGAGTCAATTAGCTCATCCATATGCCCCCAGCGGATGTACCTTACCATAGAGGGGGTAAGCCCGTACCTTTCTTTCAAGATTATCTTGACCAGCGTGGCAGAGGTCAGGGAAGAACTGTCAAGGGCAAGCACCCTTACTCTAGAGACCTCGGACACTTTTAGAAAGAGCAATACACTCTTTACCGCACCCCTGGAGGCAATTGAAATGTTTGGTACGGCAAAAAAGGGCCTACCCCTGAGATATTCTATGGAAGGTATAATTGCAACGTCCAGTTCTCCTTGTTCCAGTAAATTAGGCAATTGAGAAGGCACAGTGAAATTAAGCCTTACCCTTCCAAAAGAGTAATTGGCGCCATCAAGCTCCCTAAGACCTTCCACAAGGGGGCTTACATTGAGGTAGGGTACCACCCCAATTCTTAGGACTTTTTCCATTATCAGTGGGTTAACGGCCCTTCCCGGCAGATTTCTGTATATAGCCTTTTGATTCCAGGAGACTGAGGACCCTTTTTGTGGAGTCGTCCACGGATTCACTGTTGGTTTCCAGGATGAGCTCGGGGCGAAGCGGCTCTTCATAAGGGTCATCTACGCCCGTAAAGCCCTTTATCTCCCCGTTAAGGGCCTTTTTATAAAGACCTTTAACATCCCTTTGCTTACACACGTCCAAGGGGCATTTTACATATATCTCAAGGAATTCCCCAATCTCCTCACGGGCATAGTCCCTGGTATCCCGGTAGGGAGATATGGCAGATGCAATGGCCACCACACCGTTTCTGGTCAGGAGTTTACATACGTAAGCAATCCGCTTGATATTGGTATCCCTATCCTGTCTAGAGAAGCCCAGGTCTGAGCAAAGGTGCTTCCTTATGACATCACCATCAAATACTTCTACCTTGCAGCCCTTGTCCCTAAGAATACCTTCCAGTTTGTGGGCTATAGTAGTCTTTCCTGAACTTGGTAATCCTGTAAACCAAACTGTTACACCTTTTTCCACGCTTTGTTTGCCTCCTTTACTAAATGTTGTTTCTCTCTAATTAGCACTTATGATATTCCCCTTCATATCCCAGGGCACTTCAAGTCCAAAGTAACTTAACACAGTAGGCGCCACATCAAGAATACGGGCAGATTTCCTTTTAGGGGAATTTTTTAACTTCTCATTATACAAAACAAAGATGCCGTATTGCGAGTGATTTGCATAATCTGAACCATTATCATTTTCCCTGGACCAAAATCTCTTGTATCCGATGCTACCAATACTTCTATAAAATTGGTCGGCGAAGTAGACAATAAGGTCTGGTGCTATTCGCCGGCATTGCGAGTAAATCTCTTCAGGTTTGTAAGCTCGTGTGTTTATCTTACGGCCATGTTCATCCCTAATGTTTTCAAGTCCTTGCGCAATTTCATTTCTTATTCTTTCGTAATCCTGGGCAGGGATAACACCCAGGGGTTCACGCCCCTTAACATTAAGAAAGACCCTGCCGTAATAACCACTATGGGCCCAAGCTACCGTCCTGCGCCAGTCCACTTTTAAAGAGTGAAAGGAGGTAACTTCCTGCGGATACTCAAGTAAACGCAAATACCCATTGGCCAGCAGCCATTCATTTACACATATCCCACCCTCCATTCTCTTGGCGCCGTGGTCTGAGACAATCACCAGGCTGGCACGGCCATCTATTATAGATAAAATTTCACCAAGTTCCCTGTCAATATACCTGTAATAATTAAGTATTACATCCTCGTAATTCGTATTTGGACAATAGGCTGGATGGGACTTATCCATGTACCTCCAGAAGGCATGCTGGATTCTATCTGTTCCCATCTCTACCATCATAAACAGGTCCCAATTTTGTCTTTGAAGGAGGGCCTTGGCTAGACGGAACCTCTTTTGGGTCATCTCGTAAATGGTCTTTAGGATGGACTCTTTTTCTCCACAGCGGAATTCCTTTACATCTGGGATGTAACCACCAGTTAGGGCCTGAACCTCTGAACGGAATTCAGAAGGGTAGGTATAGTTCGGTGAATCTCCAGCCATAAAGCAACTTACCAATTGACCATTAACCATTCTTGGGGGATAGCTTGGGGGTATGCCGATAAGGATGGAGCGCCGTCCGTATCTGGACAGGATGTCCCACAAGGTCTCTTCCCTGAGCCAGCTAGAATCTACAAAGGTCATTTCACCGTAGTCGTAATTGGTACGATTGCGGAACCCATATATTCCGAGAGTACCAGGGTCTTTCCCGGTAACCATTGAGGCCCAGGCAGGGCATGTGATGGAAGGGAGGGTGCTTTCTAGCTTCCCATAGACCCCATGTTGCGTAAGCCGCTTAAGGGTGGGCAACTCGTCTAACCAATCATTAAGCACTAACTCAGGTGTGGCAGCATCCAAGCCTATAATAACTACCTTATCAGTGTAACACATAGCTAGAGCTTATCTTTCAACCTTCACTGTCTTTTTTAATCCTCCGCTAATATCCACTAATTCGTAACTTTTGCTCCCTAACCCAATCTTTTCCGCATAGTCTATCTGGGTGGTGTAGTTAATATTAGGCCATGCTTGACGGAAGAAATCTTCCCCGACACGTTCCTTCACAATATCTACGGACGCTTGTTCTACGGCTACGGGGTCACGTGAGGCGAGGATTCCAATATCATCAATGGCAGCAGAATAAGCCTTATCCATGCAGTCACACTGTTCGGTCACATGAATCAAGAAGTTAAGGAAGACAGATTTTTTCTCTTTCCCCTTTAGTATAGCCAGGCAATATTCAGCCACCTTCTTTTGGAGATTCTCCGTGTTTTCATCCCAGGAAATCTTCACAGCACTATGGGGGCAGACTGCCAGACACTCTCCACAGCCGATACATTTTTTGGCATCAATTATTGAATAATCCTTTATTGTGATAGCTCCTGCGGGACAAAATTCAGCACATAATCCACAGGCCTTGCAATTTTCACTTATTATCGTGGGGACTACCCCTGAGTGCATTGCCAGTTTTCCACCCCTGGAGGCAAGCCCCATACCTATATTCTTCAGCGTAGCGCCTAGACCTGTCATCATATGGCCTGTAACGTGAGACATAAACACAAAGCCACTGGCAGCCTTTGCCGCCCCGGCTACGAAGGCTATTTTGGTTAACCCTTTCCCGTTTAAGGGCGATATAGGCATTGAGAAGTCATTTTCACCCCTAAGCCCATCAGCAATGACTATCGGTGCACCAACCACCTCTGGTGTAAAACCATGGTTATAGGCGTGCTGTATATGGTCAACTGCATTAGTCCTCTCGCCCACGTAAAGCGTATTAGTTTCTACAACAAAGGGTTTTGCTCCATAGTCCTTTAAGAATTCTACTGCTGCTCTGACAATAGGTGGTTTGAGATACCCTATGTTTTTCTTCTCACCAAAGCTGGTTTTTACCCCAATCAGGTCGCCCTTCTTCACGGTTTGCCAGCCTGCTTGAGATAAGGACCCAAGGAGCTTTTTTGTTTTCTTAGCGAGGGAGTCTAGCCCCTCACCCGTCTTTGTTGTAATAAAGAATACAGTGTTTTGCACGTTTATAAAAAACACATTTTAGCAATTTCAGATAAAATATTAAAGGGAATTTTAGGGGGCGTATCTTTAGTTACAGAGATTGAGGTAGGGTTGTAATAGGCCGGAAAAGGAAGGCTTTTACCTCCAATCTTAGCTTAACCAAAATTTGTCGCTTACGCACCTTGATTATTTGAAAGCGATGTTGTAATAATGAAGCTTTCTTTAAGTGCTCATATTATGGCTTTTTGAGCTGGGTAGTCAAATTGATGGATTAAAGAAAAATGAAAGAAATTACAAGGCAGACCATTGAACTCTTTACTAAGTATGTAGTCGCAAACTATGACAGGAAGCCAGTAGTCATGACCAGAGGGAAAGGAGTCTATATTTGGGATAGTGAAGGTAAGAGGTATTTAGACCTTTTTTCTGGCTGGGCTGTAAGTGGGCTCGGACATTGTCATCCAAAGGTGACCAAGGCTATAAAGAGTCAGGCCTCTACCTTGATGCACATCCCCAACGTTTATTACAGCCTACCCCAGGGCAGGTTGGCCCGTTTCATCTCTGAAAAGTCCTTTGGTGGACAGTGCTTCTTTTGTAACAGTGGTGCGGAGGCTAACGAAGCTGCAATAAAACTGGCGAGGTTGCACCACTCTATAGAGGGAAAATACAAGATTATAACTATGCATAACTCTTTCCATGGCCGTACCATAGCTACTATAACGGCCACTGCCCAGCCCAAATATCAAAGGGGGTTTGCCCCATTACTAGAGGGTTTTGCTTACGTTCCTTTTAATGACTTGGAGGCTGCCAGAAACGCGGTGGATGACAAGACCTGTGCCATAATGATAGAACCTATCCAGGGAGAAGGCGGAATAAATATAGCAAGTAGAGAATACCTGCAAGGGCTAAGGGAACTATGTTATGAGCGTAAGTTATTGCTAATCTTGGATGAAGTGCAATGCGGCATGGGTAGAACTGGTCAGTACTTTGCTTATCAGCACTACGATATAAGCCCTGATATAATGACCCTTGCCAAATCCCTCGGTGGGGGCAGTGCCATAGGGGCGATGGTAGCCAAACCAGAGGTAGCCAAGTGCTTGGTCCCTGGTACCCATGCCTCTACTTTTGGGGGTAACCCTCTGGCTTGCGCAGCCTCTATTGCTGTGTTTGAAACTATTGATTCGGAAAACCTTTTAGAGAATACTACTGAGATGGGCAAATATTGCATGGAAAGGCTTTGTGCCTTGCAGGAAAGATTCCCGCAACATATAAAGGAACTAAGAGGGCTAGGGCTCATGATAGGAATAGAACTTCACAAAGAAGGCTCCCATCTGGTAAGGATGTGTCTAGACAGGGGGCTTATCCTAAATTGTACCCATGAAAAGGTCATAAGATTTATGCCTCCGCTTAACGTCAAGAAGACACACCTAGATAGGGGTTTTGCAATATTAGAGGAGGTGCTTAAGGAATTAGGATGAGCTTACGCCATCTGAAATCTCCATTAGACCTTTCGCTGCGGGAGATAGAAGAAATATTCTCAATGGCCCAGAGACTTAAACGAGCTTTGGCTAAGGGCAAGAGGGATAGGTCTCTAGAAGGGAAAACCCTTGCTTTGATTTTTGAGAAGAGTTCCTTGAGGACCAGGGTCTCCTTTGAAGTAGCTATGAGCCAGTTAGGGGGAAACAGTGTTTACCTGAGTAGACAAGACATAGAGCTTGGTCGCAGGGAGGCAGTAAAAGATGTAATCCATACCCTTTCAAGATACGTCCATGCCGTAGCCATAAGGACATTCGCCCAAGAAATTGTGGAAGAAATGGCCTGGTATTCCTCAGTCCCTATCATAAATGCGTTATCCGATACTTACCATCCCTGTCAGGCCCTTACAGATTTGTTTACTATCAAGGAGAAGTTGGGGAAATTAGAGGGTCTAACTATTTCTTTTATTGGGGATGCAAACAATGTAGCCAGGAGCTTGGCCTACCTTTCTCCGAGGTTAGGGGCAAACTTCCGTATAGCTTGTCCAGCAGGATATCAATTTGATTCTTCCCTTTTTGAGAAAATAGAGCACCAGTCACAAAGGAAGGCGGTTTATCAGACCACCGACCCCTGTGAGGCAGCTAAGGGGGCTGACGTATTATATACGGATACCTGGATAAGTATGGGTCAGGAGCAAGAATCAGAGGCAAGGCAGCATGCCTTTAAGGATTATCAAATTAATAGCTCTCTGTTACGGTTGGCAAAGGAAAGGGCACTAGTGATGCACTGTTTGCCTGCACACAGGGGTGAAGAAATCACTGATGAAGTCCTGGATGGGCCCAACTCTGTTGTTTTTGACCAATCGGAGAACAGATTGCACATTCAAAAGGCGATACTTAAGTTCCTACTTCAGGGTAAAAGATGAGAATAGACAATAGAAGGCAAGATGAACTGCGGCGAGTGATTATTCAAAGGGGATTTACCAAGTTTGCATCTGGTTCAGTGCTGATCCAAACAGGAGATACAAAGGTGCTCTGCACTGCTAGCGTAGAAGAGGGCGTGCCTCGCCATCTGCTGGGAACAGGTAGGGGCTGGATTACTGCAGAATACTCCTTGTTGCCTGGCTCTACGCCAACTCGCACGACAAGGGAGATTAGTCGTGGTAGGATAGATGGTCGCACCCAGGAGATACAACGACTAATAGGGCGTTGCATGCGGGCCGTAGTGGACCTCTCTCAATTGGGCGAAAGGACGATATGGATGGATTGTGATGTACTCCAGGCTGATGGTGGCACACGCACCGCAGCCATAACTGGGGGTTTTGTTGCCCTTGTAGATGCCCTTCGTAGTATGAAAGAAAAAGGCTTCCTGACCACTCTTCCTCTGAAGGATAGTATAGCAGCAGTTAGTGTGGGTATAGTAAGTGGGACGGTGATACTAGACCTCAATTATAGTGAAGATGTTGCGGCTGAAGTAGATATGACCATAGCCCTGACGGGTAGTGGCTGTTTTGTTGAGGTTCAGGGTACCGGAGAAGAATATAGTTTTACGGAGGAACAACTCTATGGTATGCTGACTTTAGCTAAAAAAGGGGCAGCGGAACTCTTCAGGATTCAAAGGGAGGCCCTGGGAGAGCTGGTGTCGCTACCACAACAATAAGTGTCTGACTTGTTCTACAAAACCCCTCTTCTTTTAGTTATAATGTTTGATTATAAAATGAGTAAACCCTTTTTGTCTTGAGATGAATACCATGGTTAAAGTACCTAAATGCATGAGTACCCAGCATCCGGATAATGTTAACTCCCCGTTTTTTGCTGAGGACATTGAGCTTAGCGGGGAAGACGAAATCCAGGAGGCCTATTACGCCTTCTCTCACTTAGGCTGCGATGAGCAGATGTGGGATTGTGAGGGGAAGGAGGTGGATGCTTTCGTTGTCAAAAAACTATTAGGCAAATACGAGGCTTTTTTCAAAGAAAAAAAGATAGGCAAAGATTTGTTCATTACTTTAAGAGTTCCCAATCCCACAGTAGAAACAACCGAGGCCAAAATCCTTATAGAGACCCTGGAGAGTATACCCAGGTCTTTTGACGCGTCGGAGGTCTTCTATAACGGTGAAACAGCCCCGATATTTGAAGTCATCTTACCTATGGCAGCCTCTGCTAACACTATTGATAGGATTTATAGATACTATTGTGATTTTGTTGTAGGGAAGCAAAATAAGCCATTGAAAGAGGGAGATATCACAATCGCCGAATGGGTCGGAGAGTTTAACCCCCAGAGGATTAACGTTATACCCCTTTTTGAAGATAAAGAAAATATGCTCAGTGCCCACAACATAGTGAGGGAATACTTGAAGGATAAAGATGTAGAGTATCAGAGAGTTTTCCTAGCACGGTCTGACCCTGCAATGAATTATGGACTTATCAGCGCAGTCCTTCTCAATAAAATAGCTCTTCAGAGGCTGCAAAGGATGTCAAAAGAGGTAGGTATCGGAATTTATCCAATTCTGGGTGTTGGTTCTGTACCTTTCAGGGGCAACCTTAGGCCACAAACAGTGGAAAGGGTTGCTAGGGAATACCCTAGCGTCCATACTTTTACCATCCAATCAGCATTTAAGTACGACAACCCTCCCGATGAAGTAACTGGAGCTGTTAAGAAGCTTCAGGAGCGAGACACAGGCTACCCGCAAGAAGTGGACGAGGAAAGATGCCGAGAAATAATTGAAAAATATTCCAAAGAATATGCCGAACAATTAAAGGAGCTAGCCGAGATAGTAAACAGTGTAGCAAGATTTGTTCCCAGTAGGAGAAAGAGGAAATTACACATAGGCCTATACGGCTATGCACGTAAAGCAGGTAACGGAATAAAATTGCCACGAGCAATCCCATTTGCGGCCTCTCTCTATTCCATAGGCTTACCACCAGAGATTCTGGGATTAAATGCCCTAAACGAGGAAGATATCAAATTTGTAAGACAGGTTTACCTTAATTTTGAAGAGGACTTGAAGGACTCCCTTAAATATTTTAACCCAGGTACGCCTTTCCTACCAGAAGCTCTCAAAGGGAAGATTAATGATTTCCAGCTTGACTTCCAACCTGACAAAGCACACGAAGATTTGACCAAGCACATAATAAAAGCTTTATCAAAGCATGATAAGCCTGAGAATATCGTAGACGATATTCTGAGAGCAGCTCACATAAGAAGATTCTTAGGATAGTACAGGGGTGGAACTCTACTTTTGCACTATCGTAAGAGGGCTCTCAATGTATGTTAAAACTTCTCATAGCCACCCGTAACCCTGACAAGCGTGAGGAGATTAAAGAACTCCTCGGGAAATTACCGCTAGAGTTAAAATATGTTGAGGACTATCCAGACCTTCCAGAGGTGAAGGAAGATGGTAAGACCTTTGAGGAGAATGCCATGAAAAAGGCCACTACCCTTGCCCAACTCTCTGGTCTATTGACCCTTGCTGAGGATTCTGGCCTAGAGGTGGATGCCTTAGGTGGTATGCCTGGCGTGCGCTCTGCCCGATTTGCAGGAGAAAAGGCTACCTATTACGAAAATAACAAAAAACTTCTGATGGTTATGAAAAACATCCCCCCTGAAAGACGTAACGCTAGGTTTCGCTGCGTAGTGGCCCTTGCCAGCCCGGAAAGGTCGCTTTTTCTTGTAGAAGGATATTGTGATGGCTTAATATCTCAAGAGCCACGAGGGGAACATGGTTTTGGTTACGACCCTGTTTTTTATCTACCCCAGTATGGGAAGACCTTTGCAGAATTAGGCCCGGAGGTAAAAAACCAAATTAGCCACAGGGCTCAAGCCTTTAAGAAGTTTTTAGAAAAACTTCAAGAGTTTATTTAACTCTGAAGTCCAATGAAACACCTGTCTTTACTACTCTTAATATATTGCCTTATATTTACTTGCCCTTCCCTGGCAACGCAGGAAAAGCCACGGGAGTTTCCCAAAACCCTGGAGGAAGCAAAGGCTAGGTATGCGGAGGCCAGGCTCCAAGCAGAAGCCGTTGTTTCTTTACTTAAGAAGGCCATAGAAACGGCGGAACTTGAGTTGCAGCAGGCGGAAGAAGAATCCCTCAAGGCTATGGCAAATAAAGAGGCCCTTATAGCAACAAAAGTTTCTGGGGTTGAATTGGTGGTGGCTTCACAATTAGAAGAGGCCATAAGGGAAAAAGTTCAGCTTCTAAGAGAAAAGCTTGAAATAATGGGAAAGAGGATACAGTCCCAGCAAGAACTTCTACAGGCAAAAGATAGGAGTGTAGCCCTGTTGGAACGAAAGACCAAGTTGAATGAAGAGGCCACTACCAGTCCATTAGAGAGAGCATCACTCATATCCAAAGAGATAGAAGTTGCAGAGGCGTATCTCCAGGCCTCCAATGCGAAACTAAAGGAAAAAGATTCGGAACTTGCAAGGTTGAGGGTAAAGGTCAAGGAGTCTCAAGAAAAAATTAAGGGGGAAAAAGATCAAATCAAAAAAGACCTTAAGGGTCTAGAGGAACTACCCTTCAGAAAAGAGGAAGGCCCACAGCGGTTTCTCAATCAAAGCAAACTGCTACTCCAAAAGCACATTACTAATGTTGAGTATAAATTAAATGCATCTGAAGAAGGCGTAAAGCTAGCAGAAGAGGAACTTGAATGGGCCAGATTAGATAGCCTTAACGCCCAACTCCAGGTGGATGTATTAAAGGGGTTGGCAGCCCTTTTGAATGAGAAACTAAAAGCCGAGGAACTCAGAAAGAAGGAAGAGGAGGCAGAGCTCGCCCTCAAGGCTGAGGAGGAAAAAAAGAAAAGGGCGGAAATAGAAAAGCTAGCAGCACAAAAGGAGAAAGATGAAGCCATAAGGAAGGCAGAGGAATTGGCTCAGCAGAAGTTAGAGGCTGAGTCTCCCGAGCAAAAGAGGGTACTGGAAATGGAGTCCCTGGTTTTCACACTTCAGGGAGAAATAGCCAAAAGAAAGGATGCCCTCATCACTGAGGGGGTAAGGCGGTACGAGGATAATACTGAGTACAAAAAACTTGCAAGGGATGTTCACAATATATTAGGGGGCGAAAACACTCCTTCTGAGATAAAAGAAGAAATGCTACTGTTGAAGGGTGAAAGGGTAAGGTGGGAAGAAAAGCTAAAGGCAATAGAAAGTCTTTTAGAGGCAACCCAGAAAGAAAAGACTCTGCTCATTGAACGCCTACAACAAGCTCACTCTGAGTTAACTGCCCCCACAGGTGAAGTCCCCAAGATCATTAGGGAGGCCGAGGCTTTTAAAGACGAAACCCTGGCTAAGAAATTGGTACTTCACGCCGAGCAAAAGATCAAGCTCCTGAAGGAGCAAGAAGAGATTACAGCCGCATGGATTACACGCATAGAGGAGCGGAGGGAAATAATTCGTGACGGTTTACTGCACATTGACAGGGCCGTAAAGGAACTCTCTGAAATTAAGGCGTCTAATATATGGGCAAGACGTGAGTGGACAGCTAGCTGGAGTGCCACAAAGGAAGGTCTGGCGAGACTCCTATCCCCAAAGAGGCCCTCAGACATTATTATATTTATAGAGGATGCCCACCGCCGAAAAACACGTCTGGGGTTATCTTTAGCAGGTGCTTTGGCCCTTATCGCCTCCACGATATTGGGGGGGTATTATTGTAAAAAATGGTGCCGTCTAAGCTTGAAGAAACTAGAAGGGGTTACTCCTGAAAGTTACGTAAAGGTGCGCCTCCTTCCCGTCCTGTTTAGGGTTCTACAAAGGGGTATCAGCTTATGGCTTATCTTAGGTTTATGTTTCGGTTTGATAACCCTCTTTGAGGTTAAAGGGCCAGTTATTCGTTCCCTGAAATACGGACTTATTGTTTTTTCTATTTACAGCGTTCTCATTAGTTTCTTGAGGGGGGCAGTAAGACCAAAGGGTCAGTTTAACTCCTTGCTTACCCTTCCCCCTTCCCTTGCCAAGCATAGCTACGTAACACTCCGTGTTATTTTACTTTATTCAGCCATATTTATAACCATTATAGGCGTATTGGGTTCGTTTGGGCCTAACACACAAGAAATACTATGGAGAGTATATTACATTAGTATCCTTGCACTCTTTATTTGGTTTGTAGCCCCAAAATCAGTTTTTTTGGCATTATTGTCTTCCCCCCAACCCCAAAGCAAGTTAAGGAAGATTCAGCGGGGCTGCATACATGTTGCCCATCCCTTAACAATAGCATTTCTTGTTTTTCTTATAGTTTTAAGCACCCTTGGCTACACCACGATGAGTTATGCCCTCATCGGTACACTCATAAGCTCTGTGATTACTTTAATATCTGTGGCAGTAGCAAGAAAGCTTATAACTACTCTCATACTGGACAAGTTGGCCCATAAAACGGTTAGTGAAGGCGGTGAAGTAAGAAAAGTTGTGAGGGGTTTCAAGGTCACAAGGGCTATAGTAGATTATTCCTCGGTTATAATATCAATCGTTGTAGTGGTTAGTCTGTGGATAGCTACCGTTATAGATTTTTCCCAATCACCAGCAGCCCCGGAACCTTTTAAGAATTTTGCCTCTGGGGTAGTGCATGTCCTAGCAACAATGGTGGGAGTAATGGGATACAAGTTAAACCTCGGTGAAGGGAACTACGTTACACCATTTAGAATAATGATAGGGCTAGTATTAGTAGCAGTTTCCTTCCTGGTAGCAGCTGCCATAAAACGGCTACTGCACAAGAGAATATTAACTAAGCTGGGATTGGAAAGGGGTATGGAGGCTACGATTTCCTCAATAATAACCTATCTAATCGTTGCCTTCTCAATACTCTTTGCCATGACTGTAGCTGGGGTGCCTCTTAGGAGTTTAGCTTTCTTTGCTGGAGCACTGGGTATTGGTATTGGCTTTGGTCTTCAAAACATCATACAGAACTTTGTCAGTGGTATCATACTCCTGTTTGAAAGGCCGGTTAGGGTGGGAGACATCGTTATCCTGGACGAGCTTGGAGGGACTGTTGAGAGAATAGGCCCAAGGAGCACTACTATAATTACCCCTGATAACATCGCTGTGGTGGTACCGAATTCTAGGCTGATAGATTCCAGAATTGTGAACTGGAGTCAACCCAACGATATTATGCGGGTGCATATATTCGTAGGTGTGGCTTATGGTACAGACCTAGAACTAGTAAAGAAATGTCTATTGGAAGTGGCTAGTCAACATTCTATGGTCAGGAAGTACCCAGAACCCACGGTCCGGTTTGAAAAATTTGGTGATAGCTCCCTCGTTTTCGAACTTATCTACTGGGTGGACAATGCTTATGCAAGATGGATAACTTTAAGCGAGCTCAACTTTGCCATAGACAAAAAATTCAGGGAGCATAACATTACCATCCCATTCCCACAGCAAGACCTTCATATACGGACTGTTCAACCTGAATTACCTCAACAATTGAAAGCACCCAAAGGTACTGGCCAGCAATCTACCGATAAGGAACACTCATCCTAACCGAACTCTATCCCAGAGGTTACAGATGGGGCACTCCTACACTTCTCATCAGCCACACTCACCCGAATCCTCCTTGGATTAAAATTACTTTATCCATCTCCCCTTGACAAAAAGGTAAATTGATTTAGTATAAAAAGTGAAACCCTCTATCGCGTCCCAATCGATGCGTTTCAGGTTTTGTTGGAAAACCCATATTGCAAGGTTAAAAAACCAACTGGAGAGTGACGAGTTAAATATACAAAGGTTAACTTATGCGTAGTAGTGTGAAGAAATCCTTTAAGGGGGCTTTTTTAATCTATTTTTGCAGTTTTATCCTTGTAATTTCCCTAACCCTGCCTGAATCAAGTCAGGCCCTATTTCTTGACTGGTATGTCGGAGAAAAGGGCCCCAAATATCGCCTTGTTAACGCGGTTTGTTCCTATATAGACAGGTTTTACGTAAGCCCAGATAGAATTAACCCTCAACATATGCTTGTGGAGGGACTCAACTGGCTAGAACGGCTCCTTCCGGAAGTGCAGATAGAATATTCTGAAGGCCAAGGCAATATAGAAATCATCGTTGGAGAGGCTAGAAGGAGGCTGGATATCTCTAAGTTACAAAGTCTAGATGATACCCTTGTCTTGTTAAAAGAGGGTCTTTCCTTTGTACAAGCAAACCTTGAGGATACCTCAAAGGCCAACGAGATAGAATACACGGCTATAAATGGGATGCTGGGAGACCTTGACCCCCACTCAATTCTCCTTCCACCGAAGGAATACAAGGAGTTTACGATAAGTACTTCCGGGAGGTTCGGCGGTCTAGGTATGGTAGTAGGAATAAGGGATATGACCCTAACAGTAATCTCTATTATAGAGGGAACACCTGCTGATAGGGCAGGCATGAAGTCTGGAGACAGGATTATGGAGATAGAAGGAGAATCCACTGTCAATATGTCACTCCAAGAGGCAGTAAACAAGCTTAGGGGCGAACCAGGCACTAAGGTCACACTCCACGTCTCAACAGTCAAACCGGCTGAATCAGAACATAAAGTGGTTACCCTTAAGCGAGAGATAATTCCACTGCCCAGCGTAGAGGCGCAGCTTCTAGGGGAAAATATTGGTTATATAAAAATCAGAAACTTTCAGGAAGACACAGTAGATGACCTTGACAAACATTTACAGCAGTTTCAGAAAACCTCCTTTGGCTTAAAAGGAATAATCCTAGACATGAGAGATAATTCCGGAGGACTTTTAGACCAAGCCGTGGGGGTATCAGATAGATTTCTTGAAGAAGGGGTTATTATCGTAACAGTTGGACACGGAAGAAGACACAGAGAAATGTTAAGAGCAAAATACTCTGAGAAAGATTTGGTCTTCTGCCCAATGATAGTAATCACAGATGCAGGTAGTGCCTCAGGTTCAGAGATTGTAGCCGCGGCATTAAAGGAGAATAATCGTGCCCTGCTTATTGGGGATAGGAGCTTTGGCAAAGGCACTGTCCAACAACTTATTGATTTGGCTGATGGTTCAGCCTTAAAACTCACTGTCTCAAAATACCTCACACCACTTTATAGGGACATCCAGAGTGTGGGAATAACCCCGGATGTTAATCTTGTTCCTGTGGTCATAGCACCGTCAAAGGAAAACATCCTCCTGGAAAGGGGCACAACAGGTGTACAAAGGGAAGAAGACGTTTCAGGCCATATCCATGGAGAGGAGCCAACCCCTCCCGAGGCATCCCTGGCCTCCTTAAAATACCTTGCTAATATTGAGGAAATACCTGGTGGCGAAGAGGAAAAACTATACCAGAAAAAAGACCTCTCCAAAGATGCACAGGTGCAAATTGCTCTTGAGTTGCTAAAGGCTTCTAGTTCGTATACACGCGAGGAAATGCTAAGGGACCTTTGGCCTTACTTTGAGAAGATAAGGGTCTCTGAAGAGGAGAAAATAATAAAAGCACTTACAGGGATAAGTGTAGATTGGAGTTATGGAAAAGAGGCTAAATTCCCAAAACCAGTTGCCTCGCTCAGCATTGAGCCCTTTAAGGACAAGTGGACTGCTGGGGAGACCGTTAATATTACCCTGAATATTCATAATCAAGGAGAGGGAGCCCTTTACCGGATGTATGGCATAATAGAGTCTAAAAACCCTCTCCTTGACAAAATAGAGTTCCCTTTGGGAAAAATAGAACCAGGGGCGTCCAAGAGTTACACTCATAAGATAGAACTACCTAAAAATATTTTGGACAGATCTGATGAGTTTACGGTTAAGTTCTCCGAGTTAAATGGAATTATTCCTAAAGATATTCACAGCACGTTTACATCAGTGGCCCTACCAAGGCCCGAGTTTGCTTTCTCTTATCAAACAGTAGAGGCCGATACAGATGGGCGAAGGCCCGACGATGACGGGTTAATTCAAAAGGGGGAGCTTATAGAGCTTCTTGTAACGGTACGAAATATCGGTCATGGTATAAGCTCTAAGAATATCGTTACCATCAGGAACCTAAACCACAAAGAGGTGTTTGTGGAAGAGGGCCACAAAGAAATAGGAGAGCTTGCACCGGGCCAAGAAAAGACTGTTCGTCTCCGTTTTTTAGTCAGGGAGACCCTGGAGGCCAAGGAATTTAATATGGACCTTATAATTACTGACCTCACCTTTGGTATCTTTCTTACACAGAAGTTGACTTTCCCGGTGGTGGCCTCTAAGGTGTCCCCTCCAGTGGCTGAGATTGCCAAAGACCTTCAAGTACTCCGCCCATCGTGGGCCTTTGGGGGCAGGTCAACCGACTCTCCCGTAGTAGCGCAGTTGAAAAAGGGAAGCGTATTGAAGGCCAATGGCTGGGTATCAGGATGGTATATGATACCCCTGCCTAATGGGGGTAGAGGCTGGGTCCCTGCCACAGATGTTGTTGAGACCACCGCAGGGAAGATAGAAGAACCTCTCGCCATTTATCTCCAGTATAACCCACCTATAATTGAATTTGAGAGGGTGCCCCTTACGGTTCCATCCAGTAGAATAACACTTTCGGGTGTTGTGCGAGATGACCAAGCGGTTCAGCACCTCTTCATAGTGGCAAATAATGAAAAAGTATTCTTCAAATCTCAAAAGAAAGGGGATAAAATTAAAGAAGTAACCTTCAACTCAGAAATCCCACTTAAAGAAGGCCCTAACTCAGTAATCATTATGGCTAGGGACAATGATGGACTGTCCTACTCCCATAGCTTTGTAGTCAATAGTAAACCTACATTAGTAAAGGGTAACGAGTAGGAAACCTCTTAAGATTTAGGTGTTGCCGACTGACGGACGGATTCTCCCTTGCGATAGTGTTCACTAAGAACCTCTGCGACCTCAGCCCTTGTGAAAGTAGCTGGTGGTACCTTACCCTCACTAAGTTGCCTCCTTACCTCTGTACCACTTAAAGAGATATGGCTGCTTGAATCATGCGGACAGGTCTTATAAGAAGCCATCCCTAAACATGCCTGGCAATAGAAGGTATAGTCAAAGAAAAGTGGCACTATGCCTATCTCTTCTGGCTCAAACTCATCAAAAATGTAATGGGCATCGTAACTGCCATAATAACTCCCCACTCCAGCGTGGTCCCTTCCTACGATAAAGTGCGTACAACCGTAGTTCTTCCTAACAATGGCATGAAATATCGCCTCTTTAGGTCCGGCATAACGCATAGCAGCTGGAAAAACCGTTAACATTACCCTGTCTTTTGGGTAGTATTTCTCTATAAGTATCTCGTAGCATTGCATCCTCACATGGGCAGGGACGTCATCCCCCTTTGTTTCTCCCACAAGGGGGTGCAATAGAAGGCCGTCCACCACCTCAAGGGCACATTTTTGTATATACTCATGGGCCCTGTGAATAGGGTTACGCGTCTGAAACCCTACAATCCGTTTCCAACCCTTCTTTCGGAATAACTCCCTTGTCTCAGCCGGGTCCATTCTGTATTTGAGGAAATCGGCATGCTTAGGACGGTTTAGCACGCTTACCTTTCCTCCCAGCAGAGTGTCTCCGCTATCATACAGTCTCTTTACCCCAGGATGTTTATCCTCCTGAGTACCATAGACCTCTAAGGCAGTCTTTTCTTTATCATAATGATACTTTTCCTCAAGGTGAAGGAGGGCTAGCACAGAGTTAGAACTGTCTTTTATGGCTACGTCTTGCCCCTCTTTAAGTGCCTTTGCCTCTTCCTCACTAGCAGAGAGCACTACAGGAAGAGACCAAGGATGCCCACCTGAAAGCCGCATGGTATCTATCACTGTTTCAAAGTCTTTCTTGCACATAAAACCCTCAAGGGGGCTAAAGGCCCCGATGGCTATCATTTCCAGGTCAGAAACCTCCCAAGGGGTAAGTTCTATACAGTGTAAATCTTTTGCGCGGGCCAGCGCTTCCTCCCTCTCTTCCCCTTGTAATATCCTGTTTATTAGTGTGCCTCCGTGAGGTGCTATATTTTTTGTCACGTACCATCCCCTCCTTAACATATTGATTTTATTAGACTTGCGCTCTTGTTTTCATTACCTCTATTTCAAACTCTTCCCTATTACCATTTTTTTCCACTAACCAGAAGGTCTTCCCCCCTTTTGCAGTAGCTTTAAGGGAAGCCCCTTTACCTAGTATCTGAAAGGGTAGTTTTAGGGAAATAGCCGCCACGGGGCAATCCTTTACACATGCCGTACATGCCCAGCAATCCTTGGGGTATAAAACTACCGGGCGGTCATCCTCAGGATTAACCCCTATAAGGTCTCCAGGACAAATGCGTTGGCAGCGCTTCTCTGGGGCTCCTCCACAGCGGTTACATACCTTATAGTCAATCTCCACCATTTAATTCTCTTTCTATTATCCCTATCTCTCCAGTTTCCACATTCATGACAGAATTAACGAATTTGAGCCAGTGGGCATCGTCCCTCTGGGGATAGTCAAGCCTGCTCTGCGAGCAAGGCCATCTTGTCTCCTTTCTATAAAGAAGATGTTCCAGAAGCGTTTGAGCCACATCTATTCTGTCTATTACTTCCAAGCAGTTTATAAGTTCGTGGTAACTTTCTGCCTTAAGATAAGGGACTTCGGCCTTTAAATCCCTTAGCAGTACCTTGCCTGTCATAAGTCTTTCTTCATTTAGCTCATATCGGGTAGACAGCCCCCCTGCATATTCATCCATTATCTTTTGCAACCTCTCCTCCATCTCCTGAGGATGAACCCCGTTTTTAAGCTTAAGAGGCATTTCTACCCTTTCTTTTTCCTTATTTACCAGTCCTTCTTCTACTAAGGGTAAAGCCCCTGTAAACATCTCTTTTATAGCAGTCATGGCGGCTATTTGACCCTCTACCCAACATCCACTTACATACTTTTTTGGTGCCCCCCCAGCCACATCGCCAGCAGCATAAAGCCCCTTTACAGTAGTTCGCCTTTCCTTGTCCACCCAGTAACCGGCCGGCCCATGACCTCCCACTACATAAGGCTCGCTGCTAGTTATTTCAAAGCGGTAGTCCTTACCATTACGGCCGGCCATAAGCAGTAACATAGAAGGATTCATATTCAAGAAGGCTTCTTTAAGTTGTTGAGTCTTTTCAGAATCAAGATGACTGAGGTCAAGATAGCAGGGGCCCCTTCCTGCCTTATTTTCCTGTAACATACTGGATAGGCGTAAGTAGGTGGAACTATCTTTTAAGGGTGAATCCTTATAATATTTTTCCAGGTAAAATTCTCCTCTTGCATTTACTTGTCTTGCTCCAGCCCCAACAGCAAGAGTACCTGTCGGGGCCTGAACGTCTTTTACCCTCAGGGCAATGAAACGGTTTTCAAAAGAGGTCATCTCTGCTCCAACCCTCAGACCTATTGCGTAACCGGTCCCTACATTCCAGGGACAATACCAGATAAGGTGGCGACCACTGTTAGGATTGGGAGGCTTATAAAGACCTGAGGCGCCTCCAGCGGCCACAATTACGTTACGAGCCCTTATTACATATAGGTTTCCATCCCTTACACCCAGACCAAAGGCCCCAACTACCCTTCCCTCTTTCAGGATTAGGTTAGTAACTGCCACACGGTTGAGTACCTCCACCCTATGTTTTCTAACGGCCTCTGCTAATATGGGCTTGAGCCTTTCTCCGATTACCCTTATGGCACGCCTTCCCCTGGGCTTGTAGTTACCATCTGGCCCTTTCTCTATTGGCAATCCCCACTTTTCTGCCTTTTTAACTGTATCATTTAAACCCTTAGCGATACTAAGTATAAGGTCTTCCCGCACTAGGCCCATGAATTCTCGTTTTACATAATCCAGGTAGGACTCAGCACTTTCTCCTGGGTGAATGTAGGCATTTATGGCATTCAGTCCCATTGCAAGGCACCCGCTACGCTCTATATGGGCCTTTTCCGCTATCAGGCATCTGAGGTTTGGAGAACTGTTTTTTGCCTCAACAGCAGCAAAACACCCAGCCGCCCCACCCCCAATTACTAAAAGGTCTGTATCCTTACTAATTATCTCCATAAGATACTTGCCCCTCGGTTACGCTTTTTGGATAGAGGCTTAAGAAGAAGGCGTTTGGTTGACTGTAAGCCTCTCTCGCTTTGGCGAGTTTTCTTACAGCAGGCCTAGAAGAACCAAACAAAACATTTTCCTAGTTCACTAAATATTTTTATTATACCTAACTTATTTTGTGAAGACTAAATAATTTTAAAAGAAGTTACCCAATCAGTCAAATGGAATATATGCCTTGCAAGTCTTGGATTAAACCTTCTCAAACCCTTTGACTTTGATTTGGTTTTTTTGTTAAATAAATCCTGTGCTCATCACGACGTAGAGAGGTAAACGGATATACACTAGTAGAACTTCTGGTATTATTAGGTATAATACTAACACTCTTGGGATTGGGTATTCCCAGAGTCGTATCTACCTTAGATGCTATAGAGTTCAGGAGAGGGGTAACTTTGACCGTAAGCTTCCTCAGGCAATCCCAATTGGATGCGGTGGTAAAGGGATATAATCTAAGCGTAAAGTTGGAAGGGAATAAAATAATAAGATCTGACGGCAAGGCATTTTCATTGCCGAAGGGGTTGAAAATTATCCCATCCCTAGGCGACAAAGACTTTACACTAGTCGTATTTTATTCCAATGGCAGAAGTAATAGTCAGAAGTTTTTCATAAGAAACGTTCATGGCCGTACGGTAACGATTAGTATAGACCCATTAAGCAGTATACCCGAGTGTAAGTATTATTAAGGAGGTTAAAGAATGACCGTACCACACGAAGACTTTAAGCAGGGCTTAAAGGGTCGCTTGTTTTTTGTTTCATGCAGACTAACTTGTAATTGTAGACCTGCTAAAAGTGTCGCAAACAGCAGGGCTGGTTTTACATTACTGGAACTGCTCATCGTAATAGCCATAATCGGACTGTTGGCCTCCATAGTAGCACCAAAGTTAATAGGGAGAATCGGCAAATCCAAATCCATTATAGCAAAGGCCCAAATAGAGTCCTTCTCTACGGCGCTAGAAACCTACCGGCTAGACACCGGGGAATATCCCTCTGAGGAACAAGGACTAAAAGCCCTTATAGAAAGGCCAAATGACGTATTGGGCTGGCATGGGCCTTACCTAAAAAAGAAAATCATACCCGATGACCCGTGGGGGCAACCGTACATTTACAAATACCCCGGCAAGCAAGGTGATTATGACCTCCTTTCCTACGGGGCGGATAGAAGGGAAGGAGGCAAAGGGGAAGATGAAGATATAGTAAGCTGGGAGTAAACTTGGAATTTATGGCAAAAAACAGGGAAAGAAACGGCATATTAGAGGTCCTCTCTAAGAAGGGAAAACTCTCTGAACAAGACATAGACAGGGTAAGAAGCATAAAGCGGGAGACTGGACAAAACGACTGGCAGATACTCCTGCAACTCGGTATGATTTCTGAAGAGGGCATCAGAGATGCTCAGGCCCATCACTTTAAGCTGCCCGTATGGCAGAAAAAGAAAAAAGAAGACTACCCCCTTCTGGACGGATTACCCTACAACTTCCTAATCCGCAATAAGATACTACCCCTGCGGTTGTCGGATGGAGAGCTAGACGTGGCCATTGCCCATCCTGAGGATACCCCTCTCCTGGAAACTCTCTACCACACAGCAAGGCTAAAGTTAAACGTAATGAAACTTAATCTCTACGTAGGGTCTGAAAAGGACATACAGCAGGGCTTAACCGAACTTTACGGAGTTGAAGAAGAAAAGGAAGCCACTAAAACCGCTGAGGATGTGGAAGTTGCTGAAGATGTAGAAAAATTAAAGGATATGGCCTCAGAAGCCCCAGTCGTACGCTTCGTCCATAGCGTTATAACCAAAGCCACAGAAATAGGCGCCAGTGATATTCACGTAGAATTATTTGAAAGAAATACCAGGCTTCGCTACCGGGTGGATGGTATACTGAGGGATTTCCCTCCCCCACAGAAGGAATTATATCCTGCCATTATATCTAGAATAAAAATAATGTCTAAACTCAATATCGCTGAGAAGAGATTACCACAGGATGGCAGGATAAAGATACCCCTAGCTGGAAAAGAGATAGATATAAGGGTATCCCTAATCCCCACTATATATGGGGAGGGAGTTGTAATGAGGATACTTGACCGCTCCTCGGTTTGCCTAGAGCTGGATAAATTGGGTTTTAAAGAAGGTATTCTAAGGAAGTTCAGGGCCCTGGCAAAAAAGTCCGAAGGGATGATACTGGTTACCGGTCCTACCGGAAGCGGTAAGACCACCACACTTTACTCCATACTCCAGGAAATCAAATCGCCAGAGCTAAAAATAGTAACGGTAGAGGACCCCGTAGAGTACAGCATAGAGGGCATAAGTCAGATGCAAACAAACCCACAAATAAACCTAACCTTTGCCTCTGCCCTTAGAAACATCCTCCGGCACGACCCCGATGTCATACTCATAGGAGAGATAAGAGATCGCGAAACTGCGGAGATTGCTATCCAGGCTGCACTTACCGGACACCTGGTTTTTTCTACCCTCCATACCAACAACTCTGCTGCGGCCTTCACAAGACTCCAGGATATGGGAATTGAACGCTACCTCTTGGCATCCTCCATTATTGGAGTGCTTGCCCAAAGGCTGGTGCGGGTACTTTGCCCCAAATGTAAACAGGAACATTCTATAGTAGTACCCACCAATAAACTAATTGAAAATATCAATTCAGCCCCTCCAGGTACAGATAAGCTAGATATTCCCAACAGATTGTATAAATCAGTAGGGTGCGAAGATTGCATGCAAAGTGGCTACCACGGGAGGGCCGCCATAGGAGAGCTCCTTGTCGTAGATGATGCAATAAGGGATCAGGTAATGGCTCAAAAAGACTCCATTGCCATCATGAGACTAGCAGTAAATAAAGGAATGGGGACCCTATGGCAAGATGGTTTAGAAAAAGTAAACTCAGGCCTCACCACCCTGGAAGAGCTGAAACGGGTAATAGATACAGAGGATGAGTATATAGAGTAAACGTACATCTCTTTTAATATCTTAGTAATACCAAACCTGCCCGGCCCGTAGATTAGGTTTTACGGGTTTCCAATTTTCTCCAGAAATTCTCGCCCGGCTAAGAGCATATGTTTATCCTAAAAGATATACCTTGTTTTATCTCCCTAATGAGAGGCACGATTTAAAAGCTCTCCGTGAGGCTAAAAATAGAGCTTAGAATAGAAACTACTATTACAGCAATAACAAATCCCGTAAAAAGTATTAGCAGGGGACCTAGAAGGGCAACAACCCTCTTAATCCTTTCCTCTAACTCTTGATCCTGATTCTCTGCTACTTTTAGTAGCATCTTATCCAGGCAACCTGTCTCCTCACCCACAGCCAATATATGAATACTTGGTCCCATCAGGAAGCCCCTCCTGCCCAGGGAAGCGGTCAGGCTCATACCTTGCTTCACTTCGGCCTTCGCCCTTTCAATACATTCAGCCAGGTAGACATTACTAAGTGTGTTTTGTACAAGGTCCAAAGCTCTAATTAAGGGCACCCCATTTTCCAGCAAGGTGCCCAATGTGTGAGCAAACCTGGAGGTATCTATTTCCCATAGAACCTTACCTAAATACGGCAGCTTTAGTTTGAAACGGTCTACTTTCTCCCTTATAAACCTGTTGTTTCTTAATGCCCTTAAATAAACAAGGAAAAGTACTAAGAAACAGAGGAGTACTATCCACCCATAGGCTGAAATTACCCCACTGAAAGCCCCGAGCACCCGAAGTGGAATTGGGGTAGGCATGTCCATACTTTCAAAAATCTCCGTAAAGCTTGGAATTACATAGGTAACGATAACAGTGATAGATATCAGGCCTGTGAAAAAGAGTAGCAGTGGATATATAGTAGCAGATATCACAGCGCTCCTCACCCTTTGCACTCTCTCCTCATACAGGGTTAGTTTCTTTAACACATCTGGTAGCACCCCCCCTTCCTCTCCCGCCTGAATCATGCTCAGGTGGACAGGAGAAAATATCCTGGGATACCCAGAGAGGGCCTGGGCAAGAGACCGCCCCTCCTTCAGCGAATTCAGAACATTTTCAAGCAGGGCCTTGGTGGCTTTATCCTGCTGCGTGTTCGCCATCAGCCGAAGACTTTTATCAATGGGTACTCCACCTTCCAGGAGTACCGCCAATTCCCTGGTAAAGAGGAAATATGCCCTTTTGGAAGCCCTTCTGGACACATCTTTTCGCACCCTGGCCCTTTGAATCTTAAGGACAACACAACCTTCCCTTCTTAAATCCTCTATTAACTGGGTCTGGCTGGGTGCGACTCTCTGCCCCTCTATCAACCTGTTAGCCGTAGTGATAGCCTGATAGGAGAAAGTATCCATCTATCTAAGCCCTTTTCTACGGTGGTATACCCCCCCTGTTTCGTAAGACCCAGTAGGCCCTTCCAACTCAACCAGTTCAGGCTCTTCCTCCTCATACTCATCCTCTTCTTCGTCTTCCTCTATTTCCTCCATTTCCACAAATTCCTCTCTTTCTTGTCTCTCCTCCCTCCCAGATATACCTTTCCCTAGGAAATTGGTAATATCTTTATAGATACCTATAACAAATTCCTTCTCCCCTGTGGACATCCTAACCTCTTTGGGCTCAATTCTCACCAACTTAAAGCCGTCTATCACCTCCCCCTCCTTCAGGAAGGTGGCATCCTTTTTGCCCTTTATCAGGGCCTTCTTAACCTCTCCAGTGATAACAACCCCAAGCAGGGAGAGTCCCGAACTCATTGCCAAGCCCTCGTCCATCTCCTTCCCAACGGGTTGCAGGACTACCTGTGGAATCCCCTCCCATTCCTTTCTATCCGAAGAAAATATGTTACTAGTAACAATTGGTGCATAACTTGCGATGTTTTTTAATGTGGGTGGGCTAATCTTCTCTTGTTTCTGCCGGCCCTCTGTGACCACTGTCTCAATCTCTGAGGGCAGGTTTACCTCAGCAAGAAGAAATAGTATGTTAAAAATGATAAGCCCTATAGCCGCTGCTGAAAGGCCAATGTTTACAAAATGTATCCACCCTTTCCAGCCCCGAATCTTCCTGGCAAGGATTGGTCCAGAAAAGTAAATTGCTTTCCCCTTCCCTATTTCCATTTTTATTTTCTTTCTACAAGAGCAAAGGTGTCTAACTTAGTTGTAGCTTTAAGCCCTGAACCGCTCTCCGAGCCTTCTAGCTTTAACTCCTTGATATAACAAACAAATTCCTCATTTTGCTCAAGTTGATAAAGAAACTTTTGTAACTTTTCTACCTTGGGCACGGCCTCTACTTCTAAAGTTATTTCTAATCTAAGAAGGGTAGGGTCACTACATAGCACTTCCTTATTGGTGATATTGCTCTTTGAAAGCACTAAATCGCTCCTGGCTGAAATCTTTTTAAGCAGCCGTGGCACCTCAGCAAAGACCTGCCCTTCAGTAGCAGTCCTTATAAGATTCATACCCTCCCAGGGCCCAGTGGACTGTGTCTTTATACTTTTTTCCCTGCTTATAAGCGCTTGGAACTTTCTTAGTAAAAGTGACTTTTCACGAAGCTCGCTCTCTACCCCCTTATCATCAAGGGCAACAGTCACCACTAAGTAATAAAATAAAACACCCAGTGCCAATAAGGCCACTATGCATATAAGGACTTTTTCCCTTTTAGACCTGGCAACATAGTACTCCTTTAGACTTCTCATGGGGCTTTCTCGCGCAAGATACTACCTTTAAGACGAAAGTGTTCTTTTCCTTCTCCTTTTGTTACCGGTGGAACCAACTCTACATTGTAAAATATTGGCGAATCTTCCAAGAGAAACATAACCTCTGCCAGAGAAGCGGCCCAACCCTCCAGTTCAAAGGTGTCTTCCTTTATTAAAAGCCCTTTTATCCACGCATCACCGGGAAGAAGGGTGGATAACTCAAGTAATACTTCTATCTTGGGGATGTGACCTTTTCTTGATTCCAAAGCCAAATCCAACGCCTTTTGAGCCCTTGCCACTCCTTCCAACTCCTTTAACACAAAAGCTTGCTTCTTTATACCCTCTATCTCAGATTCAACAAGATTCAACCTCCTTTCCGCCCTTATTTGCACAATTTGGGGTATAGCAAGTGCAAGCGAAAGGAGGAGAACTGTTAATAATACCGTATAGAGACTCTGATAATTTACCCTCCTTTTAAGGGACTTAAGTAAGTTAAAATCATAACTATAAGGAAACGACTCGTATAATGCCGCGCCTACACTCTCCCATGAAGAATCCAAGTAAGTAATCAAACCCTCTCCTGAAAGGGTATCTAAGATAGGCTGGGGGAGTTTCTCATCACCAAAACCTACCACTAGGATTGCCTCAGGAGAATCCTCCTTGAGGTTCTCTCCTAAGTCCTCTTCGCCACCACATGCCTGTGTACGGATAAGTCCTTTATTATAGTAAAAGTTACAAATGTACCCACTCTCTCCGCTCTTGTATACACAAGCCACCCTTTCCACTTTATCCTCTAACATGGGTAAAAAGGTAAGGGGTGCTGGGATTATGCGTGAAGGCATTAAACCTACAACTTCAAGCCTTTTGAGGACATCGTCTAGCTCTTTTTTATTCACAGCAAAGAGATAAACCTTTTTACCCAAAGCGGGTTCCTCCGTTCCCTTAATCAAAGTACAGGGATAGAGGTCAAAGTAGGCCTCTTCAGGTTTAAAGGGGAATAGGCTATCTAGTTGTAGAGCAAGGGTTTCCCTTAGCTCCCCAAGGTTTGAACTACTTATTTGTAATTCCCTAATCATAGTCCTTTCCCTGGGCCAAGAAAGGACAACAGGCTTCTGCTCACCCTTCAGCGTAAAGGTATCCACACGCATTGCCTTTGGGTCTTGCGAAAGGAAACCCTCCAAAGTAATTGACCTCAGCCTGGTATTTAATCGTTTTGCCACCTCACTAATGAACAGGTCTTCCCCCCGCAAGGCCAACCCTATAAAAGAAGGGAAAAAAGTCCTTATCGGTCCAGTAGCGGTGGACTTGTTTTTATTCCGGATATACCGCAAGGATGTTCCCATCTTCTCTACTCACTACCAACCTATACTGGCGTTCAGTCATGCCTTTGGAACGGATAGTTATATAAGGAGAGAAACTAGTAGTCATTAAGGACCTTATTGCTTCAAAATCCTTTCCCGCCACCCCGAACTTAAAGAAAAGGTCCTTTAATTCATCAAGGTTCTTTATACCTTTTTTTTCATTTACAAAAGCAACCATCTCGTCGGCCTCCTGAAGGCTAATACCCAGTGCAGCATGAATAACCTCTCTTGAGGCTGTATTAACGTTTATCTTAAGTTCTTGGCCATAAATGGTCAAATCTTTTTCTACCTTCTCATAAATTTCTGGACTTACTCCTTTAATGAGTGCAAACTCTTCTAGCGAACTAAGGGGCCCATTACGGCAAGGATAAGGTTCCGGTATAGCTTCATAATATTTACTCTCCGCACCCATTGGATTGGTAGTATCGTCCGTATCTAACCAATCAATTAAGCTCTCCGTAACGACTTCCGCCTCATGCTGACCAATTCCCCGAGCCTTTAATAATCTCTTAAATACATCTTTTTTCCCCTCCACTAGGGCATTAATATTTAATTTTCCATTTTCGTCCTCAATAAAGACAAAATACTCCCTCTCCTTAAACTTAAGAGTATAGGGCTCAAGACTTGGTTTCCAGTAATCTTTCCAGATTTCTTCCTCGTCTCTTTCTTCCTCATCTTCCCCTTCTTCCTCGTCATCTTCCTCTTCGTCCTCTTCTTCCTCCTCTTCTAAAAATTCTTCAAACTCATCATCCTCTTCTTCCGTTACCTCTTCTGTCACCCCTTCCTCTGCTACCCCCCCTACTGGCCCTCTCTGCTGAGTAGGCTCTCTGACTTCAGCGCCAGGGACAGGTCTGCTCCCCTCGGAGGTACCTGTCTTGACCGGAAGCTTGCGAAAGGCTATAAGACATGCCCCACGCAAGTCGTAACCTTCCTTCACCCTGTCTAAATAAGCCCTCTCCAGTTCTGCGTTAACTCTTATATTCCTTGTAAAACTTAGCAGAACCAAGGATAAAACCACTATTGCCCAGAGGACAAAGAAAAGGATGTAGCCACTATTGGCACTATAAGTTTTCTCTCGTCTTTCCCTCGTATCAAAGTAATTCTTAATGCCCTGGGAAAATCTCCACCACTCCATTCCACCATCCACTTGCTATCTGCCCCTACTCCTTCAAGGTATTCAAAACCAACACCATCGTAACCGCTCAGTAAAACCATTCCCTCAGAGTTTTTCCCTCCCTGGGCTACCCTTGCAGTGGTAAGCCGTTTTTCAGCGTAAAGAAGACTATACTTGTCACCTCCTCCTTTTTGGACTGAATAGTGGGCCTCCACCAGACATCTACCCCTTACAGTCAGGGCTATTGGTGTAACAAAATTTAACTCCTCATTTTTACCCACAAACAAGCTGATTGTAGCACCACCTGCCCGCATGGCTGAAATCTGTTCCCTCAAGAATTCCAGCGCAGAAGCGTCCCTAAAATCTCCTCTTAGCCACTTCTCCTCCCTGGCCAGTAGCCCTACGGAAGATTTAATGATGACACCAGAGGCTATTACCAGAGCAACACCAATACTCAGGGCCACCAGCAGTTCTAAGAGGGTAAAGCCCTCAGCGTTCCGAAACATCACCTTCATCACTCCCCTGTATCCTAACACCTTGCAAAGAAATATCCCCAATGGCTACATCGTAAAGTAAAGCCCTCGGGTCTTCTTTACTGACTTGCTCCACAACCTTCCAGACCAACCCCTCATTGGTCTTACCGCGCCATATCTTTCTGTTTTCTACTCCTTCAAAATCACCTCTTAGTACACCTAAGCAGGCTTCTTCGGTCTTATTAATAACATGTAGCATCTTTTCATTGCGTTCTATGAGCTTACGGGTAAGGAGGAGATGGTCTGTTATCAGGTTAAGGAACAACGCAACACAAATCCCCATTAAGGCTAGCCCCACCAGTACTTCTATAAGCGTGAAGCCTCTATTGGACCGCCACGTTCTCTTTAGTTGGCTTCTTAGTGCGCAGTTTCCCAATAGCTTCCAGCTTCCTCTCAAATTCTTTTGTTACCTTATCAGCCTCTTCCGGGTTACTCACTATATAAGGGGTCAGTATCAAAAGGAGCTCTGTTTTCCTCTTAGCACTAACCTGAGACTTGAAGAGCTCCCCCAGTAGAGGCACGCGGCTAAAGACAGGTACCCGCCTTATGGCCTTATCATTTCGCATCTCTATAATACCCCCTAACACAATAGTACGACCATTTTCTACCACAAGAGAGGTAACGGCCTTCCTCGCAGTAAACCTTGGGCTCCCTGCGACCCCCGTTTCTCTTTCAAGAGAGGTAACCTCCTGATTAACGTCCAGGGTAACCATGTTGTTCTCCCCAATCCTTGGCGTCACAGTAAGTATCACCCCTACATCTTTATATTGGATTGTATTTACTACAGGAGCTCCTGGGGAAATTGTTTGTTGTTGTTGTTGTATCAATACAGGCTCTTCTGAGCCTACCTGTATAGTGGCCTTTTGTTCGTGGCGTACAAGAACCCGTGGGGCAGCTAATACCTCTATATGGGTAGTTTTCGCCAAAAGACTTAGAACTACATCTAAATCTTTATGGAGGAAAAAGAACCGAGAGCCCTCTGGAACTGTTACGCTAAGTGGATTTTCAGTTGATGGTTGTGTACCGGGGGGGAAAGTACCCCTACCTATCCCACTCCTGTCCAAGCTTATAGCGAACCCTTCGTCTAACTGTCCTCTGTTCCTAAAGAAATACTCCACGCCGTAAGACAAGTCATCTGTGAGGGTAACCTCTGCAATAAGCACCTCTATAAGTACCTGCCTCGGCGTGGCATCCATAATCTCAATAATCCTGCGAATATTCTGATAGTCCTGAGGCAAGGCCCTGATTACCAGTGCGTTACTCTCCGTGTCGGAGATAACTTTAACTGGACCAGCAGGGGTTACACCAGTTGTAGCAGGTGCAGATGGCTCACCCTCCGGACTTGGAGCAGGCACTGCTGCCTTCGGCGCCCCTTCTTTTACAAAAAGGTCGTTAAGGATTGAGGCCATAGCCTCCGCCTTTTTATGCTGCAATTTATATATATATAGCCGAGATTCTGCTGGGGACTTCACGTCCATTTGTTTCACCCAGAAGTCAATCGTTGATAACATCCCTGGATTTGCAGTAGCCACCACTAGCCTATTAGTATCCGCCAACGGAACAAAGCCAATCTGGACGTTAGGCCCCTTCGGTGGCGCCCCTAGGCTTTCTGCCAACAGGTTTAAATCTTTAGCTAAATTGGCCACATTTACATTCTTAATCTCATAAAACTTGACTGCCTTGCCTGCAAAAAATGGAATATCAAACGCATCTATCATGGCAACCAGTCGCTCAACATTAGAAGCCTTATCCACCACCACAATGGCATGGGCATCGTTTGGGGCCATTACTATGCCGGCACGCGTCATAAAGGCCCTTAAACTAGGAATTAAGGCCTGCGGGGCAACATAGTTTAAAGGAATTACCTGAGTTATTATTTCTGCCCCCTTTCTTTCTGTTTTTTTCCCAAGCCCCAAAGGCCCCGCTTCCATCTTTGCTGATTCCAAAAGCGTTACCTCTACCATATCATCCCTTCTTATAAGAACTATATCATGCACACTCAAAACGGTCTGGATTATATTAAACAACTCTTCCTTATAGAATTGCCCCACCATACGGAATGTAAACTCTCCCCTTACCCTTTGGTCAATTACATAATTAGTGTTGAGGAGTTCTCCGAGAAGTACCCTAAGAACTTCTTTTATGTCAGCAGCCTGAAACGTTATGGATATTGATTGCTTTTCCCCCACGCGAGGTGGCAGTGTCACCTCTGGAGCTTTTAACTCTCTTTGGATAGTAATCGCTGAGGGTGGTGGCATCTCCTCTTTCACCCTCTTTTCCTCAGTTACCTGCCACTCCCATTCTGGGGCCTTAACAGGGGTAGGTGGCGTAGGAACCTTCTCTACAATCGGAGCAGGTCCCCCCTCCTCCGTCTCCGTGACAGTACATCCCACTACTGTGGAGATGGCGAAAAAAATTGATAATAGTAGTATCCCCCGTCTCATATCACCTCACCATCCAAAAAAACCCCCTCACGCAGAAAAATATTATACCTTTCCACCTGTCTTGTAAAGAGAAATTTTCCATTGCATGTACAAATTGTATAAACAGATTAATCATGGATTATTCCACCCTTTATTTAAAGTATCAAGGGATATTTAGACATAAGTAAGCACTTCTCAGCTACATCTGACAGCACTGTGAGATGGCAGCAAGTATTTCTTGCTCTAAAACCCCTTTGGAGGGGAGTGGCCACCAGGGTGATGGCCGAAGTAGAGGCATGCCATTCTCTCTGTATCCGAGAATTCTCACAGCTAGCATCAGGAGTGTTGATTTGTCAGGGCCAGGAGAAAGCCTCAGGTGTAAAGTATACATCCCTCTTTTCCATCGGACCCGCTCTTGCGTAGGTAGTGAGGCTATACGTTTTAGTTCCTTCGTGCTTATGGTACGGGACCCGGTGATAACGTCTTCCTTTGGTCCCTCGGGGGTAAGAACAATCTCGCCTCGTTCACGGAGCACATTGAGAACGCACTCCCTTACTTTCGTAGCTTCGCAAGGCAATGTCTGGGTTATTCTTTCCTGAGCCTCAAAAGGTGAGACTCCTGATTCTGTAACCGGTGGTTCTGAAACACCTTGCACTTGCGCAATGGGCACATCTTCCACAGCGGTAGTGCTGTAATCACGCCCATCTTTTTGTGCCTCTTTAACTGCACACCCATTACTGATACACATCGCTAATACCAAAAATATTATATACAGCCTATTTTCCATACTAACACTATATCGCAATTTAACTACTTAACAAATACAGCATGTTTGTTACCTAATTTCTTCCATTTATTAATCATCTAAGGACTTCAGTTAAAAAAATTTATGGCATCTCAAATCAAAAGACAAAAATTAACAATCTTTAGAAAAATCTCCAGACCCTTGCCCAATAACCTTTCTTTAAAGTTTTCCACAGTTTAAAAGGCTAAAACAAAAAGGGCTAGGGATAAACCCTAGCCCCCAAAATATAAAGAAACAAATTATTTGACCTTTTGCACTCGTATGTTAGGATCACCCAGGCTATTATCACCCCAGCCAACAATAAAACCTCTGTTTACTCCTGAACTGTCCGCGGCAGGGTTATTGTAATCCCCCATATAGAGATCGGTAACTATGAAATCCTGGCCCGGGACAGGGGCAAATCCTTGCTTCTTGTTGGATAGGACCTTATTTTTCCACTGCGTTCCATCCTTGGACGTAGCACCAAAGAATTGAATTAGGAAGTTCCTCGGATCTATTCTCCGGTCGTAGAAACCCACAAATTTCTTACCTTGATGGTCAACAGCAATACCAGGCTGCCAGTTGTCAACAAGCTGCGAGCCATCGGTATCATTGTTTACCCGAATCGGCGCTGACCATACGAGCGGCCAAGAATTTGTTGGAGCTCCGCGGACAAACACGTCTGCATAATGATATGAACCATCAACCCCAGCTGGGTCAGAAGATTCTTCACCAGAGCCTGTATGATAGGCTAGACAAAGTTCCCCGGTTAATGCGTCAAAGGCCAGACTATGATGAAGACCTGCCCTAAAGCCTCCCTGAAGAGCGTCTAATGGCTCCTGGTTACCTACACCCAACAGTTCAGTAACGTCATCAGTGGGTCCCCAAGTTAGCCCTCCATCAATAGACCTCCTTATCTGAATCTTCCTGGCACGGGTAGCAGAATTGTACCTTTCCCACGATGCATAAACGTTATTTGTGTTCGGCTGACAGACCACCTGCGAGCCTTGAACAAACTCATCATCGTCGTCGGAGGCGGTTGCCAGTGTCACTGGGGAAGACCACGTTGCCCCTCCATCGGTTGAAACAACTCCCTCAATATGGGTAAGAAAGTCACCAGGCACCTGCTGAAAACGGGTATAGGTAACATATATCCAATCGGTAGCAGTACTTCCACCGGGCATTGCGTCCATCCATGGCTTCTCCACAAAGTTGTCATTGACGGAGTAGGAGGCAGCTGCGGTTGCGGTAGGAAACGATGCCCCACCATCTGTTGATTTTAACACTATAATATTAGTAAGATTGGGGCCCGGGACAGCATCTTCCCCTAAAGTCGCATAGTAAAAAACATTGGACCAGGTAGTCCTCACAACTGGGTCACCAAAGACGTCACGAAATGTTACCCCGGGAGGGGTAGGTGCCACTAAAGCCCCCATATCTGTGAAGTCAGGTGAGGATTTATCGGCATTCGTAGAACGGGACCAGCCAATAAAGCTAAAGTTTGCCGAAGGGACTGGAAAAAAGATGGTTCTAACAAGGCTTCCCGAATCATTAAACCCAAGAACGGCATTGGTATTCCACCACCCAATGCTTACCTCGCTCTGGGTAAATCCAAAAAAGTTAGAGATGTTGTCATCAAAGTCGTCGGGGGCACTGCCATCCTTAGCTTTAGCAGCAGCAGGGGAATTGCCACCCCCTTGGGCCTGCGCCTCAGGCTTGGGCACCTGCTTCTCAACTGGTGCCGCTTGGTCTTTAATGACTTCCCATCGCCGTATGGCAGCTTCTAACCTGGGCTTTAATTTGGGCCAATTCTCCCCGAGAGACACTAGCATTTGTCCTCCCGTAGAAAGCCTCCTGGTATTCTCCCCTAGCATTTCTTTCAGTGCCTTGCCACGTTGAGCCACTTCCCCCAGGCGTTCCAATTGAGTCGCAGGAGTTACACTGGAAGCAAAAGCAACCGGGCCAGCCATAATAAAACACACTACAAAACAAATCCAACCCGCCACGAATATTTTCACTTTAAGTAGCATTTTACCCAACCCTCCTTAGATTAGCGGCTTCTAACTATTGAAAAACCCACAATCCCAAATCAGGCCAAGTACTTCTTTTTTGTTCTTGCCCATTTCCTTCCGAACCTGTAACTACTGGCAATCTCCCTACTCTTCCCGAATATCATAGAATCTCCACGGATAATAAATACTTATTATGACTACCATGTCAAGCAAAAAACCCTGAACCTTTAATTCGTAAAGTAACAAGGAAGAAGCAACCCCCTACAACCAAGAAAGGGATTTTAATAAGCATATATGGTTAAATAAGTAAGCAATGTCCGACTTATGCATGAAGTTCATAGCCGTATCCGCTTGACTGCACAGTCTCTTTACTTTAATATCTTCTAAAATGGCCTAAATTGTATATCTAAAACTCTTAGCAAAGGTAATAAATGGCCAAAAAGGAAGTCCTCGTCATAGAGGATGAGAAAGACCTGATTGAACTAATAAGATACAACCTGGAGAAGGAAGGATTCCAGGTCATCTCTGCTACTGATGGAGAAGAGGGGCTGAAGCTGGCGCAAAAAAAGCGCCCCTCCTTAGTAATCCTGGACCTTATGCTACCAATGATAGACGGTTTAGAGGTGTGCCGTAGGATTAAAAAAGACCCTCAGACTGCCTGTATTCCAGTAGTTATCCTCACCGTAAAAGATGCTGAAGCGGATATAGTCTCAGGGCTTGAGGTTGGGGCCGACGACTACATAACCAAACCTTTTAGCCCCAGGGTACTGATTGCCAGGGTGAGGGCCATCCTCAGGAGGTACGAAGAATCTCTTGAGAGCAGGAAGGTCATAGAGCTGAAGGGACTGGCCATAGACTCTCTGAGGCATGAGGTCAAGGTAGATGGGCAAGACATACAACTCACACGAATGGAGTTTAACCTCCTAAGATTCCTGGCAGAGAGGGCTGGGAGGGTACTCACAAGAAACCAAATTATGGATGGCGTACTGGGAGAAGATGCGGTGGTAATAGATAGGGCCATAGACGTCCACATTGCCTCTTTGAGGAAAAAACTGGGTAAATATGGCCCTCACATAGTTACTGTAAGAGGCGTAGGGTATAAATTTAAAGAACGCTAAAAAGCCGCTTCTAATTTGTCCTTTTTCTCAACAACTTTTTGGAATTCAAACTTAGTTAATCTTCAAATCAAGGGTCAAAATCTGAAGGTCAAAACATGAGAAGTCTCCTTCGTAAGACCTTTTTTGGATATGTGGCCTTAATAAGCATATATGTCTTAACAGTAGGTTTGTTTATTAACACGCCTCTAAGTGAAAAACTTGGTACCGGCCTCACTTTTGCTTTGGGGAGCCTTCTGGCCACAGCCATTGCCCTACCCTTAGGTTGGCTGATAAACAGCCGTTTCTTAAAACCACTCCAAGAAATAACCAGAGTTTCTGAGGAATTCACCAGAAGTAACTTTTCAAGGAGGGCAAATATATCCACCACGGATGAGCTGGGCCTACTGTCCATGAACCTTAACCGTACGGCACAGATAGTGGAAGAGTCAATAGCCACCATTACCAAAGATAAAAACCAACTTGAGGCGCTCCTCTCAAGCATGACGGAAGGGGTGGTGGCAATAGATAACCACGAAAAAATATTCAAGCTAAACGAGGCCGCTTGCGAGATGCTTTCTCTACCCAAACAAAAGGTCCTCAACAGGTACTTATGGGAAGTCATAAGGGAGCCCAAGCTAATTGGGCTTATAAGAGAAGTGCTAAAGGAAGAAAAAAGTAAAGGAATTGAACTAACAGGGATTGCTACCGCAGGAAGGGGTGGTAGTTTTACATCAAAAGAGCTCACCTTCCGTCTACAAGTCTCCCCAATTATTGAGTCCGGGCAAGTATCGGGGACAGCAATAGTCTTGCACAACATTACTGACCTAAAAAAGTTGGAAAAAATGAGGGTAGAGTTTGTGGCTAACGTCTCCCACGAGCTTAAAACACCCCTGGCCTCCATCAAAGGCTTTGTGGAAACCCTGAAAGATGGGGCTTTAAATGAACCAGAAAATGCCAGTAGATTCCTTAACATTATAGAAAAACACGCCAACCGTCTGGATACTCTTATAAACGACCTGCTTAGCCTCTCCAAGATAGAGTCCAGAGAAGTACCACTGGAACTGGGAAAGATAAAATTACTCTCTTTAATGAAAAAGGTAACCGCCCATCTGGAGGACCGTATTAAGGAAAAAAACCATCTCTTAGAAATAAACACAGAACCAGAAGATTTAGAACTTTTGGCCAATGAGCTCCTTCTAGACCAAGCATTAACAAACTTACTGGATAATGCCATAAAGTATACCCCAAACGGAGGCAAGCTATCACTTGCAGCTAGAAGGCGCAACAATCGGATAGAAATTTGTGTGACTGATACAGGCATTGGTATCCCGGAGCAAGACCTCCCGCGCATATTTGAGAGGTTCTACCGTATAGATAAGGCCCGCTCCAGGGAGATGGGTGGCACCGGACTAGGCCTGGCCATAGTAAAACATATAATGCTCGCCCATGGGGGTGAAGCTAGGGTAAAAAGCCAACTTGGCTCAGGGAGCACCTTTACTCTATCCTTTCCAGCCAGATAAAAGGGCCACCGCTGTTTTGGTCCTAACGTACAAAGAGCCAAAGGGGGAAGACCCTCTTTGAAGACAGTCCTACTTTTTAACAATTTTTTAACCCTCACCTTATATTCCCTTAACCTCATCCGTTTAATTTCAATTCTAAACAAGCACTTTGCGAAAGGAGCAAAGCAATGAAACTATCAACGATTGGGGCTCTCCTCTTACTCCTATTAAGTCCAATCAATAAAATTTTTGCTCAAGAGAGTACCCAGGACATTAAGGTCATGTTTGAGCAGCTAGAGATTCTTAAGACCAGAGTGGAAGCCCAGGAGGAAGAAATTAAATACCTTAAGTTAAAGCTAGCCAAAGAGGAAGTAGAAAAGGTCGCACACTCAGAAAAGCCAGGACTGAACCTTCCCTTTGATGGGGGCGAAGTCAATGAGAAGCAAGGAGAATTTGTGCAGGCAGAAATAAAAGAAGATGTGGTAGAGGCCATAAACAGATATATGGACTCCCCGGAGGCAAAGAAAAAGATAGAAAGCCTGAGCACCGCTAAGGTTAAAGCAGGTTACGGTGATAAAGGCTTCTACCTTGAGAGTCTGGATGGAAAGTTCCACCTTCATATGAGTGGCAGGGTACAGGTTTTGTACACCTATAACGACAGGGAAGAGGATAAAAACGTGGTCTCCAGCCCTACCTCACCTGGAGACAGGGATACCAGCTCTTTCCGCCTCAGGCGCGGTAGGCTTGTATGGCAAGGGTATGCCTTTACTAAGGAACTTCAGTATTACTTCCAGTTAGAGACCCCGGGACTCACGGAAGGAACCCACCTTCTGGACTACTACGTAGACTATTCAGGACTTCCTGAGATAGGAAAATATATTGCAATAAAGGGCGGACAATTTAAGGTCCCCTTTAGCAGGCAATTTATGTCCTCAAGCAGCACGTTACAACTTGTGGACAGGAGCATACTCAACGCTGAGTTCAGCCTGGACCGCGACGTCGGCGTTGACTTTCACCGCGAGCTATTTGATAGAAAGTTGGAGTACCACCTGGGCATATTCACAGGACAGGGGATAAACAGGCGAAACGAGAATTCAGACAATAAGATGCTCTACATGGGAAGGCTTGCCTGGCATCCCTTGGGGTTCTTTGACTACAAGGAAACAGATATAGATTATTCCGAGACACTAAAGGCTACCATAGGCTTTGGGGCCGCTTATAATTCCGGAGGGGAGATTCGTACAGGTAGCACCAGAACAGCCGTCTCGGACGACATCTACATGACGACATTCACAGCAGACGGCGGCCTTAAATACAAGGGGTTTTCTCTCCTGACAGAAGCATTCTTGAGAAATCTGCGGGAACCAGGATTTGCAAGTACCACCAACGCCATTGGCTACATGGTGCAAGGAGGATATTTCATTCTCCCAAAACGCCTGGAGCTTGCCTCCCGATACGCCTGGATGGATAGAGAATTTAACAGGGACAAAGAGGATATTGGAATACTCGTTGGGGAAGGTAATAACAATCGCACCCCGGGCAGTGAGGAGGAAATTACCTTTGGCCTGAACTACTACTTCAAAGGGCATAAAAATAAAATTCAGGCTGATGTTTCAAGACTAAACCAGGGCTTCTTACCCGTCTCAAAGGACAATAAACCACCGTTCAACGTCAACGACGACAAGGAGACGTGGAGATTCAGACTCCAGTACCAGTTAGCTTTTTAGTAAATGTGTAGAGGTTTTACGGAAAAGCGGAAAAAGCGATGGAAGAAAAGGAGAAGAAATGAACATACTATTTTTGAGGTTTCTTGACAAGGTTTTGAACATGGTGGATGAACCAATAATACTCTTTGACAGGGAGCTTAATCCTGTTAAGGCCAATGCATCGGGGTGGCGGTTTTTTGATGCATGCCAGAAAGACCCACTCTTTATTATGTGTGAAGACTGCCCAGCCCGAAGGGCAAGAGAGACCGGCCTTGCCTGTGCAAAGACCTGCGTTAAAGGCGTTGTACGGTCCGAACCCATACGCAATGCGCAAGGGGCGCTGGAAGGGGTAGTAATCCGTCTTGATAAGGACCGGAGTCCTGATGTCTAGGTCTTAATAGAATCTTAATATTTTCTAAATACTCTCTTAGTAAAAATGAATTCTAATGGAGAAATACAAAAATGAAAAATTTTCTACTAATAGTTACATCTGCCTTATTGGGTTTGAACCTAACCCTCTCTACCCCTGATGCTAAAGAACAGCTGAGTGGCCTCATAAAGGTGGATGGTTCCAGTACGGTTTACCCTATTACCGAAGCAGTGGCAGAGGAATTCCAGAACGAATACCCAGGCTCAAGAATAACGGTAGGTATCTCTGGGACAGGCGGAGGATTCAAGAAGTTTGGAAACGGAGAAACGGACATAACAAATGCCTCAAGGCCCATAAAACCTACCGAGGTAGAACTATGTAAGGAAAACAAGATTGAGTACATAGAGTTGCCCGTAGCCTATGATGCCCTGGCGGTGGTAGTGAACCCTGACAACTTTTGGTGTAACTATATAACAGTGAAGGAACTTAAAAAACTCTGGGAACCAGAGGCTCAAGGAAAGATTACCCGTTGGAGCCAAGTAAGAGAAGGATGGCCAGACGAAGAAATACATCTGTTCGGGGCTGGTGTAGACTCTGGTACCTATGATTACTTCACAGAGGCAATCGTGGGAAAGGAACACGCAAGTCGGGGAGATTATACAGCAAGCGAAGATGACAACGTCCTTGCACAAGGCATTGCCACAGACAAACTAGCCCTGGGCTTTTTTGGACTGGCTTATTACGAAGAAAACCAGGATAAATTAAAGGTGGTGTCCGTTGATGATGAGAGACCAGAAAATGGTGAAGGCCCAATCCTGCCCAGTAAAGAGACTGTTGAGAATAACACCTATCAGCCATTGGCCCGTCCCCTCTTTATTTACATTAGCAAACAGTCCGCTGAGAAGCCTGAAATAGAAAAGTTCATAGAATTCTATCTAGCCAATGGAGGGCCGCTTGTCTTGGAAGTGGGTTATATCCCTCTACCGGCAAATGCTTATGCCCTGGCCTGGGACCGCTTCACCAGGCGCGTAACAGGCTCTATCTTTGGCGGAGAAGGTTCCCAAATAGGGGTATCCATTGAAACCTTACTCAGCAAAACCCAGTAAAGAAAAAACCACTGAAATAGCCACAAGGGAGAGACCTGCCAAGTCCAGAACACCTGGCGGGCCTTCAGCCCGTATTGGTACTATAGGCCGCCGTCGTAAAGGTGCACACTTCACCGAAAAACTTATCCACTTTGCCCTCTTTCTTTGTGCCATAATATCTATATTAACCACCGCGGGTATAATATTTGTCTTAGCTTTTGAGACAGTTGGGTTTTTCCGTGAGGTTTCTCCACTAAACTTCTTCTTTGATACCCAGTGGACTCCCCTGTTTGTTGATAAACACTACGGTATTTGGCCCCTGGTATGCGGGACATTCCTCACGTCGTTCATAGCCATGTTGGTAGCCATGCCTATCGGGATACTTGCTGCGGTCTATTTGAGCGAGTACGCCCCTGACAAAGCCCGTCGGGCAATAAAACCAATCCTGGAAGTCTTAGCCGGAATACCAACAGTTGTGTATGGTTATTTTGCCTTGCTCTTTATTACACCTCTCTTGCAAAAGTTAATACCCTCTATGTCAGGTTTCAATGCCCTCAGTCCAGGGATAGTAATGGGCGTAATGATACTCCCCATTGTTTCTTCCTTAAGTGAGGATGCCATGTACGCCGTACCCCAGAACCTTAGGGAGGGAGCTTATGCCCTGGGGGCAAGGAAATTACACGTATCCTTCCTCGTAGTATTCCCAGCGGCCTATTCAGGGATTACAGCGGCCTTTCTGTTGGGCATTTCCAGGGCCATCGGTGAGACTATGATTGTGGCCATTGCGGCAGGACTTCAACCACGCTTCACATTGAACCCACTGGTACCTATAGAAACAATGACCGCCTATATTGTGCAAGTGAGCCTCGGAGATACCCCTCACGGCACTCTAGAATATCACACCATTTTTGTAGTGGGCATGATGCTCTTCGTAAGCACCCTGGTTATAAATATAATCAGCCATCTCTTACGCAAACGTTTCAGGGAGGTCTATGCATGAAGAAAGGTCACTGGCAAGAATGGGCCTTTCAGGTACTGGCAATGTTGAGCCTCGTCTTTACCATAGGAGTACTTATAACTCTCCTGGTGGACGTCTGCATGGATGGCATTACCCGCATAAGCTGGCAGTTTTTGACCAGCTTCCCTTCACGTAAGCCCGAACTTGCAGGCATTCTATCATCCCTGGTAGGGAGCGCATGTGTAGTAACTATTACAGCCCTCTTTGCCTTTCCCATAGGCGTAGGAGCAGCCATATACCTGGAAGAGTATGCAAGAAAGAACTGGCTAAGTCAGTTAATAGAGGTAAACATTGCCAACCTTGCTGGCGTGCCTTCTATAATATATGGCCTTTTGGGGCTTGAGGTCTTTGTAAGGGCAATGCGGATGGACCGTAGCATCCTGGCCGGTGGTGCCACACTAGCACTACTGGTCTTACCAATAATTATCATTTCTTCAAGAGAAGCAATAAGGGCTGTACCTATTTCTATCCGTGAGGCCTCTTACGCCCTCGGAGCAACACGCTGGGAAACCATCAGGCATCATGTCCTACCCCTTGCCGTACCCGGCATACTTACAGGGACTATACTGGCCCTTTCAAGGGCTATTGGAGAAGCGGCCCCGCTACTTACCATAGGCGCCCTCACCTATGTAGCCTTTCTGCCAAACAGCCCACTTTCCCCGTTTACCGCACTACCTATACAAATCTTTAACTGGGTCTCACGCCCTCAAAAGGGCTTTTTCACAAATGCCGCTGCCGCTATCATCGTATTGCTTGCAGTCCTTCTAATCATGAACGCAATAGCTATATGGCTCAGAAACAAATATCAGAAGAAATACTATTAAAAAAATGAATGTCACTAATCAAAGACTAAACTGCCAAGGCTTGAAACTGGAGGTAAAAGTATGTGTCCTTTAGCCAATTTACAAACACCTGCAACATTATTTGCAGAAAATAGCTATTCAAATATAATTTTGGAGAAAAAACATAATGCTTTACAAGATAATAAGATGGGAAATAACCCAGAGATGGACAGAAAGGTAATAGAAACCCTAAATTTAAGCATTTACTACGGCACCTTAAAGGCACTCAAGCAAGTAAGTCTGCCTTTTCACCAGAATTGTGTAACGGCTATTATAGGGCCATCTGGATGCGGCAAGTCTACCCTTATAAAGGCCATAAATCGGATTTGTGAAATTACTGCTAAAATAAAAGTAGAAGGAAAAGTGCTATTTAATGACAAAAATGTCTACGATAGAGACGTAGATGTCGTGGAATTAAGGCGTAGGGTGGGAATGGTTTTCCAAAAGCCAAACCCCTTTCCCAAATCCATATATGATAACGTGGCCTTTGGCCCAAGGCTACATAACAGGTTGAATAAGGGCTCCCTGAATGATATAGTAGAAAAAAGCTTGAGAAAGGCAGCCCTCTGGGAGGAGGTGAAGGAAAGACTCCATGTCAACGCCTTACAACTTTCCGGGGGTCAGCAGCAAAGATTATGCATCGCAAGGGCACTGGCAGTTGACCCAGAGGTTTTGCTTATGGATGAACCGTGTTCGGCCCTTGACCCCATCGCAACGGCCAAAATTGAGGAGTTAATTACTGAACTTAAGAGGGATTACACAGTAATCATCGTTACACACAATATGCAGCAGGCTGCCAGGGTTTCAGATTATACAGCCTTCCTTCTAATGGGAAACCTCATAGAATTTGGAGAAACGAGCGATATCTTTACTAACCCCCAGGAAAAGGCCACAGAGGATTACATAACAGGTAGGTTTGGTTAAACTATGGAACGCTCCTTTGACAAAGAATTAACTACGCTTAAGGAGAGACTGCTCTATATGGGCTCTCTGGCTCAGAGTATGATTCGTGCGGCTATAAAGGGCCTGGTAGAAAGAGACGAGTCCTTACTGGATGAGGTATTTAAGAATGAAAATGAGGTAAACCACCTGCAAATAGAGATTGATGATAAGGCCATGAAATTATTAGCCTTACACCAACCAATGGCGGTTGACCTCAGATTCCTTGCAGCCTCTATAAAGATAAACAGCGAGCTTGAGCGTATTGCTGATCAGGCCGTAAATATCTGCCAAAATACTCAAATATTATTGAAGCATCCCCTGCTTAAACCCCTTATTGATATACCCAGGATGGCTGAAATAGCGCAGAAGATGCTTAACGATAGCCTTGAAGCCTTTGTAAACAAAGATACTGCGCTCGCACAAACAACCCTTAATGAGGACGACAAATTAGATGACCTAAAAGACCAGATATTCAGAGAACTTCTCACTTACATGATATCTGACCATTCCACTATCCAGAGGGCCCTTTGCCTTATACTCATCTCCAGAAACCTGGAAAGGATAGGAGACCATGCCACAAACATTTGTGAGGACGTAATTTATATGGTCCAGGGTAGGGACGTCCGTCACCCCCAAAAGCCTCCCACCCCTAGCAGGTATCACTGAGCCTGATAAAGTAAAACTCTTAGATATTCACAAACCTAGTTTCACAGAATAACGCCTATGATACAAAAGGTAGCTATAATCACTGGAGCCACCAAAGGGATCGGAAAAGCCTGCGCGAGCGCCTTCGCAAAGGAGGGCTACCGAACAGTCCTTTTTGCCAGAAATACCACCCTTTTGGCCCTGGTAGCCAAGGATTTGAAGGATACGGGGGCTGAGGTACTTCCGATAAGGGGGGATGTGCGAGAGCCTCTAGACATCTCAAACGCTGTGTATGAAGTAAAAAAACACTGGCACCGCATTGATGTATTAGTAAACAACGCAGGGGTAGGCTACGGTAACACTCCACTAACTGATCTTCCAGACGAACAGTGGCTTGAGACTATAGACACCAACCTCACTGGAACATACTACTGGATGAAGGCTGTACTACCCGTAATGAAGGAACAAAGTTCCGGGGTAATTATCAACATATCGTCAGGGGCAGGCAAGCACGGCATCGCCGGATTTGCGGCCTACTGCGCCTCTAAGTTTGGAGTGATTGGCCTAACTGAAAGTGTAGCAGCTGAAGTGGAAGAGTTCGGAATAAAAGTAATAGCCCTCTGTCCGGGAGGCGTGGACACAGAAATGCACCATAACATGTTCCCCTTGCATGACCCAGAGGGTCTGCTGAGGCCGGAAGAGGTGGCCGCAAAAGTAGTTACACTTGCCAGTCCAAAAGACCACACACGTTCGGGATCCTCTGTTACCATTTACAGGAGGTATTGATTGAAAAAGGTAATACTTAACGCCTTGGAAATCCAGGAAGGACGTCCCAAAAAGATAGAAATAGAAGGCAAAGGAATCTTAGTAGCAAAAGTGGGAGAAAAATATTATGCTATCGGTGATAAGTGTACCCACATGGGATGCTCCCTTAGCGAAGGTGACTTGGAAGGTACGGTAATTACCTGCCCATGCCATGGGACGAAATTTGACATTACCACTGGTAAAGTGTTAGTTTGGGTGGGTAAATACCCCATCGTGGGAAAGCTTACTTCCTTTATGAAGAAAGACGAGTCAGTTTACAGGGTTTGCTTGGAAGGAGATACAGTCATAATAAGTAACTGAAATCCTTAACCCTTTTTTGTAATAATTTGAAGACTAAAGGAGATTAGAATGAAAAAGCTAGTTTTATCCATAGTTTTGGCATTATCTCTAATGGGTTTTAAAGAGGCTATCGGAGGGGGGTGTTGCGAAAAAGGGGCCGGCAGTTGCCCTTCTAAAGAAGGCATCTCTGTGAAAGCAATTTTAGAGGAAGCACGTACCGCCCTTTCTCTCACAGATTCCCAGGTGGATGTACTTAAAATGGTTCTGGAAAATCATGGTATAAAATCCGGGGCACACGTGTGCAGCCCCATGACAGAGCGAGGGGAAAAGATTGGAGCAACCCCAGGTGGCTGTTGTGCTGCTAAAAAAGAGGCGAGCGCAAAAGAGTAATCCTGCCTAAGTCTTTTATACATAAATACTTACGCCAGTGGCACAACCATATCCTCTAGTTTTTATTTACTCAGAGGTAATTGCCTCCGAGAGGGTTTCTCTCTCGGTAGGCGGGCTAACGAAGTTGCCAATATTTTGGGATGTTTCTACATCTTTGGGTGATGGTGGAACCCCTGGTCTTTGCGAATCCTGCAACACTTTCCTTTCCTTAGGTGCACGGTTAGGCTTACCAGATGTATAACCTTCCACCTCTTCCAGTTTCACCATCACCTTTTTGGATATACCAGGGTCTTCCATAGTAATGCCATACAGGGTATCAGCAATCGCCATAGTACGCTTGTTGTGGGTTATAACTATAAACTGTGTATTTTGGGCAAATTCCTTTAAGACCTCTGTAAACCGCACAATGTTATTCTCATCCAGAGCAGCATCCACCTCATCAAGGATGCAGAAGGGACTAGGCTTGGTCTGAAACATAGAGAAAAGGAGTGCCACAGCCGTTAGAGACTTCTCTCCACCGGATAGAAGATTTATGGAGCGGAGTTCCTTTTCCGGAGGTTGGGCCACTATCTCTATACCTGCATCCAAAATATCCTGCCCCTCTTCCAAAATAATATGAGCCCTTCCACCCCCAAACAGCTTACGGAACATCTTGTTAAAATTCTCCCTTATTTCATTAAAACTTTTTTCAAAGAGTTCTTTACTCGTGTGATTAATCTTTCTGATAATTTCCATCAAAGAATTCTTTGCCTTTAAGAGGTCATCCCTTTGTGTAGATAAGAAGTTCTCTCGTATCTCTAGCTGGTCCAGTTCTTCCAGTGCCTCCAGGTTAACGTTTCCTAGTCGCTCTATCTTAGTCTTTAACTCTTCCATCTCTTGTGTGGTCTGTGACCAGTCTATCTCTTGGGGGGTAAGATTCTTGATCTCTACCTTATATTCCTCTCTTATCCTATCCTCAAGGTCACACATCTTTATCTCGTACTCCCTCTCTTTTAGCCTCATAGACTGGAGTTCCTCATGGACAGAATTACGCTGACTCTCCTTCTCTTCTAGAGCAGGAATTAGGCCAGAAAGGGCCTGCTGGCACTGCCCCTCTTTTTCCTCCAAACTGCTTACACTTAAAGAAGCCTTGCCCCTTTTATCCTCCAGGTCTTTAATTAGCTCTTCTAAAGAAGAGACCTCTTGCTCAGCAACCAGCCGCTTCTCCTCAGCCTCCTTCTGGGACTGAAGGGTAAGGTCTATCTCATCAGAAATTTCCTCTACGGTCTGCCTTAGCCGCGTCATTTCTACGGAAACAGAACGCCCCTTTTCCTCCCGCGCTGCTAGAGTTACCTTCAGCGCTGTCAAATCCCGCTCTAAAGCCTCTCTCCTGGTTTGCCTCTCGGACAAGCCCCTGGAAACCTGCTCCACAGCTTCCTTTATTTCCTTAATCTTTGCTTCTACCTCCACCAGTTCATTTCTTAAATGGTTTTCCTTTTGTGAAAGATCTTCCAACAGGAATTGAATCTCCTTAAGTTCTTCTTGGAATGTATCCTTTTCCTCCGCTAACATATTTAGCTTTAGCCCTTTTTCTTGAAGAATACTTTCCTTAGCCAGAGAAACCTTCTGGGCTTCTTCTAGTTGAAGTTTACTCTCAGATAATAGGGACTCCAGGCTTTGGCCCTCCTGTTGATAGCCCCTCTTAGTCGCCTCTATAGATTCAATTTCATCACTTAATGACTTTATTTCGCTCTCTAAGCTTTCTAACTCGCTCTTTCTGGAGATAAGCCCCCTATCCGGCTTTGGAAGGCTACCGCCTGTGATGGAACCCTCAGGCTCCAGGACTTCACCCTTCAGGGTCACAAAACGTACACCATGATACTTACTGTTACTGGAAAGTGAAAGGGCTGTAGGAAGGTCCTTTACTACAAGGGTTTTCTCCAGGAGTTTCTTTAAGAATGGTAGGTGAGTTTCATCGCACTTAATAAGGTCCAGTGCCTTTATTACACCCTCATCCTCAACCGCAAGAGAGCCATTATTTCCATTCTGAAGCTGGTCCATAGGCAGAAAAGTAGCCCTACCCTTTTGCGTGGTCTCAAGAAAGGAAAGGGCTTCAAGTGCCTCCGTGACAGTCTGGGTAAGCAGGGCCTGACTCTTGGCTCCAAAGGCTGCTTCAAGGGCCGGGGCATGGGATAGGTCCACCTTCACAATATCCGCCACTATACCCCTTATTCCGGACATACCCTCCTGAAGGGCCTTTTCCATAATGGCCTTGGTGCCACCTTCTACCCCCTCTGCCCTCGCCTCAAAGTCCTTCAGTGTCTCCTGGCGGGCCTTCCTGGCAGAAAGCAGCTGTTTCTTCTGGGATAGTACTTCCTCCAATGAAGTCTCTTCCCCTTTCAAGGACTCCCTCCGCATGCCCAATTCTTTTTGCCTGTTCTCTAGTTCCTCCTTGTGCAGAACTAAAAGAGCCCTTTCTTCTTCAAGTACCTTTTTCTCATCCAGCAACATCTGGAGCTCTTCCGTTGCACTAGCAAGGTGCTGCTCCAATTTGGACTTCCTCTTCAGGAAAGACTCCCTCTCTGTGTTTATACTGCTCAGCCCATTTTGAAGTTGTGCCTGATGCTGGAGGGTAGAAATCTGTAATGCCTTCTTTTTTTCCAATTCTTCTGCATAATTATGGCTTTCCTGAACTAACGTCTGATATTCCGTTTCCTGCTGAGAAAGCTGGTCACGCAGTTTTTCTACCTCTTCTGCAATAGACGTAGCCTCTCTCTGAACTTCCAGTAGTTGGCCCTCCAAATCCTCATTCTTCACCTGCAGATGCTGTAAGTGCTCAGCAGATTTAGCGGCCTGGAGTTTCAACTCCTCAACCCTCTGTTGCTCTATGGCTATCTTATCAGTAGCGCCGGAGATTTGACCCTCTATATGCGCCAGTTCCATCCTATCCTGAGACAACTGATATGCTAGCTGCCTGAGTTCCCCCTCCATTGTCCGCTTTTGGCCTTCCAGATTCTCCTTTTCTACCGATAATATCTTTTCTTGGGCTAATATCTGTTCCATCTGAGAGGATAGCTGGCTACTTTGCAACTGAAATTCGTTAAAACCCTTTAGGGCCCACTGCAGGCGAAGCTCTTTTAGCCTCTCTGTATACTCCTTGTACCTCCTGGCCTTGGCAGCCTGAAGTTTTACTGAACGCGATTGCTTTTGCACCTCCTCCAGGACGTCCCCCAGGCGTAAGAGGTTCTGCTCTATCTTCTCTAACTTACTAATTGTGGCCTTCTTCTTAGCCTTATATTTGCTTATTCCAGCAGCCTCCTCAAAGATTAACCTCCGCTCCTGTGGATTTGCCTGCAAGAGCATATCCACCTCTCCCTGCTCTATGAGTGAATAGCAGTCCGTACCCAGACCTGTGTCCATGAGGAGTTCTTTTATGTCCTTTAGACGACAGAGTTGTTTATTAATTAAATATTCCGACTCCCCTGAGGTATACAGCCTCCTTGTTATACAAATCTCATTATATTCCAGTGGAAGAAGCCCCTTATCGTTTAATAAGGTGACAGAAACCTCTGCGTAGCCGGCAGGTGGGCGGTGGTTATTACCGTTAAAGATTACATCGGTCATTTCAGTGGCTCTTAGGGACTTAGTACCCTGTTCCCCTAATACCCACTTAAAGGCATCAACGACATTGCTCTTACCACACCCGTTAGGCCCTACAATTTCTATAATACCGGGGCAATAGGTAAATTCTGTCCTGTCAGCAAAGGATTTGAAGCCAAAGAGTTCCAGCTTGGTTAGTTGCATAATACCCTTAAAGAAAAAGAGTGCAGCTACTGAATTATAGAAGCACCCTTTCTAAATGCGGCTTTTAAGAGGAGTCAAACTATTTTTGCAGGTAATGTCTGAAGACCTCAGTTAGCCTACGCCACGCCACCCATTGCCTATTAATTAGCTAATTTTTGGCATTATGTCAAGAAGATTTTACCCCCTGAGCCTAAGTGTAAGCTTAGACTATCTACTTAACCTATATTTGCTTATTCAAAAGTCCGGGTTTTTGTAGCCAGACCTCTCGTCAGCAGGTTCCCCCCTTAGAAGACAATTGCTTAGAGAGTCTTTGACTACTTCCTTAAATCTTTTAAGAATTTCCACTGAATAAGGTTTAACCTCAAGCATGTCAGTGTCAAGACAATTATTCGGCCTAAAGGACTGTAGCACATACCTCTTCGCCCCAGAGATGTACTGAGGAATCCTCCCTATACCCTCTTCTGTCAAAAGACCCGGGCAAACGGTAGTCCTAAATTCGTGTTCTACGCCGCTCTCAATAATAATGCAGATGCTACGTTTAAGGGCCTCTACATCACAACTCACCCCAGTAGCCCTATTATAGTCCCTCTCCTCCAGTGGTGCCTTAATATCCATTGCAACACAATCAAGCAGCCCTTCCTTAAGGAACCCCTCAAGTACGTCCGGGTTAGAACCGTTGGTATCCAATTTCACTTTTAGGCCAAGGGCCTTTAACATCCTGATGAACTCTCTTAAACCCCTATGGAGCGTGGGTTCGCCCCCTGAGATGACCACCCCATCTATCCAGCCCTTTTTCTTCCTTAACGATTCCATTACCGCCGCCGTAGGAATCACCTCTATCTCCTCTGAGGAATAAACAAGATGAGGTGAGTGACAGTAAGGGCAGCGATAGTTGCACCCCGGCAAAAATATTACAGAGGCAAGCATCCCTTCCCACTCAATTAGACTTGTCTCTAAGAAACCTTTTATAGTTATATGTTCGCCACTACTACTGATGAATCCACCTTCTCTGGACATAATGTACCCCTGATTGCCTTCTCTGAAGAAGTTAAAGGATAAGAATAGCAGAAGACACCGCCCATACCTGGAGCAACATAATAAAGATTTGCATAACCCATTAATCCCACTGTACTTAAATCTATTTTGTAATGCGCACCCATACTCTTTGGTAGCTTGCCAAAAATATGGGCAAAAGTCCTTACAATTTCCTCCATATCGGCCTCGGCAGGCAGGAAACTCTCCAGGTGCAGCCCTATTAGAAAATCTGGTTCTTCTTCGTTAACCCTCCTTTCCAGTTCCTCAATCCTTCCTAAGTCATCCCTTAATAGTTCTTCACCCCTCATTTCTCTTTCCTCCCTAGAGTTAAGAGATTTATTGGATATAAGGAATCATACTTCTCCTTAAATAGCCCTGTACTGCTCTACGAGTTCCATCAGGCGCGATGGTGACCAGTTACTAAGCCTCTCATTATAATCGTCCACCCTCTCCAAACCGGAGACATTAGTAGCTTTGCAACGGTCGCAATGACTGGTAAGTCTTGGGATAAGACGATTACACCCGGTGCATATTGTAAACTCAGGCGAAATGGTTACTTGTGCCGCCTGTGTATTCTCAAAAGTTTTTCTTACCAGGTTCATGATGCTAGCGGCCGGGGGCCTTTCCTCACCACAGAAGGCATGTATAATCGCTCCAGATTCAATCATCGTGTGAAACTTGCTCTGGACAATTATTCGGGTAAGCATGTCTGCGGGCGCATCTGGCCTCAAATGAACACTGTTAGTGTAATAAAACTCATCTCTCGCCATGTCCCCTTTTACCAGTTCCCTGGCAACAGGGAAGCTCTTTACGTCTATTTTGGCTAACCTCCTGGAGGCACTCTCAGCCGGGGATTCCTCTAGCGAAAATTTTAGCCCATACTTCTTGCCCGCCTCCTTCACCTTCTTGTACATAAAGGCTATAACCTGTAAACCCTTCTTCAAGGGCTCATCTCCCTCATGCAATTCCTTACCTATCATGTACTGGAGGCACTCATTCAGCCCCAAGATGCCAACAATGTAGGTAGATTTTTGAAGGTCCACATAAGGATAACCATCCAGGGCTTTTCTTCCTATCTGCCAGAGGGGCATCTCCGGGCCGGACATGAGCCTGGCAACAAACTCCTTTTTCTGCAGATGCGTTTTTATACAGATTTCAATCGTCCTATCTATTTCCTTCCAGAGGGCCTCCCAGTTACCCCTACCTGCCCTATACGCCGCCTGCGGCAGGCTTACCGTTACGTTCTGGAACCCGCAGAACCGCATGCTCTCCGGATGTTTAATCATGCGGTCATCCTCTATAGTGGTCCTCAAGCGGCAGCATGCGGCAAGCGTCACCTCATCCCTATCAAACACAAAGTAGGGTATCCCGTTCTCACTTGCAATCTGGCAGGCATATTTAAGTATCTCGTACTGCTCGGGTTCTCTAAAAGTGTCCTGGTTTATATGCAGGTCACACTTGGGGAAGGCGAAGAGGTGGCCATTGCAATCTCCCTCACGCCAGACGTCCAACATGGCCATGGTGAATCGCCTGGCTGTCTCGGCGTACTCCCCATAGGTCTTCCCTGTGTATTTACCACTCGGCCCAATCGCAGGAATCGGCTTGAGATAATTAGGGATACCAGTATGGATATTAAAGTCAAGGAAAAGGGTCTGACCCCCTCTGGAGAAGGCACTCTGCGAGCAACTGAAGATGAGGTGTTGGGCCTCCTGGCGCAGTTCCTTATCGCTCATCCCCTCTAACAACGGGGCGTACATTATGTTGATATAGCCCACTCCTAAAGCCCCTGCATAATAGGCCTGCATGCTGGCCAAGAAGGTATTTAAATGCCCGGTGAGGGTACGGGCGTGCTTGGCGGGGGCGCTGGTCGTATCAAGGTTATCTAATTTTAGACCGTATTTCTTCAGGTACTCCACCGAGTGGGAAGAACAGTAAACCCTTGTGGGATAACCCAGGTCATGGATATGCACCATGCCCGAGAGGTGGGCCTCTGCCACATCCCTGGAAAAGACCTCCTGCAGGGCGTATTGTTTCAGTGTAGTTTCCGCTATGGTAAGATTGATTGCCTCAGGATTATTGGCAGCAATATTACTATTTTCGTTACTCTTAGAGAATATCAGTCGTTCTAAATCATACTTGGGTATGCCGAGGGTCTGCTGTCTCTTTAACTGGACATCGTAGCCCCTCTCAAAGAGTTCGTTATCTACCAGCTCCCTTATGAGGGCAGTGGAAATCCGTTTAAGTCCAGAAGCAAACACCCTCTTTTCCACCGCACTGGCAACGTCCATGGATAGGTCAATGGGTAAGCTTGCCTCTTTCTCCAGTGCCATGGCTATCTTGCCCTTATTCCAAATGGAACTCTCATCCCTGCTATCGGTATCCACAAGAAGAGAGAGGTCGGTAGAGTTGTTGCCCTTTTTCACTGTTTTTCTGACCTTGAGGGCCTCTCTGAGCCTGGCCCGCTTATCCCGGTAGAGGATATATGCCTTGGCGGTCTTGGCGTGGCCCGTCTCTATAAGTATTTTTTCCACCACATCCTGTATGTCTTCAATACCGGGGATGTTGCCATCAAATTTTTGTTCCAGGTGAAAGGTCACCATATTGGCAAGGTCTTCCGCCAGTGCCCTATCGTCTCCACCTACGGCCTGGGCAGCCTTAAAAATGGCATCAGCTATCTTGGTCTCATCAAAAGCTACTAACCTACCGTCTCTCTTCCTTACCTTTTCCATGGGGCTCACGGGTTTCCTCCGTTATGCGATGGTGTTTCTGTAGGCTTACCTACTAAACATTTAACTTTTATCCTTGTAGCGTGCGAGCTTGTCTCGCACGTCTTAATCCTGCAACCTCTAACTAGGGCGTTTCGCACACTACTACCTCTTGGTTTAATACATACACATCCGCAACCATTCTGCCGTAATCGTCCTTCCCTCTTAGTACCAACCTGACCCATCGTCCCAGTATTTTGGCCTCAAGGGTTTCTCTGGCGAAGAAGGCCACCGCGCTCCCTGCTGCTGCATCGTAGCCTGCTATACGCACGCGCATAGGCTGTCCTTCGCAAACTGCCTCAAAAGTATCACCGTTTACAATCGCCGTTACAAGCACCTTCATACATTCTCCCCCCTTAAAGTTTTTTATTTGTCATTTATAATTACCTTCTTCTCTCTTCCTTCTTCCCCATCAAGGCCTTGGCCTCTTCCATAAATTCAGAGAGGTCTTTGAATTCCTTATAGACGCTTGCGAATCGGACGTATGCCACGTGGTCAAGGGTTTTGAGTTTATTCATCACCAGTCCGCCAATGTATTTGGTGGGCACCTCTTTATCAAACTTCTGATATATATCCCTCTCTATCTCACCCACAACCGTCTCTATTTTTTCTGCCGGCACAGGCCTCTTTTCGCACGCCTTTTCTATACCCGAACGAATCTTACTCCTGTCAAAGGGCACCCTGCGCCCATCCTTTTTTATAACTCTTAGGGGGGTCTGCTCTACACGCTCATAGGTGGTGTATCGCCTGCCGCATTCAAGGCACTCCCTTCGCCTCTTTACGCTCAGCCCATCCATGGCAGGTCTGGAGTTGATTACCTTGTCATTGTCCTGCTTGCAAAAGGGGCATTGCATGGATTGCGTCCTATATACTACTTGTTGTCAAAAAGCATAAAAATAATACCACACCTTGTATAGTTGTCAAGTAAAATCTTGCAAGTCCTTATGAAATATAGGGCTGTGAGTTACAAATTTTTGGCTCCTGCTTTTCTATAACTGGCAAGCTGCCCAGTAATTTATTAGAATGTTTGAAAACAGCCTATAAGTATGAAGGGAGATGAACCAATGACCGTGCTACAGGTAATAAAGGAAAGACGCAGTATCAGACGCTTCCAGAGTAAGCCTATCCCCAAGGACTTAGTGGACCAGCTAATAGAGTCCCTGATATGGGCCCCTAGTGCAGGAAACCTCCAGAGCCGCAAATTTTGTTTCATCTATAATAAACATATAAAGGAACAACTGGTAAAATCCGCCTGGGGGCAGAGTTTTATCGCTGAGGCACCTCTGGTAGTAGTCTGCTGTGCAGACCACAGGATAGGGACCTATTACGGCAGTCGCGGCAAGGAACTATATGCCTTACAGGACGTTGCCGCCAGCATCCAAAATCTGCTACTTGTGGCCCATGAGCTTGGCCTTGCTACTGTTTGGATAGGGGCCTTCCAGGAAGAGGGTGTCACCGAAATTCTGAAACTCCCAAGCTACCTGCGTCCAGTGGCAATAATCCCTGTCGGCTACCCAGCCGAACACCCCATTGCACCAAGAAGGATGCCAAAAGAAAAGGCCATTGTGGTTATAGAATGATGTCAAACCGGAACACCACTATTTTTATCATCGCCATAGTTTTAATACTGGCAGTGGGATTAATTTCCCCTGTGGTGCATGCTGAATCCGTTCCAGAAGCCAGGGAATTCACCGTGCGGATAAAACCAGGAGGCACAATTACCATAAATTCTCATGTCAACATAACCGAAGAGGTGTTTAATAGAAAGCTAGTACAAGAACTCCTTCAAACCATATTTGACCCTGATATTCAAGCAAGGGCAAAGACCCTTTTTGCAGAGGGTGTTCAGGCATTCAATCCACTCAAGAAGGGGCGTGCTGTGCCTATTGAGAAATTCCAGGAAGCGCTCATATACGTACCCGATGACTCTGAGTCCAAAGCCTATCTACACTACAACCTTGGCAATGCCTACTTTGACGAAGAGAGGTGGGCGGAAGCGGAGCTGGCCTATAATGAGAGTCTAAAGGTTTTGGAGAACAGGAAATGGGGCAGTATCCAGGGCCACGCCTACTTCAAAAGGGCCTTGGTTTTGCGCCACCGAACGGGTGACCTTCAACAAGCCCTGCTAGACCTGCAAAAGGCATTTAACGCCTTTAACGTGGCACGCTACCGCCCAGGGCAGGGCTTCACACTCTACACTATCGGCGTGATTAACCTTGAACAGGAGAGCTATGATAAAGCACTACCTTGTTTGCAGGGGGCACAACAGTTTTTCAAGCGGACACGTGATAGCATCGGCGAGGGGCTCGCTCTGAGTACTATTGGAGTGCTGAATTACAAACAAGGAAAATATCCTGAGGCACTTGACTACTTCAAGGAGGCCCTGAAAATTTTTGGGAAAACCGAAACTGGTCAAGAAGAGCTTGATACACTAAACTATGTCGGCCATATCTATTATGGGATGGGTAAATATTCTGATGCAGAGTATTATCACCAAAAGGCTTTAAAAATCCTGCAGAAAATAAAAGACCCTTCAGGGGAGGCAACCACACTTGGCTTTATAGCCCGTGCCAAAGAAAAGCGGAACGAGATTGAAGAAGCCGTAAAATTGATGGAAAGAGTAGTAGAAATAGATAAAGCATACGATGCTCCACGTTTACTTACGGATAGTGCATATCTGGAAGAGCTAAGACATAAGCTTAAAGATTCTACTGCTAAGAAACAGTGATTATAAAAGAGATTGATACAAGAACACACCGTAAAGCAAGCACGAAAGACCCCCGCCGCATTTGTAGGCACGAGTGGTTTCATATATGACCACTGGGGAGGGGATGTTTTCTATCCCGAGGGTCTCCCACAAAGGAAGTGGCTTGAATATTACGTGGAGTACTTTGATACGGTAGAGATCAACGTGGCCTTCTACCGTTTGCCCTCGGAGGAAGCCTTTAAATCGTGGTATGAAAGGACCCCCAAAGGCTTTACCTTTGCCTTAAAAGGTAGTAGGTTCATTACACACGTAAAAAAGCTAAAAGACTGTAAGGAACCCTCACAACTATATTTCAGCAGGGCATGCCTTTTAAAAGAAAAACTTTCAGTGGTCCTATGGCAATTACCTCCTCGTTACAAAAAGAACGTGGAGAGACTAAAAGACTTCATTCAATTACTAAGACCTTATAGTGCGTATCGCCATGCCTTTGAGTTCAGAGACACCAGTTGGATTGATGAGGAAATTTATAACTTACTCGGGGAGGCCAACATGGCCGTTTGTGAGGCCGACTGGCCGGGCATGCCCCAGAACCTAGCTATAACGGCCGACTTCGCCTACCTCAGACGTCACGGTACACAGGGTGAATTGGGCCCCTACGCAGGTCGTTACAACAAGGCGTTCCTCAGGAAAGATTCCAAGAGGGTCAAAGATTTGTTAGCACAAGGTAAGCGTGCATATATATATTTTAACAACGACGCTGAGGGGTGGGCAGTAAAGAATGCCTTGGAGTTAAAGGAGATGCTGAAAAATAATTCTTACACGCCCTAAGACATTATTAACAAAACAGTTACTTCACCCATACCAGCACCAGATAGCAATTTATTTCTTCCCATATGATTCAATTTTTTATAGAAATAATACAAAATAATTTATTTGAGAACTTAATTAGAGGGAAAAATGAAAAAAACAGCGCTATTTTTGATGCTTTTTATTGGTTTTTGTCAGGGCTGCACCTCTCAGAAGTGGGTTGAGGAATATGTGAGAGGTGAGACCTCAACATTGCAGGAGACCGTTAACAAACAAATAACTGAAACAACTACGGGTCAGGAAGAGCTAAGAAAGGGGCAAATCGCCCTGGAAGAGCAACTTAAAGGTATACAGACATCTTTAGAAACAATAAATACAAAACTCTTGCAATGGCAGGAAATTGTTTCTGGACTTAAAGACATAAACGAGATAAGGGAAGAAACCTTTCGCTTAAGGTCAACAATTGAAAAAGAGCTTGCACAGTTAGATGCAATGGAAAAAACGATAAAACATTTAAAAACTATCCATGAGCGTGGCTATCTTGACAGCGATGTAGAACTAAAAGCTTTGGCCAACAGGATAGAAAACATAAAGCAAAATCTGGAGATGCAGGTGGCAGCATCCCTAAAGTCACAGGCAAATGTCAGGGAATTCATGATTGAGGAGGTAAGGGTGTTACGACTAGAATATCAGCACTTTGGCAAAGAAATAGGGGCTATTAAAAACAGACTCCAGATAATAGAAAAGGCCCTGGAGAAGGAAAAAATCCTGGAAATACACTGAAAATGCTTTGTGTTCGCTCCTTTCTAGAAATACTGAAGCACTTCTATACATACTAACAAAAAAAGGTAATTATTATTACCACACCCACGGTTACAGAAAGTAAGGTAACGGTAAGCCCCACCTTTAAAAACTCTAAAAACCCGATGTGAACAGTATCCCTTGAAAGCTCCATAACAATCATATTGGCAACTGAGCCTACAATAGTAAGATTTCCTGCAAAGGTGCTGGACATAGCCAACACTAACCACATCACAAGAGGGTCTGAGAACCTATCTATCCACTGACTGGCCAGGATTACGTAAGGCACGTTAGATACAAGATTACAGGCCACCACAGAAAATATACTGAAACCCACTATCTGCTCAGAGGGGGATTGACCCAAAAGGGGCTCTATCCACATGTAAAGCATGTCTACAACCCCCACTTTCTTTACCCCGCTCACCACTATAAATAGACAAGCAAAAAACAACAAGAGAGACCAGTTAATCCTCTCCATAACATAAGAGGGCTTAACTCCAGAAAACACCAGCGCAGCCGTACCACCCATCAGTGAGACAAGGGGCAGGTTTCTTGAAAAGGTAAAACCCAGAAAAATACCCACCAAGACTATACCAAGCCTTGTCATAAGGTCTCCGTCCAGCAGAGGTACAGAGAGGTCTAGATGGTCAAATCCCCGCTGTGCCAGGTCCTTGCGAAAGAAGAAATATATTACTGTTACATTGAGTATCAGGGCAAGACACCCGATTGGCAACATGTATAGACAAAATTTCCAATAAGACCAACCAGAGAGTACACCCACAATCATATTCTGAGGGTTGCCCGTTAGTGTTACCACGCTACCTATGTTGGAAGAAGTGGCAAGGGCGATAAGGAAGGGTACAGGGTTTAAACTGGTCTTACTCAGGGCGGTAAGGAGTAATGGTGTAAAGAGCAGACAAATGGTGTCGTTTATAAAGAGAGCAGAAAGTACGGCACTGAATAAACTTACAAAGCATAATAAGCCACCTGCGCTCCGGGACCAATTTAGCAGTGCATAAGCTAGATACTCAAAGAAATTAGCTATCTTTAAATAAGCTATGACTATCATCATCCCCAGTAACAGCACTATTGTATTGAAGTCAATGGCCCTATAAGCCTCCTCCAGTGGCATTACCCCAAGGCCCACCATAAGCACTGCGCCCAGCAAGGCACCGGTGGGCCTATCTAGCCATAACCAGCTAATCCGCTGCGCAGAGATGATAAAGTAAGTGAGGAAAAATATCAGGAGGGCCTTAATCATCGGCAGTCTCTCCCCTAGAGTCTGGTTTCAACCCTTACCAGACGACCGGTCTCAAGTTTGTTAGGAAGTTCCAACCACCTTACCTCCTTCACCCTGGTCAGCAGGAATACTCCAGCCAGCGCCCTTAGGGTACCGGAAAGTAAAAATAGTGATAGCAGACGATAACCCTCTATAGGGGGAAGGTGACTGGCCAGAAATCCCCCCAAGAATGCCCCCACAAAGGCAGCTATGCCATTAATAGAATTATAATAGGAAATGCACCTGGTCCGCTTTTCGGGAATGGCGGATTCGTAGACAAAATTCACTGCGCAGAGGTTAAATCCTCCCCAGGTCATCCCACTAAGGATCTGGACAAAAAAGAGGTAACGTATATCCTGGGACACAATCCATAGCATGGGCAGAATCGGTAAAATACAGGAACAGATTCTTAGTACCCTGAGATTACCCACCTTGTCGGCATACCTCCCCCAAAATGGCCCTGAGAGAATAGCACAAAGCTGAGCCATCATCATCAGCATAGAATAGGTAAGATAGGAAAATTGCAGGTCTCTCAACATGAACACCGCAAAAAAGGGTCCTGACATCAGAACAGCAAAGTGGATAACAGCCACAAAAGCCACGTATTGCCCGAAGTTACCCTCTGGAACCCTCTTCAAGAAGTCCCAGAAAGAGAAATAATGTTCCCCTTTAATTTTTAGGGGCGGGTCATAAATCTTCGTAATAAGATAACCAGAGCACGCCCTTGCTATGCCTGCTACTAGAAAAGTCACAAAAAAACCGGCTAGCACCTCCTCCTTCTTCCAGTTCAAGTAATGCCCGGCTAGGAAAATACTCAGGACAGAGACTAAACCCAGCAACCTGTCTCGTCTGCCGAAATAGCTTCCCCTACGCCTCACAGGTACAAGCTCGGACATCATTGACCCCCATGCAGGCCCAGCAAAATGGGCAGATACCATACACCATGCATAGCCAAAGATTAACAACACAAGGGCTTTATCTCTGGGTAAAAAGGTTGTAAAGGCAATGGATAAAAAAGAAAGGGCGTGCAGAAAAACCATTGGCACTATAAGCCTCTTCCTTGAACCAAGCCTCTCTACTATATCTGCCGTCTTTAGCTGAAATAGCGACACAAAGAGCCTTGGCAGGGAGTTAAGTATACCTATCTGGATGTTATTAGCCCCAAGAGCTACTGCCAATGGATTTACAAAATTATCCATTATGCCAAAAGCAATACCCGTCGGTGCCCCCTCTACAAAGGCAAATTTAAGACTTTCCTTTACTTTTTTCCTGAGCGTGGTTATTGTGTCCATTTCAAAAATACATGGTCAAGACGCTAAAAGGTCAGAAATGTAGTAGATGAACAGAGGGGATATAAAAGGAAGAATGCCCTTGCCCCTAGTCTTCAGGACAGAGCCAGTGGAGCTTAGACTCACCTATCTTTTCAATTATCTTTAAGTACTCTTTTTTAGATAGTTCGCTATATGACTTGCCAGTCTCTTTCACAGCTTCATTAAACTCTTGCGCCTTTTCAACCATATGCTCATGGGTTTCCTGGGAACCCCCGTAAACGAGAAACTCCTCCCCCTTTGTAATCCTCTTGTGCCCGTCCTTACAATCCAGCCCTAAACCCAGAATAATTGTCTTCTTTTTCAATTTAATTTACCCGCATTTTTGGTACTAACCCTTATTTCTATGCCAACTAGCCCACCCTAATATCTTTGAGACCTAAGAAGAAAACGGGTTAGCAATCTCACTATATCCCAGTCGCTTAAAGCCCAGAAAACGGCGCTTGCTGCCAGGACTTATTATAACCTCATACACCTTGCTCTTAAGGGATACATCTTCTTCTCCGTCGCAGAGAACCACCTCATAAGAGACCCCCCATTGCTCTGCATTAGACTGAGCAGGCTCCCTAAAGTTATTAGCTATCAAGCCAGCCAGTTCAGAGGTCTCAGGCAATAAAAAGGTCACAATCACCCTGTTAGTATTAATCTGACGGCTCTTAAAGCATAAGATGTCGCCCCTTACCCCCGGAGCAAACTCGCTGACTGCGTTAGCAAGATCTTGAAGTTCCACGGAATTATCCTTCAGGTAAACCCTGTATTTCTTCACCTTTTGTACATGTGGCTCTTGGCGCTTATCCCAAGCATATTGAACCCTGTAAAGGAACTTTTTGCCCGCCTTTTCCACAGGAAATACATCGTCCCTTGGGATAGAAGGGTCTGCCCAAAACATTGGCTCTACCTTACTTGCATCCTCTACCGGATAAAGCCAGTACCTGCGATAAGGTACCTCTTCAAGATAATAATAAGTAGGTGGACCAAACTTGGCGTGGACAGCCTCCATGGTAAGCCCCAAGATGCCATCCTGTAAACATTCCTCAGCCAAGGAATAAGAACCTGTAAGAATCATACCCGCTGTTAATAATGCTGCGTAAAAAATCTTTAATCCTCCTCTTATATTTATTTAAACCTTACTATCAGAATAGAAAAGATTTTATAACAAATATATGCTTTTATGTCAAACACGCTTCCACCTAACTCCGACAGAATCATACACCCAGAAAACAGTTGCACCGGAAGCATTTATAAAATAATCCTTTAGCGAAAAAAAGAGAAACCCCTAACACACATCTTAAAAAGCAAAACCTCTTAGGCCAAAAAATTAGATAATGTACAAACGTTTATCCAAAATCCAGTTAGCTAAAAACGCCCTTGCCTAATTAACTTACTTTGTGTATCTTTGCCAAGAGTTTAATAGGCTTCATTGGGGCTGTTTATGTTAGTAACATATTATAATATAAGCACTTACATCATTATGTCCTATAACAAATGCTAAAAATATTCCAACGAGTTGGCCAGCAATTACTCTACCTGGGCCTAATCACCTCACACGGCGGCAACGCAAGTATAAGGAAAAATGACAAAATCTTTATAACCCGTCATGCCAGTATGTTAGGTTGTCTAAATAGGGGAGACATTATAAAGCTAGGGTTGAATGAAACTGGTCCCGCAGTAAAGCGTGCCTCCTTTGAGTTACCTGTACACAGGGAGATATACCTCCACTCAACGGCAAGCGCAGTCCTTCATGCCCACCCACCCCATGCCATCGCCCTGTCCCTGGTAGAAAAAAATATAAGGCCCAGGGATGCAGAAGGGGCTATTTTACTTAGAGAAGTGCCGATAATAGATACCACAGAGGTCGTAGGCTCTAAAGAGGTTGGCAGAATAGTGGCCGAATTACTTCGGGAGTATAAAGTAGTGATGGTTAAGGGGCACGGAAGTTTCTCAGTAGGAAAAACCCTTGAGGAGGCCCTCTGTTACACCTCAGCCCTTGAGGACTCGGCAAAGATCCTCTTCTTAATGAAGGGCTTAGGGGTAATTTAAGCAGAAAGGCCGACTCTACACTCCTATATATACTATTACCCAAGGGGCCAGAAGTATCTGCTTAGACGTATCTACTGTCATGTTTTATTTTTAATTGACCCCTAAAGTAGCAAAGGATATAATTCTTTTGGCATATATATTGTATTTTTCTAATGTGGAGAGGTGGCTGAGCGGCTGAAAGCGGTGGGTTGCTAACCCATTGAAGGGGTTATTTCCTCTTCCCCGGGTTCGAATCCCGGCCTCTCCGCCAGTTATTTTGAGGAATTTCAACGGAAAAACAACGTAATAGTAAAGCCCTCGGCTGAAGGTGGTTCTACGGTCTATGGCTGTTCACCTTCTGGGTGTACAGATATGGTATAGGTGTAGGTGAGGAATAAACAGAAGAGGAAAACATGATGAAGTATAAAATTCTTGAGGTATAGAGATTATGAAAGTTGGTGTACTTGCAGACTCTCACGATAACCTCAACACAATCCAGAAGGCTGTTGAGAAGTTCTTTAAGGAAGGGGTGGAGTGTATCCTCCACGCCGGAGATTTTGTGGCGCCATTTGCTATGAAGGCGTTACTTAAATCCGGTATCAGGCTGGTAGGAGTTTTTGGTAATAACGACGGCGAGAAAATCGGTCTCAGGGCACTTTGTAAAGAAGTACACGAACCTCCCTACCTTTTTGAGCTTGCCGGGAGGCGTATCCTTCTAGCCCACTATAAGGAACAAGTACGGCAGAAATTGATTGAGCAAGCTGATATATTCATTTACGGCCATACCCACGAATTTGAGATAAAAGAAGGCAAGCCCCTCTTCATAAACCCTGGGGAGTGCGGGGGCTGGGTGTTTAACAGACCTTCCGCTGGAGTGATAAACCTGGAGAGTCTAGAGGCCCATGTGTTTTTCCTTTAATAAGATTTTAATCCTCGTATCAATGTTTATTTGGGGTGGTTGCGTTACCAGGAATATGGTGATAAACACAGACCCGCCTGGTGCCCAGATATTTCTGGATGACCAACTTGTAGGGGAAAGCCCTGTTAAGATGCCCTTCACCTACTACGGAGTTAGAAAGATTACTATAGAAAAAAGGGATAGTGATGGAAGACTCACGCACAACAGGCTCACTATGATGGCAAATCTTAACCCTCCCTACTATCAATTTTTCCCGATTGATTTAGCCACAGAGCTAATCGTGCCAGTAACCTTAAAAGATGAAAGAACCTTTAACTTTACACTTGAACCTAAAGAGTTTAGACCCCCTAAAGAAATTCGTGCAGAGTTGCTAAAGAATGCGGAGGAGTTACGCCAGAGGGCACTATATCCAAAACAGTAGCAACTTGACACCGCATTAATTTCTGATAATTTCTAAAATAAAAATATTTATTAAAGGAGAATTTATGGCAGCAGGTTATGAGGGAAAAAAGAAACACAGACTCAATAGAAAGAAGTATATCCTCAGGCGCCGTTTAAGAAGAATGAGGCAGAAGAAGTAAACAATAGTATCAACGAACCTTCTCAAGGAGAGGGGAAGGTATGAGGTTAACTTGCCCTTTTTTGTTGCTTCTTACTCTATCAGGCACGCCCACTTATGCCCAAAGCTCCACGCAACTTCCTCATGAAGAGAGGAGTGCCGCTAGTGATACCGATTTGCTCCTAGAGATGGCAGATGAAGGACTGAAGGCAAGACAATACAGGCAAGTAGCTAGGCTGTGTGAATTTATCCTCAAAAAAGACACATTAAACAAAGAGGCTCATCTCCTCCTGGGAATTGCCAATCACTACCTTGGAGAATATGACCAAGCAGTAGAAAATCTCCGCTGGGTACTGCTCCTGGATAGTAATAATGCGATAGCCACGGAATATTTCCACAGGTCAAAAGAGAAAAGCCTATCCCGGTGGAGTCCGCAAGAAGTCGGGCTTTTAAAAACAGCTATGCTCTACTATGCAGAGGGTTTAAACGGCCTGACCATAAGCACACTAAAGGAAGTCCTCAAACATAATCCCCAAAACTCGCAGGCCTTGGAATTGATTGGAGATACTTATAGAAAGCTTGGAAACATTGCGACCGCAAAAGCAGCCTACCATGAGGCAAATACCCAAGAGAAAGCCAGCAAAATTGAAGGAGAAGTAAGGTCTATACCAAAAGACTGGTGGGAAACCATTGACGAAAAGGAAGCCCAACTATATGAGGCCGATTTGCTGTTCGCAAAAATAAGGGATGAAATTGTGCAAATAAGGGGCACGCTTAGTGACTTTGATGCCCGTACAAGGGATTATTTAAACTGGCAACGCATTGAACTAAAACAACAGTCCGAAGAAGAATCTAAGGAAGTTACAGAAAGGACTATTGAGAACATGGATGAAGAGGGAAGACCTATAGGAAGACCAAGAATAGTACGAACTGAAAAAAGACTATTTTTGCCAAAAAAGGAAGTGGATGGACATCTAGCTCAACAGTCGGAACAATTTGACAAAGAACGCTCTAAAATTACAGAAAGGTTAGAACACTTGTATGAAAAATTAAATGAGGTAGAATCTCAAAGGAAACGCTTGGAGGAAGTCTTAAGGTACGAATCGTTTGAATAAATAACTAGCAATCCCTGTGTTCAATATGAAGCTAAGAATTTTACAAATTGGTCCACTCATATTAGCCCTATTAGGGGTAACCAGCTTTTTCTTACTGTTAGGAGTTCCCTGGGTCAGGAATACAGCAATACCCAACTTGATAATCCTACTGGTTGCGATAGCTTGGGCCATATACAATTTAAAGCAGGAAAAGTCTGCCTGGACTATTGCACCGCTAATTCTTGCCCTGCTGGTTTCATCCCTATTCGTTTATATTCGCTTCATTTATGCCAAGCTATCCCCGGCAGAGGTCAAGGTGTCCATAGACCAGCCAGCACCCGATTTCACCCTTTTGGACTATCAGAGTAACTCATTCGCCCTCTCCAGCCTGAAAGGGAAGTATGGGGCAGTCATAGTGTTTTATCGGGGCGTATGGTGACCCGGCTGTCGGGCAGAGCTCCAAGGTCTTGGAGCAAGACTCGCTGAGATAGAAAGATTGGGGGCTAAGGTCATCACCATTAGCGGTGATAGCCCAGAATCCCTGGCAGCCTATAAGCAAAAGACCAATCTCAACTTAATCTTCCTTTCAGACCCCAAGATGGAAGTGGTTACAAAGTATGGGCTTCTACATGCAAAGGGTGGCTATAAAGGAGGAGACGTCTCTAGACCAGCCACACTAATTGTAAATAAAGAGGGCTTTGTCCGCTGGATACGTGCAACTACCAACCTTATGGTTCGCCCAGACCCCGAAGAAATACTTAATGTACTGCGGAACCCGTAAAAAGAGCCTACTCTAAGTGGTTTATATCAATAAACTGGCGGGGCGTATATAGTAAGAATGAATAAAGGTACATTCCCTTCATTCCGTACATAATGATGTGTGCCGGCAGGAATGGTAACTAGGCTACCAGCCTCCCCAACAAATTCTTCTTTGCCTAACCTCAGGAAGGCCTTTCCTTCCACTACGTAGATAATCTGGTCTCCTGGGTGAACATCCCCCTCACCTGTGTCCTTTCCCACCCCAAGGGTCATCACACCTGACTGTGAGCGCTCAGTCCCCTGAAGAATCTTAAAGTACTCACCACGATATTCCGAGATTTTTACTACATCCATTACTCCACTCTTATTGAAACAATTAACTGCTAACTAAAACCTAGCGAGGGTCTAATCTTTAACGTTTCACTGCTACGTTAACTGCCTGCTCCCCTTTTGGACCTTGTTTTACCTCAAACTCTACATCATCACCCTCTCTAAGGGTTCGGCGCCCTTCACCTTTGATACTAGTGTGATGGACAAACAAATCCTTGCCATCGTCTGACGTAATAAACCCGTAGCCCTTTTTGTCACTAAACCATTTAACCTTGCCTTTTGGCATTTTTAGTCTCCCTTTCTCTAATGTATCTAACTACAAATAAAAAAGGCACAAACCCAAGCCTCTCCTCTGAAATGTTTGCTGGCTTAGATTCGTGCCTCTAAAATCCTCTTCAACTAGAAAAATAACAAAATAAAAGTTATGGTAGCGGGGGTGGGATTTGAACCCACGGCCTCCGGGTTATGAGCCCGACGAGCTACCAGACTGCTCTACCCCGCGCCGAAGTCTAATATACCAGAAATAAAACCCCTGTCAAGCAGGTCATCCCCTTTCTGCTTGAACTTTTTTACTGATTTTAATAATATCATTTTTGATGAATATTCTTAATCCTCTTTAAAGGAGCTAACTCATGATTGATATAAAGATTTACACAACACCTACCTGCCCTTATTGTGTAAAAGCCAAAGATTACTTCAAGAAAAAAGGCATCCCATACAAAGAGTATAATGTCACTCAGGACAAAGAGGCCCTTAAGGAAATGATTCGCATCAGCGGGGGTCGCAGTGTGCCTGTCATATCTGCTGGCGAAGAGGTGATGATAGGCTTTGATCAGACAAGGATTGAAAAGATTCTTGAAGAGCAAAAGAGTTGACCTAAGACATACTGAACTCTACTTATGGGCTCTGTCCACGAATTGATGATACTTGGTTGTGGCCCAGCCGGTATGACTGCCGCAATCTACGCCGCCAGAAAGAGAATAGACATTATTATGCTTAGTGAGGATGTTGGGGGGCAAGTGGCCACTACCTTCGGCATAGAGAACTACCCCGGTTTCCCCTACATAACTGGCCCAGAGCTGGTGGAGAAGTTCCGCTCACAGATGGATAAATTTGATATAGAAAGACATTTTGGGGAAAAAATTACGAGGCTTTCACATAGTAATGGGGTCTTCGTCGTCCAGACTAACTCTGGCAAGGAACACACAGCCAAATCTTGCATAATAGCCACCGGTGCCAAACCAAGACAACTGGGCGTCCAGGGTGAAGATAAATACAGAGGTAAGGGCGTTAGTTATTGTGCCACTTGCGACGCTCCCCTATTTGCTGATGCCAATGTAGCAGTAGTCGGCGGGGGAAACTCTGCCCTGTCCGCCGCCTTTGAACTCTCAAGGATTGCAAACAAAGTCTATCTTATATCTCGCCGTGAGTGGAGGGCTAATGAGGCACCTCTCATAGAGAACGTCAAAGCGGCCACCAACATTGAAAAGATAATAGGCTACGTGGTAGAAGCCATTGTCGGCCATGAAATGGTAAAAGGGGTTACAATAAAGACATTTCCGAAGGGAGACGAATACAAGAGCCTTACAGTGGATGGCGTCTTTGTAGAAATAGGATTATTACCCAACAGTGACTTTGCAAAGGAATTGGTACAAATGAACGAGCGTGGAGAAATAATAGTGGATTGCGACACCTGGACCGGCACCCCGGGACTCTTTGCCGCTGGCGATGTTACCAATGTAAAGGACAAACAGATAGTTATAGCCTCTGGTCAAGCTGCCACAGCTGTCATGAGCGCCTTTGAGTACCTTTTAAGAACCACTTAAACTCAGTGCCTTAACCCCTCCTTCAGTTTTTCCAATGGTAACACCCCCGTATAGAGAAGGACAAAGACTACTACCCAAATCATTAACGCCGGTATAAGGGCGGCAATTATAGCCCTAGGGTTTGACAAACCATGCATATATCGCCCACCCAACATGATTAAGACTATACCATATATAGGGGAAAGATACTGCCCCAGGAAAGGCACAACACTTAAGAGATTTGATACTGAACTATAGGCAAAAATACAGAAAGTACCAAGAAAGGAGGCCTTACCGTTAAGGAGTTTAAAGGATAGGTGTAGAAGGGCAGCCCCCCCAAATAGGCCAACCACCCAAAGAGCGTAAAGTATAGGTGCTCTCAGCAGTACATCTACCGGCGACTCTCCCTTCACCTCCTGCCCATTAGGAAAGGAAAGACCGGTAATCACTAACAATGCGTTGTATGTAAATACAATAAGGAAAACAGTAGAGGCAAAGAAAAGGGGCCTTAAATAACCACCCGCTAGAGTCATCTCTTGAAAGAATATCTGGGGTTTAAATATTATATCCCTGCCACAATTAATGACATCCTCAAAGGGTTTGGGTCTTTCCTCAGACACAAACTGCCTCCCTTTCTTCTAAGAGCGCCTGCACCTCCTGTTTTAGCTTCTCCGCTACCAAGAGAGAGTCTTCCCTAGACACTCTTTCCATTAATGGAAAGCTAACAGGCTTGCCAAACCTTATGGTTATCTCCCTATACTCAGGATTGCATAACAAACTCCCCTTTGGCAGAAATTTACGGCTACCAAGAATAATCATAGGAATAACACTTCTAGCTGACTTCAGCACCACATAAGCAATTCCCCTCTTAAATGGTTGCAGTCGCCCGTCGGGACTCCTTGTGCCCTCAGGAAATATGACCAAAGTCTTTCCCGCCTTTGCCCTTTCTATGAGCCCTTGTAAGACAAGGTAAGCCCTCCTGCTCTCCTCCCTTGGTATACCAACATGGTCGGCCACCTTCATGTAACCCTCTAATATAGGAATCTTAGTCACTTCTTCCTTAGAGACGAAACAGAAGTTTCTTGGGACAAAGGCAAATACCAGTTTGATGTCAAAATGACTCTGATGATTACAAATAAATATAAAAGGCTCAGTATTGGGTATATTCTCTCTACCCTCTATCCGAACCTTCATACCTAAACCTTTTACAATGACTTTGGCAGCAGTCCTACAAAAAAGGCTGTATATCTCAAACTTCCTATTGCTTCCTACTGAGGCTATCACCGCAAGGGCATAGCAAATGGCCCAAATACCACAAACCAATACCCAGCCATAAGCCGTGTATAGCACCCGAAAGGGCTTGCTCCTAACTATTGCTAGCCTTATTTTGTTGAACATCTAATCGGCAATATATCACCCCCTATTACCCCTGTCAATCAACACCTGAGTGAACTTGCCTTGACAAGCACCTAAATATGATATATACGTTTACATTCTTCTAATAATACGAAAATAGATGATTAAGAACTTTATTATACTTTCTATATTGCTTTTAATTATTACAGTTGAAACAGGGGCAAAAAAGAAGGAATCCCTGGTGGGCGTCACCCTGCTTACCCGTGACGTCTTCTATCAGGAGCTTGAAAGGGGACTGCAAGAGGAGGCAAAAAGGAGGGGGATTAAGCTCAGCATACAATCTGCTGAAAAGGACCTTAATCTGCAAACCGCCCAAGTGGAAAATTTTATAGTACAAAGGGTAGACGCCCTGGTGATATGCCCCGTAGATTCCATAGGTATAGGAACGGCCATTGAAAAGGCCAACAAGTCAGGTATCCCTGTCTTTACCGCTGATATAAGGTCAAAAGATGCAAGGGTAGTATGCCATATAGCCTCTGATAACCGCCAGGGTGGCCGCCTGGCAGGACATTACCTGGCCAAATTGCTTAACAATGAAGGGGAGATTGGCATAATAGACCATCCTGAAGTAACAAGCGTCCAGGAACGTGTAGCTGGCTTTAAGGAGGCACTAGCGGGGTATCCAAATATGAAAGTGGTGGACGAACCCTCCGCCGGTGGTGATAGAGACAAGGCTATGATAATCATGCAAAACATGCTCCTTGCACACCCAGCGATAAAGGGGATTTTTGCAATAAATGATAATACAGCCCTGGGAGCCGTTGCCGCCCTGGAGGCGGCTAATAGACGCGACATCTTTGTTGTTGGTTACGATGCCACGCCCGAGGCTATACAGGCCATAAAAAAGGGTGGCCCACTCAAGGCTGACGTCGTACAGTATCCAGAAAACATAGGAAAAGTTACGATAGAAACTGTGGCTGCCTTCCTAGAGGGGTCAACCGTCCCCTTTGAAATCCCTATAGAAACAGGGATAATAGACATAGAATCCCTACCTAAAAAAGATTAAATGACCCTTTCAAATAAACTCCTTATGAGGGGCATAAGGAAGGAGTACCCGGGTGTCCGAGCCCTGGATGGGGTAGATTTTGAGGTCATGTTTGGGGAGGTCCATGCCCTTCTGGGGGTAAACGGCGCAGGCAAATCCACCCTACTAAAAATACTCTCAGGTGCTATACAAATGGACGCTGGGGACATCTTTATGGATGGCACACGACTAAACATCACCTCCCCTAAAAAGGCCATGGATTTAGGCATCAGCATTATTTACCAAGAGTTTAACCTTGTCCCCCATTTAACAGTGGCTGAAAACATCTTTCTAGGAATGGAACCCCGCAACCGATTGGGTTTCGTAGATCATAACAGGATGTACATGGAGACTACCCGTTATCTTGAAAAACTAGGCGCCACTTTCAGTCCCAAAGAACAGGTGGCCAACCTTGGCGTTGCGCAACAACAGCTAGTGGAGATCGCCAAGGCACTAGCCAAAGAAGCCGTGGTAATTGCAATGGATGAGCCCACTGCCACCTTGAGTATGAAGGAAACAGAAACGCTCTTTTCCATTATCCGAATTCTAAAAGCGGAGGGAAAAGGAATAATCTACATATCCCATCGCTTAGAAGAGATATTTGAGATTGCTGATAGCGTCACCGTACTGAGGGATGGGCAACTGGTGGAAACCTGCAAGCTCCAGGACATCACTAAAGAAAGGCTCATTGAACTAATGCTGGGTAAAGTCTTTACAAAAGCCACTCCTAGAAAAGAAGTAGCCCTCGGGCGAGAAATATTAAGAGTAGAGGGGCTAACAAGAAGAGGCATCCTTGAAGATATTAACCTGGTTGTAACAGAGGGAGAGATTTTAGGCCTCGCAGGTCTGGTAGGGGCAGGCAAGACAGAACTTGCAAGGGCGCTTTACGGACTGGACCCACTGGATAAAGGAAGGATACTCATACTTGGGCGCCCTGTACACTTCAAGTCCCCCATCTACGCTACAAGGGCGGGGGTAGTACTTGTTCCAGAAGATAGGAAAGGGCTGGGGCTAGTGCTAAATATGGCAGTAAGGGAAAACATAAGTCTAGCCAGTCTCCCTAGCTTTGCTAACCTTGGCTTTGTCAACGGCAAGAAAGAAGGCGGTGCCGCACGCAAGATGGTGGAAAACCTGAGGGTTAAAACCCCAAGCCTTGAGCAAAAGGTAATAAACCTCAGCGGTGGTAACCAGCAGAAGGTAGTCCTTGCAAAATGGCTACTCAAGGGAGCAAGGGTCTTTATCTTTGATGAGCCTACCCGCGGGATTGACGTGGGTGCAAAAGAAGAAGTCCATAGCCTTATAAGAGAGCTTGCTGATAGAGGCGCCGCCGTAATACTAATATCTTCCGAACTCCAAGAGGTTATAGACCATAGTGACAGGATACTGGTAATGCATAACGGAAGAATCATGGGCGAGTTGCGCAAAGAAGAGGCCACCCCTGAAAAGGTATTATTCCTTGCAATGGGGGGAAGGTAATCCAGACCCCTGAAAAATCATTTTTGCTATCCATATGTCATTCTGAGTAAGCCGAAGCCCTGAGCCAAAGGCGAAGGGGAAGCGAAGAATCTAACCCAAAGGGTCATTCTGAACAAAGTGAAGAATCTAGACCCTTCCCCTTTGTTTCACTCCCTCATACTCGTCCTGAGCGGAGCGAAGGAATGACAGTTGCTCAGAGTTTTTCAGAAGTCTTAATTCTACTTTAAAACATTTTCCCATAGATAGTATATTGCCCAGAGTATAAGTATCAGAAAGGCGAGGTTTAGAAACCAGGGTATTTTCCCCTCTCCCCTCTTAACCTCCATACCTTCTAGATTATAATTCACACTAATCCCCCTTTAGCTCAAGGACAGATTGAGAGTCTCTAACCGGTTGCCCCTTTTTCCTCGTGATTAAGGCCACCCTCAAGCGAGCCCACCTGGTACGAGCCCCCCAACCTCTTGTCAATCTTCTCTAACTTGTCCTCTACCCGTGTGGGCCACTTTCTCCAATATTTCCGCACAGTTAGGACTATAAGCGCAAAGGTCAAGATAACGAATAAAATATAGAGCCAATCCATTAGCTGTATTTCTTTTTTTGAAATATTATATACACCACCACTTCAATGGGTCAAGCCTTTATATCTGGATGGCCTTGCTGTGATCCAGGCCCTCCGAGTGATAAGCGATTAGTGGCCACCTCTTCCTTTTTTAGCTGTAAGCCCCCTTACCCACACAACTAGAAAATACAGGCTTAATCTCTTTAATATACATGTTAACGTCCCCTATAACTTTTCCATACGGGAAAACCCATTCTCTTTGATGGGTCTCTAAACCATCCCATAAAAGTTTATCAAATCACCGACAATACTTTCTTTATTCATATACATCCACTGCAATCACTCATCCCCCCTTCTTTGACCACAAACGGAACTTTTTAGGTATCAAGTACTTGTGAATAAAATGTTTAAACCTGAGGATTCTTGTATAAACTAAAGGACCTTCTCTTGACCTCTTTTGTCTTGCAAAATATTTGAAACAAGGGTATCCTTCCAAAGGTATTCCGAGATAAAGACCATGCTGACAAAGGTCTTCAGTGCAGGGATAAAGGGTATTGAATCCTATATCGTAGAGATAGAAGTCTGCGTTTCAAGGGGGTCTCTGCCCCAGTTTGTACTCGTAGGACTCCCAGACCAGGCAGTAAGGGAGAGTCGTGATAGAGTAAAGGCCTCCATAACTAATAGTCAATACCGTTTCCCCTCCGACCATATCACCATTAACCTGGCGCCTGCCCATATGAAAAAGGAAGGCCCCGCCTTTGACCTCCCCATGGCCCTAGGCCTCCTTATGGCCAGTAAGCAGGTAGAATACCCGAGACTGGAGGAATATATGGTTATTGGAGAACTCTCCCTTGATGGTCAGGTCAAACCAATAAAGGGCTGTCTATCTATGGCCCTGAAGGCCAGAAAAGAGGGTTACCGTGGGATTATCCTTCCAGCCGAGAATACCACGGAGGCCGCACTTGTAGAAGGGTTGGAGGTCATCCCCATAAAAAACCTTGCAGAGGCGGTAGGTTTCCTTAGCGGTCAACTTTCTATCACACCCATTAAGCTAAACCTTCAGGATACCCTCAAAAACTTCAACCAGTATGATGTAGACTTTGCAGAAGTGAAGGGTCAAGAACACGCCAAGAGGGCGCTAGTCATAGCGGCCGCAGGCGGACACAACATCCTCATGGTAGGACCACCGGGAAGCGGCAAAACAATGCTTGCCCAACGATTCCCATCCCTTCTCCCGCAACTCCGCTTCCAGGAAATACTTGAGACCACCATGATTTACAGCGTGTGCGGCCTGCTGGATGAACCTACCTCAGGCGGCGAGTGCCTGGTGGCCAGACACCCCTTCCGCAGCCCACACCATAGCGTTAGCGAGGCGGGCCTGGTGGGTGGTGGTACTTCCCCAAAACCCGGAGAGATTACCCTTGCCCATAACGGGGTGCTCTTCCTTGATGAACTACCTGAGTTCAACCGAAACGTCCTGGAGTCCCTTCGTCAACCACTGGAGACCGGTGAAATAACTATCTCTCGGGCCTCAAGCGCCGTCACCTTCCCCGCAAGGATAATGCTACTGGCAGCAATGAACCCATGCCCTTGTGGTTTCTACACCCATCCTAAAAAGCGCTGTCGCTGTACCCCTCATCAGATTCAAAGCTATCTTTCCAAGGTCTCTGGCCCATTGCTGGACAGGATTGACATCCATATAGAGGTACCAGCGCTTGAGCATAGAGACCTGACCAGTAACCCTACTGGGGAGTACTCCACCCAGCTAAGGGAAAAAGTCTCAACCGCCAGGGCAACCCAGATGGAGAGACTCAAAGAGTATGGCCTAACCACCAATGCCCAGATGTCCGGCCGATTAATAAAACAATTTTGTATCGTTGACGCACAGACAGAAACCCTCCTTCAGTCTGCCATGGTGGAGATGGGCCTATCAGCCAGAGGCTACACCAAGGTGTTAAAACTCTCCCGCACCATTGCTGACTTAGAAGGCAGCCCCGACATCCGTGCCGAACATGTCTCGGAGGCCGTCCAATATAGAACTCTAGATAAGACCTTTTGGAGATAACGAGATGACAAATTCAGAATTAGCGCACAGGAACACACCACTAAAATTCTTGATTGGGTATCTTAAAAGAGTAAACCCCTGTTCAAAAATAAGATAAACATTAGAATGCTGTAACACATTTAGTAGGGAGGGACATGCTATGAAATATGAGAAAATTGCTCCAGGACTTATGACGGCGATGGAAGACTACCAAAAGGAAGGGCAGAAGGGCTTAGCCCTACACATGCGGGCAATGGGCTTGGTCTCAGCTGAGGGCAGTCCAAAACCACCTAGAACAGCCGTCTTTATCCATTGTGAAGCAGAACCAAGCCTTCAGCACCTGGCCAAGTATGGTATCAGAGTTAATCAGCCCAAGGGCAGGGTCAGAACAGCGTTCTTGCCCCTGGAGAGTTTAGACCCTTTGTCTGAAGACAAAGCCGTTAAGCGTATTATCCCATCCCGTTATTTACGCCTTCTCATGGATGTTGCTCCGGGCAAAGTGAGCCTCCCACCATTCCGTAACACTACTGGACTGAGCGGCAAAGGGGTTATCGTGGGTGTGGTAGATACTGGTATAGACCCCAACCACCCCGCTTTCACGGGCCGCATACGAAGCATTTGGGACCAAACTCTATCTGGCACAGGTGTACCAGAAGGTGGCTATGGGGCCGAGGTAACCGGAACTCTATTGACAACCTCCCGCGATACCAATGGCCATGGCACCCATGTCGCTGGAATCGCTGCTGGTCAGGATGCTTCCTTTGGTGGAGTAGCACCCGGGGTAGAATTGGTCATTGTTAAATCAGACTTATTAGATGCCCACATTGCCGATGGTATCCGCTATATATTCCGCGTTGCACGCAATCTAGGACGCTCAGCAGTAGTCAATCTCAGCTTGGGAGCACACTACGATGCCCACGATGGCAGCGATCCGTTATCCCAAATTATTGATAGTGAGTCTGGTCCCGGGCGAATCGTCTGTTGCGCAGCCGGCAATGAAGGTAACGACAATATCCACGCACAAACCACCGTGTCTCAAGGTAGCAAACGAAAGATCCGCTTTAAAGTACCAGCTTCTTCTGGCATGGATGCCATTAGCACCGTCCTACAGAACGGCTGGTATTCAGGCAATGACAAGATGGAGGTAGCGGTTCAATCACCCGGTGGGTTCCAGACACCCTATCAAGGAATTAAAACTTCTGGCCCATCGGAACAGACTTACATCCTGCCAGATGGAAGAGTACTTATCGCTACCCCTGGCCCTGACCCTGCTAACGGCGACCATAATTTCTTAGTAGAGGTTCGCCAGCCAAGCTCGTTTACTCCAGTCACTGCGGGGACCTGGCGGCTGTTGTTGCGAGGTGTAACAATTAGCAAGGGACGGGTAGACGTGTGGGTATTAGACGACAGCAATCGTTTGGATGTCATTTTTACCGGGAAAAGTGTTCACGATACACTTAAGGTTGGTTCGCCGGGAGCCTCTGCCAGCGCTATTACGGTTGCTTCCTACACCACAAAAGTACAGTGGAAAGATATTAGCAACAATACGCAATCGGTAGGGCTTGACCTGGATGAAATCTCTGATTTTAGCAGTGAAGGCCCGCTACGCAATGACAGCCAGAAGCCTGACTTGGCAGCACCAGGGGCTATGATTACAGCAGCGCGTTCCGCTGATTCTTTAGTTCCAGCAGCCTATGTTGTCACGCCAAGTTATCGTATTAACGCAGGAACCAGCATGGCGACACCATTCGTCACTGGCATTATCGCATTACTCCTGGAGCGTAACTCGTCACTTGACCCTGGTCAGGTTAAAACAAAGCTGCGTACGCACTGCTCAATTCCAGGCAAGTCTAATGGAACTTTTGACATTAAATGGGGTTTTGGATTACTCAACATGTCCGGAATGGCTGGAACCGTTTAATGCCTAAAATATACCCAGCCTCGGAGGAATACCAAGTTGGTGAAACAAGTAGTGTTTTGTTGTAAGTATAATTAACACAAGTACTTAGCCCTGGCCACTCTTACCTCTAAAACTAGAGGCACTTGCAAGCCTATATTTTTAGCGTAAACGTATAGGAAATAAAATTCAGTATGGATTATAAGAAAATAGATGCATCACTTGCCGCTGTGCTCGGTGAGATTCAAGACCCTGAGCAGCCTATACTCGCAGTCTTTATTTATACCACACACTCAATAACTGCCGCAGAAGCAACATTCTTAGAAAAATTAGGGGTTAGAGAGGGTGTTGTTGGAAAACAGCTAATCACCGCAACGCTTTCGGCCCGTGCGGTTTCGGAGTTATCAGACCAGCAATGGGTCAAACATCTTAAACTTTCAAGAAAGCTACGTCTACTTAACTAGAAATAGGGCGGAAATCTCTTGCGATAAAAACAGGAGGGGAATTATGGGTGTAATTATGCAAGCCTTTTACTGGGATTGTCCGAGACTAGAAGGCACAGAGTATCAGTGGTGGAACCATGTCAAAAGTAAGGTTCCCTCACTAAGCAAGATAGGTTTTACTGCACTATGGTTGCCACCGGTAAGTAAGGCTGCAAATATCGGAGGCCCATCCATGGGGTATGACCCATACGATTATTATGACCTTGGAGATATTCACCAAAAAGACTCAATAAACACCTGGTTCGGGTCAAAAGAGGAATTGATTGAACTAATTCAGCTTGCCAATAAAAACAATATACAGGTGTATGCTGATCTCGTACTAAACCATAATAGCGGAGGCGATGTGAAGGAACAAAATCCGCTTGACAACGAGGAGAGATGGACAAAGTTTACCCCGAAAAGCGGAAAGTTCCTGCGAGATTCTAAATGCTTTCATCCCTCGCTATATGAGATTTGGGATGAGGCAACATTCGGAGATATGCCCGACCTCTGCCACAGGAATCCATACGTGTATACTCAACTCATTGAATATGCCAGGTGGCTGTTGGAGGAAATAAACTTTGATGGCTTCCGATACGACTGCGTTAAAGGCTACGGTGGCTGGATGGTGCGCGCCATTCAAGAGTTAAGAGCTATCAAAAATGCAAAATCTTATAAACCTTTCGGTGTGGGTGAGTGCTGGGATAGTGACCGCACTATTGATGACTGGCTTGATGAGACAAACGCATGGTCAGACAATCCTGCAAGTGCCTTTGATTTCCCATTAAGAGACAGACTGAAGAACCTCTGTGACTCCTACGGATACAGTTTGAGGAATCTTACGGAAGGTGGAGTATTATTCAAGGACAGGCCCCATGAGGCGGTGACCTTCGTGGAAAACCACGATATTGTGCGCGACAATCCCATCATAAACAACAAGATGCTAGCCTATGCCTTTATCCTGACCCATGAAGGTTATCCCTGCGTATTCTGGCAGGACTATTACAACTGGAATCTAGGTCAAGAAGATAACAAAAGTGGTATCGCAGAGCTTGTCAGAATACACGAGCACTACGCCGCTGGTACAACTTCTATTCTTTATGTGGATGACACTCTCTATATCATGCAAAGAAACGGTTTTAATACCCAGAAAGGGTTAATTTTTGTAATGAATAACCGCGGGGATGGATGGAACGGGGCACGGGTTAGAACAAAGTGGAGAAACACCAAATTCGTCCCCGGGGCCTGGAGGGGGCATAACGACTCTGGAATCCCCCAAGAAAAATGGACACAAGAAGAGGGCTGGTGCGATTTCTGGGCCCCACCAAGAGGATATGTGATATACTTGCCGCAGGAATAAGAAACGACTTCCACCAAAGTACACACCTCAAAGTTACACAAAAGTTTTTGAAGTAAACGGCAGCCAATGGCTTTTTGGGCCATTTACCAAAAGTACTTGAAACCTGCTAAGATTATTGCTTATTAAATATAAATAACCTTCGTTAGTCTACATTGGCGTTCATTTTAGACATCGGCTTAGGAAATGTTGCCAGAAATTTAAAAAGGAGTGATTTCCTGGGTTATGGATGAGCTGTTATTCGCAGAAAACGAGTTACACGAGTTACGTCAGAAAGGGCTTTATCGTAACCTCCTCTCTCTAGAGGGCGCAGAAGGACCCTTCGTTAAACTAGATGGCACGTACTACGTCTGTTTCTGTTCCAATAATTATCTTGGGCTGGCTGAACATCCAAGGTTAAAACGGGCGGCTCAAGAGGCTATTGAACGCTATGGGTGGGGTGCAGGGGCATCCAGGCTAGTATCAGGTAATACCACTATTCACGAGACACTTGAGGCTGAGCTTGCCCGCTTTAAGGGTGCAGAAGCTGCCCTGACCTTTCCCTCCGGCTACATGACCAACCTGGGCACAATAACTGCCATAGTAGGGAAGGGGGATATTGTCATAGGTGACAGACTCAACCATGCAAGTATCATTGATGGGTGTAGGCTCTCAGGGGCTGACTTCCGTGTATACGCACATAAAGACATGCAAGAATTAGAGGATGTTTTGAGGAAATCCTCTCAGTATAGAAGGCGACTTATAGTTACAGATGGCGTATTCAGCATGGATGGAGACCTTGCCCCATTGCCGCATATTGTAGAGTTGTCCCAGAGATACAAGACTATACTAATGGTGGATGATGCCCACGGCACCGGCATATTGGGTAAAAAGGGCCACGGCACAGTAGAGCACTACGGGTTAGAAAAAGAGGTGCATATACATATGGGCACATTTAGCAAGGCACTCGGTGGTGTTGGAGGTTTTGTAGCAGGAAGCAAGACGCTCATTGAGTATTTGAGGAACAAATCAAGGCCCTTCATTTATACCACTGCCCTACCAGTGGCGGCATGCGCAGCCGCAATGGAGGCCCTCAAAATTATAGAAGAAGAACCTTCCAGAAGGGAGGCCCTATGGAGGAATGTCCGATACCTGCAAGAAGGGGCAAAAGTGCACGGCCTCAAGGGAATTAAAGCACAAGACGCTGAGTCACCCATATTCCCAATTATAATAGGCGCTGCGGAAGAGGCGGTAGCCATGTCCAAATCCCTTTTTGAAAAAGGCCTCTTAGTAACAGCAATACGCCCCCCTACCATACCAGAAGGTACAAGCCGCCTCAGGATAACAGTTATGAGTGAGCACACGCATGAGCAAATCCAGTTTCTACTTAACACCCTAGCTCAATCAACTTCAAGTAAATAGATACCAAATGCTCAATCACTACCGGACTTGTAACTAATACAGATAAGAGTATAATCTTCCAAGGTGAATTTACACCTTCGTTTATCATTGAGAGGCCGTTTTGGGACCGATGTACGTTTCAGTTACCCTCATAGTCTTAACCCCTTTGGGTGCTGAGATTTGAAAGACCTTCGGGTCCAATTTCTCGTTGACAGCCAACTTGTTTAGATGAAGTGCCAGATGTACGTCACCCTTTGGCCAGTAAATATCTAGATGTCGTGGCAGATGGCAATCCTCAATTGTCTGATACTCCCCAAGGGTGGCCTGCATCTTAAGGCTACCGTCTGGATTAAAAGATTCAATGTATGACACCAGCAAAGTTTTTTTATCAATAAGGAGTTTACAGTAAGGAGCACCCTGGGCATCAAACACATGAAGCTCCCAATGCTGAGGCACAGGTTTAAAAAGTATTCGCTTCTTAGAGATGATTTCTTCAAAATCCAGCAGACCAGCTATATCATTTGGAGAGAAATTAAGCCCAAGATAACTGAGACCCTCATCGGCCACACCCGTGTAAATCTTTTTTTCTGTCGGCACATAAAGCCAAAACTCTTTACCATTGGATACAATATCAAAAACAGTGTTAAATAATTTGCTACAAACAACCCTAAGCTTCCTGGGCCGTTCTATACGGAGGTACCCCTGGCAGGATAGTGGCGATTCAAGTTCCGGCGATTTTATGGTTACATCTACCTTAGCCTTAATGGTGTTGACCCTGAGAGAGTTAATACCTATATAGTGACGTGCCTCTTCAATGGTAAATGTTCGTCTTGGGACAATGCCCCTTGTTGTAGCACAACCCGCTGATAGAAAGATTAGGAGGACTGCAGTGAAAACCCTTTTCATCATCATATTATCCCTTCTGACCTTACTCGCTCAGGCCCATGCACAACTGATGGATACCCCCTGGCCCATGTTTCGGCACGATGTCAGACACACAGGACAAAGTCCTTTCATTGGGGCACAGGAAGGCACGCTCAAGTGGCGATTCAAAACCAGTGGCCCTATAACAGCAAGCCCCTCTATAGCACAAGAGGGCACCATCTATATTGGTTCAAAGGACGGCAAACTTTATGCCATTAATCCAGATGGCAGCCTACGCTGGGCATTCTACACTGCCGATTCAATAGAGTCCTCCCCCGCCCTGGGCGAAGGGGGTATAATCTATTTTGGCTCTTGGGACGGTTACCTCTATGCCCTCTATCCGGATGGCTCAAAGAAATGGACTTGTCGTATAGGGACCGGCATCCCTTCCTCCCCTTGCATTAGCCCTGATGGCACCATTTACGTAGGCGCCTGGGATATGAAAATCCACGCAATAGATAAAGAGGGTAAACCCCTATGGGCCTTCAGGACGCAAGACCATATCTCCATTTCCTCTCCAGCTCTTGCACCAGATGGGACTGTGTACTTTTGCTCCCAGGACGACCGCCTATATGCTTTCACCTCAGAGGGCAAGAGCAAATGGGCCTTCAGGACGCAGTACATTATAAACTCTTCCCCTGCTATAGGCAAGGATGGCAATACAATTTACATCACCTCCGGAGATGGCAACCTCTATGCAGTTAGCTCCGAGGGATATATGAGGTGGGTTTTTAAAACTGCTTATGACATTGATTCTTCCCCTGCCATTGATGAAGAGGGCAACATATATATAGGCTCTGGGGAGGGTATAGTCTTTGCCGTCAGCCCTGAAGGCAAGGAGAAATGGCACTTTCCCACTGACTTTACCGTAGTGGCCTCACCCACTATAGGAAAGGACGGCACGGTTTACATAGGTTCAAGGGATGGGACCTTTTATGCCATAGGCTCGGACGGCAAGGTCAAATGGAGCTATAAGACAGATGGTCCCATAGAGTTCTCCTCGGCCGCTATTGGTCCCGATGGCACAGTTTACTTAGGTTCTACCGATGGCTACCTCTACGCCTTCGGGCCATGAGGAGGGGTGGTATGGGGGTCCACTATGGAATGCGGCCCCGGTATAGGAGGATGACCAGTGGCATGAGGATGTGCTGCAATATGCACCATCTCCTGCCTGTGCCAGGCCCTGATAAGCCTATAAAATATAAAAAGAATAACCCCCCAAAAAGGAATTATAGCCAACGTTAAATAGATCACACGGCCAGAAATGGTATCCTCAAGATTTAACGCCTCTCTCACATCTATCTCCGCAATAAGTGCCCAGCGTATACCTTCAGTTATCTCTACTGGTACATAGGCGGAAAGGACCTTCTGCTCCCGGTAGTCATTAATTACCTTACAGTTGGGTTGATTTGCCAGGGACTCTCTAACCGCAACAGTATCCACACTCTTTCTTAGCATCGTTGAGTCCTGAAAGAAACGGGAATCCGAACGCATCAAAAAATCTTGCCCCACTACATAAGTCTCCCCCGTTTCACCTAGTCCCGACCTCTGAGCCATTATCTCATTTATCTTTATGGGGTTTATATGGGCTATTATAACGCCTACCATGGTTCTTTCTTCAGCTCGCCTCAGGACAAGAGGGGCAGAAACAAAAATAGCCGGCCCCCTGTAAGGCTCATACCACCTCATATCTCCTATGTTGATACCTTCCATACCTCGCTTAAACGTCTCTGATAGAGGGCTATCCGGATAGTTCTTAGGTATGTTCTTGCCCTGTACAGGAAAGTCCCTTGCACTGACTACTATATTCCCCTCCATGTCCACTACAAATATATCGTAATATTCATGGGCATTACAGAAATCTTCTAACATACGGCCGTAGTTAATATCGGCCTCCTTATAAAGATTACCTTCAAGTCCACCCTGCTTAAAGCCATTAATAAAAGAGGCGGCTGCCCTTACAATCAGGGGGCTAGTGGCTAAGGCATAAGTGTCCGCCTTTCTATCTAAGAAATAATGCTCCAACTGACCCCTTTTTATGTCTCTTACAGAAATCAGGTGATTAAATACCTCTCTCCTGAAGGAGCCTTTTACAGCACTACAGGTGAGTGCGGTGGTTATAAGATAAGGTATAAAACTACCGAAGAAACACAGTAGGATAAGATAGTAAAAAAGACCGTGTCCCCTTTCCGGCCCTTTATGGGCAGTCCTGCCGTGAGCTACCGGAATTCTTGGTCTTTGCGGTGTCGGAGATCCTTGTCCCATCACAGTAACCTTCTTAAAGCAAATTTTACTCAATGATTGAATATATTGCAATAAACAAAGCAACTGTTATTGATAATAAGACAAAAAATCGTATTCTGGTGGGATGGATTTGTATCCTGAACTCAATACTATGAATGGAAATTCTTAAGTTGGCCCTGCGATGGACTTATCTATGCCCAGACCCTTCATGGGCCTATACTTAGTCTTTGCTCACCAGGGCTATGGATGGTTCTAGTGACAGGGCTTGTGGGACTTCTTCTACCAGATTTTCTTGCTCTAACACCTTCTGCATCACGCTAATAAACATCGGTACCAATTCTGGGTCAAATTGAGAGCCAGCATACTTCTTAAGTTCTTTAAAAGCCTCTTCAGACGACCTCTTCTCCCGATAGGGTCTATCATTAGTAATAGACTCATAGGCATCCGCTATAGCCAGTATCCTCGCCCCAAGGGGTATATCTTTCCCTTTAAGCCCGACTGGATAACCACCACCATCCCATCTCTCATGGTGGTGATAGATAATCGGCATTTCTTCATTCAAAAGGCTTATATTCCCCAGGATACTAAGACTAATGCAAGGGTGCTTCTTGATGATTTCTTTCTCTTCCTCTTTCAAAGGTCCCTCTTTCATCAGTATATCGTCTTGTATACCTATCTTACCGATATCATGCAGTATAGCCGCATTCCTTATCACCTCTACCTTTTCGTTGGGCTGGTCTAAGCTCTTAGTTAGTTTTACACTATAATCAGCCACCTGATAGGAATGCTTCATGCTATAGTTATCCCTTGTCTCTAACGTTTTACATAAGACCATTGCAGTCTCCATATAAGCCCTCTTGTAGTTGTGCCCGGCCACCATAAATTTTTCTCGTAAAGCTACAAGGTCCTGTGCTTCTATTCCTCTGGCGGTAAGTGCACTATTATAAACCTCTTCCCAGCTAACCGTGCAATTCCTACCCTGTATCTTACCCTCCCGTACGGCCTCATCTGCGTGCCTTAAAAGGTCAGCCCACGTATATACATTAAGCTCACTGCGGGAGGATACCCCGATCGTTACGGTAAGTTGGCAGCATTTATCCCCATTACTGAAACTATGCCCCATCACCGTCTTCCTGAGTTTCTCTGCCACCTCCAGTGCCCCTTCCTCTGTTGTACTCGGCAGCAATACGATAAACTCCTCACCACCTACCCGGCAGACTATATCCGGGGTTCTGAGTTGCCCCTTTATTAATATAGCAAACTCCTTCAGCACAAAGTCACCAAAAGGATGCCCCCACAGGTCGTTTACCGTCTTAAAATGGTCAAGGTCTAGCATCAATAATGAAAGGGGGCGTCCATACCTCTTTGCCTCATGATGTTCAGTCCTCAAAACCTCCTGGAAATAGTATTTATTATAACAACCTGTGAGACAGTCTCTTAGGGAGGTCTCTTTCAATAACTTATTAAGTTCCTTTAATTGCCCGTTTCGTTCATTAATCAGACGATATTCCCTGGCCAACTCCTCCGCCATGTCATTAAACCCATTAGCAAGCTCCCCTATCTCATCCATGCCCCGAACGGTAATCTTTTCATCCAACTTGCCTTTGGCAAATGCCCTTACACCCCGATGCACCTTATTTATCGGTCTCAGAATGGCCAATCCTACAAAGAAGACACTGAAAATAGTAAAAGCCACAACCAGACACATCAGGATGAATTCTATGGTCATAAACTGCGCTAGCTCACCCTCAACATGTTCCTCCATCATCTTTACTGTTTTATCAATCTCATTGACAAACATAGGTACTATACTCTTAACCTCGTTTAATAATTTGAGACTCTCTTCAGGAGAGATAGGCTCTAAGACCTGTAAAATCCCGGGCTTAAGTTCACTCTGGAAGAATTTAATATGCAGGGTGAGGCTTGCATGAATATCACTATCCGTTTTCCCAGAAGGTACAGCAGCACCCTCAACACTAAGCAACCTCCTTCCTTCATGGTCATCCCTCAGGCTAAACATTATCTCTTCAAAAGTTTCAACCTCTTTGTATATTTGAGCTTTAAGAGAATCCCTGACTGCTTGCCCCCCCGTAACATACTCATTTAAAAGAAAGGCAAGTTTATAAGACCTCATCCTCTCACTACCTGCATCGTTAATATGTTGCGCTTCTCCCCGTAGATGGAATATATGGTAAAAGCTCGTACCTAATACCCCGGCAGTAAGAAGGAAAAAGACACCAAAGAGTATCCCGAATTTGGCCCTGAGACTAAATAATCCTTTTTTTGGTTTAAATGCCATCAAGCCATTCCTCTTTTATTACAAGACCCATCCCCTGCTGGCCCCTTTTACCGCCTTAAAGCGACACGCCTAAATAATGGATAAAGATGGATATTATTAATCTGCATACACTAATTTGCTTGATTTGTCAATTAAAATTAGCTATATAAACAAAAAATATGTATTTGACTGTTTTTCCCATAACAACTCTTTCCATTGACAAACAAACCTTTAAAAGTATAATGAATAACCCCTACAACAATTGACTAATTTTAGGAGCAAATAATGAAAAAAATTGAGGCTATTATCAGGCCAGAAAAATTTGAAGAGGTACGACATGCGCTTCACGATGCAGGTTTTCATGGCTTAACTGCCATACCTGTCACAGGTTACGGTGAACAAAAAGGACCTACCAGAATCTGGCGCGGTAGGCCGTTCTCTACTGACGCAGTAACCCGAATTGAACTAGAGATAGTAGTCCCCGATACAGAGGCCGAAAATGTTGTAAATCTCATCCTGGAAAAGGCACGTACAGGACAGCCGGGGGACGGAAGAATATATGTAAGCGACGTAGCTACGGCTGTCCACATTAGGACAGGAGGTGTTCATACAGGGGTGGAAGAAGAAAAGGGGATATAAATATTATTGTCGGGAACCCATCATTATCAGGCAAACGCTGATATAGCTGCATCCTCTAAGGTGCGTACAGGAGATACACAAAAAACACGAGAGACTGTAACTACGAAAATTCCACCTGAGGCGGACGGCAAAGCAACCTAATCCTTTCCTTTACGGCTCTTAAACCATTCCACAGTCCTCTCCAGGCCCTCTTCAAATCCCACGCTCACCCGATAGCCCAGCAGTTTTTCAGCTAAAGAGACGTCTGCCAGTGTACGCCTCACATCCCCCTTCCTTGGCTCCGTATTGATATACGGGATGGACCTTCCTACAATCTTTTCTATAGCCTTTAGGAGGTCCAGTATAGAATAATCCCTCCCGCAACCCACATTAAAGGCCATCCCCGCCACGCCCGGCGCAGTAGCGGCCAGTAGCGTTGCATCCACCGTATTTTCCACATATGTAAAATCCCTGGATTGAAGCCCATCCCAGTGGACCTCCACCTGGTTTCCATCAAGCCCTGCCCGTATGAACACAGGGACCACAGTGGCGTACTGGGAGTAAGGGTTCTGCCGCGGCCCAAAAATATTAAAGTACCTGAGACACACCGTCTCCAGTCCGTAGATTTTATAAAAAACCCCACAATACTGCTCCCCCACCAATTTTGAGATGGCGTACGGGGACTTGGGCGAAGGCGTATAGCTCTCTCTGAGCGGCATAGCCTGGTCCTCCCCATAGACCATTGAAGAAGAGGCATATACTACCCTCTTTACCCCGGCCTGTTTTGCCCACCAAAGGACGTTGATCGTCCCCTGAATATTAACCTCGTTACTAGCAAGGGGATTATCCACCGAACGGGGAACCGACCGCAGGGCCGCTACATGAAGCACATAGTCCACCCCTTTAACGGCCTTCCTCATCACCCTTGCATCCCTTATATCCCCCTTATAGAAATCAATCTCCTTTAAAAAATTAGAGAGATTTTCCTTCCGCCCTGTATCCAGGTTATCAAGTGCCCTTACCCTATCCCCCCGGTTAAGAAGCCTCTCCACCAGATGAGAACCTACAAACCCCGCACCACCGGTTACTAAATAAAGGGCCATAAAATCCATTCCTCCTTGTCTAAAATTCAGACAGGGTATTTTAACTCAATCTCCCGCGTTTTCAAAAACTAGTTTGCTAAAGTCATAACTTCTTACATTATAAACACTTGCAACTCAACCACCCACTCCACTTAGGGGAAAAGACGTTTCGCTGGAGGAGAATTTCCGCCAACGGTGGATCTGCCTTAGGCACGAAGAGGCAAAGGGGCATTTGAAAATGCCCCCCTCCCCCTTTACTAAAGGAAAGATTCCCATATATTTGAAACAGAACGTCTTTTTACTGCGTCCGAATTTTTGTCCTAAGTTCGGGTTACTCAGTATCTCAGCTATAAACCTTGTAAGGAATTGTGTGGGAGTAGAAAAAGCAAAAATTACCAAAACGTTTTTTAATATATAAGATGGGGGCATTGGGAGTGTTCAATAAAATTCATAGTATTAAAACGGCATAAAAAATGAAGGCAGGTTTAATAATCTTCTGTAAGTCTTTGTGGTATAAGGAGTACCCCCATGGGGATTTGAACCCCAGTCTCCAGGCTGAGAACCTGGCATCCTGGGCCACTAGACGATGGGGGCAAAGGGGGTCAAATCTATTACTACTGAGTCGGCAGGGCTGCCAGGCGCCGCTGCAGTTCTTCCGCTATTCTCTCGGCCTGTTGTTTTTCCTTTGTGAGGGTTACGAGTTCGTTTGTTAGCTCTGAAACCTTAGCCCTGAGGCCCTGTAGCTCTGAGCCTGCCTCAGGGGTTGTAGAGACTGTCTCGTGCTGGGGAGGCATAGATACACTGCCTCCTCCTACCCTCTCTTTCTCAAGGTTCTTAATCTTCGTAAGGGCTGCCCTATAATCAAGGTCAAGGTCTTTAATCTGCCTCTCCAATTGGACCTTTGCATCTTCTAGCTCTTTAACTCTGTCGTCCAGGGCTGCTACTGTAGCCCTTGCCTCCTGAAGAGCAATCTCCCTCTGCTGCAATTCCCTATCAGAAACTGCCTTGGCTACAGCTAAGAGTTCGTGTTCGTGTTTGAAATCATCGTATTCTAATTGTAGGGACTCCAATTCGTCCTTAACGCCGACAATCTCTTCTTCCTTTTCCTTTGCATTCCTTTGTTCTTCCTGCACTTGAAGCTGAATCTGCGGTATTTTAACGAGCTCTGCCCTACCGGCTAGAAGTTTCTCCTCCAGTTCGGTCACTCTGTGGCGCTGGGTACGATACTTACTTGTGGCGGTTAAGGCGAGCCCTGCAAAGAGTATAGTGATTAAACCCATTAGTATTGTTATTATAGTAAGTCCCTTCGGGCCCACTAGCATAATCTTCTCCTTTCCACTCTACCTTGCAGGTACATGGGTAAACCCATGGGCAATAATATCTTATTTATTCCTTTCTACTGTAAAACTCTAAGAAACAAAAATATAACACCTCTAGGAGTAAATTTCAAGTGAAAATGCTTGGCCCAAAGACTAAATAGCACCTCATGTAAAACTTTCTTTGTACCTGCTCTCTTGTATATAGTTTTTTAATTTTGATAAATACTAACTAATACGCCTACATTGTCTCTAAACAAATTGCATGCTAAAATAATGCGATTACCTTTAGAAAGCAGGTGTAGACCTTGATTCTTGACGAAATATACAGGCACAAACTTCAAGAAGTAGCAGAAAACAAAAAGAGGGTGAGTCTCGGAGAATTAGAGGGGAAGCTATCAAGGCTTGCCCCTACAAAGGACTTTGAGGCCACTTTAAGGGCGGGCAAGGGGATAAAGCTCATTGCAGAGATAAAGGCGGCATCCCCTTCTGCCGGGGTATTGAGGGCGGGGCTTGACCCGGTAAAGCTTGCCCTTGAGTATCAGAGTGCCGGTGCCAATGCCCTGTCTGTACTTACAGATAACAGATTCTTCCACGGTAGTATTTCCAATCTGGAGAATGTCAGAAGGGCAGTCTCCCTACCACTTTTACGGAAGGATTTTATTATAGACACTTACCAACTATACGAAGCAAGGGTAGCGGGGGCCGATGCCGCCTTGCTTATAGCTAGGCTGCTGGATGAAAAAACTATGGAGTCTTTCCTGAAGGTGGCTAAAGAATTAGGCCTAGCCTGCCTTGTGGAAGTACACACGGAGGAAGAGATAAAAAAGGTACTAAATACCCCAGCTAGATTAATCGGCATAAATAACAGGGATTTAAACACATTTAAAGTTGATTTGGCCACCACCTTAAGGCTCCTGCCCCTTATCCCAAAAGATAGGCTGGTGGTAAGTGAGAGTGGTATAAGCAGAAGAGAAGATGTAGAAGTGCTTGAGAAATCCGGGGTAAGCGCAATCCTTGTTGGAGAAGCCCTGGTACGTAGCAAGGATATAACGTCTAAGGTGAAAGAACTGCTTGGTGGCTTCTAATCTGGTTTATAGTTAGGTCCAACAAAGAGCCCACAAAAACATACTCCATGCTGGTTTATCTCTTCCTCATGATAAATGCAGGGGCAGACAATTTTTTTATTCTCTTGCGCATCCTGGGCTACGACACGGCACGGACACAATTCCTCTCCATACTTTTGTTTCCTTAAAGCAAGTCCCTTTATAATTGTGTCTACGGTAGAAGTATCTGGATTGAATCTATAGGAGGTACCTTTCAACCACCTTTCCAGTCTATGGCGCACTTCTTGTTGTGCTTTTGCCAGGTTCTCTTCTTTTTTTACCAATGGTTTGTCTTTAGTTTTCATAATGTGAGAATTATACAACCGCTATAATTTTATTCAAGAAAAATCCTTGCAGATACTGACTAAAAGTCTACCAGTATTTTATTGAAAAATTCTTAACTTCGGCTTTTGGCTCTTCCCAAGCAACTTCTACGCCTGTTACAACGGCACCCGGTGGGCCCTTATGGCACCACTGGATTATCTCTTCCACATTCTCCTTCTGTCCTTGAAACACAGCCTCCACCCGGCCATCACTTGTGTTCTTAACCCAGCCGGTTAGCCCTAAGGCCTCGGCTCTATCGCAAGTAGTAGCCCTAAAGAACACCCCTTGTACTCTACCCTGCACCAGGACGTGGGCCCTCACCTTCTGAGACGTGCCTCTTGCGCCCCCACTACTTGTTGCCATAAATGTGTTCGCTGTCTGAGGCGGAAGGCAGATAGGCAAGTCCTAAGTACGTGAAGATTACCGCCAAAAAGGCAAGCACTAGACATGTACTCTGTATCAAAGGTATCTTAGCCCTGTCTATATTCATCCTGGGTAAGACAAGTGGCATATGCAAGTAGCCCAGATAGATTAACCAGGTGATGAGTGACCAAGTCTCCTTTGGGTCCCACGACCAATAAGTACCCCACGCCTTATTAGCCCATACCGCCCCTGTGACCAGCCCCAGCGTAAGGAAGGGAAAACCAAAGGCTACTATCTTGTAAGATAGCTTATCAAATGCCTGCACATTTTCACTCGGATTTTTCCCAGAGCGAACCCATCCCCCAAGGAAAAGAAGGGCCGTAATAAAAGATATTCCCAGCGCGCCGTAACCGATAAAATAGGTTACCACATGTATGGTCAGCCAGTTACTCTGTAACGCCGGCATTAGTGGTCTAATGCTTTCATCCGTAGTAGAGGCATAAAGCAGAAGTAACATTATCAATACAGCAGAAAGGGCCCCTACCACCCTCATACCATACATATACTCAAGTATCAGATAGGCAAACCCCACAGACCAGGCGTAAAAGACCAACGATTCGTAGAGATTAGAAAAGGGGGCATGCCCTGCCTCCAGCCACCTGTTTACCACCAGTGCAGTATTAAGGAGGAAAGCAGCCACAAAGATAGCCACTGCACCCTTTCTTAGAATTTCAGGCTTCCATACCTCTTTAACAATATAAGCAATGGAAACTATGCAAAAGGCTACCAGGGTAATATTAATGTTTATCATCTTAAATACCCTCCTGTATTATTTTAACCAAAGGCGAATCTACCTCAATTATTACTTGTGGCAGACATCCTACGCCTTAGCAAAGGCTTTATGTAAAATATGAATATAATACCAAAGCAAAGTGAGAAGAAACCAAAGTAGACCAGGGGAACACCCGGGTCATTTGCCACTTGTAAACCGGAGAGTTTCTCATTTTGAGGGTCGTAGCTAGCCTGGTAAAAGGCGTAACCCTTATATTTTAATGGGTCATTTACCTCTATGGTCTTCTCTGCCACCGTTTTCCCACCATCCACTATCCTGAGCTTACTCTTCCAGTCCTTGATGTTTTCTCCCATTTGTTTGTAAAGGAGAAAAAAGTTACCATCCTTATAGGCCGTGGCTTGTTGAGCTTCTGCAAAAACCCAATCTACCATTTTCCCCCTTGGTCCATCAATTTCCACGAAAAGGGCCGGTTTCTTGAGGTCGTCAGACTTCTTTACCACAGATTGTTTCACCCCAAAGGAGGGGTAAAATTTCGTGACCTTAATCTGGCTCCCAGAATCACCGATATCATATTTCTTATCCAGCTCCCACTGGAAACTCTCTACCACTTTATCCCCTTTGATGTAAGCTAGCACGCGCTTATCATTCGGCCCCTGGAGTATCTTAATCTGTTGATTTACAAAAGAAAGGTCCTCAGGTATCTCACAGAGCAGCTTGAGTTCTTTATATTTAGTTGGATGCATTTCGTCCCAATCCGGGAAGTTTGCGAATACCCATCGGCTCTCTTTCCCCTGGGGACCATCCAGTTCAATAAATATAGCAGGGTTATTGGGTTGTTGCTCCCTCAGCGGCTTTACCCTCTGAACGAAATCCAGGGCAAAGTCCATAATCTTTACATTATATCCTTCCCACGTGTAACTCCTACCCGGTTCTGCCACCAACTCCTGGGCAATAGCCTTATCTTTCAGACGAAGGGTGAGTTTTGGCTTGGAGGGATTGCTTACGCCGAACCTCTGGAGTTCCTCCTCAGATTCCGCCCAATGGTATTCCAACTTGAGATCCCTTTTCCTGTCCACATACCAGTTGCGATCCTTAGCCACTAGCCACCCTTCCACCGTAACGGTCTCCGAACCGTAAAGTTGGACAAAAATGGCCGGGTTTTTTACCTCCTCAGAAGTGTTTATGGCCTCCTCTAGAAGGGCTGCATCGGGGATGTAATCCTTTACGGTTACCACATAAGGACTCTTTTGTATAGCCTGAGGCTTGCCTAGTTCAGTTGAGAGGAACCCCTCCTTGTGCTGGTCTTTTATATAGGAAAGAAGGTCGTACTTTGATGGATACTTCTCTGTAATGAAGGCGTCCAGATAAAGTTCAAAGGGTAAGGGTTTGGGGGTACCATCTCTGAGGTGAAACTGGTTAGCCTTCTGGCCCTCGGCAATCCAAAGCACCCCTTTCTGCCCAAACCAGAGACCTGTGATACTCCCCACTAGTATGAGGAGTATGCTGATGTGGGTAAGTAGGAAGCCTGTCTGTAAGAGGGTTCCTCGCCAGTGATATATGGTACAGCAAACCAGGTTAGCTACCAGTAATACCAGTAAAAAGGTAAACCAGTAGGAGTGGAATACTTGCGTAATCTGGGTAACCTGCAAGAAATAAGCCAGGCCTTCCCCAAACCTCGCATTATATTCTTCTGTGCCCTTATCCTGTACTATGAATGTACCAAGACCACAGGCAATGGCTATTAGAAAAATAAGTACAACTGCTAGTTTTACTGAGGTAAAGAAACTCCAGAGACGATTTTCCTCAGATCTAGCTACATCCTTTTTACTCACCATAAGTACTTAAAAGCTAAGAATCCTGTTACTGCGGACTGCCTTCTTCTGGTCTTGGAGAAGCAGCAACCAGCAAGAACTCAACCCTGCGGTTTTTCCTCTTACCATCGTCTGAATTATTACTAGCCACTGGTCGGTTAGGACCGTAGGCTGCAATATATATTCTGCCTTCCTCTACTCCCTGTTTAGTAAGATACTTTAATACGCTAAGGGCTCTACCGGCAGAGAGATGATGGTTAGAGTCCCACATGTATTTGGTCCTCACAATTGGGTCAGAGTCTGTGTGTCCGTCTATCCTTAGATGTTCTCTGGGGTTAGCCACCAAGTGGTCAGCTATCTTCTTCAGGGCCGTCTCACCTTCGGGTTTTAATGTGGCCATACCGGAGTCAAAGAGTATTATCTCTGGCAGTTGAATCACCGGCCCTTCCGGGGTCTCCCTTACAGTGGCACCATGCCCTATAGCCTTAGCAAGCTTGTCCAACTCATCAAATAGTCTCCTCTTCTCAGCGGCCTCTCTCTCTGCCCTATCCTGATACATCGCCAAGTCTCTCTTTAATTTTTCCATCTCTTCCTGTTGGTCACGGATGGTGATAGCCTGGCGACGAGTCTGACTCCTTAACTCGTCCGTCTCTGCACATCCCATTGCTATACCTAATAGCATCATTACACTGAAAAACTTTAAATAAAGCTCCACCTTTTTGCCCATTCTTCCCTCCCCTCGTGAAGTTATCCCACTACCCCTCAATCACCTAGCAATACCCTCTCACCATTAACCCCATTTATGCTATAAAGCCCTAAATACCCATAGCTAACAATTGATATAATATAACACCTTTTTAAAGGAATTTATTTTCAGGATGGAAGGCCGTACCCAAATTAATTTTAGCCTTTCAAAAGAATGTTATGTCTACCCCTGAAACATAGACAATTTAATATATCATAGAAATAAATCTTTTCAAGGCTTTTTTCTTCAGGCTTAGGATAAGCAATTCAGACATCCCAAAATTTACTTAACAAAAACGTTAAGTATCCCCATTTAGCAAAAGGGGAAGGGAGGTTTGAAAATCCCACCTTATCATGTTTTTAGGGCCTTCTAAGGGTTAGAATATACTTCTTTTGGGTTAAACAATTGTTTCTCTTTTATCTCCAACTCTCCGCTATTAAGATTCAAGCCCCTATAATAGCAAGAACGATAGCCAGCATGGCAAGCAGCCACTTTTTGGTCCACCTTAAAGAGCAGAGAGTTACCCTCGCAGTCAACAAACACCTCCTTAACGGCTTGGGTATGGCCAGAGGTCTCGCCCTTGAGCATCAACCGCTTTTGGGAACGCCTATAAAGGTGTACCAGCCCAGTCTCAAGCGTCTTCTCCACCGCCTCTTTATTCATATAGCACAGGGTTAATACCCTACCATCTATAGCATCCACAATAATAGAAGGTACTAGACCTTGTTCGTTAAACTTTATGTGTTTAAGTAGCGACATCTTCAATCCTTCTGTTGAGAAAACCAGAAATCCACAATCTTTCTAAGGGCCTGTGCCCTGCTTTTGGGGTCGGCCTGGTCAATTATGGCTGAAATTACGGCTAGTCCATCTGCCTTGTTCTCCATCACCTCTGCCGCTGTCTCCTCCTTTATTCCTCCAAGGGCAATTACAGGTATCCTCAGATATTCCTTTACCAGTGATATTGCCCGCGTACCTATTGGCGGACCTTTATCCTTAGACGGAAATATAGGACTGAGCGTAATATAATTTGCCCCCCCTTCCTCTGCACCAACTGCCTCTTGAATGTTGTGGGCTGAAAAACCCAAAAACTTACACGACCCAGGCAAGCCGAGCAGCCTTCTTACCACGCTGATAGGCATAGAATGTCTTCCTAAGTGCACTCCATCCGCCTCTGTGGCAAGAGCTATATCCACCCGATCATTTATTATCAAAGCTGCCCCGTAACGCAAGGTCAATTCCCTGAGCTCCTCTGCCAGTAAAAAGAGATTCTTGCTTTCAAGGTCTTTCTCCCTGAGCTGAACCGCCGTTACGCCCCCTTCCAGGGCCAACTTCACCGCCTCTATCAATGGCAGCTGGCTGGTGCTTTGATCTGTAATAAGCATAAGCCTAAGTTTTTGAAAGTTGTACATGAAAGGCAATCACAAACCATTAAACTCTTCTATTGTCAAGCCTGCTTGGTATAAAAACCACAACAAGGCAGATAACCTCTGTTACATAGTATCTAGCCTCATCTTTCTCAATTCTTACATGCTGTCTCATATCTTCAAACCACTCAAGTAGTTACATAGTTCACCAGGGGTCTAAAAAGTCATGGGCATTTTAGCACAGGCGCAGCTTTTGTCAATGAATCAAACCTGAACCTCAGTAAAACCAGACGCCATAAAAGCTGTTCAAGTAGAGGCACTTATAAATACTCCAACTGCATTTTATACTCAGAAAATCATATAATTCTGGCTGAAAGGCTAAAAAAGACACCAGCAGTCCTGGGTTAATTGAAACACACTCTTAAAGCGTTCTTAAACCAATTTATACTCTTACTTGCACAGGTTTACCTATCAAGTCCTTGCACCGCCCAAGCAGTGGCTCAACCACGTCTCTTAAGAATTCCTCCACCTGTTGGGGGGCTCGGCCGATGAAGTTTTTTGGGTCCAGTAACTCCTGCAAACTAGGTTTGATACTAGAAAAGGCGGCGTCGCTGGTTATCCGCACCAGCAGGTCGTTATCCCCTCCTTCCTTTGCCACCCTTGCGGCTTCCATGGCATGCGTCCGTAGACGTTCGTGGAGCAACTGGCGGTCGCCACCCTTTTTCACTGCCTCCATCAGTATGCGCTCAGTGGCAAGGAAGGGGAGCTCCTCTTTTACGTGTCGGTCAATCACCTTTGGATAAATCATCAATCCTGCTGCGATGTTATGGATAAGATTGAGTATGGCCTCTGTGGCAAGGAAGGCTCCAGGGAGGCTGAGCCTGCGGTTAGCAGAGTCATCAAGAGTCCTTTCAAACCATTGACCCGCCGCTGTGAAGGCAGGATTCAAACTACTACACAGGACGTATCTGGCAAGCGCTGCTACCCTCTCTGAAAGGATGGGGTTACGCTTCTGTGGCATGGCTGACGAGCCTACCTGCTCTGCCTCAAACGGTTCTTCTATTTCTCTAAGGTTTTGTAGCAATCTAATGTCGTTAGTCATCTTATGGGCAGATTGGGCAATCCCAGAAAGGCATGCCAGCACTTGAGCATCTACCTTCCTTGGGTAGGTCTGTCCTGCCACCGGGTAACACCCTTTAAAACCCATCTTGTCCGCCACCAGGCGCTCCAGGGCCTTCACCTTCTCCTCATCACCAAATAGGGCCATAAGGCTGGCATGGGTACCCACAGCCCCTCTAGCCCCGAGGAATTTTAGATTATTAAGCCGGAACTCCATTTCCTCCAGGTCCATTACGAAGTCCTGTAGCCAAAGACTCATACGCTTACCCACTGTAGTGAGGGTAGCGGGTTGATAATGAGTAAAGGCAACCGTAACAAGTGAGCGGTGTCGCTGGGCCTGTTGGGCTAACTCATTTATAACCCCTACCAATCTCCTCCTTAAAATTTCTAGCCCTTCGCGGAGGATTATCAAATCAGCATTATCTAACACATACGCGCTGGTAGCACCTAAGTGTATGATTGGCTTTGCCTTAGGACACTGAAGGCCATAGACATGGAGGTGGGCCATAACCTCATGCCTTATCCTTGACTCTATCTCTTTTACCTTTTCGTAATCAATATCTTCTACATGTTGACGCATCTCACTAACTTGTTCCCCTGACACCACTTGCAGTCCAAGTTCCTGCTGAGCCTCCGCAAGGGCAATCCAGAGTCTTCTCCAGAGTATGTGCTTCCTTTTCTCAGAGAAGTTATAAGCCATATCCGGACTGGCGTACCGCTCTACCAGGACATCTTGAGTGCCAGAAACACAGGCTTCTCTAGTTGGTTTTCCTATTTGCTCTTTCTCTTTCATATCTTGAAATATTAAATATACTTACGGCAGAATGGGGAAAACTAGTCTTTAAACTTATTTATAATAGACACACCTACGAATCCCACCTTTAGCAAGGGGGAAGGTGTGAACATTTAAGAACCCCCCTTTAACCCGCTTTTCCAATAGGGAAGAGATAGATTTTTTTGCTGAATCCCACTCCTCATTACACGCCCAGGCTGGTCTTTGTAAAAAGGGATTCAAAGGTTAGTCCTTCTGACTCTATATTTGCTCTACCCCCCTCTTCACGGTCAACCACACAGATTACCTTTAGAACCTTTCCCCCTGCTTCTTCAAGAATCTTTACCGCATTAAGGGCCTGCTGCCCACTGGTTACCACATCTTCAACCAGGACTACTGTTTCTCCACCGTTAAGCTTACCCTCAATAAGTCGGGCCGTCCCATGAGACTTTTGAACTTTCCTGACAATAACAAAAGGGATGTAAGTCTTTAAAGATAAAGCAGTTATAAGAGGCACTGCCCCCAACTCCACCCCTGCCAGCTTATTCGTCCCCGCAGGAAGCATCTCCGAAAGATACCTCGTTACCGCATCAAGTAGCTCAGGCTCGGTTTCAAAGAGGTATTTATCAAAGAAGTAATTACTCCTTTTGCCAGAGCTAAGCATAAAGTCCCCACGGAGATAGGCCCTGGCTACTAATTCCTTACCCAGGGCTTCCTTATTTCTAAGCAAAGACGCCATTGGTTGCCCCGATTTTATCAAATTAACCCCTCTTGAAAAATGCATTTATGACTCGCTTCTCCATACCAAATTAAGTCTTTTCAGAGGAGGCCAGCCCCTAAAAAGGCCACACCTACTTCGGTTTATTAATCTTTATCCACTCATCCATAGACATGACTGGCCTGAATGAGCCTGTTTGGGTGGGTGCAAGGGGTAAAAAAAACTCCACCAAAGAAGTATAATCTTTTGCCTGAACAATTATGTAATACTCATGTTCAGTTACAGCTACGTAGGCGCCTAAAATATTTACCCCCTTTTTAGCAGCCTCTTCACGGCTTGCCCAGAATTTGCTGAGCATCTCTGCCCCCTCCCTACTCCTTCCGGGACAGTTCTCTGGCGTATGAGTCCACCGGGCTACGTAAATTGTGCCCTCATTATTTGCACCGGTCACCATTAATGCCTCCTTTATCTTGAAATCCCAAAAAGTTGAAGCAAGATATTACTAAAAAGGCCTTCTTTTGTAAATATTTGAAAGCAAAAAGGACTAAAAGTTATGTATCGGGAAGACCTTCTTAAAATTGTGTATAAAAAGGGGAACTGGTAAGAGTATGCAAGTAAAGGTCAGCAGACGGGATACACCCCTAAACCACCTAGCCGACCTTACCCTAGGGTAGTTCGCTAACTGGTTTTTCAATACAATGTTTAAGTACATGGAAGAGACAAGCACCAGGAATTGTATCATAAAGTAGGCCAGCATGTAACCGTTGAGCGTATTGGAGGCCATGCTAAGAATATACTCGTGAAATAGACCACTAAGAAAGAATGTTGCAAATAGGCCCCTATAGCGGTGGCGATGGCCACCCAGCTTTTTATAGATATTATCCCTTAACCACTCGTGTACTGGTATATTCCATCTAGCCCAGAATTCCAGAGGGGAGCGCGCCCTAATGGGTTCACGGAAAAAGCCGTTCACACGGTAGCCCATCCCCCTATGGATACCCACTCCAAAATACACCAGCCCTACGCACAAGAAATAATACTCTACCCCCAGCGTAAAATAGTCCATCAGGGGCGAAACCTTCCACCAACCGTAATGTCTGTTCAGTAAAAGACAGGCCATACCTAGCACGATGTATAGTAAACCCTTACTGATGACGCTTCTAGGGCTAACTATGGGCGATTCCCTCACAAAACTCTTCCTTATATTTGTAGTATACATGCACTCAAACGAATGGAAGAATCTTTTGAAATTTTTATCCCTCTCCGGGAGGAAATCATACCTGTGGTAATAATCAATGAGCTTGAACACATGCAAACAGGTATTACTTAAGAGGAGGAATTTGAGCAGTGTATACTCCACTGGAAAGGGTAATGGTACCAGTAGTTGGATAAAAATAGCAGGCCAAAAGAGAAGTCCTTTTTTACGTCGCGTGGCCCCTTGTGAAATAACCCAGAAGCCGTAGAACCTGGACAGAAGGTTTACAGAAAGGACTGCTAATGCAAGGAGGAAGACCTTTTGGTACATTTAGTCCCCTACCGAGTAAGGCAGAAATTTATAGCGCTATATTAAGCAATCCGTGGTAGAAATCAAGGGTGGGTAGGTCAAGGCCACGCCATACCTGCGGTGGACTTTACGGGTAACTAAAGACGCAGAGACAGACCTCCATGCCTATCCACAAATTTTGAACAGGTAGAGTTACCTTAATGGGGATGCATATGGGGGCTTGCTGGTGTCTCTTCTTTCTCTTCAGGTATCTCTCCGACAAGGGCATCGGTAGTAAGCAGCAGGGCCGCTATACTGGAGGCATTTTGCAAGGCGGTCCTTACTACTTTCGTTGGGTCAACAATCCCTGACTCTATCATATCTGCATACTTTCCCTCGGCGGCGTCAAAACCCTTATTGGCCTTTTCTGCCAGTAGGGACTCTACTTTATATAGCACAACTCCTCCATCAACACCTGCATTTTCCGCCAGCTGCTTGATAGGTACTTTTAGGGCTGAACGTAATACTTCTCGGCCGGTGCGCTCATCCCCTAAAAGCTCTAAAGTATCAAGTACGCTGGATGCCTTAAGGAGGGCAACCCCACCCCCGGGCAATATCCCCTCCTCCACAGCAGCACGGGTGGCATGTATAGCGTCTTCCATTCGTGCCTTTTTCTCCTTCATTTCAGCCTCCGTAGCCGCCCCAATATTTATTCTAGCTACACCACCCGACAATTTAGCCAGCCTCTCCTGGAGTTTTTCTCTGTCATACTCAGAGGTAGTGATTTCTAGTTCCTTACGAATCTGTTCTATTCGCCCCTTTATAGACTCCCTATCCCCAGCCCCTTCTATAATTGTAGTAGTATCTTTAGTTACTACCACCTTTTTTGCGCTGCCAAGGTCCGAGATGTTCAGGCTTGTCAGTTGAATGCCGAGGTCTTCAAAGACAGCATTAGCTTTTGTTACTACCGCAATATCCCCCAGCATAGCCTTCCTTCTTTCACCGAAACCCGGGGCTTTAACGGCACAACAGGACAGAACCCCTCTTAGTCTATTCACCACTAAGGTAGCTAATGCTTCTCCCTCTATATCCTCAGCAATAATTAGTAGGGGCCTCCCTGCCCCAAATACTTTTTCCAGTAAAGGGATAAGGTCTCTTATTTGTGAGAGTTTTTTTTCGTAGACGAGAATGTAGGGCCTCTCAAGCACCGCCTCCATAGTCTCAGCCGAGGTAACAAAATAAGGGGATAGATAACCTTTATCAAATTGCATACCCTCAACCCAATCTATAGTAGTTTGGAGTGACCGCCCCTCCTCTACTGTAATCACCCCATCCTTACCCACCCTCTCCATAGCATCTGCTATATACTGACCTATCTCCTTATCCCCATTGGAGGCGATAGTAGCCACTTGCATGATTTCCTTTTTTCCAGCTACTGGGATGCTCATTTTGTTAAGCTCCTCTACCACCTTTTCAGTAGCCTTTTCTATACCTTTGCGTAGGGCCATAGCGTTAGCCCCTGCGGCAACATTTTTCAAGCCCTCCAGGAATATAGCTTCAGCCAGTATAGTGGCAGTAGTGGTGCCATCTCCTGCAACATCGCTCGTCTTAGAGGCTACCTCTTTTACTAGCCTTGCTCCTAAATCTTCATACGGGTCTTCTAGCTCAATCTCCTTAGCCACTGTGACCCCGTCCTTTGTTATTGTCGGGGAGCCAAAACTCTTGGCTATTATTACTTCCCTTCCCCTAGGTCCCAGCGTAACCTTGACTGCCCGAGCAGCCTTTGAGACCCCCTTCTTTATTACCTCAGCAACTTCCTGTTTATAAAGGATCTTTTTTGCCGCCATTTATCTTCCCCTCTCTTCGCAGCTAAGTTACTCTATTACAGCTAAGATTTCATCTTGTGACATTAGTAGATACTCTTCCCCTTCAACATTGACTTCTGTACCTGCATAGGAGGTGAATATCACCTTATCCCCTTTCTTAAGGGAGATCTTCACTCGTTCCCCACTTCCCAATAATTTCCCCTCTCCAAGTTCTATTACCTTGCCCTGTCTGGGTTTTTCTTTAGCGGTATCAGGCAGGACTATCCCACCTGCGGTCTTCTCTTCTGGTTCAAGCCTTTTTACTAATACCCTTTCTCCTAGCGGCTTTATCTTAGCCTTCATAGTTCCTTCTCCTTTCCTGAAAATACACCATAGCCTACCTTTTCTGCCATATTGGGTCAACCAAGAGATTATGGACCCATTGAAGGCGGTTTCCCTTCCGTAAGGTAAACCAATAAATCCCCTTTACTCGCATAGTATTTCTTTATTAGTTGTTCTACTGCAAAAAGTATTACCTCCAGCTTTACAGGTTTAGAGATTAGCGTATAGGCATTTGCAGAGAGTGCCTTTAACTTAAGCTCCTTTGTAGCATTATCTGAAAGGAATATACAAGGGAGGGTCAACCTTATCTCTCGCTTTATATATCCAAAGGTCTCCAGACCACTGATATCAGGCAGGTGGGTATCTATTATCAGTGCGTGGAGGATTACCTCGCGAGCTATCTCAATAGCCTCTTTGCCACTGCTGGCTAAATAAGTGTTATACCCTTTAGGCTCAAAGGTCTCCCGTAAGGACTTTAGATAACTCTCGTCCTCATCAGTAATAAGCAGTGAGTATCTACCCTCGGTTTGAGGAAAATGGAGCACCATTTGAACACTAAACTAGCAAATTTTATACCAGTCGGCCCCCTTGAAATGACTCCGTAAACCTATAAAATTCCAAGACTTGTTGAAAGTTCATATCTATTATCCAGCGTATCATATTATTAGCCTGCCACATTGGCAGTCCATCTACTTTACTCCGGGTCTACAGCAGCACCAAACTCATCTTTGCGTACAGTCTTCTCCCATGTAGCCGCGAAGTGGTATTTTACGGGCTTCTTTGTAATCTCAAGGGCGGTAATCGCCAGAATGGCCTCCTTTTGTCCAATTACACTACTATTATCTATAAGGATGCGGGATTCTTTTGCCCTGAACCTATTGATTTTAGTAAACGGTGGTGACTCCTTATTAGGCTCTATCACGGTTGTTAAAAGATTGGGGGAATCCCCTTTTATTGTTATATTCAGCCTGCCTTTCTGTTCTGGTAGCAAGAACTTAATATAATCAATCCCGTAGCCATTTACTTCAGCCTCACCTCCAGCAGGGTAGGAGCTAATGTTCTCACTAAAAGGGCTAAAAGGAAGGAATAAAAATTTATAGGCGTAAAGCCCGTTTTGCACCTCTGGTTCATTTAAAAATAGGGCAACAACCCAGTCAGCAAATAGGCTGTCAAAAGTATCCTTAGAAGCCATATGTTTTAGGGCATCCTCAAACCCATTTATCCCTTGTGCAGGCTCTTTTACCCACCTACCAAGGAATTCAACGCCCAATCTATCGTAAATGTAAGTGCCCCATAGTAAACAAGCCCCGTAGCTAACCATACCGTGCCCTGTTGTTATCAGTGGCCTATCCGGACGCGTAAGGAAGGTCTCAACGTGACGCTTATCCGTATAATAACCACAAAGTATCATACACACTTCTGAGAGGGCCTCATTTACCCATCCTTCTTCTTCGGTGTCGTAGCGCCAGTGAATAAGATGTTGTAGCTCGTGGGCGAGTACACCGAGGTGGTATTCACTAGCCGGGTGATGAGCATCCAGATAAAGTATTTCTAAATTGTTGCTACCCTTCTCATTGGTCTGGTCTATGTATCTAAAAAAACCGTCAAAATGGTGTCCCTTGAATTCCCCTAGTTCAGAGATAAGCAGGTATATCTTCGGGTCGCCGTCTTTATCAGGAGGGGAGCCAAATACTTCTGTAGCAATCTGATATATCCCTTTATTAGGGTCAGCAGGGGTTGTACGGTCAAAGACCTCTATTATCTTGTCCACATCCGCCTGGCTTACTGACCTCTGCCAGTCCACATCATTTACAAACACATAAACATTTTGCCCAATCCCCCTGCATGTAGCCTTCACCTTTATATTCTCCGGTGGCATCACCTGCAAATACCAGGTCCAAAATTCCCTGGTAACAGGATAAGTAGCTGGTACCTCCCGAAGTGGGTTCTTTGCATGATACCAACACCAAAAATTCTGTTGAGTATTCAAGGTAGGCTTTGCCTGGGTATCCTCAGGAGGGGCGGCCGGAAGGGGCTGTGCCATGGAAAGTAAAAACGTTAAAAATATATTAATAATAATTAGCATAAACTATAATCCACAATAGTTTGTACTACAATAATAAATGTAGCCGCACCCTTTAGGCTGTGTTTTTAATCACGCTGTGCAGCCACTCTATACTACACAAGTGCTTTCTAATCCTGCATTAAGGTGCTTAGCCATAGACTTTATCCCCTCAAGACAATTATACTCTATCCCCATCCCCTTGATGGTAAAGGTGGACTTATTATGAGTAAGGGGTTCACAAACCACCTCTGGACAAATAAGAGACGCCTTCTGAAATTCCTCTGTCCCTGGGATGGGTGAGTACTCGGCCAACTTTATCCTGGCTCCTATTTTATTAACAAACTCCATAGCCTCCTTTACCTCCTCAACACCTTGCCCAGGCAAACCAACAAGCAGATATACACCTATATCCTTCTTGGAATACCCTGCTAGCCTTAAACATTTTACAGCATTTTCTAGTTCCTGACTACTGACCTTATTGGTGGAGGCCAATTGCATCCTGCTAGAGGTGCCCTCAAAACCAAGTCGGATGGTTCTAAAACCTGCCTCCCATAGTAACTTTGCCAAAGAAAGATCTATATATCTGGGATGAAGGCCGTTAGGTGTATGGAATCGGGCCTTTATTCCCTTTTGTATTAGCAGTTCAATTATGGGAATAATATGTGAGGAAGAATTTACCAGCAGGGCGTCATCATAGAAAGCAATATCTTTCACACCCAGTGCGTTAATAAAATATTCTATTTCCTCCACCACCCTCTGTGGTTCTTTACGAACGAATTTTGGCCCGAGTAGATAGCTGGCACAATATGTACATCGGAAAGGACAACCCCTGGACGTGAGCAGACTAACAGATTTTAAATTCTGATAAAGGTCGTAAGCAGGTAAAGAATCTTCTTCTACATATATCTTTAACTTAGAATAATCCCTATCTTCCCACTGACTCCTTTTAGCAGTAGCCAACGCCATTCCTTCATCGTTAGTTAAGCTCTGTGAAAGTCTATCCACTAAACCCAATACCCCTAACTCCCCAGGCCCCTGAATAACATAGTCCGCACCTGACTTTTCTTTAGCATGAGTATAGCAGAGGCTGGCATAAATACCACCAAGGGCAATCGGCACGTCCGGGAAAACAGATTTCACCATCCTGATAGCCTCAAATACCCCAGGATACCAGTACGTCATGAGAGAGGTAACGCATACCAGTAGAGGTCTCGGTAAACCACTTAACTTTGCCAGAAACTCTTGGGGAGGCATGCCATAACGTTTGAAACGCCTGGGTATACCACGGAAGACATACGGTTTGTCTATCTCCTCGTAGTAAAAAGACCTTGTACCGTTTGGCTTCTGCTTCTTGGGGTACACTTGGAATTCTTCTTCGTAATGAAGACAATCTATAAGATGCACTCTATAACCAGAGTGCCTTAAAATAGAAGCAATGTAAAGTAAGCCGAGAGGCTTTGACCACAAATCAAAGGCCGTAAAATCGTGAACCCACGGGTTGATTAGGAGAACATAGGGTAACATATCTAGAAGATTATTAAGTACTTGATTTTAAATCCAATAAATTTCTACTTTGCTTAAGAGGGTCTCTGAAAGCTTCATCTTCCCATTGCTACCCTTTACCAGACCAATTAATTAACCAAGAGTTTACTCTATTGACAAAGCCGCTAGGTAGGTCTATTATCTAGTTCTTATACGAGGCTTTACAAAAATAACCCTTTCTGACCTCTATGTCAAGCTATGTTGATTAGAAAAATACAGGCTGGTCTCAGAATCAGTTCAGATGGCTAACAATATACTCAACACATCTCCAGTAACCAAAAAGGTTAGGGCCCAAAAGAGCTTAACCCTTGCCGAGCTGGCCCAACATCTGGGTGGAAGGGTAGTAGGTCATGAGGGTATACTTATACGTGGGGTCATGACCATAGATGAGGCAAAAGAGGGGGAAATTACATTTATTGCCAATGAGAAATATTCAAAAAAACTTACCACTACACAAGCCTCAGCCGTCATTGTAGCCCCTAAGTTTGAGAATATCCAGAGGTCAGACAGCGTGGTCGCACTCCTTGTGACTGAAAACCCTTATCTGGCCTTTGCAAAAGCAGTAGAACTGTTTAGACCTGTTGAAACTCATCCTCTCGGCATACACCCCACCGCCACAATTTCACCAACAGCAATACTGGGTAAAGATATCAGCATATACCCTGGGGCCTTTGTTGGTGAGCGTGCAAAGCTTGCGGACAGGGTAGTTGTACTATCTAATGTCTACATCGGAGAGGACTGTGAGGTTGGGGAAGATAGCATCCTGTATCCCAACGTGGTAATATATCCCGGTACTATAATAGGAAAAAGGGTAAGGGTTCATGCCAATACGGTTATAGGGTGCAGCGGTTTGGGTTTTGCCCCAGCGGAGGATGGGTATTTCCCTATCCCTCAGATAGGAAACACTGTTCTGGAGGATGATGTGGAAATTGGGGCCAATTCTACGCTACAGCGGGGGGCCCTTGGTTCTACAAGAATTGGCAGAGGCACTAAGATGGGCAGTCAGGTACAAATAGCCCATAACGTAGAGATTGGGGAGAATACCCTGCTCGTGGGCCAGGTGGGTATTGCAGGCAGTAGCAAAATAGGTAGCCGTGTCATACTGGCAGGGCGAGTGGGGGTGGTGGGACACGTTACCGTTGGAGATGACGTAAAAGTAGGGGCTGGCTCGGGAGTAACCAATGACCTCCCGAGCGGAGGGACCTATCTTGGCTATCCAGCCGAACCTATCCAGAAGGCACGCCGTACCCAGATGGCAGTTTACAAACTCCCAGAGATTATGGAACTACTAAGATCTCTTAAAAAAAAGATAGCAGAACTAGAGGATAGGCTCACCAAAGGCCCAACTGCCTAAGAATCACTTAATATGGAGAAAATTGGTCTCATAGCTGGTAACGGCCGATTCCCCATTCTTTTTGCTCAGGGGGCAAGGGAGAATAACGTACAGGTGGTAGCGATCGGGGTAGAGGGGGAGACTAACCCAGATATAAAACAGTATGTAACCGCCCTTTACTGGATAAAAATGGCACAGCTTGGCAAACTCATCAGAATCCTAAAACAAGAGGGGATCACTAAGGCAGTTATGGCAGGTGGGCTTACCAAGTCTAAGATGTACTCCCGCTTCCGCCTCTTTAAGTTCAGGCCGGATTGGAGAGGGATAATGCTCTTTTACCGAAAGGTAAGGGATAGAAATGACCATACGCTCCTTGAGGCCGTTGCTCAAGAACTGGCAAGCGATGGTATTGAATTGCTAAGTTCAATAACTTTTGTGCCTCAACTACTTGCTCAAAAAGGCTGCCTCACCTGGAGAAGTCCGTCCCAAAGGGAGATGGAAGACGTGGAGTATGGCTGGCCAATCGCTAAAGAACTTGCCCATCACCAGATAGGCCAGAGCATAGTAGTAAAAGAAAAGGTGGTGTTAGCAGTAGAGGCTATTGAAGGAACAGATGAGACCTTGAAGCGCGGGGGTAAACTCGGCCGCAAGGCAGTGGTGGCCATCAAGGTGGCAAAGGATAATCAAGACTTCCGCTTTGATATACCCACTATAGGGCCTGAAACAGTAAAGACCCTCAAAGACGCAGGGGTTTCCTGTCTGGCCATTGAAGCAGGCAAAACACTCATCCTTGATAAGGAAGAAATGGTTAAGTTTGCCGATAGGGAAAGCATTAGCATTATAGCTCTTTAGATAAAAGACTTATTAAAACCCTGAAATTCTTTCTCCATAGTGGCCTTAAAGCCTTTACGGTCTTCTTTTACTATGGCCTGAACTCTTAGAAGGTTTTTCGTCTGCTTTCCCCCAACCTCTTCTTTAATTCCTCATCAGTTCAATAGTTCCAGATATTCACGCTTTCAAGAAGGAATAAACCTTGGCGTCTTGTCCTAAGTTATTCTTGCAACACCCACTTGAAAGTAAAAATTTTTATGGCACTAAATGACGAAATTGCTTGGGAGTGTTTTTATAAACGCGAAGGCTAGTAAAAAAGAATTGGACTTTAAGCAGATTCTTGGCCAAAACAGATTAACAGACAACCGCCGCTTCCAGCCCTATTTCCTCATCAGTCAGGTAACAGGCGGGGTCTGGAGCCCACATGTCTCCGTAATAAGCTTCAGCCCTGGCCCTAAAGTTTCCGCCGCAGATGTTAAGCCACTTGCATAGTGAACAACGCCCCTTAACATACTTGTTCTTATCCTTCAGTCTCGCCATTATCGGGTTAGAAATGTCTTCCCATATCTGGCTAAATGGGCGCTCCCGCAAGTTACCTAGGACTATGTGGCGCCAGAACTGGTCGGGATGCACAGAGCCATCCCAACTTATGCAGCCAATACCCTTCCCAGAACTATTACCTTCATTCCATTGTAATAGCTGATATACCTCTTCTGCCCGCTTGGGGTTTTCCTTCAAAAGGCGTAAATATACGTAAGGGCCATCAGCATGGTTATCTACGGTAAGTACCTCAATCTTATGTCCCTGGTCATGGAGCTCTTTTGTCTTATCTACTATTAAGTCCACAACCTTCCTTGTCTCTTCGTGGTCAAGGTCTTCCTTGATGAGCTTTGAGCCTCTTCCTGCATACACAAGGTGGTAGAAGCATACCCTGGGTATGCCTTCTTGCTTTAGCAACTCAAATATATCTGGTATATCTTTGGCGTTACCCTTATTTATAGTGAAACGCAGCCCTACTTTTATGTCTTCAGCCAGACAGTTACGGATACCCTGTATTGCCATATCAAAGGCCCCCTCTACTGCCCTAAAGCGGTCATTGGTCTCCCTCATACCGTCCAGGCTAATCCCCACATAGGACAGGCCCACAGACTTTAATTCCCTGGCCTTTTCCCTGGTGATTAGGGTGCCATTAGTGCTGATTACCGCCCTGAGTCCTTTGGATTTGGCATAGTAGGCCAAATCAAGGAGGTCAGGCCTCATCAACGGTTCTCCCCCCGAGAAGAGTATAACAGGGATGCCATACTGGGCAAGGTCATCTATAAGGCCCTTACCCTCCTGCGTAGTCAACTCATTTGGATACTCAATATCCCTGGACTGGGAGTAGCAATGGATGCACTTCAGGTTACATCGCTGTCCCATATTCCATACTACTACCGGCTTCTTGTCGCTGGAAAATTGCAAAAGGTGAGAGGGAAGCCTCTTTGACTCCCTGCCGTAGCGCAGGGCATCCGAGGGTTCAACCGTACCGCAGTATAATTTGGAGATACCTATCATAGCTAATCCTGTAACGGGTTAATTAAAATTAATAAGATAAGAGCTCTGAAAAAGTACTGTTAAGTCACCCCGAACTTGTTTCAGGGTCTCCCTGAACCATATCCGCCTGAGGCGGATTCAGGGTCTAAGGGATGCTGAAACGAGTTCAGCATGACATATTGCGTTATCTTACGATTTTTTCAGAGACCTCAAGATATTTCTACAAGCCTTATTGTAAAAATTTTTATACCACGCCCAGTAGCTAAGGTCAAGACATTATTTCTTGTAGGGGCAACCCTTGTGGTTGCCCAGATTTTTGGACAGGTGCAAGACCTGCCCCTACAACATCAGACCTGCCCTTACAATATTAGTGGAATCCCCCTTTAGCAAATTCCCCCTTTATTCCCTTAAGGTCATACTGCGTTATCCCCCTTTTCAAAGGGGGAAATGCAGGGACTGGTGAGGGGGAAATTATCCGCCTTAGGCGGAATCATTTATTATTTCGGTGCGTTTCACCCACCCTACGTTACTGCTTTCATATAATGCTATAATATGTTAAACGCTCGGCCACAGTTAAGGCTTTTATTCTTTAAGTACCATATAAAATTAGCAAGTTTACAGTCTCCTTTTACAGCCTTTTCGTACATATCTTCCCACGTCAAATGAGTAAATCTTTTCTTATATTTGGGTTTAAGCATTGAACGAATATTTCTCATAATGGGCATGCTTTCAGGCTTGCCGCGCTTTAAATTCATAACATGTTGATTGCGCAAATTAACAACATACCAGCTAGCGTTATTTTCAAACTTTGCCATTGATGCCGCAAATACTATGTTTCGAAATAACTGTTCATAAAACAGTTTGGGGGCATTGCTAAAATCGAATATTTGATCTGTGTCTATTAATTTATTTCTTTTGTAATATCGCTCGATGAGTTTTAGTTTACCCTTTGGTTTTTCCCCAAAGATCTCTTCCCGTTCTTTAGCTATTGGATTTTTACTGCCAAATTTCGCCTCAATGCAAATCACTGCTTTTTTAGGAATAATAAGCATAATATCGGGCTCGGTCGCAAACCGCTTTATATCACGCTCCAAATGATTGCGAACTTCAATAAGAGGTTTATATTGCACAAAAGAGTTATTTTTTAAATCAATCTTTCCACCCCATAAATATAACTCAACATCATCTGTTATAGGCTGCCCTGTTACATGTGAAACCAATTTTTTCAAAGCATCACCATTAGAAAGCAATTCGGTAAATATATTATAGGATACCGCGTCTTCGCTGCTTTCATAACATAAGCGACCGGATTCCATCTTATTACCTTTTTTAAAAAAATTATCGACATAATAATCATTATGAAACATTAAGTTGCGTTTAGTAGCAGTTATCAAATCATCCGTTGATGGGCCATTAAAATAAACAAATCCACTATTATGGATACGTATACCGTGCTCAGGGCAAAACGGCAAATATTGCATTTCGCCTTTGAATTTTTGGAATGATACTTTATGCTCATGGATATTCACCGTGCAATTTTTAACTGGGCACTGACCCGATAATAAGCGAGTTCTTTGAAGATCGTTTCGATAAAAAGATATAGTACAATTCGACAGCATGATATTTAATTTCCTTTTATTAAACTAGGTAGTTTAGTTTCATATCTTTTAAAGCATTTAAGCAAAACCTTATTTATAGAAACACTGTTTTCTAACAGTAGAGATCAAAACATAAAATGATCAAATCGCCTGTCTCCGTCAAATAATGTTTATTATTCGTATTTGCTAATTTTGTAATTTCTTCAACATGTTCTTTCATTAATGCCAAAAGCCGTTTTATATGGTTATTTTTAAGCTTCTTGTTATATAACCTTGATAATTTATGAATACTCTTTATTCTGGCTAAGTTTGTAGGGTGCGTGGTAACGCACCATTTATTATTTCACGCCTTAGGTTGAAAATCCGCCTCAGGCGAACATCTCCTAGGGTTTCGTCTATTTAACTTCACCCCTGGCAGAAATCTCCAACTGAGGGAAAAAGACAATACCCCGTCTGCCCCGCAGTCAGCCTCATATCAATCCACTTGTCTAAGTTTTGGCAGCAGGGTTAAACCAAGCCTATCTTGCAAAGGCATAGAGTTGGCCACCATCTGTACCAATGTATATATTGCCCTCAGCGTCTATCGCTGGGGAACTGGTTATGGAGGCACCGACTTCGTAACTCCACTTAAGCTGCCCCTCCGGACCTACAGCATAAAACTTTCCGTCCCAGGAACCTATATAAATAGTACCGTCTGAGCCGAGAGTTGGCGAAGAAGTAATGGCGTCACCAGTCTGGAAGACCCATTTTTTCTGGCCCTGCGAGCTTACTGCATAGACCTTACCATCCTTTGCTCCAAAGAAGACAGTCCCATCGTCACCAATGGAGGGGGAAGAATAAATCCAGGAACCTGTCTCAAATTTCCATTGCAGTGCTCCATTGGATGAGATGGCATAGAGTATGCCATCGTTAGCACCAAAATACACCATACCATCAGAACCTACACATGGAGAGGTGTCAATCTTATCCCCCGCCTGGAAGCTCCACTTTTTCTTACCAGAAACCGAGTCAATAGCATGAAGCATCCTATCTCTGGAACCTACGTAGATAGTGCCATCAGCCCCTATCGCAGGAGAGGAACCTACTATGCTATCCCCTGTCTGATATGCCCATTTCAGTACTCCATCCTGGCCAATAGCATAAAGTTTTCCATCCCAGTTGCCCACATAAATGGTGCCATCCTGGTCTAGTGTAATTGAGGCCAGTATCTCCCCTCCTACCCTGAATTTCCATTTCTCCTTTAAATCCGGACCCACTGCGAAGACAAACTTATCACGACAGGCAAAATAGATAGTGCCATCCTGTGCAATAGCTGGCGAGGAGAAAATGGCACTATGCGTAGAGTACGTCCATTTGGTATGGCCGTCAGACCTTATGGCATAAAAAGTCCCATCCAGACTTCCAACGTAAACTGTCCCATCCTTTGCTATCGCTGGGGAAGAGATTATGTAATCCTCAGTAGGGTAAGTCCATTTGACGCTGGCTTTCTGTGCCCCAAGAAAGGCACTCTTTCCTGTATGCCTTGCGTCATGCTTAAAAAAGGGATAAGGGTTTTCCACAGAGGAAGAGCCCAATACCCACTCTGCCTGGAACATATTACAAAGAAAAAGGGCTAGAAAAAGTAAGGTTAGCAACCTCATACTTCTCCATCCCTCTTGGAAAAAGCGACTAAGCGAGTCCTGCCTGAGGTCATGCCATAAACAGATTCGCTGTGACGAATAGATTCGCCTCTTTGGCAAACAGCCACCCATATCTTCCCTCCTCTTCCCCTTTCAGGGGATAATCAGTATATCGCCTGGTTCTAGCTCTTCTCTCCCACCAAAGACATCCTTATTGGCATTATAAATCTTCTTCCATTGAGACTCATCGCCATAGTATGTCCGGGCGAGTTGATAGAGAGTATCCCCTTTCTGCACCCTATGGGCCCTTCCTGGGGCACCCTTATCTGGCTTTGAGGTGGTCTGTTCCAGTATCCTCTTTGTACCGCCATACTCTTTGGGATTAGGTATGGTTAACTTTTGGCCCACATAAAGATTGTCTTTATTGGCCAGGTGGTTAGCCTCATAAATGAGCGTCCACCTGGATTCCTCCCCGTAATATTTCCTGGCAATGGCCATTAGTGTTTCGTTGGCTTTTACGGTGTGCGTGGTGGGCAAAGAGATAGCAGGCAGGGTCGGAGTAACTTGGACTCTTGGCACTATCTTCACCTGCTCAGGTTCCCTAGTGGACAAGGAAGTGGTTACCTCTGGTGTTAGAGCTTTCTCTTCCATAACAGTAGATATTCCGCTAACCGCCGTTGACGGCACACTGGCAGCGGTTGCAGTTGGAGCATCAGCAGTGGGTTTGGCGGCTTCTTGAGATGAAGGCAGTTTTTCTCCCTGAACAGTTACCACCTCTTTGGGTGTCGTTGTTACTTCTCTTGAGGGAACTATTGTTGTTTCAGTAGGCTGGAGATGTTCCCCTGCTGGTTCAACCTCTTTCGTGCCTTCTGTTGAGGCGACAGGAGCACTTAGGGGCTGTTCCAGCACCTTCAGGTCCAGTATATCAGAGGTATCATCCACCACCTTAGTCAACACGGACACTTCCTCATGTTTCTTTTCCCCCTTCCTTATACCTAAAAACACGCCAAGGACAGAAAACATCGCCACACCCATAATTATACCTACTTGTACCTCAACCCTCCTTATAAAACTCTTCTTATTACTCATTGGACCCCTCCTAACAACACAAAGGTTTGCTACGGCTGATTCGCCGTTAGCAGTCAAGCCACCCTCTTTTTTTTATGCACGGCGGGGATGTGGAGTCCCACCCAGAAGCCTCTTCAATATCTTCCACGGTAGCCACAAAGGGGCGGTCAAGACAAGAAATATCAGGCCAAAACCCCTTTTCACCGTGACCCAATACACAAGTACAGGACTGGCAATAAAGACTGATGAATAAGTCCCCACCATTATCCCCACAAGCATCACAAAAGCAAAGCCCTGCAACTCAGTACCTCCTAATAAGTACAAGCTTGTTACTACAAAAAAAGTGGTAAGACCAGTCAACACTGTACGGCCCAAAGTCTGGTTGACACTATCATTCACCAAATTCTTATCCACTGCCTTCTTACCCCCCATATTCTCCCTGATTCTATCAAAAACCACTATCGTATCATTCAGAGAGTAACCCACAAGGGTAAGGAAGGCAGCAATTATAGGCAAGTTGAATTTTAGATCCCCAAAAATATCGGAGAAATAGCCAGCCGTTGCCACCGCACCAAGTGTAAACAGGATGTCATGAACCAGGGCTATTACTGCTGCCACTCCAAATCTTACCTCCCCAAAACGGAACCATATGTAAAGAATAATGGCTAGGTTAGCAACAATGAGGGCTAGATAAGCCCTGTTCTTCATCTCCCCTGCCACAGTAGAACCAATGCTCACAACCCTCTTAAGCGGTTCTGACAGTTGGAAGGCTTGGGCAAGCCCTGCCTTCATCGCATCAAATTCACCAGCCTTTATCCTAAGTTTTACTGACTGGTAGTCCTGGCCAGCTTCTAGAGGCTCTAAAAGGGCCTGCTCATAACCCGCACCTCTAAGTACCTCCTCTATCTTTTCCTTTGGCAGTGGTCTGCTCAACTTCATACTAACAAAGAGGTCTCCTTCTCTGGCGCTTGGTGAGGGAGTCTCCGAGGCTTGTGGATTTTCACCAGCCTGCGCAGGACTGCTACCACCAGATTCATCAAGTTTCTCAAAGTTTACACCAATGACTTCCTTATAAAGATTATCCCCAAAGGCTAGCATTACATCTTCTTTTATCTTCTCTTGTAGCTTTTCTGCTCTGAAGGGATTTAACTCCATGCGATAATTATCACTGGGGGCCTCCATGCTCACCAGCCTTGCAATGCCCAAACCCTTTGACTTGATTGCAGCAGCTAGCTCCCCCTTCTCAAAAGGGTTTTCCAACTCCGCCTTCAGCGTAGTTTCGGTAAGGAAGACGAGCAGTGGGAGCCTTATTTCCTGGGGCATTCCCTCTCTTACCATGGCTAGCGTGGCCTTGAGGCCTACGAGTTCCAGCCTAGCACTGGTAAGTTTTTTAGCCCTTTCTTCTTTAATGCTAACAACAAGCTGTTGATAACCCCTTTTCCTGAGTTCTATCTCAAGTAGTTTAGGGTCTACTGGGTTGTTGAGTTCAAGTGGTAGCATTCCCTGAGCAGCCGCCAGGGGTGCAGCTCCTGACTCCAGTTCCTTGACCTCTCCCCACTTTAAAGTTACCGCCTGGAACCCTGTCCCTGGGATAGCCTCTATGAGTTTCTCTAATTCAACAGCCCTAGTCTTTTCCTCCTTCAAGGCAGGCATAGTAATCTCGTAGTATTTGCTAGGAGCACCTACCGGAATCATGCTAACTACATCTTCATCCCCATACCCAGCCCCTGCGAGGGACTTCCTGAGGTCTATCTCTTCTACTGGTCTATTAAGTTTCAAGGCTAGTGAGGTAACGGGCTTACCAAACTGCACCTCCCCTATGTTATCCCCCAGTGCCTTTGCAAAGTCCGAGTGTAATTTTTCCCCCATCTTTTCCTCTGAAAGGCCCTTTATCCTGATTCCAAACTCATTTGGGTTAGTTACCAGTGAACCAGCAGTCCATATACCCTGTACCTCTGCATCCTTGTAGCCAACTTGAGCAAGGGTAGTCCTGACTTCTCCAGTAGGAATAGGCCTTGCCAGTTGTAAGTGTATGAGCGTTCCACCTGTAAAGTCTATATCGTATTTATCGGTACCTCTCATCTGAAATATTACTATTCCCACCGCAATAAGCAGGATGGAGACGGTACAACATTTCCGAAAGTATTCCATAAAAGAAATGGATGGTTTCTCAAATAGCTTAAACATCTTGAACTCCTTCATCTGAAGGAATTCAAAGACAACCCTTGTAACAAATACGGCAGTAAACAAGTTAACTAGTAGGCCTATGGATAACGTGATACCAAACCCCTTTATTGGACCAGTACCCACAGCATACAGGATAAGGGCTGTAATAAGGGTGGTTAGGTTAGAGTCAACAATGGTAGTAAAGGCTCTCTCGTAACCTGCCTTCATAGCAAGAGGGATAGGCTTGCCCTTTGCCTTTTCTTCCCTGATGCGTTCAAAGATAAGCACATTAGCATCCACCGCCATACCTACCATGAGTACTAGACCTGCAATCCCAGGCAATGTCAGCGTAGCGCCCAGTATAGCCAGGGCACCCATAACAAGAAGTACATTAAGGACCAAAGCCAGATTGGCCACTATACCAGCACCCAGGTAATATGCCCCCATGAAACCCACTACAAAGGCGCTACCCACTACACCAGCCAGTAGCCCGTTTATAACCGAGTCTCTACCAAGACTGGGGCCAACACTGGTTTCCATCTCTAGCTCAAGGTCTGCCGGAAGGCTGCCAGCCCTCATCACAGCTATCAGGTTGTTGACCTCTTCCTGCGTGAAATTACCCTCTATAATTCCCCTGCCAGGTATACGCTCCCTGATAACCGGTGCAGAGTACAGTACTCCATCCAGTATAATGGCTAAGGGCTTACCAATATTCCTTTCCGTTAAGGTAGAGAATTTAGCCTTACCTTCTGTATTAAACTCAAAACCTACCACTGCTTGTATATCCTTCCTGTCCGGATACACCCTTGCCAGGCTCTCTCCACTGATTTCTATCTTGTTCCTTACTAGATACCACTCCTCGGTCTCTTTCCCTACCTCCCCCCTTTTCTTTTTTACCCAATGCTTGTAGTAGCCAGGAACAGGTTTGCCTTTAGCTGCCTCCTGGTACTCAGCGCTACCCTTTGGGGCGGCCAGCCTGAATTCCAATTTTCCCAAACGGACTATCCTATCCTTCAAGGCATCTGTCTCAGCCTTAGTAGCACCGGGCACTTGAACAAGAATCCTGTGAAGCCCTTGCTCCTGGATGCGATACTCCATGATACCTTTGGGGTCTATCCTCTTTTTGAGTATGTCTATAACTTCTTGAGTAAGCCTTGGGCGCTCCTCCCCAGGCTCAACTCTTACCCTGTAAAGGAGTTCTGAACCTCCACGGAGGTCTAGACCAAGCTTTATCTTCCCCTTGGTAACGTGCTCCACCAGCTTTTCTCTAACCTTTTTTCCCTCTGGGGTTGTTTCCTCCTTAAGGATAACCTCCTTTACAGCAGCGTCTCTCAATAGGAAGGAAAACCACGATTTCTCTAAGGTTGAGCGCTCCGTTATCTGTCCATTTACCTCTTTTATCCTTTCCTTCTTGATGACCCTGTCCGTCGTTGGATAAAGGGCCAACAAGGCTATGGCCACTGTTATAGCAATTAAAGGCATCTTCCAGCGTAGAATTTCCTTAGACATGTTCTTCCTCAGATTCCTTCAGCTTAAGACCTATAAACTAAACCTCACCTGTTAAGCGATATATTTGGCAAATTAAGGCTTATTAGCTTTCTGCCTTTTGTTCTTCCTTGTGTTTTTCTTTATGTTCTACCGAAACAATAGCATCCTTATCTACTTTTACTTTAACATCCTTGGCCTCATCCACTACCAGTACAACCTCTTTTTCTTTTATCATTGTCACAACACCATGGAGACCTCCAGCAGTTATTACCCTATCATTCTTCCTTAAACCAGTAAGCATGTCCAACCTGTGCTTTTCTTTCTCTCTCTGGGGCCTAATCACAAAAAAATAAAGAATAACACCCATCAGAAGGACGGGTACAAAGGTTGTCCAGACTATAGGAGGGGCAGGGGCCGCTTGCCCTATATACAGTAAGTTTGACGGCAAGTCCAGTGAATCTCCATTGTATTCAGCTTTGCCACACACGGTGTAAGAAATCTCTGTAAAACAATAAAGCATTAAGTCCTGCACTAATTGGCACATGACGCTACCCCTTTGCTATAGTATCGGCTAATGTTACCTGTGACAGGTCTATTGGTAAATTCAGAGATGTTACCGCTCTTTTATCTGTTGTTTCACTGGGCTTACTATTAAGTAAACACAGAAAATCCTTCTTGAACTGGCTAAATGTTCCGGCAAGTATGGCCTCTTGTATATTCCGCATCAAGCACTGAAAGAAGTGCAGGTTGTGTAGAGAAAGTAAACTCATAGCCAGTATCTCTCCCGAGAGAAACAGATGTCTTAGATAGGCCCTTGAAAAGTTTGTACAGGTGTAACAGCTGCATCCCTCTTCAAGGGGCCTTGGGTCTTCCTTGTGATAACTATTCAGGATTTTTATCTTCCCTTCTTTAGTAAATGCAGTACCATTTCTGCCATTTCTGGTGGGCAGAACGCAATCAAACATATCTACCCCTAACGTCACAGCCTCAAGTATGTCTTCTGGTGTACCAACACCCATAAGGTATTTCGGTCTTTCCTGTGGTAGGGCCTCTGCCGTGTATTGCACCACCTCAAGCATTGCACCTTTACCTTCCCCAACGCTCAATCCGCCTATCGCATACCCTTCCAACTCTAGGTCTACGAGTCCCTTCAGGCTCTCAAGGCGGAGGTCCTTATATACACTCCCCTGAACTATACCAAATAGACTCTGCCCCACCGAGTCGTCACAACGGCGCTTATTAACCTTCCTGCACCGCCCGGTCCATCTATACGTCCTTTGCACAGACTGATGCGCCTCCGCCCATGTGCATGGATACATCATACAGTGGTCAAGGGGCATGACGATATCACTACCCAGTAGGCTTTGTATTTCCATTACCCTCTCAGGACTAAGAAAGACCCTTTCCCCCGTGTAAGGGGAACAGAACTCCACCCCCTCTTCTGAGACCCGATTAAGGCTATTAAGTGAGAAGACCTGAAAGCCACCGCTATCTGTTACAATAGTCCCCCTCCACCCCATGAAACGATGAAGCCCACCTAAACTCCTTACCACCTCCGCCCCCGGCCTGAGCGCTAAATGGTACGCGTTGCATATTATTGCCTCTACCCCTATCCCCTGGAGTTGCTTGGGCGTTAACGTCTTAACACTCGCCTGGGTGGCTACTGGCATAAACAAGGGAGTCTTGACCATTCCACGGACGGTCTCTAGTTCCCCACACCTTGCCCTTGTCTTTTCATCAACTCCTTTAATTTTAAATTTCAAACCTTTGTCCCCATGTGCTAGCCTAGTTATATATTTTCACAAATTCCACCCCGGGATAATATTTCTTGAGAATGTCTTGCCAGTTAAATCCCTTTTTAGCCATATGCCCAGCCCCGTACTGACACAAACCCACACCATGTCCCCAACCACCTCCAACAAATTTTATTGTGCTACCTCTATCTACAGCCTTAAAGGCAGTGCTTAAGAGGTGGTTAGGCCCTAACAGTAACCGGAACTCGTTAGCGTTTATCCTATACGTTCCATTAGCATCTCTTATTTCTACCTCAAAAACATGGTTACCCTGCCCCTTTTTGAGGGGTTTTATTTCCCGCACATTTTTTAGAGAAGGATACGCCTTTTTTAGCTTTTTTTCCAGTTCTTGTTTAGAAATTTCGCGTCTCCAATAATAGTATTTAGATTCCTTACAATCTTCACACCTTACCCCTTTTAGCGGGGGAATTCCATCCCTACCGAAGACCATCTGGGCATCCTCTGTATGCCCCCCACACGTACTGTGAAAATAAGCTGGAAATATCTGCTTATTGTAACGCATAACCACCCCCCTGGTTTGTGTCACTATACGTCTTATTTCCGGAGTCTCTTCTTTGGTACCTTTGTAAGCTAAATGTAGGGAGTTCAGAATGACCCCGTTATTCTTGAGGTTGAGCACAAAGGTCCTGGCACATATTGCCTGGGCTTTCAGTGCCTCTGGCTCCCAGTAATGAGGCATTTCACTACCGACCACCCCGAGAATATAACTCTCTACATCTAACTTGTTTATTACTGTCATACTTCCCTTGTTATCTTTTATTAGATGAATTTCTCCACGATAAGCAGTACCCTCCAGTTCCACTGTACCGCCGGAAAGAGCCTCTATTTTTATTCTGTCCGCCTCAAGTTTCTTATCCCCCAGGATTAGTTTCCCCTGGTTCAAGCTTACCTGAGTCTTAGGCAGGGACTTCCCTTCCTTCAAGACAGCATCGTCATTGAGAGAAAATATTTTATACGGAGAACGTGTCCTCAGATGGACCGTGTTAACCTGCTTTAAGAGTGTTACTTCTATCTCCGGTGGCTCAAGCAGCACAGGCTCGTAATGATAGGCTGGCCTACCACAGGAAGATATATAAAGGAGAGCAATTAGACCTGTAATTATTCTAAGACAAACCAAAGTTCCCTCCTACGTACTAAAGCTAAATTATCGCCATCACCCAATATAAAATATAAAAGTAGTAACACCGATGATTTCAAATTTGTTCTCCACCCTCTCCCTCCCCTTTATAAAGATACTTTGTAGTGGGGGCATATCGTTCGCATTCACTAAATATACAGCCACAGTAAGACTGCAAGTACAGGCAGCGTTTTTTCGCAACCTCATGGCTCTTTTCATACATATGACGATAATCCATATAATAGAAAGGTATGCCAATCAGGCTAGCGGCCTCCTCCCCAGCCCTTTTAACCAACGCATGCTTCTGGTGAGTGCTAAATAGTAGCGCACTGCTGAAGGCATCAAAACCATTGTGCTTTGCATACCTGGCTGTGGATAGTAGCCTCATAAGATAGCAGTCCTCGCACCTCTGTGGCGCCTCACGAGCTACCGTCCCAAGAAACTCTTCAAGACCATACTCCTCATCGTAGTGTATCGGCATTGAGTGCTTCGTGGTAGACTGATAGACTTTAACAGCCTTAAGTCTCCTGCGGAACTCAAGCAAAGGATGGATGTTAGGGTTATAAAAATAGCCCTCTATTTCAAGCCCCTGCGACTTTAATTCCTCCACGGGGGCACAAATGCACGGTGCACAACATATGTGTATGAGGAGTTTCATTTCGGTCTGGAGGGAAAAGAGAGTTGTCTATCTTCTACTGAAGGGTTTTGTAGCCCTAGGTGAAGGTGCGCCTTATCCGTAGCCTTTCTACCTTTTGGAGTACGGATAATAAAACCTGCCTTTAGCAAGAAGGGTTCCACCATATCCACAAGCGTGTCCGTCTCTTCCTGCAGGACTGCCGCAATGGCCTCAAGTCCAGCAGGGCCTCCTTTATAATGCACTATCACGGTTTCTAAAAATCTCTTGTCTAGAGTGGTCAGGCCCTCTTCATCAATACCTTCAAGCCCGAGGGCCTCTTGCGCTATAGGTTTGGTTATTATGCCCTTATGCCTCACCTGCGCATAATCCCTCACCCTTCTCAAAAGTCGGTTAGCTATCCTTGGTGTCCCCCTGGAACGCCTGGCAATCTCCATTACCCCTTCCGCATCCGCTGTTACCTGCAAAAGGGCAGCCGAGCGCCTAATTACCCGGCAGAGCTCCTCCTCAGTATAAAAGTCTAAGGCCCTTTGTATACCAAATCTATCCCTCAGTGGTGAGGAGATTAGCCCTGCTCGGGTAGTCGCCCCCACCAGGGTAAATTTCTCTAACCTGGAGCGGTAACTTCTTGCATGATTACCTTTATCAAAGATTATACTGACCGCAAAATCCTCAATCGCCGAATAGAGATACTCCTCCACCGCCTTGGGCAGCCTATGGATTTCATCTATAAACAATACATCACCCCTTTTGAGATGAGTAAGTATACCGATGAGGTCCCCCCCTTTTTCCATGGCAGGACCAGAGGTGGTAACTATGCCAGTATCCATCTCCTTAGCTATAATGTGGGCCAGCGTAGTTTTGCCAAGACCTGGAGGCCCATATAGCAGGACGTGGTCTATGGTGTCATTCCTTTTCCTTGCGGCCTCAATGGCAATGCCCAGAGATTCTACCACCTGGGCCTGTCCGATGTACTCAGAAAGCCTCCTCGGCCTGAGGTTCAGGTTCTCTTCCCCTTCTTCCTGCCCTTTTACGAGACCCTGTCCCCTTCCAGCAAGGTTAGGAGTCCCACCAGCCGTTGCCACTGAAATCACTTTTTCTCTCTTAATCCCTTCTTTGGCCACGGTACACCTCTTCAAATAGTTCCTCAGGGGTAGAAATCTTGGGATTCCTCTGGAAGGCATCCCTTACCAATTGACCAGCCTCTTGGGGCTTGTGTCCAAGCTGTTTCACAAGCACCTCTTCTACCTGCTTCCTCATGTCTTCAGGTTCAACCGCAGGCAATTCTTCATCAAACAGAAGGGCGTATTTTGCCACTTTACCATGAAGTTCTGCCACTATCTTTTCAGCAGAGCGTCTACCTATCCCCTTAAGTTTCTCCAGTGCCTTTATATCCTTATCCTCTATAGCCCTCGCTATCCTGGCTATCGGGATTGCCAGGGCTTCTACCCCTTTAATGGGGCCTATACCATCTACCGTTATCAACCTCTCAAAGAATTCCCTCTCGGCCTCTGTACTAAAGCCTATAAGCAGGGGTTTGGGCTGCCTCTCTGTTTGTTGATAGGATATGTGAAGCTCCACCTCCTGCCCCAACCCCATAGCGTTAAAGTGCGCCCTGACAATAGAAGGTAGCCTGACTTCGTAACCCACCCCGCCGTTTAGCAACACTATCCTATCCTCTTCTTTCTCAAACAGGCTTCCTTTAAGGTAACGAATCAAAAATCCTCTCCTTACCTATAGATGATAAAGTGCACCCTTTCTGGATAACCCTGTGAGGGCGAGGGCCATGGCATCACTAGCATGGTGAGAAATTGATTGACTGGATAGATTAAGAATCCTGTTAACGGCCTCTTGTACCTGTTCCTTTGTAGCAAGCCCCTTACCTGTTAAGGCTAGTTTAACTTCGGTGGGTTTTATTTCAAATACCTCTACCTCCATGTTGTGGGCAGCCACACTTACAGTACCTCTTACCTCTCCCAGACGAAGGGCAGCCTTAGGGTATTTCGGGTCTACAAAGGCCTCTTCCACGACCACAATGTCTGGCGACCATTGGGCAATAATCTGGCAGATATTTTGGTAAATTGAGCCTAGACGGACTTGATTTGAAAGCCTAGTCCCCGTCTGGATACAACCCCATTCATGGGCCTGCGTGCCCATAGGTAAGGCTTCCACTATTGCGAAGCCCGTCGCCCCTAGTCCTGGGTCTATCCCTAGTGCCCTCATGAAACACCCTGTGTAAGACCTCCATCGCTCCCCTCACCATAGTACTGAAGTGCAGGGTACTGAATCCCTGCCTCTTACTCCTCCTCTTCCTCTTCTTCTAATTCCTCTTCTTCAGTTGTTAAGAACAATTTCCACCGTTCTAGTTTTTCTTTGATCTCCTCCACGTGCCACTCCCGAATACCCTTGTACCCCAACAACTCCTCTTCCTTCTTCAAAACAAGCTCCAGCACAGTATTTATACCTATTTTATTCAGTGCATTCAGTGTACGTGTGGATAATTCAAGCACCGAAACAGGGCTATTTAAGAGCTCTGTCTCATGCTCTGTCCTGACAAGACCTTGCAGTCTCTTGTGTTCTTCCAGACCCTGACCTATTCTAAGACCCTTTTGAGACAGTACACTCTTGATTTCACTAAGGGAGGTCTCCCCAAAATTTTTAAAGGCAAGCAGCTCACTCTCTGTCACCATTGTAAGGTCTTTCAGTGTCTTTATGTTCATTTTGTCCAGGCAGTTTTTACTCCTCACCGAGAGTTCAAAGTCTGATATGGGTATATTCAAGACTTCTCCCTCTTTACTATGCGTCTTCAACTTCTCCTCATCGTAGTACATGTATAGTGAGGCCCTGACATCCTTAAAATAAAGTCCTGCCCGAGGATGGTCCGGCTCTGCCCTTACGACCATTTCAAAACAGGAAAGGGCCCTTTCGTATTCACCCCTGTCTTCATAGAGGGTCCCCAGGTTAAGTAGTGCATTACTATATGTAGGTGAAAGTGCGCTGCATTTCTCGTAATACTCTATTGCCTTCTCGTCTTCCCCATCCATGTCGTAGTTATAAGCCAGACGGAAGAGCGCCTCAGCATGCTCGGGGTTTATTTCAATCGCCTTCTCATAATGGGACATTGCCTCTTCGTACTCTCCCATAGATTCCTTACAATACCCCAAATGGTACTGAATCTCTGCCTCATATTCCCTCGGCGGATGGCCCTTTGCTAACTGCTCCGCCCTCTTTAGCGCCTCACTAATTTGTCCAGCCTTCCTGCGCACCTCTACTATGTCCAACTCCAGGTCTAGCTCCTCCGTGTCTTCCCTCCTGGCCTTCTCTAATAATTCCAGCGCTTTATCATATTCCCCAACTTCCTCATAACACTTCCCCAAGTAGTAGGCGGCAACCTTCCTTGTCTTAATCTCCTCAAACGTTTCAATGGCCTCCTTTACTTTACCAAGTATCCAGAGGATTATGCCCAGCCTAAGCCTTTCCTCTCTCACCTTCGCCGGCTCCTTCCCTCTCTTGATAGCTTGGGTCAATTGCTCCATTTCATTCTCTAGGGCTTTCCTATCCTCTACAAAAGAATAGGCCTTCTTTCTTAGTAACTTTACCGCCTCTCTTGATATACCCTCCTGGTCAAAAACACCTACATCCACTCCTATGTTCATTTTGTACCCAACTTTCTCCTTTTTGTGTAAATGATTTTGACGAAAGACAATATCTTTCCACCTCAAAGGCTAAAATTCTAGCAGAAAGCCTCAAAAATGCAACTAGCATTCTACCCTCTCACCACTTTACCCTAGTCTAAACTGCACCAGGAAGTGCCCTCTGGACAGTGAAAAGACTCTGGTTGTTGGTCCACACCTTGGGCCTTCATTTCTTCAAACCTATCGTGTATGTCGCCCTTTTTCCCATCACCGTCATAATCTCTACTCGCCCCTTCCATAAAGTCTTCCGTACCAGAGTCATAAAACCCTTTACCCGATTCTGCCGATTGTATTACGTCAGTTGAAGTGAGTATTGTCAATCCACAGCGACCACAAAGCTTTTCTTTAATTGGCTCCGGTGAGACTATCGCATCTTGCTCTAACTCGTCTATGATACCCCCAGACTGACATGCATCAACAAATATTGTAAATTTGACATTTTTGGGGAAATCGGTTAGTTCATTTAGAACATCTTCATATCCAATGTATCCAACATATTTTCCATCCCGAGGATTATACATATCAGTTCCTGTCTCAGCCCCGCGCGCATTTATGTACAAAAAAAATTCATGACAGCAGCCGGTTACTTCATCAATCCCTTCTCTCCTATTGGTCTCCTTCAAGTCCCTACCAATTTCTTTTATCCTAAAGAAAAAGCCCCTACTACTAGGAAAATAAGTATGGGCATTACCACGGTACTGGCTTCGCCGAATTACCTCCCAGCCCTCACCCTCCAGCCACTCTGCTATACTATTAGCATCTCTAGCCATTTCTTTTGCCGTGTCACAAATGAACCAGCCTCTGTCACCGCCATCAAAAACAAGGGCAGTTTTTCTGCAACCTGGCGGCGGCACATCTGCTTGTTTCCCAGCCGGTAGTTCCTTAGTCGGTTGCCCTGCAAACTCTCCCTCCCCATATACACATTGTATCCCCTTTATTGTTTCCAGAGCCACAGGCCTGAACGGTCTTGGTTCCTGCTCAGGGGGGTACATAGTCATAGGAAATGACGCCTCCCTGACATCTACCTTCCTATCTTCTATCCTCACAAAAGCATACCTAACAGGATGGGCATACTTAAACCCGGGTTTATCATTAATAAAGAAGACATAATAAGTACCACGTTCCTTAGGGATAAGTAGTTCCACGCCCTTTTCCCCCGCCCGCACCTCTTCACGGATAATTGTGCCAGGTGGAACAGGACCAACTAAAAGCACCATGGAAGTTTCAGGAACCTCTACTGAAGCAATTAACACCTCTACTGCTTGCTTAGCCTCAGGTGGCAATTCCGACTTCAGCTCCCAGGGGACTTCTTTTCTAACGTCTACATTGGCAACTCCATAAACTGCCGCCGGAAAAACACTACTAATCGCCAATATGAGCAAAAATCTTTCGCATACCCTTTGCAAGTAACGGGTAGTAAACAAGAAAATTCCTTCCATACTCATTGTGTTACCCTCCCTCAACTTAATAAGTATAGCTTTAAGGACTAAACCAAACCATTCAACTCATGTCACCGTAGCCTTTAAATTTATAACACAAACATGGCAAATTTTTCAATTTATCGTAACTATTTGTATAATATACACTTACGCCTTTATACTCTTGTCAATTTGGGCAAAATTATCTGAGCGATATTTCCTCCCTATAAAATTCTCTTACTATTAAGCTATTGTTATTTTGAAAGAGATGATGGTAACAAGCTTTATGTTTTTTACAGAAAAACATTGATTTGCAATAAATTTTTCACTTGACATGGGATACAATTTTAAGTATGTAATATTTATACTTTACAGATTTATATTAGGAGGTACGGCCGTGCCTTTATCAGAAAAGGAGCAAAAGTCTGTAGAGGGGCTACGCAACCTATTAAGGTTAAGGATAATAGACGTAATGCTCCTTAAGAACCACCTCATTCGGATGCTAGAAACCCTTACTGATATTCTAGAACAGGGGAAAAAAGACTCCGCTGGTTAGCCTTTTACCCCGAGTATGCCCAGGAGGTGCTCAAGCTGTGCCTTGCCATGAAAGTAAAGGACAACCTTTCCTTTACCGTTAAGCTGGGTTATTTGCACTTTAGTCCTTAGGGCCTTGCGAAGCCGGTCTTCCAAATCCTGCAAATGATTGGACTCCCCGGGGTGTTTTGGGTCTTCTACAGGATTTTGACTGTCAGACCCTGGCCTTTTCGTAACCGCTGTGAGTGCCTCCACTTGCCTTACCGTTAGCCCTTCCTCTATTATCCGGTTACACACCTTCTTTTGAAGTACCTCATCACTCAGGGCTAAAAGGGCACGAGCATGCCCAGGGGAAATCGTTCCACGTGAAACATGCTCCTGCACTTCTATGGGGAGTTCCAGTAGCCTTAGAAAATTAGCTACGGTGGAACGGTCAAGCCCCGTATATCTGCCGACTTCCTCCTGTGTAAGCCCAAAAACCTCCGTTAGCTCCCAGAACGCCTTCGCCTTCTCAATGGGGTTTAAATCCTCCCTCTGGAGGTTTTCAACAAGGGCAGCACTCAACGACTCCTTATTGCTCATCTCTCTAATAATGGCTGGAACTGCTGCTAAACCCAGCTCCTTGGCCGCACGCCATCGTCGCTCCCCTGCTATCAACTGATAGCGACCATCCCTACCCGGCTTTACCATTATCGGCTGGAGCAGCCCATGCTCTTTTATTGATTTTGCCAGTGCCTTTATTGATTCTGGATTAAATTGCTTCCTGGGTTGATGCGGATTGGGCTGCACAACGCTGGGGTCTATATACAATACTTTGTCATTACTGTTGCTGCTGTCAACACTACTCGGCGGCGCCTCTACTGCAACGTTGCCTAAAATGGTCTCTAGGCCACGAGCCAACTTCCCCCTGTCCAGCATAACTTACTACCTCTCTTTCTCACGCAAGGTCGCCTCCCCTCGGCAAATATTTTATCATTTTACTGCTTAATGTCAAAATTTTTATAAAATAAAATTTTTATACTGTATATAGTATACATACGCATTTAATATACTATATGTTGTATTAACAAACCTAACTTTAAAACGCCCAAGGTTTCTCACACTCGTTATTGCCTTCCCCCTAAAAGGAAAGCCTACCAATTCCTCCCACACACCAGTTCAATCGCACCGCACTTGCCTTGTAAACAGCATTGTTTTAAAATCATTTGAAAATTAAAACCTTGTAGCACGCGGCAACCCTGAACAAAGCAATCCAATGGACCCGCATCTTAAAATAGAAAAAACAGAAACAGGTATCAAAGAGGCCCTCACGCGCAACCTGAAGGAAGTAAATTCCAGGATAGAAGCCGCTTGTAAGAGGTGCGGGCGTGACCCTAACGACATAAAGCTAGTAGTGTCAACCAAATACGTTGACCATGACATCATCAGACATCTCTTTGAACTGGGCATAAGAGAGGTAGGGGAGAATAGGGTACAGGATACCCAAAGGAAGCAAGAGGCCCTGAAAGACCTACCCCTCGCCTGGCACATGTTCGGTCACCTACAACGTAATAAAGTAAAAAAGGCCCTTCAGCTCTTTGAACTCATTCACTCAGTGGATAGCCTCCGCCTTGCCCAGGAAATTAACGATGCCGCTCTGGCAATGGGGAAGAAGGCCCATATCCTTATTGAACCAAACATAAGTCAGGAGCCCCAAAAGTTTGGCCTGAAAGAGGAGGACGTTATACCCTTCCTAAAGGAACTCAGCAGTATGAAAGGGCTTCAGGTCTTGGGTCTGATGTGCATGACCCCCATATCTGAAGATCCTGAGACCTCAAGGCCCATTTTCCGCCGCCTCAGAGAAATTAGTGAGGTAATAAAACAAAAAAACATAGAGAATATCCACATACGATACCTCTCAATGGGAATGACCCAGGACTTTGAAGTAGCCGTAGAGGAGGGCTCCAACCTTCTCAGGATAGGGAGTATTATCTTCAAAAACGTACCCAAGATTTTAACCTAACCTATGTAGCGTGCCAACTCGTCTGTCACGTTAAAAAAGAATGTTTTATAAAGAAGTACCCGAAGGCATTATCCTCTACGTAAGGGCCCAGCCCGGGGCAGGGAGGGATGAAATAGTAGGGAAATGGGGTGGCAGGACCTCTCCTATAGATAGTGGCAAGGCCACTCCCGTTGAGAATAGTATAAAGATACGCGTAACCGCACCGCCTGAAAAAGGCAAGGCCAATGAGGCTATAATAAAGCTGTTGGCCAAGAAACTGGGCCTAAAGAAATCTGCGTTTCAGATTATCTCGGGCGAGACCTCCCAGAACAAAAAAATTCTCATACATGGTGTAAATAAATCCCAAATCAAACCTTACCTTGACTCCCTGCATCAAAAGGCTTAGATAGACCACCACCTTCCCCCTTTTTAGACATAGAATTCAATACAGAAATCTTGTAAAATTTTCCTCATGGACTATAAGAATACTCTAAACCTACCAGTTACAGACTTCCCCATGAAGGCTGACCTTGCAAGGAGGGAGCCTGAGATACAGAAGAAGTGGGAGGAGATAGACCTCTACGGAGAGATTCGGAAGCTTAGAGATGGTTGTCCCAAGTATATTCTTCACGATGGCCCGCCCTATCCCACTGGAGACCTGCATATCGGCACCGGCCTAAATAAAATCCTTAAAGACCTTATAATTAAATATTTTACAATGCGGGGTTACGATGCCCCCTACGTGCCCGGTTGGGATTGTCATGGCCTGCCGATAGAGCACATGGTAATGCAGCAGCTAGGTGAAAAGGCAAAAAGCATGGATAAACTGGAGATTCGCAAACGTTGCAAGGAGTATGCACTCCGCTTTGTGAAGGCCCAAAAGGGCCAGTTCAAGGCGCTGGGTGTATCAGGGGATTGGGAATCTCCCTACCTTACATTAAACCACGAATATGAGGCAGCCATCCTTGACCTCTTCTCAAAACTTATACAAGAAGGCTATGTTTATAGGCGCCTCAGACCTATCCACTGGTGTATGCGCTGTCAGACCGCCCTGGCTGAGGCAGAGCTAGAGTACGATGAGGAGACCAGCCCTTCCATATTTGTAAAATTCAAAATGATAGACGACCTCTCTGACCTACTGCCACTATCAAAAGGGGAGCCAGTTCACGTACTCATCTGGACCACTACTCCCTGGACCATTCCCGCTAACCTCGCTATAGCCCTCCATCCTGAAAGTCGTTATGCAGCAATAAGATACATTAACCCACAAACTAATACTAAGGAAGTTGCACTCCTTGCCCAGGGCCTCGTAGATAATGTTACGGAGAAGACAGGCGTAAAGGAATATCAGTCTATCGGCTCAATAGAAGGCAGGTCTCTTGAAGGTAGGCGTTATCAGCACCCTTTCAGAGACCACCAAGGTGTACTGGTCTTGGCCGATTACGTTAGCCTCTGCGAGGGTACAGGTTGTGTTCACACTGCCCCTGGACATGGACTTGAAGACTATTTAACCGGACAGAAATATAACCTTGCCATCTTTAGTCCAGTGGATTCCGCGGGCAGATTTACCCACGAGGCTGGGGAATTCAAAGGGCTGACCGTCAAAGAGGCTAACCCCCGCATAGTAGAGAGGTTAAAATTCTTGGAGGCGCTACTCCACAAATCATTTGTAAAACACTCTTACCCCCACTGCTGGAGGTGCAAAGAACCTGTAATATTCAGGGCCACAAAGCAATGGTTTATTAACCTGGAGCATAAAGGGTTCAGACAGCGCCTCCTTGAGTGTATTAAAAATGTAAAATGGATACCCGAATGGGGGATGGAACGGATTAGTGGCATGATCAACCAGAGGCCGGACTGGTGCGTATCCAGGCAGAGGGCCTGGGGTGTACCCATCCCCGCCTTCTACTGTGAAGGTTGTGAAGAACTCCTCCTCACACCTGAGGTGGTGACCCATGTAAGAGACATATTTAGACTCTATGGCTCTGACAGTTGGTTTTCACGTGAAACCAAGGAACTTTTACCCCCCGGGACCAGTTGCAAGAACTGCGGTGGGCAGGGTTTCCGAAAGGAAATGGATATATTTGACGTATGGTTTGAATCTGGCTCAAGCCATCACGCCGTGTTAAACCAGAGAAAGGAACTCGCCTTCCCTGCAGACCTCTATCTGGAGGGTACGGACCAGCACCGTGGTTGGTTTCAACTCTCTCTGCTACCCTCAGTAGCGGCCTGGGGTAAGGCCCCCTTCAAGGCCGTCCTGACCCATGGTTTCGTGGTGGACGAAAAGGGAGAGAAGATGTCCAAGTCCCTGGGTAACTTCATCTCTGTAGAAGATGCCCTGAAGGACTTCGGGGCAGACATTATCAGGCTGTGGGCCTCAAGCCAGGATTACCGCCAGGACATCAACACCTCTCTCCCCCTGATGGGCAGGATGTCAGACGTCTACCGCCGTATAAGAAACACCTTCCGGTTCCTCCTCGGTAATCTCCACGATTTTGACCCGAAGAAGGATAGCGTACCCTATGAAAACATGCACGAGATAGACCGCTGGGCCTTATCCAAAACTCAGAAACTTGTAGCGGTCGTAACCAGGGCCTATGAGGATATGGAATTTCATAAGGTACATCATAACCTACACTACTTTTGTGCAGTGGACATGAGCGCCTGCTATTTTGATATACTTAAGGACAGACTCTATACGTGGGGCAAGAGCTCACCAGGGCGGCGTTCAGCCCAGACTGTCCTACAAGAGATTCTACATGTGCTTGTAAAACTCTCTGCTCCACTTTTGGTTCATACTGCAGAAGAGGTATGGTCATATATCAAATATAAAGAGGAAGACCTCCCAAGTGTCCACCTGGCCTCCTGGCCAAAGGGCAAAGAAACATGGCTAAATGACTCTCTGGAGAAAAGATGGCAGGAATTATTCAGGGTGCGGGAAGAGGTCTACAAGGCCCTTGAGACCCTCCGGACCAGAAAGAGGATAGGAAAATCCGTAGAGGCCACGGTAAGCCTTTACACAGAAGAGGAAGGATTTTACCAGCTCCTACAGGGACACCTAGAAGACCTGCCGGCACTGTTTATAGTCTCAGAAGCCATGGTAATTAAGGGCCGTTATGATGGACAACCTGCAGAAGTAATCTCCCACATACCCGTTTCAGGTGCAGCATCAGGCACATCCGAAGAAGCTATCCGCTACACCATTGGGGCAAGCCCCTCAGAAAACAAACAATGCCAACGCTGCTGGAATTACTTCCCCACAGTGGGTAAAGATTCCAAACATCCCGCCCTTTGTACCAGATGTGCGGAAGTGGTAGAAAGTCTTTAATCAAAGGCAGCTTTATTTCAAAGAGGCTGTAATGCGAAAAAGCGGTAAAGAGGTGGTGGTGTATATATCCCAGTTACCCATCCCAGGTGTGGTAGGTTCACCGTTCCTCAGGTCCATCCAAACAATTCTATTACCATATAGAGCGGGTTGTTTCTGTGGGGCAGGAGAAGAAGTACACAGCGGCCTTTCCTGATTCGTTTTGAGGTCATACACGTATACGTAGCTTTCACCAGCGCGTTCATCCACCCAGAGTATTTTATCACCCCATATCTGTGGCCAATACTGTTTAGACTCTTCCTTACATAGACATCTTGTAGTATTAGTGGTGAGGTCGTAAAGGTAGATATCCCAATTGCCATTCCTTGCATCTACCCAGACCACTTTATTATCATGAATGGCAGGGCTAAACTGGTCTGCAGGGTCTTCTGTAAGTAAGCGTTCCTGCCCGGTTGAAATGTCATATAGGTATATATCCCAATTACCGTTTCGTTTATCGTGCCAGACGACTTTATCTTCAAATATATCGGGGTGGCCCTGAGCTGCAGGCTGAGGCGATATTGATTGGGCCTTGCCATCCTTAAGGTTATAAAGAAAGATATTTCCTTCCCCGTAGGAACGCCTCCAATCTTCCCAAACTATCAAATCTCCCCAGATTTTTGGAAGCATCTCATGCCAGTCTTCCCCCTCCGAGATGGGTTGGCTTTTACCGGTGCTTAGTTCTAACAGCCACACATTATAACCGCCTCTACCCCATACCTGGTAGACCACCCTATCCTTATAGATGTCAGGAAATCCCTCGGGGAAAGGCGTTTCGGTAAGTGGCTTTTCTACCCCTTTAGAGGTGTCGTACAGGAAGATATCCTGATTGCCTAGCCTGGAATCCAACCAGATTATCTTGTCCTCCCATATCTGAGGGTAGCATTGAAACGACTGGTCAGTGGTAACAGCAGTGCCACAATGGGTAGCAGTAACACCGCTAATAAAGTTACTACCTCTGGCATCATATACATTACGTAACCCATTCTCAGCACTAAGGATAAGAGGGAATACACTGAAGAAGAAGTTAACCAAGAGGATCCATTTCATATCCGATACCCAGTATACCAAAAGGCGGTAAATTGTAAAAATCTTAGCAGTCACTTGTACTCTTGTAAAGAACTAACTTTTTTACTTGACGTTCTTGCAAGAAGCGTGATTTTCAGCTGGGTTCAAGCCGCAACCAAGTCCATCACCTTTGTAAGTACAAAAGCCCTAAAGCAGGAACCCTTATATCACGTCCGCATGTATGTCCTGAGCTAAGTCTTTACCCATTGACAAACCCTTGTGAATAACTTATCTTAACTTTAAGCTTCTTTACTAAGTAGCAGAGGGTATATTGTGCAAAAGGAAGAAAGACATTGCCCGGGAGAAAAATATAATATCAGTCTCGCCATTTGCAAGGGAAGGCAGAGCAGGCGTTATCCAAAGTGTCTCACCTGTCCGTATAGAAGCGTAGAAAGATTCCCTGAGTTTCAGAATCCAACCCTACTTAAAACCAACTTCAGAGGGGAAGACATCTTCAAGGGCTACGACATCAGAGGTGTATATCCTGATGAATTAAACGAAGCCCACGCCAAACGTATTGGTTCAGCTTTTGTACAATTCCTAAAGCAACAAAGACCGGGGGTTAAAAATATAGTAGTGGGCCGCGATATGAGAACCTCTTCTCTATCGCTTTCTCAAGCCCTTATGGAAGGTGTTATTTCCTGTGGAGTGAATGTGATTGATACAGGCATGGTCTCCACTGAGACTACTTATTTTGCCGTGGGTAACTATAATTATGATGGAAGCGTAATGGTTACCGCCTCCCACAACCCTGCCAAATATAACGGCTTCAAGTTATGCAGAGAAAAGGCCATCCCTATAGGGTCTGAATCCGGCCTAATGAAGATAAAGGAATTGGCAATCCAACCCTCCCAAATAAGAGGGGAACCCCGTGGTAAGATAATACCCAAGGATGTCCTGCAGGATTATATAGCCCACGTACTAAAATTCGCCAAGGACATTAAACCCCTCAGGATAGTAGTGGATGCAGGAAATGGCATGGCGGGTAAGATGATACCGCTAGTATTTGAAAAACTACCCTGCGAGATTATACCACTTTACTTTGAGCTGGATGGCACCTTCCCTAATCATGAGGCCAATCCCTTAAAAGAAGAAAATCTAAGGTCCCTGCAGGCGACCGTCAAGAGCACCGGCGCCAATCTTGGGGTAGCCTTTGATGGGGACGCAGACCGCTGCTCCTTCGTGGATGAAAAGGCCGAGATTGTGAAAAACGACATCATTACCGCCCTCATTGCCAGAGAATTCTTGTCCAAAGAAAAAGGGGCAAATATCATCTACGACTTGCGTTCAAGCTGGACAGTCAAGGAAGAAATTATCCGTAACGGAGGAATACCTTGCAGGGAAAAAGTAGGACATGCCTTCATGAGAGCTGCCCTTAGAGACAAGAACGCCGTCTTTGGGGGTGAACTATCCGGACACTACTACTTCCGGGACAACTTCTATTCCGACTCAGGTATGATTGCCATGATTCAAATCCTTAACATCCTTAGCCGAAAGGGTGTCAGCATGTCCAACCTCGCAGCCCCACTCAGAAAATATTACTCTACTGGTGAAATAAACTTCAGTGTGTCAGATAAGGATAGCAAGATACAACTCCTTGCCCAAACCTTCTTAGATGGAAGGATAGACTTCCTGGACGGTGTGACCGTGGAATACCCCGACTGGTGGTTCAACGCCAGAAAGTCCGGGACCGAACCCTTGCTCAGGGTAAACGTAGAAGGAAAGAGCCAGGAATTAGTAGAAAACGCCCTTAAAAAAATCACAGAAATCATAAAAAATACGGGCTAAATACAAATTTTTTAAACTACTTGTCTCTTAATTCCTTGAGGATCTAAATAGGACAGTCACCCTCCCCCATCCCCTTCCCCTCAAGGGAGTGGGGAAACAGGATGAAGCTGTAACTTTTTTAGCGGTCTCACTGAAATCATGAAAGTAATACAAAGACGTGGGGACAGACCCTCAGGTCTGTCCGCTCAGAAAAAGGAGTATAAAGATGAAAAGACTCTTCTTCTTTGCGATATTTCTAATTATTCTGTCTACGTGGCCACAATTTGTTTCTAAGTCCTTTGCCGACCCCGGTGTTTTCGCGGGTAGGCAGTACAAGCTGCTTGCTGAAGACGACCGCCGTACTTTTAAGTTTCTCAATTCAGTCTCTTTTGACTCCAATGGCCGGCTAAAAAGTGCCGAGTCAATTGGTGATGAATTCCCGTCCTCATTTTTTTCAGTTATCACTAATCCTTGGACTACCTGGGCTGTGACGGAGAGGACTTGGTGGTCCAAGTTTGATACAGACGGCAATGGTACCATGGACGGCGAGGCGAGAATAAAGTTCTCTAAAGATGGCCGAAATGGTAAAGGGAAATGGTCCATAAAAGATAGCGACACCTTCGGAACTCATAAAGGTTCTTTGCAATTAGTAGAATCTCTGCCCGCTTTGGAAGCCCTTGTTTGTAAGACGATGTTTTTCCCCACAGGTGCCGGTACCACCGTCACGGATATTAACTGTACCGGCCCCTGTACGTGTGAAATAGATAATCGCCTAGGCTCCGGTGGCTTCACGTATCACTGCACGGGGCCAGGAATCTGTGGAATAAACTACAAATTTACCGATGGAACTAGTACAATCTCTACCAGTATAAGCATAGCATGTGATGAAGAAGACACATTACCGTTTTAGACAACTAGCAGCCGTAGGGGGAGTTACAGGTATCTTTACCCCAGAAAACTCGGCCTGTCCTGTACTCAACTATAGTGCAGGGCAGGCCTAACCTTTCTTAGCCTTGCACCTTGTTAGCACAGGAAAGGTCAGCCCGTATTAGGAAGATATACCTACCCTTCCTCTTCTTAAAAAGGGTTTTATAACCGCCATAAACACCATTGTTAAATAACTCTCGCAGTGTCCAAACCTTTAGTAGAAGCTCGGTGGATTGACTTTTCATAAAGAAAAGCTAGAATTGTCAATGGAAGAGTTTTGGGCGGAAGTGGCGGAACTGGCAGACGCGCTAGTTTGAGGGGCTAGTGGCACTCATAATGCCGTGTGGGTTCAAGTCCCACCTTCCGCACCATTTGATTTGAAAAGCTTACCAAGAATCCCCCTTGGTGACCGTAAAAGCAACTAATCCTCCACCCTTAAATGCTTCAATCTTTATCGTCACCCTCAAGTAATAGTCCCGGGTGCATTTTCAGTGTATGGTACTTGTGGTTCATGTTGAAGCATTGCCACATTCCCTCACTCTATTAAAAAAAGTTGATACTTCCCTTGCCACCTCTTTTTCACTTCCAATGTAGAAATGACTTACATCCCTTTTAACAACCAAGCCCTTTGGCTCAGAAAAATTCTCAAATGCATGCGTAGTCTCTTCCACACTTGTTGCAAAATCATGGCCTGAGCATATAAAGAGTTTAGGTATTTTACAGCGAGCAAGGCAGGTTAAATCATACGCAGCACAAGGTGTGGCTATTCCAGCAAGGCCCCTCACCCCCTCATCCCTAGCCCCTACCTTCATCCCCAACACTGCACCAAATGAATACCCCACTATAAAACTCTCTGAAGCCTCTCCTTCTGATACAGCGTTCCTTAGAAAGGAAAGTGCAGAGGCAGTATCTTCTAGTGGCCCCTCCAGGTTTCCTTCCCCAAAGGTACTCTCCCAATAACTAAACTTATCCGCCACGGTCTTGAATGGCCCTTCGCTTCCCCCTACCCCCCTATAGTTGAACCTCAAAGTAACATACCCGCCAGCACTCAACTCATTAGCCAGGGCCAAAATGACGTTATTTTCTATGTCCCCTCCAAGGTTAGGGTGCGGAGGACATATAAGCACCATTGGAGGATTCACCAAATCCTCCTTATAACTTAATACCCCCTCTAAGCGTAGCCCCCCAGAATTAAAGTGCACTAGCTCTTCTATCATAAAACCTTTTCCCTAAAATGCTCTTCTTAATCACCGCCTTCTTTAATCTTTCTTTAGGTGACTCTTCAACATCTTAAAAACTACTTCAGGGTGAGCCTCCTTTCGTCCTAACATCTGAAGCTTCGTCTAAAAGAGATAATATAGCCTTTGAATAGGAAAAATTATGAAGACCGTAACGCTCCACCAGTTCAATAAGGCCGCCTTGATTAAAACCACTGCCCACAGCCCATTCCTCAAAGTTTGTCTCAGGGTGACTTCCCTCAAGCCTTTGGAATAAACTGAGCGGATACAAAAGGGCTAACGCTTTTTTTAGGCTATCCACCCAGCCACTTAAAACCCCCTTCTGTGCCTCAAGCAGTTCTGCATAATGCTCATTATGACAGCGTGCGCATTCCTGCCTTACCTCTGAAAAACCCCCACCCCCTTCCAGTGGCCTGTGACAGTCTTCACATTTTACAACCCGTGACATTTTATCAGGTACAGGTGGAGCTCCGCTAATTAGGGGCCTTCCTCTAAAGAAATCAAACACCACCCTGTGGCACCTTTGACAGTCCGCCTCCTTCTTGTGATGGCATTCACCACAATGATTCTGATACTCCCCAACCCCTTTGCTCCTATCCCCTCTCGGAGGGTGACACTCTTGACAGGAAAGTATTGCGGGAGGGTGCTGGGAATGCAAAAATCCAGCGGTCCATCCGAGCCTGTTCATCTCTGCTACCTTGGGATAATAAGCCCTCCTTAACGCCTCCTCGTGGCAACCCTGACATCCGATATTGGGCCTTGTATGGTGGCATCCCTCACAATTAACTCCTTCCCTGATGCTTGACCCCGCGTCCGGCAGATGGCACTGCCTGCAGTCAATATCACTATCCACTCTAAAGCCATGAACAAAGGGCTGATTCCCATACTCCATAGACTTAATATCAATTTCTCTATGACAACGACCACAACTCACGTATCTATTATCTACATGGTGACACCTAAGGCAGTCCTCTTTATCAATAACCAGCCTTCCGTGCCCTTCCTTATTAACCTCTACATCTTTATGACAGTCCACACAGTGTAGTCTTTCCACTGAAGTCTGATTTAAAGGGTTACTACCACCCGAATTAGAACCGTCTAAGAAACTCCATTTGAAACCCTTTTCCGCTGAATGTGTGGCATGCTGAAAAACCTCACCATTAAAATCATTCCTATAAGAAACACTGTTAACATGACATCTTTCAGTACAGTAGGCGTCGCTCAAATCCAGGAATAAGCCTTCAAGTTCTGTCCCTGAGATAGTGGAAGCTTGAAGCAAAATTAAGAGCTGCAAGACCTGAGCTATCACCAAAAGCATCTTAACCGCCCAACGACTCATTAAGCTCACTAATACTAAACTCAAGAAGGTCTTTGGTATACTTTATATTGTGGACACCGTAACTCCCATCAGAAGCAATGAACTCATAATTTTGTTTTGCTTCCACCACTTCCACCTCCTCTGCCCTTCCCGACTCCTCGGCAAGCTCCAGCAGTTTCTTAAGCATCTCCATCTGGTATAGCACCAACTCTTTTTGCTCTTTGTAAATCTTTTCAAAGCCCTTTTCATGACAGGTATTGCATACACCGGGTTCCACTCGTGCATAATCCCCGTTCCCTTCCAATACAGCCTTATGACAGGCCCTACAGCTCAAAGTGGCTAAAGACATGGGGTCCGGGCTTCCCTTAACACCCTTACCTCCCTCCCCCTGCATCATCTCCCTCTGGACGAGTTCAGCTATAGAAGTGTTGGTTAAAGAAATATCAGTGGAGGGATTATTACCTGCCACTGAGGTTGAATCTAAAGCCACTTCTACACTCTTCTGGGCACTGGAAAGACTAAAAAGCAACTGCTTACAAGAATGGCAGACCTCTAGTTCCTTATCCTCTTTGTACACCTTGTGTACTATCTCTTGGTGACAGGCATCACAGCGCACTTTGCTCTTAAGCATATGGTCTCTGTGCATATCCTTTACTGAGGTATAGTCCTCTGGAACTCTATCATGGCAGTCGTAGCATATATCCTTTTCCACCTCGCCCAGGCCATGGACTATCTCATTATTATGGCAATCAATACACTCTAACTTTGCCGTTCCTCCCACTTTATCTAACACAAGTTTCTCATAAAGTTTGTGGTCAAACTCCTTTTCATATATTCGCACCTTCTTTTCAACATCTTTATGACAGAGCGTGCACCTGCCAGTCTCTTGTTCTCCACCATCTGCTAGGCTCATGGCTTCTTTTCTAGGAGTAAAATGGCATAGATGGCAGGCTTTATCGTCTATATCAAAATGCTTCTCACCCCCCTGATAAGAATGGCATCCCGTACACCGCATCCTCATGCCCGGCGGGTCTTCCTTCATGTGGGTCTCGTGACTAAAAGGGAGTGTCTTTTTGTAAGGTTCTTTCCTGGCAAATAGCTTTTCCTGAGTGTGGCATTCAGTGGTCATACAATTAGAATCCTCTATCTCCCTGGATAAACAGGTGGTCCAGCTACCTCCTGCATGACATTCCACACAGCTTACATTTCTACAGGCCGTCTTGGCCCACCTTTCGTAGGCCGGCTGCATACTGTGGCACCGAGCGCAATAGCCCGGCCACTTCGGATAAAAAGCCATGGTAGCCCCTACAACTGCTACCAGTGCAAGAAAGGTAATAACTACCAGACCCACGAGCTTGAAATTTATAACCCCTCGGGGTGTAATCTTAAGATTTATAGCTCCTCCCTGTGTAATTACTCTAAATTTGTATCACCTCAAAAGTCAGTAACCGATGTTTTCTGAAAAAGCTTAATTATTGCCGACTTACCAAAAGCACCTGGCCTATAGGGAATTCTCTCTGCGCAAGCACTAGCTTAGTCTCCCTCTGGAAGTTGGTTCGTAAAAATTCTATAAGTAAAAAACTGTCTTCACCCAGAAGACCTTTCGGTATATTCAACAAAAACTCCCTCCTTTCACCAGGTTTCAAAGAGGTTCCCATCTCTTCAAAAAAACTCTCAGCTTTTAAAAGAATTTCCCGCCCTTTCAACCCTTTTAACCATACATTTACAATCACTTCCCTGTAACCATACTCCCCGGTAGGCAGGCAGTGAGGAATAGAGCTATTTTCCACTGACATTTTAGCTTGAAAGGACTCATCCCCAGCGGTAAAACCCTGAAGGGTGAGATCAATTTTGACGGGGTTCTCCGAACTCAAGAATTCTACAGCAGGGGAAAAGGTATGTCGTCTTACATCCTTCCTCCCGTATAATTTCTGCCAGGGTTCATCTTGAATAAGCTTCCTTTTTACAGAAGGCATGTGGCAATCCTGGCAGGTCTTTTTTCCCCTCTGGGCAGCCTTTTGCCACTCCTCAAACGTCCTTACGTGACATTTACCGCAAAGCTCACTTTGAAGATAAAACCCATGTTTCTCTCCGACAGGATGGGGTGCCCTGGATTGCAGTGGCCCTGCCAGTTTACAATCCTCCGTCAGGTGACAGCTGTTACAGGTAATACCCTCTTCCGGTCGGATAGACCTCGGCCGCGGCTCTCCCTCGGCATAGATGCTTTCAGGGGTGTGACAACCAAGACAAAATTTAAATTTGTAATCATTGGAGGCCTCCCTGAATTCCTCACTTATAAAGCTCCTGGCATGGGGCGAAGACTCCCACTCCTTATAAATTTCTATATGGCATTCCCCACACCTCTCCGCAGGTGGGGAAGCCTCGCCTCGCTCAGCCAGCTCAGGGTAGCTACAACCTGCTAGAAGGGCTAGCCCTAAGACTATAGAAGCCTTCCTAAGACCCCAAGGATAACAAAAATAATAACCCACGCTATCACCGCTCCAAAAAGGCCCTGCTTCCTCCATAGTCTCCGCTCTTTCGCCCTATCCCAGAAAGGCAGACTGATTAGTGCCGCTGCCCCTATACCCAGTAGTGTAAAGCATAAGGTATTACTGGGTATAAGCTCAAAAAGACCATGTATGGGCAGAAGAAACCAAAGGGGCTTGGGCTCGTAAGTCCCTCCGTCATCCACCCTATCCTGAGTAGTTTCGGGTAAAAAGACTACCCCTAGAAACACTATTATTACAAGAAAGAGTGTCACCAAAACATGTCGTAAGAATTCATTTGGAAAAAAGGGCTCCAGTGCTTCCGGAGGGTAGTCCTTGGTGTAATCCTTCATAATGGTTCTGAAATGCCCGTACGTCTTACCATTGCAAAGTGAAAACTCATGAACAATACCATTACCAAGGGTATAAGGGCCACATGCATCGCATACAAAAAGGGGAGCCTGTGGTTAGAGAACCTTTTCCCCTCCTGAGTCTTACCCACCTCATATTTATTTATCATGCTGGGTGAGTTAAGCGTCTTCCCATCGGTCTTTACATTCCAGGTATAAAGACCTTCCGCCGTGAGTTGCGTGCCAGCATATGCAGTAAGAAGGGTCAGCAAGAAAAGCGAACTGCCGGAAACCCAATGAAGCTCCCGTGGTTTCTTATATATACCTTTGAAAAGTATCCTAATCATATGGCCCAGGATACAACCCACCATCACCTGCGCCCCCACAAGATGCAGCTTATGAACAAGCCACCCAAGGGTAACCCCATGCTTAATATACTGTATACTGCTAAATGCCTCAGAGGCCGAAGGGACATAGAAACACATGAGAAATATCCCACTGCCCACTTGCAGACAGAAGGCCATCAGCGAGAGTCCACCTAAACACCCGAACCAGCTAAGTTTTTTTGGGATTAGCCTCTGGGTAAAATTCTCCCGTACAAACTCCTTAGTTGAATATCGCTCGTCCATCCAGGCAAAAGGACTCGTCAATTGTTAAACCCCCTTTCCCGCCTCCTGAAGAGCCTTATCTAACACCTCTACCATCTCCATTATGTCCTCTTTAGTAATTACCAGCGGAGGTTGAAAGGCAAGCACATTTCTACTTACCCCACACTTTCCCACCAGTATGCCATGGTCTTTCATGTACTCCAGGACAAAATCAGTCTCTGCGCTAGCTGGCTTCTTCTCCTCTCTAACCAACTCTACCCCTACCATAAGGCCCAACCCTCTAATCTCACCAATGATAGAATGCTCCTTCTTTAGAAGCATGAGTTGATCTTTAAGAAAATTACCCAACTCCATAGCAGTAGTTTCTAGTCCCAATGCAGCCAATACTTCTAATGTGGCCAGGGCCGCCGTGGCCATCACAGGGTTACTGCCCCAGGTAGAGGCATAAGGTCTTTTGAGGCTACTTGCTATCTCCCCCCTGGTGATAACTGCTGCCCCAGGAAAACCATTGGTCAGGGCCTTAGCCATCGTCATCACGTCCGGCTCTACGCCCCAGTGCTCAATGGCAAACATCTTCCCAGTCCTCCCAAAACCCGTCTGTACCTCATCATCTATAAATAGTATGCCGTAAGAATCCAGAATACTCTTTAACCTTGGAAAATATTCCCTGGGTGGTACAATAATACCGCCATTACCATGAACGGGCTCAGCAATAAGAGCGGCGTAGCCTTCCGGGTTCCGCTCAATAATTTCCTTCGCCACGCTGATACATTGTAAATCACAGGAAGGGTATGCCACCCCAAGGGGACACCTATAACAGTACGGGCTGGGAATTAAACTGATACCCTCACACGGGTACGGGTCTATTTTCCAGAATTCAATCCCTGTAAGCCCCAGCGCAAGCTTGGTATGTCCGTGAAGGCTATGGGATAACGAAAGTAGGCCTTTCCTTTTGGTGTGAAGTTGTGCCAAAAGTGCAGCCCCTTCATTGGCCTCTGAACCGCTAGCACAGAATAAGCTCTTTTGCAACCTGCCAGGGGTAATCTCTGCCAGCCTCTTTGCCAGTTCCACTACTGGCTGTGTAAGATATATGGAAGTGGTATGTTGTAAGGTTCTGAGTTGTTCTATTACCTTGTCTGTAACCTCAGGATTGCAGTGCCCCAGGTTAGCCACTGAGACCCCAGCAAAAAAATCCAGATACCTATTACCCGCATGGTCGTAAAGATACTGCATGTGGCCCCTGACCAATTGCATGGGCCTCTTATAAAAATGATACACACAGGGGATTAAATACTCCTCCTTTAGACGAAGTAGCTCCTCCGGCCCTGAATACACAGCTCCGTTACTTAACTCTACTGTAAGAAAAGTACTCATGCCCTGCTCCATAAAAAAACCCCTACTCTGTATGGCAGAGAGACCGCATGACCTCTAAGGTGCTGCGCGACTTACTTATGCCCCTCTTATAAGCACCTAAACCCAGTCCATTGGGAAACAGCCCTTGAAAAAGTTCCCAGTAAGACCGTAGCAGCGGGTCTTCCTTTTGTGGATTATTCACAAGGAAGTCCATGTGCTTGCGATAGGCCCCGGTAACAATCCCCACCAACCCCGCTTCATAATACTGTGCCTCTATCCTAAGTGCCCCTAGCTTGCTTTCTAAGAAAGAACCCAAATAAGGTAAAACACAAAGCTCTCCGGAAAGCAAAATGTGACTCCTGCAATACTGGTCTACTTCAATAGCTCTCACCTCCCCAAGCTCGTCCTTCAGGGCATAGGAGCTGTAACGGCATTGCATGCGGCACGCCTCTTTACTAGAATTTTTCCCCATGATAAGAGATGGTAAGCAATGCTCCAGTACCATCCCCACTATTGGGCCATGTATGAGGCACTCAATTTCCACGGGGCTTGCCTCCGCAAGCAAACAAAGCTCCTTGTAAGAAAGCTCAACAGAACCAGTTACCCTGCCGGCTCCCAACTCCTTTAGTACCTGAGCGGAACGCTGGTTTGCGATGTTTAATGAGTAATCCGCAATAACAGGTACATCCCACTTTCTTGCCAATCTCAATGCCCCAAGATTCTGAATCACTACGGCATCAACACCTACACCTCTGGTCATCTCCAGCAACCATTCCACTTCCATAAACTCCCTACCTGTAGTAATTCTTGGAGTGCATATCGCCAATCTCTTTCTCACCCGATGTGCTAACTCCGTGGCCTCCTTTATACCTTCCGGAGTCCACCTCTGTTTTCTTAAAGGAGAAACTTCCCCAGAGAGGTAAACATAGTCAGCGCCTGCTTCAAGAGCTTTACTAACCGCCTCCAGACTCCCCACCTTTACAGCCAGCAATTTCCTTGAAAAGTCCTTCCCATTGCCATTGAAATCCTCATCAAAGGGGTTTATCCAAATGTCCTCTATTGAAAGTTTCTCTTCCCTGGCCGCCCTGCTAAAAAATAGGGGTTCCCTCCTACCGCTATAGTCAAATGCGCTTGCCCCTGGCGTGGAAAAGGCACCACAAGTGGAGAATTCCCTGACCCTCTGAGAGTAAAGCCTCTCATATGCCTCCACATCACTATAGTAAGAAAATGGGCAAGAAAGATAAGAATCTATTGCACGACGATAGATGGATACAATATCTTTCAGGAAATCAGCTTGCCTCATCCTTCCCTCTATCTTCAGAGAGCAGACACCGGCACATACTAGTTCAGGAATAAAACCCAGCAAGCAAAGGTCCTTAATGGCTAAGAAGTGCCCGCTTGATAGCTCCTCCATCCTCGCCTCCGAGGACTTTTCCATAAAGGTATAGTTCCAGCGACATGGTTTCATACACTCCCCACGATTAGCACTCTTCCCAAATAGAATTCCACTGGAATAACATAGACCGCTCTGAGTGACGCACATATCCCCGTGGACAAAATACTCTAACTCCAGTCGGGTCTTCTCATAAATCTCCTTAATCTGGGCCAGTGTAATATCCCTTGAGGTAATCACCCTGCTTATACCCATCTCTGTCAGTTCCTGAGCCATCTCCACACTATGCACATTCATCATTGTGCTGGCATGCACTGGAAGGTCTAATCCCAACTCCTTTACTAAAGCGATTACAGCAAGGTCCTGCACTATAATGGCATCCACACCGATAGATTCAAGAAACTCCAGATAGGCGGGCAATTCCTCTATTTCCTCGGTGCTGAGCAGGCTATTTACAGTTACATAGAGTTTCTTGCCCCTGCCGTGGACAAAGTCTGCGGCTTTAGAGATTTCCTCTTGGTCAAAATTATAGTCCTTCCTGTGGCGCCGCATGTTATATTGCTTGCCTCCAAGATATACCGCATCTGCCCCTGCGTTTATCACTGCCTTAAGGGCTTCCCACTTACCCGCTGGAGCAAGGAGTTCTAGCTTTACTTCCGAAAGTCTCATTAATAGAGTCCCACCTTTACCTTATTCTCAAATTTTTCAAGTAGACAGGGGTTTCTTACCCCATCTTGAGCCACCCCCAAATTCTCTGCCGAAGGGCTGGGGGCAATTCTTATCCCCTTGTCCCTTTCCAGCATGTTTGGTATGAAAAAACTTTCGTCCAGTCTGTGAAAGACAATCTGGCCTTCCTCCCCGTAGTCCACTACTTGAGAGAGCCGCTCTCTTGCCCCATGAGGCGATTCACCATATTGTGCTTGGCCATCCTCTATAGTTACCACCTGCAAAACCATCCTGGGCCCAGGGGAATAATAATCCAAATTAAAATCAGGTGAATCCCCCACCTCTAAGGAGAGACCAAATAAGGTATTACCGTATCCTGAGATATGGACTGCATTGGGAAAGAGCTCTTCCTTGAAACGTTTCAGGAGTTCCTTTTCTATGGCCATGCCTCCGTAATGGATGCCTCTGATTCTGAACCTCATTTCCTCTGGCATACGCAGGGCCAGCTCTAATAGGATTGGTGGTGTGGCAAAAATTACACTAATTTCCTGGACCACTAAAAGATCCAGGGCTTGTTCTATTACATGTTCCAGGTAGCGGCGGTATCCTATTGATTTTCTATCCAGCTTTTTTGCCCATCTTGGGTCAAAATCTACGGAAAACGGGTCCATACTGCCCATCCTTCTTGCCACTAGACTCACCGCCTTTCCAATGATGTGGGGACCGCTTGGGCCCAGCCATAACCAGTTACCTCCTTTGGGAAAACCACGCTTCTCCGCTACCACACCAAACCAGTCCACAAAAGTCGGGTAGAATTCTTCGTAAAGATAGGCAGTAACTTTAGGCCTGCCTGTGGTTCCAGCCGACTCCCCCAGGATGAAACGTGTTTTATCCTCCAGGAGGCTTTTAGGAATGAATGTCTCTACCGGCCACGTCCTCAAATCCTCTTCCGAAGTAGGGCCAAGTTTTTGGAGGTCTTCTATGGTTTTAACCTCCCACCTTACGTCCATACCCAATTCCTTCTGACGCTTCAGCCAGTAAGGGGAACCCCACCTTGAGTCAAAGTGAATATCTATAACATGCCCTAGCCAATCCTCTGGGGTTGCCTTATACCAAACTGTCTTCCTGAGGGGGCGGTTTCTAAAATATTCATTGTGAACTTTCTTTTTCATAATTCCTTAGTGCGGACTCCTTCTCACATTCTTCCAGGAGTTTCTTTGCCTCAGCCTGATTGACCTTAATATCATAGACCCATTGGGGGTCATTCTTGCTGTTCAGTATAACTTTTAATTCCCTGATAGCTTCTTCCAGTTGACCCTCATCTATAAGTAGTTCGGCCAAGAAGAGGTGGGTGTAGGTGTTTTCTGGTGCCACAGCCAGGGCCTTTTTGTAGTACTCGTGGCTCCTGGTTTTACTTCCCCCAAAAAGCTTTGGCACTTTATGGTTTAGCCTACCAAGTATCCTGTATCCACCACCATCCTCATAACGGTCGTCAATGACAACCACCTGTTCCATTTCTCTTCTTACGTCCCTTACTGAAGTAAGGCTTTTCAGGATTCCCGTTGTCTCTCCTACGGCTGCGATACTGATTCCCAACCAGAAGTGGCCCTCCACCCTGTTATTGTTTGCACTGACAGCTTGATGACCCACTTCCACCGCCTTTTTATAATACAAGAGTTTATCCTCTCGGGTGTTGCCTTCGCGTCCGAGATGGAAGCAGGCCCTGGAAAGTCTCCACAGGAGCTCGTAGTTATCTGGATTTTTAGCTAGAAGGACCTCGCATTTTCCTGCCAGCTCCTGGATGCGGTTAATATCCAGACGCTGGCTGTAAAGGTCATCCAATTCAACTAATGATTCAGCAGAAACTTGCGCCATCAGCTTACAAGGAATACAAAACAAAAAACCAAGAACAAATAATACAGCGTGTTTACGCACTTATAAGTACTTTATCCTGAATTACTTACCGCTGCTGCGGTTTAAGAGCCAACATAAACATTTGCCAAAAACTTATTCTTTACTACAATGCCTGTCTTGCTCCATTCCAAAGGCCCT
>JBMFFR010000002.1:0-423253 GCA_051388875.1 Candidatus Brocadiia bacterium JP1 | reverse complement strand
TAAATAATGATATTAAAAAATTATATTTATTATTAAAACATCTCCTTTCCAGCATAATTATAAGTGGTTTGCATATTATTGCAACAAAATTATTATAATTATATAAATTTATATTTGTTGCCCAAACGGCGTACCGTTTAGTGTAAATTATGCGCATTATTGGTGCGCTTTGTACCTCTCTACTTGACTAAAACCGTTGGTGTTGTTTCGTCCACCAGAGACAGACCAACCCTGAAAAACTTCAGCTTGGGCAAGTAATGGAACTTACCCTCGCGCACTTGGGAGGGCAGCACCGCTTTTAGTAACACGAATTTTTATTTGGTGGCACTATTTTTGCTTTGTAAAACCTACCCTTGCCACAATCTCTGTTTTTGAGATGCCTGGTCCGGCTATTGCGAATACGCAGTGGCAGATTTTATAAAAGATATGTTCTCATTCTGGGACAAGGATAAACGTGTGATTCATGCCACACCACCCCTGTTACTCCTCTTCAACATTTCCCATTGGGAATGGGAGTGAGAGGGAGTCTTTACCATTACGCTGCTATACTCTCCCATTCTACCTGATGTAGACCCACAATAAAGGCAAGGGCGTCCACGTGCCCAAAATGGGTTCAACGTTACGGCAAGAATCTCTCTGTGTGTCTTAATTTCTCAGGCAAATATTTGTCTATTACATAATTGAGGCCGTGTTTGGCCAGGGCCTGCTGCTCCACACGGACGCCCATCTTTATCATCATCTTGATAGCCTCCTGCCACTCCTTGTGATGTACAATAAACGGGTCGTTCTTTAATGCATCCTGGGCGCGCTTAATATCCACTTCCTTGAGGGGGTGAGTGGGGAGTTTATAATCTATAATATCCTGGGGGGTAACACCGAGGTATCGTGCGTTAGGCACACAGAAGTATTTATTGATATGGGCGGCATTGCCAGAACCCACCTTCAGGGTCCTGTATATATTGCCAATACCGTAGGGGTCCCCATCCACAAAGGCATAAACAGGTATTTTCCTCTCTTCGGAGAGTCTTCGGACAAAACGCCGGCAGGCCCGCGTGGGCACACCCCCCATGGAGACCAGTATGCAGTTGGCCTTCTTCCAGTAGGCATGTTTTGCCAGGCGCTGGAACATGCCCGCCGTCTCTATCACCAGGATAAACTTTGCGTCTGTCTCAAACTTGAGATGCTCCACCGAGATGGGCACAGAGTAGGCCCCGGAACCGAACTTGGTACAATCAATCCTCAGCGGCTTGCCCCTGTCATCTTTATCAATTACGATTAACTTGCCCGCCACCTCTCCGCCTTTTTCTTCGGGTATAAAGCCCAGCTGCTCCCTGTTTACAGTAAAGAGGGCCTCAAGGTCATCCATCACCGTATCCGATTCCACTTGTTCGTCAAAACGTGCCTCTTCCCAGTTCTTGGAGACGTAGTAGGCCTCTCGCTTGGTGGCTATGTCATCCTCTTCTATCAGTTCTTTTGAGAGGGCCATCATCCTGAGGGTCTGGGCAAAGGTCTTGACGGTATTGACCGTAAGCGTCCTGGTCTTTTTGTGCCCCTTTAATTCAAAGAAGCCCACACCTGGGCGATACTTCACATTCCCCAGCGTCCGGAGGGGGAAGTGGAGGGTGGGTTTTTGTTTCTTTATGATTTTGTCATAAATGTTTGTGGCTTCAGAACTTATGCCATTTATTACGTCTGCCATTTCAACCCCTTTCTCAAGGTTTCAACACCTTTCAACACTGTTTTTGAACCTTTTTGCAGGCTTTTAGGCATTTTTGTGCGTTTTTGAACGGAATTATATCGGATTTTTTGAGATTTTGCACGTTTTTGACCAATATTTTTAGGGTGGCTTTTTTACTTCTTTTTTCTCCACCAATCTGTACAGGGCATCGGCATATTTCATTGCCATGGAACCGAGCACGGCGATTATAAGGACATAAAGGGCGGTGATGGCGTCCACGGGGGCTGTTTTGGAGACGCCCTTGGCAAGGGTGGCGAGGACTATGGAGAATTCGCCCCTGGGCAAGAGGCTCAGTCCTAACCTCCAGCGGGCGCGCTTACTCAGGCCGTAGCCCTTTCCTGCAAGGTGACCTGTTAAGAGTTTCGTGGGTATAGAGACGGCAACCAGCAGGAGCGCAAAGGGGTAGACTTCCTTGAAGTTAGTAATGGGGGAGGTCAGTCCAAAGCTTACAAAAAATATGGCCACGGTCAGGTACTGAAACGGTGCAATGACCTCAAGGACCCTGGACTTCTGATTGGTCTCCGAGACGACCAGCCCGGTCAAGAAGGCGCCCAGAGCCATAGAAAGACCCAGTGCGTGGGCACTGATGGCGGCAAGTATCACAATGGCGAATATCAGTAAAACAAATAGTTCGGTGGATTCAATATCCAGTACCATTTCTATGTATTGCCTGCAAACCCTTGCGATGATTATCAACGAGGCAAAGAACCCCAGGGCCTTGAAGATGGCCCATACTACGGGCATGAACCCGGCATTCCCCCTGGTGGTAGTACTTGATAGTATAGCCAGATAGACGATGATAAAGAGGTCTTCAAATACAAGGATGCCCAGGAGGCATTCTGTCTCAGGATTGGCAGAGCGTTTTAACTCCACTATGCCCTTAGCAATAATAGCAGAGCTGCTTATATAGACTATCCCGGCTAGAAACAGGGAGTGGAACAGATCAAAGCCCCAGAGGAGCCCTATTACCAGGCCCACTGGCAGATTCAATACCAGGTCATAGACCCCGCCTGTCAGGATTTTTCTCCTGTTATTGAGAAAGCTCTCCAGGTTAAACTCAAGGCCGATAAGAAACAGTAGGAGAATAAGGCCGATGGTGGACATGAATTCCATTATCAGGCTGGGTCTTACAAAGTGCGAGAGGGCGAGGCCGGTAATGATATATATGGGGACAAGGGAGAGGTTTATCTTTCTGGCAAGAAGCCCGACCAGAAAGAGTATCAGACACATAATGCCTATTTCAAGAAGGATTGAGTAAACCTGTACAGGATGAGCTACTCCATCAAGCACGGCCCTAGTCCTCTCTGGGTTTGCCAATAAAACGCAGGAATCTTTTCATCTGTTCACTGGTGCCTAATACAATCAGGGTGTCATTCGCCTTAATCAGCTCGGTAGGCAAGGGGTTAGGGATATAATGTTTCCCTCTCAGAATGGAGATAACGGATACGCCTGTCTTTTTTCTGATGCCCAGGTCTCCAATGGTTTGATTAGCCAGAATAGACCCTTTTTCTACCTTTACCCACTCCATGTTCATTTCTTTCATAACCAGCTCTGCTTCTTTTTCGTGAACAGGCTCAAAGTAGGCCCCGGCCAGTATGTTTCCGATAGTCCTTGCCTCTTCCTCGGTGAGATTGATTACGAACTCGGGTTCCTCCTTGTCCTCAAGGAATCTATACACCTCCCTTTCTCCAGTAAGGCGTATAATCACCACAATGGTCTCCCCTTCTTCGGTCTGTATGGTTAATTTCTTTCCTATGGCAGGTAAATCAACTTCCCTAACCTCTATCATATTTCCCTCCCGTTAGAAGATGAATTACTTCAGGAATTATCCCCCTGTGAGCAGGGTTACTAATTAAAGCGTTACCCAAGATAACCTCCTAAAGCCTTCCATTCTGCTTTTCGCTAAAACGGTATTCAAACTCATTAAGGTAGAGAGGTAGGAACTACTTTGCGACTGATGACCAACTCCATGACCCCTCCACCCTCCCCCTGCCCCCTCCCATCAAGGGAGGGGAAAAATAGGAGGCATTCGTAGAGTTTTTCAGAGCTCTCAATTTTTGGTTATAGCCCACACTGACTCAACCGAGCGGGGGCGTATTGCAATACGCCCCTGTGACGCTTACATACTGCTCTTTACCGTGTTGTATTCTCTGAAGGTTATAGAATTTAGCAAATTTACCGTGTAAAGGCAATATGAGAGCTCTGCAAAAGTCCCATCTGCGGGCTTTACTCCTTCAATCCCTCCCCCTTGAGGGGGAAAAGGCAGGCCCCCCTCACCTCGGTCCTCTCCCACGTGGGGAGAGGAGGTTGAGGGCGGTAGAGGGGAGGGGGGTGGGGGGGAGGACGTAGGGGATGCTACACCGACTCTTTCGTAGAAGGGGATTAAGGGAGATTTTTAAATTTCCCCCTTTTAGCAAACCCCATAAAAACTTCCACTACTGAAAATCCTCCCGTTTATCTCCCCCCTTTAGTAAAGGGGGGAAGGGGGGATTTGGAAATCCCCCTCTTTCCCCTACTCACAGCAAAGAGGTTTAGATGCACAAAACGTTCACCCTCCCCCCTGCCCCCTCCCCTCAAGGGAGGGGAAGAATTATCTACAGTTGGAGCAGGCGAGTCACCCCCACCCTATCCTCCCCCTCAAGGGCGAGGGCGTAGCGGCAGGTCTCTCGTCCTGCCGAAATAAACATCTTTTTTTAAGACCTGTCCTAAATATACGAGGTTAACCCACCCACCCCCTGCCCCCTCCCCTCAAGGGAGGGGGGAGAGAGTTAGAGGTACTCGCTGACTTTTTCGGAGGGCAAAAGTTACCTGAAGGTAATTACTTAGAAAATATTGGGCAGGTCTAAAGACCTGCCCCTACATTGCTTGAGGACACACCCCCCACCCCCCTCTTTCTAGAGGGGAAAAATACATTCCCCCTCACCTCGGTCCTCTCCCACGTGGGGAGAGGAGGAAGGGTAATTCCACTCACCTCAGCCGTAGGGGCGGGTCTTTAGACCCGCCCAAGATTTCTAATAGTTCTCCAATGGACAGACCCTTCTCCGCCTCAGGCGGCTCAGGGCAGGCTCTGAAGGTATGTCCCCACATTCTTACTTAATGGGCTACCTTTTCTTTCTCTATAAAAATACACATCCCTATATCCCCTCTTTTTAGAGGGGAGACTTAGCTTCCCCTTTTTCAAAGGAGGAAGAGAGTAATAAACAGCTCAGCCTTAAGCGGATAATCTAATGCTCTCCCTCTTTTTAGAGGGGGAGGGGGAAAAGGCAGTCCCCCTCACCTCGGTCCTCTCCCACGTGGGGAGAGGAGGTTGAGGGCGGTGTGGGGCGGGGCGTGTTGTTTGGCTAACCTATGCGTATCTTAAGGGACAGACCTAAAGGTCTGTCCCTACATTCTTTAATCCTGTGCGTCATTCTGAGCGGAGTGGGGAGGGCGACCCGGCGGGTCGCCCCTACCGGAAAGTTCCCCCTTTCAGCAAACACCCAAAAATCCCCCCCTTTTTGTAAACACTCCAAAAACTTCCTCCCTTTTCCTAAAGGGGGGTAAGGGGGGATTGGGAAATCCCCCACTGTCCCCCTTTTTCAAAGGGGGAGAGTGGAATGGCTTTTCTAAAGGGGAAAAAGTGGGACGGCTTTTCCAAGCAGGGAGAAAACTTTGTAAGGGCGTGTGGCGATAGGCCCCTGCTCCAGACCCTTCCCCTTCGTTTCACTCGGGGTCAGGGTGACAGAGGGTTCTTGAAAACAAGTGCAGGGTGACAGCCTGTGTTAGATTCTTCGCTGCCCCTTCGCCTCTGGCTCAGGGCTTCGGCTCACTCAGACTCGTCCTGAGCGGAGCGAAGGAATGACAGGTGAGTGTTGTAAGGTGTGCCGAGGAAGGGGGTGTGGGGAGGGGTGTGTTGTGTGGCTAACCTATGTGTATCTTAATGGACAGACCTGAAGGTCTGTCCCTACGTTCTTCGCTCAGAATGACAGATGCAGGGTGACATTAACGGTGTGGGAGGTCACAGGGCAACCTGAGTTATGAGGGTTTACCCTGGCCGTAAAGGGATAATTCCGATTTCTCTGGAGAGGGTAATGAAACTGTCGGGGTCAAGTGCCTCTCCTCTTATCTGGGGTTGCAGCCCCAATCTGCTGATAATATCTAAAATTACCTCCCTGTTGAGTGAAGGTAAGTGGAGCTTGAGGAGGCTATTTAGCAGTGTCTTTCTGCGGCTCTGAAAGATAGTCCTTACCAGGTGGTTGAAGAGTAGTGGGTCTGGAATGCGGTGAAGCACCTGTTCCCTCCTGACATCTATTTTTACAATAGCAGATTCTACCTCGGGTGCGGGCCAGAACACCCCCGGGGGTAAAGCGCGCAGTAGTTTTACCTCTGAAAAGAGTTGTGCCATGACAGATAAGACGCCGTATTCCCTGGTGGACGGGGGGGCCAGCAGTCTATCCACAATATCCCTCTGAAGGGTGAGCACCATTAGCGCCACTGGTAGTTTACCCAGGAGGATGGCAATTATAAAGGGGGTGCTTATGGAGTAGGGGAGATTGGATACCACCTTGAGCCTGAGCCCCTCTTTTTCACTGAGCCAGCGGGCAAGCAGTGCTTCAACCTCCGGGTTAATAGTGGACTTTGTATGGAGTATATCTGAATTTAAGAAGTGCACATTGTCGCAGCCCTGAAAGAGTTCCCTGGTAAGGCCGTAGAGCCTGGGGTCTATCTCCACCGCAAGTACCCTGTGTGCCCTCTCAACGAGGAGTCGGGTAAGCAAACCTGTACCGCTACCTACTTCCAGGATTATATCCTTATTTTCAACGGCGGCTTCTTCAACTATTAGCCTGAGGATGTTCTGGTCAATGAGGAAATTTTGTCCCAGGTGTTTTCTGGGCCTGATGCCTCTCTCTTTCAGGAGGGCTTTTAGGGCAGTAGCGGTGATGGGGAAGATAACAGGGGTCATGTCTTATTGAAAGAGCTATGCAGGGGAGTATGGCAATACGCCCCTACTTGATTCAGTGTGCTTAAACGAGTTCAGTACAGGGTTCAGCATGACATGTTGCGATTTTTTTAGGCCCTTTTCGGGGGCGCTCTAAAAAGTTATCAAGAGTATAAGGCCTGGGATTTCTGAAAGATAGAGTTTTTTTTAAATATTGGGCTTCTCGGGTGGGGAGAGGAGGTGGGGGGTGTGGGGGATTTAGAAGTGGCCTCTTTTGTAAAGGGGGGGGTTGGAAATCCCCCTCTGTCCCCCTTTTTCAAAGGGGGAAAAGTGGAATGGCTTTTCAAAAAAGGGGATTTAGGAGGATTAGAGATTCTTCGGTCGCTTCTCCTTCGCCTTTGGCTCAGGGCTTCGGCTCACTCAGACGCCGTCCTGAGCGGAGTGAAGGAATGACAGGTAAGTGTTGTAAGGTGTGCCGAGGAAGGGGGTGTGGGGAGGGGCGTGTTGTGTGGCTAACCTATGCGTATCTTAATGGACAGACCTGAAGGTCTGTCCCTACATTCTTCCCGATGGGGAGAGGAGGAAAAGATTCCCCCTCACCTCGGTCCTCTCCCCGGTGGGGAGAGGAGGTGGGGGTGTGGGGGAGAACGTAGGGGCGGGCGGGGGTTGATTAATTAAAGATTTACAAACCTGGCCGAGCCGAATAAGGTATGGATTTTCAAGCTGCCGTGCTTGCGAGGCGTGCTGCGAGCTTGATGGCCTCAAGCATGGAGCCTGGCTGTGCTGTGCCTTTGCCGGCTATATCAAAGGCCGTCCCGTGGGTGGGGGAGGTTCGCACAAAGGGGAGCCCCAGTGTGAGGTTCACACCGCTGAAGAAGCCCAGGAGTTTTATGGGAATGGTGCCCTGGTCGTGGTAGAGGGTGACCACTGCGTCTATCTCGCCCTCGCGTGCCTTATGACATGCCACATCGGCGGGGATGGGCCCACTACAATTGATGCCCTTTTCTTGTGCCTTTTTTATGGCGGGTAATATAATTTCTCCTTCTTCGGAGCCGAAAGAGCCGCCCTCGCCAGCGTGGGGGTTAAGGGCGCATACGCCTATCCTTGGCTCTTGTATGTGGAACCACTCGGTCAGCCCTTTTCTGGTGAGCTCTACGGTGGTAAAAATTTTTTCAGAAGAAAGGCGTTTGGGAACGTCTTTTAGGGGGATGTGTATGGTTACGAAGGATACCCTGAATTCTCCCACTATCATCATCATTGCCACCCTGGGAGCGCGGGCTTTTTCTTTCAGGAGCTCTGTGTGACCCGGGTAGGGATGCCCGGCAATATTTAGTGCCTCCTTGCTGATGGGTGCGGTTACCAGCGCGCCTAATTCTCCGCTGAGGGCCATCTCTATGCCTTTAGTGATATACTGGAAGGAGGCCGTGCCCGCCTGAGGGTTGGGCTTTTTCAGTTCCATCAGCTTGCAGTCAAAATTGGCGAGGTCCAGGATTTTTGCCCTGTCTTTCCAGTCGGACTTCAGGCCCAGTTGTGAGGCTGTGCGCTGGAGTACTTCAAGGGAGCCTATGATAATGAGGTCGTAGCCGGCAGGGAGCAGGGTTATTGCTTTGAGTGTTACCTCTGGCCCCACTCCGCAGGGGTCTCCCATGGTTATGCCGATGGTTTTAGTCATGTTTTTGTTAGATGCTAGTGGGTCTCAAGTTGTTTCTCAAGGTACTGCTTAAGCTTTTCCAAGAAGCCTTTATAAAGAGGTTCGGTTTCATTTACGAACTTCTTTATAGAATTCCACCTTATATCTAGATATTCGTGTGCAACAATGTTTCTAAACCATACCCAATTGGAAAGGGCTTCAGCTTCTGTCTCCGCTACATTCAAACCCTTGACAATAGAGACTGATTTTACAATCTCTTTGTAATTGTCGGGCAAGCGTATATCCTCAAGGGCAAGAATAATTTTAGATATATCTATGGAAGAGTTTATTATATTCTCAATCCACCTTTCTACATTGCGTCTTTTGTCCCTGTCTTCTGTATAATCTTTTTGTTTAATGGACTTGAACTTTTGATAATCTTTAAGCTCTTCTTCCAAGAAATTTATATGTTTTAGTAGCCTGAGTCGGGCCTCTTCTTTCACGTTTTAGCCCTTTGTTTTCTAAGGAACTCTTTGAAAAGCATCTCTCTGTAATCTTCTGCCTCTCTTGTTACCACCAGCATGAAGTCAAGATAAAGGCCCCAGTCATTTATCATGATGGGTATGCCTCTAATGGCACTTGCGGCGACTGTGGAAGATACCCTGTTCAAGACCAGCAACTCTACCTCCTTATGGAGGAGGCTCATAAGGTCTCCCCATATTTCACTCTCTGAGGAATAGTAAACCTCTTCCTCATATTCAAGTGGGTGTCTCCTTTTTGGGTAGAAATATACGGCAACGTCAACGTCTGATAATCTTGTTGCCTCACCCCTGGCCTGAGAGCCAAACAGGAAGGCAAAGGCTACGTCTTGCCTCTTATTAAAATAACTTTTAAGGTCTTCTATCATTTTCTGAGTCTGGAAATCATTCGTTTTATATCTTAAAGTGCTGAATGGGGTGCGGCTATTCGCACACTGCATCCGGGGGCGTATGGTGATACACCGCTAGAATTCTATTCAAACCCTTTGGACTTGAGGTATTCCATTGTAATGTTGCCTTTTAATGTCCCTTCATTCCCCTGTGCTGAAGGGGGGAGGGAGGGATTGATGCCAAGGAGTCTTTTTACCCATTTGCCGAGGACGTCTGTCTCAATATTAACCCTGTCTCCCACTTTTTTAAGACCCAGGGTGGTATTGTTAAGGGTAAAGGGGATAAGGGCGACGGAGAATGTGGCAGGGCCACCGCCGGCGTTTGATTTTACGTCCACCACGGTGAGGCTTATTCCATCCACTGCAACGGAACCTTTCTCAATCATGTCCCTGGCAAGTGGCTCTGGCACGGAGAACCAGGCTGTAATCTGTCCGGGACGCTCTTCCATTTTTTGGATAACGGCTGTGCCGTCAATGTGGCCCTGAACGAAATGGCCACCCATGCGGTCGCCTACCCTGAGGGATCGTTCCAGGTTGACCTTCTGCCCGACCTTGAGTTCCCCAAGGGTGGTGCGTCTGAGGGTCTCTTCAGAGACGTCAAAGCTGGCCTGCTCACCTTTTAGCTCTGTCGCAGTAAGGCAGGCCCCTTCCACGGAGATGCTTTCCCCTGATTTAACCTCTTTGGCCATTGGGCCCAGTGTTACGGCAAGGCGGGTGCCGGTTGCCGTCCTCTCTAGCCCCTTAACCGTACCCATGCATTCTATTATGCCGGTAAACATCTTTTCTAATTCTGGAGGTCTCTAGAAGAAAATATAAGAATTTCGGCGTCATTCTGATCCGCCTCAGGCGTAGAAGGGGAGGCGAAGAACCTCTAGACCCTTCCCCTTCGTTTCACTCAGGGTCAGGGTGACACTTCGTGTCAGATTCTTCGGTCGCTTCACTCCATCAGAATGACAACTGTACAGGGTTTTCAGAGCTCTCATTCTAACCGATTTCAGCCAGGACGGTTAGTCCTGCCTTTACCTTTTGCCCCTCCCTGACAAGTATTTTGCAGGGGATTTCTTTTGGGATGAAAATCTCAGCCCTTGAGCCGAATTTTATCATGCCGAAGCGCTGTCCTTGTTCTACGGAATCCCCAATAGAAAGGGGGCATACAATCCGTCTGGCAACTTTGCCAGCTATTTGTTTTACCATGAGCTGCTTACCGCCATCTAATAGAAGCCCTATGAGGTTACACTCGTTGACAGTTGGGGCCTCCTTTTTACGCGCGTCCAGGAAACTCCCGTTCAGGTGCTTAAGATATTCCACCTTACCGCTGCATGGCATACGATTTACGTGTACATCAAAGAGGGACATAAAGATACTGATTCTGGTGGCATCTCTCTGGAGGAATTCTTTCTCTTCTACCGTGGCTATTTCCATGACTCTGCCATCGGCTGGGGCAAGGAGTTTTTTCTCATCTTTAATGGTTTGTCTCTCAGGGTCGCGGAAAAAGTACAGGACAAACCCAATTGCTACGAGGCAGATTGGGCTTATAGAGGGAAATAGCGGCAGAGACACTAAAAGCAAACAAGTAAGGGCTGAAGTGAAGAATATCACTTCTTTTAGGCCGTATGTGGAAATGGGGACCCTCATCTGGTCATACTGACGTTTATCTTCCTGGGATTGACAAAATAGTGTCCACAAGTGTGGCGAAGGTATTTAAGGTCGCGGTCGTCTATGGGAAATGCTTTACATTGTTTGTAGCGACATTCATATATGTTACACTGATTTTCTTCCAGTAGGTGTGGGCAACGGAACATTATACGGCAGCAGCTGCCGCATCGTCTGCATTCTCCCCTTCTGAGAGCTAGCTGACTGCGGACATAGTCCTCATTGAAGTGGACCAGGTAGAATCGTCTTAGTTTTCCCAGCCCTTCGTCAAGCTTACGTAGGACATAGGCGGCACTCTTAATCATCTTACAAGAGGGATGTTATCAAGGCCGCTGGGGGCTGTCAAGATAAATGGTGTGTTGCGCGCACTCCACAAAGAAGTGCTAGCGCTATCTGGACTTTAGCACCTCGTACAGTCTGTACTCTTTTCTTGCCTCGGCCATGAGGCCGAGCTTCTGGTAAACAACGGAAAGCTGGCCATGGGCGAGGGCATGGTTTGGCCTTAGCTTAATGACTTCTTTAAACCCCTTCGCTGCCTCTTCCATTTGTCCTGTCTTTAGATTGATTAAAGCCAGTTTATAGTGCGCTTCGGCGTGTTCAGGGTTGAGCTTAGCCACCTCTTGATAATTGGCTACGGCCTCCTCTAACCTACCTTTCCTCTCGTAGAGTTGGGCAAGGTTAAAGAGGGCGCCCACCTCCTGGGGACTAAGACGAAGTATTTCCTTGTATTCTGCCTCAGCAGCGTCTAGTAAATCTTTTTTTGAATAAGCGAGGGCCAGGTTAAAGCGTGCAACATGGTCAGCAGGGTTAAGAATTAATACGTCCCTGAATTCCTTAATTGCCTCGTCAAGCATCCCTTTTTTATAGTACGCCAGTGCGAGGGTATAGTGGGCCTTGAGGTTAGCGGGGTTTATCCTGGTGAGTTCTCTTAGTTCCATTATGGCTTCATTAACCCTACCGACTTTGTTGTAAAATGTAGCCAGGGCAAGATGAGACTCTGCATCATCCGGGTTTATTCTGGCTAGCTCTCTATACGCATGTAATGCCTCTGCATATTGTCCCCTCTTGTTATAAAGGTCGGCCATGTAGCGGTGGGCTTCAACATAATCAGGGTCAATCCTGGTGGCCTCATGGAGCCCGGCAAGGCATTCCTCGGACATGCCTGCCTTTTCAAAGGCGATGGCCAGTTGAAAATAGGCCTGGGGATAGTATGGGTCCAAATATATAGCCCGCTTGAGGGTATCTACGGCTTCTCTTATCATGAACAGTTCGTTGTAAATAGAGCCCAGGGCATAGTAAGCCTGGGCGTTACGGTTATCAAACTTCACCGCCTCTTTATAATCTGCCAAGGCTTTTTCTTTCATGGCGGCACGCTCGTGGGCCAGCCCGAGGAGATAACGATTGTGGCTGGACAAGGGGTTGAGCTGGGAGGCCTTTTCTATGACCTGAAGGCTCTTTTCCCAATAACCTTTAACACCGTAAGCTATGCCTAAAGAGGTTAACCCTTCCCAATCCTTAGATTTGGAGAGGATTTCATGTAGCATATCAGTATCATTTTCAGTGGGAGAGTAATCGTCTATAAAATCTTCGTCAAGATATCCTTCGTAGACGTTAATCGTATCGTTGATAGTGGTAATAAGTCCCATGGCTGCCAGTCCTCTTAAGGAGGTATTCCACTGGGACCGAGAAAAGTCTTTTCCAAAGACCCCCTGGCAAACTTTTTTGACCAGGGTCTGGGAGTAATTAAAAATAAAGGATCTATTTAATAGTACAAGGGCATGCATGATTAGCCTTGTGTCTTCGGAGCTCTTATAGGATTCTTTCTTCTTGACAAGATTCAGGATAAAAGAGGCTGGTGTTACGTTACTGGCAACTATTTTTTCATCAGTGCCCAAGGCCCCGGCAAGGAACTTTTTTTCTCCAGGTAAAAGGTCTCTTAAGTGGATACGACTCTTGGACCTAAATAGATGGAGGATTTCTGGTGCCTCCTTTTCTAAAAGTGGAATTTTATCGGGTGAGCATGTGGCAATAAAGATACTATCTTTAGCCCTTTGTTCTATATGCCTGAATATAGTTATCACATCTAACTTTTTTATGTACTTATGCAGGTCATCCAAGAATAATATAATGTTTTTCTTGGGCAGTCCTGGTATTGAGAGTTCTTTTGGGGAAAAGACCTTGGGCTTGAGCGCTAGTAACTCGTAGTCCTCTTTTCCTCTTAGGGCCTCAAAGACCGTTCTGGTTTTGCCGGAACCTGGTTTCCCTATTATAAGAATAGTACTCACGCCCTCTACTAATAAGCCTGCCAGTGCTTCATCACTTTCCCTAGTTACATAACACTCCCTACCTAAATAGCTTTCTATACCAAGCTCTGATGGGGCGAGTCTGGCCAAAGGCTTAAACAGGGCCAATTGTCTTAATCTTTTCCTCCTTTTTCTGATTAAAAGGATGATTATCCCCACAAAAATACTGAGAAGCATCAGGAGGAACAAAGCCACTACGTACTTGGTGTATGCCTGTGCAAGGTGAAAGAAGAATCTCACAATGGGAGGAATAGGTATACTGGGGAGGTAACCCGAAGGTTCGGCAGCCAGAAAAAAGTTTTGCCAGATATAATTTGCTATATTAATCATAGCGTGGCCAATCATCTAAGTTAGTAAAATCTCAGCCGAGTTGGGATAACTCAAACCTCATACCATCACTAGCAGCAATTACCTTACAACCGGTCTCCTCTGAGAGCTTGCTTGCAAGCTCATAGGGTTTGGCCTGGAGCATTTTCATGCCAAAATGGGTCAAAATTGTAGCCTTGGGTCTTAGTTCACATACTATCTTTTTTACATCTTCTAGATTGAGGTGATATATTCCCTTTTCTCTGTCATTTTCGTCCCTGTATCTAACAGAGTGAATTATCAGCAAATCTCCACAGTAATGTTGTAATAGTTCAGGGAAAAAGGCCGTGTCCGCTATCCAGGAGATGGTGCCCACAGGTGTATTAAAATTTATCCCATAGGTTTCTACCGGGTGCAGGTGCTTGATAGGGGTAGATAGGGTCAGGCCGTCTAATTCGTAAGTACCTCCTTCCTTGAGTATTTCTATACGGTTCAGGAACTTTCTTACGTACTGAAAAACTACTGGGTCGTCTTCCAGGGCCTGCCTGGGGGTAAAAAGTATCCCCCTTCTTTTAGTGCCCCCCTCGGTCATAGCCTCTATCATGACGTTCACGTCTGCACAGTGGTCAAGGTGCTTATGGGTTATTATTATAGCATCAAGTTTTGAGGGATTCATCTTCGGTCTACTGTTTAAACAGCGGACAAGGCAACCTGGGCCGGGGTCACCCAAAACATCCACCCCTTCCAGAGAAAACCAAATGCCTCCGGAAGCCCGCAACTGGGTTGACACCACAAAACGGGCCCCAGCCGTCCCCAGGAACTTTATAAAGTTAGTTTCTCTAGCAATCCTCCTTGTCATGGAAGCAATTATTTACATAAACCGAACGAGGTGTTGCTGATTATATCTTCAAATTACAAAAAAATATCTAGATATTGCAAGGCTAGATTAACCTTTTAAATTGTTTTGTCAAATTTTTTTCTTTGAGTTTGAACAGACTGGTGCTCAGGTGGGCTCTGGATAGGGTGCCGGTTTCTTTTAAAGTAAGGTGGGTTAACTAGAAAAAAGGAAGAATTTTTATAAATGCCCCCTATTATATTTTTGTAATAGTTTGTAAAGGGTTCAAGCCTGCTTTCAAAACTCAAAAATCAATTTTTAATTGACAGTTACTAGAAGTTACTTTTATAATTATCCATTATTTTTCGTGCAAAAATCAAGGGACGGTAGAAAAGGAGGAACATAATGCGCGTTAGAGTGGATCCAGATATTTGTACTGGGTGTGAACTTTGTGTAACTACCTGTCCAGAGGTCTTCAAGATGGAAGGGGATAAAAGCATTGTAATAGCTAACCCCGTACCTAGAGATGCCGAGGGCAACTGCCGAAAGGCCGTAGAGGAATGCCCAGTAGAAGCCATTTTTATAGACGAAGAGTAGGCTTCCCTTTCGGAGATAAAAGGGGAGGTTGTAGACCTCCCCTTTAGTATCCCCTCCAGTAAATTTATATCTAAATCTCTCGCCCCTTTGAACGCCTTCTTTTTATTATGTTGCGGCCACCCTTCGTCCGCATTCTTTTTAAGAAACTGGTTTGTCTCTTCTTCTTTAAAGCACTCTTTCTAACGTTTACTTTCAAGGCAATCTCCTTAACTTTTGAACCTCTTTTGAACTATTAGTTTGAGATTAATATTAAAATTAAATATGGAAGGCCGTGTCAAGAGTAAAAATTTAAAATCTAAATCTTAAATTAAAAATTTCAATTTTGACCCCCGCAGGAGGCATTTACCCGGCGTTGGTCTTTAGCAGATTGTTGAAATCGCCCAGTGTGGTATGGTCAATGGATTCCAGTGTCATTTAGCATTTGTGAGGTGTTTTCCTGAAAGCCAGCATTTGACTTAAAAAAGCTTCTCACTAGAATGCACTTTGCAAGCTATTGGAAATTTACCATAGTTAATTTTTAACTTAGAGAAACGCTTGCTCGCAGAGAAAAGCATCTAAAGACGTAACCCATACAAAAGTGAAAACTTACAATCAAAAACAGATTGACATCTGGAGTGCTAGTTGCTAATATGTTGTCGTTACTGATTGGGAAATCTAGTCTTATAAAAAATCGTCGTCTCTATTAAAAACTTAAAAAGGGGGGAGTACATGCAAACAGTTACAAAGAGGGACATATGTGAAAAGATAGCCCGAAAAACCTCCGGCACCCACACAGTAGTAAAAGAGACAGTGCAATTGTTTTTGGATGAGCTCATTAATGAGCTTTCGCAAGGACACCGCATAGAATTAAGGGATTTTGGGGTCTTTGAAATCAGGCAAAGAGCTGCCAGGAAGGCTAGAAATCCGAGGACAGGGGCAGAGGCTTTCGTTCCTGCCAAAAACGTAGTAGTCTTCAAGGTAGGCAAGCTTATGAGAGAGCGAGTAAGCGGTATCCCCCAAACTATAAAAGGTTCCCCTCCCCCCGCCTAGCCCTATAGAATAATTTGGAGCGTTAGTGTTATGATGCTTGAGGAAGGAGTAGTAGTATCAGTCCACAATGACAAGGCAACAATAGAAATAAGTAGAACCGCAGCCGAAGCCTGTGCTCGGTGTGGAGTTTGCGTATCAGCGGGAGATTTTAAAAAATTGCTGGAGGTGCAAGCTGTACCGGGCCTTTCGGCCGGTAGCAAGGTGACACTGAAAGTGGATACTCCTTCTGCTTACCAAGGTATGGTATTTTTATTCCTCTTGCCCCTGCTTGCTTTTTTCCTGGGTTGTTTGATAGGGGAAAGGGCGACTTTTATTCTCTCCGATTCCCCCAACTTCAGAATGGGGCTTTTCGGGGTAACTTTCTTTACAATCAGCCTTTTAGCGACGAGTCTATATGATAAGTATTTAAGACGCAAGCGTTTTCAACCCCCTGTGATAATCTCTGTGGAAGGTTTCGGGCTAGATGAAGCAAAAGGAGGTTAAAGACTTTGTAAGGGCCAGTCAGCAGGAGTTGGTAGAGCTTGCTTTTCAGCTTATAAGGGCACGCACAGAAAACCCCCCGGGCAGAGAATCTCTAGCAGCACAGGTAGTGGAAAACTACCTCAAACAACTAAAAATCCCCTACACCCTTTATGAAAAAGAACCAGAGAGGGCCAATATAGTAGCCAGGGTAGGCCCAACACCCACCCCTGGAGAGGCACGAAAGGGTAAACCTTCACTCCTGGTTGCATGTCATCTGGATGTGGTACCTGCCGGTGATGGTTGGGAAAGAGACCCCTTTGTGCCTTATGTAAAAGATGGACGCATTTACGGCCGCGGGGCCACGGATAATAAGGGCCAAATGGCGGCGTGCATGGTGTTGGCACGTTTTCTAAAAGAGATTGAGTCTCAGTTACAAGGAGAATTTATACTGGTTGGCGCAGCCGATGAAGAAAGGGGCTCTAAGCTGGGCATAGAGTACTTGCTGGACGAATGTGGTCTTCAGGCTGATTACGCCATCATTCCTGACGTCTCTTACGGAATGCAAAAAATTGACGTGGCGGAGAAGGGCGCTTTATTCCTGGAAATTACCTCTCATGGCAAACAGGCACATGGTTCAAAACCCGAAGAAGGTGTCAATGCCATCTGGAACATGATAGAATTACTCCAGGAACTTAAAGGGCTTTCCTTCAGAGTTGCCTCGCATACCCTCTTTACTCCCCCCACCCTCAACCTGGGTACCATACAGGGTGGAGCGGCCAGGAACATCGTCCCTGGAAAGTGCCATGCCACCCTGGATATACGCTACCTCCCAGGGGAGTCCAAAGAAGAGATAGTGGAAAGGATACAGGGCATAATGCGAAAGCTAGAGGTTAAAATCCCCCAGGCTCGCTTTGAGTTAAAGGTAGCCTCTCACCTTGAGCCCTCTTGCGTCAATATAAACAACCCCCTCGTAGAACTTATAGAGAGGCATACAAAGGCCGTCTTGGGGGATAAGCCAGAACTGGTCGGTCTCTCAGGGGCGACTGTCACCAAACAACTCCTGCAAAAAGGGATAATTGCTGTTGGATTTGGTCCCGGAAGTGAAAAAGAGGCCCATGTGGCTAATGAATCTATTGAAGTACAGCAGCTGACAGACTTCGTAGAGATTATGGCTCTACTTTGTATAGAGTTACTGGGGGCGAAGAGACCTTAGCAACCTGCCCAAGGTTTTAAATCCCGATAAAGCAATAAAAATTGTAGTTGATAAAGTAGCAAAAATGATATAATAAGATTCTCAAAGTAGTATTGCTCTAATAATAAGTAAGTGGAATATATCCCGCATACAGGTTTCCAAATCTTAGAAGGGTCAAGGGCAAAGATAAATCAATGATAGAGATAAGAATTCATGGGCGTGGGGGTCAAGGCATTGTTACCTCCGGTGAACTCATTGGTCTAGCTGCATTCAGCGATGGCAAATACGCACAGGCTTACCCCTCCTTTGGTTCGGAGAGGATGGGTTCACCCGTTACTACTTATGTAAGGATAGATGAGCGTCCCATACGCGTTAGGACCCTTATTTATCATCCTAACTTTGTAATAATCCAGGATGCCACCCTTCTGGCAACCGAACCTGTCCTGGATGGGCTAAAAGCCGGGGGGCTTGTCCTCATAAATACTAAAAGACAAGTGGACGCCCTGGGCATAAAACACAATTCCAACATAATGACCATTCCAGCGACCGAGCTAGCCGTGGAGACGCTTGGTCGTCCCATAGTTAACACAACTATCCTTGGGGCATTTGCCGCCGTTTCAGGGGTAATCAGTCTTGAGGGTATACGCAGTGCGTTAGAACATCGTTTTTCAGAAGAACTGGCAGAAAAGAACATGAAGGCTGCCACGAAGGGATACAATTTTATAAAGGAGTTAAAGAAATGAAGGTTATTCTAGGCGGAATCGTCCAAGCCAGCACCAGTGTTGGCAACCGTACAGGGAACTGGCGCAATTTCAGGCCGCAATACCTGCAAAAGGCCTGTATAGGTTGTAAGATGTGTGCCATCGTTTGTCCAGAGGGCTGCGTTTATAGCATAGAAGAAAAGAAGTTTACCTTTGACGCCAATTACTGCAAAGGGTGCGGGATGTGTGCGGAGGAGTGCCCAGTAGATGACATAGAGATGATAATGGAGGAGAAGTAAAATGCCCAGGACCTTTATGGAAGGCTCAAAGGCGGTAGCAGAAACGGTTAAGTTGTGCCGCCCTAACGTCGTTGCAGCTTACCCAATTACCCCTCAAACCCATATCTCTGAGGAACTTGCCCAGATGGCAGCCAATGGGGAACTCAAGGCAGAGTATCTCACTGTGGAGAGTGAGTTCGCCGCCGCTTCCGCAGTTTTAGGTGCAAGTGCAACTGGTGCACGGGCCTACACAGCCACCTCCTCACAAGGACTCTTGTTGATGACAGAGGTGTTATTCTGCATATCCGGGATGAGGTTACCAGTGGTTATGACATGCGCCAATCGGGCCGTCTCCTCCCCTATAAACATATGGAATGACCAGCAAGACTCTATTTCTGTTAGAGACGCCGGCTGGATTCAACTCTACGCAGAGGACATCCAGGAGGCCAGCGATCTTCAAATACAGGCCTTCCGTATCGCAGAACACCCGGAGGTAATCTTACCCGCAATGGTCTGTATGGATGGCTTTATCCTCACCCATGCTTATGAGCCTGTTGACCTGATAGAACAAGCAGAAGCGGATGCCTTTTTGCCGCCGTATCAACCCCAGTACTACCTAACCCCGAAGAACCCCATAACCTTTGGTGCGATGTTAGGGCCGGAGTCTTACATGGAGACCCGTTACCAGTTAGACCAGGCATTAAAAGGCTCAGCAAAAATAGTAGAAGAGGTAGCCCAGGACTTTAAGAAACGCTTTGGGAGGTTCCAGGGCACACTTATTGATACCTATCGCATTGAGGGAGCAGAGGTAGTACTTGTGGCTATGGGCTCAGTAATAAGTACGATAAAAGAGACCATAGATACACTCAGGGCCCAGGGGGAAAAGGTTGGATTGCTCAAGGTAAGGTGCTTCCGTCCCTTCCCAAAAGAGGCCATAATTAAAGCCCTCTTTGGGGTAAAAGAGGTGCTGGTACTGGACAGGGCTTTTTCTCCAGGTTCTGGAGGGGTATTAGCTACCGAGATACGTGCTGCCTTCTGTGGCATGGAAAGGGTTCCAGATATTAAAGGGCACATTGTAGGTCTGGGTGGTAGAGAGATAAGTGTAGAAACAATTACAAACATTGTGAGTGGAAGGAAGAGCATAGGCAAAGAAGACTATTTTGTGGACCTAAAGGAAGCCCTGTTAGGTTAAATTTGTTGTGTTTATTGTGTAATTTGGAGGATTAATTAATGGAAAAACACCTGTTCCTTGCCGGTCATACAGCCTGTTACGGATGTGGGGAGGCAATGGGGGCAAGGCTAGTAATGGATGCAGCAGGACCCAATATAATAACCACAGATGCGACAGGCTGCCTGGAGGTCTTTTCCTCACGCTGGCCCCAATCAGCCTGGGCAGTGCCTTTCATACATTCCCTGTTTGAGAATTCAGCGGCTGTGGCCTCCGGCGTGGAGGCAGCCCTTAAGGCCCTGGGCCGTCAGAACGAGGCAAAGGTTATCGCCCAGGGAGGGGATGGAGGCACGGCGGACATCGGACTACAGTGCCTGAGCGGCATGCTTGAGAGGGGACACGACATCCTCTACGTATGCTACGATAACGAGGCCTATATGAACACGGGTGTCCAGAGGAGCGGCCTAACACCATACGATAGTGACACCCGCACCAGCCCTGCCGGCAGGTTCTCCTGGGGCAATCGGCAGCTCAAGAAGGATATGCCAGCCATTGCTGCCGCCCATGGGATACCTTACGTCGCTACTGCTACTGTTGCTTATCCCAAAGACGTGCAGGCTAAAGTGAAAAAGGCGTTAAATATCCCAGGGCCGAAGTACCTACAGGTGCACGTGCCCTGTCCTCTTGGCTGGAAAAGTGACCCGGCTTTGACCGTAAAGGTGGCAAAGTTGGCAGTAGAGACAGGTCTCTACCCCATCTTTGAGATGGAAAACGGTGTGGTTACGAAAGTCAGGAAGGTTCCAAACCCACCGAAACCCGTCACCGAATATCTCAAACCTCAGGGGCGTTTCGGTCATCTCTTCAAAAAGCCAGAAGGGCAAGAGGAGATAAAGAGGATACAAAAAATAGCAGACGATAATATAAAGAAATATGGTCTGCTGAGCGAGGCAAAGGCAAAGGTTGCTGTAGCAGCAGAGAAGGAAGATTGAGAAAAAGACCCCTTAGCCGCAGGTAGTGCCTCAGGTCTGCCAGAGAAGGTTTTGCTTTCGGTACGCAGACTCGCCCTGGCAAAATTTAGCCTGCGTATGGATTACTGAGAAAAAGGGCAAAGTCCATACAGCAGCTAAATCTAAGATGCCAAGGTGCCATAAAAATGCTACCTGTAAGAGAACTCCTCAGAAAAAGAAGGGACTCCAGGGTTAAAACCCTTAAAAGAGAGCTAAAAAGACTTACCGGGGCATTAATCCAGAGTGGTGCAGAAAAGATTATACTTTTTGGCTCGGCCAGTAGAGGAGAGTTCGGGCTTACCAGTGACTTAGACCTGATAGTAGTAATGCCTTCCAAAAAGACCTTCTTAGAAAGGTCAAGGGATATGTATATTAAATTGAAACCCTTGGCCGCTGATATCATATTTTATACCCCGGAAGAGTTCCCTCAACTAATTCAGACAAACAGCTTCGTAAAAAACGCCGTAAAGACAGGCAAAGTAATCTATGGAAAGACCAGCCAGGGAGGAAGGAAGGCGCTGGCTAGAACAGGCCGAAGAGGACTTCTCAAGCGCCAAATACCTCTTAACGGGTGGTAGGTTCTATCTAGTATGCTTTCTTGCCCAGCAGATAGCTGAAAAGGCCCTCAATCTAGTGCGAAGAAAATTTAAAGGGACTTAACAAAAATCTGTGGGACTCTGTCAGAACGCTTCAGGCGAGTCCTGACCCGCACCTAAGGCTTAAGGCACAGAATTTATTGACAAAACGGCTAAAAGATTTTAAAATTTCTTTTGGATCCAGAGATTCTATAATGGAGGTAACAGCTATGGCAGATATTATGAAATGGCGTGAACTTCCAAGTATTACTGCTCTTCAGAGGGAGATGGATAGGCTTTTTGAAGATTTCTTCCGTAAGGGTGGACTATTGACGGAATGGCGTTGGAGTCCATCAGTGGATGTAATTGAGACTGCTGACACCGTTGTAGTCAAAGCAGAAATTCCGGGGATTGAGCCCAAGGAAGTAGACATCTCTGTAAGTAACGAAACCCTGACTATTAAAGGGGAAAAGAAAGAAGAAAAGGAAGAGAAGGGGAAGACCTTTTACAGGGTAGAGAGAGCCTACGGCAGTTTCAGCAGAACGGTTAGTCTACCATCTGCGGTAGTGGCTGATAAGGCAAAAGCCGAGTACAAAAACGGAATACTGGAAATAATCCTTCCCAAGACGGAGCAGGTAAAGGCAAAGAAGATAGCTATTAAGACAGAGGAATAGTTATACCACGGGAGTCTTGAAGTTCCCTTTTAAAGGAGCTTTAATATATTCCTACTAAAAAAGAGGATGACTCGCTCAGAGTAGAGAGTTATTCTCTTTTTGTTTTTTAGTGTACAGAAAATTTTTTTATAATTCAAAAAAGCAAATCTCCAGGCAAGCTAAAAGAACAAAAGGTGCCCAGCTATTTAAAAGAAATATTTGAGGATGAAAAACTTTTAGACAAAATTAAAAAGCGTCTACCCTATCTTTTTCAACTGGCAGAGCTTGATTGTTCAAGGGCAGGTAAGACTGGAATGGAAGTTGGCTCAGCCAGGGAGAGGATAATAGTTGCCTTGCTCATTTATAAATTCGGCGAAGCAAATGTAGAGACTGAAATCCCCATTACTGAGCCAGAAGTAGACGCAAAGGTATTTGGAGAACCAGTATCTATTAAAACTATTACAGGTAAAACTTTTAGCGGTGTCAAGCTTATATGGACTGTTGACGCTTATAGGGCAAAGAAAATTTTATGGGAAAGGAGGTGTAAGTTATGAAAAATAACAAAACCAATACTAGAAAACACTGTAATGGTTGTGGGATGGTTTTAGATGCAATATGGTTTACGGCTTTAATGACGGAGGAATGGTCGTGGAATTGAGAAGGCTATAATGAATGTACTGCTAGGCATAGCCTTATCACTGACCCAGAAGAAGATGTGATATGTCCACACTGTGAGCATGTGCTAGGCACAGGCTGGGACTTCGGTTTTGGAAAGTATGACAAGTAGGCATGTTACTATAAGGTGACGGCAGGAAATTATGAGTGAGTTGTCACAAGTAATTAGAAGCAAAAGTCAGATTAATTATGACTATATAACAATTAAACTGACATCAAGTCGTATAGCTAAAGGATTGATTGCAATTCCTGTAAGTCTGTCAAAATGGTTCCCTAGGCGTAATGGCATCATTCATGTGTATTTGGATGATTCACCTATTTTACAACCTAAGACTTATTCTTCCTATGAGAGCAGTACTCGCGAATGTAGAATAGGCGGCATGAAAGGCTGGTTTGAGGAAAATCAAATTAAAAATGGTGATGAGATAGTCATCCAGGTGACGGATAAGGAACATTTTATTTACAGACTTATTAGTGAGCAGCGGTTCATAAAGGAGACTCAAGAGTTACAACGTAGCCTTGATAATTCTGCAAATGAAACGGAAGCCTCAGATAAAATTGCAACCCTTGAGCTCTGGACTTGTTCAGATAGGCAGAAGGTTGTACTCAACGAATACAAGCGGTTGGTTAATAGTCTAACGTTACAGGACAGAGAAAGAGAATATGTTGAAAAGCATCCAGGAAGAGCTAGAGAAATTGCACCTCCAAGTCTTAAGGCTCTATTAGAAACTATATATGAAGGGCACTGCCAAGTATGTAATTTTTGGTTTTTGAAAAGAGATAACAAGCCATACTTTGAAATTCATCATCTTGATCCTAGACAAGGCCATCACCCTAAAAATCTAGTCGCAGTATGTGGAAACTGTCACAATCAATTTGAATATGCGAATGTGCACCACGAATTCAATAATGACAATTGGCTTATCAGAGTTTCATTCAACGAAAGAATATATTCAGTTAATCAGATTGCATTGAATATAAGATTTGAAGATTCCGTTAAGGAGCTTTTTATCTAAACGATGGACAGCAGTACAAGTTTTAGTATTCTATTGCTAATATCTCATACCGTAGGGTGCCCATGGGTGCCTTAATGATAGCTTGTTCTCCAACCCGGCGGCCGATGAATCCTTGAGCTAATGGAGAAGTAACCAGAATTTTGCCATTGCATGGGTCGGACTCTCCCTCACCTACAAGGTGGTATGTTTCTATTTCTCCACAGTCCAGGTCTTTGACGGTTACCCTGGCAGTGATGGCCACCATATCCCTGGGTACCTTAGCTGCATCAATTATGTAGGCGCAAGCCAATTTATGTTGAAGGAGGCGAATCTTGGCCTCTAATAGCCCCTGTGCTTCTCTTGCGGCATGGTATTCGGAGTTTTCTCTAAGGTCTCCAAGGGCTCTAGCCTCACCGATAGCCTTCTCAATCTTGGGTCTCTCCACGTATCTTAAATAATTTAGCTCTTCTTCCAGCTTTTTTCTACCCTCGTGAGTCATAGGAATTCTTTCCATAAAATACCTCCTGAAAATATCTTAATGAAAAGGCTACTAGTAACTTATTATTAGACTAAAAACACATTTTATGTCAATAACTTGAACCAAAGTTTTCTAGGTCTTCAGTACATGAGAATGAGTAACCTCTTTACTGTCAACTCTTAGAGGAAGCCGGACGGTAAAAGTAGTACCCTTGTTTAGTTCGCTGTGGAAGGAAATCTCTCCACTATAATGTTTTACCAGGTTCCTGACTATAGCCAGGCCGAGTCCTGTCCCCTCTCTTTTCCACGCCTTCGCATTCTCTGCCCTATAAAATTCCAAAAAGATATATGGCTTAGCTTCTTCTGGGATGCCCACACCTGTATCTATTACCTCAAGCGTCATAAGCTTTCCTTCCTGCTTATTTATTACAGCCACACTCCCCCCTTCCGGAGTATATTTTATGGCATTATCTATGAGATTGGTGAGGATGAGGTCTATTTCTGTGGGCACTGCCCTGAGCGTCATGGGTTCGGAATCCACCGAGAGCTTGAGTCTCTTAGCCTCTATTTTGGAATGCATAAGAGAGAGGACACTTTTTATTGCCGCCCTCATATCCACTTCTCTGTACTCTTCCTTTTTTGGTCTCTCCAGCTTGCCAGAGGCGAGGTCTAATAAATCATTCACAAGCTGTAATAAAAAGGCAGCGCGGTGTTTTATCCTTGTCAGGGTATTTGCCAGGGCTTCTGGAATCTGGCCGGCGTAGCCCTCTTCCAATGTCCTTAAAAGGCTCTCTATGGCACTAAGAGGGGCTCTTAACTCATGAGTAACCTTTAATACATATTCATCCTTTGCCTTATCCATTTCCTTTAGTTTTTCATGGGCAATAAGTAGTTCCCCCTCCCTCTTCTTTAAAGCCTGGGTTACAGTGGTTGCCAGATATGCGGCGGCATAAAAAGTAGTAGCTAAAAAGAATAGTTGGCCAATAACAAACCATTTGTAGCGATAAAGATACCAGGGGAAGAATTCTTCTACCGGCATATGGGGGATAATCCATAGTGCCTCCAGTACTGCAAGAAAGGCTATCATTAATAAGGCCACGGTAGCCTCTATAAAGCATGCCCTTCTGGGGAGCAGTACAGCACTAATTAAAATGTGAAATATAAAATAAAAAAGTACCGGGCTTTCTATCCCCCCTGTATAATGCACAATAGCGATAAGACAGAGCCAGTCCCCACCCACCTGTAAATGTCCAAACCACTCTTTGGTAAGTACAGGTCCTTTCAGAAAAAAATAAAAGATATTGAGTACTAGAACCATAAGCCCGATAACGCTTATCTGAAGTAGGGGTAGGGAGATTCCAAAGACTTTGGCTGGTATCCAGCTTAATGAAAATATTCCCAGCACAGCTAGCCACCTCAGGCGGATAAACCACCTTACCCTTTTTTCCATCTCCTTTTCTAAAAGTAAAGGCTTCGGTTCTCTTTCCATTGCCCTATTTTTTCTTCAATAACTTAGATACTTTTTCAAGGAGGAGCTTTGGCTCTACGGGTTTCTCAATAAAATCTTCTACGGGGAGAAAACTATCGTCCGTTTTCGGCGAAAAGCGGAATGCGGTGGACTGGTGAATGGCTGTAATCATAAGGACGGGTAAGCTCTTAAAGTCTTTGTAGGGAGAATCCGGAGATTCATCCCTCAATTTATATACGAAGTGGAATCCTTCAGTAGCGGTTTCCATCATCACATCCAGAATTATAAGGTCGGGCCTTTCCCTGGGGATTTTCTCTAATCCTTCCCTGGCGGAAGAGGCTGAGACCACTTGATAATTATTGGCCGCAAGGGGCAGCCTCATCGCCTCTACTATATCAGGGTCATCATCTACTATCAGTATTTTAGCCATCTTTAATTTTTGGAGAACTATGAAAAAAGTGCCTTTACGTTTGCTTGTCCTCCCGAGCTAAGCGAAGAATCTGGCATTTCACAGGAGATTCTTCGGTCGCTCCGCTCCCTCGGACTTCGTCCTGCGCGGAGCACAGGAATGTCACCGGGGATATTCTTCAGAGGCCCCTCTTAATCTCTTTAATATAATCTCAATAATATCTGAAACGGAATTCTTAACCTCAGGGCTTAGTCCTATACCTGGGCCTACCCTTTTCGGCTGGATGCCTATTACCACAATTTTTATATCACCGCCCAGAAGTTCCAGCAATGGCAGGCACTCCTGAAGGCTAGCCTCATGCAAAGAATACTTGAGTCTGGGTTTAAGGGTCTTTAGCTGCTCCATATCCAGTTCTCTTATGCTCCCCGGTTTGAGGCCCATATCCAGGGCATCCACAAAGATAACTTCCTTATGCCCCTCCATCAAACCCAGCAGGGTAAAGCCTCCCACCCCGCCATCGTAGAGCTTTACATACCCGGGCAGGGTAAGTTTTTCCATTTCTTTTATGACTTCCACCCCGATGCCATCGTCTCCAAGTAAGGGATTACCTATCCCAATCACTGCCACGGGTGGGAGTGACTCTGTCACCAGTGAGAGTGGCCCTGTTACAGGGAGTGGTCCAACCACCTCAGACAAATTTCACCTCCATCATGTGCGAGGCACAGGAGATACAGGGGTCGTATGACCTTACCAGCATCTCCACATTAAGCGTTATCTCCTCTTTCGGCTTGTCCAGAATGGACGGAACTAACTTCCACAAGTCCTTTTCCATATTAGCCAAATTTTGGGCCGTGGGAATAATATAATTCCCAAAGGTTACCCGACCTCTGTCATCTAGACGGTGCTCGTGGAATAGGCTACCTCTTGGGGCTTCTGTAACGCCGACACCCCTGCCTTCCCTTGGTTTTATATCCAGCTTTTCTTCCTTAAGGCCCTCCTTTAGGAGTTCATCAATTATCATTATAGCGTCTTCCACACAGTGGACAGTTTCAACTACCTGGGCTTGATTATTCATGAAGGGGTTATGGCACGGGGGTTTTACACCCAGGTATTCTGCCGTCTCCCTGGCACTCGGGTGTAACTTTTCATAATTATTGTGCACCCTGGCCAGTGCGCCAACCCGGTAGGTCTCGTCAATAGAGCGTGCATGCTTAGCGGTGGAGTGCGGGACTATGTACTCCTTCACCCTGTCTAGATAATTGGCTGGTGGTGTGGTGCCATTAAGGCTTGATTTTATTGGACCATCATAAAAGGCATACTCCTCAGGGTGGGTTATAGAGATATACTCTACCTCCCTCTGGAAATCCGGGGTCTCAAGTTTCTTAAAGAGTTCCACGGTGGCTTCCATATCTGGCCTCGCCTGGACGAGCTTCTCCCTGAAGGCTCGGAGTTTCTCTGGCTCAGGAATGGCGGTAAATCCCCCCACTACCATTGAGCATGGGTGCACGTGCCTTCCCCCTACCAGGGCGCAAAGTTCGTTGGCCATCCTTTTTAGACGCATCCCCCTAAGTATTACTTCTTTGTGGTTGGGGAGCATGCCGAAGACACTCTTTGACCCGAAGAAGTCTGGAGCCGCAAGGAAGTACAGGTGCAGGATATGGCTCTGGATATACTCACCGTGGAGCATAAGTTTTCGCAGTTTGATTGTCTGCTCAGAGGGAACCAGCCCCAGCGCCTCCTCAATGGCCTTAAGGGAGGTGGTGGTATGGGTAACGGCACAGATGCCGCATATCCTTGAGGTGATATGGGACACCTCGTCCCAATTCCTGCCCAGTATCATTGCCTCAAAAAACCTGGGCGATTCCACTATATCCAGTCGGAGCTCCTCTATCTGCCCCTTCTTGACGTTTATTACTACATTCCCGTGTCCTTCTACGCGGGTGATGTGTTCCAGGTGTAGATGGTAGTCGTGCATGGCTAAAAGGTCTTTCTTGTAAAAGCTAAGTTGGGTCTAAAAATTTAAGTTATGCTGGAGAAGGTTTCTCCATTGTACGTGAAATAACCGCTGCATACATTAATTGGTTTCTCAATGTTTTCCCTATCAAGCTTCGTTAGATTATCTGAATTTAAGCGCGACCTTGAACAAAGTTCGCTTTGACCTCCAGATAAGGCACCCATTTAATCGCTCCCATAATGCTCAAAGAACTTTCACTTAACCTCCTCCAGTTTCCTCTCATTCTGTATCACAACTGTCGGATTAGGATTGGGTTTGGGGATAGGAAGTCCCCTCTCTTTCAGAAGGCTGATGTGTTCCTCCATACCCCATTTCGCCTTATACAAGCAATCCTCTATTGAATGCCCAACACCACTGAAGCCCTCAAGGTCTGGGGAATAAAATCCGAAGAAATTTGGGTCCTGTGTGGCTTCTATTACTAAAGAATACTTTAAATCTATCATATTATTCTTTGCCTCCCTTTTTCAAGCCAGCAGCCTTCAAAATAGCATTACAGGTGCCGGTCGGGACTTCCTTGGCTCCATGATAGTCAATCCGAATCAACCGGTCTACACCTGATTTGCTATAATAACGAACGGACCCTTTTTCTTTGATTAGTACAAAGCCATTTCGTTCTAGAAGCCTGACAAGTTCGCTAAATTTCATAAGTCAGGGCTTTAGACTCTTTGTCATGCTGCGCGTATTTGGGTGAATGGGAATTACCAACCTATTTTGTCTCCTTCACAAACTTTCACCCACTTTCAAACATTTTATACTACTCTACCACCTCTTCCTCTTTTGTCTCTTTCACAAACTTCCACCCACTTCCAAACATTTTATACTTCTCTACCACCTCTTCCACAGTGAGGCCGTGTTCGGTAAGGAGGTTCTTATGGCTGGAGGCGTTGGGGTCGTCAATCAACCCACGGCAACCCTCGCAACCGTGCCCATAAGTGGGACAAATGGCGTCACAACCCGCCCGCGTTATTGGCCCGAGGCATGTTTTGCCTACATCAAAGACGCAGACGTTTTCCTTCATCTGGCACTCCATGCATACAGGGTGGTTAGGAATCCTGGGTTTACGCCCGAGTAGCATGGACTTAGTAACCTCCAGAAATTCATTCAGGTCTATCGGGCAGCCGTGAATGTAGTAGTCCACCTTTATAGCTTGGTCAATGGGCATGGTAGGGATGCTTTCAAAGTAATGGGCCTTATCTCCATACACAATCTCCTTGGCCCTATCCACACCAATAAGATTCTTCATCATGTTTACGCCCCCCATTGTGGCGCATGCCCCAAGGGCGACCACTATCTTGGCCCTGTCCCGTAGTTTTTTGACTGCTTCAAGGTCGGAGGGCGTGGTTATGCTCCCCTCTATAAATACAATATCATAATCATCGCTGTGCTCGGTCATCGCCTCTCTGAAAGACACCACGTCCACATGCTCAGTCAGGGCAAGGAGGTCTTCCTCCAGGTTCAGGACCATAAGCTGGCATCCCTCGCAACAACTAAAGGAGAAAAAAGCTACTTTTGGCTTGGTCATATTGTTAACCGATATATCTATGTCTCTAAAAAGTTACAACCAAAACTCCCTCCCCCTTTGATGGGGGAGGGCAGGGTGGGGGTGCTACCTTCACCCTCTCCCTTCCCCCTCCCCTCAAGGGAGGGGGAGTTAGTATCAGAAACTTTGTGAATAAGCATTACCTACACCGCCTCTGGCAATCTCTTTAGAAATTGACAGCTAAATACAGGGCCTTCCTGGCAGACGTACACGTTGTTTATCTGGCAGTGACCGCACTTGCCCAATCCGCAACGCATCCTCCTCTCCAGAGATAAGAAAATCTGGGGGTCAGGGAGACCTTTCTGGTAGAGTTCAATGATGACGTACTTATACATAACAGGCGGCCCTACCACTAAGGCATGGGTATTTTTAGGCCTCAAGTCCAGTGGTTGAATTAGCCTTGTGATAACTCCCACATGACCCCGCCACGCCTCATCAGGTTTATCTACCGTTAACTCAAGTTTCACATCCCCCCTTTGTCCCCATTCCCTGAGTTCATCGGTAAAGAGGAGTTCTTTTGGATTTTTAGCGCCGTAAAGGATAGTTACCTGCCCAAAGTCCGCTCTACGCTCCAGTGTGTATTGTATAACTGACCTGAGGGGTATCACGCCAATACCGCCCGCTATAAATAGAAGGTCTTGCCCTTTTAAGGAATCAATTGGGAAACCCTTCCCAAAAGGCCCACGAAGCCCTATTACTGTGCCTTCCTCCAGTCTATGCAGGGCATTGGTGAGGCCACCCACCCTTCTTACGCATATCTCCAGACCGTCTCTCCTCAGCGGAGAAGAGGCCAGGGTAAACGGAGCCTCCCCGACCCCGAATATTGAGAGTAAGATAAATTGTCCGGGGGCGAAGACGAATGGCCTTGAATCCAGGAGCCTTAGCTCAAAGAACTTTTCCAGTTCGGTTAGCTGTCTAGCCCTAACTATCTCAGCCAGTGCAGGAGTATAAAGTCTCTCATCACTAATCATTATTTTGTTCTTCCTCGGCCAGACGATTCACTATTTCCACCGGGTGTATACGTACCAGGCAGGCCCGGTAGCAACGGCCACAGCCCACACAATGGGACTGCCCATATTTGGCCATTTGATAATTAAACTTCCTGTTTAAACGGTGGCGAATGCGCTGGCTCCTCTGGGCGCGAAAATTTATGCCTCCGGCAATGGTAGCAAACTCACCAAGTAAACAACCATCCCACTGCCTTTTACGCTCTCCTTCCTTGAGGCTCACATCCATAACGTCAAAGGTATCAAAACAGTAACAGGTGGGGCAGACTATGTTGCATCGCCCGCAGGCGAGGCACTTATCCCCCATCTCCGCCCAGACGGGGTGTTCCCAGTTTGAGGTAAACAACAGGGGAAGATTGGCTAGCTCGGTCTTAAAGACATAGGGGTATTCCTTTTTCCGCTCCTCCCTCCTCTTTATGAACAATTCTTTCTCTACCCTGGAAGGCTCTCTGACACTGCTATAGTCCTTAAGAAGTTTCTCCCCCTTAGGAGTCCCAACGGTAATAAAATAACCCTTCCCTGTGTCAGTAAGTAAGAGGTCAAAGCCCTCCTTCACGTCAAGACTTTCCACAGAACTACAGAAGCAGTCCTCATCGCAAGGCTTGAGGCAGTCCATGCCAATTATCAGTGTGTTTTCACGCCGCGCCTTATAATACGGGTCAACGTTTGTCTCAGAAAAGACCTTGTCCATCTGGGATATACCAGTTATATCGCAGGGTCTTACCCCGAATATCACCTGAGGTGTGGACTCTATCTCTGGTTTGATGGTGGGCCTTGGTTTTAAGGACATACAGAAGAGGGTCTCTTCCTGAGGCTGAAGATACTTCTTTGGAGGGAGAATGGTAGGGATATATTCTTCCCCTGGGTCCCAAAAGTCTTCTGCTTCACCAAAGACGTAATGTGGGCCCTTCTTTTTTACACGATAGACCTTATAACCCTTCCTGAGGTTCTTGTAAAAAGACCCCAAATCTATCTTGTTTATAAAGCCTTCTTTCATTTAGCATATCCTCGGGACTGGGTCAGCTACAGGCATGTCTATGACCCTTGTCCCTCCCACAATGGTTTTCATGAATACCCTACCAGCAGGTTTTTCTACTACCTCTCCAATAATAGCAGAATCCTTGCCGAGGGGATGTTTTTTCAAAGTATTCAGTATTTTCTCAGCCTTAGCCCCCGGGCAGACCATCACAACCTTTCCTTCGTTAGCCAGGTACAGTGGGTCAAGCCCTAGAAGCTCACAGGCTGCATGAACTTCCTCCTTTACAGGAATAAATTGTTCAAAAAGGATTATACCAAAATCACGCTTCCCTGTCATTTCATTTAGTACCGCTGCCAGGCCACCCCTTGTGGGGTCACGCATGAATCTAATTTCATTACATGCCTCTAATGCCTTCTTTATCAGGCTTGCCAGGGGTGCGCAGTCGCTCTTGACCTCGCACTCAAGTGGTAGCTCTTTCCGAGCAGCAAGGATGGCTACCCCATGGTCGCCCAATGTACCATTAATGAGTATCTTATCGCCCGGTCTTATATTATCCAAGGAAAGGTGGATAGAATCCTCCACTACTCCAATTCCTGAGGTATTAATGAACAATCCATCGGCAGAGCCTTTTTCTACTACTTTTGTATCCCCTGTGGAGATTACCACCCCGACTTCATTAGCGGTCTCTTTCATAGAATTTGCCACTTCTTCCAGGAGGGACATCTCCAGTCCTTCCTCCAGTATGAAGGCGGCTGATAGAAACAGTGGTTTGGCCCCCATAACTGCCAGGTCGTTCACCGTCCCACTTATTGCCAGCTTGCCTATATCCCCTCCCGGGAAGAACAGCGGCTTAACCACAAAGGAATCCGTGGTGAAGGCCAACTTAGTGGAAGTAAGGTCGTACGTGTGCCCCTTTCCCTTGAAGGGAGAGGGGAGGGTAAGGGTGTCTCCCTCCCCCTTTTTCGTTGGGAGTGGCCCTGCCACCCCCCTCCCACTAGGGGAGGGGAATTTTATTGGGGCAGTAGTACTGCCTGGGGTGGGACAGCCAGGAAGCTCCACTACTGCAGAATCCCCAAACTGGGCAAGTATTGGGTTCTGGAAGTGGCGGAAGAATATATCTCTTATGAGTTCATGGGACAGCTTCCCACCACTGCCATGGCCGAGGAGTATTTTTTTGTTGTTTTTATCCATCCGTAACTTTTGAAAAAATTCCTAGATTAAAATCAAAAGCGACACTATCCTACACGCTTGCCTCATATTTAAACCATGCTGCGCATGTGCCTACTTTTTAGCCTCTCTATGTAGAACTCAAGATTTTCTTTAGAGTGGTCTCTGCTTCTTTAAGGAATTTTTCAGAATTTACTAGCGCCTCTTTAACGTCTTTTCCTGTAACCTGATAAAAATCCTCGTAGTCCCCCTTTACCCGCTGGTGGAATAAATCCTCTATCACCTTGCCAAACTCTTTTGGGATAATACCCGTTTTAACAAACTCTTTGTGGAAAAGGGAAATAACCCCAGAGTGCTTAGAAGAGTCCAGATGCTTCGTAGCGAGGAGGGCCTTCATGGCATAAAAGAGGGAATAGTCAACACTGTTCATCGCACGATTGTAGTGATTATTTTGCAGGAGCAAAATGGCCGTTTCCTTGGCGTCAAGGGCCTTCTCCAGCCTGCACTTCGCCAGCTCCTTATCCTCTTCCGTCATATCGGCACCCCCTCCCTCATAACATACTCTATAAAGGGTAGAGCCCGTATCCTTTTCTCTTTCAACCGTTCAGTAGAGTAGGCTAGAACGCTTAACAAAACATTATATTTCAGGTTTATTTCAAAGACAGATTCTGAAAGCCCTTTTTCAAACTCCCTATCCACCTCCCTATCAAAGACAAGGAAGACATCTATGTCGGACTCCTTGTCAAAGTCCCCTCTGATCTTTGAGCCAAAGACCTTGATTTCCCTTAGTTCGGGATATCTTGCCCTTAGGGTGGTAACCAGCTCCTTGAGGGCTTCTTTCTCGTTATCTGATAAATACTTGAGGTCTGCCAGCACGATTTTTCTCTGAGGTCTTTTACTTCTTTGTATTTATCTCCCGCTTGGCCAATTAGTATACCAGTAAAGCCTGTTTTTGGCTATTTACTTGTTTCCCCCTGGTACTTAAACCACGCGGCGCAGGTGCCTTCGCTTGAGACCATGCAGGGGCCTACGGGGTTACTGGGGGTGCAGGCTTTACCGAAGAGGGGACAGTCCGGGGGTGATTTCACCCCTCTGAGCATGTCTCCACATAGGCAGCCTTTGGGTTCTCTTGTTTTAGGTACGGAGATGGAAAAATGTAAGGCGGCGTCAAACTTCTTGTACTTACTCATTAACCTTAAACCACTCCCTTGTACCAGCCCGATACCACGCCATTCGGCATCGTAAGGCTCAAATACCTCCTTAAGAATGGCCTGTGCCCTGGGATTACCCTCGGGTCTTGCCACCCTGGAGTACTGTATCTCTACACTGGCCTCCCCTCGGACTATCTGCCCGAGTAGCATGTATATGCCGTGAAGTATATCCAGTGGCTCAAAGCCGGCAATAACGCAGGGTATGCCAAAATCTTTTGCTAGAAACTCATAGGCCCTGGAGCCTATAACGGTACTAACATGGGCAGGACATATAAACCCCTGAAGCCCAAGCGCCTTGTCTTCAATCAGGGCACGCATTACCTGGGGCATGGTCTTGTGGGCAGTGAGTACGAAGTAATTTTTAAGTCCTCTCTTCTGAGCCTCCAGTACGGAGGCAGCAATGGTGGGGGCGGTGGTTTCAAACCCCACGCCAAGGAACACTATCTTTTTGTCTGGATTCTCCTCTGCTATGGTAAGGGCATCCACGGTGGAGTACACCACCTTAACGTTACCCAGCGCAAGCCTTTCCAGGCTGGTAGCACCATCATACATATTACCCTCTCCCTTGAAGGGAGAGGGAAGGGTGAGGGTGTCCCCCTTTTTCGTTGGGAGTGGCCCTGCCACCCGCCTCCCACCAGAGGAGGGGGATTTTATTGAGGCATTAGCACGGGAGCCTGGCACCTTTAACATGTCACCAAAGGTAGAGAGGATTACCCCGGGAACATGGGCCAGGGCGATTGCCTGGTCTATATAGCTGGTGGGTGTAACACAGACCGGGCAGCCAGGGCCTGATAGTAGTTTGAGGCTTTCGGGTAACAGCCCCTTAAGCCCGTATCTAAAGATATTCATGGTATGGGTGCCACAGACCTCCATTATGGTATAGCTACTCCCATTCATTAAGGATGAAATACTCCGGGCCAGCCCCCCGGCAAGTTCTTTATCCCTGAACTCGGTCATGTACTTCATGGCTTAGGTCGCTCATCAGTTTAAGGGTCTCCTGGGCCTGCTTTTCTTCAAGTTTCTCAATGGCATAGCCGGCGTGAACAATGACGTACTCTCCCACTGAAACACCTTCAATCAGGGAGAGGTTTATCTTGCACCTTAATCCCCCCAATTCCCCTGTCGGTGGATTTAAATCCACCACCTTCATTGGTACACCCAAACACACTATTTTGCCCTCCTATCCGCAATCACTGCCTGACCCAGGCTTATACCACCATCATTTGTGGGCACCCTGTGGTGTATGTAAACCTCAAATCCCTCTCTACTGAGAATTTGCTCACAAAGCCTGAGTAAAAACGTATTCTGAAATACGCCCCCGCTAAGCACCACCCTACTCTGGCCACTTTTATTCATTATTTTTTTACAGATTTCGGTTGTTGTAAGTGTGATACTGTAGTGGAATCTGGTGGAAATTTGTGGAATTGATACACCTGAGAGGGCATCTTTAAGAATCTCATCAAAGAGGCTACGCCAGCTTATAATAATTTTCTCTCCCTCCTCCTTAAGTCCAAAGCCATAAGACGCATCCGGTTCCTGGTCCGCTTCGCCTGAGGCGGACTCAAGTTCTATAGCGGCCTGTCCCTCATAGGTTATTTCTGACCGCACACCCAGTAAGGCTGATACCCCATCAAAAAGTCTACCCATGCTTGAGGTAAGGGGTGAGTTCACCCCCTTTTCCATCATCCCCTTCAGGGTGGGCCACCGCCTCTTATCCAATTTTCTTACAAATTCTATATTTAAATTCAACAAATCTTCTCCGTAGCAGCAATATAGATAACTGAGTGCCATGCGCCAGGGCTCCTTTATAGCCTTCTGACCGCCGGGCATGGGGACGTACTCCAGATGTGCCATACGCCTGTAACTTTCCGGGCTTGCCAGAAGGAACTCCCCACCCCACAGGTGGCCATCTTCTCCATAGCCAAGTCCATCAAAGGCAACCCCTATAACCTCCCCTTCCAGTCCATTCTCAGCCATACAGCTTACCACGTGCGCGTGATGATGCTGAGCCTGAATTTTTATTATATCCTCTTTAAGCCCGCGGGCATACTGGGTGGAGAGGTAATCCGGGTGCATATCATAAGCCACTACCTCAGGCTCCACATAGAGCATCTTTTTAAAACGCTCTACGGCAATCTGGAATGCCTCAAGGGTCTCCATATTTTCCAGGTCTCCAATATGCGGGCCAAGGAAGGCATGATGTCCTTTGGTAATACAAAAGGTGTTCTTGAGCATCGCCCCACAGGCTAGAATGTTTCTGTTAAAAGGAGAGGAAAGATTTAAGGGGTAAGGCACATACCCTCTGGCCCTTCTTATGACAACTTCTGGAGATCCTTTCTGGGAAGACGTATTGTAAGGGGCGTTCTCTCCATGTACTCTCACCACTGAGTCATCGCAGCGCGTAAATATGGGCCTGTTGGAGACCAAGAAGTAATCGGCAATCCCCTTGAGGCGTGTAAGGGCCTCTTCATCTTTATAAATTATGGGTTCGTCTGAGACATTCCCACTCGTCATCACCAGTGGGTTTCCGACATGGTTCAATAAATAGTGATGGAGGGGTGTGTAGGGGAGCATTATACCCAGTTCCTTATAGCCAGGTGCCACTTCTTTGGCCACATTGGCCTGTGGCCTCTTCCTTAAGAGGACAATGGGTCTCTTCGGGGAGGCCAGTACGTGTGTCTCCTGTGGACTAATGTAACAAAGGGCTTTGACCATCTCCACGTCTCTAGCCATAAGGGCAAAGGGCTTCTCCCAGCGGTGTTTTCTCTCCCTTAACTCAGCTACTGCGTGGGACAGGGTAGCATCGCAAGCCAGATGATAACCACCTATCCCCTTGATGGCCAGAATCTTACCACTCTTTAAGAAGTTCACAGTTTGCTCTAACACATCCCCCACTACTTCCCTTTGATTACAATTAAGTAATCTTAACTCCGGGCCGCACCTGGGGCAGGCAACAGGCTGTGCATGGAATCGCCTGTCCTGAGGGTCATGATACTCTTTGGCGCAGTTCCCGCACATAACGAAGCTTTCCATAGTGGTATTGGTGCGGTCATAGGGGATGTCTTTAGTAATGCTATAGCGGGGACCGCAGTGGCTGCAATTGATAAACGGATAGAGATAACGCCGGTCGGCAGGGTCAAAGAATTCCCTTAGACAGTCCTCGCATGTAGCAATATCGGGGGAAATAAGCGCCTCTTTATTGGGTTGGACCTGGCTATCTTTTATCTCAAAGGCGGTATAACCGGCAGGACTCAAGCTTTGCCACTGAAGTTCTTCAATCAAGGCCTGTGGAGGTGGAGAGTCTAAGAGCAAGTTAATAAATCTATCCAGTTGCTCAAGGCTTCCCTCTACATCAATTAAAACCCCATTGGTATCATTTCTTACATAACCTTTGAGGAATAATTGGCAGGCCAGGCGATAGACAAACGGGCGAAAGCCCACTCCTTGAACGATACCCTTAGTAATAATCAGGCGCCTTTCCAAAGTGAGGTGGTCTATATCAAAAGGGGCTACTGCCCTTTCTCGGGATTATCTTTTAGAACCTTACGGATGAAATTTACTCTATTAATTATCTCTAAAAGGCATACATTACGCAACCCTTTTAATAAATAGGTCTCAGAAAAAGGCAGTTTATACCTGAGGAGAATTTAAGGAGTGCGTATTTGTAGTTGCCTCAGTAGTTCTATAAAAGGAGAGAGCCCTCTTACCCATTAGCAACATCGCTTAGAGGGCTCTCTCACCTGTGGTGCAGCACAGGTTACGCCGTTATCCTGAGTGCCTAGCTTGCAGGAGGAGCGGTATCGGTAGATATGACATACACATGAACCTCGTACGGACCAAAGCTATCCGTGAAGGAAGCACCGTCTACGGGAACCTCTCTGTCCTCGCTATACACGGAAACATTTGACGGATTCTGTTCCCAGGTAAAGGTAGCAACTTGAGAGACATTGGTGTAGTTGTAGGCAAGGAGATAGCCTTTGTCATCAACGAACTTCACCCTGGTTGGGATTTTAGTAGGATTGCTATTCCCAACAAGAAGTTCTGGACGGTCAATGCTAGTAAGCGCTGGCTCAATACCCATTAGTTCGTTCATCACCGCCTTGATTCGCTCGTGATATTCCACCCGTTTAGGACACCAGAGAGTGGAATCTGGATCACTAACACCTGGTTGACATACAGAGGGCAATTCCTCGGCTGCATCAGCGCGTTCCCCTATGGAATAGTAGAGTATCCCATTGGCTCCCTCTATGATTGCCATATAGCTCATATTCCTGAATTGCTTTTGTGTTGGCCACTCACTTGCAGTAGGGTGCTTATAGAACTGGAGCTGTACACCGAAGGGACGATACTTTCTGATTTCCTCAGCAATCGCCCTAACCCGCCCGGCAATCTTTTCAAGTGGAGCAGGGCTTACATCTCTGACTGGATAACAATCAACGAAAGGAAAATCAAGTATATCCCTCCAGTAGAAAAGCTGGCTCGCTTTATTAGCCACACCAAAACAGAAGCCGTCCGGGTCCAAGGCTCGGTGATAATCTTTGGCTTTCTCAAAGACCTTTGGAGCCATTTCGGGGTAAGCCTCGTCCATTTCCTTAAATCCAGCAAAATTGGGATGCCCGGAGATGGATTTGATAAAGGACGGGCTCGTATTCACAACGTTAAACTCGCGCGGGTATCTTCTCCACAAACAATTGGCATTTTTTATATGGAGAATACCGTGACGGCCCAGCGCATCTTGCAATGCGTTAATATAGCTGGGGGTATTTTCTCCTACAAACGCATTCATGTGAGTAAAATTAATGGGCATCTCAAAGAGGCGCCTCTCCACAGTCAGCACATTCTCCCATCCGTTAGCAGTTTTCCCATTTGGGTTCTTGTTATCATCAACTCCAAGAACAAATGTCGGAACCCCACGTACAAGAATGCGGTTGTGCTCATCAAAAGAGATGGTCATTGAGGCACGCCTTGTGCCAGCGACCTTGCAAATCCGGTATGATGGATATTCGTAGAGGGGTACGTTGTCACTCTTACGAATAAGTTTAGACCGGGCGATATAGGTGTGGTCGTTGATTAAAGACGCGCCATCCATTTCTGCTATGAACTTGGTACCGGCCGGAAAGACTTGCTGGTCAGCGATTGAGCCATCACCCTCATCAATGAGAGTAATCTCCACGTCATAATCGGAAAGCAATGTTCCGTCAGGTGGATTGACCGCGACTTCAAATTTCATCGTCTGTGGTAAATCGTCAAAAAGCATCCCCCGGAAGTTGGGATAGGCCAAAAATACACTTATGGGAAGGGGTCTTTCTTCCCGTAGTCTTACGTCGTCAATCCAGGCAGTGCCAGAAGTAGGGGTGTTATTGCTTATCATAAAGTCCCCTTTCCAATCCTGTGTGATGACTGCCCCGATGTTTTCAACGTATTGCCAGTCACTTGTTCCGTTTTTTCTCGTATCAGCGGTAGTGTGACCTCCACCATCAATATCAACATACTTGCCCTTCAGTGCCACAAAGACTCCTTTTGAGGAAACATTGCCCATGTTAGAGGTCTTTATCCAGAAGCTAAAACGATAGATACCCTTTTTAAGAACAGGAAAATTCTGGAGGACTGGTTTCATGGTGCCACCACCAAAATCAAAGCGCATGCTCCGATTTCCACTATGAGAAACATTATTATCAACCGTGTAAGAGCCTGTCCACCCTACCAGCTTGCCCGTCGCATCCAATGTTTCAAAGCCACTATTAGTCAGGAGGTTCGGACCCAGGTTATTACCGTAGTCGGGATACCAGAGTAACCCACCGGCTTTTAGGTCGCCCTCTGGTGGAGGCGAAATGGTGGCTTCTTCGTCATCGTCTGCGCTGCTACATCCTGTGTCGTTAGGGTAATCAACCTTGCCATCAAGGTCATTGTCAATACCGTCCGAACACTGGGGTGCAGCCGTAAGAACCGAAGCGTTTTTAGCAAATAAGGGTAAAAACACCATAAAAAAGAAGATAAGGAAAACAACTGTTCTTCTACTCATTGGAATATCCTCCCATTTTAAAAATGACTTTTATTTCGCACTGCCTGGAGCGTTGGGTTCCTCGCATACACATTGCTTTAGTCTCCCCCAAGAGGTTTGCCTCAAATAAACAAACCCAACCAATGGAACTACATAACTCAGTAACATCTACCTAAGATGAATAAAACTCCGTACATAAAGGCAGCTTATCCGTGTGCTAAATTCTCTTTGGTACTGCTGTTTGCTTCTTATCTAGTGCCTGTCCTTTTGGCTCTTTTCTTTCAACTTCAAAAGGCAATCTTAAGACGTTGCTTACTGTCTTATGTATCACGAGGCTTTCCCTTCCCAAGCATTCCCTGTCGTTACCTTTATGCGTCAGGAATAAATAGGCGCTACCACTCCCATGGAGATTTTTAAGAGCCCTATCAAAGAAAAATGATATTCTGTTGGCGTTCTCTGAAGAGGTAGGTAAAGAGCCTCTAGCTTTACCAAAAGAACGAGGACAGGTGCGGAATCCCCCCTGGAAGTCAATGCGAAGGGTTACAATCAAATCGTTCACTTTTTCACTTAAATTGTGATATAGACCCTCATCCCCCCGGATTGAGAAATCCACTTTTAAGTCAGAGGAGCCAGATATTTTCTCTAGATAATCTGGCGATGAGATTTGTATATTGCCCCCCCAATTTGCCGGTAACAAAGTTACTTTCAGTCCTTTACCATTGCTGGATCTGGCGAATTGCAAAAGGGTGGTGACATTATCAGCTTCAACTATCTCTAGAGCCCCTACCCTTTCTAAATCTATGTTTTCGCAGTAGAGGAAAATAATTTTCTCGGTAGGTATTGCTAAAGACTCTTGTCCTCTCCTGACACTGAGTTCTTTTTTCTCTACTGTGCCACGAAGTAGTTCCGGGTTTTGACCTTTGGTCCTTATTCTTTTTGTGTCGCCTCCAGCCATCCACAGAATGTCAGTAACTTTGACGGTGGATTGCCATGAGGATGTCTTAACAGTAATGGACTGTTCGCCATTAACGACGCAGTTCATGCTACTTCCGTCGTCCTTCAGAATGACCATTCCAAAGGCCGACGACATACAAAATAAACACATTGTAGAAGTTATTAACACAAACATCTTATTTAGATTGAATATAATGGTCATGACGGCACCTTTCAGTTTACGCAAGAGATATTTTAGTCTTTTTCTATAAAAATTATACCATAGAATTTGACAATTGCTAGACAAAAACAACCTTTTTAAAAATATATTTTATCTTATTAAGTAATATAACTGTTTGCGGGTTTTTATGCAGGATTAACGGTAAATATGGCCTAAAACGCAAAGGGGAAGAGGGGGGGCGGACTTCTGGAATGCACTGACTGACTTTGTCGGTGGGATTGATGTGTGTGATGTGGCTTGGGCGGACCGATTACAAAGAGATTTTACGTAGCGATACGCCTAAGATGGACTGGACTACCTGTTTGTGGGTACTGTCTCAGGATGGAATAGCTATGAAACGGTCTGAACGTCTTTGTTTTTTTCTTGCGAGGTCTCTTGCAGGATTTTGCAGAGGGAATTCATCCTCTCAAAATACTCAGGGTTAAGGAGGCGCAGGTGCTCCTCCATCTCCTTTGCTACTCGGAAGTTTTCAGTGGCCCCCTGATAGTTATCATCCTCGTAGTAGTCCTTAAGACCGGTATAAAAGAAGTATAGAAATCTCGTCTCGTTGTCAGAGGTTAAGGGGAGGGCCTTTTGGATAACAGCGGCTGCCTGTTCGTAATAACCGCTATGGTAATAACTTTCAGCGGCCACGCGTAGCGCCTTCAGTCTGCCTTCTTTATACATGGTAGAAAATAGTTTGTTTAACCCTTCTGCACCAAAAACCTCTCTAATTAAATCATCGTTCTCCAGGAAAAACCTCACAAGAAGGCCGTTTTCTGGATAGCTGGCAATAATTTCTTTTAGCTGTTCCAGGGTTTCTGAAAGTAAGGCCTCAGTCTCTCTAAACTCAGCAGAGAGCCGTTTTTTGGCCCTTTCCAGGGCGCGGTATAGTTCTCTCAGGAACTTTTTTTCGTGTGGGCCTTTCTCTGGTTTTCGCTCAATGGATTTTGCTCTTGGCCCGTAAGTTTCCACCTGATAGCAGTTCTCTCTTATGACCATAACCTCGTGGAATATGGAGCTAACGGCCAGGTCAAAGAGTTGTTCCTTCTCGGAGCAGGAATTATTTGCCCTGAAGAGGGAGTGAGAAATTTTCTTTAAATTGAACAAGAAGGATTGGCCTTTATCGTCCACCAGCTTCTGGATCTCCTCAAATCTTAAGATTCCCTTCTGATAATCCCCATAAAGCCGGCGGTAGAGGACTACCGAGCGGAGGAATAATTTAACCAGCTCCACCAGCTTGCGGTCCCTATCCTTAACGTCCATATTAGGTATCTCCCTTAGCCAATGGATAAAGTGCCTCAAACCTCAGCTTACTCTGAACTTCCTTCAACTTTAAGAGTTCCGTGAGTGCTGTCCTGGAAAAGAGGGCTACTTCCTTAAAATCCACCACCACTTCCACCACCCCGGTGGCCAGTATCTTTTTAACCCTCTTTATGAACTTTTTGACCACCTTTTCATCTAACACCCCTTTCAAGGAGATGCGTATTGTCTGTACCTTTTCGTCATAAGTCGCTTGAATATTGAGGATTCTTTCTATGACTTCTTCCCTGGCATTCCCTAGAAGCGTCGGCAAGCTATTAGCCGTCTCCTGGGGGGTAGTTTCAGTGTGCGCTTGGGGTGGCATATTGGGTATAAGTCCTTCAGAGGAAGAACTTAACGTCCCCTGGAGGCGGTGGAGAAGCCTTGCTATGGGTGATATTTCGCCCTTTGGAATACGATTGGCCATCCTCCTGAAGGTGCAGTTAATGGCCAATCTAGCAAGTAAATAGGATTGGGAAGGTCTTACAACCCTTTTAATTATGCTGGGTAGGGAAAAGAGGCGGTGATTCACCCAGTAATAGCCCTCTTGTAACGTCTCGGGGGCCATCAACCTCGGGTAGAAAGTAACGTGACGGCCATCATAGTGCTCCCAATTCTTATCAAAAATCCTCCCCTCCCTTTCCATCTGGCGGTAGAAAGGCGTACCTGGCAGGGGGGTCAAAATGGCCGGGGTTGACATAGCTACCCTGTTTTCCTCTAAAAATTCAACTGTACGTTCAAACACAGATTCGTCATCTCCATCAAAGCCAAAGATAATCCCTGCTGTAACGCTAACACCGTGGTCAAGAAATTTTTTGATAGATTCTTTATATTTTTCTACCCTGTTAAAGCCTTTTTTCACCTTTTTGAGGTTTTCCTGAGAAAGGCTCTCCACTCCCAGGAAGAGGCCCGTACAGCCGCTTTCCGCAGCCTTCTTCAATAACTCCAGGTCATCCGCAAGCTTAAGACTGGACTGCCCTCCCCACGCGATACCCAGTGGCTTAATGGTCTCAAAAAGCTCCATAGCGTACTTTCTATTACCAGCAATATTATCATCCACAAATATTGTATAGCCGGGTGGCATACACTCCAGCTCCCTTACTACATCCTTTATTGGCCTGAGGCGATAGGTATTACCAAAGAAGTTAGTTACGGAGCAGAACTCGCAACCGAAGGGGCAACCTCTTGAGGCCTGAAGGCAGTTGGCCGTAAGGTAGGCGTCTCCCTTTAAGAGGTCCCTCCTGGGGTGGGGAAGATTCTCCAGAGAAGGAAGCCCATTCTGACGGTAAAAAGGTTTTAGTTCCCCGCGATGAAAATCCTGTATAAGGCGTTGCCAGAGGCCTTCTGCCTCACCCACCACCACGCTATCGGCATGCATCTTCGCCTCCTCTGGCACAGAAGTGGGGTGGATACCTCCTAGAACTACTTTCACACCCCTCTGGCGGAATTCCCTTGCGATCTCATAGGCTCTCGGGGCAAGGAATGTCATCACAGAGATACCTACAAGGTCTACTTCCTCGTCAAAGTTAATTTTCTCTACGCTTTCATCTAGAAGCTTGACCTCCACATCTGGCGGGGTTAAGGCTGCCAGTACTGGAAGACTTAATCTGGGGAACCAAAAGGTCCTAACATCTTTCTTTGAATAACTAAAAATAGACTCTTTTAATTCTGGAGAGATTAAAAGCAGCTTCATTTCTTTTCCTCTTCCTTGCTGTTTCTTAAAACACAAAATTATACAAACTATAAATACCTACTGTCAACAGTTTCCTTATACTGACCTTAACTATTGACTTCCTGATGCCTATCTGATACGCTTCTCCTTGCTTGCCTAACCCATAGGAGGGTTTTAAATGGAAACTTATGTAAAGCTTAAAAATTTCCCTGAAAAGTTACAGTTTCCCGCACACCTTAGAGAAACAGTATGGTATGAAAAGGCTAAAAACTACCTGACGTTCAAGGGGGTCATGACCGAGAAAGAAAAAGATGAATTGCTAAGTCTCCTCTCACCGGGAGAAGCGTCCTTTGCAGCGTATAAGAAAGAGGTAGAGAAACTTTACCAGAAAACACACAAAGGTATCTATAAGCGGATAGAGAAATTGGAGAAGGAAATAACAAAATATGGAGAGATATTTGCTGAATTTCCCGATGTTTGGTATGAGAGCCGCCTTATTGATTATAGAAATACCCGGATTCAAGATGTAAACGATATGCGTAACCTCTACAAGGAAGGTATACAGGCGTCATTTAAGGAGAGGCAGACCACAGAGGTAGCCTTGGGTGCCCCGCCAGGCACGGCAACAGAAGCACAAACCCCTGAAAAATTCCTTGAAGGCCTGACGCTCTCCCCTCAAGAGCGGTTTCGTCATAAGAGCACTTTTCTTGCCGAGGTAGAACTGCAAAAACTGGTGGAGGGGCGCGACGATAATACTTTACTACAGGGCTATACTATATACCTCCTAAGGTTTTTAGTCTCAGTAATACCTGGTAAGCGATGCTGGTTTTTCCCATCTTTGAGGAGTTTTGATGCCAGGAACGTTTACGCAGAGGTTTCCATACGCATACACACCCCGGAGTTAGAAGACCTGGAGAACATGGGGTTTGTCAAAGGGGAGAAAGATTTGAGGGATTGGAGTCAGAGGCTGGAGGAGATTTACAGGAGAAGAAAGCCGTATATTTACAGTTTTGTACCTCAGGAGTACGTGCAACATATAGGGGCATGGAGCGCCCTCAGCAGGAAGTTTGGGCTAGACCTTTTTCAGCCGCCTCCTCCTGCCCCCGCCCCTACACCCCCTCCTTCTCCACCAGCTCAGGGTGGGGGAAAGGGAACTCATGAGAAACAACAAACAAAAGAATCGTCCAATCCTGGGAGACCGATGGGAGGGATGTTTTCTGGTGCACCCAAGATACCCACTATCCCGGCCTCCGTACGTAAGGCCTATGATGCCGAGAGTGAGGCCATCCTATCCCATCAGACCCTTATAAGTTTTATGCGAGGCGATGAAGAAGTGGGTTGGCTCTTTGGGCCACGGCTTGTAGGGCCAAACAGGCGGGTCCCCGAAAAAGGGGTCAGACAGGTGTACGTCCTTGCCGCCGTACCGGGTGACCTTCCCGTAGTCAGGCTTACAGTAAGCACTAACTGGGTGAATATAAAAAACCATTTAAAGAAGGCATTCAGCTATAGTAAGATTCATGAATTGCGGGAACGATTTTATCAAATTCATGCCGAAATAGAAACTTACTACCATAGGGTCCGGACCGAAAAAAATGAAATAGAGAAAGAAATTGAGCAAGAAAAAAAGAACGAGGCTCTGGGAGACAAACAGGCCGCACTGAGAATTAGCGAAAAGAAGTTAAAGATTAGGGAAAAAGATGTTGCTACACAGGCCCTGTACTGTCAAATGGATAGACTTAAGTTCCTTAAGCCCGTTAGGATTGGCCGTTTGCTATTACCTTACGACACAGAAAAAGCCAAGAAGATAAACGAACGTGGGATTAGGGATATATTCCCCGTGATTACCTCTGTCTTCCCTGATTCAGGCCCAAGCAACGTAGAGACTCAAGTGTTAATTACGGGTAAAAATTTTGACTACCAAACTCGGATAGAGGTGAATGGCAAGGATATATCCACCGTTACTTTCATTAATCGTGAAACCTTTGTTGCGACCATCCCACCCAGTAACGCTGGGCGAAAGGTAGCAACCCTGAAGGTGGTAACACCTCTGGGAGCCAGCGTCCCATTTAATTTCAGATATACTGACCCGGTAACCAGTCCATCTGTGGCAATTTTGAAGTCACTACCGCCTACGGACAAGCAAATAAAAGTTATTATCTCTGGTTGCAACTTTGATCGCCATACGAGGGTGGCTATAAACGGAGAAGAATTTAAGACAGACTTTATCAGCAACAAAGAGCTACAAATCAGCCTTCCCGAAGAACTGAAAGAAAAAGAGGCAGTAATAGAGGTATGTAATTTTAATGGTGTTTACTCAGGCAGGTTTTTCCTGAAGGGTACAGGGGAAGGAGGCAAGAAATAAACTACGGCAGAAAAAAAACGCTTTTGCCGCTCAGCAGCATCTTTATTATTATCTGACACCACCCCCTGCCTATTCGTTTTTATTTGTACAATAAGCCACTTGACATTATCTCCCTCTAGGGTTATCCTCAGATAAAGTTAAAAGGTTTTTTAGTTCGTAAGACCCCAGATTTGGCCACTATTCTGCTGGCCGAGACCACGTTTAGAGGCGCGGAGGCTTAGGCACAAAAGATGATGAACGTAGACGAGGCTTATCGTATTGTATCAGAAAACATTAGCACCCTGCCTCCTCAGGTAATTCATATTAAGGACGCAGTGGGGCTGTGCTTGGCAGAAGATGCGGTCGCCGATATAGACATGCCTCCCTTTGATAAATCTTCAATGGACGGGTATGCCGTTATTGCTGAGGATACGGTGTCTGCCACTGGAGAGCCGGTGGTGCTGGAGATAATAGAGAGCGTAGCAGCGGGGCAGTTGCCACAAAAGAGGTTGGGGAAGGGACTGGCCATTAAGATAATGACGGGGGCAGCCCTTCCTATCGGGGCAAATGCTGTTATTCGGGTAGAAGACACTGAGTCTATGGAGCCTAACAAGGTAAGAATCCTTAAAGGAGTGGGGGGAGGAGATAATGTGAGTCCAAGGGGGGAAGATTTCCAGTCAGGTCAAGTACTGCTCAAGAGGGGTACCACACTTAGGGCACAGGAGATAGGGGTGCTGGCCATGATAGGACTGGAAAAAATAAAGGTCTATTCTCTCCCAAAGGTGGGCATCGTCTCTACCGGGGATGAACTTGTGGAGGTAGGTAGGAAACCAGTGGGGGGGCAAATAAGGGATAGTAATAGCTACTCCTTGGCGGCTCAGGTGCTCCAGACAAGGGCAGGTGTGGAATGCTTTGGTACTGCAAAAGATGACTTCAAGTCTCTCACCTCCTTTATAAAAAAGGGACTTAAAAAAGACATACTTATCATGACTGGGGGCGTATCCATGGGGGAATATGACCTTGTTGTAAAGGTCCTAAAGGAATTGGATGTCAAACTCTTCTTTGAAAAAGTAGCGATGAAGCCTGGTAAACCCATGGTGTTTGGAAAGCACTATAAGACTGCGGTTTTTGCCCTACCTGGTAACCCGGTAGCAACGTACGTCTCCTTTGAACTCTTTGTAAGGCCTGCCATACGGAAGATGATGGGTTTTGGTCAGCTTGGCCGCACAATACTAAAGGCTCAGTTGGAAACCCCACTAAAAAGTAAGGGAGAGCGTAGGGAGTTTAGGCCTGCCTGGCTTCACATAGAAAATGGTAAGTTCTATGCATCCGCCGTGAGATGGCATGGCTCAGCCGACCTCTTAGGTACCACAAGGGGAAATTCACTACTAATAGTCCCAGAAGGGGCAGAGTCGCTATCAGAGGGGCAAGAGGTAGAGGTAATGCTCACAGGTGAGTTATAGTTATGTCATCAGGGGGGTGAGAGACTTTTAGTTATGATTAAATCTTTGCCCCTTCCTAGCCTTTCCCTTTTAGTATTCACACTCCCAGTTGTTATTCCTACGGTAGTACTATCGGGCATGTCTTTCCCCGCACCAGATCTGCCGCTACTGGCCTGGATAGCCCTTATACCGTGGCTGATATTAATAGGCTCAGCAGAACCAACCGTTTCGCAGAAAGTATCGCTTCCAGATACACCTGAGGAGCCCAACAAGGACGTAAAACCCCCAATAAGTATTGGGTTTGTGGCCCTCACCTCCTGGCTTATCGGTATAACCTTTTTTACAATAAAGCTTTCCTGGTTAGGTTACGCTACTAATGTAGGCTGGATATTACTCAGTTTTTACCTTTCACTATACTTTCTAATTTTTGGTGTTGCCTGTTTTTACATTCAAACTAATCTTAAGCAACCCCTTGCCCTAGTAGCCCCATTCATATGGGTCTCCTTAGAATACGTAAGAGGTTTTTTGCTGACAGGTTTTCCGTGGTTTTATCTTGGCCACACCCAGTATAGTTATCTGCCGATTATTCAAATTGCAGATATAACTGGTGTATACGGAGTCTCATTCGCAATTGTTATGGCCAATGCCTGTTTTGCTCAAGGGTTTATAAGGTGGTGGATGGGTAAGAGTGGGCACTTTCTCTTTGCCATTGCCTTTGTGTTGTTACTGTTTCCACTTTCTTACGGCGTATTCCGATTGGCAGGGCTGTCTTACCTTGAAGGTCCCAGGCTGTGCATGGTTCAGGGCAATATCCATCAGGATTTGAAGATGGACCCAAATCCAGAGCAGCGCAAGAAAAACTTCCAGAAGTATTTAGAAATGTCCAGAGAAATCAAACCAGCTTCGGTGGACATGGTGGTATGGCCTGAAACGGCAGCCCCGGGACTGGTGAACCTGCATCCCAGACTTTGTCTTGATATAGACCGCTTCGTCCAAAGTTCCCTCTCAGAACTGGCAAACGAACTTCAAACCTATCTACTAGTGGGGGGTGTTGCTATAGAACTTGGAAACACCTTCAGGGACAGCACCTTTCATAACAGTGCGTTCCTCTACGGGCCCGATGGCAAACTCCTGGATAGATACGATAAACTACACCTTGTACCCTTCGGAGAGTATACCCCACTGAGAGGGATTTTCCCGTTCTTGAGATATATGGTCCCCTACGAGATAGACTTCTCCCCGGGCAAGCGATGGGAATTACTGGAACTTAAAGGAAAAGAGCTCGGAACATTCAAGTTTGCCACGTTGATTTGCTACGAGGATACAATCCCCACCCTGGCCAGGCACTTTGTCAAGAATGGGGCAAATTTTCTCATAAACATCACCAACGATGGCTGGTTCTGTGATAGCCCCGAGTTAGACCAGCACCTAGCCATCATGGTATTTAGGGCCGTGGAAAATCGTGTAGGTGTGGCAAGGGCTGCCAATACGGGTATATCCGCTTTTGTCGCCCCTACAGGAGACATCTACTCTTTAGTAACCAAGGATGGCAAAAAAAGGGAAGTGGATGGCGTTCTGCAAGGTACAGTCCTGATAGCCCAGGGAGGTCCCAGTTTCTACACAAAATACGGTGACCTCTTCAGCCAGCTTTGCCTGGTAGTATCCCTCGGTTCACTCTTGACACCCACGGTAAGAAAATATTTACCCAATAGATAATAGGCAAGCCCACCCTCATCCAGACGTAAGCCAATCCACCATAGTTTGTTTTTGCAAACCGTACACCCAAACCACACCAAGCATAAATTTTTTTCTCCGACCTACAGGAGGTGAGCAGTTATTCAATTGACATATGCCAAGGTGTGTACTATAATTTGATTGTTTGATGGGGGTTGGGAAAGCTGCTTGGAAAGCTAAAGCAGTAGTCAATGGCAGGTGAGATGGTTTTAAATTCCTTATTTTTAATAATGGAGGGTGCGTCATTGACTATGGGACTTTGTACCGCTGCCAAAGGGTAACAATTATTCTTCTAAACTTCCCGTAGTCCTTTCTTTTACATCTACTATTCTAAAATAGCTTAAAAATTTCCTTTTGAGTATTTAACACATAAAAGACCTAAAAGAGAGAGTATACCCATGCAGACACAGATGACCAGGGTGGAGATTATAGGGCCAAAGTGGCAATATGGTAGGACACTGGAAGAGCTGCAATCCTGGGGGAGGCTTCATATAGACGATATGCTTGAGGAAGGGAGTCCTACCCGCCGGATGCAGTTAGAATCCCAGGAGCAAGAGGAGAAGGATTCCAGGCAGGAACTCCGTAAGCGTTTGAACGACCTCCTCCGCTACACTCCTCCTGAAATAAGTACCCTTACACTGGAAAGGGCTACGGAATGTGCCTGGATGCCATTGGGAGAGGCCCTCTCTCTGACAAAAAACCTTTGGGTTAAACTCCAACATCTGCTCCGACTCAGAAAAGAAATAGCTGACGAGCTGAATATCCTGGAAGAATATTCATTATTGATAAATCACTTGTTACCTACCCTCCCCCAGAGGTTTCCAAAAGGATGGGAATTTATAGGTATCACTATAAGAAGCGATCAGAAATGGATTTTAGTCCCTCTGAGAAACGAGATGGAGAAAATCACCGGGCCCGGTTACTGTGTACTATCAGCCGTTTTGAAAGGTGGGTTCATGGTAGCACTGTTAGGTTTTGTCAAAAAACATGCGGGGCGTGTAAGGGAGTTACTCCAAGCAAAAGATATAAATGAACTGCCCCTGCCGGAAAGCCTTATAGGCAAACCCCTTCACGAGGCCTTCCAGATAATAGGTGAAAAGCTGGAGAGGTTGCCCAGGGAAGCGGAACGGGTGAATAAAGAGATAACACGGTTCTTTCAAAAAAACATCCTCACCCTGAGAGCACTGGAGGCGGCCAATACTGATAGACTATGCCAGTTAGAGGTCACTCATCAATTCGCCCACACAAGATACACCTTCCTCATCCACGGTTGGCTACCAAGAAAGGAGTTAAAAGACCTCAGGAAATTTATCTCCACTCACTTTAATGGAAATATAGTAGTGAATGAACTACCAGTGCCTAGCGGCAAGGAAGACCGCATACCGGTCCAGCTAAAGAACCCCCGCCCGCTTACAGTTTTTGAACGCCTGGTGAGTTTCTTTGCCTTACCCCAATATGGCACAATAGATCCCACACCTCATCTGGCCTTCTTCTTCCCACTATTCTTTGGGTACGTGATGGGAGACGTGGGCTACGGAATTGTACTGGCGGCTATTGGTGCTGGTTTATTTGTAGCCTTCAGAAAGAGGCACGCACTACTGGCAGACCTCGGGTTGATTGCTATCGTTCTGGGTATCATTTCAGCTGGCTTTGGGGTGGCCTACGGAGAGTTCTTTGGTGTACAGCCCTGGTTTCACCCACTCATACCAGCCCTTGCCAGGGGTCACCTGCACCAAGAGGGTAGTAAGGTAGTAATGAACTATCTCTTACTCTCCATTGCTTTCGGAGTGGTTCAGGTTGTTTTTGGAATAATGCTGGGGGTTTACACCTGTTTCCGTGCCCGCTATATAAGACATGCCTTTGAAAGTATTGCAAAGTTAGGAGTACTGGCTGGAACGTCCATCCTGGTCGGCTATTTAACCCATTACCTGTTATCACCGCTTTTTCTTTATATCGGTGGGGGCATTCTAGTGGCTTCTATGATTGCCTGGGGTTTGCTTGGGGGATGCCTTTCTCTGATAGAGATAACAGCCCTATTTACCAATATCCTTTCTTACATCCGTCTCATGGCGCTGGGCATGGCCTCAGTAGCCTTTGCCATGATAGCAAGTTCTTTCAAGGAACAAATAGGTAATCCTTTCCTGGGTCTGGGTGTTTTTATAGGTGTACACACGCTTAACATGGCTCTTCACATATTCACTCCAACCATACAAGCCTTAAGGTTACATTTCGTAGAGTTCTTCCCCAAGTTTTTCTACCCCGGGGGTAGGCCTTACGAACCCTTTACAAAGGCAGAAAGGAGGCAAGAGTTGACCACCCTGTTACTAATTGCCGTAGGTTTATTACTGGTCTTTTCTAGTAACTCTATGTGCTACGCCCAGGGGGTACTGGAGACAATGGAGGTGCCAGTGGTGTCCGAGGCTGTAAAACCACTGGAGACACATCATAAGGTCTGGGCCGCAGCGGTTGCAGTAGCAGTAACTGGCCTGGCTACTGGTTTTGCCCAGGCAAGAATCGGAGCAGCAGGGGTAGGTTCTATGACAGAAAAACCCGGCCTCCTTCCTAATATACTCGTCCTCATGGTTATACCTGAGACCATAATCATATTGGGTTTTGTGGTAGCAATAATGCTACTGTTCAGGTAATCCATCTGAAGTAATTCATCCACAACAGGTTGGCAAATTGCCACAGCCTTACGTAAACTATGCTGGATGACTATGGCTATCTCAATGCCAGAATAAGGGGGATGAAGAGTAATCTCCTGAGTGAGGGATTCTTGCAGGAACTTCAGGGTAGGGATGGACTACCGCAAATTATAGACTCCTTATTTTCGTCCCCTTTTGCAGAGGATTTATCTGTTGCTCTGGCAAGCTCTTCGGGACTAGAGGCCGTGGAAAAGGCCCTCCGCCACAACCTCTCCAAAACCTTTAATAAAGTGCTTAAGCTAAGCTTTGGAATGTCCTTGGCCATAGTTAAGGTGCTCCTGGCCAGGTGGGATGTCTATAATATTAAGACAGTTCTACGCGCTAAACACGCTGGACGGTCCAAAGAGGAGGTACTCTCGGCCCTTATCCCGGTGGGGGAATTGGATGAGCCAAGACTGGTAGAACTCTTAAAGCAACCTGACATAAAGGCTGTTTTAGATACCCTTGCAACCTGGTTATCCCCTTTTGCCCCTCCCCTGGCACGCTTCCTCCCCGAATATCTTGAAAAAAATAACGTCTCTATACTGGAGGAATCACTGGATAGATACTATTTCCAATGGGCTTTATCTCAAATAAGCGATAATAATGAGGATACGAATCTGGCCAGAGAAATTGTTCGTGGGCAGATAGATAATACCAATATCTCAGTATGTTTAAAAATGGTCAGAAACAAATTAGATGTCCAGGCAAAAAGTTTTATCCCCGGTGGGCACCTCTCCACTGATACCCTTAAGACTCTGGCGGATTGTTGGGATTTCACAGACCTATTAAAAGAACTTGCCAAATCTGACTCACAACTGGAAGAAATACTCTCGTCAAAAGACCACCAGATAGCCGACGCCGAACTGCTCCTTGATAGTCTCCTTATAAACAAATGGGCCAACTCATTTAAGAAGACACATATCTCCACCTCAATAGTCCTCGGTTTCATGGGACAGAAGCTAAGAGAATTCCTCAACCTGCGCATGATAGCCAGGGGAAAGGTGCACGGTGCACCTGTAAAGGATTGGTTGATTCAGTAAGTTATTTCGTTGCCATTCCCCTCCTTTGCTAACTGAGGAAATTGTTATCCAAACTTAAGCAACTTCCCTATTGGAATATTTCAAGCGATATGGTATATTTTTAGCAAATTATTAACAAAAATCACTAAATACGCTTGGCCCTATACACTTCCTTAAGAGGTATTAAAAGATGAAAAGACATTTGTGTTTACTTACTCTTTTGTGTCTTTTTGGATTAATTTTACAGACCGAGTTAGAAGCTAGCGACAGAGAAGTTATTAAAAAGGAACTGAGGGAACTTGAGCAAAAAGTAAAACCCTTTGTGGAGAGCTTTCGGAAGGCATCAGAGTTGATAGGACCATCAGTGGTAAGCATAAACACAACATCAAAGAAAGGGACAAAAGACATAGAGCGCAGGGTGCCCGGATTTGAAATACCAGAAAGGGAATTCGGCCCTTATCATAGCTTTGACATCCCGCAATGGGGGCAGGGCTCCGGGATAATTATTGATAAAAGGGGATACATACTTACCAATCTTCATGTGATAGAGGATTATGAGGAAGCTACTATAACAATAACCACTGCCAGCGGTAAGGTTTGCGAGGGTAATGTAGTTGGCATAGATTCCAAAACGGACCTGGCTGTAATAAAGATAGAAGGGGATAGTTATGAGCCGGCCGAGTTTGGTAATTCAGATGAGGTAAGGGTGGGGGATTGGGTAATCGCAATAGGAAACCCCTTCGGTTATCAACAAACAGTCTCTGCCGGAATAGTAAGCGCGGTGGGGCGGAAGGGAGTTGTCCCTTTCCCTAGGCCATTCGCCTATGAGGATTTCATACAGACGGATGTTGCTATTAACCCGGGCAATAGCGGTGGGCCACTGGTAAACTTGCGTGGAGAGATTATCGGTATAAATACGGCTATAGCTACTAAGACCGGCGGGTTCCAGGGGATAGGGTTTGCAATATCGTCAAACATAACTAAAGAGGTAAGCCACGACCTTATAGAGAAGGGCAGAGTTATAAGAGGCTATCTGGGGGTAGGTATACGAGATATTGATGATGAGTTAGCCAGGAGCCTGGGCTTTGCGAATGAGAGGGACATGCTAACAGAGTACACACTTCCCTCTTGTGAAGGGGCCTTTGTCTCGGAAGTATGGGACGATACACCAGCATTTAGAGGTGGTATAAAACCCGGTGATGTCATTGTAGCACTAGGAATACATAAGATTATTAATTCTGAGGGGTTACAGAAATATACTCGCCAAATCCCGGTGGGGAGTTTAGTGGAGATTACCATTTTCAGGGATAGAACCTCTCTAACATTTCCAATAAAGATTGAGGAACAACCAGAGGATCTCGGGGACAGGAAGTTCGTATCCGTTGTCAGGAAGGGTGACCCTGAGGAAGTAGGCTTGGGCTTAACCCTTCAAGAGTTAAACCCTGAGATTGCACAGTCTCTGGGCTACCACGGGGAAAAGGGTCTTGTGGTTACTGGAGTAGAAGTAGGAAGCCCTGCGGACAGGGTTGGGATAATACCGGGAGACCTTATTCTACAATTGGGACTCAAGCCCGTCGGAATCCCCGCAGAGTTTCGCCAGGCGTTGACGGAGGCACAAAGAAATGCTGACAAAGTGGCCCTACTGCTAAAAGGAAAGGGGTTTATCTTAATTAAACCTTAGCCCCTGGAGACCTGGGAAGTATGAGCCTGCATTATAAATCTAGTTTAGGGTCGTCTCCTTGACGGAAGGTTTCTTGGGTAATCTAAAAGTTGCATAATTACACTTGGGGTATTTACTACACCCAAAAAACTTTCTGCCTTTTTTAGACCACCTCTGTACTAACTCTCCCTCACAACCCTCCTTGGCGCACTTAACCCCCGTGGTAAGGGGCTTAGTATTGTTGCAAGTTGGATAAGCCGTACAGCCCAAGAAGTTCCCATATGGCCCTGATTTCACTACCATAGGGCTCCCACATTTATCACAAGTGACACTACTCTCCACCGGTTTGTTATTTGAAGAAAGTGGCATAGTGAACTCACATTTGGGAAACGTAGAACACCCGAGGAATCTCCCTGTCTTACTCCATCGGACTACCATCGGTGCGCCGCATAGCTTACAGGGTGGTATGCCTTCTTCAACTGTACCCTTCTCACTTTGCATCTCTTGCGTTGCCTTTTCCAGTTCCCCACGGAACGGGGTATAAAATTCTCTGAGTGTTTCTATCCAGTTGACCTGTGCCTCTTCCACCTTGTCCAGTTTTTCCTCCATAGAGGAAGTAAACCCCACATCCATAATCCTCGGGAAGTGTTGGACAAGTTTTTCTGTAACCAACATCCCTAGTTCAGTGGGGATAAGCGTGTTACCTTCCTTCTTTATATAGCCCCTATCCTGAATGGTGGAGATAATAGGGGCGTAGGTGCTGGGTCTACCTATACCCTTCTTCTCAAGGGTCTTCACCAGGGTGGCCTCCGTATACCTTGGGGGTGGTTCTGTAAAGTGTTGGCTTGGGTCTAACCTTAACAACTCTAATTCTTCCCCCTCTTTCAGTTCAGGGAGTATCTCCTGCTCGGCAGAACCACTAATCAAGGTATGTCCCGCAAATACTAGCACCCGTCCATTCGCCTTAAAGATATATTTATCAGCCGCTACCTTTACCTCTGTCAGGTCATACTCTGCTGGTTTCATCTGACAGGCCACAAACCGCCTCCATATAAGTTCGTAAAGCTTGTATTGGTCGGTAGTTAGATAAGGTTTTACATTCTCAGGGGTACGCTCTACGTAGGTGGGGCGTATGGCTTCATGGGCCTCCTGCGCACCCTTTCTTGATGGGAAACGGTTAGGTTCTTCCGGCAGGTACTGCTTCCCAAACTCTTGAAGGATTAATCCCCTGACAGCCGTAAGGGCTTCTTGTGAGACATGGTGGGAATCGGTCCTCATGTAGGTTATGAGTCCCACTGGTCCTTCTTTCAACTCTATCCCCTCGTAAAGATGCTGGGCTATGAGCATGGTCTTTTTAGTACTAAAGCGCAGTTGGATTGAAGCCTGTTGTTGTAGCTGGCTAGTGGTAAAGGGCGGCGGTGGGGCATTACGCCTCCTCTGTTTCTTTATCTCGCTTACCTTAAACTCTGCTTTCTCAAGGAGCGCAACTAGCCTTTTGGCATCAGCCTCATTATTAAGTGAGACCTCTTTTTCATCTTCCTTCCAGAGTTTAGCTACGAACTCATTTTCCCCTTTCTTATTAGAACGGATAGGCTTTAGCTTAGCAGTAATATCCCAGTACTCCTGGGATTTAAAGGCCTGGATTTCCTTCTCCCGTTCCACCAGCAGCCTTACGGCGACCGACTGTACTCTACCGGCGCTAAGCCCCTTTGTCACTTTCTTCCAGAGTAAGGGGCTTATCTGATAGCCCACCAAGCGGTCAAGTATCCTCCGCGCCTGCTGGGCATTCACCTTGTTCATGTCTATTGCCCCCGGATACCGGAAGGCCCTTTCTATAGCATCTGGTGTAATCTCGTTGAACACCACCCTCCTTACTCTTTCATCAGACAGTTTCAGCGCATAACAAAGGTGCCAGGCAATGGCTTCTCCTTCCCTATCTTTATCAGTGGCAAGATACACCACTTCTGCCCCCTTAGTCTCCTTTTTTAAGGTATTAACTGTCTCCTCTCTAGTGGGAATAATCTTGTATTGCGGCTCAAAATTGCTATTAACATCTACAGCCAGTTTGTCCTCAGGCAAGTCCCTGACATGCCCCATAGAGGAGCATACCCTGTATTTGTCACCTAAGAGCTTATTTATGGTCTTAGCCTTTGTGGGCGATTCTACTATAACTACTCTTTTACCCATATAAATCCTTTACCTTACAAACTTTTCTATAGAACTACAAAAAATTCTAATAGAAGTAGACAAAAAGTGTCAAGCACTATTAATTTTTACCTCGCCTGGAGCTCGGCATACTTGGTTGTCAGAAAATGCTACAGCAGAATACCAGAAACCCCTAACGTGTTCAAATCATACTTAAGGCACGGTTAATATTAATGAAGGAAAGAACCCAAAAGACGCCAAAATGTTGATTTGTCTTTCGTGGGGATTGATGGATATGTTTTACTTATCTACTTAATAACAAAAGACTTACTACTACTTCATCATTTGCTACCTGGACCTTTGGGCCTTCGTGTAGTTACTGGAAGTAAAATGGTGAAGGTGGAACCTTCGTTTTCCTTGCTCTCTACTTTTATCTCACCCCCATGCCCCTTGATAATGCCATAGCATATGGAGAGTCCTAATCCGGTGCCTTTACCCAGTGGCATCGTGGTGAAAAACGGGTCAAATAGCTTGTCTATATAGTTTTTAGACATGCCAACTCCATTATCCCTGATAGATACCTCTAGAAAGTGTGCTCCCTCTCCACCCTTAAGCTCAGTTTTTATATACAACAGGCCACCTTTGGGCATGGCATTACAGGAGTTGGCTATAATATTTAAGAATACTTGCTTTAAGAGTTTACCATCAGCTCTAATAGCAGGTAGAGATGTACTAAGGTCTTTACATAAGGTAACTTGCTGAGCGGCAAATCTTTTCTTAATCTCTTGAAGCACATCGTTCAGGCTTTTGTTGACATTAACAGATTCACCACGTTTAATGGATGGCCGAGCAAATTGCAACAGATCCTCTATTATCTCAGCGGCTCTGGCTATGTTTGAGTGAATCCGCTTGGCGCATTCTTTAAGCAGTTTTGTGTCGTGGGGTTTTTCCAACAACATCTGGCTGGCAGCCGCAGCTATCCCCAAAGGATTTCTAAGTTCGTGAGCCATACCTCCTGCCAGCACACCTAACGAGGCAAGCTTAGCCGATTGAACCAATTGGGTCTGGAGTTGTTTGGTCTCAGTAAGGTCACGTCCAACACCCACCACCCCTACCGGTCTATCGTTCTCGTCTTTCATAGAAGAAAAATTCCAGGCAAATGGTATCATCTTACCCCTTTTAGATATTACTTCCACCTCAAAGTTTTTTACCATCTCCCCTTTCATAGCCTTTTGTAGCCCATGCAGTAGACTTTCTATATAACTAGGTGCGCAAATAGAGGTAATATGGCAACCCATAAGTTCCAAAGCACTGAATCCCGTAATCCTCTCCCCGGCGCGATTCCATGTAATAATCTTGCCCAGTTGGTTCATTGAAACTATTATATCGCTAGCATCCTCCACTACGTTGACTAGATACCTTTCAGGCCTTCTAACTTTCTTCTTGCACCCTGCCTGTTTAGTAATTCCTTCCGTAAGAAGTACTACTTGCTCAACCCTTTTGCAATGTCCACCCAAAGCCCTTCAACCTACCTTTCATTTGATACCTCTTCTTTAAATGCTTTTTCCAAGTTGGGGCAAAAGTTGTAAGGGGGCCAAGGCCCTGTAAGTACAAAAAAGAACCCCCACTCCCTATACCTTTCATTTAAGTGCCTCACCGTTTCAGTAAATACCTCTCTCACGTGCTTTGATACTAAAAAGGTGGCTTTAAATAGCATTTCCCTAATCCCCTTAGTTACCTTTTTATCGTAGAGTCCGAGGTTTACCCAATCTACTGTTAGTGGGGTCAACGCTTGATATATTTCCCGCAGGATATCTCCCAAGACACAATAGAGCTTTTGGTCTACCATTTCCTTTTTGCATTTTTTATAAAAATACTGTTCACCCACTGTTCTGGGCATTCTGTTTTCTATATTGTTTAGGTATATATCTGTATCTAGAAGATGCATTAAGGCTTGCGATTCTTCGCAATAAACCTTCAGGAGCCACTCTTCCTTATCTTGTATATATTCTAGGTAGCACTCTAGCTCTTTTAGAAATGGGGTCAGGCTATTCCCTAAACTATTCTCATCCTTAAAGAGCGTAAGAAACTTCATGGGAAGTATAGCTTGACTCTTCATAATCTCCTCATTTACTGCTTCATGTTCTTTAATCCTTTTATCCATCCAGTCGGGCTCTTTTATCAGGTTGCTTAAAGAGCCTTCCTTCCAGTCTACCTTACTAAGAGCCACTGCCAAGCTCCCATACGAAAGGAAATAAACCGGTCTAGACTCTACCCCCTTTAAGTGCAGTTCATTGATGGAAGAGGCCTTTTTAGTTATGCAATAGACACAAAGGTTATGGTCTGCCATGGCTGTAATAGTGGGCTGACATGAGCGATTAAGGTCCCCTTTTGGCCTTATTTACTTTTACTCCAGGGTCTGGATACGGTCCTATGGAGTGATACGAAATTCAATAAGTGAAGCCCTGCCTTCCCTTATCCCATGAATATTCTTATCAACCCCCTCAGAGCTTCAAAGGAGACTTTTAATCTAATGAGAAAGTAAATAAGTTATTAGACCCCATTATTTAGACTCCTTCTCCCCCGTTATTGCCCTCCTCTTGGAATTGCTCTCTACCGAGTATTACCGGTCTTATACCATATTGCTTTATCTTGTAATATAGGGTGGTGTAGTCAATCTTCAACAATTTAGCTGTTTTACTTTTATTCCCGCCTGTCATTCTTAAGGTCTCCAGTATTACTTTCCTCTCTACCTCTTCTTTCACCTTTTTTACAATGAGTCTGAGTGGAGCACCATCCTCCCCAAATTTCTTTAGTTCGCTGAAATATTTATGGGGTTCAATACCGTTCTGGATTCGCAGATGCTTCCTTTCTATAACGTCCGTGGCTAGCAAAACTGCTCTTCTAATTACATTCTTCAACTCTCTCACGTTGCCAGGCCAGTGATATGACAGGAGGCTATCTACTGCTTCCTCGGAAAAGCCTTTCACGTGTTTGTTTAACTCCTTATTTGTAGACTCCAAAAAGTGTTGTGAAAGTAGAAGTACGTCGTCTTTCCTTTCTCTTAAGGGGGGTATCTCTATAGAGAACTCATTCAAGCGGTGATAAAGGTCCCTACGTAGTTTACCCTGGGCCAGTAGGTCTTCCAGCTTTTCATTACCAGCTACTATCACCCTGATATCTATCTTGATATCTTGTTTGCCTCCTACCCTCCTTATGCACTTCTCCTGGAGGACTCTCAGGAGTTTATTTTGCATAAACACCGGCAGGTTACCTATTTCGTCCAAGAAGATAGTCCCTTTATTAGCCAGTTCAAATTGGCCTTCTTTGGTGGTGTATGCACCTGTAAATGCCCCTTTCTCGTGTCCAAACAATTCACTCTCAATTAATGCCTCGGGGATAGAACCGCAGTCCACTACCACGAAACTCTTTTCCTTCCTAAGGCTGAGATTATGTATGGCTTTTGCTGCTAGCTCTTTGCCAGAGCCAGTCTCACCATAGAGAACCACTGTAAAATCAGTTTTTGCCACACATCTTATTTGTTCAAACACCTTTTCCATGACTCTGCTTGAGCCTATTAACTCAGAAAGGGATGTCTTTTCCTCTAACTGAAATTTGAGTGTCTCTAGTTCTTTTTGCAGTTGGCGTTCTTTCAGAGCCCTTTGGAGCCTCAGGAGTACCTCCTGGTTATCAAATGGCTTTATTAAGTAATCATAAGCACCTAACTTCATCGCCTCCACCGCCCCACGAACCTCCCCATGTGCAGTAAGGATTATTACGGGCATACCCCACTGCCTCTTTTTCATTTCTTTTAGCATCTCAATGCCGTTCATTTCAGGCATCTTTATATCCAGCAGGATTGCGTCAGGCAGGGTCTTTTCTATCTTTTCAAGGGCATCCTTGCCGTTATAAGCAGAAATAGTGGAAAAGCCCCCTTGCTCCAGTACCTTACTTAGGATCCAGTGAATATCTTGCATATCATCTACAATTAAAATCCTTTTTGCCCCTCTCATGAAGACACTATGAGCGTTTTTTGGCTCTTCAACCCTTCCCCTTTCAACCACGACCTGGGTTTGTGAGGAAAACGAACTTATTAAGTCCATTTTCTATTATCTCCCAAAAAAGATTTAACCTCTGAGTTCTTTATAATCTACCTACACCCCCCCTTTTGTCGGTATACTCCTGCTCTGGACAAGCAACAATAGACCTATATATAACCGCATAGATTTCGGATATATAAATCCATATTCGCACTAAGCATCCCTTACTTAGAGGCGTTAAAGGTATGTTATGCCTTTTTCCTTAATATTCCCTTGATGGCTGCCTTCATGAAATCTACATCAAATGGCTTTGTTATATAATCATTGGCCCCTAATAGCATAGCCTCCCTTGCCGTGTTTAGATCTCCGTAGCCAGACAATACTATTACGGGCAGTTTTGGTACTACCTTCTGTAATTCTCTGAGGGTGTCTATCCCATCCATGCCTGGCATTACGATATCTACTACCGCCAAGTCTATGTCACCCTTGGCAGCTCTTTTGACAACATCACTACCGTTGCGAACGCTCACAATCCTATAACCCTCTTTTGAAAAAATCTGACGGAAAAATTTGACAATCTCTGGCTCATCATCAGCAAGCAGTATCGTATGTTTTTGTTGCAAGCTTTCAGCGGCTTCAATCATTTTTCACCCCTTCAACTTTAGTAATTCGGTTTAATTCCAATTGTAAGATTCCATCTTTAAAATAATAGGAAATATTATAGGTATCTACCTCAAAAGGCAGAAGTACCTCCTTATAATACCTCTCCTGGCCACACTTGGTGAAGGCATCTGCCTGAAGGCGAAGGACGTCTCCACTAATATCTACCTGTATTGCTTTTTCTTTGGTGCCCGGGATATGAGTAATGAATACTAAGGTGTGCACCCCACTAAAGATGTCTTGTTGTGGGCGTGCCGTCTTGGGTACGTGCATGCCCCCTTGATAACGAACAAAGTCTGGCTCTGCTATAAATAGCCATGCCCTATTTAACTCCCTTCTTAGGCGTCCCGGAGAGGAGACCGTTAGCTTCTCTGCAGACCCAATATTCATCTTTATACTCGTCTCAGGTCTAGCGCCTAGCAAGGGGATATTTAAGTCATGCGACCCTTTAAGTTTTTCTGGACATTGCATCTTTTACCTCCTGCCCCTTTCCATCGCAACTAGCGTACCAAAAAATTTATTTACCATAATGGATCTAAAGCCCAACAAAATTCCTTACAGGATAAATTTACATAGGTTTTTTTCAATATGCCTTGTAAACACACCACTAATTTGGTTCCTTCGTAAGGTCTTACAATGATGTAAACACATACCTTGTTTTTGCCTCCGCACCTTAACTCTTGAGGGCATACTCTGCCGGAATTTTTTGTATCATCACTTGCGCCTTACCCACAACTTCCAGTACTTCTTCGGCCAAGAAGGGCTTATTTAAGACATAATCCACACCAGCTTCCTTTAACCGCCCGTGCTCAACATAGGTTCCTAAGCCGGTTACTAATATGAGCACTGGAAGGGGGCTTGTCTCAATAAGCCTTAATTGTTTTATCTTTGCAGCAACATCCCAACCCGTTAACCCATGCATAGCTAAATCGCAGCACACCACATCAAAGGAGCCCCTATTTAATGCTTTCATGGCGATTTTTCCCTTTGTGATAGCGGTTACATCATGGCCACTATCTAAGAGTATGTGCGTAAGGATCTTGCAGGTCTCCTCTTCATCATCAATTATGAGGACACGCAGACCAGATGCATCCTTGGATGGGCCTGTAAGTTTAGACCTCCGAGGTTTACTGCACATACTCGTAAGTCTCTGGGAATGTGGCACCTGTAAATATCCATTCTCCTTGTAAGAAATACCGGGAGCTCCTGTTAAAGTGAAACTCGTCCCTGCTTGATAGTTATAATGGAGAGGCAGCTTAACTATGACTGTTGTACCCTTACCCTCTTGACTCTCTAACTTTATATCACCCCCGTGTTGCGTAATTATTGCGTAGGCCACACTCATACCCAAACCACTGCCCATAATGCCCTTTGTTGTAAAAAAGGGGTCAAAGACCTTTTTCTTAACCTCTTCAGACATGCCAACACCGGTGTCTTTTATAGAGACACTGAGCTTGCCAGCCTCTTTGTGTATCTTAATTGTGAGCTTCCCACCCCCTGGCATTGCGTCAAATGCATTGTCTATTATGTTTAGAAATACCTCCTTGAGTTCTGAAGGGTTACCCATAACCCAGCCCTCTCGGATTGCCTTTTTGAGTATCAAGCGGTAAGTAATTCCTCTAACCTGGGCGAGGGTTCGCCAGCGGGGTCTAGTATAGTTTATTACATCTTTTACAATGGTGTGGACGTTCACTGGCATAAGCTTAGAGATGTCAGCCCTGATACTGGTAAACTCCCTCAATCTCCTGACAGTTTGTGCACCATCAAGGGCTGCCTTTTTTATAACACCCAGGCACTTTTGTAGTTCCTTACTTTGATAGCACTTCTCTTGCATCAAATACGTGTTGCCAAGGATGACGGTAAGGAAATTGTTGAAATCGTGGGCTATACCAGAGGTTAATTGCCCTAAAGTCCTTAGCTTTTCTACATGGCTTAACTTCCCATGAAGTCTTTTCTTCTCCGTTATATCCGTGAGAACTACCCTCACTTCCCTCCCTACACTAGAATCGGCCTGACAGGCTCTTATAGTAGCATGGAGAATGTCGCCCCCCTTTTTGACAAAACTAACTTCACCTTCAAAGAGTTCACCCTTGAGGATAGACCTCAAAATGGAGACAGACCCTTCTTCTAAGAAGTTAAAGATGTGCCTTCCATGCAATTCTTCTTTACGATAATCAAGGCTTTGGGCCCCCGTATTGTTACACTTTAGAATAATCCCACTTTTACTCAGCGAGTAGTACATACAAGGGGCTTGGTCATAAAGTTCCTTGTAAAGTTCTTCTGATTCTTGCAGTCTTTTATAAATCTGGACGTTGTTAAGCGCTACTGCCACCTCATTGGTGAACATCTCCAAAAGTTTAAGCTGAAAGTCTTCTAGGTTGTACCTGGTGGGGAAAAATATATTTATACAGCCCACATTTTTATCGTTGACTCTGATGGGGGCACTTAACATTGCCTCTAGCCCCTTTGCTTTAAGGAGGGCGAGCATGGCTTTTTCATTCTCCCCCTTTTCCGTGTCCGGTGTATATAGATAAACAGGGCCTTCACGATTGCATCCCAGGCTGCATCCCAAGACTGCGGCGTTGGAGAATTTTTCTATAAATTCCCTACTTAACCCGTAACTAGCCACAACCTGGGGAGTGGGTCCAAAATTGGAAAGACAAAGCAGAGCACCACTGTTTTTAAATAGGGTGGCTGCCCCCTGGGTCACCTTCTCAAAAACGTTGTTTGGAGACCCAACCTCCCTCATAAGTTCTGAGGTTATACGGCAGAGTTCTTGCAACTGGTACAGATTGGCTTTAAGTCTGTCGTAAACCTCTGCATTATAAATAGCAAGAATGGTCTGGGGAGCTACATGTGCTAACACCCGCCTCTCATCCCCCCTCCTAAATCTTTCCCTCCTCTTGCTGTACAAAAACAATATCCCCCTAATTTTTTGAAGGTAATCAACGCTGTAGAGGAGATAAGAGTGGATACCCTTAGAATGAAGCTTATTTCCAAGTGGGCTTCCCTCTAGTATGGTGGTGGCTGAGGCCTTTTTGCAACTATTCATAACAAAGTCAAGCCATTCCTCCATGCCTTCTAAAAACCGCTGCCGTGAAGGAGGGTAAACATGATGATGAGCTGAACATCCTGCGGTGGCTTTCTCAAGTAGCATCAACTCAAGTCCGTCAAAATCCACCACTTTGTTGAGCTCTTTGGCAAAGGCTTCTGTAATCTCACTCTTGTTCAGGCTGGAAGTAATGGCAATGTTAATGTTCTCTGCAACCTCTTCGCATAGCCTTTTCTGCACTGTTTCGGTAACGTCAGACACAGATGCCACAAGTCCCATAGACCTATTGTCTTCGTCTTTTAATAAACTGATAGCGAATTCCTGAACTAACCTGCTACCGTCTCTTTTAAGGCCAATCTCAGTAAATTTTAAGGGACCGTTCTCGTCAAGTTTTCCTGGAATAAAAGAGAATGAACTTTTACGGAGGGGGTCAAAAAGGGAACCTATTTCCTTCCCCAAGACCTCTTCCCTTTTCCAACCGTAAAGCCTTGCAGAAGCATCATTAAAGTGAATAATCCTCCCATTGGTATCCCCAAGAATTAGAGGAGAAGATGCATTTTCCAAGGCAGCCTTGTACAACCCCTTTTCCTCCAGTAGTTGCTGAGTCTGGATAAGACTACCGAGTAATTGCGAAAAGCACTGCGAGAGGAGGCCCAAAAAGGCCTCGTTCTTTTCGCCATGTATCAGCCACTTGTCCCCGTAAAGGGCCAAGACACCGAAAGACTTCCCACTAGAACACAGATTTACCAAGTGCCACTGGCCACCTTGAGGATGGGACACCCCTTCCAGGGTCCTTGAAAGATTTCCATTGCAACATGCACCGCTCTCCAGAGGGCATCCATCGCTATCAAGAACCATGTAACCTTTGTCGGTAGCTAGAAACAGTACCGCAGCAGGACTTGCAAAAAAGTCCTTTACAGCCCTCAGGATATGCCCTAAGGCGCCGTTAAAGGGCCCCTTTATAAATTTAAGGAATGCCGCCAGCTTGCTATTAGCCTCAGCACTGGTGATCTTCATCTATAATGTGTTCTCCATTTTTACATAAAAATTATACCACACAATTGTCATTTTTCAATATATATCTCATTATTTTATATATAAATCTTTTAATTATATTAAATTGATGTTTTGTGGAACCTAAACTTCACTGAAATAAAATAGTAAAACTGTCATAATTGTTTCTAATTTAAATAGTTATGTCCTAATAAGCCAAATAATTGCTTTTTTCTCTTTTCAGACTCTAAAGTGTAACAATACGATAGTTATTTACCTATTAGTACTAAAAAATGACAATAATCACCTGTATAAATTATATTTTTTTCTTCATCTCCCATCAAAACCTTAAAAAGGATTTAGAAGGTCTTGCTTAATGTAAAAATGTTATAAATGCTCTTTTTAAATAATTTTAGTGGCACCAGCCTCATATCTTAGGTCCAAGAAAAGGCTGTTTACAAATCCCTAAACTCCTATATAATCGCCAACTGTGGCTGTAAACAATGGAGAAGGATATCTGGTGGGATATAATTGGAATACTGGCAGCGGCTTGTACTTCAAGTGGTCTGATACCCCAGCTAATCAGGGGTGTAAAGACTAAGAGACTTGATGATGTCTCACCCGGATTATTGATTTTACTCGGGGTGGGCTGTGCATTATGGTTTGTCTATGGCCTCCACAAAAGGGACAAGATTATAATGGGGGCTAACGCCTTCGTTGTGGTAATGACCTTTGTAATCCTTTCGCTGAGGGCACATTATATAAAAAAGAGAGGCAAACTCTATGATGGAAGAGATAAAAAAAGACATAGATAAAATATTAATTCCAGCCGAAGAGATAGAGAAGAAAATTGCGGAACTCTCGGAACAGCTTACCGCAGAGTACAAGGAAAAAGATCTTACCATCGTAGCTATACTTAACGGCAGCCTAATCTTTCTTTCAGACTTAGTCAGGCACCTGCCCTTCCCAATGAGGTTAGATACCCTTATGGCAGATACCTACGGGGCTCAGACCTTCCCCAAGACTGAAACCAAGCTGCTTAATAGCCTCAAGGTGGATATTAAAGACAGGGATGTGTTAATAATTGATGATATTATTGACACGGGTAAAACTCTACAAAAGGTCATGGAAGATGTAAATAGATTTGAACCACGCTCACTGAAGACCTGTGTACTTCTGGACCGGCCGCATCGTAGACAGGTGGGTTTACAACCCGATTATCATGGCTTTGTCGTAGGAAATGAATTTGTAGTGGGCTATGGGTTGGACTTTAACAACCGTTACAGAAACCTTCCTTTTATCGCCACCCTCAAGGCTGAGTGTTACGGACAGAGATAAAAACAGCAGACGAATAGGCACAGGTTAGACCCACCTTAACTATAACTTACAGCCATGCTTCCAAGGCTCATTATCCATGGGGGTGCTGGCAAGAAGCCACCTGCCAAAAGAAAAAAAGCGATGACAAAGGCCCTGGATAGTATTATTAAAGAAACTTATCCTGTCCTTCTCAGGGATGGAGCGATAAAGGCAGTAGTACATGCCATTACAATGCTTGAGGATAACCCGCTTTTTAATGCTGGGACAGGCTCAAGACTCCAGGCAGATGGTAAGGCAAGGCTTACGGCCTCCCTCATGCACAGCCAAAACCAGAAATTTTCAGCAGTGATAAATATTGAGAATGTAAAGAACCCCGTCTTGATTGCCCACCTCTTGCAAGAGGAGAGATTCACTGTACTGGCGGGCAGAGAGGCCACAGCCTTTGCTAGAGCAAAGGGCTTTAAACCATATAACCCCGTTACTGAGGAGAGGAGAAAAGAATGGCAACTCCACTCAAGAATTGAGGCGGGGACGGTAGGGGCCGTAGCACTGGATGCTAAAGGAGTCATTGCCGCTGCTACCTCCACCGGTGGGGTAGGGTCTGAGACCCCAGGGAGGGTCAGCGATGTCGCCTCTCCATGTGGGACCTACGCTGATAAATTTGTGGGTGTTTCGTGCTCGGGAAGGGGGGAGGAGATAGTGAATGTAGCCCTGGCAGTAAGGGTGGCAGTTAGGGTGGCGGGTGGTGTGGGGTTAAAAGAGGCCGCTGAATCGGCCCTTAAAGAACTGGACTCCCATGGAGGCAGGGCCGGTATAATAGCAGTGGATAAAGAGGGACATGCCCTCTGCCTTTGTAACACAGACTTTATGGCTTACGCAGTTACATGAATGTGGCCGCAACCTTCTGGGTGTGCTGTTTAACTCTGGTTAAAGTTTGCTCAGGCGTATCTGCACGCAAAAGGCCATTCCTCCCTGAGAGCAAAAGAAAGTACTACGGATTACATTTGGCACTTGCAAGACTTATCCATAGGAGAATCCCTGGCCAAAGTTCTCCGCTCAGGTTCTTAACTTGCTCTCCTGGCTATGCAAAAGATATAATAAACGTGTATTAAGCCCCAATACACTTTGGGGAACTTTTAAACCCTAAAAAACATATTGAGAACCGTAAGAAGTCTTCACAACAGCACTTATCATTCTGAGCCGAAGCCATGAGCGGAGCGAAGGGGCAGTAAAGAATCTAAGTTTAAGAGATTCTTCGGTCGCTTAGCTCCCTCAGAATGACATAAGAGTGAGCTTTTTCCAGAGGTCTCAAACAGTTGAATTTGCATAAATATGAAACCATTTACTGATTCACACCGTAGGCCAATGGAAACAAGGGCCCTGCGATGCCTGGCAAAAGACAGAGGATAACTAAAAAGTCATTTACTTTAAGATAAATGCCCACGTAGCTCAACCGGCAGAGCACGGCATTCGTAATGCCGGGGTTGGCGGTTCAACTCCGCCCGTGGGCTTTATCCCATAAGGACTTACAACTGGCTTCTCTCCCTCACCCCCCAAAATTGTAGAAGGATTGTAGAACACACTGGTTGTTTTAACCTCGGTTTTGCCTAATCTTTCTTCCAGTATTTTCACTGCCCTTACCTTGTGGCCCGGTGATAGGTGGGCATACCTCAGTGTCATGGTCAAGGTCTTGTGTCCCAGCAACTCTTTCACTGTGGTAATGTCTACCCCTGCCATTACCAGGTGAGAGGCAAAGGTATGTCTCAGGTCGTGGAATCTGAAGTCCGTTATACCTGCCCTCTTGCAGGCGGTAACAAAAGAGGTCTTAACCCTTTGATAGGGATTACCATCTCTACCCACAAAGACATACTCGCTTTCAAGGCCATGCGGTATTGACTCAAAGACCTTCCTCAAAGTGTTATTTATGGGTATCTCCCGCCTCTCATTGTTCTTGGTCTTATCCAGGAGTACAAAACCGTGCTTGAGGTCTACTTGTTCCCACCTGAGATTAAGGATTTCCCCCAGCCTCATGCCGGTATTTAGGGCCGTGATAACGATGGGTCTCAGGTGTGGACTACAAGCCTCAATTAGGGCCTGACACTCCTCAGAAGATAGATACCTTAAACGGCCTGGGGGTATCTTCAAGGTTTTAACACGCCTTACGCCCTTCAACACACCCTCCGTTATCATCCCCCACGCTTCCGCTTTACTGAACATGTGTTTTAGGGTAGACATTAACCTGTTAACCCTGCCAGGGCTAACCTCCTTCAATCTCAGGGATTGCCAGGTTTCTAAAAGCCTTGTATTAAACTTTGTTAAGGGTGGATTACCCAGGTACTGTAGGAAGTGTTTTACATGGTATACCTTGTCCTTGTAAGTCTTCTGCCTCTCCGCCCACCGCAGATATTCCCCTGCCAGCTCCGTAAAAGTGTACTCCTTAATCTTCTCTAGCTTGCCCTCCTGTAATTCCCTTTTCCTCTGGATTAGCAAGGTCTCTGCCAGTCTAATATCTTCCGTCCCGGTGCTTTCACAATAAAGCCTACCACCTGGCCCTTTAATCCCTATCCACCATATACGGCCACGTTTGTATAACCCCTTAGGTCTTTTCATAGCCTTCCCCTCCTATCTAAAACCAAAGAGCCTGGTGATATGGGATAGTAATCAGGTTCTAGCCATTTATCAATAGCAGACTTTTTGAACATCAAAAACCCACCCTTCTTAGTATGGGGAATCTCGCTAATATGGGCATATACCCAGGAAGGCTTCTGTCCTAGATACTGGGCTAATTCTCTAACACCAAAGACCTTATCTTCCTGGCCCTTAACCCTGGCTTGCAGTAAGGGCAGTAGCTCCTTAGCCAGCTCCTGTGCAAGGGCCTTTGCCAGCATGCTTATTTCTTCTTGACTAAGGGTAAAGTTCAAGAAAGCCTCCTACGGGGTGTACCGGGTGTACTTTTAACAATCTTACCCCCAAAAATGTCCAACCAAAGGTGTAAACTCTCAGAGAATAACAGGTCAATGACCTCCCTCTTGTGGGCCTTAAGATAATTTACCAGAGGTGTAACCCTAGCCTTACTGGGACTACCCCGGCCCTGCCAGTAGAGCTTGACGGTATGATTGTCAAATAACTTGACTATGTAGCCCAGTTCTCTCAGGATAGCTATAGCATCTTTTGTGGTGAAATTATTACCTAACTCCTTTCTACTCATATACTTAGCTCCTTTTGCTGGGAATTTACCCCCCCGTGCAATCCCATATATTTTTGACCCCCAGATATATGGGAAAGGGTGGTGGGGTAAACTAGCATTTTTCTCTTGTCCACCGGGTCTGGCTCTTGTGTTACCAACCCGGCGGTTTCTAACATGGGCAAAATCTGTTTAACAAACTGGGTCGTGTCTAGCATCCTGCCATATACTTCATGGTGTTTTCTGAATATCTCCTGCCTGGTGAGTCCCAACACTCCTACCACCCCGGCAAACTCCCCATCTAGATGTTTATTTTTTTCCCTCCAGGCGGCCAAAATGATTTCCTGGTAAAGGCTATAGATATACGGCGGTAGGTTGGCCTCCTGGCTCTCACTTACCGTGTCCCAAAGACCGAAAGCCTCTTTTATATCGCCGTCATCTGCAATGATTGTTGACCCCCTTCTCTCGCGAAACCATAAGTTCAGTAGTGCAAAAGTCTTGACCAGGGCCAGTATCCGCCCGACATCCCGCTGGTGTCTCGGTTTTAAAACCCGATTTTTCTCAAAAAAAGTCTTTGTGATTTTCTCCTGAGCAGCTATCTTGATGTCTCTAATGTTTGCCTGCTTTATGTTCAGTATCCGATTCTTAAACTCGCGCCTCTTTGAATTGTTTTCTAATAGACCTTGGTACGCTTCACAGTCCGCCTCCTTCTGAATCTTTTCGTAGATAGCTTGCCGTATCTTCTCTTGATTAACTTCCGGGCTCAACAGGAAGAATCTGGTAGCCTCCTGCTCGTCCACCTTCAAACCGGCGGTGCAGAAAATCACGGCAGGGAATCCTTTCAGAAAGATGTTCTTGGTGCGCAAGCCCGCTTTTTGGGATTTATCGGTAATCTTCAATCGGATTTCCTTTTTATCATGCGAGAGTAAGGGTCTCAGGTGTTGCAGAAGCAGAGTGTGAGGTTGGTCTAAAAATATCAGGACCTTCCGGGAAAGGTCAACCAAGTACCCCCTTTTCCCTTCGTCATACCTACCAACATCATGGAAAAAGGCAGTGGGAGAGCAGTACCCCACCTCAATGACATCTTCCGCGGGGAATAGCTGAGCAATCTCAGTGGGAATATATGACTTCCCGGTGGAGGATGGCGCATTAAAACTGATATTCAACTGAGAAGACTCGGTGTAGGCAGAAAGCTCGCAGAGGAAGGTAATGAGCTTGTTTGCCTTGTCCTGCTTGATGGTCAGGCCAAGCAACTCAGTAAGCTCCCGCGACGTTAGCGGCTCAAATTGTACGGGGGTGTCTACAGTTACCCCACCGTGCGTTACACTATATCCGCCCGGCCTCCAGGCGATAGAATTCTCAATAAGTTCTAAAAGTAGCTCTTTCGTACCCCCATCCCGCCTGTAATCTACGACGTCTTCCCCTTCACCAACCCCGGGGATTTGTACGACCTTAATTTCCTGTACTCTGCCATAAAGGGCCTGGGCTATCTTGTTAGCATGCCCAACGCCAGGAGTGTCATTATCTGGAAGAACGATTACTTTCTTACCCAGGAAGTAAGGCAGGTAATCTTCTCGCCAGGGGCTACTAGCTCCAGAGTCTAGGCAGGTGGCTACGAGTTCCCATTCCTGAAGGGCCTCTGCCTTGCCTTCTCCTTCAACCACAAAAACACGGTCAGCGCCAATTAAGGCCGGGAGATTATAGGGTACAGGGTCGTGACCCCTACCAAGCACCCATTTACCGCCCTCCGGGTGCTTAAAAAAGAAATCCTTGCTACGCCCGTCCCTGCCAGGTTCTACGCGTTCCTTTACATAGAGGATTCTGCCCTCTGCATCCCGATATTCATACCTGGCCACCACCCTACCAATATCACCGTTCAAGCCCACCGTCTGGCCTATGTCCTCTAACGCAGTCTTAAAGGTTACGCCTTTCACCTTCTGGTAAAAGGAGAATATGTCCCCACCGCCACAGCCAGCCCAGCACTTCCAGAGGCCGTTTTGAAGATCCAGACTAAAGCTAGGCCGATGGTCAGCATGAAAAGGACAGAGGGCCTGGGCTTCGGATTTGCCATTTATTTTGAGGGAAGGTAGAAGACTGCCATAGAAAGCCCCGAAATCTAATTTTGAAAGCACAACCTGTTTATCCATCTATACCCCCCTTCGTTCAGTAAGAGCCTTTATTTCCTTCTCCAGAACGGTTTCCAGTGCCGTGACGATAAATTTCTGCTTGCTAACCCTTTGACGATAGCATTCCCGCTGCAGGGCCACAAATAGCTTGACGGGAAGTTCCAATGGCGTGTAAATCGTCTCAATATTTTTTTCCATGACTATATTCTACGCCTGGTCGGTGTTAAGGCTGGTGGTCAGTGGTTAAGGCTGATTTTCTTAACGGGCTGGTGACGGCCTGGAAGGGCTTAAAAGCAGTGTTTCGTGAGGGGGTGGTTAAATTTACTCATGTGGTTAACGTTAACCACTCCCGCCCAGTTTCGGCGGTAGCAAGAGGGTATTTGGGAAATATACGTCTTTGAGCCATTTAGGGGGCCTGCCTAGCTGGTAGTTCCTCACTCCATCCACAGCTTTCATACTAAAGCCTGGAAGTTCAAAGTCCTTCTTTTTTAGCGCATCTCTTAATTTACTCCAGTGAGGCTTAAGCCGTTTAACTCTGGACATCGGAGAAATATCAGGCCATACCCTCTCAGCGATTATGTCGGGTGTGATGTAGGGTCTTCTCTTCTTTACTGCATCCCGGTAGGCCAGAAGGCAAAGGGCTTGATAGATGGTGAGGGTGGTGCACTCTTCGTTTATCCTTATCATTACACTATTCCTTTTTTGTCTCTCTTTACCTTTACCCTTACCCTCACCCTGCTGGGGTGGGGTCTCTGCCTGGAGTGCCTTCCTCTGTGATTCCCATTCCTCTTGGGCCTTTAAAGTTTGTATCCCTTCAAGGAGTATAGCTAATCTATCAAGTGTCTCCTTCCGCCCGTTCAACACATCGTCAATAGCCAGGTCAGTTATATGATAGCTATCAAACTCCCAGGAGTTATATTGCAGTCCTAATTCCCTTCGGTGTGCCCTGTATATCTCACGAACATAATCCCCAAGATTGTCTATCCTGTCCCGCTCTTTTTGGTCTAATTCCTCTCTGTACTCGCACAACGCCTTAGCCAAAATTTCCCTCTTGGGGCCTCTTTCTAAGGCCACATCTCCAAGATACCCAATGATATGCGATAAATCTAAAGTGTAGAGTATTATCGCATCTATCTTTTTCTGGTAGCGTTCAAGTAAGTCCATACTCTTTCCCTCTGGGGTCTAAAAAAAATAAATGCCTTTGGGGAAGTCCCTTCTTGACAGGGGAAAGGGTTCAGGGTAGGATATTGTTGTCCTACTCTAACCAGGGAGATAAAAAGGCCCACAAGCCTCTCCCTGGTCTTCCCATATGCCCATTATTATACCCTCAAATCCCCCTGAAAAGCTAGAAGTTCATGGCCTCATAGAAGGCCCTGGTATCCTTAGCCAGCACCTGGCAATAAATCATTGTCTTGGATATGGAGCTATGCCCTGGCCACTTCTTCAGCACAGGTAAAGGTACACCACTAAGGACACAGTGTACGGCAAAGCTATGCCTGAAGGTGTGGGGGTGTGCCCTATCCCTGTCTATCCCTGCCCTGTGGCAAGCCTCATTGACTATCTGGAAGGCCCTCTGCCTGGTGATAGGGAAAAGCCTGTCCTTGCCCCTGAGCCCTTCCTGTGCTATGTAAGCCCCTAGAGGACCTACCAAATGCCCATTAACAGGGACTGTACGCACCTCTGACCTCTGTTTTTTTAGACTCTTGACCTGTAGTACCTTCCCGTAGAAATCAACGTCCTGGCAGGTTAAAGAAAGGGCCTCACTTACCCTTAGCCCTGTCTGCCATAGTAACGATAGGAATAACCTGTCTCTACCCTCTACCTGGGACAGTATCCTGTCAATCTCCTCTTTGGTGAAGTAGGCAGGTAGCTCACCTTCACACAGGGCTATTATTTCCCTGTCCCTGGGGGTTCTTGCCAGTGTGGTTCTCATATCCTTTTCTCCTTTACCTTACAGTACAAACGTAATGTTAAACTTTCAGTGCTGTGTCAGGCCCTGGAATAAGGACTTACGGCTTACCCCAGGGCCATAAACTTTACAAAAGGGTACATTTTGTTAAGTAACCCCTAGCCTCTTGTAGGTTACCCGGCGTCTAAGGTGTACGATCCTGCTAAGGGTCTCTTGAGATACTGCTACTGGGTAGGTCTTTACAGTGGTAATCATTTCTTGCCTCTCCTTTTTGGTGGGGTATAATTCTATGAGGCAAGTTCCTAAGTAACCCCGTTTACCTAGAGCTTGCTTAGGGCCTTTGGGTAGTTCCACCTACCCACTGGCCCGCCTAATTACTTCTTACAAATCTTCTGCCAGAGGTCGTTAAGGGCCTCCCCCACTACCTCACCAATCTTGGCCTTCTTGCCCTGACGCAGGTAGGCTAGCCTTATCTCCTCTAGCATAATCATTTCCTCTTGGGTTAAGGTCGCCACTACTTTCATTTTAGCTATTCCTTTCTTTGATTGCTTTTCTTCTTTATTTCTTTTCATCAAATTAATTATACCACAAGATATAATAATAGCAAGGAGAAAAAAGGGATTTACTGACCTTACTGGTGTTTATTACAGGGGTAACAGGGCTAAATTCAAGACATGTTTTTCCCTCTATCGCTAGCGATATTCTGCATGTCCGTCGCATCCGTAATTCCAGGGCTAGGGAGTACCTTTTTTGGGTGCAACGTATCAAATCCCTTAGTTTGATTCTTGACCTCCACGAAACCCTTGCCAGATTCCCAGCCATCTAGCCACTTCCTCAAGAGTGTACCGGGGTATATCATTCAGTAAACACCTCAGGCACTTACCTGTTTGTCCGACAGGCAGGTTTGATTCAGTGGTCATACTTTTTTCCTCACGGGTACAGGGTAATTCCCGGAGACCTGCGTAAATTCCTTCTTTTTGGGTCCTGGTAAACACCTGTTATCTCCAATTAATTCAATAGGTTACAACTACAGAGAAGAATTGTCAAGAGACAACCCTTGTCAACACGGCAATTACAGAGTAAAATTCAATCCACTCATAGAGAGGCATAAGAAGGGGCTGACAGTGCTAGTGGGCGGCTCAGGCTTAACAAAGGAGTGCCTTTTGTAAAACAGATAGCGGGATAAAACACAGTTTTGCGATATTTCATAATCATACCGTGATTACCCTGTTATTTTCTTCTTTGCATTGCCACGTTAATAATCGCCTTAAAAAGGTGGTATGGAATAAAGATAACCCTCAGAATATTGAGTCATCTCAACCACCGAAAGAGAAACTCTACCCCATGAAGGCTGTGGCCTAACATAATTCAGGAGGTTCTTATGCCTCTATATTTTTACATAAATAATTGTACTTGCCCTTACTTAATTTCTGCATGAACGCTATCTGACAAATTGAGGTCTTTCAAAACCTGGTCAATTTCTGCTTTAAGCATTAAGGCTGATTTGAGGTCTAGTTCCACGACGAAGTTTATACCATATTGTACGCTGGTACTTGCCCTTAGTTTTGGGATAAGCTTTGTGCCCAGGCGATTCCACAATTCTGGTGGGATATTGCCCCTTATGTAAACAATTTTCTTGCCAGCTGTCTCTTCTACTGGAGTTTCGGCTTTTGGAATGGCTTGTTGAGGCTTTTCTTCTTTTTCTGGTTGGGCTGGCACTGGCCCAATGGGTTCGGATGGTGCCTTTAATTTTTTTGCCTTCTCCTTTGTGAGTAAATAGACATCTGCTTCAAAGAGAATATCATCTGGAGAGATTAACTCACTGAACCACACCCTGTTGTAGCCTTCTTCAGGTTTCTTTCCCGAGGCCAGTCCAAACTCCCCATGACTTAAAAAGCCCATAATCTTCCCACACAATACTGAATCCGGGTCCAAGAGCCGTGTGAGTGCCCCATTAAGAAAACTCTGCCTGAGGCTTGAAAGGGGCCAGGCACCGGATTCCTTCAGTGCAGGGGGCCAGTTGCGTTCAATGTAGCCTGCACCAACGGATTCGTTTAATAGTTGGTTAGACTTGAGGGCAGTTATAATGCGTCCACAAAGGGTCTCTGCACTACTTGCGTGTCCTGCCCCCAGGTTAATTTCCCTTAAACCGTCTGGTTCTTTGCTATCGTATAATGCAACGAAACGAAAGCTCGCCCACACCTCGTCCACTACTGCCTCACCCGCATCACTCACTTTTGACTCCACCTCAGCACGTTCGGAACGCTCAAACTCTCCCCCCAGGATACCTTCTTTAAGTTCCCTTTCCACACGTTTCCAGGCTAGTAAAATCTCTACCTTCTCAAAGAGGTCACGCCCCGGTCGCCTGATGCACCAGATAAGAGAGCCAGGGTAAAGGCGAGGGGATTTACCTCTTTGCCTCGTCCATTCGGCTATGCGGACACGCGTAGTCCCCTCTCCTTCCCATTCGGCTTCGGGGTGCATTATTACTATAGTGAGTTTCGGGGTGTCCTGCATGGTTGTGCCATCTTCGGGAAAGAAGACCAGAGGTACACTTGTGCCCTTACCAAACTCCTTTCTCACAATGACACTGGTCTCTCTTTTTATCTCCTCCGGGTCAAGGGAGGCACGCCTATCATTTACGACCTTTTTGAGTGTGGGTTTGTAACCGAAACGAAAGCCATCCGGCCCTACTTTACGCAGATAGAACCCCTTCCTTTCAAGTTCAATGGCGGCGTTGTCAATGGAGGTCGTCTCTATTTCTGGTTCACCAAGGGCAAAACGTAGCTCTGGTAGATGGGCAACCTTATCGGCCTGACCGCCGGAGGATTCAAAGAGTATGGCCACAGCCACGCGCCAGTGTATGTCACGCAAGGCCCCTTTTGTATCTATGTCTAATGCCCTTGCATGGCTCTGGGTGCCAGTTATATCGGCATCTATGGCATGAACGAGACGGGTCTCACCCAACTGTCCCAGAACGGTAGCCCTGAATTCGGGGACATCCATGGGGGCCGAGCCAATGGTAATCAGTGGTTCTTTGCGGGCTGTACGAGAACCCTTTTGAGACGCCCTGGAAATCCATTGGGCAAGCATGGCTAAAGTGCCACGGGTCTGCTGATACTGAGCCAGGGCGGCCCATTTACGCCTAAATACAGAAAGGGTTGCAGGATGGAACGGATAACAGGCCTCAAATTGAGACCTCAAGAACTCTTTAGCCTTAGCCTCTGTAGTGGCAGTGTCCACGGCAGTCCACTCAGGTGGTAGTTGGGCCCTACGCTCAAAGCACCAGTCCGCATAGGTCCTTGATACATTCTTCCTTACCCGTTCGTTTCCGATGTCTTCAAACAGTCGTTTTCTGAGCACTTCACTTATTTCTGCCTCATCGGCAACGATAAGGTCCTTGGCCACCCGCCTTATGACCTTCGTAATCTTCTCCTGCCATTGAAAGTCCCAGTCCGTCATCTCAACCTGACTTCTGGGTAAACTTACCACCGCCGAGCAATGACTACTTCCAGTCATGGCCACAGTGAGATTCTGCACAAAGGCGTAGAAGCCCTCTGCCATACTGCGGTGGCGGTTAAAGAAGTTTAGTACCTCATCAAACAAGATTAAGGCCCTGCCACCCGCAGCCTGAAAGAGATTACCCAGTGTTTCAGTGCCGGGGGGTACCTCTCTGGAGGCCTTACCCAGGACGGCTACCCCAGCATCGCCGGCAAGCTGTCGTGCTACATCAACCCATGGTGTCTCACGACCTTCCTGTGGGTCCCAGGCATTTCCCACAAAGACGGCGACCTTTGCCTGCGGTAGGCTAGAAAGCCCTGCCTCTTTAAGGAGATTCTTTATACCCTCTTCCTTCTGCAATTCATTTCCATTTTGCACCATGTGGTAGAGGGCGGTTAACGTGTGAGTCTTACCACCTCCAAACTGCGTGATAAGCATTAAGACGGGCGCAGCATTCTCTGTCCTTCCTGATAGGCGGCGGAGCACCATCCCGGTATGTTCACGGAGGGCACGTGTGAAGCAGGTGCGGGAGAAGAACTTAGAAGGGTTACTATAGTCTTCTGGGGCAGTACCAGCCACCACCTGTTCTAAGGCAATGGCAAACTCATCGGGGTTAAATGACCTTCCCTCTCGTACCTCTTTTCTGGGGGTTACGACCTTATACCAGGGTTCCATATCTATTTACCTCTTATTAAGTTATATTCCACTGACAGGCAGGTGTGTCAGGATTCATTTTGCATTTCTATACGAAGCTAACTACTTCCACAGGCCGTTCCACCGCCAGGCTCCTCCGATGAAGTTTAATGCGCTCTATTGCCTGAAGCGTCTCTGCTGTTAGGTAGCTTTCCCCACAGTGCGGACAACTCACTATCGGAACGTTTTCTATTACTAGTATATGCCTACCCTTTCCGTATGTCCTGGCCACCCGGCGGATACGTACGCTTTCTTGCCCGCAAATGTCACATAACATCTGATCCCCTCCAGTTTTTATGGGATATAAACAGTAATAATGACCAACTTGCCAGTTGGACTTAACTTCACAATCACCTCAACCTTACCACCTGAAACGGCATGCCCGCTAATTCGGTATTTCCATTCTGAAGTCACTCTGTCCTTCTGGCGTTCAAGTATCTCCCCGGTGAGAATACTACTTTCAACATCGTAAATCGTCAAACCATCTTCATTCATTTCTTCTTCAGCATGAAGCGTCATGACATACAATCGCCTGCGAATCTTATCCTTCATTTGGTCCAAGATTCGCTTAAGCACGCTTTCCCCTTTTTCTCCCTTAACTGGTTCCGTGTGTCATTAAATCTTTACTAGTATGAAATCATGTACGAGGCACGGCCAGTAGCATAGCATCCAATAGGCGTTTTTCCTCACTATCTTTTGGATACAGGGCAGAGAGGGCGTTGGCGAGCCTTAGAAAATCAGGGCCTCGTTGTTGCTCTGCCTTTAAGAGTGCCTTCAGTGCGTTTGCCCGTCCGCTCGCCTGTAATAACATTGCCGCATGCACCCTGTCTAAGGTAGTAGCTTCTTGCCTTGTTTGCAAGTCCTTTTCTAGACCTGTCCCGGTCTTTCTACCCCTGGCCTTGCCCTTGCCCAGGATTCTTGGAACGTCATCAACCCCTTTTTTAGCAAAGGAGAGTAGCTGTTGTAGGGGATCCGGCGTACTGTGTTCTATCTGGTCTGCAATGGCAGAGGCCCCGTCTTCTCCAAACAATTGCCTGGCCCTCTCTTTCACAGATAGCAGACGCACAATACCCTTCTCTGTCTCAATTATTCGGCCCTCCCATATCTGAAGATGAATACCAAGGGGTTGGGCGAAACGTCGTACCACATCAAATATCAAGCTCTGGCCCTTCTTCCCCTTACTTTTTTGGGCCTCTTCCTCATCTGGTTCCTCTTCAGCCTCTTCCCCTTCGTCAATCTCGCTGTTATTTGGTGACAGGCATCCTGCCTGTCCTACCTCTGTGGACTGAAGTGTCCAGAGGAATAGGGCGGTGAGGCGTGCGTCCTCTTCAAGGGCGCCGGCGGCGCTATTGCGTGCCCGTGCCTCTGCAGTGCCAAGTATTTGACCAAGGGCAGTTCGCCCCACCACCTCCCACACCTTCTCAAGGAATTCGGGCAGTTCCACCGTACGCCCTTCCGCAGTTTCTACTTTAGAATATTTGCTGAATAATTCCAGCGCAGGGCCAATACAGGCGAAGACCAAATCGGCACCCCTTATGCCCTCACCAGAGAGCCTCTCCATCCAATCCCCTATGCGATTGGGAAGTTCATGAAGTTTCTCTCCCCAATCGCCCACCGGGGCATTGTCAGGCCTCGGGCGGCAGATAAGGTGGACGCTGGTAGCAAGGGCCGCGGATTCACGGGCACGGAGGCGACTTCCCATCTCGGTAAGAATGGGCCAGGAACCAGTAATTGTCCAGCCACCCCGAATCATGCCAGTTAGAAGGGCCTCCCAGCCTTCAGTGGTCTTGTGGGCAAATACCACACAACCTACCCCATCATCTCGTAATATCCTCCGTCCTTCAGCAAAGGCACAGGCCATCCTGTCTTCAAAGAACTGTCTGTCTTTTGGCCTCCCATCAAACTGTTAGTCTCATCCTGAACAATTTCTTGCACCTTGGGCGTTAAAGGGTTTGTCAAATCGAATGGATCACATAGGAGAGGATGACCTGGCAAAGCTCGTTTTAACCATACAAAGAAGAAGTCAGATAAATCTGAATAAGGTATAGCATCGTAGTAAGGTGGATCGGTAAACCAAACATTGCAAGCATCATTAGGTAACAGTATTTGAGAAGCATTTACTTTTTGAACCTGACCGGAATCAATGAAATGATTTGTATCAATAACTTCTTGAGCACTATAAATGCCGGCTAAAAAGACTCCACGAGCTTCACTAGTTGGAGTAGATTCACAAAAATCCCAGACAATAGGCATCGCTTGACGAGAAAACAGGTTTACCGGATTTTCGTAACCTGCCATCCAACGTGAAAGCGAATTATTACCATCAGCCGACTTCCCAAGCAATAGACCAAGAATAGGTGTGACTTCTGAATTTATCTGTTTTTTTGTGTACTTTATCAATATCACCATCCCCACCTTCTGCCTCGCCATGAAGAGATCCCCAAAGGTATTCATGCCGTACTTGCGAACAGAGAAAGCTCGCCCAGCACCGGACCCTCCACCTTCCGGGCTTGACTCATCTGGTACGGGGCAGAGGCCCTTTCTGCCTTCCCGCTCCCACTCGTCCAGGATTTCCCTGAGCTTGCGTTGTGCCTTCCAGACTGCCAGGTAATCTTGTTCGGTAGGCAGGCGGTAGTGTCTGCCCTGTTCACCGGGTCTTAGAGTAACCACGGCCAGGAGCCTTGCACCGCTGATGCGTTTGGGGAGGGGGGGTTCTCCCTCACCCTTCCCTCCCCCGGAGGGGGAGGGTTCAAAGACCACATCTGCCCCTCCCCTTTGTTCCCTTAACTGGGCACGGACACGGTCTGGTGGAAGGACGGTACTACAGCAGAGGCAGGTAGCCTTTGCACGGTTTACTGTACCATTGGGTACGTCCTTATCAGATTCTGGCTCAAATATCTCAAAGTCAACAGAAGGGATTTCCATCACCCTTCCCTCTCCCGCAGGGAGAGGGTTTGGGGTGAGGGGGGAGACAACGGGGCGTAATGCCCTCTTCCTATTGGCCTTTTTACACAGCCAGAAAGACCTAACCAGTGGAATTTCTGCACCGCAATTAGGCGACTCGCACCTGACCGTCCTTGCCCATAAATAGGCTATCGGGGTTGAACCATCAGGGTCTCTTGGATAAAACTCTGCGAGTTCCTTTTCTGCCTCTCTTTTGATCTCTGCACCCACACGCCTGAGTTCCTCTGCCAGTTTTGGGCCATGACGTGGAATATCCTCCAGCATTACCTTCAGGATTAGACAGGCCACAGGATTAATGTCGCTTGCAAAGGCTTCGCAACCTAACCTCAGGGCCTCAAGGGGTACGGAGCCTCCCCCGGCGAAGGGGTCAACCACCAGTGGCGGTTCTTCACCATGAGCGGCCTTCACCAGCCCTCTTGATACCTTTAAATATGTTGCATGAGACGAATTGTCCCAGTTGGCGAAGTCACCAATGAATTTCAGTAGTGCCCGCTGTAAATCATAGTCTGTGGTGCCAGTGCCTCCTATCTGTGAGAGCAACTCCCTTGCCTTTGTCTTGAAATCCTCAGGGCAATGGGGGTCTACGGGGTCGGGCAGTAGTAGTCCCAGGAGAATGGCCCTGCAGGCGGCGAGGGGTCTCCTTGCCCACCACAAATGGAGTGTAGATGGATGTCCATGGCGGATAGACTTCTCCCGTGCCGAATGTTTGCTCACCACCGCAATCGGGAAATCCACCTCCGCCAGGCGTTTGCATTCTTTGGGTATCATGTTTTGCCTTCGTATGGCGGTGAGTCTTCCCGCACCTCCATTGGCTGTGTCAATGCATCAACTGACATGTAGTAATGGTCTATCTTTTTAACCTCATGCCAGCTAAGCCTTGCAGGGTCTTTGATGGGTTCCTGTAGCTTCGGTGTAGTATTGCAGTGGGTTACCACGTATAGCCAGTAGCAGTCCCTGCGGTCTTCAGCCACGCGTTTCTCGTTGGGTGTAAGCAGGACTGTTCCTGTGGCCTCACCAATTCCCTTTACCTCAATAAGGCGGAGTTTACCGCTTCTTGTATCAAGGCTGGTGAGGTCGTATCCCAGGTTTTTCTCGTGGACATCTGCTACTGCACGGCCTTGCGACCTCTCGCATTCAATAGCAACTTGCATGGCTATTGCCTCAACCTCTGCGTCTGGTTTCAGGCGGCGTACCTCTGGCTTATCACGTTCAGGGTGGGGCAGGATGAGGACGCTTGTGATTCTTTCTACGGCCTGTAGTGAGAGTGCCTTCTGACGTTCCAGTTCCTGTCTCCTGCGTTCTCGTCTATCCAGTAACTCTGCCTGGCGGTCTTCTGCCTGCTTCAGACGGCCTGCCGCACCTTCCACCCCTCTTTCGGCCTCCTCTGCAAATCTACCGATAAGGGCATCCTCACGGGCTATGAGTTCAGTAAGGGAGAGTTCAATGTGCCTGCTGATACGCTCCACTTCCTCCAGGCGTTCCTTCCTGGCCTGTTCAAGGAAGGGTTGCAGGGCCTGTTCATGTAACCAGGAGCGGGGTTCTGGTAGACTAACAACCTGAGGTAAAACCTCTGGTGCTCTGGCAGGTTGAAGGTTCCCCAGGAACCCAGGTTCTCGGAGTTTTGGCTCATCATCTTCAGAGACCTCTATGGCGAAGAGTTGTTCATGGATAATATGCCCGAGTCCATCCACCACGCGTGCCTTGTAGAAATCAAGCTTGGAGGGTTTGGTATGTTCCAGAGAATAAAAACAAGCCCCCTGCGTGAAGGCTTCCTGGGCAGTTGCATGGGCATGTTGTCTCAGGGCCTCAAAGAGTTCGTGGCCGGGCGTTACCCATTCAAGGTTGTTGTTTTCTGCGGTTTCTCTGTCAGCAGAAAGCCTCGGGTATCTGGTTGCAAGGGCTGGGAGCTTCCAGTTTGGACTTTTTTCGTAGCGCCGGAGGATTTGTGGTGTAGGTGAAGGGTCAAAGGTGTGGGGCAGGGATGGGACAGGCTTCAGTGTGAAAGGAACCAGGGGGGCAGATTCTCGCATGAAGCGGGCGATTGTCTCTGGGACTACACGTCGTTCCTGTGCCTTTGCACGGCGTTCCACTAGCATTTCAAGATTTAACTTCTTAGCAGCCAGACCTTCAAGGGCGTTTTGACAAATTGCCCTGAACCTTTCCTCTTTTACATTACGCAGAATACGGTCCTCAAGGTCTGCATCTCCTAGTTTACCTGCGTAGTAGTCACGTAGTACCGTTTCCATTTGGACGGCGGGTAGGATTTCTCCGACTACGTTAAAGACCGAATCGTCGTCCAGGGCGTCCCGTATCTCCTGAAGTCTTTCAAGGAGTTTTTGTAACACTTTTCCCTCAATGGTATTTGCGGCAACGAAGTTAAATATCAGGCAGTCCTTGTTTTGCCCGTAGCGGTGGATACGTCCCATCCTTTGTTCTAATCTATTTGGGTTCCATGGGATGTCATAATTGAAAAGGACATGGCAACACTGCAGGTTAATACCCTCCCCCGCCGCATCGGTCGCCACCAGCACCTGAAATGCACCATCTTTGAACTGTTGCTCTGAATAGATACGAGAGCCTGGCTCATCACGGGAACCGGGTTTCATTCCGCCGTGGATGTATCCCACTCTGAATCCCCAGTCTTTAAGGTTTTTTATTAAGTAGCTGAGTGTATCTCTGTATTCAGTGAAAATCAGTAGCCTCTTATTTGGGTGGTCAAAAAAGCCTTCTTCTTGTAGAAGTTGCTTGAGTCGGCTGAGTTTCTCCTCAACACATGAGTTTTCTACCTCTTTGGCCTGCTTTGCCAGTTCATTGAGGGTCTCAATTTCTTCCTGTATCTGTTGTGGGTCTCTGGTAATTGTAACGGCTTCAATGAATTCTTCCAGCCGTTCCCGTTCTGCCTCTTCCATTTCTTCCAGTTCTTCCGGGGTGGGCAGTTCGGGCGGTGCCACTTGGGCCAACTCTCGGGCCTGACGTAAGCTATTTTCGAGGCGATCAGCACGGTTTTCTAATGAATGTCTCAATGCATACGTGCTGGAGGCAAGGCGGCGCTGAAAGAGGGACATCAGGAACCCTACCGCCCTTGCTTGCGGGTCGTCCCCCATTGCGGCGGCCTTCGTACTTTGCTGTTTTACGAAGCGTGTAACATCCCTGTATAAATTAAACTCTGCGTCATCTATTGAAAAATTAATTGTGCGGGGGATACGTTTTTTGAATATTTTTGTTGCCGCCCAGGTACCGTCTGGCTGCCGCTCAGGGAAATATACCATTGCCTCCTTTGTGCGTCTGAGGTAAAAGGGGGCATAACGACGGTTCATTGCCTCTTGAATGGAGCGTACGTTAGCATAAGCATCCTTGTCTAATAATTGCAGGAAAAGGCTGAAATTTGCAGGGTCTCCTTTGTGGGGTGTGGCCGTTAAGAGTAAAAAATGGTCTGAGGATTCTCTTAAGAGTTCACCCAGGGCGTAGCGTTCTGTCTTCCGGGAGGGGGGCGTCCAGGACATCCTGTGGGCCTCATCCACAACAACTAAATGCCAATGACATTGGCCAAGGCCGGGTAGAATCTTGTCCCTCTTTGCCAGGTCCAGAGAGGTTATAATTTGTTTTTGTTCCATCCACTGGTTGATACCGTACTGGTCTCGTATGTCATCACCTTTAAGGACGATGAATTTTTCATCAAACTTTTCTTTTAACTCACGTTGCCACTGGAAGGTTAGATTGGCGGGGCAAACAACCAGGATACGTTCGGCCAGGCCACGGAGTTTAAGTTCACGGAGTACTAGACCGGCCATAATGGTCTTGCCTGCACCTGCGTCATCTGCAAGCAGGAAACGAATTCTTGCAAGTTTAAGAAGGTAGTCATAGACGGCCTCAAGCTGATGGGGCAGGGGGTCTACGCGAGATATAGAAAGTCCAAAGTAGGGGTCAAACTCGTAGGCAATTCCAAGCATATATGCCTGGAGACCAAGCCTGAGAGTATCTCCATCACCTTTGTAAGATTGGCTTATTTCCTGAATTACGAGGGTTTTTATCTGGTCAAGCGTAAGGGGAACCTTTCGGAAGCGTTCTGTCTCTAAACCGACGAGGCCGACTTCCCATGAATCCGGACCATTTGGGCGAACAGTCTCTACCCTCATGGGCTCAGGGAAAAGACTTCCCTCAAGTATCTGACCTTCGCGGATAGGAGGGGTATTAGCCATGTTTTTCATGCAATAGCCTTAAAGAATAATTTATAACAGGAGACAGGACTGTGTGCAAGGTTTTCCCCAAGGGGCAAGTTTTTGTTCTCTGAAAGCTAAGAAGAAATACCTGATATTTTCCACACTCTTAGGATGTTTAGGGTGGACAGAACTACGTTTTGGTTTATATCTACATCTACCCATCTAGTATGACCGATCATTATTGCTTCGTTTTTCTCCGAGATATTATCACTGAATACCTCAAATGGCTGTGCGTGTAAGGGGCTGAAATTCCCGTGGGAATGTAAGGTAGTAGGAAAGGAGTCTTATCTTGAAGAGTTTTATTGTGGTCTGGTAGCCCGCCTGAGGCGGGTGGGTTAACTTTATTTTTAGCGTCCTGTCCTGATTGGTTAATTTGGTTACCGTCTTCAAGATAAAACTCCCGACTGCCTATCCTCCTCCTCAAACCACCGAAGAACTTCTGCCGATATTGGGAGTTGGAGTTTAGGGTAAACTGCCTGTGAATTCACGTCCAACACCCAGTGAACAGGCATTGATGATGTCACTGTTATCAAATGATAGCCAGAGGTATGAAAATCCACCTCACGTCTTGCTAAACTTTATCTCGTAGAATACCGCTTGACAATCTTATATAATATGGTACATTTGTACCGTATGAGAGAATCCCTAACCCAGGTCCAATCAAGAGTCTTTTCTTTCTTGAAGGAGTATATCCGGGAGAAAGGCTACCCGCCCAGTATAAGAGAGCTAAAAGACGGACTTGGGCTAGCCAGCCACAGTGCCGTACAGAACTGCCTCTCTGCCCTTGAGCAAAAAGGCTACATAAAAAGGACAGGCAAGGCCAGGGCCATTGAGTTCTGTGATTCTCTTAAGTCACGGCAGTCAGTTACCCTTCCACTGGTAGGCCACATCAAGGCAGGTGCACCACAACCAGCCATAGAGGACGTCCAGGGATACGTTTTAGTGGATAGGTCTTTCACCTCCGGGGACGATAACTTCCTCTTAAAGGTGGAAGGGGACAGCATGATTGAGGCACATATAAAGGACGGAGACTATGTGGTGGTAAAACCCAGGCCCACTGCCGAAAATGGGGATATAGTGGCAGCCCTCATGGATGGTGAGGCCACTGTAAAGAGGTTCTATAGAAAGGGCAGAGAGATAAGGCTTGAGCCTGCCAATCCTGAGTATAAGCCTGTGGTGATTAAGGCAGGACAGTCTGACGTCTCCATAGTAGGCAAAGTGGTAGCAGTTCTCAGGCGTATAGAGGGGAGTTTAAAGCCCTTTAGAGGAGGGTAGTATTATGATTACCCCTATCAATGAGCCCGTTAAGGTGGGTGTAGTCTTTGGAAATGGCAGGAAGATTAAGCCCGTATGGTTCAAGTGGCAGGGTAAACAGCACCGCATACAGTCCATAACCTACACATGGACTAGCCGTCAGGGTAGGGCTGTAATATACCATTTCTCTGTTACAGATGGGGCTAACCTATATGAGCTACGCTACAATACAGAATCCTGCGTCTGGGAGCTTGCCCAGGTGGAGATAGAGGGTTAGTCATGCCTTACAGAGTGATTATGCACATAGACATGAACGCCTTCTTCGCCTCTGTGGAGCAACAGGTAAATCCAAGGCTCAGGGGCAAACCCATAGCCGTTACAGGCTCTCAAAAGAGGACTATCATTACCACCGCCTCCTACGAGGCCAGGGCCTACGGAGTAAAGACAGGCATGACCAGGGGAGAGGCAAAGAGGCTATGTCCAGAGATTATATTTGTCCAGGCCCACAACTCACGCTATATTGACACCTGCACCCGCCTTGTTGAACTCTATAAGCAGTACACGCCACTAGTAGAAGTTTACTCAGTGGACGAAGCCTTCCTGGACGTAACAGGCACAGCCCACCTCTTTCACGGGTCTATAAACCGTGTAGTGAGCGAAGCGAAGCTAATGGCCTCTGAGATAAAGCGTCAGATTAAGGCACTCTTTGGCCTCACTTGCTCCATAGGCATTGCCCCTAATAAGCTCCTGGCGAAGCTGGCAAGCGATATGCAAAAGCCCGATGGCCTTGTGGTAATACAAGACCACCAGAAGGCAGAGGCTATCCTTGAAGACCTACCAGTAGGAGACCTGGTAGGTGTAGGAGCACAGTTAGAAAAACACCTCTTAGAGATGGGTATAAGGACATGCGGAGAATTGGCAAGGACTCCACCAAGAGACCTGAAGGATAGATTCGGCGTAATAGGAGAGAGACTTCACCTTATGGCCCAGGGACTTGATGATAGCCCTGTAATACCACTAGGCCAAGAACCAGACGCCAAATCCGTTGGCCACAGCATGACCTTAGAGAGAGACATTTACGACCATGAGACCCTTGAACGTTACATCCTTCTACTCTCTGAAATGGTGGCAAGGAGACTCAGACATGGACACTACCGGGGCAGGACGGTTACCCTTACCGTACGATACTCAGACTTCTTTACCGTCTCAAAGCAGAAAACCATAAGGGAGTATTTGAACGATGGACTTGAGATATGCCACGTTGCGATGTTCATACTGAGGTCTTTCAGGTTAAAGCAAGCAGTGAGGATGGTAGGGGTAAGCATGAGTAATCTAGTCAAGGTAGAGCAACTGCCCCTATTTGAGAAAGACCAGAGAAAAAGAGAACTTACCCATGCCATAGATTCCATTAACGACAGATACGGGGAGTTTACTGTTACCAGGGGGATGTTACTGGAGCCTGCCACAGGCCCAGGCGTCATATCCCCTGCCTGGCATCCAAGCGGGGTAAAGAGGGTAGAATACTGAGACCTGCTTACATGGTTAAGCCTCCACCCCTAGACGATTTCAGTAACTCGTTGTACTCGTAGCCCTGGAATTGAAGGCAAAGAGCTTGAAAATAGGTTTGAAAACTGGTAAGCATAGTATTAACCTTACAAAAAGGACATATGTATGCACGCATACTCTTACCAGATAGTATTAGTAAAAGAAGGCAAAAAATACTGGGCTTACATTCCTGACCTTCCCGGAGTTTATGGCCTGGGTAATACGCCCTCTCAGGCAAAAAGAGATATTACACAAGCTCTAACCCTTTATATTGAAGATATACTAGCTGAGGGAGAGCCTGTCCCTGAATCAACTGCAAAGGTGGTGGGCCTTGATTCCATTGAAATTGCAGTAGAGGATTAATGCCTACTGCAAAAGAGGTAGTAAAATTCTTAAAGAGGAAAGGGTTTATAAAGAAAAGGCAGAAAGGCTCACATCTTGTTTTAGAGAATAAAAGGGCTGGTTTTCGTACAGTTGTACCTATTCACCCAGGGGATTTGCCAAAAGGACTATTCCTGAAGATATTAAAGGATGCCGGCTTTAATCTTAAGGACTACTTAGAGGAATAAGCGTCGGATTCTGAGATAAATACACATTTAGAATAGCTAGACGTCTATAATACCATCCTTGACCGTCTTCGTTATCTCCAGCACACTTACACCTAACCTATAAGCCAGCTTAGTGTACTGCCTCTCAATCCTCTCACTATCAGGAGAGGAGTGGGGGATTTAGAGGGAAGAATGAGCCCTGCCCATGATTTCTTAAGGGCCTTCTACAAAAGTATTTGTGGCATTGTTTGTCATTCTCAGTGAGCCAAAGGCGCAGGGGAAGCGAAGAATCCTGTATTTTGAGGCAAGATAGATTGTCTCATGTAATTACCTTTAGATAAATTACACTTCAGGCGCACAAGAAGGTTTTTCCATTGACTTTTTCCTTCAGGAATAGGAGAATTGGGCAAATCTGCAAGTTTTTTTACGGGGATGGTTTTAGTTTAGCAGGGTTGTACCACGCACCAGCTGTCTTACGGGGACGGCTTTTGTGGAGGCAAAGGACATGAAAACCACCTCTAGCAAGGTCTCAATCTTACTGCTGTTTTCCCTATTGCTTTGCACGATTATTGCCCCTCCCTCTTATGCCCAGTGGGCCGCCACCTACGGGGTTTCTGGCTATGCTAATGCCAGTTCCATCCAGCAGACCACGGACGGGGGCTACATAGTGGCAGGTTATACCTACTCCTTCGGCAGCGGGGCTTGGGATATCTGGGTATTGAAGCTTGACTCAGGTGGCAATCTGGAATGGCAGAAGACCTACGGGGGTTCTGGTTATGAATTTGCCGAGTCCATCCAGCAGACCAGGGATGGCGGGTACATAGTGGCTGGGTATACCTGGTCTTTCGGTGCAGGGTTTTATGATTTCTGGGTTTTGAAGCTTGACTCTGATGGCAACGTAGAGTGGCAGAAGGCCTACGGGGGTTCTGGACACGAGTATGCCGGTTCCATCCAGCAGACCAGTGATGGGGGCTACATATTGGCAGGGTCTACCACCTCCTTCGGTGCTGGAGGGAGGGCCTTCTGGGTATTGAAGCTTGATTCAGGTGGTAACGTGGAGTGGCAGAAGGCATACGGGGGTTCTGGCGGTGAGTCTGCCAATTCCATCCAGCAGACCACTGATGGGGGCTACGTAGTGGCAGGGGGTACCGGCTCCTTCGGTGATGGGTATAATGATATGTGGGTATTGAAGCTGGACTCAGACGGTAATGTCCAGTGGCAGAAGACCTACGGGGGTCCTAGTTATGATAATGCCCATTCCATCCAGCAGACCGCTGATGGGGGCTACATAGTGGCAGGGTCCAAGTCCTTCGGTGTCGGTGGACCAGCTGATTTCTGGGTATTGAAGCTTGACTCTGATGGTAACGTAGAGTGGCAGAAGGCCTACGGGGGTCCTACTAGTAATGAGTATGCCCATTCCATCCAGCAGACCACTGATGGGGGCTACATAGTGGCAGGGTATACCGCCTTCTTCAATATATATTCTGCTAACTTCTGGGTATTGAAGCTTGATTCTGGTGGTAACGTCCAGTGGCAGAAGAGCTACGGTGGTTCTGAGGGCAGTGGGCTAGCTAGTTCCATCCAGCAGACTAGTGATAGCGGGTACATAGTGACAGGGGGGGTTCCGATTATTCTGGTTTATGGGTATTAAAGCTAAGGCCAGATGGGTACATAAACCCCTCCTGTGATGCCTTTACAAGGGATACCAACTTTCTCGGGCCAAACACTAATGCCACCGTTCAGGACACCAGTGCCAGTGTAAGTGATACCAATGCCGTCCCGCAAGACACAGCGGTAACAGTTCAGGATACCGGTGCTTTACCATACTTCCTCTGTCGTATGGAGGACTGCAACAACGGAATAGACGATGACCTGGATGGACAGGTGGACTGTAATGACCATGACTGTTGTGGTGCACCCAATTGCATGACAAATTACTCAGAAGGGAAATCCTCTATAAAATTCAAGTACAACACGACTGAGCCCAAAGATAAAGCCTCTCTGAGGATGTGCATAAACACGGCCTTCTGTAACGCACTGAAGGGGAATCCAGTGGAGATAGTTGTGCAGATTGACGGCTGTGACGTAATCGTCATCCCCGGGGGCAGTCTGAAGGCTAACAAGAGTGGGACTAAATTCTCAGCCAAGTCACCTAAATGGGAAATACCCGGGTATTCACTCAAGGTGGATTGCGAGAAGGGAGCGCTCCGCCTCAGCTTGAAGTATGCAGACCTTAAGGACTGCGTCTCTAACCCCGTTAAGACGTGTGTATATATCAAGGATGGCCAGTGCCTCTGCGCTGAATGGGTGTTTGAAGAAAAGCTGGATAAAGAGGGAAATCCCAAAAGCCTGTCTTTGAGTGTTGCAGGGCTCTGCCCTGTACCCTAAGGTTCAAAGCAATGTAGGGACAGCTCTTTAGACCTGTCCAGAATTTCCTATGTTCTCAATGGACAGACCCTTCTCCGCCTCAGGCGGATCAGGGCAGGCTCTGGGGATTTGTCCCTACATTCTACATTCTTAATAGACTACATTCTCTTTCGCTATAAAAATACACACCCCTTTATCTACTCTTTTTAGAGGGGGGAAAAGGAAGGCCCCCCACACCTTAGTCCTCTACCCGGGTGGGGAGAGGAAGGGGTAGGGGCGGTGTGGGGAGGGAAAAAATTAACTACAGTTGGAGCAGGCGAGTCACCCCTACCTTACCATCCCCCTCAAGAGCGTGGCGGCGGGTATCCCGTCCTGCCGAAATAAACGTCTTTTAGAACCCTCCATCCAAAATTCACAAAAAAAGTTTGACTTTTAAAATATTCTTTGTAGTTTTATGTGTTGGTTTTTCCAGAATACCTCATAGGTCCTTCAAGGTTGGCTGTGACAGAGACGACCGACAAATCCTTTGAAACACAGGCTATTACCTGTAAGGAGGGCGAAGCATGAAGTGGGACAGACTAATTATCTCGGTAATCTTATTCCTCTACTTTCCCGTCCTCCCTGTCTTCGGGTGGGAAGACTTCTATGACAGGGATGGAAACAAGAATGATTATGCGCATGCAGTGGCAGTAAGCCCTGACGGCACCAGGGTCTTTGCCGTAGGTCAGACCCAAACTGCCGAAGGAGGTGGTGCCTTCACAGTGAGGGCGTATAATGCCTCTAGCGGGACGGTGTTGTGGACAAGGCACTACGACAGGGAAGGAAACAAGTATGATTATGCGTATGCAGTGGCAGTAAGCCCTGATGGGACAAAGGTCTTTGCGGCTGGTAGTACCGAAACCAGCGCAGGTGGCGATGCCTTCACAGTGCGTGCATATAATGCCTCTAACGGGGCAGTGTTGTGGACACAGCACTACAACAGGGAAGGAAACATGGATGATTATGCGCATGCAGTGGCAGTAAGCCCTGACGGCACCAGGGTCTTTGCCGTAGGTCAGACCCAAACTGCCGAAGGAGGTGGTGCCTTCACAGTGCGTGCATATAATGCCTCTAACGGGACAGTGTTGTGGACACAGCACTACAACAGGGAAGGAACCCTTTATGATAGAGCAATGGCAGTGGCAGTAAGCCCTGATGGGAGCAGGGTCTTTGCGGCTGGTTTTACCCAAACCACCGCAGGTGGCGATGCCTTCACAGTGAGGGCGTATGGTGCCTCTAACGGGACACTGTTATGGGGAAGGCACTACGACAGGGAAGGAAATAAGAATGATGTGGCAGAAGCAGTGGCAGTAAGCCCTGATGGGAGCAGGGTCTTTGCGGCTGGTTATACCCAAACCACCGCAGGTGGCGATGCCTTCACAGTGAGGGCGTATGGTGCCTCTAACGGGGCAGTGTTGTGGACACAGCACTACGACAGGCAAGGGTCCCTGGGGGATGAGGCAAAGGCAGTGGCAGTAAGCCCTGATGGGAGCAGGGTCTTTGCGGCTGGTTATACCCAAACCACCGCAGGTGGCAATGCCTTCACAGTGCGTGCATATGATGCCTCTAACGGGGCAGTGTTGTGGACACAGCACTACGACAGGGAAGGAAACCTTCATGATGGAGCAATGGCAGTGGCGGTAAGCCCTGATGGGAGCAGGGTCTTTGCGGCTGGTTATACCAAAACTACCGCAGGTGGCAATGCCTTCACAGTGCGTGCGTATGTTGCCGGCACCGGGTCATGCATGACCTGCCACGCTTTTTATAAGCCCTGACGGGACAAGGGTCTTTGCGTCTGGTTATACCGGAACCACCGCAGGTGGCTATGCCTTCACAGTGAGGGCGTATAATGCCTCTAACGGGACAGTGTTGTGGACAAGGCACTACGACAGGGAAGGGAACAGGTCAGCCTAAAATATCCTTAAAGCACACCTCTGCTCTACCCTTTGAGGGATGAACTGATTAGTACAGAGGGGATTCCTGCACTTTCCCTGTACCGCAATATCGGTCTTTTTAAGGGTGGTTGTTAGGGTATTAATATAAAATCCCCTATCCTGGCCCTTAGCTTGCACCAGAAAATAATATCGCTTTCCAGGGATAAAAATGTACCTCTAGCTTGGCTATTTTTAACCCGTCTACCCCCCCTCTACTCACCCAGGGGGTAAGGGTGAAACACCTATGTTTTTCCACTGTAGAAGGATTGTAGAATAAAACTCTAAAAAAGGCTGTAAAATGCTGAAAATAAAAACAAACATGTACTCTGTAAGTACTAATAAAATAAACTATTTGAAAAAGAACTGAAATACTGCTACCTTAGTCAGAATGCTTTCGTAATGCCGGGGTTGGCGGTTCAACTCCGCCCGTGGGCTAGTGTTTTTATTCTTTAGAAGAGAGCTCTTTTGGCTCCACCTAAAAAAGGGTCAAAAGTGGGATTGACTTTAAAAAGTTTTGCGATTGAGTAAATCCGGTGGGTTACCAGTTCCGTAGGTGCCCAGGCGTCTCACTTGTACTGTAAATCCTATGCCTTTGAAAGCCTCAGTACTACCCGAGCGAAGTTTTAAAGTCATTGGCCTTATGTCGGGTACCTCTACCGATGGAATTTCAGCCTGCCTTGTAGAAATCACTCCTCTTATCTCAGCAACTGCCAGACATGAGCCTCGTAGGCTTCGTGTAGAAGTCCTTACCCATGAGAACAATCCTTACGAGCCTTTCTTTCGTGAAGAGATACTAGAAATCGTTCATCCGACCAAGGCGGATGTGGCGGCTACGGAGAGGCTGGCCTGGATAAACGTCCAGCTTGGCTACCGATTGGCGGAGGCTGCAAAAAGTATAGCTAAGAAGGCATCCACACCCTTACACAATATAGACCTTATAGGCTCGCATGGGCATACCTTCTTTCACTGCCCCAAGCCCAGGCCCATGGGCAATAGTCCTAATCGCGGCGGCATCAACCTTTCCACCACTCTCCAACTAGGAGAGCCTTCTGTAATCGCCTATGAGACCGGGGTAACTACGGTGGCGGATTTCCGCATGGCGGATGTGGCGGCCGGGGGGAGCGGTGCACCACTTGTGCCTTACGTAGATTATTTGCTATTCCAGGACCCCGTAAAGGGCATTGCCTTGCAAAATATCGGCGGTATTGCTAATGTAACCTTTCTCCCCCCTTCAGGAGGGCTGGACGATATAATTGCCTTTGACACAGGGCCGGGTAATATGGTGATTGACCGCCTGGTGTATCACATTACCAACGGCAAACAATCTTTTGATGAGGGGGGAGCCCTCGCCCAAAGCGGTCAAGTAGACCAGGCCCTTTTATCGGCGCTTATGGACCATCCCTTCCTTCAGAAACCTCCACCTAAAAGTACAGGCAGGGAAGAGTTTGGACACCACTTTGCGGATAACCTACTAAAAAAGGCCGGCCCAGGAAGTGCACTCTCTCTACTTACAACGGCAACTGCCTTCACAGCAAAAAGCATTGCAGAGGGTTATAAAAGATTTATAATGCCTCATCACATGATACACGAAATTATCTTGTACGGCGGCGGGACAAAAAACCACACACTTATAAACCTTTTGAGAGAGTACCTGCCTTCGGTTACTATCAGCAGCATAGAGGAGTTGGGTATCCCTACTCAGGCCAAAGAGCCTATGAGCTTTGCCGTACTTGCCTATGAGGCGCTAGTCGGACGTTCTTCCAATGTACCCAGAGCCACAGGGGCAAGGGATAGGGTTATACTGGGAAAGATAGCCCCTGGCAAAAACTGGGGGAATCTAATAAATATACAGTAAAAAATGGGTAGCGGAAAAGGAAATTAGAAACAGTATGCCCCGAAAAAGTCCAACCTCTTACGACCGCTCAGCAATCCTTACTGAAAAATCAAATCCTAGTACATCGGATATAGATACGAAGAGTACCCTTGAGATTGTAGGTATAATTAACCGCGAGGACAGGACTGTTCCACTTGCCGTAGCCAGCCAAAGAAAGGAGATAGCCCATACAATAGATATAGTTGTTGAATCCTTTAGAAAGGGGGGGAGACTCTTTTACGTAGGGGCTGGCACAAGTGGGAGGCTGGGTATCCTGGATGCCTCAGAGATGCCACCTACTTTTGGTACGCCGGCTAGCCTGGTGAGAGGGCTTATCGCTGGGGGTAAAAAGGCAGTCTTCCGTTCTATAGAGGGTGCAGAGGATAGACGCCTTGAAGGTGCAAGGGTCGTAAAGACTGCTAAAGTGAGTTCAAAGGACGTAATAATTGGCATTGCCGCAGGGGGTACAACTCCCTTTGTGCAATCTGCCCTGAGAGAGGCTCAACGGCTTGGTGCAAAGACCGTTTTTCTGACCTGTGTACCCAATGTAACGCCTAAAATCCCGGTAGATGTTATTATTAGGCCAATCACCGGCCCAGAGGTGGTTACAGGCTCCACCCGCATGAAGGCCGGCACAGCAACCAAATTGGTGCTTAACACCATTACCACCGGGGCTATGATAAAGATGGGGAGGGTGTATGGAAATCTCATGGTGGACCTTCGTGCCACTAACAACAAACTCCTGGATAGGGCTGAAAGGATTGTCATGAAGGTAACCGGCCTTACCAGAAAAGAATCAATGACCCTCTTAAAGAAGGCAAATGGCGAGGCTAAGACTGCCCTCCTCATGCACCTGAAAAAACTTGATTATAAAGCGGCCAGGGAGATGCTACTCCTATCGGGAGGCTTCCTCCGCAAGGCCCTTTCCAATACAGGAAAGCAAGACAGGTAAGTTTATTTTGGGGGGCATACCTTCACAGGGGTTATCTACACCGTATAATCTCTTTTTCTGTCAGTATATAGTCCACGGGCACATCGCCTTTTTCAACAAGGGCGGAGAAGTCTTCTAATACCTGGGAGGAGTGGACGAGGGTTACTATCGGGGCATTTGGGGCAAGCAGGTGGTGGCTTTTTAACCATGCTATCTCTTTATCTCCATAGCCCTTGCCTTTACCAATCCTGTTGCCCTTTCTATCCACTGCTACGCTGCCCTGGAGCACTAACTCTACAAGGGTCTTAATGGGCTTACCCAATTTAGCCATGTTCCTTATGGTGGCTGAGACCCCTTTGCTGGTGGGCCCAATCTCCAAAAGGGCCTTCATATGGGGTGTGGCAAAGGCCAGGGTCTTACCCTGTGCCAAGACCAGGTCTCTAGCCCTTTTAAGGACATAGTCAGGTGCAGAGAACACACACCTTGCGGCCTTAAATTCCTCCAGTGTCAGTAGTCTTTCGGTAGCCCTCTCAGAGCCAATGAAATTAGGTATCCTGCCGAAGCATGGGCGGGGGAAGTCAGCGATGCCACCGTCTTCCAGATGCTTCCATACAGATTGTCTTATCTCTTCTTTATTATTCATCTCGCTACTTATTTGTCTTAGAGCAGTTCTTGGTAATCATTCTATTGTAGCGGATGCTACCGGGGCAAGCCTGACAATATCTATGTTTTGAACGCTAGTTTCAACTAGTGTTGAAAAATTTGGTTGACAAAATCGCGGTTTCATTTATAATGAGTCTCAATTGCAATTATGAATTTTGAAATATACTTTCTACTTTTGCCTGAGTCTGGGTCCTCCACCGGGTTTCCCGTGGGACAAGCCTTCTTTAATGGAAAGAAATCCCTAAAGACTAGGTGTCCCGATCGCCCTTGCATAAGAATAGACTCCCACAGCCACCAGAGAAAATATTTAAACCCTGTAAGCCCCTTTTGTTGGACTTTTACTACGCGTTATGGTTTAATTCTTTAGTAAACAATAATACAGAAAATTATTATTTAAATAAACAGGAGGAGAGGCCATGATGCCCTTAACAAAACCCCAAACCCTAACAGTGCTTTTCATTCTAGTAGCATTGTCTTACTCCTTTCAAGGGACTTCGGTTTCTTTTGCAAATGGACAGGAAGCCGCCGTCTCTTTTGAGAGTGGCGGGTCTGGGTGCGCCAAAATTACCTCTGAGGTCTGTCTTGGACATGAAGATTGGGAAAAGGTACAGCGCGCAGTCCATGAGACAGTAGAGAGACACCTTGTCGGCAGGAAGTTTATTGAGGTCTACGGCCCGTTGGGGACTGGTGTACAGTGTGTGCCGCTAGACACCTACGCAGTGCCCAGCAAGGCAAGCATTGACATGCTTGGCGAAGGCAACGCTTCAATACACACCTTGAAAAGGGATATTACCCACATACCCCTTATCTATAAGGATTTCTGGCTATACTACCGCGATATTGAGTCCAGCAAGAAGTGCGAAACACCCCTGGATATAAGCACTGCGATTGGGGCTGCCATTGCCTCCGCCAGCAGGGAAGATGACCTCATATTTAACGGCTTACCAGATATGGGCATGGCTGGGCTTTTGAATGTGGAAGGCAGAAACACCGTAAAACTAAGTGATTGGAACACGATTGGCAACGGTTTTCAGGATGTAGTGGCCGCTACCGAAAAACTTACCAGCCAGGGTTTTTATGGGCCATTTGCGCTTGTGGTCAGCCCAAAGCTCTATGCCCTGCTCCACAAGGTTTACGAGCGGACGGGGAGATTAGAAATAGATGGAATAAAGGAGCTAGTAAAGGGAGGGGTATTCCAGAGTTACCTTTTCAAAAAAGATGTGGCGCTCGTTGTATCAATGGGCAGACATAACCTTGACCTGGCCGTTGGTGCTAATTTCCATGTAGAGTACTGGGGACCCGAGAACCTGAACCACCGCTTCAGGGTGGTCGGTAGCTCGGTACTTAGAATCAAATGCCCACAGGCCATTTGCACCGTTGAATAGAACATGCCCCGGCTCTTAAGAGTTTATTTACTGCTAGCATTAATAGCATTTTCCACCGTCTTACTTAATGACGCCCACGCTGAAATCCCCTGTCTTGTCGGCAGGGATGGGGTGGTTGAAGTGGAGATGGAGGCAAGGCCCGTAAGCCTTGAGCTCAGGCCAGGGGTATTCTTTGATGCCTGGGGTTACTGCCTCAAAGGGCAAAGGCCCACCGTACCTGGCCCCACCCTAAAGGTTAGAGAAGGGACAAAGCTCAGGATTAATTTCACCAACAAGCTCACCGTGCCCGCCTCTGTCCATCCCCATGGGGTAAAGTATGATATAGCCAATGACGGCGCCCATATTGCTGGCAATCCAACGAGTATAGTTGAACCAGGGGGCACAAGGGTCTTTGAATGGGACACCACTGGCACACCCGGCACCTGGTTTTACCATACCCATGCCTTTGAAAGGGGCGGGCAAGAGGGCCTCTACAGGGGGTTATGGGGCGCCCTGATTGTGGAACCCAAGGAGGGAGATCCTACCCCTCCGGACAAAGAATTTGTGGTCTTCATGCACACCTTCGTTGTAGAGGGAAAGGAGTACGAGACCTTTAACGACAAGTCCGGAGACAAAGAGTTTATGAACGGAGATAGTGCGGCCTTTCCAGGACTTGTCTGGCGTGCGAGAGTGGGAGAGAAAGTGAGGTTTCATCTAATAAACTCCGCCGAGGAAGTGCACACCTTTCACACCCATGGCCACCGCTGGGTAGATAGGGCCAGCGGACAGCTCATTGATAACATCGGACTGGTACCCTTCACCTCCTACGTCTTGGACTTCATTGCTGGGAAGGACGTCGGGCCGGGTAACTGGATATTTCACTGCCACTTCCACGAACACATGATGAACGGGATGTTTGGAATCTTCATGGTGGAAGAGGCGGAAAAATTGGTAGCACAAACAGGACCGCAACCCGCACAGCAAGTAAAGGAAGTGCCTGCATCTCCACCTTCCTCGTCAATAACGGGGAAACAAGATGGTCAAAAGGTCTCTCAGGCCTCCTCCTCTGAGACATCTCCCCCTACGCTCGGGGTTCCACCAACTTCCCTAATCTATCCAGATGCCACACTTAAAAAGATGTACGAGAAATTTGTTGGTCTTAAACAGGGCGATGGCCCCTGGGGCGATGCCTATAAACCTATACCCTTTTATACCTATTTCAATCCGACGAGACATTATACGCCACCCGACAGTCAGCGTTACGAGGAGCTTTCAAAAAAGTATGACCACGAGCAGTGCATAGAGTGTCACGAGGAGGCTACCCCCGGGCTTGTGGAAGAATGGAAAATATCCGCTCACGCCAACACCAAAAGGAATCCTGAACAGGCACAGGAAACCATGGAAATAGAAGAACTTATAGGGAAGAAACTAGACTCGTGGACACCTGGCACCACGGACGGTGTCTACTGCTCCTACTGCCACGGGCATGACCACGAGCACCTGTACATGCCCACTGCCGATAATAGTTGTGGTATCTGCCATTCTAAGGAGGCCAAGGAGTTCGCCAGAGGCAGGGACTACGGGAAGCCCAATCATACCCAGAGCTGGGAGGGGAGTGTGTCCACCCCCTGGTATGTTGAAAACTACCGGAGGGGCGAAGGGCACGCCATGGTTGGGTGCGACCAGTGCCACCAGAACATGTCCTCCTGCGATGATTGCCATGCCCGCCACCTCTTTTCCTCCGAGCAGGCCCGCCGTCCAGAGGCATGTGCAGGCTGCCATATGGGTCCCGACCACCCTGATTGGGAGAGTTATGAGATGTCCAAATGGGGCATACTCTACCATACTACCGGGGAGAAATGGGATTGGGAAAAGAAACTCTCTGAAGTGGTTCCTGGGAAGGATTATCTCTCCCCCACCTGTCAATACTGTCATATGTATGTAGGAGATAATCGCTGGGAGATGAATGTAGAAACGAAGGGTATATGGCGCATGGGGGTTATCCCACCGGTAGAGGTAGAATTTAAATCCAGGATTAAGGATTTCCCATACGGGGTTAAGATTCCACCCATGGATAAGAAGCTGGAGATTTATTCCCCAGAAAACAATAAGCGCAAGCAATTATGGCTGGAGCTATGCACCAGGTGCCATAGTAACCGCTTCTCAAGTATGTGGTTTGATGCTACCGACCAATATATGTTCGCCTCATGGCAGAGGGTAGACCGGGCGCAACTCCTCCTGGAAGAAGTTTTTGCCAATAACGTGGTTAAGCCCACCCCGGAAGAAAGGCCCCCGTACCCACTCTGGGACTTGATGGTAGAGAGGTTAGGACCGGAAAAACTTGGACCGCAACTCTACGAACAATTCAGGGAAACTAGCGGACACCTGCCGATTATAGGCCCCGTCCTGGGGGTGTACGGTGTTTTTACCCAGGCTGATGGTAACCCCAGCCCCATAGAGAGGGAGTATACGGAGATGTGGTTCTGGAATCACTTACAGGGGTACAAAGGCACCGCCCACGCACAACAGGATATAAGCTGGTGGTGGGGGACCTCTCATACTATGGGAAGGCTCACAAGGATACAGGAGGAGGCAAGGAAGTTACATCAGTTGAATAGCCTGGAGTAAACTAAGAAGTGAAAGGTGAATTTGTTTTTGCAGGAGACCCCTGCCAAAGTGGTTCTAACACCTATTGTCATTCTGAGCGAGCCGAAGCCCTGAGCCAAAGGGGAAGGGGAAGCGGAGAATCTGATGGTACTGTGGCGTTGGGAGACGACAGGGTGTTAAGAAAAATTGTCATTCTGAGCGAAGCGAAGAATCTGATGGTACAGCAGAGATTCTTCACCGCCTTTAGCAGTTTAGAAGGACATTATGCAAAATTTTCAGAGGTATTGTAGGATTAAATTCAGCAATCACAAGGAGGTTAATTTAATGATAATGAGTAATCATGAGGTAATGAAGAAGGAAAAGATAGGCGTTTTGTTGGTGGGACTCAATGGGGCCACGGCAAACACAACGGTAGCCGGCTCCCTAGCCCTAAAGAAGGGGCTGAGCAGCAATTTTTTTGGAATGTTAACTGAGACTGAGTCTTTCTCGCACCTAAACCTCTCCCAACTAGACCAATTCATCTTCGGCGGTTGGGACGTCAATGGACAGGATGCTTACAGGGCTGCCCTCACCAATAAGGTGTTGGAGCCATGGCTTGTAGAGGGCTTGCGGTCCGAACTAGAAGCAATACACCCCTGGAGGGCCACCGTAACCACACACGATGTAGATTCGGCTAGAAAGGGTAACAACGTCCGCACAGCCTCTTCGCTGGAGGAAGGGCTTTCTGCCATTAAACAAGATATACTCTCTTTCAAGAAAAACAATAATCTGGATAAGGCTGTGATGGTGTTTCTGGGTTCCCCTTTAAAACATATTAAAACAAAGGAACTCCATAAAGACATTGACAGTTTTAAGAAGGCGCTAAGGGAGAATGACCAATCCATAAGCTCAGCCATGTTATATGCCTTTGCTGCGATAGAAACTGGTTGTCCCTTTGCGGATTTTACGCCAAATGTAACTTTAAAGGTGCCCGCCCTCTTGCAACTGGCCGAAGAAAAGAGGGTTCCTCTGGCAGGTAGAGACGGTAACACCGGCCAGACCCTTATCAAGACTGTAATAGCCCAGATGTTTAAAATAAGGAATCTGCATCTGGATGGATGGTACAGCACCAACATACTTGGAAACAACGATGGCAGGGTACTTGCACTCCCGGAACACAGGCAGACCAAGATGGAGGATAAATTAGGGGTACTGGAGCCTATACTGGGCTATAACCATTTCCCCCATATTGTGGACATCCATTACTATGCCCCCAGGGGTGATAACAAAGAGGCGTGGGAGAGTATAGATTTCTCTGGATGGCTCGGTATGCCTATGAGTATGAAAATAAACTGGTTAGGAAGGGATTCCATACTGGCTGCCCCATTGATTCTGGATTTGGTCAGGCTATTGGAATTTGCCCTTCGTAGGGGTGAGCATGGCATACAGCCCCAGCTTGCCATCTACTTTAAACACCCGCTGGGTACTTCGGCGAGAGGGTTTTTTGACCAGTATATGTTATTAAAAAATTATTACTCGGCCATCAAAGACCCGATTAGCAGACAAAGTAAAACACGGCCATCTCGGATGGGAGTCCAGTCTTAATGAAAGCTTAATGAAAGACCGGTCTAGGATTTTAAATCATTAACTGTCTAAAAAGATTAACGGCCTTCCGGGTAATCTGCTCCCCAGAAGAAGGGCAGAAGGGCTAGTATAAACTCTGGTATCAGCAGTAACTATTCTAGCCAGGGCCACCTTCGGGATCTCTTTGGAAGAGGAGTATTTTCTTCTTTTGACAAATTTATACACCCTCATTGTTAGGGTGTACTGCTATTCCTTTTTAACCAGCCCTTTCTTGGGAATAGCTACCCATTCAGACCAGGGCTCCCATTCCACAAAACGGGTCTTGTTGGTGAACCAATACTCCGTGCCCTCTCTGGAACGGGTACAGACAAGCGCATCTGTGGTACGTGTCTGTCTCTGGGTTACCGGACGATAATAAAAGCAATCTATCTGATGGAAGTTCACGCTCTCCTTATCCTGCACCTCTATCAGATCAAGGTCTTGTGGCTTTACTTCCCCTTGCTGGAGTTTTTCCTCAGGAACTGACACCTCATAAGTAACCCTTTCTTCTACCTTTAATGTAACCATTTTGGGGCTGTATTTCTCCTCAGGTACTGGTATCGGCGGTGCTTCCCCGGTCATAAGAATGGTACGACTATAGGTGCCCAATGTTAGCTTAGCCATAGCCATAGTAACGATACACAAACCAAACAGGAAAAAGACCTTTTTTAGGGACGTCATTTGCTTTACCTCCTATAAATAAAAATGAATACAAAAATTATACCCCTTTTGGGCGATACGTCAACATGGGTCTCAAAAATCCCTTGCCTAATGGCCTACCTGGTGGTATGCTTTTGAATTGTCATAGTACCTTTTTCCTATCCAGTAAGATGGGGCAAAACCGGATAAAAATACAACTACACCAGATTTTAATATGGTGTAAAATATGTAAAGTGTATTAGATGGACACGGAGAGCGTATGCAATGCTGAGAGGAATATTGCCAAGACACTAAACCATGAGCCTTAAGATATATAATACACTAACCAGAAAAAGAGAAGAATTTCAGCCCCTGCACGCAGGAATGGTGGGTATATACGTGTGTGGCCCTACCGTATACGACCACCCACATCTCGGTCATGCCAAGAGTTACGTGAGTTTTGACGTAGTGATTCGTTATCTCCGTCACTTAGGCTACAAGGTACGTTACGTACAAAACATAACGGACGTAGGGCACCTTACAGATAACGCCGATGCCGGGGAGGACAAAATCCTGCAAAGGGCACGCCTGGAAAGGCTTGAGCCTATGGAGCTGGTTGAAAAATACATGAAGAGCTACTTTGATGACATGGACGCCCTGAATAACCTGAGGGCCGATATATCCCCCAGGGCTACGGGGCATGTACCCGAACAGGTTGAACTCGTAGAAAAGCTCCTTGAGAAGGGCTACGCATACGAAATCAGCGGCTCAGTGTACTTTTACGTTAGAAGGTTTGAGGGATATGGAAAACTCTCAGGGCGCAAGCTGGACGAATTACAATCCTCTGTCAGGATAGAACCCAACCCTGAGAAGCAATATCCCCTTGATTTTGCGTTATGGAAAAAGGCCCTACCCGGACACATCCTGAGGTGGAAAAGTCCCTGGGGCGAAGGGTTCCCTGGCTGGCATCTGGAGTGCTCCGCAATGTCCATGCGCTACCTTGGAGAGACGTTTGATATACACGGTGGGGGCCTTGAAAATGTCTTTCCCCATCACGAGTGTGAGATCGCCCAGAGTGAGTCCGCCAACGAGAAACCATTCGTAAGGTACTGGATGCATAATAATATGGTTACAGTGGGTGGACAAAAGATGGGAAAGTCCCTGGGGAACTTTGTTACCCTGAAACAGGCATTTGAAAAGTATCCCCCCATGGTGATTAGATTCTTCATACTGAATTCCCACTATAGGAGTCCACTAGATTATACTGAAGAGGCACTGCAAGCAGCGGCTAACGGACTTGAACACCTCCTCATACCTGCAAAAGCAGTTAGAGAGCAATTAAGATACGCCAAAGAATCAGCCCCAGAGGAAGCCATTCTAGAAAAAATTCAAGCCCATAAGAAAAACTTTCTTGAAGCCCTGGATGATGACTTTAACACAGCAGAGGCACTCGCAGCGCTATTTCAGTTCTCAAGAGAGGTTAACCTCATCCTTAGCTCTGGTCAGGAAATAAGTCGCCAGGTCTTATCAGAAATAGACAATTTTTACCGTACTTTTGGCGAGGACGTTCTTGGTATAATTGTAGAACATCTCGGTGCAGCCAAAGGCAAGGATGAGGGGGAGGAGGCTTTGGTGCAAGTCCTGGTAGAGACCCGTAACAGACTCCGACAGGCCAAACAGTGGCAATTGGCCGACGAGGTCCGCAGCCAGCTTGACAGGCTTGGCATAATCCTTGAAGACAAACCAGAAGGAACCCGGTGGAGAAGGAAGCTGGAATGGGTATAAGCGTAGTAGAAGTGTGCGAAAAATTAAAGGACACGCTAGTTTCTGAGGAGACTGACTCTTACGTTGGTTATTTAGAATAAGAACAGGAATTGACGCAATAATAATAAAGGACTTACTACTAAGATAAAAGGAGTTATTTGTGAAGTTAGAGACTGCTAAACCAGTAGTTACACTACAAATGGTGAAAGACCATACGGACGTGATAACGTATATAGACAAAACGGATGAATTTCTAGGAAACATTGGCTATACAGAGCATGGCAGAAGACACGCCAACTATGTAGCTTACAATGCAGGTAGAATCCTGAGAGAACTTGGTTACGAGGAGCGGCTTTGCGAGCTAGCGTCTATCGCGGGGTATATCCACGATATAGGAAACATAGTTAACAGAACTTTTCATGCGGCAATGGGTGCTTATCTGGCCCATGATTTCCTTAGGGAACTGGGTATGCCACTGGAAGATATCCTTGAGATAATGGGAGCTCTGGGAAATCATGATGAAGACACATGTGAGCCAGTAAATAAAGTGGGTGCAGCCTTAATAATAGCTGATAAATCAGACGTCCACCGCTCCCGTGTGCGTGCCAAAAAGGGGATAAAACTTGATATACACGACCGGGTTAATTATGCGGTAAGAAGGGCTGAGCTTAACCTGGATACTCAAAAAAGAATAATAAGCCTTGCGCTTGATATAGATAAAGATATCTCCGATTTAGTGGAATACTTTGAGATATTCACTGCGCGTATGGTAGCCTGCCGTCGGGCTGCAAAACTCCTGAACTGCATCTTTGAAGTACAGGTAATACAGGAAAACGGTCTAAAATAAAATATTGGGGGCGGCCTTTGGCCGCCCCAGTTCAGTTATCTTCTTCATACCTCTAAGCCGCCCCACTTAACCTCTTCATGTATCGCTAGCCGTCCCGACCATCTGCTGTATGCGTCAAAGCCGACACCGATAACCTCTTTATGCCCTGGCAAAGACCGCTGCCTTCTCCTTTCTCGGTACCTTTTCCCAGTCAGCAAGGAAGCGCTTAATGCCAACGTCAGTAAGCGGGTGTTGCACAAGCTTTTCAAAGACTTCAAAAGGAATGGTGGCAATGTCAGCCCCCATTAAGGCAGCATCCCTCACGTGCATAGGATGCCGGATGCTGGCAACAATAATTTGGGTCTTATAGCCGTAGTTATCATAAATAGTGCGGATTTCCTCAATCAGGCTCATGCCCGATTGCCCTACATCATCCAGCCTCCCCACAAAGGGGCTAACGTAAGTGGCCCCTGCCTTGGCGGCCAGCAACGCCTGGTTAGGGGAAAAACACAGGGTCATATTCACCTTAACACCTTCAGAGGAGAGTACCCTTACCGCCTTAAGACCCTCTTTGATAATAGGTACTTTCACCACAACGTTCTCTGCAATTTTAGAGAGTTCCCTTGCCTCCGGGATAATCTCATCAGCCTTAAACCCTACTGCCTCAACACTCACCGGGCCCTCCACTATTGAACAAATTTCCTCCACACATTCCCGCCAGGGCCTACCCGTCTTAGATATTAACGAAGGATTAGTGGTTACGCCATCAAGTATGCCCACACTGTGGGCCTCTCTAATTTCTTTTACGTCCGCTGTATCTACAAAAAATTTCATCTCGTACCCTCCCCAATTATTTACACAGTCTAAAAACCAGCGTCTCTAAAAGGAGCCTGGTATCTATATTGTCAGTCTTACTATGTATATCAGCCTCTAGCAGGAGTTGATAATCCCTTTCTAATTCCGTTTCAGAAAATAGGTGTGTCTGTCTCACGAGCTCTTTCTGGAAACGGTAAGGCACCTTTAACTCGTTGAACAATGCCTCTTTTCTATTGCCACTGGCCAACAGCCGCTTGGCCTGTAAAAGCCTCTTCATCTGCCAGGCCAGAGGAGGAATAACCTTCAGTGCCTCCTCCCCGGACCTCATAAATGACATCAACTGGTGAATCATCTTCAGGGCAGAAGTTACCTCTTTCTTAGCAATTGCAGCAGTAAACTCAAAGACCTTCTGCTGCCTATCATGACTCACTAACTCCTCTACATCGCTTTTATTTATTTTATTACGATTACCTATATAAAGGCAAAGCTTTTCTATATGATTATCCAGCAATAATAAATTATTACCCGCGTTCTCATGTAAAATATGCAGTGCATCTATGGTGATTTGCTTACCGTAATGCTTTACCCGGGCAACTATCCACGGTACTAAGTCCTTATCAGCCAATCCCTTACAATTGATGACCCCACCCTTCCTCTTTATCTTATCACACAGCGCCCCCTTTATCTCCGCCCCCTTAAGCACAAGCACCAAAACGCTATCCACCACTGGTGAAGAAATCAACCTTTCCCACACCTGCCCACCTTCTTTAAACAGTTTATCGGCCTTCTGTACTATTACTAATTTTCTACCCCCTTTGCCGAAGAGGCGAGGGGTGCGCACTTCCTCTAATATTGCAGACAAAGAGATTTCTTCACCCTCTATCTCCGTCAGCCCGCTGGTATCCCCTTCCAGAACACGGGACTTGATGGACGAAATGGCCTCCCTTACAAAAAACTCCTCCTCCCCATGGATAAGATAGAGAGGTAAAAGTTTTTCACTAAGGAAATGGTTTTTAAAGTGAAGAAAGTCCATTTTTCTATTTGCACCAACTGTAATAATTCTGCAATACTAAATTATACACTTCTGTATGCAATGCCTCGGTTTCCCGATCCTTACACCTTTTAGCCCATGAAATTTCAGCTAGGTGTACCTGAGCAAAAAGCAGCAGTTCTCTCCTTTTAACTACGTCGGAGGGATACGGTTTATCAGTTTTAGGCTTATTTTCAAAAATCTCAAAATTTAATCTTTGCCATTCTTGCTCAATTTGTTTTTTTGTAATCTTTCCTTTTAACATAATTCACCTTGTTCTATTACCTTATAATATCTTGGTGGTAGGGTCAATTATCTGATAAATTGAATCACATTTATAACACTGTACAAAGTCACCATCTGAGACTGCCTCTTCAAACTCAAATAGCCTTTCACACTTAGGGCAAACAAACATCCTTATGAGAAAGACTTTCTCTAGCTCTTTGAACTGGGCTTTTTCTGGCTTAAAGATGTCTTCCTCGCTCATCTGGATAACCTCCATTTGATATTTTTTAAATTTTGAAAAACAAAGACCTCCAAGATTATATTTGACAAGAGTGCAATAATCAATTATTTGATTAAAACTAAAAGGCAAGGACATGGGCTATCATATCTTCCTGACAAAGAAGGAAAACTTTGAGTTTAATATCCAGAGAGGGGTATATGGTGGTACCGAATCAGTAGGTTCTAGTAAATCACCCCAGATTAACGCCGATATTATTGGCAGTTTTACTGGGATCAAACCAGGAGATTTCGTATTCTTCTATGTCTCTGGAGAGGGCCTGTATGGTTTGTGGAAAGTTAATAGCGGCCCTTTTTATGACACTACCCTTATTTTTGAAGATAAAGAACAACTGTATCCCATAAGAATCTGTGTTGAACCCATAATAAGAAAATTTTCAAAGCCTATCGCGCTTAGCGACATTTTGGATTTAAAAGATAAAGGTAAGATATGGACCTTTGACTTGAATGCATTTAGGAAAAAGAATCACAATCCCATAACGACAGAAGAAGGAAAGGAATTGATAAGACTGTTGTTGCGCAATAATCCTATATTTTTGCCGGTTCAACCTCCGAGCAAGCCATATACACCAAACATAGAAAAGCCTTTAGCAATCAAACTTGAATCTGACAAGAAGGGACGCCTGATTTACGAAGGTTATCTTAACGCATGGTTTATGAGCCAGTTCAAGCAAAACAAACTAAAAGAAGTGATTGGTGAGTACAGAGACTACATAAATTATGTTCCTACTTCCTTTAATAAAGTAATGGATATCTTCCTCACGCATGTTACATCTATCGACTCAGTAGATATATTGCATAAGTTCACTTGTATAGAGTTGAAAACGGATACAGTTATAGAGGATGACCTTAACCAGATTGTTAGGTATGAAGATTGGTTAATCAGGAAGCTTGCAAACGGGGATACTGAGATGGTACAGAGCATTCTCGTAGGATTTGATTTTGACCAAAAAGTCCGTGAATACGTAGCTCGGAGAAGATCAATTGAAGAAAAAACCGTTAGGTTAATAAAATACGTGGTAGATGAAAAAGGCGAAAACCTTCTCTTGAATGAAATTTAGGCTTCTTATTTCACCACAATATTCACCAGCTTCCTCGGCACCAGAATTATATTCACCACCTTCTTGCCATCCAGAAACTTACTTATACGTTTATCTGTATGACTATTCATGGAATTTAGACTTCTTTATCTATAATTTCTCTTATTTTGGGGATAATCTTTGCTAGCTCTTCTTTAACTTGCCATATTACGTCATGTTTGATTCCAAAGTAATGGTGGATAACCTTGTCTCTCAGGCCAGCAAATTCCTTCCAAGGGATTTGTGGATATTTCTTCCTCAGGTGAACAGATGTGTTCTTGGTGGCCTCTCCTATAATCTCAAGATTGCGGATAACAGCATCCTGTGTTTTTCTGTCCTGAATAAACTCGTCAAACCCTAATCCTTGCGTGTATGTGATTATTAATTCTATCGCCTCTTTAATATCCCCAAGGTAATCAATATCCCTTCTTTTAGACATAGATTAGGCTACGTTCAATATCCTCAGCAATGGGTCTATACCTTGGATTTTTGAAACTATTCTTAAAACAATCAAAGGTTGCTACATCTACTTTCTTATTCAGCACTTCCTCCAGATAGTATGCAAGGTCTACAAAATCAAGCCCCAATGGTTTTTTGAGTTCCACAAGGATGTCCACATCGCTTCCTTTACGTTGTAATCCCTTTGCAAAAGAACCGAAGACAGCAATTTTCTCTACCCCATATCTCTCCCTTAAATACGGCAACTCCCTCCTTAGGATATCAATAATTTTCTCTTTTGAAGGCTTCCTCATAATATTACAGGTTCGGGTTCCAAATTTCCCTCTAAATTCACTTTACCACAATATTTAATAATTTCCTCGGCACCAGAATTATATTCACCACCTTCTTACCATCCAAGAATTTATTTACATTTTCGTCCTCTAGTGCCTCTTAATAGACCTCTTTACGATGGGCAACGGAAAATACTTCAACCTTTTTTTCCTCATCGTGGACAATGTAAAGTATTCTGTAATCCCCAACCCTTATTCTATATCCCTCTCTGCCTCGGAGCTTTTTTACGCCGTGGGGACGAGGGTCTTCTTTTAAAGAGATAAGGTGCTCTACAATTCTATCATGCGTCTTCACAGGAAGGCGATTTAAATCTTTTTCGGCAGACCTTTTCAAGAAAACGACATAAGACATTAAGTCCTCTTTTTTCTTCTTTCTGCAAGGTATTCCTCCAGGGGGCGTGAGGGTTCCTTCTTTCGCTGTTTTATGGTTGCTATATCAATCAGGTCTTCCATAAATTCCCTATTTTTTAAAAATTTTTCTAAGACGGCCTCTCTCTCCTTCTTCGGCAAGGCACGAAAGGCCGTCCAGAATACCTCTGCAATAGCTCCTTTGACAGTCATAATCCTAACCTCCTTTATCTTCAGTAACTCTTACCTCACCACAATATTCAACAGCTTTCTGGGTACTAGAATTATATTCACCACCTTCTTGCCATCCAAGAACTTCTTTACCTTCTCATCCTCCAGTGCCCTTGCCTTAATCTCCTCTTCACTTAATTCAACCGGGATGATTATCCGTCCTCTGAGCTTTCCGTTTACCTGTATAGGCAGCTCCATTTCCTCCACTTTGATAGCCTCTGGGTCGTAAGTGGGACGGGGCTGTTCAAAGAGGCTGGGTTTGTTACCCAGGGATTGCCAGAGTTCTTCGCATATATGGGGTGCAAAGGGGGCAAGGAGTAACGCAATGGATTCCAAAGAGTGGCGGAGGACTTGCGAAGATGGGGCATCCTCAGCCTTGAAATCCTCCACCCTGTTAAATAGCTCCATAATGGCTGCAATGGCGGTGTTAAAGTGCCAGGAGGTCTCAATATCCTCGGACACTTTCTTTATAGTAAGATGGGTTGCTCTAAAGAGGTCTTTAGCCTCTCCAGAAAGTTGAGCAGGTTCAATCTTTGTCTTTGACAGGTCTCTAACCCTTTCTGCCTCCTTAGTAACCTTATGCCATAGGCGACTAAGGAACCGGAAACTGCCGACTACTGCCCTGTCACTCCACTCGGCATCCTTTTCAGGCGGGCCTATAAAGAGGATATAGAGTCTCAAGGTATCAGCACCGTACTTTTTTATAATATCCTCCGGGCTCACCACGTTGCCCTTGGATTTTGACATCTTGGCGCCGTCCTTAATAATCATCCCCTGAGTAAAAAGATTCTTGAAAGGCTCCTGGAATGCCACATAGCCCATATCGTAAAGCACCTTAATAATGAACCTGGAATAGAGAAGGTGCAGTATGGCGTGCTCCACCCCACCGATGTACTGGTCCACTGGCAGCCAGCGGTTCACAAGCTCACTATCAAAGGGCTTAGAAGAATCCTTTGGGGATAGATACCTGAGATAATACCACCCTGAGTCCACAAAGGTATCCATTGTATCTACTTCCCTGCGGGCCTTCCCCTGACACTTCGGACAGTGTGTATTTACAAATTCTTTTACTTCTGTCAGTGGGCTCTGGCTGGAGGGTTTCAGCTTTTCTATGGGAGGTAAAAGCACGGGCAAATCTTTTTCAGGTACGGGGACTATCCCGCAGTTGTCACAGTATAAAATCGGGATGGGTGCCCCCCAGTACCTCTGACGGGATATGAGCCAATCTCTCAGGCGATAATTTATAGCGTGTCGTCCTAACTCCTTATTTTCCAAATACTTAGCAATTTTTCCGATAGCCTCCCTATTGGGCAAACCACTGAAGGGCCCGGAGTTTACCTGTACACCGTCCCCTGCGTATGCCTCCTTCATTGCACCAGGCTCTAAGGTATCGCCCTCAGGCTGTATGACCACCTTTATGGGAAGATTGTAAGTCCGGGCAAACTCAAAATCCCTCTGGTCGTGGGCAGGTACAGCCATCACTGCCCCAGTCCCATATTCCATCAGGGCATAGTTGGCTATCCATAGGGGTACACGCTCGTTATTTACCGGATTTATGACGTAAAAACCTGTAAATATCCCCTCCTTTAGTGCACCTACGGCGGAGCGCTGGACAAGACTCTCATTCCTAGCTTTTTCTGCAAAGGCAAGGATTTCCTCCCTTCTGGGATTATCCTTAAGAAGGAGTTCTATAACAGGATGCTCCGGGGCAAGCACCATAAAGGTAACGCCGAAAAGGGTGTCCGGCCTTGTGGTAAAGCAGCTAAGGGTAATGCCAAGGGATTCCAACTTGAAATCAATTCTGGCCCCCTCACTCTTACCAATCCAGTTCCTCTGCATGACCTTTACCCTCTCAGGCCATCCCTCCAGGAGTTCAAGGTCGTCCAGGAGTCTCTGGGCATAATCCGTAATCTTAAAGAACCATTGTTCCAAGTCTTTTTGCTTAACAGGGGTGTCACACCGCTCACAGAGGCCATCCACCACCTGTTCATTGGCAAGAACAGTGGAACAAGAAGGACACCAGTTTACTGCCGCCTTCTTCTTGTAGGCCAGCCCCTTTTCATAAAGCCTGAGGAATATCCATTGAGTCCATTTATAATACTCAGGGTCGCAGGCAGCCACCTCTCTGTCCCAATCGTAACCCGTTCCCCAGTGGAGGAGTTGCAATTTCATAGCCGCAATATTTCTATAAGTAAGTTCGGCCGGATGACGCCCTTCTTTTATAGCTGCATTTTCTGCCGGTAGGCCAAAGGCATCCCACCCCATCGGGGTAAGAACGTCGTAGCCCTTCATGAGTTTGTACCGCACCACCACATCCCCAAGGATATAATTCCTTGCATGGCCCACGTGAAGGGTCCCAGAAGGGTAGGGGAACATCACGAGGCAGTAAAACTTCTCTTTAAGTGGGGTCCCCTTTATCTTAAAAAGCCCGTGGCGGTTCCAATACTCCTGCCACTTAGGCTCAATCTCCCAAAACTTGTAAGCACTCTCCTCCATCATCTTCCCTTCCATACCTGAAATTGTGTCTCTTTGTAGCAAAAAAATTATACCCAAAAATCAATTATTTTAAAACTTGCAAGTTTTGAAAATCAGTATACTAAAACGCTTAAAGGATGCTCATAAGAATTCTCCCCTCGTCAGGGGAGAAGGGGGCAAAACTTACCATTTTTCTCACCTTGTTTTAGGGTGCTATGTCGGGGACTCTTTAATCAAGCCAGTAAGGGAAAAAATCCTAGAGGCTAAACCTTGAGTCTTCGCCACCTCCCCTTACGGAAGAGGATATACACCGCGATGGAGCGTCCTATCCAGTCCACCGCCGCCCCAAACCATATGCCCGCCAGTCCCCAGCCGAGAGTTATCCCAAGAAGATAAGACATAGGCAGATGAAAAAATATCGTGCCAACGATAGTTATTAGCATAGGACTTAAGGTATCCCCCGCCCCCCTGAGTCCCCCCGCGTAGACCATATAAATAGCCAGGGCGGGTTGTTCTATGGCAGAAATCATTACGCAGAGACTACTTAGGTGAAGTACCCCCTCTTCCGGGCTAAACACCATGGCTAGCTCCCTGGGAAGGATTAAAAATATCACACCGAAAGTACACATAAGGGCCAGGGCAAATATGCAATTCCTCCTCATGCTCAAGCGTGCAAGCTCTTCCTTTTGTGCCCCCAGGCTTTGTCCCACTAAAGTAGCAGTGGAGACCCCAAGGGCGTAACCAGGCATGAAGGAAATGGATTCTATCCTTACGGCAATTTGATGAGCGGCCAGCGATTCCGTACCCAGCATGGTAACTATCTTTATAAAAACAAGATAGCCTATTTGTGTAAGGAAGGCATCAAGGGTAGCAGGGAGGGATATCTTAAGGAGCCTCCTTATCAGTTGCACATCAAAACCAAGTGCGTTTCTCAAATGCAGAGTAACAAAGGCCCTTCCCCTTAGCAGTATGGTAAGGCTCAGGGTCGCACCTACTATGTAGGCAATAACAGTACCCCATGCTGCCCCAGCCACCTCCATCCTGGGAAATATCCATATCCCGAATATTAACAACCAGTTAAAGAGCACGTTGGTAAGGTTCATAACCAGGGTTATAAACATAGGGGTCCGTGTATCACCCGAACCCCTCAGGGCCGCGCTGCTGGTGAGGATTATCAGACGACAGGGCAAAAAGGCTATTACCGTGGTGAAATAAAGGGTGCTGAGCTTAATTATCCCGGGCTCTGCGCTCAACAGGTAGAAGATGCCGTCGGAATAGTGGGATAAAAGCGGGGCTACTGTAACCCCCACTGTCGTAGAAAGTAGTAGAGACTGGGCAGCAACCTTATCTGCCACATCCCTTTCCCTCGCCCCTATATGCCTTGCCACCAGGCTTAGTGTCCCTGCCGCCAGAGAGGCGAAGACTATGGTCAGTACAAAATTTAGTGCCCCAGCAAGCCCAACGGAGGCTATCGCCTCTGTGCCCAGCCGACCCACCATGATAATATCCACGATAAAAACAGTCATATGGAGGACGTTCTCGGTAGCGGCAGGCAGGGCCAGGCGCAAGATGTTCCTGTTTAAGTTCTTCTCTGTAAGCTCCAGGAGAGCTCCCTCACGATGAGTCTGTTGCTGGCTTGACATAATAAAGTGGCATTATATTTTACCCTTCCGCATAGTCAAAGTAATGTAACGGATCTTCAGGCAAAAAGAGTTCAGCACTATCGCCAATGAAAATAAATCCTAACACTGGTAAAATATGTGCCCTTTTGGGGAGTTGAGGTCCTAACACTCTTTATACTGAAGATAATGCGGCAACCTTGGGTGTGATAGCCTCTAGCTTGGCTTTTGGAGTCTAACTTTACTCCCAGAATGATAAAGGTAGCAATATGAAAAAGACAAGGGGCGCCAGGATAAAAGAGGTAGTACTGGATTATGTCATTGTCATCGCCCTGGCAGTGATGTCCATATACTTTGCACTAGATGCCAGGGGCTTTGCCACACTGGAGAATTTTACCAATATACTCAACCAGAACTCCGTATATATAATCCTGGCAGTAGGGATGACAGTGGTTATCATCACCGGTGGGATAGACCTCTCAGTTGGCTCTTTAGTGGCAATAAGCGCCGTGATATGTGCAGATGTAGCAAAACGTTTAGAGTTGTTATCGTGGGGAATTATACCTATTGCCTGGTTAGTGGCTTTAGGCGTAGGTTCTACCCTTGGGGCATTTAACGGTGCTATGGTCATTGCCTTCAGGATTCCCCCCTTCATTGCCACCCTGGCCATGATGACAATGGCCAGAGGTGCTGCCAATATCTACTGCGATGCCAGGCCCATAGGCCACCTCCCAGCAGCGTTTAAATTAATCGGTACCGGCACCGTAGGTACTATTCCAGTACCCGTCTTCATCATGGCCATCCTTTCGGCCTCCCTTTTCGTAATAACCCGCTACACAGTATTCGGACGGTATGTCTATGCAGTTGGTGGTAACGAGGAGGCGGCCCGCCTCTCAGGCATAAACGTCAAGGCAGTGAAGTTCTGGGTCTATGTAATAAGCGGGATGTTTTCAGGGATATGTGGTATTATCCTGGCCAGCCGCTTAGGCTCGGGCGACCCCAAATTAGGTTTTATGTACGAACTCATCGCCATTGCCGCCGTAGTCCTTGGCGGCACAAGCCTCATGGGGGGACGGGGCTCTGTGATAGGCACGGTCTTTGGCGCCCTCTTTATGGGGGTGCTTGAAAACGGACTCCTCCTCAAAGGCGTCCCCACCTTCTATCAGTGGGTGGTAAAGGGATTGGTGATTCTTGTGGCAGTGGTGATAGACCAGTTGAAAAAGAGATGAGTTGATATTACTACCTCACGGGTAGTTTTGTGATTTATCTCTCTATTTCCTCTCTCCATTAAAGAGACGCCACGCCGCAACACCCCACCTTCTTCCTCTCCCCATCGGGGAGAGGATTGAGGCGAGGGGGATTTTCTTTCTCCCACCCCATCTGGTTCAATCTTGCGGATTGAACCAGCCATTTATCATCTTTCATTCTGAATTCCGAATTCCACAACCCACCCCCTCCCTCCCCTCCCCCTCAAGGGGGAGGGCAAAATCTTTTGGAGTCCATTAACCATGTCAATGGGAATTTATAGTAGAGACATCTGCCTGAGGAGTACCAGACTCCAAGAAATTCCCAGCGATCCGCCTAAGGCAAGCTGAACTCCATATCAAAATTTGAAATTTGAAATGTATGAGGCTGTTGCCGAAGTCATGTAGTGTCCGCCTGAGGCGGATGCCTGTCCGAAAGTAGGGGCAGGCCTCCGTGCCTGTCCAAATCCGCCTGAGGCGGAGAAGCAATCTCTTATCTACTCGGAAGTTTTGTAGGGTGCGAGCAACGCACCATTTATCTTCCTCTCCCCACCTGGGAGAGGATTAAGGTGAGGGAGGCTTACCTTTTTCTATAGCTTTGTAAGATGCGTGCAACACACACCGCGATTGATAACCGGTGCGTCCTGACGCACCCTACTGCTTAAAAGTTTGTGGCCTCATAAAACCCCCTGGCATCCTTTGCCAGCACCTGGCAGTAAATCATAGTCCTGGATATACTGGAATGCCCTAGCCACTTCTTAAGTACTGGGAGAGGGGCAGTCTCATTAAAGCATTCCTACTTCAAATTCCCTTAACAAGTCAAATCTAAAAGGCTACTACTATGTCGCTTGTAGGTGTCTTGGAGAGGGTTACCTATGGGGTACTTAAAATTTAGTCTCCTCACCTTTAAATCTGCAAAGGAGGCACAACATTCAGGTTACATTCCATGCAAAGTGTGCAAACCGCCAACCAATGATTGAAAATAAAGAAGAGGTAGGTAAGCCTTGTATTCTATACCTAAATAGTAATGCGTATCTTTGATAATCCTCATTATTATAAAATCTTAGAAGTTGACGAAACAGCGAGCCAGAAAGAAATCTCCGCAGCCTATCGGCGTTTGGCTAAAGAATACCATCCCGACAGGATACCCTCTCACCTCTACCGACTAAGGCAAGAGGCGCAGGAAAAGTTGAAGTTGATTAATGAAGCTTATCAGGCTTTAAGCGACCCAGAGAAACGAAGGCAGTACGATGCCTATCTTAAGCTACTCTGGGAGAAAGAGGCCCAAGAATCGACTGAATATCGAGCAAGGGACGCAAGTACAGAAGAAGAATCTGATGCTACTGAGCGGAGCTGGGAGAACAAGTTCTACAATCAAAACCAAGGCTTTAGTTCGGGTGGCCGAAAGGAATCAGAGCAAAGTCAGTCTCCCACCGTAGGTGAAGTGCCCCCACGCTTTTCTAAGAAGAAAAAAATAATAGTATATGGCACAACAGGTTTAGTATTCATTATAGGAGCAGGGGTGTTGACGTGGTTAAAGGAATTTAGTGGGTTCTCTTTTACATTTATTACGGGTATTTTAATAGCAGCGTTTATAGGAGCAATGGTAGGTCTCGTTAACGCATTGATTAAGGAAAAACTATCATGAAAAAGAAAGCTTTTTTCATTAGCATCTTTCTAGCCCTTTTTCTCGCCTTCCCGTGGTGGGGTTATGCTTTTGCTGAAAACCTTAGCAAAAAACCATCAGTGACCTTGTCGGGAAAAATAAGTAAAGACGAAACTTGGAAACAATTTACCTCATCAGAGGGAAGATTTTCTGCTCTATTTCCTAGTAATCCAAAAGAGGAAGTCGAGACTGTAGATAGTGCTATAGGCCCACTCAATATACATTTTTTCTTATCAGAAAAAGAAAATAGTTGGTTCGCAGTATCATATAGTGACTATCCTTATGTTGCAATTCAAGCTGTCGATGTCAGCGAGTTGTTAGATGGTGCACGTGATGGTATGGTTGCGAACGTTCGAGGCAAACTCATAAGTGAAAAACCTATATCACTTGGTAATTATCCGGGGAGGGAGCTAGTAGTCGAGGTTTCCAAAGGCCCTTTTGTTTTTGTAACGATAGCAAGAGTTTATATAGTTAAAAACAGACACTATAGTGTGCAGGTAGTTATTCTAAAAAAATTATCATCATCAAAGACGGTTTGGGAATTTTTAGATTCTTTCAGTGTTACAGAAACCCCTGAAGAACTATCTACCCTTGAATTTATGCACTCTTTAATACACTCTGGCCCACTCGCACCTTTCAAAATATCTTCACAACACATGGTTGGTTTTGTTAGTGGAGAATCCCTTACTGAACTTCAACAATTAGGTGCAAAAATTGGTATAGCAGATTTACATTTGCCAAGTCTGCTATGGTATGTCCGAGGATTTATAGATGCAACACAGATGTACGCCTTCCTACCAGGAGAACCTCGTAAAGCATTGGAAAACCTTGAGGGTATGACTATATTGGAAATTGCAAATTACTTAAATGATTTCTACAACGAACATCCGGAACACCGCACGAAATTAATTGCTTTCTTGATTATAGGCACTCATAGGATGAAGAAAGGCTTATTACCCTTTCTCACCAAAGAGGAAATTTCTAAAGAATTAGAAAGTACTGGAATAACACAAGAGGAATTAGAAGAACTCATGAAAAGCTTCACTCCCTGACCACCAGCTGGTCATATTATTCCTCTAAAATGACACCCTCTCATAAAAGTCCCTGGTATCCCTGGCTAAGACCTGACAGTTTTGTAGGGTGCGTGAAACGCACCACTTACTATTGATTTCCTGCACCATCATCCATAGAGACAGGTCAGGCTTACACCCTGAACGCACAATTTTTCTCTCAAGGTTCTCCGTGGTGAATCCGCCTCTGGCATGACCAGGTGGACTTAAGTAAATTGGTAAGTCATCCCCCCCTACCCTAAAGGGAAACTTTTTAACTTTTTCCGAGGTCTAGTATTATTTACAATGGGCTTTTGCCACTGTGGGCTTCGTCTAACCAATCGCGGAGGCGTCTGGCCCACCATTTAAATGCCTCTTCCACGTGCCCCCACTTCTGCATACCTTCAAAGTATTGCTCATACTTCTTACCCACCCTCCTGTCTATTACGGCAGCAAGTCGTTCATTGGTCTGCGAATCTAGCAACTCCGCCTCAATAGCCGCTTGGCCCACAAAGGTGTTTACCCCTGTTACCCCTTCCTTCACGGCACCCATAACAGCACCCATCGGCGTGATAGCCGTGACGGACCCCATTACCGGCTTGTTCGCTACCAAATCCGTGATGGCTACGCGAATCCGTATTACATCCGGACCAGGTTCATCCACGAAGGGATACGCATCACCAACAGCCTCCACCATATACTTATGGAATTCGTCTGCCAGTTTGTTCAGCTCATCGGGGTGGATGCCCTTGTATTTTGACTGGTCAGCGAAATAGAACGCCACATGCTCCATCAAAATCTTGTTGTACTTCTTAAAATCTACATTTTTGTTAATATAGCGCCAGTTGGCGCCCCCGGCCGGACCCCGCTCAAAGCCTGAGTAATCCGACAAAAAGCCCACATGAGTCATTTTATCTTGCGTAGTAGCACAGCCCGTAACCACCATTAAACACATCATCACACCAAAAATAATCTCTCCTATCTTAATAGTTTTCATTTTTGTATCCTTTATTTTAAACTTGTGCTATTTCTGGCAATGCAGTTAGGCACAAACATGCCTTTTCCCGGCTACCTTTAGAACCTCTTCTCTAATTTCAGAATCAAATATTATTCAAAAGTGCCTAAAAAGTAAAGCCTAATATGCCCACAGGGTCAAGGCTCAAATTTCCTGTAATCAAGTTTGAGACAAAGAGACCTTATCGGGAAAACTCTGGAAATAATTATACGGTTTATTTAAGCAAAGAAGTAAATATCCCTCCGATAAAACCACACAAAGAATATCCAAAAGAATTGACTTTTTTAAATACTATGGTATAATTTACACACATAGATAAATTTATTTACTTATAATGGGTTAATATTGGTGTTTAATGCATTATTGGCCTATTTATTAGACCGCCTTAAAGGTCCCATTAGCGGAGGGTCACCATGAAGCATCTTAAGTATTTACAAGGGTTTATGATTTTGATGGTAGCAACGTATTTTGTCTTTCCAAAAGATGCCCACGCCTATATAGACCCAGGTACAGGCAGTTATATATTTCAGATCCTCATGGCCGCCCTGCTAGGGTCACTTTACGCAGTCAAGGTCTTCTGGGGCAACATTAAGGACCTCTTTAGGAACTTCTTCTCCAGAGGAAAATAATCTTGCTCAAGGAGAAAATCCCAGGATCGTTTAGAGACCCGAGTGGGTTTTTATTCTCTGAAGATGGCTTAATTTACCGCCATGTAAACCAAGCTTACAAAGATAATTACACCCTCCTGATTAACTCTGGCCTCTATAAAACCCTCGTTGACTCTGGACTGCTGGTCTCTCACGAGGAAGTTACGGCAAACGACTCTATCCCTGCTAATGCATATAAGATACTCAAGCCTGAATTAATCCCTTTCGTGTCGTACCCATACGAGTGGTGTTTCAGCCAGCTTAAAGATGCAGCCCTAACGCTCCTTAAAATTCAGAAGATAGCCCTCAACTCGGGGATGACCTTGAAGGATGGCAGCGCTTATAACATACAATTTTTGCGTGGAAGGCCAGTACTTATTGATACACTTTCGTTTGAAAAATACCGCGAGGGAACGCCTTGGGTAGCCTACAGGCAGTTTTGTCAGCATTTCGTAGCACCCCTGGCGCTTATGAGTTATACAGACGTACGACTGAATCAATTACTGCGGATTCACATAGATGGCATTCCACTGGATTTAGCAAGTGCGCTCCTCCCAATAAGCACCTTTCTACGTTTTTCTATGATTTCTCATATCCATCTTCATGCTAAGAGCCAGAAGTGTTTCGCAGGGAAGCCTACCACTATACCCAAACATAAAGTGTCCCGTACTGGTTTACTAGCCCTCATTGATAGCCTGGAGTCAACCATCCTGAGGCTGAAGTGGGAGCCTCGCGGCACCGAGTGGATTAACTATTATGAAGTGAGTAACTACTCACTTGCTGCCTTTCAACATAAAAAACAGCTTGTGGAGGAATTTATAAGCAGGCTTAAACCAAGGAACGTATGGGATTTAGGGGCAAATACAGGCATATTTAGCCGTATCGCCAGTAATAAAGGGATACCCACGCTATCCTTTGACATGGACCCTGCAACGGTTGAGAAAAACTATCTGGAGTGCCTAGAGAAGAAGGAAACTAACATCCTCCCTCTCCTGCTAGACCTGACAAACCCCAGCCCCCCTATTGGCTGGGAGAATCAGGAAAGGATGTCCCTATGGGAGCGTGGCCCAGCAGATACGGCCCTTGCCCTGGGCTTAATCCATCATCTGGCCATATCCAACAATCTGCCGATGGACAGGATAGCCTCCTTCTTTAGCAATATTTCTAACTCACTTATTATAGAATTTGTTCCAAAGAGTGACTCGCAGGTTCAGCGGCTATTATCCACCAGAGAGGACATCTTCCCTGATTATACGCAACAAGTTTTTGAGACTCATTTTGGCAGGAATTTTGAGATACAAACCTCTACAAAACTCATGGATTCTGAGAGAATCCTATATTGCATGTGGAAAAAATGATTGAAAAATGAATGAAAATGCAAAGAAATTAACCGTTATTCATCCCTTTCTATTTAGTATATTCTTCACTGTTTTTCTGTTTTCGCATAACGTAGAACTGGTATCATTGGACGAAGTTATTGTGCCAGCGGGTGTTACGCTACTATTCACCCTCTATTTGTGGTCTGTGTTAACTTTCCTAACAAAAGATGATGTGAAAGCGGGGCTTGGTGCTACACTTTTTTTATTGTGGTTTTTCTCTTACGGACATTTCTATAACCTGAAGACCCTTTCTCTGGGCCATCACATAGCCCTCCTGCTTGGGTGGAGCGTCCTCTTTACCTGCCTTTACCTCTCCATAAAGTCAAAGCGAGCGCTCTATAATCTAACAACAGTGTTGAATCTTGTGGCATCTTTTTTAGTTGTGATTAATCTGGTTAATATTGGTATTTATGAACTTAAACGAGAATTGCGTGCCAAGAAAAGCGACAGAATTGCACAAACCGCAGAGGCTAATCCAGCCAGTAACTCCTTCCCAGACATCTACTATATAATTCTTGATAGATATGCAAGCTTTGGCACACTCAAAGAGCTCTTTAATTTTGATAATGATGAATTTGCTGAGTATCTAACAAGCAAACACTTTTACGTTGCCCGGCAGAGCCAAACTAACTATCCACAGACTTTTCTGGCATTGGCCTCTTCCCTCAACATGAAACACCTCACTTACTTGACAGACTTAGTAGGAAATGACGCCTCCGACAAGATGGTTGTTTATGAGATCGTGGAGGATAACGAGGTGGTGCGTTTTCTGAAATCTAAAGGGTACAAATTTATCAACATAGGCTCCTGGTGGAAGCCGACAAGGACAAATAGATGCGCAAATATTAATTTTAACTCGGCAAGTTCCAACCAATTTCTGTTAGTCTTACTGCAAAGCACGGTAATTTATCCCATCTTAACCAAGACAGAGTACATTCCCTATTATGAGTTCCAGTGTAAAAGATATAGAGAAGAGGTCTTGTATCAGTTTGAGAAGTTGATGGAGATGCCCGGCGTTAAGGGGCCCAAGTTTGTGTTTGCCCACCTGCTCACCCCCCATGAGCCGTTTGTTTTTGGCCCAAATGGGGAGGCGATAACAAAACAGGAACAAGAAAGTAAACACGCCAAAGAGCTTTACTTGAATCAGTTAATCTTTGCTAACAAAAAGATGATGCGGGTGATTGACAGGATTTTATCCAACTCAGAACGCCCACCGATTATCATCTTACAATCGGATGAGGGTCCTTATTTGCATGAAGAATTTAAGGGAAAGGAAGGGCATGAGGTAGATTGGAGGGCTTTAAGCAAAGAAGCGCTTAAATCACATATGGAAATCCTTAACACGTATTATCTGCCCGATGTTGACAAAACCGGTATGTACCCCTCTATCACCCCGGTAAACACTTTCCGGTTAATTCTTAATCTATACTTCGGCACAAACTACGAACCCCTAAGCGACGACGTGTATATATTTGAAGATACAAAACATCCGTACAGGTTTATTAATGCTACTGATAAAGTTAAGGGAGATGGATAAGCTGGCGCTTCACCTCTTGAGGATAAAGAATGTAGGGTGTAGTTTCAAATTATGCCAATTCCCAAATAGTAGTTAAGAAGATTCAATCCTTATTTCAGCAAGAACTGGAAAAAGGAGGCAAAAATGAACCTTGACGCTTTCCTATCCGAAAATAAATGGGCTATTGTCCATTGAAAGGAGAGACATAAGTTTTGGAATTGATAAACATAGAGCACCTCGTGACTCAATATCAATAGCAAAGGATACAAAATTTGTCTCAATTTATGATCAAACATACGGCAGTCTTAGGCTGACAAGTAAATTAATGGATCCTTATGTGTTAAAAGCCGCTTTTGAGAAAGCAAAAGAGGTTTGTTCTCTTGATGCTGGTGTGAGCGCCAACGTAGAGACTATTCAAGCCTTAGAAGAGCTAATAGAAGAATCTAAAAAACCCCCAAAAGAACTTGGTATAACAAGCGGGGAGGAGATTGGAATAATTAGAGAAGATTTGGTGCAAATTCTTTTACCGGGTTCAAAGGGACTTGCGGTACTTGACAATAATAAAGAGTTTTTGGTAGAGGGTGTATTTTACGACCCCAGGACGCAAAAGTTATCTTATAGAGGAAAGTACTCGGATATTGCTCATGAAAGTGCGACCACAAAAATAATAATCCCTGTAGACTGCATCGCTGAAGTACCTGGAGAATCATCGTTTGGGTGTTACGATCTCCGCACTGGAGAAATTCTTAATCCATAATAGTTTTGTGCTAAAAAATATCCTCTGCCTTAGTTTAAATCCAATCCGACAGTCACAACTGTTATATAAAACCGTCCTGTTTCTTCGCTTCACTCAAGGATAAGAGTGTCACAGGGTATATGCAACGCACTGTTTATCTAAAGTACACACCCCTTAGTCCCCTCTTTCTAGAGGGGAGAAGCATGTAGGGACAGCCCTTTTGGTCTGTCCAATAGAGCGGATAGGGTTAAAACCCTGTCCCTACAAAATAGGTTGTGGAGTCCGGCCACCGTGTGGCTGGAAATTGATTTAGAGAAAGATGCCCATTGACACGATCAATGGACTCCATAATTTAATGCTGTAACAATCTAGGGTGCGTGAAACGCACCACAAATGATAAATGGTGCAGCAGGATGTATCCTTCAAACTGTCTATAGGCATTGGGAAAGACCTCTCTGGCGGCCTTCCTCAGGCCAGCATTTCCATCAGATACTGTGAGCGGGGATTCTCTTAGACCCCTATGTATCATGTCCTCAAGAAAGCACAGCCAGCTAGTATAGCTCTCCCGGTTGACCAGGGCCACCTGTAACATGTACCTCGCACCCTGGCGGATAAACTCATCCAAGGGGACGTCCTTCCATCGCACACTCCCCACTAAGAAACCCAGGGGTCTCATGGAAAATGGCCGTATGTGGTGGTATACTTTTACTACTGGGATTTTAGGGCAACATGGGGATATATTTGCCTTAAAAATACTCAAATCATCAGGACGAGATAACAAAAAGGAGGACAATAACATGAATCATAGCGTTAATCCTGGTATGACTTTTAAGACAATGAAAATCTCTTTCCTGAAAATATTCAGAATAAAGGACCAAACGTACACCGCTGAAAAAAGAAGAGAATTCAAGACTAAACGATGGTACACATGGCTCTTGCTAGCAATTGTGTTTTACTTTGCTATATTACCAGTTGGCTATAGTAGCGCACAACCTCAACCAGAGCCAACTACACCAGAAAGCTTCAAATATGGCTACTATTATACGGGACAATTCATTCCCCTTACCCCAAGTGAAGAACTAATGGTAGCAAGTGAAACAGGAGTAACTGAGACCGGGGCCACTTTCAGTACTTTTGCCAGAGCTCAGAGTTTAGAGCGAGACCCTTTAAGTGACATAGATCAACTAAAGGACCGCAAACTTGGTCTTTATAGAGTCAAAGCCCCCACAAGTAAGACTGAAAGGCGAATGGATCTGCGCCAGCAATTAGAACATTTTGCACCAACAGTCGGTGAAGAGATCCAGCCAGTTTTTGAACAGGGCCAGGCGCTGTTGATCCCCCATAACGAGATTATAGTGGGATTCAAGGAGGCTTTGACTCTTTCACAAGCGCGTAGCTATTTTGATCGTTACCGGGACACTCAAGGAATTGTTGAGGTTAAAGAACACCGCAAAAATACTTATATATTGAGAATAGGCAACCCATCAAATGGCCGAGTCTACCAGGTATGCCAGTTTCTAGCTAAACAGAATGAAATTGATTTTGCAGAGCCCAACCACATTGTGGTGCTGCTTCGTGAGCCACTTGTTCCCATGCTACCTGGCGGAAATTCAGCCATAGAATTCCAGGGTGGGGAGGGAGGTGGAAACCCGACGCCAACGAGAAACTCCCCAGTCACCTGGACAGTCTTGGTTAATGAGAGTTTTGAAGGAACGGCTATTCCGTCTGGCTGGTCAACCGGAAGGATGGGGAACACGAACGCCGATGCCTTTTGGAGTGTGACCAACTATAGAAGTCATGCAGGCAGTCAGAGTATCTATGCCACAGGTGGAGGTGCTCAGGGTGTTCCGGCTCCTGGTGATTATCCAAACAATTCTTTCAGCTGGCTAGATACACCGACGTTGAATCTGGCTTCATACGAAGAGGTGTATATAGAGCTCTGGTTCTACGCCAGATATGAGGCTACCGCCCCCGCTTCCTGTACTGTTCCTGATCGCGGTGTTGTGGGAATTTACAACCCCGTGTCAGATACTACAGCGTACATGAGTGCCCTGGCAGTTTGCTATACTGGTGACTTAACAAGCGATCCTACTACAGACCGTGGTTGGCGGCGAGCGCTGGTTCGGGTTCCGCCAGCCTTGCGTCAGGATGGGGTACGTGTCAGATTTGTTTTCCGCAGTGACAGTAGCAGAACTCAAGAGGGACTTTATATTGACCAGGTCAGAATAGTCGGCACGGCGGATGTAGACACAGAACCTTTGGGAAATGATACGTACAGCGCACGGCTTTACGAGATGAAAAATGCCGGACAAATTGCTGGACTTGGTGGCGACAGTAACGACATGAATGTGCCCGAAGCATGGGACCTTGTTTCTGTCTCCCCTGATGTGGTCGTCGCTGTTGTAGATTCTGGGGTGGATTTAACACACCCAGACCTCAACCTGGTTGCGGGTTATGACCCTGACGGAACAACTGGAGGCGGTCCCCGAGGGTCTCATGGCACAGCCTGTGCCGGTAATGTGGGAGCTAAAAGAAATAATTCCCTCGGTGTTATAGGCACTGCCCCCGGTGTGAAAATCATACCCGTATATATGGGAGGTAACTACACTGAAATTGCAAATGCGATAGATGTGGCTGTTGCCCACGACGCAGACGTCTTGAGCAACTCATGGGGTTGGGTTGGAGCCCCCTCTGCGGATATTGCGGGAGCAATCAACGACGCTTTAAATGCAGGCAGGGTTGTTCTTTTTGCCGCAGGTAACGGCCCTGATCGCGCCCCCTGGACATACGACGTCGCTTTCCCTGGAAATCTCACCGGCTCAACTGATGTGATTTGCGTGGGAGCCTCTAGCCCGACTGATGAGCACAAAGCTGCGGCTAGCAGCGATGGGTCATTTGCTTGGGGATCTAGCTATGTTGGAGATGGGCCAGACATCGTCGCACCCAGCCCCTGGAGCTATACCACTGATATACAGGGAGCGGGTGGGTATCACGATGGTTCGCTGCTTAATCCATCTGATGCCAATCGCGCAGATTACACACCTACTTTCGGGGGCACTTCTTCGGCAACACCAAAAGTCGCCGGTGTTGTGGCACTCATACTTTCTGCAAACCCTGATTTGAAGCCTGCTCAAGTTAAAAAGATATTACGTGAAACGGCAGATGACATTGATCTCCCTGGGGTTGACGATAAAACCGGTGCAGGGAGGGTAAATGCCGAGAAAGCAGTTAAGGAAGCCTTAAAAGACGTTGATGTTACGTCATCGGTAGTGTTTCAGTATGCAGTGAAATTCGTTTGCGGAAAATCAGATGGTACGGTAGTAGCTCCGGGAAAATATTTCACAGCTATTAATGTACACAATCCGACTGACACAGGAATTGTCTTAACGAAAAAGTTTGCCATTGCCTTGCCTGGCGAAAAACCTGGTCCTGTGTCGCAGTTCTTTAAGACCAAACTCGGTCCAGATGAGGCATTTGAAATAGATAACCGGGACATTTTTGAGCACACTGATACTAGAGCCGATTTTTTGAAAGGATTTGTAGTTATCAAGAGCAAGGTAGAACTGGACGTTGTTGCAGTGTACACGGCGGCCGGGGCAACCGGGCAGGTAGAAACACTACACGTTGAGTACGTGTCGCCACGGCGTCCAGGAACTACGGGTTGCCCTGATCTGATAGTAGAGCATATAGACAAACCCGTCTGGGATCAAGCAAACAGGCGTTCAGTGATTAGTGCCACCATCAAAAATATTGGAGATGCACCTGCTGGGCCCACCATAGCCAGAGTAATTGATCCAACTACATTGCAGCCAACCGGCGCGCCATACAACGCTACTGCCAATACCCCGGCACTTGCGCCCGGGGCGTCTACAAGTGTTACCTTCTACCTACCTTACTGGGTGTATAATCCTGACGTGACCTTGGAGGTAACAGCAGATTACAAGAATCAACTCTCGGAATGTAACGAAGACAACAATATGAAGGTGTTTGAAGGCATAGGCTAATAGTGTAAGGAGTTGAGACTATAACTCACTCTTACTTCCGTTGGGCACATTGGACGTACGTAGGGATTTTCGGTGTCTTTGCTCTAAACCGCCTAAAGGATTCATGGCAAAAGGGGCTATTTCGGAACTTTGGCCAGATTCCGGCAAATGGCACTGGTAAAAAATCCGTTGGGCATTATACTACACTGTCCTAATTTACGGCCTAACACTACTGTATGGTAGAGTAAGAGGAGAGGTGTGGTACTCTAAAATCTGCACGCTATTGGTTGTTTTGTGGTTGGCAGGCTGCACCAATATTGGAGCAGGAACTATCCCGCGGGACCGTACAGACTTCATGGGAGTCCTTGGTACTTCATGGAATAGGCAGCTCTTGCTCAACCTGGTAAAGGTCCGCTACGCGGAGTTCCCTGTATTCCTGGAAGTGGGACAGATAGTCACAGGTTATGACCTGGAGAGCACAGGCCTGTTAAACCTGACACAGGTGCTCTCTGGGCTTTCGGATAGCTCCTCTTTTGAAAGCTTGCTGAATATTGGAGGGGCGGCAAGATACAGGGATAGACCCACCATCTCCTACACACCCTTAACAGGCGTGCAATTCATGAAGAACTTGATGAGCCCTATTCCACCAGCTGCCATCCTTTTCATGCTACAGGCAGGTTATGCAGCTGATTTTGTATTGAGTTTGTGCGTGGATTCTATCAACAACCTTCACAACCGCTCAGGCACTGCGGGGCGGTGGCGAGCGGGGCACCCGGGATTTTATCGGTTAACTGAACTGCTCCGTAATTTACAGGCTGCTGGTGGAATCAGGATGATTATCAGACAAGAGGAGAATAAAAAAGAGGTGACCCTTATAGCCGTGGGTGAAAGAAAACTTGACCCCGAGGCAAAGGCAGCCGTTAAGGAAATTCGTCAGCTTATGGGCGTACAGCCCGATTTAAAGGAATATAAGGTAATATATGGAAATGTGCCAAGCGCTGACAATGAGATAGCCATGCTGACCCGCTCTGTGCTGAGGATACTGATTGAGCTGGCCTCCTACGTTGAAGTGCCTAAAGAGCATATGGAAGAAGGCCGCACATGGCCGGCGCTTGCCGAAGGGGCCGAAAAAGAAGGGACCGGTAAACCATTGCTTAGGATCCACAGCAGTACAAGTGCACCGGATGACGCCCTGGTGGCCGTGTCTTACCGTGATCACTGGTTTTGGGTTGATGATAAAGACTTGATGTCTAAACGTACTTTTGCAATGATGGTGCTGCTATTTACCATCTCTGAGACAGGAACGAAAGAGGGATTGCCTGTATTAACAATTGAAACTAGGTAAAAAAGTTTCTAGAGGGCGGGAGGAGTACACGGTAGTATATAAGGGTAAAAAGAACCATAATCGTAATGAATAACTTTGTTTGGTAGCGTCTTAAGATTCCTGTTAAAAAGTGCAAGATGCCCCCAAAGATACGGGCTTGGGGAGTCTATGAAGCTAGAGAAAGAGATACTTACGCCATGCATTTTGCGGGCAATTTTAAGACCGGGGGCTTTCTGCTCAGGCAGCGGAAAAGTATTTAATCTCTCAGAGGGCTTTTATAAAGTCTGATATATCTCTAAAAAGTTTCTGGATAAAAAAATACATACTATAATGGGCGCAGGGGTACCATATTATCTCTGGGTGGTCTAGGTGTTCCCATAGTTGTTGAGAGTAGATGGGGGGAATTATCTGGTCGTATTTTCCGTTTATCATAAGCAATCTGTCTTTTTTTAGTTTACAAGGTAGGGTGGCAGGGTCTATTACCTGCCATAGCTTTTCCAGTTCCTGACGGCTGAGTCCAGCCAGTTCTATATCACGTCGTACGTATTGGGTCATGAGGCCATCCCAGACAACGCCGGCGGGGTTGCCCCCTGCGAGCACTGATATGCCGAAGTCCAGTCTGTCTTCGGCGGCCATGGCTATGTGGGCAAGGATGCCCCCTAAACTCGGGCCGTAAAGGCCGATAAGGGCATATTTTTCTTTAAAGAAGTTTATTAGATAGCTTATCTCCGTAACGGTCTGCCTGACGGCCTCAATTGTCCGATTTATGTTGCCAGATAGGAAATACTCCCCGCTCCATGTGCCCAGGGGTGCCCTTTCCATATGATAGGGGAGGATAATTACTATTGAGCTAATCCCTTGTTTCGCCAGGTGTTCGCTGAGGGTCTTTTCCACCTCTCTCTTTCTGAGACCCCAGCCGTGTAATGTGAGTAAAACCTTTGGACTCTGTTTGACTTTAAAGTATTCTAGGTGAATTTTGTTGTTTTCTTTATATTCGCTTGAAGTGCAGGTCTCGCATTCTAACTTGTAAAGCTCATAGTGTTTGGTCTTTGAGGCTAGCTGGTTTGAAAATATGGGCACTCTTTGTGGTCTTTCATAAAAAAGTTCTGGGGCATTTATGAATTGACTATCCATGTAGTATTCAAAGTTCTGGCTTGTGGGCCTTTGGGGTATGCGGCTCTTTTTGGGGGGCTTCCACCAAATCATGAATTTGTCAAAGGACTGCATGAATAGCTCGGTTAGGGCCATAGTTTTTTATGGGTAGTGTGGTTTGTTTGCCTTTTTGAAGCGGGAGAAAAAAATTCGGGTCTGTAAAGCTTTTACTGATTCTTATTCATCACTTATAAATTAGGTCAAAAGCCTACCCATGGGGGTTATCTGATTAAAATGGCTCCAGGTTCGCATTCCTTAGATTTGGCTTACTCTAGTTCTACCCCTGCCTTTCTTCTCAACTCCTCAAACTTTGCATTGGCCTCTTCAGCCTCTTTGGTCATTTTAAGCTGTTTGTAAGTAGCGGCAAGATAGTAGTAAGCCCATAAGTCATCAGGGTTTAATTCCTGCATTTTTTTCCAGACTGACATCGCCTCATTATAGTTTTTTATACCAAAGTAATATGAGCCCAGATTGTGGTAAGCATCCACAAATTTAGGGTCTATCTCAATGGCCTTATTCCACAACTTTACTGCTTCGTCCGGGTTACCTTCGCCTTCCAGGAGGATTCCAAGGTTGTTATATGCCTCTACGTACTTGGGGTCCATCTCAATAGCATTGATGTATTCATTTATGGCTGCCTCAACTGCCCGCTCCTGAGTATGTAGGATGCCAAGGTGGAAGTGTACGTGGGGATTTTTGGGGTCTATCTCTAGAGCTTTCTCAAGGGTTTCTCTAGCTTCGGTGTGCCACCCGTGTTTGAGGAATAGTACGGCAAGATTATTATAGGCGTCTATGAACTTGGGGTTAACCTCTATAGCCTTTTTGTAAGAGTCTATTGCCTCTCTGGGCATGTTTTTAATGTTATATAGCACACCCATGTTGTTATAGGTCAGGGCGTCGGTGGGGTTGAGTTCTGAGTATTTCTGATAGGCTTTAATCGCCTCGTCCAATCGTCTCTTTTTGGCGTAGGCCTGTGCGAGGCTGAGGTGGTGTTCTGCCTTTCTCGGCTCTTTTTCTACCAACTTTTGTAGCAAGGGTAATGCCTCATCCACCTTACCTTGTTCCAGAAGTTCTATCCCTTTTTGGTAGTCGTCTTGAGAGGTGGCTATTTGCTCCTGAGCAGTAGCCTCGCAAATGACCGTCGTTAAAAACCAAAATGTTACGACAAAAATGGCCGTAGAGGAGTTCATCTTGTAAAATCTTTTAAGTTGGGCTTTTGTAACCGGTTCAGATTCCTTCCAGGCGATAATCCTTCTTGCTTTAGGTCTTTTGGACTTATTTGAGCCTGATTAATCAAAAGAACCCTTGCCAGAGTGGAAGGAATGCAAAGGGTTCTAAGACCCTTTACTACTTTACCTCTTTTATAACAAACATCCCGTCCGGGGGATTGAGGAGTATAGTCTTTATTTGTTCATGCCAGAGGTTTCCAAACTCCTTTTGTTCTACGTCACTGGCTATACCTTTTACTGTCCTGGGCATGAGGTCTGCTATTTTGGGGTCTGCATCAAGCATATGCTTGGAGTAGGTGATTTCTATTTTTTTGCCGGTATCCATCCTCTCAAAGACTACAGAACATACGCAGGCAGGGTTAGGCTCATCCTTTTCGTCAAAACTTAAGAGGTTTTTTCTGTTGAACTTCCCGCCGCCGAGTCCACCAAAGCCGCTTTCTGGTGCTGCCCCCGTTATCAGGGATACTACCTGGGAGATTGGGCCATTAACTTTGTAGTCCACCCCTCCCCTGAAGGTTATCTTTATTTCGCCCCTTACAGGTGTTTTGTCTTTGTAAAGGTCTTTAAGGGCTACCTGGGTAAGCTTATAGGCCCCTGAGACGGCAGGGCAAGAATGACCAGCCATCTTTATGGCATCTCCATAAGTATAAACCAATGGTTCTCCCTTATCTATAGCCCCGAGCACCACTGCCAAGGGATCAACTAGCTTTATGGGTTCTACTTCTTCAAAGAAGGCCTTGTTAAACTTAGTCTGTTCGGCCATTATTTCTCCTTCCGAAAATATCGTAAAAATTGAAAAGATAAGAAAAAACAAGAATTTCTGCATATTTTAAACTCTCCAAAACAACAGTAAGTAATTGGCGGCTTTTTTTACTGATTCGTCATCAAACGGAAAAATAATAACTTTGCGCTAAAACTCAACTCTAAGGACATTTTAGCAAAGGCTTAGATTTTGTCAATGAAGGCTGTCTGGAAACCGGACACTATTTCGCAACAGAACCTCTCTCTAAGTTTGTTAAATCTTATTCTCCCATTATAAGCCCGAAAATGAATTCAGAGAATTCTCCCAGGACAACCCATGCCATACACCAGCTAGCCACATTGAAGGGGGTTTTTTCTTCCTTGTATTTACCTGATGCAACATAGTAAAGGGCCATCGCTGTCAATGCCAAGGAAAGAATTTCCAGGGAGATGCCCTCTGGTGTGAACATAATCCCTTTCCACCACCGCAACAAATCCTCAAGCACGTCACAACCAACGTCAAGGGAAAGGAAAAAAATACTCCGATTGATAAGCTTTAGTTTTCCACCCCTGGCTGCAATCACAAAATAAAGAGCTACCGAGGAGAGTATCAACCCAATGGCATCAAGTGCAATGTGCATGTTTGTCTCCCAATAGTTTAACTATGTAATTTTTAAGCTTTAGCTACTTTTGAAACCAAAACTTTGGAAGTGTTTGTATAAAAAGAGATGCAAAAGTTTGGCAAAGCCCTAATCCCTACTACCGAACCTCCCAATCAGTTAACCTTTTCAAGGACATCTTCTATGCTAGAGCATACATTAGGGTAATCAAGACTTGGCCTTCGGAGGATAACAATGGGTATGCCCTCTTCCAGGCAGGCGTCTATTTTTTCCGATGTCTTGGCCTCTTCTCCACCGTCCTTGGTAACTACAACGTCAATGTTAAATTCTCTTATTGTAGCGCGGTTAAATTCTTTGGAGAACGGGCCTTGTAAGGCGAGTATATTCCATGGGTCTATACCCAACTTTATACAGCCCTGGATGTGCTCAGGTATTGGCAGAATACGCACGACGAGGTCGTTTTTGTTCTTCAACCTTACAAAGCTTACTAAGCTATTATACCCGGTAGTTACCAAGATGCGATTACCCAGGGAGCCAGAGAGTTCTACGGCACTTTCCAGGTCATCAACTAGGTGTATTAAAGGGGACTTTGGTAAAGTGGTAGAGTCCCTCTCAAATCGTATGTATTTAACCCCCTTGGTCTTACATGCTTCTATGGCGTTTTTAGATGCTTCTTTAGCGTACGGATGGGTGGCATCTACTACTGTGTTAATACCTTTTTCTTCAATTAATTTTACCAAGCCCTCTTTATCTAGTTTACCTTCAATACAGAGGTCACCTAGCCCCATATCATCAAATAGAGATGCCCCATAAGAGGTGGCCACGGTAGTAATGAGCTTCTTCCCCCTCTTGTTTAGCTCTTTGACCAACTCCCTTCCATCGGATGTACCAGACATCACCAGTATCATAACTTATAACCCCGCTTGGTAATCATAAGACCATTGTAAACAAAGGTGGTAGAATTTCCAGTAATTATAATGGTATTCATATCTATTTCTATTGAAGATTCAAGCATATTACCGAGGGTAGTTACGGTAACGGCTTGGCCCGGCCTTCCTGCCTGCTTTACGATACCTACTGGGAGGGTGGGTGGGAAGTATTCCAACAAGATTTCCCTGGTCCTTTCAATCTGCCAGGTTCTCTGGGAGCTTTTAGGATTATATAAGACTATAGAGAAATCGCCCTGGGCGGCAAGTCTGAGCCTCTTTTCAATTAGTTCCCAGGGTGTAAGTAGGTCGCTCAGGCTGATAATGGCGTGGTCATGGGCTAGTGGTGCGCCAAGCAGTGCAGCAGCTGCATAAGAGGCAGGTACGCCTGGGATTACCTCAACGGGTATGGTGGAGCCGGTGGAACTGGATATTTCAAGCATCAGCCCCGCCATACCATACACTCCTGGGTCACCGCTTGAGACTAACGAGGTCACCTTTCCTTGTGAGGCTTCATTAAGTGCCGCCTGGCATCTCTCCCTCTCCTCCCCCATGCCTGAGAAAATGGTGGGTTTGTCTTTTATCACCTCTTTTATTATTTCTAAATACGTTTTATAACCAACAATTATATCCGAACTCAACAGTGTTGTGCTGGCGCGCAGGGTCATATCTTCCTTAGCCCCTGGGCCTATACCTACCACGTTAAGTTTTCCTGTGTTATGGCTACTGTTACTCCTGAGAAGTGTTGTTTTCTGAGTATTAATCTGGTCTTCCTCCCGGCAAGGAGGGCTGTTGGTTCACAAACCCCTCCAATACCAATTTTTTCCTTCACAAATTCAGAACTTGAGTATTCTTTAATACAAGTTGCTATTTCCTCACGCGGGAAAACCCTTATGGGTATTCCCAGTTCCAGGGCGGCCTTGTGCACCTCTGGTAGACTGGCCCGCTCTTTTATTGTAGTCAAGAGCCTAACCCTTTCTAGTGGAATTTGAGCAAGCTTGAGTCCCTCCATTATTGCATGCCTAATTTTTTCACTTGTAGAGGTAGCACTACAACCAAAACCTATTATTATATCTTTTCTGGCCTCAGTTCCAGTTGTAATTACGGCTTCCGTACATAAACTAGAGGCTACTCTGGATGCCAGTTGATTGGCACCACCCTCATGGCCGGATAAGGCACTAATGACGAATCGCCCGACGTCATCTACCACCACCACGGCGGGGTCTGTGTACTTGTCCTTTATGTAAGGTGCAATGGCCCTAATAACTAAGCCCAGGGCCATAATAAATACGAATCCATCATATTTATGAAATATATCTCCAACCAGTTTACCAATACCTGAAAAGACGTTAGGGGTAGATTTTAAGCCCGCCCATTCGGCCTGCCAGAGGCCCTCCACCACGTAAAGGTCCCCTTCTGGCAAGTCCATTTTTAGCCGCTCGGCTACTTGAAGACCTTCTTTTGTAAGGATTATGATGGCCAGGGACATATTAGTCTTTAGAGGTTGTCACCCCTGCTTTACCCGTTATAGATTTCCTTTTCTTGCGTCCCTTTCGGGTAACTATCATTACTAAGTCATCCAGGAGCGTGTAAAATACTGGCACTACCAGGAGCGTGAGAAGGGTGGAAGATACCATACCACCACCCGTAACGATTCCCATGGGGGCTCTGGTCTCACCACCGTAGCCGACGCCGAGTGCTATCGGAATAGCGGCAAAAACTGTGGTTACGGCAGTCATAAGGATGGGCCTCAATCGTATCGGCCCGGCCTGTAAAATGGCCCGATTCCTTTCCACCCCTTCTTTCCTCAAGGCATTAGTAAAGTCTACCAGGAGGATAGAGTTTTTCGTTACGATACCCATAATGAGAATAAGCCCTATGACGCTGAAGGCATTCAGGGTGTTCTGCGTGGCTGCTAGCATCCCAAGCCCTCCAACAACGCTAAGTGGTACTGCAAGCATAATGGTAAATGGGTGGATAAAGCTATCAAAGAGTGAGGCCAGTACCATGTATGTAATTATAGTGGCAAGAACAAAGGCGAACAAAAGGCCACGGTAGGATTCTGCAAAGGTCTCTGCCTTTCCTGATAGTGATATGGAATAATCTTCTGGTAGGATTTCTTTAGCAATCCTGTACATATCTGCAAGGGCATCGCTCAATTTCTTATCCCTTTCCAGATTTGCTGAGATGGTAACAGCGCGCTGACGGTTCCGCCTATTTATTATGTTAAGTCCGCTATACTCTTCAACACTCACAATATCATTTAGTCCTATGATTTCTCCCCGGGTATTTTTAACCGTAAGTCTCAGTATGTCCTGAAGGGTTTCTCGTTCCGGCTCTGTAAGCCTTACTATAATGTCGTAACGTTTACCCTCACTCTTAAATTTGCCCACATCTAATCCACCCATAAGGACCCTTATGGTCTCTCCGATTGTAGCCACGTCCACTCCCAGGTCCGCTGCCTTCTCCCTGTTAATACTGACCCTTATGGTAGGGCGCCCCAGTTCAAGGTCTGAGTCCACGTCAACAATTCCTTTTGTGGACTTTAATCTGGTGGTAAACCCCTGATTGAGTGAGACGAGCGTAGTTAAGTCTGGTCCAGAGATGCTGAACTCCAGAGGTGACCCCCTCCTTGCACCAAAAGCCTCGCCAAATTCCATAGGGATAGCTAACAACCCCGGCATTTTTGTAAACTCTTTACGAAGATAGTCAACTATCTGCCTCTGTGATATATCCCTCTTCCACCATTTGGTAAGGTGTACAAAGATGACGCCTCTATTTGCCATCTCCGATGCACCCCCAAACCCCGCCGCACTGAAGTAAGACCTTGTTTCCGGGAGATTGTCCAAAAGTCTTTCTATCTGACGGATAGCGCTATTAGTGTAGTCCAGAGAGGACCCCACCGGGGTTTTCACTATTATCATAAATTGACCTTCATCAGCAGAGGTTACCAGCTCCTTCCCTAAGCTCCAATACAGGAAAAAGCCACCGACAAAACTAGCTACAGCTATAATTACCACTACATACCTGAAACGAAGAGTCCATACCAGCACCTTGCGGTAGGCATTCTCTAACTTCCTGAAGGCCCACTCCAAGGCCCTATATACAGGGTTTTTACCAGGCAGCCTCAGCCACCGTGCGCATAGCATAGGGGTGAGTGTGAGCGCTACAAATAGGGATATTAATACAGCAGAGGCTACGGTAATACCAAACTCATAAAAGAATCGCCCTGCTACGCCACTCATGAAGGCAATAGGGATAAAGACGGCGGCAGTACTTATTGTAGAAGCAAGGGCTGCAAAAGCCACCTGGCTCGTGCCCAGCCTGGAGGCGGTCAGGAGGTCTTCCCCCTCCTCTCTCCGGCGGAAAATGTTTTCAAGTACAATTATGGCATCGTCCACCACCTCTCCAGCCGCAAGGCTTAGGGCAAGTAGGGTCATACTGTTCAAGCTAAAGCCCAGGAAATACATTATCCCAAAGGTCCCCATGAAGGAGGTCGGCAGGGTAAGGGATATAAATAGGGTACTCAGCCAACTCCTCAGGAAAAGGATCACGCTCATTGCGGTCAAGACGACAGCGGAGATAAGGGAGATTTGAATGTCCCGAATAGAGGCCCTTATGTACACAGAGCGGTCCACCGCCACATCCATCTTTATACCTTCCCTGAGAGAGTTCCTTATCCTATCATAGACCTCGTTTACCCTATCGGAGACGGCCACCGTGTTGGAACCAGACTGGCGCTTGACGCCTAACCCCACGGCTGGCTCAATCATCCCTGGTTCAAAACGGTACCTCCCTACCATTCTGCGGTCTTCCATCCCTTCTTCCGCAAAACCTATATCTATTAGCTTGATAGGGGCACTGCCACGATAGTCAATAATAAGGTTGTTAAACTCATCGGCCGTTTGTAGCTCCCCCTCCGTCCTTATAGAGAACTCCAGTACATCCCCTTCTATCTTGCCTCCCGGTATCTCTGCATGTTTTTCCCTTATAGCACGCAAAACCTCTGACACAGCGACTTGATAGGCCTCTAAGCGGTCTTTATCCAGCCATATCCGCATGGCTTTCTGTCTAAAAGCCCCCTCTACTATAGACCCAACGCCCTCCAGGATTTCAAATTTGGGCTTCAGGTCATAGTGCCCGTAGTCACTCAGATCCCGCAGGCTCTTATCCCCGGTGATTGCCAGCCATATCATGGGTCTGGTCTGAGGGTCTTGCTTCTCCACTACCGGGTTTTCTATATCCTTGGGAAGTTTCTCCATGGCCATGGCCACCTTTTCTCGGACGTCCTGAGCAGCCGCATCCACATCCCTTCCCAGTTCAAATTCTATAACTATTAGGGACACACCCTCTGAACTGCTGGAGATGAGGTTCTTAATCCCCTGGATGGCATTGATTTCCTCCTCCAGCACATCGGTTACGTCCGCCTCTATGACTTCTGGGCTTGCACCTCTCAGGACGGTGTACACCCCTATGTAGGGATAATCAACATTTGGGAACTCGTCTATGCCGAGCCGCGCGTACCCTATAACCCCAAAAATGATTAGCCCGACCATCATCATTGTGGTGAATATGGGCCTTCTTATGGAAACATCTGAAAGAAACATAATTACTTACCTTCTCCAGCTACTTCAAAAACTCTGGGTTCTACCCTGTCTCCCTCCACTAACGCATACTGCCCCCTTACTATGACGGGTGTACCCTCTTCTACTCCATTGACAACTTCAATCATGCCTTCCTTCAATTTTATCCCTGGCTTTACAATAATTTTTTTAGCCCGTCCTGCCTCCACCGTAAAGCAATAGTTAATGCCTTCTTCAGATAGGATGGCCTCTTGCGGAATTACAATGGCGTCAGGGTTTCTTGAGAGAACTATTCTGCAGGTAGCAAAGAAGCCGGGCTTTAATTTGGATTCAAAGTTATTTATCCTCGCCTGGCACTGGAAGCGGCGTGTCTCTGGCTTAATCTTGGGATTTACGAAATAAATTTCACCCAGAAATTCTTCTTTTGGATAGGCCTCAACGGTTACACTAAGCACCCGCCCTAACTCCACCAATGGCATATACCTTTCAGGCACATAAAATTCCACACGAATGGGGTCTATCTTTACAATATTGAAGAGTTTGTCCCCTTCTTTAACGTACTCTCCCACCTCTACAAACCTTTTGCCTATAAGACCCGAGAAAGGGGCAAATATGCTGGTATCCTTCAGGTCTTTTTCTGCAAGGGCAAGACTGGCCTGGTCCGTCTCCATATTTGCCTTGGCAAGGTCAACCACATTCAAGGCATCGTCGTATTCTTGTAATGGAACCACCCCCTCCCGGTATAGTTGGCGCTTTCTCTCTAAGGTTTTCTGGGCCAGTTCTAAAGAAGCCTCTGCCCGTCTTAACTTTGCGCGGTTCTCTTCCACCCTTAACCTGTATCTTTCACTATTCAGCACAATAAGGAGTTGACCCTCCTCTACCGGGTCTCCCTCCTTAAAGAGGATTTCGTTTACTACGCCATCCACTTCTGTGCTAACATCGGCATCCGCCTCTGCCACTAGCGTACCAGTAACTTCTGCACTATATTGCACCTCTGTTTTTGTTGCAGTGACCACACGGACAGGTTTCACCCTCTCCATCCGCTGTTCTCCTTTGACATCAGCGGGACTGCACAAAAAAAGAAGCATAAAAAATAATATAGTAATCCTTATTCTCATTTTTATTTAGACTGCATAAAGGAGAGCATTTTGTCTAAAATATCCATAAACATGTCCTTCTCCTCTAAGCTCAGAGGACTCAAGAGGGTCCCCAACCTCTTCTTTCTCCTTCGCCATTCGGTCAAAAGCACCCTTCTGCCCTCTGGCAGGAGTGAGATTAACCACTGCCTCTTATCGTGAGAATTTACCTCCCTTAACACAAGTGGTATAGTCCTGCGGTTTTCAATAAAATTCTCCAGGGAGGCCACCAGTCTGGACAACTGGTAGGTGTTAACGGGGAGGAAGGTTTTAATCTCCTTTAGGGACAATTTTCGTCTCTGCTCCAGTAATGTAAGCAGAGCTTCTTGGCTGGGTGTTAACAGCGGGGCAGATTCTATATATCTTCCCAGTTCAAACGTCAGAAGGCTTATAGCCCGCGCAAAATCTTCAAGACCAATATCTTTACGATTATTTTTCATTTGTTATGCAACAAAAATCCCTTTTATTTTATGATATAAAATAATTGCAAAAATATCAAATATTTCAGTAGTGCAGGAATATGTGGGTGGGTTTATCTTGGCTGGTACACCTTTGACCTTTCAAAGTCACTGGCAAGGACCCAGCCTATTATTGCCAGGGCCGTCTTTTTAATGCCCTCTTTTTCTACCTTTTGGGCTAGCTCAGAAAGGGGCGCCCGTATTATCTTCTCTTCTTCCCAGGTAGATTTGTAGATGACTGCGGAGGGGCAGTCCTTGCCGTAAAAGGGGAGCAGTTCTGCTATGGCCTTTTCTAACTGTTGTGCGCTCAGGAATAGACACAGTGTGGCCCTGGCCTGGGCAAGGGTCTTAAGAGATTCCTTCTCGGGGATGGGGGTATTTTCCCCTACTCTGGTAAGTATTATGGTCTGAGATACCCCTGGGAGTGTTAGTTCCTGTTTGAGGCTGGCTGCGGCAGCAAGGAAGGAGCTTACCCCAGGTACCACCTCGTAGCCAATACCCAGCATTTCCAGTGCCTGCATCTGCTCCTGGATGGCACCGTAGATAGAGGGGTCGCCTGTATGAAGCCTGGCCACATCTTCACCCTCTGCCCTGGCCCTTTTGAAGATTTCTACCTGCTCTTCCAGGCTCATGTTATGGGTGTTATACTTCCTGGCATCTGGCTTGGCATATCTTAATATTTCTTCGTTTACAAGAGAGCCAGCATAGAGGCAATAGCCTGCCTTTTCCAGGAGTCTCTTGCCCTTTAGTGTTAGAAGTTCTGGGTCCCCTGGTCCAGCACCAATAAAATATACTTTCACTTCTCCCTCCAGGCTAAATAAAGCTTATTGGCAAGGTCTTGCAGCCCATTAGAATTTTCCACGTTCTCTAACCAGTCCTCCGGGATTCCTTTTATGCCATTATAGCTACCACTGATTGCCCCCGCCACTGCCGCCGTGGTATCAGAGTCTTTTCCCCCTTCTACTGCGTTAACAATTGTGGTATAGAAATCCTCAGGGCTATAAAGAAAACAGAATACCGCACTGGCTACCGTCTCCACTACATAGCCTGAAGTTCCAAGGGTTTCGGTAGCCTTTTCTGGTGTTGCATCTGAATTGAGTAACTTCCCTGCCCTTTGCAGCTTTTCACTTACCTTACAAGGGCCAATAAAGTTAATTGTGTCCTGTATAGCCGTATCCGGGTGCATCTCATTTCTTACAGCCTTGGCCACCAGGTAGGCCACTGCAAGGGCACCAGCTACCGCCTCGGAGTTATTATGAGTAATGACAACGGCCTTTCTCACGGCCTCTTTTAGTGCTGTAAGGTCATCATGGTAGAAGAGACCTACCGGGGCAATCCGCATAGCCCCACCATTACCCGCTGCGTACTCTCCGGTGGCTCCGCTTTCCTGCCACTTATAACCCCTCTTGAGCCTCTTGATGGCATAGGCAGTGGTGGCCCCAATACCCCTGAGATTTCCAGAGTCATACCACTCTATAAACTCCTTGCTAATATCTTCTGGCTCTACGCCCCGCTTCTCAATGAGGCTACGGACATGGCAGAGGGCCATTAGCGTGTCGTCTGTGTACTGTCCGGGGCCTAGTTCCCTAAAGGGAGAGGGCAAAAATGGCTTGAAAGTGCTTGTTGAGTGGCGTGGGCCACTGGTAGTCCCCACTTCCTTCCATTGCCTTTTTATACTTGCAGATGACCACCCCTCAAAGGGCATCCCAAGTGCATCCCCAATCGCAAGACCAAGGAGACAGCCACAAAATTTATCTTTAATGTCCACTGAGACCTCTTAAAAATCATAAAACAACACAACATGTCATGCCGAACCTTGTGCGAAATTGTTTCAGTATCGTTTCAGCATCTAATAAAATCATAGGCTTAGGGACCCCGAAACAAGTTCGGGGTGACAGAGCAGTACTTTTCGCAGCGGTCTCCCACTATGGGTTACCACTCCCATTTCCCCATAAGAAATCTACGGCACAAGTAACCACCGCTTATAAAAGAACAGAATAACGCCCCCTTCCATGATTCCAAAACACTCTTGCTTTAGAACGCACTAAATGGTATCTTTGTCCCCAGGGGTGTAAGTACTTTTACTCTTTAACCTAAATCTGGACAACTTCTTACATCAACATTTGGAGTTATCTTACACTCATCTTTTACTTTATTCAAGTCATGCCTGAGGCAGATTCGCCCTTGGCGAAAATTCCAGGATATTACCAGAAGGATTTAAATTTGTCTTGAATAATGTTACATGTTGCCAAAAATATAATTTATTTTATCTTCTATTGGTTAAGAAATGCTTTAAATCCTGTTTTTGATTTTCAAGAAGTTTCTGTTCTATGTTATCATTCGGTATCAAAAGACAGTTGGCATCTTTCAGTAGCACCTGAGATTTTTGAGAAGCAGATAGAATTTCTAAAAAAAAACTATTACATTGCAACTCTAGATGAGATTGCAAGTTTTGTAAAAGGGGAAAGAGATTTACCCCGAAGGACTGTGGCTATAACCTTTGATGACGGTTACGAGGACAATTTTACCAATGCCTTTCCAATCCTTCAGAAATACAATATTCCGGCAACCATCTTTCTGCTCTCTGGTTCCGATACTGAGGAAGCCAGAAAGAATTTGGGAATCTGGTTCCAGATGTTAAATCAACATCAAATAGAAGAGATGAAGGCAACCGGATTAATTGACTTCCAATTTCATTCTAGGACCCACAATTTGCTGAATACCCTATCCGAAGAAAAGTTAGAAAAGGAAGTTAAAAGGGAAGATTCATTTTCTTATTTTGCTTATCCGCGTGGGCGTTATTCAGAAGAAGTTATTGAAGCCCTAAAGAGAGAGGGATACAAGGGAGCTTTTTCAGTTCATGCTGGCCTGGTTAAAAAGGGCGATAATTTATTTTTAATCAAAAGAAATATTATCGTTAAGGATACTTCTTTTTTGGAATTTAAATTAAAATTGGTCAAAGCGATTGATTGGTTAGTGATGCCTTATAGATTTTACAAAAACCTTTTGTTTTCAGGAAAGATGGTGTAAGGTGCCGCAAACAATCGTGTGATTGGCACTTGCAAAAGCCTATGGAAAGGAATCCTTACACTATGATAAAAAGAGACAGGCAATTTAATATCTAACACGACTTGCATTAATGTTAATTTTAGTGAAGGCAAGTCTGGTTTTGTGGAGCTATACAGGAGATGGACTGGCGCTTAAGGTTGGTAGGGGAGAAGATACTGGATTTCATACCCTACTCGCATAAAATACATCAGCTTTTTGAAGAGAGTGGAACCAAGGAATGCTTAGATTCTATTCGTGGTGAGTATGTACAAAGGAAGCTGGAGCATTGGAGATACCTTTATGAGAACGTCCCAATCAATTTAAAGGATAAGAAGGTGGTTGAGATTGGGACAGGGTGGTCAGGAATTGACCTCTTTTTCTTCCATTTACTGGGTGCCGCTGAAGTTCATACCGTTGACATACTGCCACATCTTAACCTGCGTGACTGTCATGCAAGCTTAGAAGGGCTAGAGACGGTTGCAGATGAAATAGAAAATTTCTCTGGGATTAGTAATATTCGGGGGCTACTAAAACGTATTCCAATGAATAGTCTCAGTGATTGCTTAAAGTATCTAAACGTACATTATCATGTTGGTAAAGAACTTAGTGACCTTAAACTTGAAAAAGAGTCCATAGACCTATTTTATTCCTATTCCTCTTTAGGTCATGTGCCGTTACCGCAGTTGCGAAGGACATTTGCAACGGCTAAGAACATAGTTAAAAAGGAAGGAATCCTCTGCAATAACGTCAGGTTTATTGACATCTTCTACCCCCGCGATGGGTGCTCTAATCCCCTTGGTTATCTTAGCTACTCAGAATGGTTGTGGGAAATAATGCAAAGCCGAAAATTTAATTACCAAAATCGTATCCGACATGTTGAATTCCTTAATTTGATGAAAGAATCGGGTTTTGAATTGATTAAGGAGAAAACCGTTCCGGTGGAAGATGCTGAGACTTTCATTAACCTGGTAAAACTTGATAAGCGCTTTACTTCTATAGAGGTAGAAGACTTTAAAATCGCTTTTGCTGCTATGATACACCGTCCAGGTTCAGAATAAGTAACTATTGGGGGTTGGTTGAAAATCAGATGAATTACAAGTTTGAACTCAGAGGCAAATTTCCTGGGGGTGCTAGCGCAGCACTGACTATTTTAGACGATGCAGACGAGGGGAACACAAGAAACCTTGAGCCATTATATGACGAACTGCACAGCTTGGGATTCAGGATAACAAGAAGTACCTGGGTACTACCGCCAAGGCGGGGCAGGAGAGATACAGGCAACTTATTAGATGGGGCATATGTAGAATGGCTTAAAAAGATAAAAGGTCGGGGATTTGAGATTGCTTTGCATAATGTTGGGAATGGCATATATTTGCGGAACGAGATATGTTCGGCTATAGAGATATTCAAGGACGTTCTGGGTGCATATCCAAACATCCAGTGTAACCACCATTCCAACCCTGATAGTGTGTACTGGAATTATTCAGAACGACTCGCCTGGCCTCTCAACTGGATTTATCCCTTTTTCAGAAGAGACAAAAGAAAGATATATCTGGGTTCAACCCCAGGTTCTCCTTACTTTTGGGCTGATGTCCTTTCTTCCAGAATAAAGTATGTCCGCAATCTAGTTTTTAGAGATATTAATACTATTAAGATGGACCCGTATATGCCGTACTGGGACCCAAAGCGACCACTGGTACCCTACTGGTTTAGCTCAACAGATATGAGCAATATTAACATTTTCTCTAGTCTATTGACGGATAAAAATCTAGATAGGCTGTGTGAGGAAGGCGGAGTATGTATAGGATATACTCATCTCGGCTATCCGGATTTTGTAGGTAGTGATGGAAGGCCATCCTGTGCCTTCAGTAAGGCCATCAGACTTGTGAAGGAGCGCGATATCTGGGTGGCTCCTGTATCAGAGGTGCTTGATTTCTTAATGGGGCAAGATGATAGGTATTATGATTGTGAACTCACGTGGAGAAAATCGCTATGGTTATCTATGCGTTGGATTATTAACCGATCAAGCTATAGGTTATTGGATGAAAGGGTGACAAAGTGAAGTGGGCACTAAATGGTGGGTGTTTGTATGAGTAAGCATATCGGAGTAATTCTTTATTATTCTAAGCCGATTCCACGCCGGGTTTTAATTTTGCGTTCCCTTAAAGAACAGGGGTGGAAGATTTCAGTAATTGCATGGGACCGCACTGGCAACAGTTCCATCCCCGAACAGTGTGTAGATTTAGTTGACAATTGGCAATGGGTTCGTATCCCTGCCCCACCTTTTTCTACTGGCCCCTCGGTGGTTATCCAATCACCCAGATACTACTATCACTTGTTGAAGGCTATTCCCAAAATTGGTAAAGTGGACCTGTGGCTTTTGTCCCATTTGATGCTCCTCCCAATGGCTCCGTTTCTTCCTGGTAAGAAGATTTACGATGCCAGCGATCCCTTTGCCTATCAAATAGCACACCATTTTGGGCAACTTGAGGACAAAGTTTTACCAGCAATTAATTTTGTTGAAGGACTAGTAGAAGGATTATTAGTTAGCCGCCTCAACGGAATTGCTACAATAGATACCAGAAACGGGTGGCTTGAAAGGTTTTACAAACGGTGGAACTCTCATGTCCAAGTACTCTGGAATGTACCATCTAAAATAGATGACCCCACCGTTGAAGAGGTTAAGTTCTTGAATAACAAGTACTTAGGAAGACAGGTCGTCGCCTATACAGGAGAGTTAAGTATTAGAAGGGGGCTAAGGGTTGCAATTAAGGCAGCCGCCCTAGTCAAGAAAAAACACCCTGACGTATTATTTTTATTTATAGGCCGGATGTATGATGACCCGGAAGCCATCAGCAGATTAATAACGGAGGAGGGCGTAGAGGCAAATGTCTGCTTTTTAGATCAAATGCCGTATAATAAAATGCTCGTCCATTTGCGTAGTGCTCAAATTGGCCTTGCGCTTTATCAAAAAAATATGGCAAACGAGTGGTCAGCATCTGCCCATAATGGTAGAAAGCTCTTTACCTATATGCAGGCGGGTGTCCCCATCATAGGACCTAACTTTGGAGAAATAGGTAAAACTGTTGAAGAGGCCCATTGTGGTCTGCTTGTTGACACAGAATGTATTGAAGATGTAGCCAATACAATTACTAAACTCTTAGAGGACCCGGAAAGGTTACGGCTAATGAGCCTCAATGCTCGCCAGGCATTTGAAGAGTGTTTTAACTGGGAAATTGAAAAAAGAAAATTCTTCTCCTTTGTAAACCAAATTATGGGGAAATAATTCTTTTAACACCTGGTTCTTTATTGTACAGGGCGGAATAGGAATTAAGAGACAGGGTTATGGAATATGTACGCTAAGCTGGGCAAGGATTGTGTGATTCAGGATAATGTTGTACTCGGATTAAAATATACCGAAAAGTGTAAGGAGACAATTATTGGTGATAGGGCTATAATCCGCTGGGGCACTGTTATTTACGCAGATGTAGAGATTGGGAATGATTTTAAGACAGGACATTCTGTCTTAATAAGGGAAAGGACTAAAATAGGAAACAGGATAGTAATAGGAAGCAACGCAGTAATAGACGGTAATGTAGAAATAGGTGACTTCGTCAAGATAGAAAGTAACGTGTATATCCCTACGCATACAAAAATAGGTAGTTATGTCTTTATTGGCCCAGGTGCTGTACTGACCAATGATAAATACCCTCAGCGTTTGCGGGACTTGTATGAGCCGCTAGGCCCTATCCTTGAGGATAGTGTAACCATAGGGGCCAATGCTACCCTTTTGCCCGGGGTGCGGGTGGGTGAGGGCTCTATGGTTGCAGCTGGCAGCGTGGTTACAAGAGACGTGCCACCCTGGAGTTTAGCCATCGGAGTTCCTGCCAAATTCAAACCTTTACCAGAGAAATTGAGGGAGAGAAACAGGGCAAAAGTGTGGTAGAGTTTTTATCTCATAACCTTTAACCAACGGAATCAAAGGATGAAAATAGGCGTTATCGGGTGTGGTAAGATTGCGGAGAAGCATCTTAACGCCTATAGAAAGCTAAAAGGTGTAGAGGTTACCGTCGCCGACATTGTGGAGAAGGGTAAAGTTGTGGCTGAAAGCTATGGGGCCAAGTGGTGCGACAATCCCGACAATTTAATTGCAGGGGACACTGTCACTGCAATAGATGTATGCATCCCTACCCCTTCTCATGCAGAAGTAATCCTGAAGTCCCTTGACAGCAGAAAACACGTGTTCTGCGAAAAACCGCTGGCAAGAAACTTAGAGGAAGCATTACGGATTCAAGAAAGAGCCAGCAATGTCGGGAAGATAGTCATGGTAGGTTATCTCTACAGGTTTCATCCAGCCTTTCAATTTGTAAGGGACGTTCTCCAAGAAGGGATTATTGGTGAGCCTTACTACGCTATCCTCAGGTTAGGCGGGCGTGGCTCCCATAAGGCATGGAAGCACCTTCGGGAGACCGGCGGTGGTGCCGCTAATGAGATGCTGGTTCATATGCTTGACCTGGCACTGTGGTACTTCGGTGAGGTTAAAGGAGCAGTAAACCTTTACGCAGATACGGTCCTGAAGGAGCGAGTAATAGAGGGCAGGGTTGTAAAAACAAACGCTGAGGACTTGATACTTATAAAGATGGAGATGCAGAACGGAACAAAGGTAATATGCGAAAGTGACCTTCTTTCTCCCTCATATATGAATTATCTGGAAGTCCATGGTACTAATGGTTCGCTCTGGAGTTCTATACTGGACTTCTTCCCCACTGCTGTGTATTGTAAGAAGCAACGTGGGCGTTATAACGAGGGCTATAATTTTTTCAGATTTCCCCACACAGACCTATTTGAGCTTGAACTCAGCCATTTCATAGAGTGCATTAAAAAGGGGGATACCAACCCCTTAAATTCTGTTGCAGATTCAATTAAAATAATGCGTCTTACGGAATCCCTGATAGGTAAAGTTACAAGTATGGGGGAGGGATAAAAAACCCAAGCTCTATGCAAAAGGGTGGTCCAATTAAGAGTTTTATACCTGTGGCTAAGGTGGAACTCTCCGCCGATGAGATAGAGGCTGCGGTGGAGGTTTTAAAATCTGGGTACATAATTCAAGGAAGGAAGACCGAGGAGTTTGAGGCCGCCTTTGCAGAAAAGGTTGGGGCTCGGTACGCTATTGCCGTCAGTTCTGGTACGGCAGCCCTGCACATCGCCTATATTGCCCTATTAAACCCAGGTGATGAAGTAATTGTCCCCTCTTTTAGCCACATCTCTACCGCAAGCATGGTATGCTTCGCAGGCTGCAAACCTATTTTCTGCGATGTTGACGCTAGAACCTTTACGCTGGACGTCAAGGATGCCCAAAAAAGACTGACAAAAAAGACCAGGGCCATAGTACCCGTGCATCTCTTTGGAAATGCCTGTGAAATGGATGAAATTATAGAATTCTCAAAAAAATATGGATTAAAAATTATCTGGGATGCGGCCCAAGCACATGGCACAAAATATAAGGGGCGGGATGTGGGCTGCTTTGCAGACCTAGCTTGCTATTCTTTTTATCCCACAAAGAACATGATTACAGGGGAAGGGGGCATGATAACCACGAATGATGCAGGGCTTGCAGAAAAATGCCAGCTATTACGCAGCCATGGACAGAAGGAAAAATATAACCACATCGTTTTAGGATTTAACTATCGTATGACCGATGTTGAAGCTGCTATCGGTCTGGAACAGCTTAAAAAGCTGGACGAATTTATAAAGAAAAGGAGGCTGAACGCAGCCTGTTTAACAAAAAGGTTGTCCAGAATTGATGGAATTGTAACCCCCTTTGTTCCAGAAGCAGTAGAACACTCCTACCACCAATATACTATCCTGCTGGAGCCGGATAAATTAAATTGTAGTAGAAACGACTTTGTAAATGCATTGAAGGAGGAGGGCATAGGCACAGCTATCCATTATCCCAGACCCATACATAAGCAGCCAGCCTTTGAAACGATACCGAATAGCCCCACCCTCTCCATCTGTGAGGCCATCGCAGAACGAATCCTTTCCTTACCGGTGTACCCTGGGTTAAGAGAAGAGGAATTGGATAGGATAATAAATGCTATAGTTAAAATTTCGCAAGAAACAGTGAGGAGATGAGGATACTTTTTTTTACCTATCACTTTCCTACACCGGATGAGCCTGGCCCTGCCCGGCCGTGGGGGACAGCGCAACTCCTGAAAGAGCTAGGCCATGAGGTGATAGTCGTTACGTCTGGTTCCAACTACATGACGGGGGAAATAACACAGAGCAGAGCGGGGCTATGGAGTGTAGAAGATATGCAGGGATTGACCGTTATCAAGACTTTTTCCTTAACCAATTATAGAAAAAGTTCCCTTCATAGGCTAGCCAACTACCTGCTTCACAGTTTCATTATTTTTCTTGCCGGATTAAAAGTAAGACGGCCCCATGTCATCATCTCTTCAATTGATGTGCTGACAGACCCTGTCTTTAAGCTTCCATTGAGCTACCTCCTGGCAAAGATAAAAGCATCAAGGCTGGTTATAGATTACCGCGACCCCTATCCTGAGATTGCCGTAGCGCTGGGATATTTAAAATCTAAATTATTGATAACATTTATGGATAAGTGTCTAATCACCCTGTTAAAACGGGCTGAGCATATCATTGCAGCAAGTCCAGGCTTTGAAAAAATATTGATAAAAAAAGGAATCCCTAGAGAACAAATAACCGTAGTTCCTAACGCCTTCTATCAATTAGACTCTTCTTATGAGAAAGAGGAACATGTTAGCTATCCCCTACCGAGCGCTGATGTGCAGAAAAGATTCAGTGTGCTTTGTGCAGGTGGATTGGGCCAATCTAAAGAGATTTTAACTATATTGAAAGCAGCCAGGCTCATCAGAGAGCGGTGCGTGAACGATATGATATTTGCCTTTGTTGGGGAAGGCGAAAAAAAGAAAGGATATATTGAGTATTGCCAGGAAAATAATATTGATATTTGTCAGTTCTTTCCGGCTGCCCCAAAGAGGGTTTTACCAGATTTAATACAAAGATGCAGCGTAGGCGTATATTCCTTACCAAACGAAGATATCTGGCAGTTCCCCGTATCAAACACCATATTTGATTATCTTGCCAATGGCAGGCCGGTAGTATTTGCTGGTAGGGGGGCTACGGCAGAGATTATCCTTGATGCAAAGGCGGGGATTGTAGTTGAGCCTGAAGACCCAATAGGGCTGTCTAATGCCCTGTTGGAGCTTTATCACAATGCGAACGTCAGGGAAGAGATGGGCAGAAACGGTAGAGAGTATATGCTCAAGTACTACCCAAAGGAGGAATTCCTGGGGAGATTCAAAAAGGTGCTAGATAATGTTGGGCCACTATAACCTTTAAGAGGTCTGGTTTTTTTATAACTTCACCTTTTTGGGTAGAATATGGAAATATGAAAAAGATAAGTGAAGGTAATGTTAGCCCCGAGGCCTCCAGTTTAGAGACAAAAGAGGATTACCTCCCCTTCGCTTTACCTCTCATAGAGGAGGAGGAGAAAAAAGAGGTCTTAGAGGTACTGAATTCGGGCTGGATTACCACAGGCCCAAAGGTGAGACAGTTTGAGAAAGAGTTTGCCTCTTTTATCGGGAGTAAACATGCGGTAGCTGTTAATTCCTGTACGGCAGCCCTCCACCTGGCACTGGATGCCGTTGGCCTTCAAGAGGGAGAAGAGGTTTTAACTACCCCAATGACTTTTGCAGCAACAGCAGAAGTCATCAGATACTTTAAGGCAAAACCTGTTTTTGTAGATATAGCCCCAGAGACTTTCAATATGGACACAGAGAAACTTGAAATCAAAATTAAACAACTGAAGGGGCAAGGCTCAAGAGTTAAGGCAATTATCCCCGTCCATATCGCTGGGTATCCGTGCGATATGGATTCTATTATGCGGGTGGCTAAGTGCTACGGTCTAAGTGTAATTGAAGATGCGGCACACGCCCTTCCTGTAAAGTATAGAGGCAAGATGATAGGTACGATTGGTGATATGACTTGTTTTAGCTTTTATGCCACCAAAACAATCACCACAGGAGAAGGGGGAATGTTAACTACGGATAATGATGAGTACGCAGAGAGGGTCCGTGTTATGAGCCTTCATGGTATAAGTAAAAACGCATGGGAAAGGTATACCTCCAAAGGGACCTGGTATTATGAAGTAATAGCACCTGGCTATAAATATAATATGACGGATATAGCAGCAGCCCTGGGGTTGGCACAGCTAAGAAAGGCTAACTCTATGCGGGAAAGGCGGGAAAAGATTGCCTCCATTTACAACAACGCCTTCAAAGACATTCCCGAAATAACTACTCCCGCTATGAAAACAGAAGAGGTTACACATGCCTGGCACTTATATATAATTAGATTAAACCTTGGGTTACTGACAATAGACAGAAATCAATTCGTGATGGAATTGAAAAACAGGGGGATAGGGACATCAGTCCATTTCATCCCGCTCCACATTCATCCTTATTACCGCGATACCTATAATTATAAACCCGAAGATTTTCCAATATCATACGAAATGTACAAGAGAATTGTATCCCTTCCCATATATCCAAAGATGACCGATAGAGATGTAGAAAGAGTAATTGAGACCGTTAGGAATGTATGCGGAAAATTTAGAAGATAGTCCTAAAGGATTTTATGCAAACTACGGGAAGCGAATTTTTGACCTGCTACTCTCCATTCCCTCTTTTATTATACTTCTACCGGTCTTTTTGATAGCCGCTATCCTGATTAAGCTGGAGAGCCCTGGCCCAATCATCTTTACTCAGGAAAGAATAGGCAGGGGGGGAAGCACGTTTAAGCTCTACAAGTTCAGAACAATGGTACAAGACGCCCCTAAAAGCGGGCCCTCCATCACAAAGCATGATGACCCGAGGATTACTGGTGTAGGCAAGCTACTCAGGAAATACAAGATTGATGATTTGCCACAGGTAATTAACGTAATAAAGGGGGACATGAGTGTGGTAGGGCCAAGACCAGAACTCAGAAAATATGTAGAAGCCTTTCAGAGCGATTACAATGAGATATTAAAGATAAGGCCAGGGATGACAGACTATGCATTAATAGCCTTCAGAAATGAGGAAGAAATACTGTGCAGATTCAGTAACACAGAGGAGGGATACGTTAAAGAAATCTTACCGGAAAAGGTTAAGCTCTACAAAAAATATATAGAAGAGATGGGCCTGCCAACGGATATTAAAATATTCTTCAGCACCATATGGGCGATTCTTAAGTGTTAGAAAATAACGAACCGGGACTATTGGTATATCGTAGGATGAAATCACAAGAACATCTTTCCCTCTTATTTTATCTGAGACCTCTAAAAGGGTATAAAACAGGCAATATGTCATACTGACACTTGTGCCGAACTTGTTTCAGTATCGTTTCAAAACCATGAATCAAGTTCAGGGCCCCGAAACAGGTTCGGGGTGACAGAACAATACTTTTTAAAGAGGTCTCTATCTACATAACCTCCCTACTACTTTTGGGTCTCCCCTCATTGGGTAAAATGTACTGGGGAATACTTTTATGTTGCATTAATTCTGTAACTATGTGTAGGGAAAGTGCTTAAGAGTCTGGCAATCGTTCTATTGACCAATGGTATAGGTTCTGCTACTATTATCAAGAAGGGCTGGCCCAATATAGGTACAAATGGGTAGTGTCTTTATATTTATTTCGTGTCTGCTTCTCCTTGCTGAACTTTCGTTCAGTGGTGCAACTGTTAAGGCTGAGGTAAACCCTCTACCGGTGGTAGAGGTTGAGAAATGGGTACGACAGTTATATTCCCCTGACGTAGCAATTCGTACCTCGGCAGCTATCTCTCTCTTGAGTACTCGTCAACCAGCAGCCATTGAACCTTTGATAAACATATTAAAAGGTGTCCCAAGCCCAAATGGTACATATTCAGGTGCAAAGGCACAGGATAAGGAAGTGTTAATCACTGTTATGAAGGCCTTTGGTTTCTTGGGGAACGATAGTGCGGTGGCACCTCTGATGGAGCTTTTACAAAAAGAAGAGCAGGAGGTGAGAGAGGTGGCATGTCAGAGTCTAGGGAGGCTCCGTACACCTCTGGCCATAGAGAAAATGGCAAATCAACTGAAAGAGGAAAAATATCCGTTGCCTGCGAAAGTGCTCTTAATCCGCGCCCTGGGACAAACCAGGGATAGGGAGGCGGTTGAACCCCTATTAGTCCTTCTAGGAGCAAAAGAGAAGGAACTAAGGGAGGCTGCCATTGAGTCTCTTAGCCTTATGACTACGCAGTCCTTCGGTAAAGAGTCAGAAAAATGGCATGAATGGTGGAAGTTAAACAAGGTCAAGTCCAGGGAGCAATGGTTAGCAGACATAATAGATAGGCTGGAGGAGGTTACTAAGGAATTAAGGGTTGAGAACGAATCATTAAGAAGAGAGGTTGCCCAGAAGACCATCGCCCTTCTGTCAGATGCAGCAAACCGAAAGGAATTGAAACCATTATTAGAGGCGATGAAGCAGGGGCATACAGAGGTACGCCTCTACGCTATTAAAGAGGTTTCTAAGTTTAACGACCCCAACATCTTGCCTCAGCTCGTTATCCTGTTAGCAGATAAAGAAAAGGAGGTGCGGGCGGCTGCCGTCCAGGCCATCGGGGCAATGGGTGATGAAAAAGTAATAGAATACCTGCTTCCCGCCTTGAAGGACGAGGATTCCTTGGTCAGAGAAAAAGCGGCTAAGACGCTTGGGAAATTTCACAAAGACATAATTGTTGATTCCTTGATAGCCGTGTTGAAATCTGATGATACTTTGGTAATTATAGCAGCATGCGAATCCATGGGGCAAATCGGTAATAGTAAGGCAGTAGACCCACTGACAGGGCTGCTGACTAGCAGTGACAGCAAGGTCAGGGAGGCTTCTGTAATGGCTCTTGGTAGGCTTAAGGACCAAAGGGCGGTTGCGCCTCTTCTTACCGCTTTAAAAGATAAAGAAGAACGGGTGCGGTGGTATGCTGCCGACAGTTTGGGAAACTTAAAGAATGTACAGGCTGTTGACCCATTAGTATCACTCTTGACGGATAAAAGTGCAAGGGTGAGAGAGGCGGCCGCTGAGGCACTCGGAAAGATTGGGAGCGAAAAGGCTTTGCAACCTCTGCTAAATTCACTCTCAGATGGCGACAAAAAAGTGGTGGAACGGGCCTCTGAGGCTCTTCTGGGTCTAAAACTAGAGTCTTTTGAGGCCCTCTCTCAGGTGGCCGATGCCCTATTCAATAACAAGGATTATGGGCGGGCAAGCCAGGTTATGTCAAGGCAAATCTCCCAGTTTCCCACCTCTGAGAAACTCCCAGAAACCCGTCATAAGTTAGCCAAGACATATTGCCTCCAGAAAGACTGGCAAAAGGCCCTGATATTGTATGAAGACCAATCAAAATATGACAAGGCCGATGTAGAAGCAAAGACTGGTCTTTTGTTATGCTTGAGAGAGATGAAGCAGTATGACCGCATACTGGAGCTTTATGCGCTGTGGATGCAAGAAAGTCCCGAACACTCAAAGGAGTGGTGGAAGGGAAGGCTAGAGGTGCTGAACACCCTTTTTGAACAAGGTAATTATTCTAGAGTATCCAAGGTTATAGATACCTTCTTGACGGAAGACCCTGAACTAGGTGGGCCTGAATTGAAGAGTAAGTACTTGGAACTTGCCGCAAAAAGTTCTAGTAAGATAACTCAGGCTTCCGAAAGTAAGCCGGAGGGATTGCCCATTCCTTAACTTTTGATTACAGCTCTATACGGAAAGGGATTTTAAGAATGAAGATACTTATCGTGGGTGCAGGTGCAGTAGGGTTCAATCTGGCTAGGCAACTTTCTAGTGAAGGACACGATATCTCCTTGGTGGAAAAAGACCCGCACGCGGCAAGGCGAATCAGTGAAAAACTAGACGTTCTATTAATAACTGGTAGTGGCAGTACCCCCAGCGTTCTTGAATCCGCCAGAGTGAAGGAGGCCGAGGTAGTCCTAGCCGTGACAGATAGCGATGAGGCAAACTTGTCAGTATGTCTGTTGGCCCATTGGTATGGGGTCAGCAAAAAGATTGCAAGACTTAGAAACGAGGAATACACCAAAACCGGATTCTTCAAGCAGCATCAGTTCTTCATAGACCATATAGTAAACCCAGATTTTATAACGGTGGACTCTATTATGAAGGTTATAGAGACACCCGGGGCTAACTACGTCGCCGACTTCGCCGAAGCCAATATCCTTTTCAGGGGTTTTCATGTACCCCCGGATGCACCCATTGTTGGTAGAAAGCTTCAGGAGCTTAAGGAGTTTGGTTCCACTGACTCTTTTTTAATAGTTGCCGTCAAGCGAAAAGATGAGATGTTCATCCCTCTGGGGCAGACTCAGGTAGAGCCAGAAGATACTGTCTTTCTGCTAGTGGCAAGGGCAGGCTTACCTTTTCTATTGCCAATAGTCAACCGTAGGGCTATGGAGACACAACGCGTAATTATTTACGGTGCTAGCAGGGTGGGTGTCCAACTGGCGCAGTTACTAGAGAAAAGGGTCAAAATGGTAGTTCTTGTAGAACCAGACGAGGATAAGGCGCAACTAGCCGCCAGCAGACTTACAGAGGCGACCATACTCCACGGGCAAGCCACTGAGACTGAAATCCTTAAGGAAGTTACATCAGAGCACGTTGACTTTTTTGTGGGGGCCGCGGATGATGAAGAGTCCAATATCCTCTCCTGCCTTTTGGCAAAAAAGCAATATGCCAAAAAGACTATAGTTATCACTAAAGACCCAGATTACGTCCCTATCTTTGGCTCAATAGGAATGGATGTGGTGATAAACCCCAGACTCTTCACGGTGAGCTCAATCCTCCAACATATAATCCGTGGGCCGATTCTCTCCATGGTAAAACTCTTTGATAAAAGTGAGGCGGAGGCTATAGAAATGGAAATAGAGAAAGAATCTAAGATGGCCAATAAGCCATTAAAACAAATACACTTCCCTAAGGGTTCTATATTGGGCACTATTATAAGGAAGGGAGAAATGATTCTCCCTCACGGCGACTTTGTTGTGTTTCCTGGGGACCGTGCCATCGTCTTCACCATGCCCCATGTAAGGGAAAAAGTTCAGTCCCTCTTTACAAAGGGATAATTTCTCATAATATTACATGACCTTACCGCACTCCCCTTTCATCCAAAAACCATACTCTAAAAAATGAACTACCAGATTCTCTCTACAATAGGAGGAATACTGCTACCCCTTGGTGCTAGTATGTCCTTACCCATGGTGATTGCACTTTACTTTGGAAGCCTTGATGAAGTAAAGTTGTGGGGCTACATTCTAGTTATTACTATGATAACGGGGGGCTTACTGAAGCGTCTCTTCCATACAGAGGAAGGAGAGCTTAGTATCAGAGAAGGATTCATGGCTGTAGTCATGGGATGGGTGATATGCGCCTTTTTTGGCTCACTACCCTATGTCTTTACCCATTCGGTCAAGGGTTTTACCAACGCCTATTTTGAATCTCTAAGCGGTTTCACTACTACTGGGGCTACCATTATCGGACAACCCGAGGATTTACCCCCAGGGTTGGCTTGCTGGCGGAGTCTTACCCAATGGCTGGGTGGTTTAGGAATTGTAGTATTTTTTATCGCCTTTTTACCTACCACTGGGATGGCTGCTTACCGTCTCTTTGAGGCTGAAGTACCTGGCCCAACATCCGAAAGGCTCCGCCCCAGGATCGTTCAAACCGCCAGGGTATTACTACAAATATACATTGGCTTGACCGTCCTGGAATTCCTCCTCTTACTTCTCGGAGGGATGTCTACCTTTGACTCTCTTTGCCACACCTTCAGCACCATATCCACAGGGGGGTTTTCTACAAAAAACTCCAGCATAGCTGCCTTCCAAAGCCTTTACATTGAAATTATTATCACCGTATTTATGTTTCTTGGGGCTTGTAACTTTGTACTTTATTACTATTTAATGCGGGGAGCATTCAAGCCGGTCTTTGAAAATTCAGAATTGCGTTTTTTTGTAGGGCTGCTCTTCATTAGTATCTTACTGATAAGTCTCTCATTAAACTTACAGGGAAGCCCTATGCCTCTGGCATTAAGAAAGACAGCCTTCCAAGTGGTTTCCATTACTACCACTACCGGCTTCACCACAGAGGATTTTGATATCTGGCCAGATTTCTGCCGCTTCTTTCTGGTGCTGATGATGTTTATAGGTGGTTGTGCAGGTTCCACGGCCAGTGGAATAAAAAACATCAGACTAATCTTGTTAATGAAGTCAGTTGGAAGAGAATTTATTCGCCTCGTTACGCCCAGGGTAGTTAAGCATGTAAAGCTCTACGGCGAATCCGTAGAAGAGGAGGTAATTAGCAATACTTTTGGTTTCTTCTTCCTGTACCTTGGGCTTGCTGGGCTATTTTCTCTTATCCTTACCGCCTGCGGGAGGGACATTATTACGTCCCTTGGCGCTGTAGCGGCATGCATGGGAAATGTTGGACCGGGGTTTGGCGATGTCGGTCCCAACCTAAATTACGCTGACTTAGGCTTGCCGGAGAAGTGGATCCTTATCTTCTGTATGCTTTTGGGGCGGCTAGAGATCTATGGCGTCATCCTGGTATTTATTTACTGGCGACGCTAGAGACAGGGCCCAGACTTTTCCAGTTTATCATTAAGCGCCTTCAGCAACTTTTCCACTTCTACCCCCTTGAACTGACAAGCCCCCTCCACCGTGACCATCTTCGCCATGGTTCGCCTAGCTACCGGATTGGTTATTTGATGGAAACCATGCTCCAGAAACACCTCTAATGTTTCAGGATGTTGTTCAATTACATCACCTACCTTGGCGTCTTTGGTAACAACCATGATCTTCTTTGTGGGACAAGCCTCTGCCGGTGCTTCCTTCATGTCCATAGTCTTCCAGATGTTATAAGCAAAACACCCAAGGGCCGTAACCTCTATCCACCCGGATACCCCAACTACCGGATAGGCCATAGCCGGATAAGCAGCCACCAGCAACTGGAAAAACACCCTCAGGAAAATCCCCAAATTTAACAAATAAAAGGTAAGTTCAGAAAGCCTTAGGCTATAAATATTCACGCCTCTAAAGGTAGGCACCATCTTAGAGGCGTAACCTACCATCATCATGGAGATAAAGCCTACTGTTATGGCATGGTTAGAAGACCCGTGAAAGAGGTGGGCAGTGAGCGCAGAATCTTCAAGTGAGGGTACCATAGCCCGTAGCAGGAGCCCAACTATTAACCAGACGTAGGCAGTTTTTATCGTCTTCTCATAGCTCCTATCCATGATTACATCAGCCAGTTCCTTCGTCGGCCTCTCAAAGACCCGCAGGCCATAAATAAACAAGAAAATCGCCCCTACCAGTGCGTATGTAAGCCAGGGCAATAGATACTCAAAAAACGAGAGGAGGATAGAGGCATTTATAACCCAGAAGGCCACGTTAACCAAAAGGGCCCTCGGCCTTTGCACGTCAAGAAAGGCATAAACAGTCCTCAAATTCACAGCAAAAATGAACATAAGAACAAAACCGAAGAGAAATACATGCACTAGATGCGCATGTAAGGTGGAGGGAATCTCCATAGTAGCGTTTCGGTAAAGATACTGGTCCAGATATAAGTTTTGGCTGATAGAGACCAGAAACCATATTAGTCCAGCCACAAAGAACTTATCAAATATCTCCCTGGGTAGTTGGCTTGACCTTATAGTCCCAACCAGTACGTAACAAAATACAAGACACCCTACTAGTTGCAATACACCAGAAACAGGTATCAAAACGGCCAGAGAGCTAACTGGTTGTGCCTGCAACAGGGTCCTCAATAAAGTTCCCACCAGCATGGTCCAAAAGCTTATGTAAGTAATCTGCCATGCGTATAAATCCGTATTCTTTACCCTTGGCACGATGTAATAGGCAAAACCCATCACAAATAGTCCCACCCAACCAAACAGCTGTGCATGGCCGTGAGATTGGATAAGGCTAGCTGGAGCAATGTAATAATTAAACTTCAGAGCCATATAGCTCAAAATACCCGCACCAAAGGTACAACCCGCTGTCACAGATATTAGCAGGGCGGCTTTTACGTAAGAATAGTAAACAGTGTCTTCTTTTATCGGTGGGGGAGTCATCCCAGGGGTTGGGCCCTTCTCTATCGCCCCCTCCAGTTCCTTCAACAGGTTCTCAAGGTCCACATCATGGGCCTTACAAAAGAAGGCTAGGGGCTCATTAGGCCCTCTTACACCACCCGCCAGAACAAGTCTGTGGCGTTTGAATACCTCAAAAGTCTCCGGATGTTTGGCTATAATGTCCTTTATTATCGTGTTTCTGTCTATTTGCATGGGATTAAAAACCGTAGAAAAATAAGAGCATTGATACCACTGCTATGGCAGCTGTCTCTATCCTTAAAACCCTGACACCTAGATTCACTTCCAGGCAGCCCTTCTCTTTAGCCTCTTCTACCTCTTCTTCTGTAAAACCACCTTCCGGTCCTACGACACAGAGTATGCTATTCACTCCAAGGCACCCCCTAATAACCTCTTGTAGTAGCTTGCCTGTAGGGCTGGTAGTGGCAAGGAGGGCCAAGCCGTAGCGGCCTGTCTCCCCTAAAAGTGAAGTCAGAGGGGTCATTTCCTCCACCTCTGTAACATACGTCCTCCCGCATTGCTTGGAGGCCTCTATGGCTATCCTCCTCCACTTGTTTAACTTCTGAGACCCTTCTTCTCTTAACCTTACAACACTACGCCGACACTCTATCGGGATAAGCCTTTTTACCCCCAACTCACATGCCTTTTCCACCAAAATTTCTGCCCTATCCCCTTTAGGTATAGAAAAGGCAAGGTCTATCGCTACCCTTGCCTCCCTGTCTGTTTGTGCACACTCTTCTATCTCTATCCTTACCCTGTCTTTTTCTGTCCCTACTATCCTACCAACCGCCTCCGTACCCTTTCCATCAAATAGGCATACTCTCTGGCCTGACTTAAGCCTGAGAACGTGGGCCATGTGGTGCGCCTCACTCCCCTCCATGAGAACTTCTCCCTCCCTGGGAAGCGAAGGATGATAAAAACGCCCCCACCTACTCATGAAAACTTGACGGGCTGAGTTTCAACGGCGCAGATTGTCCTTTACTCCTCCCCAACAGCACTCCAGCTTCCCTTTATCGTTAACTAAGCCGCCTCCTTAGCAGCCTCCTCTCCCTTCTTCTCCTGTGGTTTCTTACCCTCCAGGGCCATGTCTATCCACTGATTCATCCATCCTGTAACCACCGGGCGCCCATCCCTGTAGTTTCTAATGATGTTGGTTGGGCAGACCTTTACGCACTCACCACAAGAAGTGCACTTGTTGTAATCTATCACTGCCAGATTATTGGTTACATGTATGGCATCAAATGGGCAGACCTTCTGACACTTCATACAGGCAATGCAAGGGTTATCACACTTTTTCTTCGCAACACCACCTTTGTCCAGATTCATACACCTGACGTGTACATACTTGCTGACCGGAAGAATCTTGTAAAGGTTCTTGGGACATATATCTGCACACTTCCCGCAGGCTATACATAGTTCTTCCTGGACGTAGGGCAACCCATCCGCCTGCATAACAATAGCATTGGTAGGGCACACTACCGCGCAGTCACCAAAGCTAAGGCAGCCATACTCACAATTCTTCTGCCCTCCCTGCACAAGGAAGGCGGCGCGACAGTTAGGAACACCATCGTAAGCAAACTTGTCCTTAACGTTCTTAGCACTGCACATAAGTACTGCTGTCCGCTTTTCCCTCTTTTCTGCCTTTACGCCCATTATTTCACCAAGCTTTTCTGTCACATCTCCCCCACCAGGCACACACAGGTTTACAGGTGCACCTTCCAGGGCCACTGCCTGGGCGTATTTACTACATCCCGCATAACCACAGGCTCCGCAGTTTATGCCGGGTAGAGATTCCCCAACCTTTTCCACCTTGGGGTCTACATACACATGAAACCTCTCACTGGCTATTGCCAGCCCAAGGCCAAATATCATCCCCAGAAAACCCATTGATATAAATGCCGCTATTACTGTCTCCATCAACAATCTCCTCTTCTACTCGGAATCAGGTATCAGGTCTCAAAAATTAGTGGATAGAAACTACTTATCCCCACCAATCCCTAATCCCCGACCCTTTTTTCTTTACCAACTTACCATACCAGAAAATCCCATGAAGGCCAGGGCCATAAGTGCCGTACAAATAAAGGCTATCGGTATCCCCTGGAAAGATTTTGGGACGTTCAGCACATATAGCCTCTCACGTACACCAGACATGAGCAACATGGCCACCGAAAAGCCTATTCCTGCACCAAACCCCTGTATAGACGCCTCAACCAGGTTCATATGCTGCGGGGCATTGGTTGTGCCTAACAAAGCTACCCCAAGCACCGCACAGTTAGTAGTTATAAGCGGTAGATATATGCCCAGACTCTCATACAGGGCTGGGCTCATCTTCTTCATAACCGTCTCCACTAACTGCACCAGCGTGGCTATAACCAGTATGTAGCTTATCGTCTTCAGGACGTCCACCATTCCCGTCTCCTTCACCCCCGGCAGCACTATCCCCATGAGATTGGATTCCCCTGGTAGCAGCACATAATTGTATAAAAACCACGTCACCGCAGAGGCAAGGGTCATCACAAAGGTTACAGCCATGCTCATACCCAGCGCAGATTCCGTCTTCTGGGATACCCCAAGAAATGGACATAGCCCCAGAAACCTGGCCAGTACAAAATTGTTAACAAATATAACACTTATCATTATAGTAAAAAGTACGTTCAGTTCGCCAGTCATTTATATCTTCTCCCCCCTCTGAAGCTTTCGCCAGTTGAAGTAGGCTAGCAGTAGCCCGAGCACCAAAAAGGCCCCCGGGGCCATTATCATCACGCACGCCGGGTTATAGCTCTCCGCCACCTTAACCCCAAAGATTGTGCCTGCCCCCACTGCCTCTCTTATAGCGGATAGTATAAACAGTGCAATCATGAATCCTATCCCCATGCCCAGCCCATCTATTGCTGAGCGCATGACACCTCGCTGGCTCGCATACACCTCCGCACGATACATAATTACACAATTCACCACTATCAGGGGAATAAAAATCCCTAACGATTCATTTATCTCTGCCGGCATGTAAGCCTTCATAAGTAGTTCTACCATCGTTACAAAAGAGGCTATAACTACTATATAACAGGGTATCCTCACCTCTCTTGGCACTATGTTCTTTATAAGCGATACAATTATGTTGGAACACACCATTACAAATATCACCGCTACCCCCATTGCAAGGCCATTGTTTACCGCTGTGGTTACCGCCAGCGCCGGGCAGTTACCCAATACAGCTACAAAAAGGGGATTCTGGGCAAAGAAACCCTTTGTTAACTCCCCTGTCAGGCTTAGCTCCCTCATGGCTCCTCCCGTTTAACCTCCTTTTATCTGTGCCTATGAACTCTACTTATGCAATTGCTAAAAACCAGTGTCGTCCCTTCCTTTTATTGAATTCATGAAAGTCCCAATCGCCATATTTTAAGCTACCGCCCCTCTTCTTTCAAGAGACTTTTACTGCCACACTGTAAGGAGTTTTTGACACCCCCATGTAGCCTTGAACTCGCCTCCATTTCTGCACGGAAAATGGGATTATGTGGTCACACGTTCATTTAGTCCCCCTTTCCTAAACACCCCCAAAACTCCCCCCCTTTCCTAAAGGGGGGTAGGGGGGGATTAATTAATCCTGCCTGCTGGTTCAATCTTAAAGATTGAACCAGCGAGGTCGCCCCAACTTGTTTCGGGGCTGACCGCCACCTTTCTTAATGCAGCACCCCCTCTGTGGCGTTAACCCAGATGGATTTCTTTCTCCACCTCCTCAATCTCGGCCTCAAAACCCGCCTTTTTTACCGCTTCTAATAGCTTTTTGGGGTCGGTACCCATCTTTGCGTGTATTTCCACTTCAGTCTCTTTTTCTCCTTCCTCTATCTCCACCTCCACAGAAATTACGCCCTCAATAGCCATCAGGGCATTTTTAATCTTTGTTGCGCTTTCATCCGTGGTCACTCCCTTGACGGAAAGTTCCACCTCCAGAAGTTCTTCTTTTCCGTTAACTTGCGCAAAAGGAAGGATAAATGCCCCAAAAGAAATGATTAAGCCCAGCGTTATCCACATCCTCATTTTCATACCCCTTTCTTCATGAATTCTTAATTAATATAAAAACAGAACAGCAAACCCAACTCTAAACGCTTGATTTTACGTCAGAGGCTAACCATTCCAGTTCCTATCAAAGCGTTAAAGCAGTCTTTTGTAGTACTTATCCAGGATAACAAAATTGACACGGTGTTCAACCCAGATGCATTTCTTTCTCCACCTTCTTAATCTTGGCCTCAAAACCCGCCTTTTTTACCGCTTCTAATAGCTTTTGGGGATCCGTACCCATTTGTGCGTGTATTTCCACTTCAGGCTCTTCTTCTCCTTCTTCTATCTCCACTTCCACAGAAATCACGCCCTCAATAGCCTGGAGGGCTTTTTTAATCTTTATTGCGCTTTCATCCGTGGTTACCCCCTTGACCGAAAGTTCCACTTCCGTTATCCACGTATTCCCCATTTTCATACCCCTTTCTTTATGAAATATTAACATGAAAAAATAGAACAACAGGCCAAACCCTAAACGCTTGATTTTACATTAGGGCTAACTCACCAGCAGGCTGTAATCCACCTCATTTTTGCCTCCTCCCTAAAACTTTAGGATAAAACTTGTCGCAATTTAAAAATTGTTTATAAAAATTTTACTTGCAATTCCAGTGGAAAGTCAATAAACTTTTTGTAAATTTTGTTACATTTTGTATACGTATAACATGAAAAAAGAATGGCTTTTGTTAATGTACAGTCTTCCCCGGAAGGCCTCCAGGGAGCGTATGAGTCTCTGGCGCAAATTCAAACAACTTGGGGCTGTCTCCTTGAAGAACTCCGTCTATATCATTCCCTCCACAGAGAGGACTTACGAAAACTTCCAGTGGTTAAGCCAGGAGATATATACCATGGGGGGAGAGGCTACCCTGGTGAAGACAAGGGGAATAGAAAACCTGGATGACGAAGAAATCGTAGGTCTTTTTAATGCCTCCAGGGATAGTGATTATTCAGGGCTAATTAAAGCCTGTGAAGCACTTCTCAAAAAGTCATCCAAACTGAAGGAAACTGTGCCTGCCGAGGAAGATGGCCTGAGTAAGGAATTAAATCAGATAGCAAAGAAACTAAAAGCCCTGCAGGAAATAGACTTCTTCATTGCCCCGCTTGGTAGAGAGGCTAATAAACTCCTCCAGCGTTGTACCAGTACCTTAAAGGCTAAAAGGCAAAGGTTACAACCCGGTGCCTTTACCCCACTGAAAAAAGAAAATTTTCAAGGAAAAACATGGGTGACACGTAAAAGGCCGCATGTGGACAGGCTAGCCTCGGCCTGGCTTATCAGAAGATTTATAGACCCCCATGCCCATTTCCTTTTTCAGACGGCAGGGGAGCCAATCCCTGACGGAGCAATACCCTTTGACATGCTGGGGGGTGAGTTAAGTCACCAGGGAGAGGACTGCACAATGGAGACACTGCTAAAGAGATTTGCTGTCAAGGAACCCGCCGCCTGGGAGATTGCTCGGATTGTCCATGATATAGACCTTAAAGACGGAAAGTATGGCAAAGAAGAAGCTAAAGGGATTACTCTCTTATTAAAAGGGATGGCAGACATGCAGCATGCTGACGCCAGCATGCTTGAAGAAGGTATCCGCCTATTTGATTACTTATACAGGGCGCTGAAAAAGGATAATAAATCCAGAAGCAAAAAAGCAGGACTCCTTGCCTTTAATCATAAATACCCCCTCTATGCCGGTTCAATCTTGTAGATTGAACCTGATATTTACATCTTCCCCCCTTCTCCTTACTCCCCCCTTTCCTAAACACCGACACAGGCTGTCACCCTGACCCTGAGTGAAACGAAGGGGAAGGGTCTAGTGCAGGGGCTTATCGCCATACGCCCTGCCCCTCACCCCCTCCCCCTTGACTTCTCATCTTTACCTGTTACTCTATGCATGAGGGAAAGCCCAAAAAGCTCCATGCCGTTTATAGAATAAAATGGCCAGAAAAATTCCGCTTACCATCCAGGGTGCAATTATAGGTGGCATTTTTGTACTTTTAACCGTAGTACTGGGATGGTATTTAGCTTACCACTGGCCTCCCAGAGAGGAAAAAAGCCCTACTGTAACAATAGAAACTATAAGAGGGGGTAATGTAACATTCAATGTCTTCCCTAACGTAAAGGAAGACCAATTAAACGAAAAGGTTTTTCAAGAAACGCTGGCGCAAGCAGAGTCGGACAAGCTTAAGGCACTCTTTGCCGCAGGGAGTAACGCCTTTCAACTTGCCAAAAAGCATTCCTCCTTGAAAGAATATGATGAGGCCATACAGAAATTTAGCGAAGCCCTGCAGTACCTCCCTGAAAATTCAGAGCTCAGCGCAGCTGTCCACTATAACCTGGGCAATGTTTACTCTGCAAAGTACGAATGGCCACAGGCAGAATCAGCCTTTGGTGAAACTATTTCTATACTGGAGAAGAAGCAGGTAACCAAGACACTTAGCCATGCCTATAACAACCTGGCCATGTGTTTCTATAGTACTGGCAGAGTTAAAGAGGCATTAGAAAAAATCCAGAAGTCCCTTAAGATAGCCCGTGACCTGAGAGACCATCAAGGGGAGGGCGCTACGCTCAATAATATCGGCGCTGTTTACCAGTCCCGTGGCAAGTACACTGAGGCATTGGACTATTATAAAAAGGCACTTCCTATCTTTAAGGAGATAGGCCACAGGGAGGGGGAGGGCACTACTCTCAATAATATCGGCCGTGTGCACTGGTCCCTTGGCCAGTACCAGGAGGCATTGGACTATTATAACAAGGCACTGCCTATCAGGAGAGAGATAGGCGACAGGGCGGGGGAGGGCACTACGTTATCTAATATTGCCGTTATTATGGAAAAGCAAGGCAACATTAAAGAGGCGGTAGAATTAATGGAGAAGGTGGTGGAGATTGACAAAGAGACCCAGAATCCCGACCTGGCTAGCGATACCGCCTACCTTGAGTCCCTGAGGCGGAGGCTGAAGGAGTGAGCCCACAGCCCCCTACATCCCCACTTCCTCTCCCCTGGCCAGTGCTACCGCCTACCTTGAGTCCCTGAGGCGGAGGCTGAAGGAGTGAGCCCACAGCCCCTACATCCCCACTTCCTCTCCCCACCGGGGAGAGGACCGAGGTGAGGGGGACTACCTTTTCCCCTCTTTTTTACCCCTGCAACCCCCCCTCTTCATAAACACCGACACAGGATGTCACCCTGAGCAGAGCGAAGGGTCTAATGTAGGGCAGGTCTTTAGACCTGCCCAATATTTTTTAAGTAATTACCTCATGTACCTTTTGCCCCCCAAAAAACCCTGTGAATACCTCTAACTCTCTCCCCCCTCCCTTGAGGTGAAGAGGAATTTGTTTCTTCCTCTCCCCACCGGGGAGAGGACCGAGGTGAGGGGAGACTACCTTTTCCCCTCTTTTTTACCCCCAAACTCCCCCCCTTTCCTAAACACCGACACAGGATGTCACCCTGACCCTGAGTGAAACGAAGGGGAAGGGTCTAGTGCAGGGGCATATCGCCATACACCCCTCCAAAACTCCCCCCTTTTCCTAAACACCCCTGCAAAAACTCCCCCTTTCCTAAAGGGGGATTTAGGGGGATTAAATATTCTTCATAGCTCATTTACTTGATGTCATTCTGAGGGAGTCCGCCTGAGGCGGACGACCGAAGAATCTGACACGAAGTGTCCCCCTGAATTTTTTCAGTGCCGTCTGTCACCCTTACCCTGAGTGAAACGAAGGGGAAGGGTCTAGTGTAAGGGCGTATCGCCCTACACCCCTGCACCCCCCCTTTCCTAACCACCCCCAACGCCCCCCTTTTTGTAAACACTCCCAACCCCCCCTTTCCTAAAGGGGGGGTTGGGGGGATTAAATAACCCCTTTGACCCCTTTTAAAGGGGCAGCCAAATCACCACCCTGCCTCCCCCAATCCCTTCGGCTTTGCTCAGGGCAAGCAAGGGGGTGTTTGTCCTTAATCGTAGATACCCTCCCCTCAAGAGCACCCGCCCGCCACGCCTGTACATTAGGGCAACTAGATAGATAAAAAACGAGGTGAACAAAACCATACTCAAGCCTTAAATACGGGGCATCCCCCCCTCCACACTCCATTTAATTCTAAGACTTACGAACCCCCGGACGACCCTCCTACTCCTTGGCCAGATTGGCTGCGGCTAACATCGCCTCCTGATAAACCAGCCTTAACGGGATACCCTTCTCTTCGGCTATCCTCTTACAATCCTCATACTCGGGGGCAACACGTTTGACCTGTCCGTCCAGCCATCCTATCTTTACTTTTATCGTGCCATAAGGAGTATTTACTTCGGCAGGCTTACGCTCCAGTTTCCTCCTGACCACTTTATAGGCCCTTATCCCGAACGTGGTGGTCTCACGGAAAAATATCCTCTCTACGCCCGCTTTTGCGGCCTCTGGTACGATAGTGCTCAAGAGTATACCCGGCCTGTTCTTCTTCATCTGTATCGGCGTGGTGTAGACCTCAAGGGCCCCCGCTTGAAAGAGCTTATCCGTTACGTATCCACATATTTGACCGGTTATATCATCCAGATTGGTCTCTATCACCCAGACCTCTTCCTCTTCCGCCGCCAGCGTTAGCTCCCCGATAATCACCCGTAACAGGTTAGGCCCCTCTGGAATCTCCATAGAACCAGCACCGTAGCCAACCCTTTCTAAGTGCAGGTCCGGACACCTCTCCACCTCTTCCGCAAGGGTGGTCAAGATGGCTGCCCCTGTGGGAGTGGTTAACTCCCGTGCAATTCCAGTAGTTATTAGCTTTCTACCCTTGAGCATCTCAACGGTCGCGGGGGCAGGCAAAGGGAGCCTCCCGTGCGCCCCCTCTATGAAGCCAACCCCCGTGGGCAGTGGCGACGAAAAAACCCTCTCTATCCCCAGCAGTTCTAACGCTATCACTGCACCAGCTATGTCTATAATGGTGTCCAGCGCCCCAATTTCATGAAACTCTACCCCCTCTAAAGGGACGTTATGGACCTTGGCCTCGGCCTCCCCCAGCCGGCTCAGCACTTTGAGGGCCTTTTCCTTTACACTGTCCTTAAGGGCGGAAGAATCTATAAGCTCGTGGAGTTCCTTGAAGGTGTAATGGTGTTTATTTTTGAAATTTTCAGGTGCAGAAAAAACTTCAAACTTGGTCCCTGCCAGCCCCCCCTTCCAGACCTTCTTAAAGGAAAGTTCGTAATTTGGCAGAGGGATTTTCTTAAGTTCTTCTGTGAGTTGTGGATAGCTAAGGCCCGCATCTACTAGCGAGCCCAGAATCATATCCCCACTCGCCCCGGAAAAGCAATCAAAATATACCGCTCTCATCTCGCAGGAAAATTATATTAAAAAAAACATACTAACAGAAATAACTATAGAATTCAAGGCACTTTAGGTATGCACTGTGTATGCAAGTTCACATACCCTGACAATTGTTTAAACGGGATTTATTAAAAAAACCTTTCCCTGGCGAAGGGTGAAAGCCCGAAGTCTGCCTGTTCCGAGACGCCCCCCTGGCCTCCCCCTCCCTTGGCGAACGGGGAAAGCCCTCCGAGGCGAACCAAAACTTGTACCCACTGCTAAGATTTGTGCAAAAATCCTTGGCAGGAAATACCTGCTTGTTTTTCATCAAAATGGATTAAAAATGGCTCAAAAATCATTAAAAATGCAATAAAATGCTACGTTTTTAAAAGCTTCAACAATGACTCGGACAAAAAATTTTAACATCTCCAAATCATTGTATCACATATACTTACGAATGTCTATCGCTTAAAATTTGCAAAAATCTCCCTCTTTCCCCATCCCTCCTCCACCATAGCCATCAAGCCGTTGGATGGGCCTAAACTGCCTCTATAGCCTCTTTTAGCCTTATTGCCCCCGTATATAGTGCTTTTCCTATAATTACCCCCTGCACGCCCAAATGGCTCAAAGTCTTAAGGTGTTCTACGGAGGCTATCCCCCCTGAGGCTATAACCGGCGTTTTTATGCCCTGAAGGAGTTGTTTTAAGAGGGCAGTATCTGGTCCCTGAAGCATACCATCCCTTGATATGTCGGTTACGATGATTACCGCAGGGTTTGCCTTTCCAATCTGGCGGGCTAAATCTATCAATGTGAATTCAGAGACCTCCAGCCACCCCTTTATCGCCACATGTCCAGCTTTATGGTCTAGGCCAACGGCGATACGGCCCGGGTATTCCTTGCACAATTCTTCTATAATTTCGGGAGAGTCTATAACCTTTGTGCCGAGGATGACCCTATCTGCGCCCATATTTAGTGTCTGGATGGCGCACTCCTTAGTCCTGATGCCTCCCCCAAATTGTAAGGGTATCTTCACTGCTTGCAGGATACGACGCAGGGGGTCTAAATTCTTTGGCTCTCCCTCGCGTGCACCATCTAAATCAACTATATGCAAGTACTTAGCACCCTGACTCTGCCAGAGCAAGGCTGCCTGTACAGGGTCATCGTAATAAACTGTCTCTTCCTCAAAGCGTCCTTGAGTGAGCCTGACACATCTCCCCTTACTGAGGTCTATTGCTGGGATAATAAGCATGGGTTTTAAACGTTCTGGGTAGGCAAAACCGAATTGGGAATAAAATTTGTGTGCTAAAGTGTTTTTCTGTTATTACGAATATATTACATTTAATAAAACCTCATAATTATTCTCGCCTCTTTAAAATGCTCACCTGATAGTATTTTATCCTTTTAAAAACCTCTTTACTGCCAGGGATCTCCAGGCTACCAACTTCTTCAATTCCAGGCGTGAGGTAATGGGGTGCAAAGCTGATTGCCGTTAAAAGATTCTTATCTGCATCAAAGAGTGCGATGGATACTGCAAAACTGGCAACCTCCCTGCCAATATTTTTCACTCTAACACGTGCTATTACATTACCGGGTTGAATCAACTCTAACCTTTCCAGGGAGAAGAGGCTGTTGGTCAGGCCCTCCTGAGGGCCAAGACTAAAGTCCCTCCAGCCAGAAGAGGTGTCTGCGAAGGCCCGAGTGTTAACCAGGAGTAGGAAAAGTAGAAGAACGACAGAAATCGGTTGTTGATAGAAATTTTTCACTTATTAAATCTCCTAAATGGTTACAAAATTCCTTAGTATAGCCAGACCAATGGTCTGGCTCTTTTCGGGATGAAACTGGGTGGCAAAAATATTATCCTTCCAAACGAAGGAAGTAAAGTTAATCCCATAGTCCGTAACGGCCGCTACTACTGCCGGGTCATTCGGACAAACGTAATAGGAGTGGACAAAGTACATATAAGAGTCCTGAGGGACACCCTTAATTAAAGGGGCATCCCTCAGGAAAGTAACTCTGTTCCACCCCATATGGGGTACTTTTAGGCTGTTTTGCTCAAATCTCATTACCCTACCGGGAATCACGTTAAGCCCGTAGTGGAGACCACCTTCTGTGCTTTCTGAAAATAAAAGTTGCAGGCCCAGGCATATCCCTAGAAAGAGCCGCCCCTTCTTTATGTGCCTCAGAATAGGTTCTATTAATCCCCCTTCTTCTAGCCCCTTCATGGCATCGGCAAAGGCTCCCACACCGGGCAATACCAGCTTTTCTACACCTTCCAACCCCTCAGGGCTCTGAACTATAGAAGCACTACTACCTACCCTCTCAATAGCCTTTTGTACGCTCCTGAGATTGCCCATTCCATAATCAACAATGGCAATCACGTCCGCTCCTGGGGAATGACGACTATTTCAACCCTGCGGTTTAGCTGTCTTCCAGAGGAAGTCTTGTTGTTACCCACCGGCTGATATTCTCCAAATCCAGCCAGATAAACTTTCTTCGGACTCATGTTACATTTCTCTACGAGGTAGTGGAGCACTGAACTGGCCCTCGCAGCTGAGAGCTCCCAATTAGATTTGAAGCGGTCCTTTTGCTTTCTGATGGGCTGATTATCTGTGTGACCTTCCACGCGTACCATTGCAGTGGGCGCCTGGGTTTTAATAGCCCTTGAAACATCCGTGAGCAATGTCCTTGCCTGCGGTTTAAGGGTAAACTGACCCGGTTCAAAAAGTTTTGTAGCAGGAAGAGAAAGGACTACTTCCCCATCCCTCACCTTAACACCCACGCCTTTACCCCTTAGCTGAGCCTCCAGAGTACTCCGTAGATTTTCCACGTTCACAGCGGGTGAAGGTTGTTGGGCAGACTGTTGCAACTGTGCCTCTGTTTCGGATAGTCTACTCTTTAGTGCAGTGTTCTCTTTTTGTAGCTCGTTAATAGTATCAGTTTGATAAGCTACTTGTTCCTCCAGTGCCTTACGGTTCCCAGCGCAACCGTAAATGAATAACACGAACACCAGAAATAAAACCCACCTGAATACGTCCCTACTTTTCGTCATCACATTCCTCCTTTCTAAGATTTTAACTTAAAAGATTTCTTTTACAACCTCCGAGAGTATAAACAAGCGTGAGTCTAAAAATTTGGTAAAGGGCCTTTGAAAGAATAAGGCTGCCAGTGTTGCCATGGATAGGAAAGGCGCATAGGGGATTTTCCTCCCCTTTCCCACAAAGAAAAGCGGCACAGCCGCTGCAAGGGCAAAAAAGGGGGCGAGAAAATAGACCATTAAAGCCAATTTCCAGCCTGTTATACCACCTATCATCGCCATAAGCTTTACGTCTCCCATGCCCATGGCCTCCCTGCGGAAGACAAAGGACCCGATAACGGCCGTGAGCCAAACTATACCTCCACCAATTAATATGCCAGTAAAAGAGGCACTCAGGGCGTCCATTCTGGAATAATCCAAAGTTAGTGGTGCCCCCAGATGGTTAACCGGGTAATGAATGCCAGGGAACAAAAAACTGAAGATAGGCCCTGCTATAATTCCGGGCATGGTGATTTCATTAGGGATTAAATAAAATTCCAGGTCAATGAAGCTGGAGACTATTAATGCACTGGAAAGGGCAGTATAGGCCACGTAAAGGCTTAAAGACTGTTCTTGTTTGAGAACAAACTGGATAAAGAGCAGGCCAAATAGAAGGCCCGTCAGTGCCTCAACTAACGGGTATCTCAGGCTTATTGGGGACTTGCAAGACCTGCACTTACCCCGGAGCAGAAGGTAACTGAGCAGGGGGACGTTGTCATACCACTTTACGAATGCACCGCAGGAGGGGCAAAAGGAAGCGGGAGCGATAATGGACCTGTTTCTGGGTAGGCGATAGATACAAACGTTTAGAAAGCTGCCAGTTACAAGCCCAAACAGGAAAAGCGTAAAGAACCAGAGGGCTTCCTCAGCAGAGGTGCCCGGGATCCAGTAAAAGCACAAGCTCTTATGTTAGAGTCGTCAATTTTTTGAAGTTTGCCACCCTTCTAGTGGTTTTCATTGTACAAAAACCTTCATAGAATGCAAGCTTTTCTTAAAAAAAATTAAGGACTTGATGTTTTATCTTTAGCTCACTATTTTTCTATTGAACTCCCGTTTTAGCTTGATAGAATTTGGGTGCTTCAGACCAGCATCTAATAGATTAATTATAGACTTAATAGGCCCCGAAACACGTTAGGGGCGACAGAACCGTACCTTTTTGCGGAGGTCTCAATGCACCAAAAAAGTGTCCCCTTGCTGCTTTTCCTATTACTCTCTTGCCTTTTGTTTGGAGGTGGCTGTGCTTTAAGACTGTATGAGGTCCCACTAGATGCTGCTAAGGTTGACCGCAGGTTTGAAGAGTACCTACAAAGAGGGGAACTCAAAATAGTTGAAGCACGTAAAGAAGAAGACCGCGAAGCACTCAGGCTGGGGGAAAAGCGTCTTGTCAGGCGTGACCTGCAAGATTTTATTGATAACGAATGGCTGCCGGGTTGGGAGTACATACAAGGGCTTGATATAAAGACTTTTGCTACGGATGGGATGGGGGTGGATGGACTGCTTGTTCCTGAAGATAAACTGGTGCACTATGATGGAGAAGTGCCTGTTTTTGCTACGCAGTCTGGTGGTGTAATGCCTGGGCCTAAGCTATCTTTCATTCACCTCTCGGATGTCCAGCTACACGATGAGAGGGTGTACATGTTTGATAAGGAGCTAACTAAATTTTTTGATCAATTTGTGCAAAGTTTTGAGCATGCGCCCGATATGGTACTTTACGATTACTCGTACTACTTGACCCTTATCGGCACTATGAGAAGACTATACGATGGTCTGCCTGAGGAGCGAAGGCCGAGTTTTATGGTGCATACGGGAGATGCCATTGACATGGGGGTGGTGAGCGAACTCTATGAGTTTATTTACATTACCAACAAGCTAAACATACCCTGGTATAATGTGGTGGGTAATCACGACTACCCTGTTTACGGTAACATTAATGCGCAGGAGGTGGGTGTGGTGAAGCCCAATATGGGGTTTCAGACGGTTAACACCAGATACAACCTCATAAATATGCACGGCAAGGGGTATGATGTGGACCCACTTGTCTATTTTTCACCAGACAATGCCCCGGACGATGATACGTTGTTAACTGGTAGCGTTTATAACGGCTTTGATAGGCGTGGCAAAGGTTTTCTAGAAGAAGGGCCCCTGAAGGACAGGAGGAATAAACCCTGCAAGAAGTGCCCTGGTTATTATCACTTTGAGGCGCTTGAACCCAGGGACGGTGAGCCGGGCGTCCTTTGTGTAGTCCTGGACACGACTACCAGGCATTTTAAGTTTGCAAGAGGCACGGTGTACCGTCAAGAAGAAGTGATGGACCCGGCCGATGAAGAAAAAAGGAGATTGCTGGAGCTAGATTGGTTAAAGGGCGTGTTGGAAGAATATGCGCAGCAGGGGAACTGGATGGTGCTGGTGTTTGGCCACCACCCATTGGGAAAAGACAGCTTCTTTGATGATAGTTACAAGAAGCTTGAAGAGTTATTTTTTGAGCCGAAATACAATGTGGTTGCCTACTTCTGCGGGCATACCCATAGACACGAGGTGCTGTATCACGCAAACCCGGAGGAACGTGAGACCTTTGGGTTCTGGGAGATTGTGGCAGGAGCTGTCTTTGAATATCCCAAGAGGGGCAGTCTGGTAACCACCCGCTGTACGGAGTCGGGGCAATGGGAGATAGTCCTCCAGGGCTTCTGGCCCTATTTCGTGGAGGGCCTGGGCGCTGACGCCCCAGAACTCCTTAAAAACGCAAAGAAGTGTTTGGATGCCTCCAAGGAGGATGAGGAAGGTAGAAAACTGGTTAAAAGATTCAACGAACTGGACCAAAAACACCGAGATGTTATACTCCGGTTTGCTTATCCTGAGGCAAAATAGGAGGCCCGTATGGCTAATCATATTGAAGATTTAAAGAAAGAGCTTGAAGCCAGGATAAAGGGCCATCGCCCCGGTAATCCATTCAACCCCACCCTTACACACAGACAGGCTCAACTCTCTCCCGACGAAACAGTAGTTATCTATTATGTGGACCTTCCTAAGAACGAGAGGGCAAAATATGTAAAAACATACTTTAACTCGGACAGGGATTGGGTGGAAATGCGCGGTAATGATTATAACCTGACGACCTTTTTAAGGAACAAATGGCAGAAGTAAGTCCGGTGATTTGCTAGTGCCTGGTAACCACTGGGCTGCTTAGGGTTTATAGGTCCTATAACGGATAGGGCCAATTGGCAAGAATATATATAAAGCCAGGTCTCAAGGAAGAAGAGACGCGGCGTTCAGGCCGTCTTAGAGTGGCAGGGTCTTACTGCCACAACCGTAATATCACCCTGTGTACGAGCTCGTGGAGCCAGGAGGGTGGGCGATAAGGGGACTTGTAGAAGATGTCCCTTGCAGGGCCAGATATTTTACGTATCTCATTTAATAGAGGCCACTCGGAAAGTTTGGAAGGGAAGGCGGGGTCCATTTCTGAGAGGATATAGTAAACGGGATAGCCAAAGGTGAAGTAGCGGTCTAATAGCCCATGCGCTCCAAAGCTAACAATCCTCGGGGTATTGCTCCAGAACTTATATAATTGCCCATTCCCTTTTAGCCGTATTCTGGGCTTGCCGAAGACTTTTATAGCCTCCTGGGTATATCTAGAGACCATGGGGTTGAGACCCATTTTGGCCGCACCCACCCAATCTATGGCTACAAGGTTTTCACCGCCCATGATAGTCATTGTGAGCTGGGGGTAGGGGTCGGCAAAAATACCAAAGGGTCCGTCAGCACTTACCACGCCGTCTACGAAGCCAAAATGTATGGGAAAATGTCTTATGAAATCAATGGTAGGCTCATAAATATCCCCCAATTCACAGTGGTATATTTTGAACTTATACTCCACAGGAAGGGCGCCATAGATATTCTTAATAGTTAAAGTGTAGAGGGCATATGAATGACTTTTGTTCTTGGCAAAGGAGATACGGAAGTCGGCCGATTTCCATTCTTTATTTACGTAATGATTGCCCAACTTCCCCCCATAATCCCATTCCTCCAGATTATCGGAAAGATCCACAATCTGATATTTGCCTCCCTCTTTGAAGCCTATATGAAGGGCTACTGACCTGACATCGCGTTTGTCAAAAAACACGCTGAGCGTACTCCTTGCCTCTACAATCTTGATGTTACGGAAGCCCTTTTCATATATTCTTTCTACCAGGTGTTCCACAAGGGTGGGGTCGGTATAGGTAGTCTTGTCTTTAGTGGAGTAAAAGAACATAAAATTAGGTTTAATTGCCACGGAGAAGACTTCCCTGCTTTTGCCGGATTTAGCCAGAGATGCCTCCAGCACCTGGAAAAAGCCTGAGTCTTCTATTACTCTGTCCAGGACGTCAAATTTTTCACTGCTATTGTAGATTTCCAGGACTTTTTCATCGCTGGGCGGGCTGCCATCCCACTGATCCACGTCCTTATAGGTGTAGACGACTACCGTGGCTTCTTTGTCGGAGTTGATGGGGGCCATGTTTATTGCATCTATGTACTCCTCAAGGCCGTAAAAGCTCTGCCCATTGCTTTGTATCCTGACAATCCTCCTCAGTAGTACGGCAGTGGGATAATGGTCATTCACCAGTGTTAAGACGTCCTCTTTTACCACAGTAGGGACAGAAGGATTTTCTTCTGCTGTGTCCTTCAAAAGCAGGTTTTTCTTTAGTTTCCTCTGGAATACCTTTCCGAGGGCCTTATCAATCAAGTCCTTAAGATACCACTCCCTTTCATCGCGTAGGGTGCCGGAGCCAATCTTCAAGTAGAGGGTCTGTTCCGCTGGATTTACACCGCATAGGTAATTGTACCAGAGGGTGGGTTCTCTGAGGTTATTTATCTCTCCCAGCTCCCCTTCTCCTAAGGTGCTTGCTGCGTCAACAGAATAGACGGTGTCTCCCGTAGCGTCAGTAATTTTGATAGTCCCCTTCTTTACCTTCACCTTGTGTGGGGTGGTGAAGTACCCGAGTAGTGGGAAGAAGGTTAAGTACCCCCTGATTGCATCTTCAAACTCGTCTGGAATAACCCCGGCCAACTTCTCTATAGGCTGAAAGGTCATATCCACTTTATCATATTGCTTCACATCCAGGGTAAGCTTAATTTGGACATTGACCTTTTCAATATTATTAGACCCTTCTTTATAGTCTTTTATCTCGGAGTAGGCTACGGAATGCCCTCTGGTGATTCTGTAAAGTTCGCCCTTGTAAGTGTAGCTGTTAGCCTTCAAATCCACATTTAAGCCTTTTAGGGACTGTCTGGTGATGCCGAAGCGTGAGTATCCACCCTGTCCATCAGAGATAAGCAAGGCCAGATCCTCCATAGTCTCCTCATCCCCAAAAGGGAAGCCTTTATCATGCTCCCCGGAGAAAAAGAAGAACTCTCTTGGCGTATCTTCCCCTTCCTTCTTAAGGTTTCCTGAGAGGATAAGATTTTCGTAGCGTGTAGTGTAGATAAACCTTGGTCCAGGTGTATAAGTCTTTAATGTCTCTGCTACAAAGAAACTTGCAAATTTAACCAGTGTAGCGTATCTTTCAATGAGGCCGCTTTCTCCTATTACCTCGCTAGACATTATTAACTTTTGAATTGAAGCAATGTCTTTTATCCTGAAGTACATAACACCACTGCCGTAAAGTTTCCCAGTGGCATCCCCACCCTCGTAAATCCTTACAAACAGGGTAGTTATGTCTTCTATTAAGTCTATTACTTTATCGTTGAATATATCCTTTACTCCGTAGAAATAATACTCCTTGCCGTCCGGAGTATTGAAGTTAAAGATATAGCGCATATTTCTATGGCCGGTTTCGGGGTCAATGTCAAAGAGGTTGAACCTTCCCCTTTTCATGGTCATTCCTGTTTCGCCCCCCAGAGACTTGCAATAAAATTTACCCTTCATTTTGGCCTCATGGTCGGAAATACTCACAAACTCGTCCACAGAGTCAATCTCTATTACTACGCTAAATCTCATGGGGTTATCGTTTCTTATTCCATAGTCTTCACCGTCTCGGAAATCTGAGAGGTTTTCCCCCAGGTAACCATCCATCATCTCCTCAAAGCGTAAGCCGGCCATAGTATTTCCCCCTTTCGCTTTATCAATAGGAATTCATTTTGGAGCAAAAGTTATCACAGGAGTTATACAAAATCAAGCAAAATCTACATTACATATTTAGGACAGTTCTGGCATCCAGGAATTTTATAGGTTAGATAAGAGGAATCCGTCTCAAGTTAAGTTACCGAGCCACTGCAACAATTGGCCGCGATGAACTTCAAAAATCATTATAAGCAATACGGCAAACAAGTCTTTACCAGCAAGTTTTCATTTGACTACAATTTAAGATAACTGTATATTTTTGTCTCTAAATAATACTGACGGTCTGTAACTTACAGGTACGAGCAGAGGTCTTGGCGACTCTTTAGCGATGCCTAATTTTCGGCGCATGAGGCCCAGACCATTCATACTCAGCAAATGAAGATTTGAGGTAACACTAAGGAGAACAAATGGAGCACGGAAAGACTCACGAGCATACAGGTGGCGAGGACCACTCCCACACCGGTGGTGGGCCGCTTACTGGAAAATTCCTCTTGGGCTTACTAGTAGCCATTTCCCTGGGTTTCAGCTTTATGATGGCAAAAAAATATAGGGACTTAGAGGCCAAGGTTGGACTTGGTGTTGCCCAGCCTGCTGCCCCTGCTAAAGACCCTGAGGTTGAAAAGGCCCTTAATGAACTGGGCAAGAAACTAGGCGCAATTAAGTCAGAGCTTGACGCACTGGAGCCCGTGTTGAAAAAACTGGGTGTAAGGGTGGAAAAGCCAGCAGCTGGTGGTCCACATGGGCATCCCTAACCCGCCTCAGCCTTTGCAATAAAATCTTCTCTGGCATTCGCATGGTTTAAGAAATAACTTTTCTGTTTAAGGGGGCATTATTTGCATGGTTAAAGAATCTCTTCCGAGCCTTAATCTTTGATGTCATGTTGTACCCCACTTAAAATCATAAATGTGCTAATCACATAAACCCAAGCTGATAAATTCTGCTTGATTTTGGGCAAGCTTCCCCCATATAATTGCTTTAACCTAAAAGAGAGTGGGTTTTTTTTTGAAAGGTTTTTGGGGGATGAAATTTATTAAAAGCCTACTATACATTTTGTCGGGCGGGGCAAACCGAATCTCCCTTTAGGAGGCCAAAATGATACCCATATTCATAGCGATAGGAATATTTTTCTTTATAGTTTTTGCGCTCCTCGGTCTGGGATTATATTTTTACAATAAATTGGTTGGCTTGAGGAATACTATAAAGTCTTCCTGGTCTGATGTAGACGTCCATCTCAAAAAGAGATATGACTTGGTGCCTAATCTTGTTGAGACAGTAAAGGGATATGCCTCTCATGAGAGGACTGTTTTTGAGAATGTGACAAAGGCGAGGTCAATGGCCGCTCAAGCTGCCTCCCCCGCTGAAAAGGCAAAGGCTGAAAATATGTTGAGGGAGACATTGAAGAGCCTGTTTGCCATCGCAGAGGCATACCCGGAGCTGAAGGCGAATACCAACTTCATGCAACTCCAATCGCAATTAAGAGAATTGGAAGATAATATAGAATACGCAAGGAGATACTATAACGCAGTGGTCAGAGATTATAACATCACCAGGGAATCGGTACCATCAAACATAATTGCCTCTATGTTCAGGTTTGAAAGGGCGGAGTTCTTTGAACTGGAGGTTCCCGAATTAGAGAGAAAGCCGGTGAAAGTAAGCTTTCTTGAAGGCGGAGGTGCTGAAAAGAAGGGATAAGGTCATGCTTAAGCTATAGTAACTCAAACCAAAAAGGAGAACAAATGATGCAGACCTCTCTCCCAAACTTTACCAGAATAATTCTGGTTACGGTCTTCGTGTTGACCGTCTTTATTTCTCCTGCCTTCGCACAGTACTTCACAATCAACTCATTTCACTCTGACATCACTATCAATAAAGATTCCTCCTTTATAGTCAGGGAAACCATAAATGTAGAATTCCATATGCCAAGACATGGCATTTACCGGGAGATTCCGTTTAGGTATGAGAGCGAGCTTGGTAAGACAATAAAGACACCTATAAAAGTACTATCAGTAACCAATGACGCATGGCAGGATTGGGAATATATTGCCCGGAAGGAAGGCAATGTAGTAGCTATAAGAATAGGTAGTCCACATAAATATGTCGGTGGATATCAAACCTTTGTCATCACCTATAAAGTTGAGAATGCTGTACTGTTTTTTGATGACCATGATGAGCTTTACTGGAATGTAACTGGTAATTACTGGGAGTCTCCTATCATGGGGGCGTCAACGGAAGTCGCCCTGGCAGTAGAGAATATTAGTGGCGAGGATTTTCCGTGGGTATGTTACACGGGTATCCCTGGTTCAACTGCATCTGAGTGCACCTTTGAAAAAAGAGAAAAGGGCGGCAGCTTCTCCATAACGAGAGGTCTTAGCCCGGGCGAAGGATTCACTATAGCGCTGGGATGGAAAAAAGGGCTAGTGGTCCCTCCATCCGGGTGGAGGAAGTTCCTGTGGAAGCTAGAGGTCGTAAAAGATAATTGGGTATTTTTTGTGCCGTTAGTTTCACTGATAACTATGATAACCCTCTGGAGTACAGTAGGTAGGGACCCAAGGGTAAGACGGTCTGTCGTGGTCATGTATGGACCGCCAGAATACAAAGATAAACCACTCACCCCTTCAGAAGTAGGTGCCCTGGTTGACGAAAGGCTCCATCCGAGGGATATCTCTGCTGGCATTGTAGGGCTTGCCGTAAAAGGGTACTTAAATATTAAGGAGGTAGAGGAAAAGGGGTGGGTCTTTAAGTCCACTGATTATGAGTTCACAAAAATTAAAGACCCCGATTCAGACTTAAATATCTTTGAAAGAGAACTTATGCAAGGTATATTCACAGGTACCAAACTGAGTGTGCGCTCCTCGGATTTACAAAACGAATTCTATACGAACATAAAATCTCTTAAAGAAACACTTTATTGGGAGCTCCTAAAGAAGGGATTTTTCCTTAGAAGCCCTGAAGCGGTAAGGCGTTTTTATTTGATAGCTGGTGCTGTGGTCATGGGGCTTTGTGCGGTAGTACTCGGCTTCATATCTTATCCTCCGACGAAAGGCATAATTGCAGGAATACTGTCAGGGATACCCTTAATTGGCTTCGCACAGATAATGCCTGCCAAAACTAGAGCTGGTGCACTGGCATACGCGCATGTTTTAGGGTTTATGGAATTCCTGATGCGTGCGGAAAAAGATAGGCTGGAAAAAATGGGGGATAAAGACCTTTTCTCCAAATTCTTGCCTTATGCCATTGCCCTGGATGTCGTAGATAAATGGGCAAGGGCCTTTGAGGGAATCTACCAGGAACCCCCTGAGTGGTATATACCACATGGAGTACGCATTGGAGTGCCCACAACCGAAAGACCCTTTGCATTTAGCCCTCGCAGTTTTTCCCAGTCAATAGAGGGATTTAGTTCCAGTCTTTCCTCAACGATGTTCTCTGCACCCAGGGGGAGTGGTTTAGGAGGTGGATTTGGAGGCGGTGGGGGTGGAGGTGGATGGGGCGGGGGTTTTGGCGGTGGCGGTAGCTCCGGTGGCGGTTTCGGAGGCGGGGGAGGAAGAAGCTGGTAGGTTATACTCGCTAAAAGTTATAGATTATAAATGAATATAATCTCTGCCAGCAGGCGTACTGATATACCTGCCTTCTACTCTGAGTGGTTCATGAGACGGATAAGGGAGGGGAGGGTGAGATACGCCAACCCATTCGGGGGACGGGTGTATGAGGTGTCTCTGAAGCCCGAAGACGTCCACTCCGTTGTCTTCTGGTCCAAGAACTTCCAGCCCCTTGAGCCTCACCTGAGAGAGCTTGAGGCGATGGGATATGATTTTGTGTTTCATTACACAATTACCGGCCTTCCCAGGCTGCTTGAGACCAGGGTAATCCCGTGGCAGGAGGCGGTGGACTCTTTCCGCAGGCTGGCCGACCGATACGGGCCGAAGAGGGTGCTCTGGAGATTTGACCCTGTAATCTTTTCTAACCTCACAGGTCCGGATTTTTTTAAGCGGAGCTTTGAGAACCTGGCAAGGAGATTAGAAGGGGCAACGAGCAGGTGTTATTTCAGTTTTGTGAGTCTATACTCAAAAGTGAAGCGTAATCTTTTGAGACTATCCGAGGGTAACAATATCTACTTTTACGACCCAGGGTGTTTGGAGAAGAGGTCCCTGGTGAAAGAGCTTGTGGGCATTGCCCAATCATCTGGTATAACCTTGTATTCTTGCTGTGATGAGGCGCTCGCTGTGGAAGGGGTAAAGCCAGCCCAATGCGTGGATGGTGAGTTGCTTTCTGAGCTTTTCCCCCATAAACCCAGGCAAACAAAGATAGTGCCCACGCGTAAGGGATGCCGCTGTGTTCAGAGTCGTGACATCGGAGCTTACGATACTTGTCCGCACGGCTGTGTTTACTGTTACGCCAACCTGGATTATTCCCTTGCCTACAAACGCTGGAAGACACACGACCCTGTATCTGACATACTGCTTCAATATCCAACTGGGTCTGCACAAAACAGTAAGCTTGAAAAGAATGGTGTTCATCAGTTAACCCTGCTTTAACGCAATCTCCTGCGGTGGTGGGATTTGTAACTAATCCCTTTTCCTGTGGGCTGGGAGGTTGTAACCGCTAATAAATCTCAAATCCCTTTAATCCTCCTTTTCCAAAGAGGAAGAAAAAGTAGCTAAAGGCTCACAACTATATTGCTTCTATCTCTCTGGATGACCTGGCTTCAAGATGCCTTATGGCTTCCTTTAGATGGCTTACGTGGAGTATCTCTAGTTCTTTAAGATTGGTTGTGTCTTTTGAGTTGTCTTTTGGTATTATGGCCTTTTTGAAGCCCAGTCTTTTTACTTCCTTTATCCTGGTTTCTATCTGGCTGACGTTTCTTATTTCTCCAGTCAGTCCTACCTCTCCGAGGAGCACTGTATAGGCGGGGATGGGTCTATCAGTGAGGCCTGAGGCTATGGCAAGGGCTATTGCCAAATCAGCGGCAGGTTCTTCTATCCTTACCCCTCCCACTACATTAACAAAGACATCCTGGTCTCTTAACTTCAGCCCGAGCCGCCTATCCAGTACAGCAGCAAGCATAGAGAGACGATTATAATCTACACCGCTTACCCGCCTTTCGGGGACATTGTAATGGGACCTGGTTACCAGTGCCTGGATTTCAAGGAGTAAGGCCCTCGTACCCTCCATACAGGCGACCGTAGCAGTACCTGCCGTATTAGAGCTATCCTTTGAAAGGAAGAGTCCCGCAGGGTCATTCACACTATGTAAGCCATCCTCTCGCATTTCAAACACAGCCAGTTCATTGGTAGGGCCAAAACGGTTCTTTATGGCTCTTAGCACACGGAATGGCCCCAGCCGCTCCCCTTCAAAGTAAAGAACCGTATCAACCATATGCTCCAGTACCTTTGGGCCGGCCAGTAATCCCTCCTTGGTTACGTGTCCCAACAGTAAAAGTACGCAGCCCATATTCTTTACCTTGCGAATAAGCTCATTGGCACACTCTCTAACCTGCGAGATAGTCCCGGGGGCGGATTCCAATCCCTCTTTGTAAATCATCTGGATAGAGTCCACCACTAGAAGGGTGGGTTTGAGGTTTTCCAGATGCGATTGGATTACCTCAAGGTCAGTCTCAGCCCCGAGTAGTAGGTTCTTTCCTTCTATTGCCAGTCTTCCAGCCCTCAGTTTAACCTGCTGGAGGGACTCTTCCCCGGTAATATATAGTGGCCTATGCCCTGACAATGTCAGCTGGTTACAGACCTGTAGCATTATGGTGGACTTGCCTATGCCTGGGGGGCCACCTATAAGTACTGCTGAGCCAGGGACCATCCCCCCGCCTAGTACCCTATCAAATTCCCCTAGACCCGTGGCGATGCGGGCCTCATTATTGCTTTCTACCTCAGCAAGAGAAATGGGGGGTTCACCACTGAGGGAGGGGCGCTTTCGGGTGGGTTTCCATGTCTCCTCAATGATTGTGTTCCATTCTCCACATCCCCCGCAGCGTCCGACCCAACGCTGGGTCCTCCAGCCACAGGACTGGCAGGTGTAAAGGCGTAACTCTTTCGGCATGTTAGAAGGAGATAATAAAACTTAAGAGTGAAAAATAAAAGGGGAGGTCTTAATCCTCCCCTTTATGTTATCGTGCAGGCTAATCTAGCACGCTACTTTTTCTTGGCCACTGAAACAATCAAGCCTATCAATTTACCCACTCAGTGCAGGTTCCGCGGGGGCCTTTTCCTCCTCAAAGGCTAGTTTGCCGTCACGCACCTTGACCCTTATGGTTGCCCCGTGTGCAAACTTACCCTGCAGGATTTCCTCCGCCAGAGGATCTTCAACAAGGTTTTCTATAGCCCTGCGTAGAGGCCTTGCACCGAAGGTGGGGTCATACCCCTTCTTGATTAGGTGATCCAGTGCCTCCTCAGTAAGATTTAGAGTAATATTGTAATTGCTTAACCTCTTTTGTAGGGCAGCAATTTCAATATGTACAATCTTATCAAGGTTTTCCCTAGTGAGGGGCTTGAAGACTATTGTGTTGTCAAGACGGTTGAGAAACTCTGGTCTGAAGTGCTTCTCAATAACCTTCATGAGTTGCTCCTTCATGGCCTCGTAAGACTGTTCCTCGGTAGTCTTCCTGAATCCCATACCGGCTTGTCCTCTGATTATCTCTGCTCCTATGTTAGAGGTCATAATTAGCACCACATTGCGAAAATCCACCTTGCGTCCAAAGCTATCTGTAAGACGACCTTCTTCCATTATTTGCAGGAGCATGTTAAAGACGTCTGGGTGAGCCTTTTCTATCTCGTCCAGGAGAACCACTGCATAAGGCCTACGACGTATTTTCTCTGTTAGCTGGCCGCCCTCTTCGTAACCAATGTACCCTGGAGGAGCACCAATGAGCCTGGAAACGTTGTGCTTTTCCATGTATTCTGACATGTCAATTTGTACAAGGGCGTCTTCCTCTCCGAACATAAACTTGGCCAGACACTTAGCTAGGTGGGTCTTCCCCACACCCGATGGGCCAACGAATATAAAGGTGGCCACCGGGCGGTTGGGGTTCTTTAACCCCGCCCTTGATCGCCGTACAGCCTTAGCCACAGCCCTAACTGCCTCTTCCTGGCTTACTACCATCTTGTGGAGTTCTGCCTCAAGGTGCAGGAGTTTCTTAGCCTCCTCGGACTCTAATTTTGTGAGGGGTATCCCTGTCATCTTGGAGACTACTTCTGCAACAACTTCGTCATCCACCACTGGGGTAAGCTCTGTGTACCGCTCCCTCCACTGTTTCTCAATGGTCTCTTTCTTCTTTTTGAGTTTGTCTGCCTTATCTCTGAGCCTGGCCGCCCTCTCAAAGTCTTGAAGGGCTACTGCCTCGTCTTTTTCCTTCTCAAGGTTGGTGATTTCCTCTTCCAGGTGTTTGAGGTCTGGTGGATGGGTCATTGTCTTTAGTCTTACCCTTGCACTGGCCTCATCAATTACGTCTATGGCCTTGTCGGGCAAGAATCTACCTGTGATATAGCGTGTAGAGAGTTCGGTAGCGCCAATAATAGCCTCGTCAGTGATATTTACTTTGTGATGGGCCTCGTATCTTGGCCTAAGCCCTTTCAATATCTCCACCGTCTCCTCTTTTGAAGGTGGCTCAACGACAATAGTCTGGAATCGCCTCTCTAGTGCAGCGTCCTTTTCTATGTATTTTCTATATTCGTCCAAAGTCGTGGCCCCGATACACTGTATTTCTCCCCTAGAGAGGGCTGGCTTAAGGACGTTGGATGCGTCAATAGCCCCTTCTGCCCCACCAGCGCCTACAAGGGTATGAAGCTCGTCCACAAAGAGGATGACGTTCTTTGCCCTGCGGACCTCGGACATTACAGCCTTAATTCTCTCCTCAAACTGACCACGATACTTTGTGCCTGCCACCATCATGGCAAGGTCAAGGGCCACTATCCGTCTTTCCCTAAGAATTTCAGGAACACTACTCTGAACTATAGCCTGAGCAAGGCCTTCTACTATAGCGGTCTTCCCAACACCCGCCTCCCCCAGGAGAACAGGGTTATTCTTAGTTCTACGGCAAAGTATCTGGATTACCCTCTCAATGACATCCTGTCGGCCGATTACCGGGTCTAGTTCCCCATCTCTAGCTTGCTGGGTAAGGTCTCTACCGAAAGAATCCAATGCGGGTGTCTTAGATTTGCCGCGTTTTTCTTCCCTTTCTTGGTTTTCACTGGATTGGGAGGATTCAGCACCTAACAAGTTAATAACCTCCTCTCTAACATCTTCTAGCTTTACTCCTAAATTCAGGAGCACTTGGGCAGCCACCCCCTCTTGCTCCCTTAGCAGTCCTAGTAACAGGTGCTCAGTACCTATATAATTGTGGCCCAGATTCTTGGCCTCTTCCATAGCATACTCAAGCACTTTCTTCACCTTTGGCGTAAAAGGCAGTTGCCCCACCGAGACTAAGTCTGGCCCTGTCTGGACTATTTTTTCTATTTCCATACGGACCTTTTTTAATTCTATATCCAGGTTTTGAAGGACAGTAGCTGCCACCCCACTGCCTTCCTTCACCAGGCCAAGGAGGATATGTTCGGTCCCGATGTATTCATGGTTATACCTCCTAGCCTCTTCCCTGGCGAGGGCCATTACCTTTCTTGCCCTATCTGTAAATTTGTCAAACATGCTCAAACCTTCCTTCTTATTGAAACTCTCCGAGACGTTTTCTTATATAAGAAGCCCTTATCAAATTCCTTTCGTTGGCTTCCAACTCCTTGCCCTCTAGTTTCTGGAGATGACCCGGGAGGGTAAGGATAAATAGTTCATTAAGTGTCTGCATAGAGACATCGTTTATCAGCCCAAGATTTACCCCCATCCTTACCTGAGATAGTAGATGCATGGTCTCTTCCGAGGATAACATCCTGGCCACCTTTAGCATACCGTAGGAGCGCCATACCCTGTCTTCTAGCTGGTCTTTGTTTTCTGTAAGGAGTGCCTTTCTGGCCATGCGTTCGTACTCAGCAATACGGGGGACCACACTCTCCATTATTTCCACTATCTCCACTTCGGTCTTGCCAAGGGTGAATTGGTTGGATATCTGAAAAAGGTCTCCCAGAGCCTGGGTGCCTTCTCCATAAATCCCCCTTACTATAAGTCCCAGTTTTCCTACTGCGTTGAAAACCTTTTCTATATGATGGGTAAGTACAAGTGCTGGCAGATGCATCATTACAGAGGCCCGCATGCCAGTCCCAACATTGGTAGGACAGGCCGTCAGATAACCAAACCGCGGGGAAAAGGCGTAATGGAGTTTTTCCTCTAAAATAGTGTCCATCTCGTCTATAGTCTTCCACGCATCCCTTAGCTCAAAACCTGAGCGGATTACCTGGATTCTCAGGTGGTCTTCTTCATTAATCATTACACTAATTGTTTCTGACTTACCGAAGGCTACTGCCCTTTCTCCATCACCACCGGCATGCTCACGGCTAATAAGTCTCCTTTCCATAAGGAAGAGCCTATCTACCGGACTGAGCTCCGAGAGCCTTAAATAATGGAGATCCTGGGTAAGGGTGGTATCTCTGAGCTTCTCCCTGATGAGCTTTTCTATCTCTTTTTTCTGTCCTTCGTTGGCTCGGGTTAAAAAGGGAAAAGTAGCAAGATTCCTTGCGAGACGGATCCTGGTGCTAATTACTATATCTGCTTCAGGACCGGTACCCTTGAGCCACTCACCTATCTTGTTGTAAAGTTCCCTCATCTCTTTTATCTTCACTGGCGGAAAGTTCAAAGATACGGTCACGTATCTTTGCCGCCTTTTCATAATCTTCCTTCTCTACTGCCTTATCTAGTTCTTTTCTTAACTGGAGTATCTCATTCTTTATTACGAGTTCTTTACCAGCACGACTTGGCACTTTACCAATGTGTTGTGAGGCCCCGTGCATCCTATCTAGTAAGGGTGTAAGCCCTTTCTTGAAGGCAGTATAGTCCATCGGGCATCCAAGCCTCCCCTGGGAACGGAATTCCAGATAGGATAACCCACAGGCTGGGCATGCTGTCTTTGACATCTCCCCTATCTCGGGTGCTACCTGGTTGATAAGGCTGGAAAGTATATCTGATGGGGTAGGCATCTTTACTAAAGGATTGTTTAAGCTCTGAGCGCATTCCTCACAAAGGTGGCGCTCCCGCTTCTCGTTACCACTTATCTCCGTTAGATGTACTGTCGCGTGTCTTTTATTACAAGATTCGCATCTCATAATTAGTCCTTATTTTTCTCAGTTTTCTATTCTTAATGTTCTACTATAGCTTCTGTAATAAATTAACTGCTTTCTTATCTCTTCTCCCATTTTAGCAAATCTATTACCTCTGCCAAAGATTTTTTTCCATTTTGTATTTCGGCTCTTATGCGGTTTTCCTTTTCTAACCAGTCCATTGCCCTGTTAACTTTTTCTTCCGCCTCTTGTCTGGGAATTGTCATTATGCCATCGTCATCCCCTATTATCCAGTCACCTGTGCTGATATTAATCCCCGATATGCTTACCGATACGCCTATCTCACCCAATCCCTTAGGTTCACCTGCGTTGGGCATTACCAGTCTTGCAAAAGCTGGAAAGTTTAACTTTCTAATCTCTTGAGTATCTCTTATGGCACCGTTGACTACTACCCCAGCCAGTCCCTTTTGTATAGCACTGTGCGTAGCTAGCTCTCCCCAGACAGCAGGACCTACACCACCAGCATCTATAACCAATATCTCCCCTGGCTGGGCAGCGTCAATGGCCTCCACTGGTTTGGCCCAATCCCCGGGATAACACCGTACCGTTAGAACCCTACCGACCATCTTTAAGCCGGGCGTTATGAACTGTAACCCCCATAGACCAGCAGCCCTGTGATCCCCATCCGAAACGTTACTGGTAGAGACCTTTTGTAGGGCCTCTTTTATACCGTTTCCAGACACCCTTTTATATAGCTCGGTTGAGATGGGCTGCCCCGTTCGGATGGCCTTTTTTATCTCCTGAGTAGCCTTTTTTGCGTCGGATGCCTTTGTAATAGCACCACCCACAATTATTATTTGTGCGCCTGCCTTTACAGCCTCCGGTGCATTTTCGGAGTTTATTCCACCAGCTACCGCCACTGGTATTCTCACCTGGCTGGCGACCTCCTGAAGTCTTCCGAAGGGGTTTAACCCCTTCATTTGGTCATCTATAGAGATATGAATATTGAGGTAGCTCGCACCCCAACTCTCTACCTCCTTTGCACGGTTGACGTAGTCCTTGACCCCTAGTAGGTCTACCCCTATATTTATGCCGTAATTGCGTCCGGCTGCTATGCACTCCTTAATGGTAGAATCTGAGGCAGCACCAAGGACAATTGTACACTTCGCCCCTGCTTTTGAGGCGACCTCCACCTCCAGCCGGCCAGCATCCATAATCTTCATGTCGGCCACAATCGGCACAGACGGGAAAGACTCGTGCAACCTTCTTACAGCATTAAGACCTTCACTCTTGATGAGGGGTGTGCCTGCCTCTAGCCAGTCTGCCCCTCCCTCCAGTGCTTCTCCTGCCACCTTCATAGCTCTGTGGAGGTCTACAAAATCAAGGGCAACTTGCAGTATTGGCCCCATTTTAGGCATGAATTTTAAAAGAGCTAAACAGAATAACTAGCACCACAACGTGAAGATTCCCATGTAATTACTTTACTTACCAAGACCTTTTGAGGTAATTTACGTGAAAGCGCTTGATAAAGAAGCTTTGCCAAATTTTCCGTAGTCGGATTTTCTTCTCTGAACAACTCTAATTCGTTTAAGTGCTTGTGGTCAAAACCCTTCAGTACTTCCCCCACGGTGTCTTTTACCTCTCTGAAGTCCATAACCATCCCAAGTTCGTTAAGGGCCTCTGCCTTTAGTATGACTTGCACCTTCCAATTATGTCCGTGGAGATTTTCGCAGTTTCCCTGATAGCCCCTTAGGGAATGTGCGGCAGCAAAATCGGCCTCTACAATTAATTCATACATGCTTTCCTCTCGTAAGTTGGCCTTTTATAGAAATAATGCTATCAATAAATCTAACAAAAGTCAAGATTTATTGGTTTGTTCTTTTCTTAAAGTGTTTATTTAGTTCTTCTGTGGATATAAATAGTGTGGTGGGTCTGCCATGAGGACAGTGTGAAACCACTGGTGAGCTTTCCCTGTTTATAAGAAGGGCCTGTATCTCCTGTGGATTCAACCTTTGTCCTGATTTTATTGCCCCCTTGCAAGCCATGGCTTTTAACACCTTATCCAGAATATGTTCGCCTTCTACTTCTTCCTTTAATCTCCCCAGTAAATCCTTGATAAATTCTTTAATTTCAAGGTCTTTCAGCACTTGAGGTAGGCTACGTACAATGATAGTATTTTTGCCGAATTCTTCAATTTCCACCCCTGCCTTGCATAAGCTTTCTTGCAGACCCATTAGGCTAAGGAAGTCATTGGGATTTAGCTCTACTAGCTCAGGAATTAGGAGTCTCTGCACTGGAAGAGTATCTTCCATGATTTTTTGCTTAAGTCCTTGGTAAAGCAGGATTTCGTGAAGGGCGTGCTGGTCAATTATATTAAGTCCTCCCTGGATCTCTTCTACTATATAGCTCTGGTGTACCTGGATATATGGGCCAGAGAGAGACCTTTGTGGCGTACTTTTTGCTACCTCTTGTGGCGCCTGTATGGTTTGTATTAACGTGGTAGGCAAGCCGCCAGGGAAGTCCCCTCCTGTTTGAGGGACTGGGACAGGAAGGGTAATTGGTGTATGTTGTATAGAACCCAGAGTCTTTTTAATGGATTGAAGGACCTGCCCATGCACCTTTGCGGGCTCACGGAACCGGGCTTCTAGCTTTGAAGGATGCACGTTAACATCCACAAGGTTTGGATTACATCGTAAAAATAAAAAGACTATAGGCTGTCTGCCGGGTGGAAGCAAATTGCGATAGGACTCCTGTATGGCATGAGAGATGTTGGCCTCCTTGATATACCTGCTGTTAAGAAAGGTGTATTGCAATTTAGCATTACCATAGTTTTGGGCTGGTGGCTTTATGTAACCAGACACCTCAAGGGCAGGCTCCCTGGAATTTACAAACAGGAGTTCTTTTGCGAAGTCTTGTCCAAAAAAGGAGGCAATCCTTTCTTTTAAGGTAGAAGCAGGTGGTAAGTTAAAGACCTCTCTTTGGTTATGTGTTAAGGTGAAATGAATCTCCGGGTGAGACAGGGCCATTCGGGTGAGTACCTCTGATATAGTAGCCATTTCCACAGGGACGGCCCTTAAAAATTTTCTTCTGGCGGGAACATTGAAAAACAACTCCCTGACCTCTACCAGTGTGCCCTCCGGAGACCCAAGGTATTTGACCTCGCCCTTTTTACCACCCCTTACCTCTATTTCAGCACCAGCCGTCTCCCCCCTGCTGCATGAGACGACCCTGGTGTGAGAGACCAGTCCAATACTGGATAGCGCCTCCCCACGGAACCCCAATGTGTTTATGTCCTCAAGGTCTTCAAGGTTGGAAATCTTACTGGTGGCATGTTTTAAGAAGAGCATGGAAATGTCATCGGGCGTCATTCCCACTCCATTATCCACTACTTTAATCAAGTTTCTACCAGATTCCACAAGTTCCACATCTATTCTTGTTGCACCAGCGTCTATGGAATTTTCTACCAATTCTTTAACCACCGATGCCGGGCGTTCTATGACCTCCCCAGCGGCAATCTTACCCGCCACTAGCGGATCCAAAAGGTGTATCTTTGAGGTCTTTAACTCCATTACACTTCTCTCTTAGCTAAAAGATTTTTCAACACTCCTCTGTGCTTTTCCCCCACACAACTTACCTCTATGCGCCTGCTGGTGGGGTCTTCTATAAAACAGGAGATTTTGATGTATTCGTCCGGCAGGGACTCCTCCACCCTATCAGCCCATTCAACGATAGAGACACCCTCCCCCCAGAAACATTCGTCACAGCCCAGCTGAAACATATCCGCTGCACTCTCCATGCGATAGGCATCAAAGTGATATATGGGCAATCTCCCACGATATTCTTGCATGAGCAAAAAGCTAGCACTACGCACCACTTTGGGGTCTACACCCATGCCCAGGGCTATCCCTTTCACCAGAGTAGTCTTACCCGAGCCCAAACTACCAAAAAGGGCAATCACCTGCCCCGGCCCTAAATACTCCCCTATTGCTTTACCCAGTGCCATAGTCTCTTCGGGGCTATGGGTGGTCATGGTGATACAATGCACAGGTTTGCTAGTAGTGCTCATACCCTTGCGGTCTTATCCTTTTAAGTTTTCCATCCCTTAATTGAAGAAATAGCCCTTTTTCCCTGCGTATGTGACCTATCAGGGTGATAGGGACTCCCAGTGCATTTTTCTCCAAAAGCCTTTCAGCCTCCCTAGCCCCTAGGGTAAATAGTAGCTCGTAGTCTTCCCCATCCGTCAGGGCATGGTGGAGGGGGGAGAGGCCGGTCGTTCTAGATACTATAAGTGCATCTTCAGAGACAGGCATTTTCTCCTCGTAAAGCACTGCCCCTACCTTACTTTCCTCCAGTATATGAGCCAGGTCAAGTGATAACCCATCACTTATATCAATCATGGAATGGAGGCGATAATTTTTGTTGAGATAGAGCGCCTCTTTCATCCTGGGCTGGAAGGAGAAATGCTTACCCAGAATAGAGCCACCTAATGTGCCAGTTACAAGAATAGCGTCACCCGGTCTGGCCCCGGAGCGTGTTACAGGACGAAGACCCTCAGACCTCCCCAAAAGGGTTATACATATGTTCAAGGGGGCCTTACCACTTATAGTATCACCACCAATTATATGAACCCCGTACTCAAGGGCTGTTTTCCTCATTGACTCAAAGAGCCTCTTGGCAAGACCCATCCTGGTGGAGGTGGGGAAGGATATAGCCACCAGGGCTAGCACGGCCCTACAGCCCATGGCCGCCACATCGCTTATATTACAGGCCATCGCCTTTCTGCCAACGTCAGCGATGGAACACTCTTCAAAGCGGAAGTGCGTCCCCTCAAGAACCATATCAGTGGTCAGCACATACAGGTCCTCTCTGGGCAATTTTATTACGGCGGCATCATCGCCGATGCCTACCACGACCTCCTTGGGCTTGTCCTTAAACTTCCTCAGGTATCTTATGTAGTCTCTTTCGCGCATATTGCTTATTATACTCGGCAGTTGTAAAATTTTGTATTGTTTACATGAAAAAAAACAAAGAAGGAGTAGGGTACGTGTAGGTGCACCTACATCTCTGAGAAAGGCGGAGAGGGAGACGGCTTGGTGGCCTTTATGTCTCCAGGAAAGGGGAGTTTTGACGGTGGATTATAAAGAAGATGACATTCCACAGAGGAGGGTGAAATGAATAAATATACTAATTTTGTCCTAACTGTAATAGCTATATTATTGGCTCTACATCTAGTGAAGCCGTTTTTTACTACTAACAGTGTTACTGCAAATCAAAGGGAGATAGACGTTAATATAGCTTCGGTAGGTGGACGCTCGGTTAATATCAATAGTTTTGATATGGGGCCCTTTGATAGTGGTATCCCAGTTTTTATAACTAAGGATAAAGATAAATTTTAACGTTTGAACTGAAGGTGGGGAGGGAGACGGCTTGACGGCCTTTAGTCTCCCTAGCCTATCAGGGTAGGTGTCCTAGATTTTGACATCCTACCTTGAACCCTTTCCCGTGTCAATGTTTTTCAGAAAGCATGCGTAATCATGGCAAAGGAAACAATTTGGGCTAGCAAGGGGGTACCACCCCCGGAAGCCCCCCCCTAGCAACACAAATATAATCCCCCGTAGCAGTGCCTCCTGATTTGGGGGTAGTTAAGAACAAAAATTTTTAAAAATAGGCTTTTTGAGACTTTTTGGCCTTTTAAAAGACTTAGTATATAATAGGTAGCATATAAAAAGGGGAGACCAGGAAGAAGCTCTGTAGGACTTTTATCATCCTGGCCCATGTAAGGTTAATACACGTCTAATCTTACTTCCCCTCAAATTTCAAGTACCTAGGAATAAATGAAATGGAGACGACTAAAAGGAGTGAGGCATGTTATACTTGATATTTTGTTTCTCACTCGCTGGTTGTGCCAGTGCCTTACAGAGCGGGATACAGACCGTAGGTATTTCCTCTAATCCTTCTGAGGCAGAGGTCTATGTCAATGGCGAGTTTAAGGGTGCGACTCCTATACTGCTTGACCTCGACAGAAAAGGGAGCTATTTGGTCAAGATAAAGAAACCTGGTTATCAAGAAGCCAGCACTACCTTAACCAGCAAACTCATTGGTGGTCTTGACGTCTACGAAGGTGGCCTCCTGAGACAGCTATGGGATAGGTCATCTGGTGCTGCCTATGAACTTTCCACAAACCAAGTCCATATCAACTTGGTTCCAGAAAAAGAGTAAATGGAAAGGAGAGTAGCATATGTCATACGAGATTTTAAATCTTATCCTGGAAAGTATCGCAAAAAAACTTGAGCATAAATCCTTCCCAAAGATACCAAAGATACCAAAGATACCTAGCTTACAGAAGATAAATGTTTGTAGTTATGAGGAAATGGAAAAGGCCCTGGAAGACCCGGATTACTTTCCAAAATCAGAAAGAATGCCATTACCAGAAGTGGTTTACAGTATTGGTGGACATACTCCTATTGAGACAAAAGAAGATATAGAGAGATTTATTGAATACATTGTCAAAAAATACCCTCTCAGCAAATATACAACTAAAAAGATATTTGAGATGGTCTGCAAGGAACTAGAAAGGGCCAATCCCCTTCTGCCTGAAGATATAAAAGAATACCTAGTTAGACTGGTAAGTGAATTTGAGGGAGAGGGGAAGGCCAAAGAGACCCCCGCTTTAACCTTGTCTAAAGTTCTCGTAGCACTGGCTGCGATTGTTGCCCTATTAACTTGGTTTGATATCCATCCCGGAGATATCATTCCAATTATGGCTTGTCTTGATCTTTCTCCTTTAAAAGGTAACACTGTGTTTGATATTTTTGGCTTTCTTGCTTTGATTGCTGCGCTCATTATGTTTTACTACTGGTTTCGCACAAAATGAGGAATTAAGCTGTAGCGTGCGATCTAGTGTCGCACGATTTTTTATTAATCGCCTAGAACATGGGGGGTCAGCTCATACGCCACAATAGGGGAAGATTTCTATTTGATTTTTAAAAGGCTTTTTGTTAATAGTGGCGAGGTTGCCTTTACGTTAAATGCAGAAGGTAGAAAAGATAATAACCTTACTTGAGAAGGAGTATCCCTCCGCCAGACTTGCCCTTGAGTTCAGTACACCCCTGGAACTTTTAGTGGCCCTCATCCTTGCTGCCCAGTGTACGGATGAGAGGGTGAACCAGGTTACCAAAAGTCTTTTCAAAAAATATAGGACGGCAAAGGACTATGCCTCGGCTGACCTCCCCACGCTGGAAGAGGAGATTCGCCCGACGGGTTTTTTCAGAAACAAGGCCAAAAGTATAGTGGGCTGTGCAAAGGGGATAGCGGAAGAGTATAAGGGCAAGGTGCCTGACAAACCGGAAGACCTCCTTACTCTGCCGGGGGTGGGGAGGAAGACCGCCAATATACTCCTCGGCAATGCCTTCGGTGTGCCTGCCATCGGGGTGGACACCCATGTGGGAAGGCTGTCGCAGCGTATTGGCCTGAGCAGGGCTACTGACCCCGATAAGATAGAGGCGGACCTCTGTCCCATAGTGCCCAGGGAGAAGTGGGTAAGGTTTTGCCATCTCCTGCAAGAACACGGAAGGAAGGTTTGCCAGGCCAGGTTGCCCCGTTGCCCCATTTGTGTGATAATAAAACTTTGCGATTATCCGGATAAAACTAAGGAATTGCCTAAGAGATGAAGATTACCTGTATAGGGTGTGGATACGTAGGGCTTGTGGTGGGGACCTGTCTGGCTGGTAAGGGGCATAAGGTTATCTGTGTAGATTCAGATACAAAGAAGGTGCAGAAGCTCAGGAAGGGTATCCTCCCTATTTATGAGCCAGGGCTAGAAAAAGTGCTTTGTGAAAACATAAAGAAAGGCAGGCAATCCTTTAGCACCAACCTTGCAAACGGGATAGAGAGTGCCGAGGTTATATTTATAGCGGTGGGGACGCCTGTTGGGGGTAACGGTGGGGCGGATTTATCGGCCGTCTTTGCGGTGGCAGAGAAGATTGGGAAGTATATGCGTGAACATAAGATTGTGGTGGTTAAGAGCACCGTACCAGTGGGGACGGCCCACAAGGTGGCTAATAAAATAAGAGATAACCAGAAAAAAGCGGTGGATTTTGACGTAGTATCAAACCCTGAGTTTCTCAGGGAGGGTGAGGCACTAAAGGACTTTGTGGAACCGGACAGGGTAGTTATCGGGCTGGATAGCCCCAGGCCCAAAAAGGTAATGGAGTCCTTGTACAGGGGTGTTATCCAAAAGGGACGACCCATCTTTTTCACTACAACGAAGAACGCCGAGTTAATCAAGTATGCCAGCAATGCCATGCTTGCCACCAGGGTATCCTTTGTCAACGAGCTATCCAGGCTCTGCGAGCAGGTGGGGGCGGATGTTAGGGAGGTGGCAAAAGGCGTGGGGCTTGATTCCAGAATCGGCCCTAAGTTTCTGGAGGCAGGTGTAGGCTACGGTGGTTCATGTTTACCAAAGGATATTAAGGCTCTATCAACACTTATGAAGGATAATGGATTAAGGCCAAGACTCCTTGAGGCTGTGGATAGGATTAACGAGGAGCAGAAATTATTAATCCTGAAGAAGACCAAAGCTCTACTGACCACTTTAAAAGGGAAAAAGGTCGCAATCTGGGGATTAGCCTTTAAACCCGGCACGGATGATATCAGGGAGGCTCCTTCCGTAGGCATCATTAAAGAACTACTTAAGGCTGGGGCAGGGATTCAAGCCTTTGACCCTGCGGCTGAAGCTAATGCTAAAATTCTTTTTAAAGAGGTAACTTTTTCTGAGAATCCCTATAGTGTGCTTATGGGTTGTGATGCATTGATAATCCTTACAGAGTGGCAGGAGTTTAAAGAATTAGATAAGAAAAAGATAAAGGCGCTTTTAAGGGAACCAAATATAGTGGACGGTAGGAACGTTTACGAACCGGAGGAGATGTGCAGATTAGGCTTCAATTACCTGTGCATCGGAAGGGGTTGAGACCTTTTTGCATCTGATTAGGGAACAACACCCGAAGAGGTTGACCCTTTCCTTATGTTCTATTTTTAGACCTGCCCGCCCTAGTAAGGTATCTATATCTAAATGCACTCCAAGCCCCAGTGATTTTCTAAAAGGGGAGATGAATTCCTCTATCCTGGACATCCACCCAGTGGTATTACCCTCGTAGTTAAGAATGTAAATTTCTCCCTTCACATGACAAACCCTTTTCATTTCAGTCAGCAGTTTAAGGGGTTCGGGTATTAGGGTGATTATGTGGGCGGCAATTACTTTGTGGAATCTTCCTTCTGGGAAAGCCATCTTGGTGGCATCCATTTCGTAAAGTGTTATGTTGGCTAACCCCAGGTCTTCCTTCCTCTGTCTGGCCTTTTCTAGCATCTCGCTGGAGAGGTCTATCCCCACCACCGTGGCCCTCTTCGGGTACAAGGGGAGGGCTATACCTGTTCCCACACCTACCTCCAGAATCTCCTCTCCTGGTTGCACATTCATTAGCCGTACGGCAGCCCTTCTACCTGGGGCATAAAGTCTCCCAAATATGCTATCGTAAAAGGAGGAATAAATGGCATATATTTTTTTTAGTCTATCCGTTTCCATTTTCCACAGTTGCCGCTTTTGGCTCATTGTACTTTATAAGCACTTTACAGACTGAATCCTGAAACTCTTTTATTGTAACGGGTGCCACCTTGAAGTTATTAACGAGTATGGAGAAAGCAAGGGTGTCTCCCCCTTCAGTTTCTACATACCCAGAGAGGCAGCACACGCGCGAGATGTAGCCAGTTTTGGCCCTGATTCTCCCTTTAAAAGAGGAACCTCTCAGCCTCTTTTGAAGGCTCCCAGTTGTCCCAGAGACAGCAAGGGAAGAGATAAACGATTCCTTCTCCTTGTGCTGATACATATAGGCTAGTAAGTCAGTTATCATTTCTGGGGAGAAGCGATTGTCCCTGCAAAGGCCAGAGCCGTCAGCCACCTGATACTCCACCGGTTCGTATCCTAGTTTGAGCATTAGCTCCTGAATCACTTCAAGACCGGCCCTAAAACTTCCTTCACCCTTCACCTCGGCGCCAAGGGTCTTTAGTATCTGTTCGGCATAAAAATTCTGGCTCCTGGTGTTGGCAACCATTACGGCCTGGGACATGCTGGAAGTAGTACACATAAGGGGTGTCCATTCTTGGTCCGATTCATCTATCTCCGGTTCAAATACTATTGTCTCGCCAACTACCTTTACACCCTTACTCTTCAATATCTCCCGAAATACACTGGCCAGGAAAAGAGGGGGGTTATCCACAGGGACTGAGTATGTCAGGGACTCGCATCTTGTGGGCATTTCTCCTTTTAAGTGTATCTTGCCCGTATTGGGTTCCAAATGTACATGGATACGAGGTCTTCCAGTACTATCAGATAGCTTACAAGAATTGAGTATTCTAAGGTAAGAATTAGATGGATTGACCTCTACCTTCACCCCGCTACCACTTGTGGGCCGTAGGGTTATATCTACGCAATTATCATTAAAGGAAAGGGCGCTAATGGGTGCGCTATACCACGTGAAGAGTTGGTCTTTAGGCCAACCTGGATGAATCAATTCTCTGTCAAAGAAAGAATCATCAGCTATTATGTTTCCTGAGATTTCTTTTATACCAGCTTTTACGATAGCCTCTGCCCACTCTTCTAATACTGCTGTGGTTCTTCCCCCGTTGAAACGTCCAGAAAGATTGGGGTCTCCTCCCCCTTGTACGATTACATCCCCCCAGAGTTTTCCTTCGGGATCTATATTACCACGGCAGAAAAGTGTGGTACTAAACTGGTAATCTGAGCCTAAGTAATCTAAGGCAGCGGCAGTGGTAAAGAGCTTCATATTGGAGGCTACAGTGTAGATTTCCTGGCTGTTGTAACTAAACAAAGGATTTTTATCGGGTAGACTAACTACATTTATCCCCACTGCTGCGCCTTTCAAACTGGACTGTAAAAGCAGTGGTAAAAGTTGTTGGGATAGTTTTTCTGCAGACGAAAGGGACTGGAGGCAAAAAAAGTTGAACAAAAAAATTCCCAAAAAGAGAATTAATAACCCTCTATAAGGAGCATTTCTTTTAAGAGGCACCGGAAGCCCTCTTTTTTCTCTTAGAGACTTTTCTTGGGATTACGTTAAACGGTCTATTCAGTCTATTTTGGGGTACTTCTTCGGGTTTTTCTGTTAGCTCTTCAATCCTTTTAAGGATGTGTTCTTTATCTGCGGGTAATTCTACAATGGTAGATGCACCTGCCTTTATCAGGCTAGATTGGTAGCGTTTAGATTTTTGCTCTGATAGGGCAAGTATAGGCATGGTTGGGGATAAATCATTAATTTTCTTAAATATCTCAACCTCCTTGATGCTGGCTCCCAGGATTACTAAATCCATCTTCCTTTCGTCTAGGATACTGAAAGCAACCTGAGTGCCTAGAGCTACTTCGGTCTCAAAACCTGCTAGTTCCAGGTTATCCCGTAGCTCGTCCACTATCTGCCTGTCTTCTTCTAAAATAAGGATTCGTGCTCTAGGCATTTAATGGAAAATGGTGGAGGCGGCGGGAATCGAACCCGCGTCCCTATGTAACTTGGTAAAGGCTTCTACATGCTTAGTCTATCTTTTGGTATTCATCACCTCCCACCCGGTAGACAGGAGAAAGAGGTAACTAGCCTGATTAAAGTTTCTCGCCCGACCCCCATCAAGCAGAAGGATCAAGCCAGCCTGCTAGTCGTCGTTCCTTCAACCCCGCAGGCAAGGTTGTAGAAACGGGCTACGTTATTTATGCAGCCATTGCCAGACTGTAGTCGGCACTTTTATTTGCGTCAGGTTTTTTATGAGGCCTCCCGACAACCTCAGCATGCTACTCTTTTACCTCCTTACACGGTCGAATCCGTTCGCCCCCATTTATCTCTTAATAGCCCTCTGAACCTCCCTTTCCACCATCCTCCTACGAAGGGTCTCACGCTTATCCACCAGTTCTTTACCCCTGGCCAAAGCAATCTCCACCTTTGCATACCCGTTTTTAAAGTATAACGAAACAGGCACAAGTGTAAAACCCCTCTGTTGGACCTTCCCAAAAATCTTTTTAATCTCCTCCTTCTTTAACAAAAGCTTTCTGGGCCGCTTGGGCTCATGGGGCTGAAGCCCAGCGTGCTCATAAGGGCCAATATGCATACCATAAAGATATACCTCACCCTCTCTTAAAATAGCAAAACTCTCATTAAGGCTAACGTTGTGATTCCTTAGCGATTTTACCTCACTACCCGCTAACACAAGACCTGCCTCATACCTATCTAAGAGATGGTACTTAAAATGCGCCTTCCTGTTTGTTGCAATCACTTCTTCCATGATGAAGGCTCTTACAAAAATAGGATAACAAATTCTCTCTTGCAAGACAAGATAATACCTTTCAGAAAAGATTTCAAGCCTTTTCCTCTTTTTTATGATTGGCAAAATTTTAAACACACATAAGCTATTTAGCCACAAGTACTTATGAAACACATTTTTGAAAAATGTGTTCTTGAATCTTATTTATCCTTTTTTTCAAGTAGAAAAAAACTAAATATTATGACATTTGAATACAAAAAGCCTTAGCTTGTCAAAACTTATTGCATATCTAAAGCCTTGCATAGGTCTAAGTTTTTCGCAATTAAACAAAAAATAATTCACCACCTATGTGGGTAGTTAAAGCTTTCTAAGTCCTTGCTCTGCTTAGAGAAGCGTATTTTTACTAAATATGCTCCAGAAAAATAGCAAATTTTTCTTGACGTTGCAGGTTTAAAACTTATAATTTAACAAATTTATATATCTTAAATGAATACTAACACTTATGGTGCATCTAACTAAGAACAAGGACCTAAAAAGAACTGTAAGTGAAGTAGTTGAACTACTTAAGGATGTGGAGAAATTTTTTAACCGCATGGGCAAGGCGGGCCTCGAGCAAAAAGTGCGCGAGATGCTCGTACAGATGGAGGAGCCTTTTTATCTACTGGTGGCAGGAGAATATAACTCCGGCAAATCCAGTTTCATAAATGCCATCTTAGGTGAAAAAATCCTCAGAGAAGGCCCAACCCCTACCACCCGTAAAATTACTATCCTCACCCATGGAGACAGCTATACAGTAGAGGAAATCCAGGAAAACCTCTGCCGGGTTACCTATCCTTTAGAAGCCTTAAGGGAAATAACACTTATAGATACACCAGGTACAAATTCTGTCTTCAGGGAACACGAGAAAATTATTGAAGATTTTATCCATAGGGCCGAACTAGTGATATTCATCACTTCCTCGGATAGGCCCCTTACTGAGAGTGAATGTGAGTTCCTCCAGTTACTCAAAGGTAGATGGGGGCGGAAGGTGCTATTTATACTCAACAAAATAGACCTCAAAACACAAGAGGAGCAAAAGGAGATACTGTCCTTTATTGAAAAGAACTGTTATAAACTCCTGGGGTTTGAGCCAAAGATCCTTACCATATCCAGTATGGAGGCCTTCAATGCAAAACAGGCCAAGTCCTCCGAACTTCTCAAGAAGAGCAATGCGGAAGAGGTAGAGGATTTTATTAAAGAAAAGCTGGATTTAGATCTAAAAATGGAGTTAAAGTACCTCAGCCCCTTAAGGTTCCTTACCAACGTCTTTGGCGAGCTACGGCAGGATTTGCAGGGTAAGATTACGCGTTACAACTGTGAGATAGCTGGCATTGAACGCCTTGAGGCCAGACTCAAGAGCAAGAAAGAAGACATGCAAGATTACTGCCAAAAGTATAGGGGGGAAATACATTCAGCCTTCAATCGATTAAAAGAGAGACTGGATACTTTTCTGGGTTTCCACTTAACCACCAGGGGCCTTCTGGGCTCAATCTTCTCCAGGGAAAAGATTGTAGACCGTTTCCGCAAAGAGATGACAAGCCTTTCCAGCCCACTGGAGGATTTAGACCGTATAATAGACGAGGCGGCAGAGTATGTAAGCCGAAACAACCGCTCCCTTTGGGAGATGGCCCTTGACTATCAGGATGCCGAAAAAGGGCAAAAGAAGTTGGCGGAAGGGCGCACAGGGCCGTCCTTTGAGGACAAGAAAAATGAGCTCCAGTACCTCCTTCGCGAACACTCCAGGGAATACAGGGAATTTGATGTAAATAAGGAAGCTGATAGACTAAGGGTGCTGACCCAGAGTGGGCTAGCTAGCTTCCTAGCAATGGAGGGAGTGGGCCTAGCCTCCCTGGGAGGTTTTGGCTATCTTCTCACCTTTCTTGCCCCTGCGGCTTTTGTTATGGTGATAGCCTTGGCTTGTATTGGAACTGGTTTTCTTATAATACCCCACAAGCGTAAAGCCTTCCGAAACGAACTGTTTAAACGAATTGATACACTCTGCGAACGGTTCACTGGGTTCATTGTAAAAGAGATAGAAAAATTTGTTGATAGGGTCATAGAAGATATTGGAAATAATATCGGCTCTTTCAGGGATTTACGATGGACTGAACGTGAGTTGGCCATGAAGCACTTAGCCGAGCTTAATGAACTGGCTGATAAGGTGAGGGCTCTCATTGGTAAGAGCACCATACCGTAAAAAGTGCATCCTACTATAGTCTTCCCTTAACACTAAGACCTCTCCCGTGTTACTCGTAGGAATAGGGTATGACATACACAAGCTGGTAGAGGAGCGGAAATTGTTTCTTGGGGGCGTGGAGTTAGACTCACCAGTCGGACTCCTAGGGCATTCTGACGCAGACGTAGTGTTACATGCCATATGTGATGCTATATTAGGGGCAGCTGCGCTGGGGGATATTGGAGAACATTTTCCTGACACAGACCCCCAATGGAAAGGCATCTCAAGCGCTATCCTCACTAAAAAAGTCCTTGAGTTAGCAAGTGAAAAGGGCCTTAAGGTTAATAACGTGGATGTAATGATTATGGCTCAGAGGCCAAGGCTTGGCCCTAAAAAGAGTGATATGAAACGGAAGGTAGCTCAACTTCTTGATATCCCGGAGGGGAGGGTCAACATAAAGGCTACCACTATGGAAGGGCTAGATTCCATCGGGAGAGGAGAAGCCATAGCCGCTCAGGCTATTGTAACTCTTTACTCAGCCAGCTCAGATTAGCTTGACAGTCTAAAATAATAGGGGTATTATCCTGTGGTGAGGAGATTTGTACATCTCCTTATCCTTAATTATTTTATTAACTTCTAAAGGAGAAACGGCGTGGCATGGTGGGCACCATGGACATGGTTCTATGGTAGCAGAAAAGAGGATGTAGAAGGAGAAATGGTGAAATTTCCTTCCCTGGAGCCGCCGGAGGAAAGGAATTTTTCCTGGTTGCGCCCATGGACCTGGCTTAGAAGGGGTAAGACAACGCCGGAGGAACTTGGTGTAGGCTATCCCGGACTTGGGGGGATACCAAGAGAGGGATTTGAGCGATACGCTCCAGCCATAGGAGAATCTGAGCTTGGGGAAGAGTTACCTGAATTAGAAGTTAAAAAGCCTTCAGAAAAGGCCCTCTTTGAGGAAGAAGAATTTGGAGAATTCCCTCTGGAAGAGGAGGAATACCCAGGGGGGGTATATATTTCTGATTCTAAGGTAAGAGGCGGTTTCAAGAAGTTTTGTCTTGCCCTTTTCTCAATCTTTCTCTTACCCTTTATACTGGTCTTTGGACTTTTCCTTGCCGCCTGCGCTTTCCTTTTAATATTTCCTGTGCTTATCGCCATCTTTCCTGTATTTCTAGGGGGTATTTTTGTACTGTGTATTGTTGCACCGGTTGCGTTACCAGTACTAATAATTTATCTCCTTTTTACAGAGCGGGGTATGCTGTTAATAAACTCTAAAGGGCGACTATTTTCTATAATAAGTGTGCCCCAACAAGGGAAAAATATACCTGTCAAGGAAGTAGCAGGAGAGACTTCCTTAACTTAATTGCCCTGCTCAGGGTTTTAGCTAAACCTTCATAAAATAAGCTGTCAGTGTAATTACAGCAAGGCCAGCCATCAGGACGATAAGGTTTAGTACTACGGATTGGCCGTGACACTTAACAAACTCTCTCCAGAGCACCTCTTTGTCTTCCTTTTTTTCCACCTTTATCATTTCCATCCTCAGCACATGGGCCTTTGGGGCAACGGCCAAGCCGTTGTAAAAGCTGAGTATGAGCATAAAGCCCAGAATGTAAAGCTTTGGCTTATCCCAATAGCCCTCTTTGTAATAAATCCCTACTGCTGTAAGCAGGGCAAGAAGGGAATATATGTATCCTACAAAGAAATACTTAGGAAAAATTTCCCCAACTACCTCTCCAGCCTTTTCCATGGGCAAGACCTTAAATATGCTGGGTGCAGCTACAAAGGTCATAAAAATTATACCCCCTACCCATAAACTCAGACAAAGGATGTGGATACACTGAAGAATACCGGTCATTTTGTTGAGAGAAGAGTTTCTATGCGGCTGGCCATTTGAAAGTCTTTCTCTGTAAGTCCTCCCTCAGAGTGGGTGGTAAGGGCAAGAGTTACCCTATTGTAAGTGATTACGATGGTTGGGTGATGCTGGGCCTCTTCAGCCAGTTTGGCCACCTTGTTAACAAATTCAATAGCCTGGGGAAAGCTCTGGAACTTAAACTTCTTTAAAATAGTTTGCTCATCCCTGTTCCAATCCTTAAGCCCCTTTAGCCTTTGGACTACTTCTCCCTCTGATAATACTGTCATGGGTCTCTTTTATAAATTGGGGGGGGTGTAGGGTTCCTACACCCCTTTGTGCATCAAGCTTACATATAAGTCACGAATTCAGGCTCTATCATACACCTCAGGACATCACAGCGGGAAACGACCCCTACCAGCTTCCCTTCCTGGACTACTGGTACGCGTATGAAGCGTTTGTCCATCAGTACCTCTAAGACTTTATCTACTGAGTCCTCCACGTCCACTGATGTAACGTCTTTGGTCATAATATCTTCCGCCGTAACTCTTACCAGTTCCTTACCCTCTTTTACGGCCTTGAGGAGGTCTAGCTCAGTGATTACCCCTTCTATCTTGCCTTTTTCGTCCGTGACAGGCATACCACTGTAGAGACCGCATAGAAGTTGCATAGCAACATCCCTTGCTGAGGCCCTTTTCCGGGCAGAAACTACCGGCCTGGTCATTATATCCTTCGCCTTTAATCCTTTAAGAGACATAGAATCCCCTCCTTGCTAACCATGGATTTAAAGAGTATTTATTACTCGCTTCCTTAAGACCTTGAGAAGACCTTTTAAATTTTAAGTTCTCCGCTTACCAACTCCAGAGTTTTACTTATTTTACTTATTCCCGCTACTTTTTCAAACTTTTTCTTTTCATACTACTAGTGTCAAGAAATTTGTGTAAAAATAAAACTCTCAACAGGGCGTTCCATCACACCTTTTTTTCCCTTTTAAATATCTCTTTTGAGATTTACGCAAAATTTAGTACACTGCCATTTTGTTTTCATCACTTGTTTAGCCTTTCAACTGTTGTTAGAATTTCTTGCTTATGAGGCGTGTACTCTTTGTAGGAATTATTTCTGTTTTGACGTTCACAGTTTGTCCGAACTATGTTTGGGCTGACAGCCGTAGTGCGGAGGAATACTACACCCTTGCGCAGGAGTGCTTCCAGAAAGATAAATTAGAGGCGGGGCTTGAGGCCTGTCGGAAGGCATTGGAAATAGAGCCTAACTCCCCCAAGCCCTATAACTACCTAGGACTCATGTATAAAAAGATGGGGCGGCTTGACGATGCAGTAGCTAATTTTAAGAAGGCATTAGAACTGGATAATAACTTTCCTGAGGCCCATACCAACCTGGGCAATGCATATATAGAGAAGGACCTTATAGACGAAGCCATAGTTGAACACCAAAAAAGTATAGAACTGAACCCTGATATGGCAGAACTCCATAACAACCTGGGCTATGCCTTTGAGAAAAAAGGGGAGGCAGAAGAGGCGGTGGCTGAGTATATTAGGGCAGCCAGATTGAATCCAGACCTTACAGAACCCCACACCAACCTAGGTAGACTTTACCTTAAAAAGAGGATATTCTACAAGGCCATAAGCGAACTGGAAAAGGCAACAGAGACTAATCCCCTTTCCGCAGAGCCCAGGTATCTTTTGATAGATGCCTATATTGCACAAAATGCCCTGGAAAAGGCTACCAAACAGTGTGAAAAACTATTTGAATCGGATCCTAAAGACGGCAAGGCCCATGCAAAGCTGGGGATGATTTTTGCGAAAAAAGGTATGGTTCAAGAAGCCATCCGGGAGGGGCAAAAGGCCCTGGAGATGGAGCCAAAGCTGGCAGAGGCCCACACCCTTCTGGGAGACCTCTACTCTAATCAGGAAAAATTGCAGGAGGCCCTTGACAGCTACCAAGCAGCGGCAGATATTGACCCCAGCTATGCCAGGGCCCATCTTGGCCTCGCCATTGTATATAATAAGGCGGGAATGTTAGAAGATGCCCTCGCTGCCTTCAAAGAGGCCGTGCGCTTAGACCCGAACAACCCTGAGGCAAGAAAAAGTCTTGCAATGGTTTATGAACTATTAGGGATGTCCAGGCAGGCAGATGAAGAATTTAAAACCTACGAGGCCCTACTTAGAAAATAACGAAGTTTTATAAAAGAATTTATCGTTGAATTTGTGTGTATTTGTGATAAAATTGTTGGAATTCTGATATTTTTTAAACCTCTATTTTTATTAGAATAAACTTATGGAAGAGATATTTTTAAGAGATAGCACACTACTTACGTTAGATACAAGATTATTCTTTATCGTGGTTGGCCTCTATGTGCTAAGTTGCACGCTACACATACTTCAGTTTTGGATAAGTGTAGCTATACGAAATTTCACTATAGGGCGAATAGCCACGCAAACGCTCCTCCTAACCGTAATCGCCCATACCTTACTGATTGTCCTGAGAGGCATTGAAGAAGGGCAACCCCCCGTACAAAACAAGTACGAATGCCTTTCCTGGTTTGCCTGGTGTAATACTGCTACCTATCTATTAATAAGAAGGCGGTGGGCAGAGCTAACTACCCCTGGGATATTTGTAAGCATGCTCTCAATCGCTGCCCTCTTCATAGCCATGAACAAGTACAGCCCAGCGGTTACACCCCTTGCACCAGCACTACAAAGCCCCTGGTATTTCTGGCATGTATTAATAGCCTTTGGTGCCTACGCAGTATTCGTCGTAGGCTGTTCTGTGGAGCTGTCTTACGTCATAATAAAAGGGTTAGGCATCGCCAGGAGAACCTGGGAAGACTACGGCCTACCATCTCCAGAGGTAGAAACATTCCACAGATTGTCTTATATACTGATACTAATGGGTTTTCCCCTGTTAACCTTTGGTATAATCTCTGGTGCTGCATGGGCGGACGAGGCCTGGGGAAGATACTGGTCATGGGACCCCTTTGAGATATTATCTCTCATAACGTGGACGGCGTTTGCCATGTATCTTCATACCATGGCAATACCTCAGTGGAGGCCAGTTTGGGGCTCTGTATTTTGCCTGTTAGGTTTCGCTTGCATGCTTATAACTTTCATGGGGTCTGGCTTCCTTACAAAACTCTTTGGCCTTTACAGCATGCATGCCTACTAGAAAAGGGTAAAGAGTAAGCATAAGATTGCTTACTGTTTTTTGACACCTTGTTTAGCAAATAACTTAAGAATATGCTCTCCCTCCTTTACGACTTGTTGAGCTCTACCAAGACTTCCATTGTCCTTTTTGGGTTCTTGCTGCTATTTTACCTGGTGGGTAACGTACTACCCTACGGCGGGGACTACTCCCAGATTAAGGCCACCGGGTTTGCCCTGAAAGTCATAAAAGGACTGGACCTCTTGAATGTGTATTCAGGTCCCTGGTTTTTAGGTGTGGTAGGACTTTTCTTCCTTAACCTCTGCCTTTGCGTTTACAAACGCCTTACGTGGATGCTAAAGATAAGGCAGCCTGCCATGCTCTCAGCTACAAGTCTTTCTGCACACAAGGCGACCGTAAGCTTTCAATTACCTTATAGTCCGGAAGAGGCCACAAAACGTATTGAGGAGTTTTTCAGAAAAAGGTTTTTCCTTAAAAAACCAGCCAGTCTCATGGGAGAGGTGGACTCTGGAGGGGTATTTGAACAAGGGTTTATCCACTACGTCTGGCTTTCACTTGCTTATCATATCTCAGTCATGCTCACCGTTATTGGAGCCGTAGTGACCTTCTTATTTGCATTTGAATCCGACTTGACTATATACCCTGGGGAGCCAGTAGAAGTTGCTACTGTTTACAAAGATATAAGGTGGAATAAATACATGCACGCCGGTGCAGACTTTGAGGTCCCTCCTGATGCAAAATTTAAGCTAGACCTTAAAGGATTCTCCATTAAGTACATGCAGAAACCGAATATAGAAGGGTTTCCCGCCGCGGGATTCGGCCCACGGTTAAAAGAGGCCCTTAAACCAAAAGGGCTAGTAGTAGTTTCCAAGGAAGATGCCTTTTATGCAGTGGAGTACACAAGTGATATAGTAGTTCATGACGCTGGAGCACCTGCAAAAGAAGTTACTGTTAGGGTTAACGAACCCCTACGCTACCGTGGATTAACCTTCTACCAGACAGCTTACGATTACCGTTTTGACCTCTTTGCTAATGGAGTGAAAGTGGAACCCACACCCGAAGGTAAATATAAACTGGAAGGTTTGGAAGGCGACCTCAGTACCAAACAAGTAATTAGTGGAACACTATATTTAAAGGATGGAAGTGCATGTGCAATTCGCCCCTTTGTAAAGCTTGCCTACACGTCTCCTGAGGGGACAAAACCAGAGGTCTTCAAGGTTTACGAGGGTGAGACAAAGGACATAAGAGGGATAAAGGTAGGGGTAGAAAAAGTGGTGGCCGGTACAGTCTTAAGTTATCGCCATGACCCGGGAGTGCCTGTCCTTTGGATAGCTGCCCCTGTCCTCTTTTTTGCAATGCTGTATAGAGCCTGGGGGAGGTGGTTGCGGGCCAGTTATATTGTGAAGAAGACACCCAAGGGTTGCCGGGCCTATGTACAACTCCTCAGGGCAGGAATTTTTGGTGGTGAGACAAAGATGATGGAAAAGTTAGGGCAAACACTTACAGAAAGGACAACCTAAGGCGAGCATACCTAACCAAAGAAATAATTCTGATTGCTCAATTATAGTTAATTTGTTAAAATTTTTTTGAGGCAAGAATATGAAAAAAGACATACATCCAGAATACGTAGAAGCCACTGTAACGTGTGGCTGTGGCGAAACCTTTAAGACCCGTTCTACCAAGCCCAAGATTGTGGTAGAAATATGTTCAAAGTGCCATCCCTTTTATACCGGCCAACAAAAGTTAGTAGACACCACGGGTAAGGTAGAAAGGTTCAGGAGAAGGTATAAAAAGAGCACTGAGAAAGTAGAAAACTAAGGCAATGAAGGACAATCTGTTACAAAAACTAAGGGGCTATTACGATAGATATACGGAGCTAGAGAGGCTTATAGTAGACCCCTCTGTGTTGGCAAATCCTTCTCAATACAACACTTACATGAAGGAAAGAGGTAGCCTCTCCAAAATGGTGCAACGTTACTTGCAATTTGCCCAGCTTCTACATCAGAAAGAAGAGGCAGAAAGGATAATCACAGAGGGGCAAGATAAAGAACTCCAAGACCTTGCCAAAGAGGAACTCCATCAACTAGAAGAAAAGGAAAAGGAACTCCTGGATGATATTACTAGTCTGCTACTCTCTCAACAGGGGGGTGGTCAGAGGAACGTTATCATGGAGATAAGGGCAGGGACCGGCGGAGAAGAGGCCGCTTTGTTCGCTGCTGACTTATTCCGTATGTATGTAAAATATGCAGAGAGACAGGGCTGGAAAGCAGAAATTTTTGATAGTAGCCCCACTGAGTTGGGTGGCTTCAAAGAAATTATATTTTCTTTGGAAGGGGAAGACGTCTATCAGAAGCTGCGCTACGAGAGCGGCACACATAGAGTACAAAGGATACCAGCCACCGAAACTCAGGGAAGGATACACACCTCGGCCGCTACAGTGGCCGTTTTGCCTGATGTGGGTGAGATTGACGTCAACATTGACCCAAAAGATTTAAAGATAGAGACCATGAGGGCCTCTGGGCCTGGCGGACAAAAAGTTAATAAAACCAGTTCGGCCGTCAGATTAACCCATGTCCCAACTGGTATAACTGTAAGATGTCAGGACGAAAAGTCCCAGCACAAGAATCGGGCCAAGGCTATGCGAATCCTAAGGAGCCGCCTCTACGAGTTTCACGAGGAACAAGAAAGGGCAAAGAGGGATAAGGTACGTAGGGTACAAATAGGCAGTGGAGACCGCAGTGAAAAGATTCGCACTTATAACTTCCCACAAAACCGTGTTACTGACCATAGAATAAACTTCTCTCTCTATGACCTGGAGAGATTTATGATGGGCCACTTAGACGAGCTTGTAGAACAACTTCAGGCCCATAGTAAGGAGGAGCAGTTAAAACAGTTGGTGGCAGCACCTTAAAATGAACATCTTTTCTACTTGATGCCTCAACATATCCCTGTAAGACCTCAGAAAAGGGCAAAGAACTTCCAGGAGGTCCTGGTAGAGGCTACCGAACTCCTGAAAAAAGCCGGAGTAGATTCCCCACGGCTAGATGCTGAGGTCTTACTGTCAGAAGTTTTAAGCCTACCCAGGCATGAACTTTACACCAGACTAAACGAACCCTTAAATAGCTCCTCTCTACGAATCTTCCGCCACCTGGTCAAAAAAAGAATAAACAGGGTACCCCTGCAATACCTTATCGGACACCAGGAATTTATGTCCATGGACTTTCTTATAAGTGAAGGGGTGTTTATTCCCAGGCCTGAGACCGAACTGGTCGTAGAGGCTGTGCTTGAGAGGGCAAATCCTTCGCAACCGCTGATAATTATGGATATTGGTACCGGCAGTGGTATTATCGCTGTCTCCATTGCGATGAATCTTCCCAATGCCGTGATATATGCCTCTGACATATCCCAAAGTGCCCTGAAGCTAGCTAAATTTAACGCCAAAAGGCATTTTGTGGAGGATAGGGTCGTCTTTCTGAAGGGCTCTCTTTACGATGCCTTTGAGGGCCTGTGGATTGAGGGCAAGGTGGACTTCATTGCATCTAACCCGCCGTACGTCCCAGAGGGGGAGTGGGATAGGCTACAACCAGAAGTGCACGACTATGAGCCGCCAGAGGCAATTCTGGCTGGTGAAGAGGGGCTAGATTGTTACCAAGAGATTATCAAAGGGGCCTGCCAATGGCTAAAACCAGGGGGTCATCTCGTTCTGGAGATGGGAGAGGGGCAGGCTGGTCCTATTAAAGAACTTATTTCTAAAGAAAGAAGCTTGAGAGGGGTGGTAATAACAAAAGACTTGCAGGATATAGAGCGGGCAATAGTAGCCAGGAGAGAATGATGGGGAAGACCTTAACGGGCAGTAGTAGCCAGGAGAGGGTGACGGAAAAGATTGTCATTGAGGGGGGAATAAGTTTGGAGGGTAGGGTATCTGTTAATGGGGCCAAGAATGCTGCCCTACCTATTATGGCTGCATGCATACTTACCCAGGGCCCCTCCAAGATAAGAGGCATTCCTGATATTGCAGACGTCCGCACAATGGTGAAATTGCTTAGGCGGTTAGGAATGTCCGTAGAATGTTTACCGGATGGGACGATGGAGCTAGAGGTGATTGTCCCAGAGAAGATGATGGCTCCATACAAATTGGTACAAGAAATGAGGGCCTCTATCTGCGTGCTGGGCCCACTCTTGGGGCGATGGGGAAGGGCAAAGGTAGCTATGCCAGGGGGTTGCGTAATAGGGCACAGGCCCATAGACCTCCACATAAAGGGGTTGGAGGCGCTTGGAGCACAAACAACACGTCAGAGGGGCTACATTGTAGCAGAGGCGGACGAACTTTACGGAACTGAGATATACCTGGCTGGCTCCTATGGTCCAACCGTACTAGGCACAGCAAATGTGCTGATGGCAGCCTGCCTGGCTAAAGGCACCACTGTAATTAAAAGTGCTGCCTGTGAGCCAGAGATTCAAGATCTTGCCAATTTCCTTAACCTGGCAGGTGCAAAAATTAAAGGAATAGGCACCAGTTGTCTTGAAATTGAAGGGGTTGAAGGCCTCAAAGGTGTGGAATATGAGATAATTCCTGATAGGATAGAGGCTGGAAGCTTCATGGTGGCTGGTGCTGTTACTGGAGGAGACATCTTCATAGAAAACGCTCGTCCAGACCACCTAGGGGCAATAATACAGGCACTGAGAGAAATGGGCGTTACCATAGTGGAGGAACAGGGAGGGTGCAAGGTAAAAGGGAGCACTGAACTTAACCCTACTTGCATCAACACCCTTCCATACCCTGGTTTTGCCACAGATATGCAACCCCAGTTCACTTCGCTACTTAGCGTAGCGAGAGGCACCAGCGTTATTATTGAAAAGGTATTTCCTGACAGGACTACACATATCGCTGAGCTTAACCGTATGGGGGCTTGCATTAACAAGGAAGGTTCCAACATCATAATCCAAGGTGTACCGCACCTCTCAGGGGCCGAGGTAATGGCTTCTGACTTGCGGGCCGGGGCAGGTTTAGTCCTGGCAGGGCTGGCCGCACAGGGTATCACTGAAATTAGAGGCATCCACCACATAGATAGAGGCTATGAACACTTGGAAGAAAGACTGGTCCAGCTTGGTGCTAAAATAAGGAGGGTGATTGAAGAACCGCTGTTGAACACCCCAAAGCCCGTGGGTATAATGTCTTAGGGATATACTATGTTTGAATCCATTACAAAAAGTCTGACAACAGTATTTGACAGGTTCCGGGGAAGGGGCCGGCTCACCAAGGAAAATATACAGGATGGGCTGCGAGAGATAAGGACTGCCCTCCTGGAGGCTGATGTCAACTATAAGGTTGTTAAGGACTTAATTCAGCGCGTCACAGAAAAAGCCGTTGGGGAGGAGGTACTCCAGAGCGTTACCCCGGGGCAGCAGATAGTAAAAATTATCTATGATGAGCTTGTCCATCTGATGGGCCCTGTGGGCCAGCCTATAACCTTCCAGGAAGGTAACCCTACCGTAATAATGCTAGTAGGACTTCATGGTTGTGGTAAGACTACTACCACTGCCAAGCTAGCGAAACTTGCCCTCTCCAGAGGGAGGAAGCCCCTTCTAGTAGCGGCAGATATACAGAGGCCTGCCGCTGTAGAACAGCTAAAGGTGTTGGGTAAACAATTGGGAGTGCCAGTTTATTCGGAAAGTGGCGGGAAACCCCCGTTAATTTGTGAGAAAGCTGTTGAATCTGCTACAAAAAATGGACAAAACGTGGTCATAATGGACACCGCAGGCAGACTCCATATTGACGAGGAGCTTATGGCTGAATTAAGGGAAGTGAAGGAAAGGACCAAGCCCCACGTTATTTTGTTCGTGTGCGACGCTATGACAGGACAAGATGCCGTAAATAGCGCCCGAGAATTTAATTCCAAACTAGAATTTGATGGGGCGATACTAACTAAGCTGGATGGTGATACACGTGGAGGGGCAGCCCTTTCTGTTAAGGCCGTAACTGGTAAACCAATCAAATACGTCGGAGTTGGCGAGAAACTAGAGATGCTGGAAGAGTTCTACCCCGATAGGATGGCTTCCAGAATACTTGGGATGGGGGATGTAATAACCCTGGTAGAAAAAGCCCAAGCGGCCGTGGAAGTGGGAGAGGCAAAGGCATTCGCTAAAAAGATAAAAGAAGAATCCCTCACACTGGAAGACTTCCTGGGGCAGTTACAAAAAGTAAAACAGATGGGCCCACTCAAGGAACTAATAAGTATGATTCCTGGTATGAGTAGTGGTATGGAAGGGCTGACAGTGGAAGAAAATCAACTAAAGAAGATTGAGGCAATGATATATTCTATGACACAAGCGGAGAGGAAGAACCCAGACATAATAGATGGGAGTCGCCGCCAGCGAATTGCCAAAGGCAGTGCCACCACGCCTCAGGATATCAATCAGCTACTGAAACAATTCCGCCTTATGAAGAAAATGCTCAAGCAAATGAGCACAACAAGCCCCTTCCGAATGGGCCTGCCAAAGGGACTTCCTGTAAAGATATTTAAGGGAAAGGGGAGATAACTTCTTCTGATAGATTTCCTATAACTGGATCTGTTAGTTTGATAAATAAAGAATTGAAAACAGACCTTATTGTTAGAGCGTTTATTATACTTCGCAATAAGTTCTTTAATCCAAATGGTAGTCCTACTGAATATACTTTGCGAGATAAACGAAATACTCAGGACGATCCTTTTGATGAGTACATCAGTAATGTTTTAAAAGAGGAATTAAGCGATGCTGATTGTGTTAGGGCTTCTGGTCCACTGATTACCCCTGATTTAGTTTTATTACGTCCTGAACTTTGTGGAAATGCTTCTAGAAACGATCTTCAGAACGACTTAGCTAAAATTGTGGGAATTGAAGTGAAAAAGGTTGAACGTACAGAAGCAGGCATAGTAGCAAGAGCGTCTGGACTTGACTATAATACTACCCCTCCTTGCGGAACAATCAGAGTATACGATTTGGAGAACAAGCCTGTTGATATCAGAGGTTTTTATCTATTCGTTTGTCAAGACCTATAAGCCGAGTAACAAACTCTTATCGTCTTACTGCTATGGTCTTATGCGATGGCGATGTCCTAAATAAAGATTTTGATCTCTACTTAGCAAGCGTGGGCCAGCGTGAAAAGAAAATACACGTTGGTTCATACGAAGATGGGGCAGATAGGACTCGGCCTATGTTTATATTTGCTAACCCGCTTGGCGCTTCAGAACTGGACAGATTTGTTACACTTATTCATCCAGCACCAGATTTAAGTGATTTGGGATTGGTATATCGGTTGTTTCGGACCTCTAAGAAAGAAGAACATGTGTTTTATTGTTATAGAAAAAGAAACGACATACCAAGGGAGCACCATATTAAGGATTTGAGGAATCCTTTTCCTACTCCATCCCGTGTAACACAAACGCAAAGACGTGGAAAATTTCGGCTACCAGTTAAAGTTTCATTAACTTGATTAAGGAAAGGCTAATTTAACAAAGAGTAATGACTAAATGTAGTCCAAAAATAATCAAGCGTAGTACCCGACATGGCATCAGAATCGCGGAAACGCGCCCTGTTTATAAGACCTCATGCAATTTGCCCAACCGAAAAGCTCTAGAACTTTCGTTTCCATTTGAAGAGGTAAGCAAACTCGCAGAAGTTGAGTCCTGGAGAAAAGAGATATATAGGCCAATCTACCACATGCATAAGTGGTGGGCTCAAAGACTTGGCTCGGTCTTTCGTTCAATAGTTATAGGAGCCTGTGCATCAAATGGAGTAAACATACTCGATCTATTTTACAAACCCATCCGCTTCACGGACAGTTTGGTATACGACCCTTTCATGGGCAGTGGGACAACAATTGGCGAAGCTCTTAAAGTAGGGTGTCGGACAATTGGGCGTGACATAAATCCGGTGTCTTATTTTCAAGTGAAAAACGCTCTCAGTGACTATTCAGAGTCTGAGATACGAGGGATATTTCATTCTATTGAACAAGATATCAGTTACAAAACTAAAGAATATTATAAAGCCCTAATTAAGAATTATGGTATTGTAGACGTTCTCTACTATTTCTGGGTCAAAGTGATACCATGCTCCAATTGTGGAAATCTTGTGGATCTTTTCAGTAGGCAAATTTTTGTTGAGCATGCTTATCCAAGGCAATATCCTGATGCAAAATCATTGTGTCCGAGCTGCGGAGCAATTAATCCAGTTTTGATACATGACAGCAAAACAAAATGTGGCAAGTGTCATTTAATTTACAATCCACAAAAAGGACCTGCCAGTCGGACTAAGGCCACTTGTCCAAAATGTGGGGAGGAATTTGTAATTTCGGCTGCAGTTAAAATGCTTGGTGACCTTCCACAGCATCGTTTGTATGCAAAGATGGTACTTAAACCGAATGGAGAAAAGGAATATCTTGCAATAGACCAGTTTGACATCGCCCTATATGAAAAGGCTTCTAACTATCTGAAAGAAATGGACGTGGATTATCCAAAAATTGCAATTGAACCGGGCTATAACACAGATCAAGTGCTGAATTACAATTACCGATATTGGCATCAGATGTTTAATGATAGGCAGCTATTGTGTTTGAGTCTTTTAGCAAAGCGGATAAGTAAGATCGAAAGTGAGAAGCTTCGTTCTTTGTTTACTTGTTTATTCTCAGGATGCCTTGAGTTTAATAACATGTTTTGTTCTTTCAAAGGGGAAGGTACTGGTGCTGTAAGACATATGTTTTCGCACCATATTTTGAAACCTGAGAGAACTCCTCTAGAAGCGAATTTGTGGGGTACGCCAAAATCATCTGGCTCTTTCTCAACACTATTTGAAAGTCGCATATTACGGACTCTTGTATATAAGGAGGACCCTTTTGAATTAAAGGTCTGTAATGATAAACCGCGAACTACGGCCTTAAAAATTTTTGGAATTAATCAAAAAGTGGGCAGTACAATTGCTTCCAGTTACAAGGAGTTTTGCGAAAAAAATGCCAAAATATACTTGTCATGCGGAAGTTCTTGCAAAACAGACATTCCTGATGGTATTGTTGATGCAGTAATTACAGACCCTCCATTTTTTGATAATGTTTACTACTCCCAATTAGCGGACTTTTTTTATGTCTGGCAAAGACATATCTTAGGAGATAAGGGAGTGTTTAAAGTTCACTCTACGAGACGTACTGAAGAAGTTCAACAGTCAGATAAGAGCAATTTTGTAAACAATTTGGCAGCCGTATTTAGAGATTGCCATAGGGTTTTAAAAGAGGATGGCTTGCTTGTTTTCACTTACCATCATTCACGTCATGAGGGATGGTCCGCCATTATAGCAGCAGTCAAGAAGTCTGATTTTTATATAGAAGCTACACATCCTGTTAAGTCCGAAATGTCAGTAGCAATGCCAAAATATCAAGCAAAAAACCCTATTGATTTAGACATTATTATTGTTTGTCGTAAACTTAGTTTTATAGAACCTTTTACAAGTGTTCCTGGAGATCTTCTGGAGGATTCAAATAAGGAAACCCAAGAACTAGTAAAAAGATTTAACAAAACGGGGAAGACGCTAAGTCGTAATGATGTAAAAGTTATCTTGATGGCTCGCCTGATAACTACACTCTCTAGAATAGAGAAAATAGATACTATCATGGAGTATCTCGATGCTAATGAAGCACAAATTAGTAAATTTGTAGAAGAAATTTGGAATAAACAAACAGCAATAAAATCCAAATCAAAGGAATTACAAACATCGCTTTTCTAATTTAGCTAACAAATACAAGGAGGTGTAAATGGTACGGATTAGACTAAAAAGGATGGGCAGGAAGAATAGGCCCTTTTACAGGATTGCCATCATGGATGCCAGGGAGGAAAGGGATGGGAAAACCATAGAGGAAATTGGTTGGTACGACCCTCTGGCCAGTGAAAACGATAAAAGGGAATTTATCAAAAAAGACCGCGTAGAGTACTGGGTAGGCGTAGGAGCAAAGCCTACCGAATCAGTAGCAGCCATCCTGAAAAGACAGGGTGTCCCCTTTAAGCCCTAATACCTATCTTGAACAAATAAATTCCACTCTATTCACAGACGGGAAGGGGCTCTTTTTTTCATGGAGAGGGGATACGATGCGGTCGTGGTAGGGGCTGGGCCTTCTGGGGCCGCAGCAGCAAAGGGACTTTCTCAGAACGGCCTGAAGGTGCTAATAATAGAGAGAAAGAGATTACCACGATATAAGATATGTTCAGGCCTGATTAACGAAAAATCCCAGAAACTCACCGAGAGGCACTTCGGTCAAATCCCTGATGAATGCTTTTGCAGACCCAAGATAATAAAAGGAGTACGCCTCTGGAAAAACCCCAAAGAACATACCAATTGGCCATTTGGTGGTGAGAAAGGGGCGCCCAACGTATGGAGGGCCCAGTACGACAAATGGCTGGTAGACCGCTCCGGTGCGGAAGTCCGGGACGGCTGCCTTCTAAAAAACTTTAAGGTCAATGGTACGAAGATAACCATTTTCTGTGAAGACGAAAGGGAAGGCAATATAGAAATAAGCTGTAAGTATCTAGTGGGGGCGGAAGGGTGCCTCTCATCCATAAGGGCCAAACTAAACCCCAAGCTGGAGAGTGAAGCCCTATGGTTCCTAGCTTATCAAAACTACTATGAGGGGGAAAGTGACCTTGACCCCGAATGGTATCATGGATTTCTTGCCCCTGAGATGGGGGAGATATACGCATGGTACAATGTAAAGGATAATTACATTATCTTCGGCACATCAGTTAAGAAGGGGGAAAGATTTGGGCCTTACCTCGCTACCTATACCGAATTCCTGAAAAAAAACTTTGGACTAAAATTAGGGAAACTGATCAAAAAATCCAGTTGTTTAGGTACCAACCTTTGCGCCACTGGAAATTTCTACCTTGGCAGTGGAAACGTGCTCCTTGTAGGAGAGGCCGCAGGTTTTCTTAATATGTTCGGAGAGGGCATATCCTCCGCCCTAGCCACTGGGCTACTAGCCGCACAGGCCATTAAAGAATCCTTATCCTCTGGAAAAAATGTAGTAGAAATTTATACAGAACTTACCCATCAGGAACGAAGAGAAACCCTTGCCTCCTGGAAGCTAGCTAACAGGATAGCTAACAGGCGACTACTTCTAGAATAAAATCCTTGTAAGAATTCCTACACCAACTAAAGCGAGGCCCCTAAAGCGGCTAAGGGGTTCCCTATTTTTTTTCTTCTTCCATTGGTCGGAAGGGCTTCGGTCACGAACCCTACAAACACCCATTTTGCATAGGCCTCAAAGTATTCGTGTTACTTCATCCACCTCTGGCACTGTGAGTTCTTTTAGAAGGCCATCTTCCATTATTTTTAGGCCACTGGTTTTTTCTGTAAAGTAGCCTATCTCCTCTGCTAGTATACCTTCTGCTCTCAAGGAGTTAAGCACTCTGTTACCATCTTCTGGGGCTACCGCTATTAATAAAGACCCAGAGGCAATAGTACCCAAAGGGTCCAGGTGATAATAGGAGCAAAGCTGTTGTGTCTCGTAAAAGATAGGTATCTTTTTTCTGTCCACTTCTGCCCCGAGTTCAGTAATTTTTGTCATCTCTTGTATGCCGGTAGACAGTCCCCCTTCAGTAACATCATGCATGGCGTGGACTCTAGCAACGCTTGTTGCGATAAGGGCCTCTTTGACCACACTGATACCAGGCTCCATGAGAAACCTTTGGGCCTTCTGTACAAAATCTTCGCCGAAGTGGTGGACAAGCTCTCTCGCCCTTTCTCTGGCTATAAGGGCTGTGCCTTCTATAGCGATACCCTTCGTAAGGATTAGCCTGTCTCCCGGTCTTGCATTTGTCTTCAGGATAAGCTTATCCTTCGCCACCTCCCCTAGCATGTGCCCTACAATTATGGGTCTGTCAAACCCGGGTGTAACCTCAGTATGTCCCCCACAAAGGGCCACACCTAAGTTCTTAGCTGCCCCAGCCATATCGGCAAAGATACTGTTCACAAGCTCTTCATCAGTCTTTCCTTCAGGAAGCATTATAGTGGCAAGAAACCACTTGGGCTCAGCCCCAAAAGTGGCTATATCATTGGCATTTACGTGTACCACATACCAGCCTATTTGTTCAGAGGTGTAGGTGACGGGGTCACTTTTCACAACAAGATATTTATCCCCGATGTCAATAACTGCCGCATCCTCACCCACAGAAGGTCCTACCAGGAGACGTGGGTTTATAGCGCCTTTATAGTCCTCAAGGAGTCTGGCGAGGAGTTTAGGGTTTAGTTTCCCCACAGGGAGGCTTTTCATGGGGATGAGGTCTTTGGGTTCGTTTCGGTTCTGGCACCGCTGGGGGAGCCACTACCCTTTTTAGTCGTAGATTCGCCGTAGTTGGCCTTACCATGTTGTGATTCTAGCTCAAATTTACCACGCTTATGCTCATACTTGGGATGGTCTATCTCAGCTATCCTAGCAATGTACTCCTGTGTAGTTATAGACGTATACCAATAACCATTGTACTTGGCCCATGTGGTAACACCCACAAAGGTACCAAGTAAAAGGGCCAGGTAAATGGCATAATGGATATCACCCTTTGCCCCCGCTATCTTCATCTCTAAGGCCCCTGGCACAGGGCATACATTGAGACAATCGTAACAGTGCCAGCATTCAGGGGAGATTTCTACCTTTACCTTGTCCACAGGTAAAAGCACAGGGCATGCCCTCCGGCAAGCTCCACAATTTATACACTTTGTCTCGTTACGGGTTACTCTGAATCCAAAGGGGTTGCTAAAATGAAGTATCCCCAAGAAGGCCCCATACGGGCACAAGTATCTGCACCAGAAGTTCTTTGTAACAAAGGAAAGGGCTATGAGGGCGACGAGCACCATAAGGGTGTTTGTACTCATACTGGTAAAGAACTTAAGCATCTTTATGTCCGCGACCTTAATGTATGCCGCTTCCCTGTAGAGACGCTCTAGGTATTCTATATCCATCTTTATGAGTATCATATAAATAAAAAAGAAGAGCATCAGATACTTCAGGCTCCTCAATACCCAATCAGCTACTTTGGGTAATGAATAGTTTTTCCCGAGCACCCACCTGCCTGACATCCATAACCATTCGGAGAACGCTCCCACCGGGCAAATCCAGCTACAGAAACCTCTTCCGATAAAGAAGGCTGACACTATTACTGTGGAAAGGATAATAACGCCTGCCGGATGGATGGGGTCAATATTTCCTGTAACAAGGAAATATTTAAGCCCTATCAAGGCCCCTATTGGCAAGAAGGCCTCTACGCCAGGGGGTCTTGCAACGTAGGGGAGTTTCCCCCCTGATTCACAATATTCCACAAAGAGATAAAACTTGTAACCAAGATATAAGATGAAAAGGAAGAAGAATAGCTGTACGGCCCATCGCATCCTCTGGGAGTCCAGCTTCACCTTCACAATATAATTAGCCAATGCCTCTTTCAATGAATTCTGCCCTCCTTGATACAAAACATAAATACAACTTCTATAATATAAGGGAAATCTCACAAGGCCGTCAAGACTCACTATACTGAGCTAAGGAAGCAAATTCTAATATGCTATGACTTTTCTCACTTAAGGCTCTTTTCAACTGATGTTAAAGTAATGTCCGGTATTTCATAGTAAGTTCAGTTCCTATAATTTGAAAGACTTGGGAAAACCTGTTAGAATTTTACTAAAGGAAGAGATCAATGCAGCCCCAACACTTAAGCATAGTCTTGGCGTTATTTATAGTGACCCTTGCCCATACTGTTGAACCACATCATTGGCTTCCCTTTGCACTTGTGGGGAGGGGGCAGAATTGGTCTATGTCAAAAACCCTAGCAATAACCGCATTGAGTGGCTTGGGAAAATCGCTTGTGAGTGTTGGCCTGGGTATAGGGGTGGTTTTCCTGGGACTTCAGATTACTAAATACTTGGAGTATGGTGAGGTGTTAGCCGGTGGTATGCTATTACTGATGGGTTTAGGTTTTATCATCTTCGCAAAGAGGCATAACCACAATATTGATTCTTCCTCTACTAATCTTTCTGACAAGACTGCAATTGTTTCCCTTTTTACCCTTGCTATTTCATCCCCCTGCGTGGAACCACTCCCAATATTCCTAGCTGCAAGTACATTTGAATGGCCTCTGCTTTTACTTATGGCTGCTACCCTTACATTAGCCAATCTTATAGGAATTGTCTTCCTGACTGCTCTAGCCTATAAGGGAACACAGGTACTAAGGTTAAAGTGGCTGGAAATGTATGAAAAATATATACTCGGGGTGGTGTTAATTCTAATAGGAATGGCCCTTATTTCATATCACTTTTTGTTCAAATGACAAGAAAGTTTATACATGCAAGTGAATAAAAAACAAGAGTTAAGAAACATACCCTCTGTGCACGAGATATTAGAAAATCAAGAAATTGCAAAGCTGGGTACTACCTATCCAAGGGCTTTAATAGTTTCTACCGTAAGGGAGCTCCTTGAGGAGTTAAGGGGAAGGCTAAAAGGGCAAAAGGATGGTCCTCTGTTAGAAACAGACTTCTCATCCACAGCCATAGCCTCACTGGTAAAGACTAAGCTCATGGAGAAGGCAGGGCTTTCTTTACAAAGGGTAGTAAATGGCACAGGGGTTATTATTCATACCTGTCTGGGGCGTTCACCGCTACCAGTGAAGGCACTAGAAAACATCCGTGCGCTCGCTTCGGGTTATTGCTCTCTAGAGATGGACCTCTCCACTGGAAAGAGGTCACCAAGGGGAGAATATCTAGAATCCCTGATTTGTACCCTAACAGGGGCAGAATCAGCAATGGTTGTCAATAATAATGCGGCGGCGGTATTACTTGCCCTTGATACCATGGCAAGAGGCAAAGAAGTTATAGTGTCAAGATCCCAACTGGTAGAGATAGGTGGCTCATTCCGTATGCCTGAGGTAATGGAAAAGAGTGGTGCAATTCTAAAAGAGGTGGGTACTACCAACAAGACTTACCTTGCTGATTATAGAAGGGCCATAACCCCAAACACAGCACTTCTACTAATTGTGCATCCCAGCAATTTTAGAATGATAGGTTTTACCGAGAACGCAAGCATACAGGAGTTAGTGGCGCTGGGACGTGAATACGGCATTCCAGTAATGTATGACCTGGGAAGCGGGGCACTGGTGGACTTTACCTCCTATGGCCTAGCACATGAACCCACAGTCCTGGAGAGTCTAAAGGCAGGGGTAGATATTGCCACCTTTAGCACAGACAAACTCCTGGGAGGGCCACAAGGGGGACTGGTAGTGGGCAGAAAGCGTTTTGTAGATGCCATGAAGAAAAACCCTCTTACAAGGGCACTCAGGGTAGATAAGCTTTCACTGGCAGCACTAGAGGCCACTTTAAGTCTATACACGGATATGGAAAATCTCCCCCAAAGCCTGCCTATTCTTGAAATGATTGCCCGCCCTTTAAAAGAAATAGACAGTGAATGCCAGGACTTTATAAAGAAACTTCACCAGATAGCTCCGCAAGTGGAGGCTACTATTGAGGAGGGCCTTTCTACTATTGGTGGGGGCTCATTGCCTGGTGAAGAAATACCCACCAGACTTCTATCAATCAACCCAAGACCCTACGGCACCGAAGAATTATCTAGCATGCTGCGATTGAACACCCCTGCCATCCTTGGGAGGATTAAAAAGGATAGGGTGCTACTTGACTTTCGCACCGTGCGGAATAAGGAGGAAATAGAGGTGATACTCAAAGCCCTGGCAAGATGCTACGCTGGCCCAAGCGGATTCCACCTACCAGTGGCAGATATCACTCATGGGGGGTAGCGAAGGAGGTACGTTGTGAAGAGAGCAGTAATTGGTACAGCGGGGCATATAGACCACGGCAAGACCACCCTTGTAAAGGCCCTAACGGGAATTGACCCTGACCGCTTGCCTGAGGAAAAGGCAAGGGGTATGACCATTGACCTAGGGTTTGCCTACATGGATTTAGAGGGGGGATGGAGGCTAGGAATTGTAGACGTCCCCGGACACGAACGGTTTGTAAAGAACATGCTTGCCGGGGCCACTGGTATTGATATAGCCCTATTAGTGGTGGCAGCTGATGACGGTGTGATGCCACAGACCCTGGAGCATTTGGAGATACTAAAACTCTTAGGGCTTAAACACGGAGTAATAGTCATCTCAAAAACAGACCTTGTGGAGAGGGAATGGCTAGAGCTCGTAAAAGAGGATGTGCGGGATTTAGTAAAGGGTACGTCACTTGAGGGAACCCCTATAGTAGAGGTCTCTTCCCTAAAGAAGGAAGGGATTGATGAGCTGAAGAGAACCATCAGTGGTATACTGGAAGGTATGGAAGAGGAGACCGTAGAGGGTTTTTTTAGGCTCCCTATAGATAGGGCCTTTACCATCCAAGGCTTTGGTTGTGTGGTTACGGGTACAGTACTCAGCGGGCAAGTAAAGATGGGAGAAGAAGTTGAGCTACTCCCAGTTAAGGAGATAGTAAGGGTAAAGGGTATAGAGATTCACGGGGAGAAAGTGGAATGTGCAGTTAGGGGACAAAGGGCTGCCCTTAACCTGGGAGGCATAAAGACCTCCGAGGTGAGGAGGGGCTTTGAGCTGTCAGTGCCAGGTTATCTTAACCCAACTGAATTGGTTGACTCCTACTTACACCATCTTTCTAGTGCTCGCAGACCTATTCAAAACGGCGAAAGGGTTCGCTTACATATTGCTACAAGCGAGGTTATGGGTAGGGTGGTGCTCCTAGACAAAGAGTCCCTGAAGCCAGGAGAAGAGGCTTTTGTGCAATTCCGCCTGGAGGGGCCGGTAGTAGCCGAAAGGGGTGAACGCTATGTAATCCGCTCTTATTCACCGTGTCGTACCATAGGCGGGGGGAAAGTGTTGAGAAGCTCTGCCTATAAACTTAAACGTCTTGAGGAAGGCACAATTAAGGAATTGAGGCTGCTTTTAGAGGGGAATGAAAGGAAAATAATAGAACAAACTCTGACTAATAGTAAGCACTATCTTCTTTCTGAAGAGGATTTGGTAAGATTTCTTAATATTTATCCTGCCAGGGTAAAAGAAGCGGTAGAGGAGTTAACGGCGAAGGGGATTTTAGAAAAGGTGCGGGAAGATTCTAGGGTGTTACTGGCAAGCAGACAAAGATTAGATTCAATAAAGCTTGATGTATTAAAGAAATTAGAAGATTTCCATAAGGCGAACCCCCTCAGGTTGGGCATGGAAGAGCTAAGCCTCAGGACGCAACTCGTCGGGGTAGTGACACCTTCCCTTCTTTCTCTTATCCTTACTGAACTGAACCAGGAGGGTCATATTAAAATCTTAGAGCATAAGATTTCCAGATCCAACTTTAAGATTACGCTTGCAGAGGGGGATAAAAAAATTCTAGAAACTTTAGAGAGAGCCTTCTTGGAGGCAAAATTCAGCCCTCCAGGCTTTGAGGCGCTCCTGCCTCAAGAACCCTCTTACCAAGATACGTATAAAAATCTACTCTCTTTACTATTGGAACAGAAAACGTTAATAGAGGTGGAACAGGGGCTCTATTTTCATAAAAAGGTAGTTGAGGAGCTAAAAAAGTTCATTAGTGATGTTATTAAAGACAGGGGTTACATCACAGTTGCTGACCTTCGTGACCTTATCCATACATCCAGAAAATATGCGGTACCCCTCTTAGAATACCTGGATAAGATACACTTTACTAAGCGGGAGGGGGATAAGAGGATACTGTGTGACCAGAATAGCTAATCCCAACCATTTATCCTTTTATTCTGAGTCTAACCAAAGTTAAAACTGATATTCCTTGTTTTCCTTATCAAAATCTTTATCCGTTAGTCCAACATTAATCTTTACGTTACTAAACGTGAGAGACTCCACCTCATCATCCTCCCATAACCAGAAGGTGACCTTTATAGGCAAGAAGTTTTCAGCATCAAAGTACTCTATTGCTGAGCGACAATAGTAACCGTTTTTTTCGCCCTCCGGGGATACCACTAGAACAACCTTATGGGTTGGACGCCCATTTATTTCCTCCATACTGCAAGTTACTGCTATTACATCATTATTTTTCTTTGCCTCTGCAAATTGGTTGTAAGACTTAGTTATAATTCCGATGAATCCTGCATCTTTTATGGAATGCTTACTAAAGTTTTTCACCCAAAAGCCATCTGGATCCACATGCATGGTCTTCCGTATACCGAACGGTAATTTTTTCCGTACTATTATTTTGCCATCGTTTTCCCCGTCCACATACAAGAGCTCATTCCCATCCTTCTTTCCAGAGGTCCACTTTAGGTATACCTTAAAAGGCTTCTTAAACTTCATTATACTGTGCTCATCTATATCTAATTTGCCATTTTTATGGACTTGTTTGTGAATCTCTGCTACATAATCATGTAGGTTGGTATAGCTCTCTTGGGCCTTAGCTAGGATTTCCATGGCCTCTTCTAGATGGATATCTAGGTCGTGAAGATGCGCAGTAGCAGCCTCCACTCTTGAATCCAAAAGAGTTGAGAATATGAAGGCAAGAAACAAACCTCTTGTTAGTGGATTTAGATTGCGTGTCATACTTGGCTCCGTCTACTTATCAGAATTAGAAAAACCGACAGACTTTACTTCTTACCAATTTTTGCTACCTTGACCTTGGGTAGGCCAAAAATGGATTCCCCATCCTTCCACTTTCCGTCTTCTTTGAGTAATTTTAATCTCTCAGTCCTTTTAAGAACACTCCTCCTTTTGGTCAACTTTCCTTTAACAACAAGACTCTTATCTATACTCACTGTTTTTCCTCCTTCTTTTAGCTTCGCATGGAGAAATCAAAAACTTTTCATTATTTCAGCTTAACCGGATAGCACCCTGCAAATTGCGCCTTTTCCTGGTATTTAAGTTCCTTAACTTGTTTTTGAAGTTCCACTAATTGGCTGCTATCTCTGGTATCAAACTCTCCGATACACACTACCAGTTGAGTGCCCTGTCTTGCTACAAAAGCATTATGCCCAGTACGTTCCCTAAGAAAGGAGGCGAGACTGGTAGCTTTTTCTAAGTTTTTTGACCCTTCTTTGTAAGAAATTACTCTAAGACTCCACGTATCCTTTTCAGGAATCTTTTTAGGGGCATAAGAAGCCTTGGCAATGGATGTACTCGTAGGCTTATCCTGCTGCACCTTGGTTCCCTGCGCCGATGGTTTCTGGGTAGACTTTTCACTATAAGAAACCTTTGCCTTCGCTGAATTGGATTGAACACTGGCCATATCATTATCGTTACCCAATTTTAGCCCCAAGAAAAAAAGCCCCACGGCTAATAGTACCCCACCTACCGCTCCAAGTATTATGGTCTCCAACCCAACATGGTAAGGTCCTCTCCAACGCCTTTTTGGCCTATTTATATTCTTTACCTCAGAGATAACTATGATGTCTTCTCCAGAACGTTCACTACCAGAACCTTTTGACTCCTTCCCCTTAAAGCCCTGGCTGAAGACCTCAAAAAAGGTCCTCCCTTCTTTACTCATCAGTTTCCCCTTATTTTAACTCCTTCCGTGGAACATTTAAGACCCTCACCTAGAGAGCAGCATGTAACACTTTTATATCAAAATAACTCTTCTTGTCAAGCCTTTTACTCCGAGAAAATGACCCTTGACATGCCAATCAAGCTATGCTAAAAAGTGATTCTTAGGAGACACGAGAAATGAACATCATAGGTTTGTTAGAAAGAGAGAACCAAAAGGCGACCGTACCCCAATTTAGCGTAGGAGATACCGTAGAAGTATACACAAAAATAGTTGAGGGGGAAAAAGAGCGCGTACAGGTCTTTAGCGGTTTAATAATTGCTAAAAAAGGGGGTGGCCTAAGGGAGACCTTTACAGTCAGGAGAGTAGTACAGGGGGAGGGCGTGGAGAGGGTCTTTGCCCTACATTCACCAAGGGTTTTAGACATAAAGGTAATAAAAAGTGGTAAGATACGCAGGGCCAAGCTCTTTTATCTTAGAGAAAAGGCTAGGAAACTAGAGGAAAAGTATATAGAGAAAAAGGGGGGCGAAGAAGTAGTAGTTGAGAAAAAGGAAATAGAGCAAGAAAAAGAGGCGAAGGTTTAGGAGCAGTGAAGGAGTACTTAAGAAACTAAATGCACCATTAACTCTAACCACGGTGCTACTTGGATAGTCAAAAAGGCATCTCAAGACAAACTGATAATTCTTACCAACTATCCAAAGGCATGTTCCGACAAATCTCAGCCCTGGAGGGCGAAGAGCGGGCGGCAGAAATACTTAAGAAGAGCGGTTACAAAATACTCCAACGGAATTACCGCTCAAAATACGGCGAAATAGATATTATTGCCTACGATAGGTGTGTAATAGTATTCGTTGAGGTTAAGAGCTGACAATCCTCTAGATACGGCCCACCAGAATTAAAGGTTACACCTCAAAAGAGACTGCGTCTAGTTAAAACTGCACAGTTATACATAAAAGACAAAAAACTTTTTGGACATGGCTTCCGATTTGACGTAGTCAGCATTGAATTTAATGAAAAAGGAAAGGTTTTAAGTTATAATATATTTCAAAATGCTTTTTTAGTTTGAAGTATATGTGCCGAAGGTGTGCTTCCTTCCCAAAAAATTCCTATGGTGCTTGTAGATACTCATACGCATTTAGATATGCCCGAATTCAGGAATGATTTGTCCGAAGTGGTTGAGAGGGCTAGGACACAAGGGGTGAAATATATCTTAGTGGTGGGGATAGACCTCGCCTCCAGTAAAAAGGCCCTCACTGTGGCTCAGGACTATGAGTTTATTTACGCCAGTATAGGTGTACATCCTCACGAGGCTTCTTCCGTTACTGAGGCAGAGTGGGAAAAGCTAAAAGGATTGGTGTGCTCACCGAAGGTAGTGGCAATAGGAGAGACTGGGCTTGATTATCATTACGAGTTCAGTTCAAAAGAGGCCCAAAAGGTGCTCTTTCGTAAACACATAGAAATGGCTGTGCAATCAAACTTGCCACTCATTGTCCATAACAGGGAGGCGACTTCTGACTGTCTGGGCATCCTGAAGGAATATTCTGACAGACCCCTTAAGGGCGTGTTCCACTGCTTCGGTGGCAGCAAAGAAACAGCCCGGGAATGCGTACAGATGGGGTTTTATATATCTATTGCAGGACCCTTGACCTTCCCCAATGCCCACCATTTGAGGAATGTGGTAAAATCTATACCAGTGGAACGACTCCTATTGGAAACAGATTGCCCCTATCTGGCACCACAACCTAAGAGGGGCAATAGGAATGAGCCATCCTATGTAAGGTTTCTGCTCCCTATCCTCGCCCAACTCTATAACCTCACTGAGGAAGACATCGCAAGGATTACCACTTTCAACGCCTTTCAACTGTTCGGCATTGGCACTAACCACCAGGAAGGCAAGATAGCTTACACCATCCGTAACTCCTTGTACTTAAACATTACTAATAAATGCACTAATACCTGTAGCTTTTGCCCACGACTAGAAAAACCCTACGTGAAAGGTTATTACCTCGGGTTGAAGAAGGAGCCTACCTTACTAGAGATCCTAGAGGCTATCAGCAATAACGGTGGTAATATAGAAAGTTATGATGAGGTGGTTTTCTGCGGCTACGGTGAACCCATGGAAAGGCTTGACATACTCAAGGAAGTGGCAAGGATGTTAAAAGAAAAAGGAGCCAAGAAGATTAGATTAAACACCAACGGGCAAGGAGATTTAATAAACAGGAGGCCTGTGTGCCTTGAACTAGCTGGGTTAGTGGACTGCGTCTCCGTAAGCCTAAATAGCTCTACTGCCGATGGTTACGAACAACTATGTAACCCTACCTTTGAGGGTAAGGCCTACTCAGCACTCCTCACATTCACAAAACAGGCCAAAAATTTTATACCAGAGGTTACGCTATCAATCGTAGACATCCCCGGACTGGACGTAGAGGCCTGCCAGAAAATAGCAAAGGATTTGGAAGTAAACTTTAGAATAAGAAAACACAATGACTTAGGATGATAAGAAAGGCCATTACTTCAGATGTAGAAAAGATTCAAAAGATAGTCAATCATTTTGCAGCGAAAGACCTCATGCTCCCCCGCGCCCTATCCGAACTATACGAGAACCTCAGAGATTTTTTTGTTTATATAGCAGATGGGGAGATAGTAGGCTGTGCTGCCCTCCATATATTCTGGAAAGACCTCTCAGAGATAAAATCCCTAGCTGTACTTGAACCCTATCAGAGAAAGGGCGTCGGGGAAAGGCTCCTTAAGGAATGCATAGAGGAGGCAAAATCCCTAGGGGTGAGCAAAGTCTTCGTACTCACCTACCAGCCGGAATTCTTCCAGCACCTAGGATTTCATCCAATAGATAAAGAAGGCCTACCCCACAAGGTATGGACGGAGTGTGTAAAGTGCCACAAGTTCCCTGAGTGTAAGGAAGTCCCTCTAATCATGGAACTTCCTAAGCCCGTTTTGGTCTCCTAGACAGAGGTCTTTCCTCTAATGAAATTTCCTCTTCCGCTTGAGCCATAAGCCTCTCGTAAAATAGGGCAGCAGCTATACCGCCCAATATCGGGCCTACCCAGTACACAAACTGATCCTTAAAAAATATGCTGGCAATAGCCGGACCAAAGGTTCTGGCAGGGTTCATAGAGCCACCCGTAACTGCCCCACCAATCAGAACCCCAAAAAATATCGCAAAACCGATGCATAACCCCGCAAAGGCCTTGTTGGCCCTTCTGTCAATGGCCGTTGAAAATACTGTAAATACTAACAGGAAGGTAATCACAAATTCCATCAGCACCCCTTTTGCCAGCGGCACCCCTTCTGCAAGGGATGTCGCACCCAAGTGTACCGTACCGATCGCATTTGGGTAAAGCAACTTCAAGGCAAACCCTGCCGCAGTAGCCCCAAGCAGTTGAGAAATTATGTAAAAAACCGCCATATTAGTGTCCATTCGCTTAGTAACCCAGCAGGCTACCGTTACGGCAGGATTAATGTGGCTGCCAGAAATATAACCCAAACTATAAACCACAGCCACAACCGCTAGCCCAAAGGCCATAGAGATACCCAAAAGCCCAATTCCTGTACCCCCCGCACTCTTTAGATAAGAATCTGCACAAACTGCCCCAGCCCCTATAAATACAAGGATAAAAGTACCAATCACCTCCGCCGTATACTTCCTACAATTCTCGTTCATCCCGCTTCCTCCCCTTTCGTCGCCATCGTCTATATGCTAGACGATGCGTTATCCCCCGACTGAAGCCAAGTGCCTCCCTTCCTATCCTAAAACTGTGCTATTTAAACAAATAAAAAGTAAAAAGTCAAACCTAAAGGCTAACGTTTGTACAAAAATTCAACACACCAAAATTGATTAAATTATAACGAAAGCATTTATAATATTCCCCTTTTGTAAATACACCAAGACGCCCACATTAGTAAACATCCCCTTTTAGTCAAGGGGGTCTGAAAGCCCTCAATTTGTAGCCGCAGGTCCGTTCCAAAGGCAGACCTCTGCGCCTACGGTGGATTCGCCTCCGGCGAACCTTAGCCCATGAAAAATGGTGTCGTAAGCATAGTCACGCAGCCTAAAGGCCATAGCTACCACAAATTTACAAAATCCCCCTAATTCCTCTCTTTAAAAAGAGGAGACAAAACAGAGCAGGCACTTTTAGGTGGTCAGAGTAAAATCACTGTTTACAATTTTCCTGTCCAATGCTAATATTTTTTTTCAATTGGCGCAGTCTTAACACTGGAAAGCTCAAGAATGGAACACACTATTAATGAAATACACTCACTGATAGGTGGAATACTCTTAGGTGATGGCAGCACCAGAATAAAAGGGGTAGGCAGTCTTGAGGGGGCAGGAGCAGGGGACATAACCTTTGTAAAAGGGGAAGAACTAGTAGACAAGGCGTGTAATACGAGGGCCTCCGCCCTAGTTGCCCATCGTGAGATAAAAGAGTGCAAAAAGGTGCAGATAATCGTAGAAAACCCCTTTCTTGCTTTTATAAAAATTTTGGAGGTCTTTTCTCTAGAAAGGCCAAAGCCCACTAGGGGCATCCACCCAACTGCCCTTGTGGCAAAGACAGCTAAGACAGGAAAAGAGGTCTCAATTAGTGCGTACTCTGTTATTGAAGATGGTGCTGTAATAGGTGACAGGGTTACAATCTACCCCATGGTTTATATAGGACACAACACAAAAATTGGGGATGACACAGTCATTTATCCTATGGTAACCATTAGAGAAGAGGTCTCCATGGGTAAACGGGTCATAATCCATTCTGGCACTGTAATTGGTGGAGATGGCTTCGGGTATCTTCAGGTAAAGGGCCGCCACATAAAGATACCTCAACTAGGTGCAATTGAGATTGGGGACGATGTAGAAATAGGCTCCAGCGTTACCATAGATAGGGCAACCCTTGATAAGACAGTAATAGCCAGGGGGGTGAAGATTGATAACCACTCACATGTAGCCCACAATGTCATAATTGGCGAAGACTCAATGTTGATTGCCTACGCCAAGATTGCGGGAGGGGCAGTGGTTGGAAAGAACGTAATGATTGCGGAGGATGTGGGCGTTACGGACCATGCAACTGTTGGAGATGGGTGCATAATCGGTGGGGGTTCAAACGTTTATAAAAGCCTTAAACCGGGCTCAATAGTGTGGGGCTCCCCAGCCAAACCTATAATGGAAGAAAAGCGACTACAAGCAGTGCTGAAAAAACTACCATGGATGCGAGATACCCTTAGAAAATTAGTAAAGGTACTCGATGAGAAAGGTATTTTTAAGGAGAAGTTACAAGACTGAATTCTCTAGCGAACATCCTAAAAAATGCCCCCATTTATATACATCTTATATACATCTAAGCTATCGTAAATAAGTCCTTAAGCAACCCGAATTAATAGAAGCTTTTTCACACCGTAGGCGTACTCGTCCTAGTCCATCATCAGCATCTCATCTTCTGCATGTGAGGAGAGGCAATAACCCTTGGCTACAATTTTTTCCAAATTCCCGCTATAGTTGCCACTCATGTTTGAAGAATGTGATAGCGCAAAATGTCTGCCAGAGGATATGTTTTTACTTCGCCACACCCACTGGCTCAAGGGCCTTTTTCACAGAGAAACGCTTCTCCAGTTTATTCATCCTGTCCACTATTCCGCCATATTCAAGCTCATCATAAGGCAGCATAGCGGGTCCAGAGAAGCCCTGGCGCCTAATCTCGGTAGCTTTCTGGGCCACGTTCTGTCTGACCCAATCCCAATAAGGATGATCAAAGGCATCCGCTGGTTCGGTTAGCTTGCCGTTACGCACGCAGAATGCAGCGCAGGTTACTACCACCGGGCCATCAAAGTAGGAAATAGTGGTGTTTAATTTACAAGGCATCATTGGGCCGTTATGGCTGCCCCGCATCGTACCTGCACAGTAATGACCAATGCTATATGGAGAAAGAACTTCTCCTGTGGCAGGGAAGCTAGCCTGCGTCCTCACCAACATTACGGGGTCATCCTTCCCCACATACTTTCCTGCGATATTATGTAGCCTGCTGGTGCTAGCCACTGCGGCCTGTTCCCCCGTGGTTCTTGACCAAATGGATTCTACCACAAATCTTGAATTGTCTCGGAGCAATGCAGCCACATCATATGCTTCTTCAGGGGTGTTGAGCTCTATAACCTTGTCACCCTCCGTATAATTTACGTCCATTACGACAAACTTAAAACCCTTAGCCATAGAGGGGGCAAGCATAAGGCCTGGGCAGTGCATGGGGTCGGCAAATGAAAGATAAAGGGGGAGGTTATACGCCCCTGGCTCTGTCTTATCAGCTGCAAAGAAAAGGAAGCACTCGTTGGGTCTTTCCTCAATCTCCATCTCTGCCACTGAAGGACCCAAGCCTTTTACATTACCTGAGAAGGCATCCTTAAGCAGGTCTTGCCCAGCACCGTAAAGGCCCTGTTCTTTGGCAACCTGGGTACCAGTCTTAAAGGCATCCCATGCCATACGGTGGATATCCTCGTTCAGCACACCCTTGGTATGGGTAGTAAGTATAGCTATATCATCACCAGTGTGGCTAATGTAAAAATCTATTAGTAAACCCTTCTTCCTGCCGTTCGCCTCTATATAGTCACGAACCGTCTGGAGTAGCTTTGCACTGGGTTTAATATGCCCACCAATAGAACCTATATCAGCCTTTATTACGCTTATAGTTGTCTTTCCCATAATAATACTCCCTGTTTATCTTTCTAAGTTCTTATCTAATTTTTCTTTATAGTTCAAACTTGCTTAGAATAAAAAAATTTGCCACTCTAAGAAGCCTTGTGCCAAATCTCACACAAGCACCGATAGAACTAGTATCGGCTTTTGTTACGCCTTTTCGGTATTGTACATCTTAATCCTTGAAAATCAAGCCGTAATTTCTCCTAATTTTTGACAAAATTTTATGCCACTTTAATTTTATTATCGCCATTTATTATTTATTGCAGATAGAAAGGGAGTCAAGCCAGCAAAAATCTCCTTGACAACCTGCTAGCTTCACTTAAAATTAACTACTAACTTAATTTATATATAATTCAGAAAGCTAACTATTCGCTTCTCTACTGTTAGAAAGGAAATTTTCTCGTGAAAAAAACCTTTTGTGTGTTTGGTCTTTTAGTTGCATTTGTCTTAGGTGCTGTTTTACTAAACAATCGTACGGTGCAAGCCGAGAATAAACCAGTTGCGATCGTTAACGGTAAAAAGCTATTCTCCGACGAGGTAGAAAAGAAACTACAACGTTATAAAGGGTTAGACCCTGCTACCCTATCCTCTTACAGAATGGAAATAATAGATGAGATGATTATCCAGACGTTAATAGAACAGTTTTTCCAAAAGGAGGGAATTAACATACCTTCACAAGAGGTTGAAGATAAAGTAATTAATCTCAGGGAAAATTTGAAGACTAATCCCAAAACTGCTACCTTTACATTAGAGGAACTCCTGGAGGCCTCGGGTTCAAGCCTGGAAGAGCTTAAAGAAGAAATAAAAATCACTTTAGGTTTTAAAACTTACTTTGAAAAGGCAACAAGTGAGAAGACCTTGCGTGACTACTTCAGTAAAAATAAGGATACATACTCTGGGGAGATGGTGAGGGCCAGCCATATACTTGTAGATACCAGACTTACAGAATCCCCCGAGGATCTCAATAAGGCAAAACAAAAGATAGAAAGCATCAAGAAAGAACTAGACGGAGGGGTTGATTTTGCTGAGTTGGCCCAAAAATATTCAGACTGCCCATCCTCTAAACAGGGGGGTGACATTGGGTTTTTCCCCAGGAAGGGTGCAGTTATAGAAGCCTTCGCTGAGGCAGCCTTTAAGCTAAAGCCCGGACAGGTAAGCGGACCAGTAAAAACAGAGTTTGGCTACCACTTAATAAAAGTAACTGAAAAAAAGGAGGCCAAAGAGGTCAGTTACGAGGATGTCAAAGAACAAGTCAAAGAGAATTATATCACAGATGAAAGTGGTAAATTGATTGAGAAACTCCGCCAGGAGGCCAAAATAGAACTCGTGCAATAGGGTCTTGCCCTTTAGCCTTTAACTGATTTAGGCAGATAGCAATTAATCTTAATATCCCCGTCCCCTAAGGTAAGGTTAACGGCCCCCTCTTCAAATGTAGAGAGGACCTTATCACCGCCAGGATAATAATCAAGGCTTTTCCGGTTGGTGCTTACCACTATATATTCGGGTGAGACCCTATCCAAGAATTTTCCCAAATTGGGAGTGTAGCTCCCATGATGAGGGGCTACCACCACATCAGATGTTATGGTTGCAGTTGAAGCAATTAGCAATCTCTCAATAGCCCATTCCTCTATTATATCCCCACATAGCAGCAATGAGTGCCCCTTATAATCTACACGCACCACGCTGGATGCGTCATTCGCAGAAAGCCATTTGTTATCTTTTGGAGGATTCAATACTTTCAAGCTTGCCCCTCCAAGCCCATTTACTTCTACACCTTCCTGGATTGTTTTCACTGAAATGCCTTTAGACTCAAAAAACTTAAGGAGTAAGCGCCCCTCTTCTGAAAAAGAGAGATGACTACTTACCAGTACTTTCCCAATACTGAACCTCTCTGTAAGAAAGGGTACAGCATTGTAATGATCTGCATCCTCGTGAGATATAACTAAGAAGTCTAGCTTCTTTACCCCTTCCTGCCATAGAAAAGGTGCTATGATGTTACGACCCACATCAAAACTGCCACCACCCCCTGCATCATAAATCATAGTCCTTCTGTTAGGAAACTCTACAAATACGCAACTTCCGTGGCCCACATCCAGCACAGAAACCTTCAGGGAATTCCTTTCTGAAATGGGAATCTCAGAGTATATATAAGCATTGCCCATGACCAAAAGGGCAGCCACAGTGTAAGACCACCTCACATTAAAGACTCTAACCAATAAGGCCAAAACCCCAAGTACATAAAATGTCAAAATCCAATACCACGAGGGTGAAGGACTAAAAATACAAGTAAACGGTACGGAGGAAATCCAGGAAACTATGCCTATCACGCAGTCATTCGCGCCTTCCGTAACGTAGGCCAAAGGAAGGGCCATTTTTGTAGAAAACTGGCCAAGTATGGAAAGAGCAAAACCACCAATGGTAATAACCCAAAATAGGGGAAAGAGTACAAGGCTTAAAATAGCCCCTAATGTGGAAAACAGGTGGAAGTAATAAAAAACCAGGGGGGAGGTAGCTACCCATGCACCCAGAGAAACACAGAGGGCCTTTCTAACAGCAATCCAGAAAAACCAGTACTTGGGTCGTTCCTCAGGGGACTGAAGGCTCTCCACCAGAAGAGAAGAGCGCCAAAAAAACAACTCTATATAATGTGATAAATATACAAGGCCCAAAAATCCAGAGAGAGATAGCTGAAAACCGGGATTGAAAAGGTCTGAAGGGTTAAAAAGTAGTATGGCCAGTACAGCCGCAGATACCCCGCTCGGCAAATCCCAACCCCTCCTAGCCAATAAAGCACCGTAACAAAAGAAAGTCAAGAAAGCTGCCCTGAGAACCGGTGGCTCAAAACCCGTTATGATGGCGTATAGCAAGGTAATACCCATAATTAATGGAGCAATGTGCTTGTGGGGTATCCTTAAAAGAAACAGGAAAAAGTGGAGCGTTACTACAATCATTCCCACTTGCGTGCCACTAATCGCAAGAAAGTGATACGTACCCGTCTTTATAAAATCCTCAAGAACCCCTCTGGGTATCTCTTCTTTTGTCCCCCATACTACACCGGTCATTATGGCTGCGCTACCAGGGAAAGCTGATTTCTTCAACCCCTCCTCCAGGTTACCCTTTAACACATACAAAAAGTGAAAAAAGAGGTTGCCCTGTCTGTCATCAAGAAGCTTTACATTTTGCCTGCGCTCCAAACTTGCTAAGGCCCTTATGCTGGGCACATCCCCCTGAAGGTAACTTTTATAATCCAGCTGTCCCGGGTTCTTAGGCCCCGGAGTGGTATAAACCCTTCCAAAAAATTCCACCTCCTGGCCATATTTTAAAACTAGAGGTTCAGGGTCGTACACCCTCACCCTTACTATCCCACCCGTCTTATACCATCTAGATCGCCCCTTTATGGCACTCACTTTTAAAATAAATTGAGACATAATCGTGTCCACCTTTGGCTCTATCCATGGTAGCTTAGAAGTAACCATTCCCCTTGCAAAGGAGGGTTCTATCACCACACCTCTTAGTTGCATTAGCGTCCCTTTCTCATCTACCAAGCGGCCAACATGCGCCTTCGGGAAGGAATGAAAACGAACCTGATGGTAAACCATTCCTGTCAGTAAAGAAAGAAACATACAGAAAAACATGTACGTTCGGGCTATACTGGGTAGAAACGCCAGCACCCAACACACCACCAACACCCCGAAGGCAACACCTGAGAGAAGGAATAAGGAAGGCAAAAACAGATTATCAAAGAATATACCAGCGGCAAAGGCAGAAACTACAAGGAGAAGTGGTCTATGTCTCACGAGTGTTCACTCTATGGAAACCCTTACAACGGGTTAAAGAGTTGTACCCAATTTTTAACTTAGAATACAACCCTCTTCAACACAATTCAACATCTTTCCACAACTTTTAGGCTTTCCAAATCACAATGTGTCCTCTCTTTTCCTTAGCCTTGTAAAGGGCTGAATCACTCGTTTTTATAAGGTCATTAAAGTCATTAATTCCCTTTGTTGGTACACCCGATATACCAATGCTTAATGAGGTGCTATAATCGGTTGACTCATAGCAAAAGTTATAACACCTTATTTTTTCTAGCAAGTGGCCACACGCAACATGGGCACCAGCAATGTTAGTACCTGGAAGGAGCACTAAAAACTCATCCCCACCGTAGCGAAATAAAATATCGGTCTTCCTAAAATGTCCCTGCATAATTGAGGCAAGTTCCTTGAGAACGTAGTCACCAAAAACATGTCCGTACGTATCATTTAATGACTTAAAATGGTCAATATCCATCATAACGCAAGAAAGTGGGTAATTATACCTCCCGGCACGTTTAAATTCATACTTGACCACCTCCATACAATGCCTATGATTATAAAGGTTTGTGAGTCCATCCCTTATAGAGAGTTCCTCCAGTTTCTTATTTAATTCTCCTATAATGGCCAGTTGGTTTCTTAATTCTGCATCCGACTCTTTAAGCTTTTTAAGCGCATCTGTTAGCTCAGCCTCGTGCTCCAGCTCATATACCTCAGCCATATACTGGTAATCAAAATTTAGCAGTTTATTCACTGCTTTTATGGCTTTAACTAGTTTTTCCTGGTCTTGACCATAATGTTCTTTAAGGACGTCACAAATGACCCCGCTAAATAGGTTTAAAGCCCCAAGATACCACATCGGGGCAAGCCCAAGTTTAAAGTGCACCATCCCCGTTTTTACCTTCTTCCTTACATATTGAACCTGGTAATCTCCAGAGAAAAGCTCCGAAATATACCCTGGAAGGGCATTTCTAAGGTTATCTGCCCTCTGTTTGTCTCTTAGTATCGCCTGCGGTCCCTTGAATTTCATCATGTGAGAAAAAAACCGCCCAATAGTCTTATCACTACTCTTCTCAATGAATGGCCTAGCCTCCCTTAAGAGTGCAGCATCGTCTTCGGTGATACCAGAATAGTCCTTGCGTAGCTGGATATCGGCAGGGCTGGTGAGCTCAGGATATTTTTCTTCAGGATTGTTCATTTGTGTATGCAAAAATTATACCACAAAAATCCATTAAGACCAGCAGTCAAGGGAAAATAACTGTACGGCAAGCAGCCTGAATTATTCAACAATCCTGGAGGATTCTATGAAGTCCAGTCTAACTTTAGTGAATGTAGGTGCTTCTGAGAACAAAACATCAGGTGTGTTCTACAATCCTAGGGGGAGTCGTGGAAAAGATGCCAGTCGTAAGTCCTTGAGAGATAAGCACCCCCAGCAGGACTCAAACCTGCGACCTCTGGCTCCGGAGGCCAGCGCTCTGTTCAACTGAGCTATGGGGGCACCTCAACTTACCTGAGTGCTATTGCTTAGAAATCCCGCCTTATTTCTTAGCAAAATCCCATAATTTTTGCCAGGTGGTATTACGGTTAAAATCACAAAGAACTGGCTCATGGGCTTCTATTTGACCCCAAAGATTCCACGCAACAGCCCGACATCCTCCCCCACACACTATATTTATATTACACTCGCGGCACTTTTCAACAGAAAAAAGGTTCAGACTTCTAAAATATACTGCCATGGGAGAACTATTCCCAATTTCAAGTAGGTCTTTTTCACGAATATTTCCTAACCGCACAGCATCACTATGTAGGGCCTGGCAAAGAAAGACATCTCCATTGTCCCCAATACTTAATATATTACCTCCAGCTCCACATCGTATACTTACCCCGGGTGTGTCATCGTATAAAAGTTGCACGCTGCCATTGACTGTTTTCACCGCTTCATTAAACACGTTCATAACATTCTGATATTCTCCGGAATTAGGTAAGAGGTCTAGTTGTTCCATCTCCTGTAAAGAATTGGGGATGTATAAAGTAACCTCAAATTTCGTGCACCCAAGATAATCCCTCCCAAAAAAGGGAAAATTGCGAAGTGAATCTAAATTAAGTTTAGTAATAACTGGACGAATAACCAGCCCCCCATAATTCCTATCAGCAAGTGCACGAACACCTTGAACTGTTTTCTTAAAAGTATTTGGTCCTCTAAGCTGGTCATGTATTTTTTCATCGGGACTATCAAGACTGACGACAACCTTGGTGAATAAACTCGCAATTAGGTCAGCATTGTTCTCATCAATTAAAGCCCCATTCGTTAGAAGAACGAGGGCCATATTATATTCGCGAACCTTTTCTGCCAACCTTTGCCAGAGTGGTGATAAAAGTGGTTCACCACCCGTGAAAATAATCTGTTTTACTCCTGCACTGGCGGCTTGTCTCAATAAGAACTCGTATTCATAATAAGTAAGTGGTGGAGACCTTTTTACTGAACACCGATAGTCCGCATTGTAGCAGTAAATGCAGGATTGATTACAATCGTTCGTTAAATGAAGATAAAGTATGATTAGATTAAATCGGCCTGACGAGGAATATTTTTGAGCTGGTTCCTGGCTGATTGGACTGGTTCTCAAAAAACCAGCCGAAATCATTTTCTCCAGAAATTTCAATATTGAAGGGGCAAATGAATCATAGGGTATTGCTAGTTGTTTAGCACAAGATTCAACAATATCTCCCACTCTTTGGTTAGTACGGCATGCTTCTAGAATCTTAGCCCCAACTGGACCCACTTTTACCACTGAGAGTTCTTCCGTGGCTAGATATAGAAACTCTTGCCCCTGCTTAGAAACGTCAGAGGTTCTAGGAAAGAAAATTAGAGAATGGGGCGTTAACGACATGACACCTTATTTTACTTTTAGGCTTCATCATCTTTGGTAACAAGGACTACATTATGGCGTCACCCGTCACAAATAAAGATTGGGGGGTTATTTTGCGTTGAACCTATAAATATTTGTGACACAATGCTTTATGTCTGCTAGCCCACAACTTTTTGGCCAAACTTAAAGGGCCACAAATATAACCAGCCTGTCACTGCTCTTTGCCAAATCATGCCAGAGGCAGTTTGACCTTTGACTAACTTACTCTTTATGAGTAGAACAGTTACACCGAAAGAGTGCTTTCTCCATTAGCCTCTTGTTAGTGTGAAGAGCTGGAACTTCCTTGAGTACCCGGCTGACACCCTACCCCTGTGCCAGATACCACTGGGAAGCATGAACAACTACAAGACTCTTTAGTCTGAACATCGTCTAGCAAACGGAATGTCCTGACACCCTCCCCATCAAACCCTAACTCCCTAAGCACCGGCTCGGGGTCCGTTTCAAGGTTGGTTTTAAAATTGGGGTCTTTCGCTGCCTTTTCGGATGCTGCTTTCAGCTTGGCAGCAAGCTTTTTAGATAAATCTTCACTTCTCTCCAGCTTAGCAAACTTTTCCATCATCGCCCAGCCTCCTTTTTAATCTCCAACTACGAATGTGAAGAGCCTGAACTTCCCGGAAAATTTACTCCAAAACATCCCACTCCCGTTCCTGACACGATGGGGTAGCATGAACAACTACAACCATCCTTAGTCTGAACATCGTCTAGCAAACGGAATGTCCTGACACCCTCCCCATCAAACCCTAGCTCCCTAAGCACCGGCTCGGGGTCAGTTTCAAGCTTGGTTTTAAAATTAGGGTCTTTCGCTGCCTTTTCGGACGCTGCTTTCAATTTAGTAGCAAGCTTTTTAGATAAATCTTCACTCCTCTCCAGCTTAGCAAATTTTTTCATCGCCCAGCCTCCTCTTTAATCTCAACATCTCCATACTTCGCTATTTATCCCCCATGTCTTACAATTAAGAAGTGCTGTAATATTATCCGTTAGACTTGTTTATAAGTATGCACATACAGTTAAAATTGTCAAGCTTTTTGATATCTATAAAACATAAAAGTTAAAAAAGTTAAATAGAATAAAAAACAAATCCAAGCAACTTAAAATAGTAGCTAAAAAGACTAATTACGGTTATATTACATGGGCTGAGTTTGGCCTGTAATTTACAATCTACTTTGTAGAGGGTTAATCGCTATGAAGGCATGGTTGATTTTTAGTCTTTTAACGCTACTCTTCTGGAGTATATGGTCCCCCTTGATTAGTCTCTCCACCCAAGTAGTGAAAAACCCTTTTAGGGTAATAGTTTTTGAGGCAGTGGGGTTCCTAGCGGCGCTAGTACCCTTGCTTTTCTTTGTAAGTCTGGGGGCAGAACAACCTGCTCGGAAGGCAGAAGCCATGGCCTTTGGGGCTGGATTTTTTGCAGCGATAGGCACACTAACAATAATCTATGCATTTAAGGCTGGTGGAAGGCCCGAAATCGTGGCCCCCTTGGTCTCTTTAAGCCCAGCACTGACAGTGTTCTGGATGTGGTGGCTGTTCGGCGCTCAGCTAACTTACTTACAACTACTCGGAATATCTCTTGCGATTACCGCTGGGGTTATCCTGGCCAAATAATAAAAGACTAATCCCACATCTTTACTCGCTGCTTCACACCAACCTATTGGAAGGTTATGACTCCATGGCAGGTGCAAAAAACTAATCGCCCGTGGTTTGGCTGGACTCAACACCACTCACTTTTCTACCCTTCGGTTTCTTAGCGGCCTTTGGAATACGTTTAGGATAGCAGAGAAAATCTTTGTCGGTAGACATCCTGCTACAGCTCTCGCAAACATACCTCACCCCAGTAGCAATACTTTCGCAAAGTTCCTCCGGGTTGTCCTTTCCGTTCCTAGTATATCTACAAGCTGTGCGTGACGGCAATTCAACAGGATTACATAGGTGCCCTTTTATAGAAGTACTTACACCGCAAGTACGGCAAATGTAACCCCCATAAACCTTGGTCATAATCGCCATTATACCCTGTCAAACAAAAAATAAGGCTACTGGTATAAGCCTTATTTCCTTTTGCTACCCATAGCTTTAACCTTACTACCCTTGGCTTTAACCGTGACCTTTACTGGTTTTTTAGCACCCTTGGGAATAGACTGTGGGTTACAAAGGAAGTTACGGTCAGTAGCCACCCGACCACAGTTACCACAGGTGTACTTTACCTTCATCACCATCGGTGCACATACATGGCGCGGATTATCCACTAACTTCCCACAGTGTTTACAGGCCACTAGTTTTTCAACTGGTATGGGATTGCAGAGATGCCCTTTCCCGGTAGTGGTAATACCGCAAGTACTGCAAACATAAGTGCCTTGTGCCTTGACCATTCTATGCCTTCCTTTCCTTATAATAAATAAATGAACACAAAAATTATCTAATTATTTGCCTATCATATCAAGAAAATTTTACAAAAGGACCCTCTTTCATCCCCTTTAACTAATAAAATTAACACGTTGACTTTTTATGTTTTCTAGTTTAATCTCTACAAAGGAATGGAGCTAACCAGACGCCACTTCTTGAAGCTCGGCACAACTGGGGCCATTTTCTCCAGCCTCGGCTTTGACCTCAGACCAGCCATGGCAGAGGTAAAAAGCCTAAAGATTTCCCGTACATCAGAGACTAGAAGCACCTGCCCTTACTGCTCGGTTAGTTGTGGAGTAATCATCCATACACTGGGAGATAAGGCCGCAAATGTTACAGGCTCCACCATTATACATATTGAAGGAGACCCTGACCACCCTATAAATAGAGGTACACTTTGTCCAAAGGGGGCCTCCCTAAGACATTACGTGATAAATGACCGCCGCCTGACTAAACCCCTGTATCGTCCACCAGGGGCAATCCACTGGCACGAGGTAGATTGGAATTTCGCCCTATCGGAAATCGCCTACCACATAAAAAATACCAGAGACAGGACGTTCCAATCTAGAAACGAAGAAGATAAGCCAGTTAACCGTACCCTTGGCATGGCAGCTATAGGTGGTTGTACAGACACCAATGAGTTGAACTTTCTGCTGGTTAAGACCATGCGGGCATTAGGTATTGTGTACCTGGACCAGCAGAGCCGTCTATGACACGCCCCAACGGTCGCCAGTCTGGCGCCTACTTTTGGCCGTGGGGCCATGACCAATGGGTGGATTGATATTGGCAATTCTGATGTTATTCTCGCTATGGGGGGCAACCCGGCAGAGAATCACCCATGCGGCTTTAAGTGGGTCATGGAAGCAAAGAAAAATCGGGGAGCAAAATTGGTATGTGTAGACCCGAGGTTCAATAGAACAGCAGCAGTGGCCGATTACTTTGTACAAATAAGGGCTGGCACTGATATTGCCTTCCTCGGTGGGCTCATAAACTATGCCCTATCTAACAATCTTTATCACGAGGAATACGTCAGGTTCTTCACTAACGCCCCTTTCCTGGTAAAAGAGGGATTTTCTTTTAAAGATGGTCTTTTCTCTGGTTACAATTCTCTCATCCCTACGTACGATAAAGCCTCGTGGCAGTACGAACAAGACGAAAAAGGCTATGCCAAACAAGACCTTACTATGCAAGATGCAAGGTGTGTACTTCAACTACTTAAAAGGCATTATGAGAGATATACCCCAGAGGTAGTATCGCAAATCACCGGAGCCCCAGCAAAGGACTTCCTTAAGGCGGCAGAGATTATATGTTCCACAGGCACCCCCAATAGGGCTGGAACAATCATGTATGCCCTGGGCTGGACCCACCATAGCTTCGCTGTGCAGATTATCCGTGCGGCTGCAATATTACAGTTACTACTAGGCAATATTGGCAGACCAGGCGGAGGCCTCAATGCCTTACGCGGACACTCAAATATCCAGGGCGGCACAGACCACGGCATGGCCTCAGATAGGCTACCAGGTTATCTCAAGATTCCCTGTGTACACCAGCAAAGCCTCAAGGAATATTTGAGAGAAAATACCCCAAAACGCTTTACACCCAGTGCCGCCAATTATTGGGAAAACTATCCAAAGTTCTTTGTAAGTTTCTTGAAATGCATGTTTGGGAGTCACGCCCAGAAAGAAAACGATTTTTGCTACCATTACTTGCCTAAGGTAGAAAGGGATTATAGCTGGGTAACCCTATTTGACGACATGTATCAAGGTAAGTTAGAGGGCATGCTTTGTTTCGGCATGAATCCAGTAGCTAATGGCCCCCACTCTAACAAGATGATAGCCGCCCTTTCCAAGCTAAAATGGCTGGTTGTGGCAGAATGCTTTGAAACGGAGACGGCCCAGTTCTGGAAGGCCCCCGGTATAGACCCTACTACTATTCAAACAGAGGTCTTCCTGCTCCCAGCAGCCAATTTTGCCGAAAAGGAGGGTTCTTTCACTAATTCGGCACGATGGGCCCAATGGAAATGGAAGGCTATAGAACCCCCTGGAGAGGCTAAGGCAGACCAGGAAATCCTTGCCAGCCTCTTCCAAATGGTTCGTAAATCCTATCAAAAAGGTGCTGGAATATTTCCCGAACCCATACTTCACCTGAGCTGGCCCTACTCCAACCCCAACAATCCTCCACTAGAGGAGATAGCAAAAGAAATCAATGGTTGCACACTAGTGGACCTCAAAGATGAAAATGGGGACCTATTCTTAAAAAAGGACCGCCAACTCTCCTCTTTTGAACAACTCAAGGAGGATGGTTCTACCGCCAGTGGGAATTGGCTATACTGTGGCAGCTTCACAGAGGAAGGAAATATAATGGCAAGAAGGGGGTTGAAAGACCCAACTGGACTGGGGATGTTCCACGAGTGGACCTGGAGCTGGCCCGCCAATCGCCGAATCATGTATAACCGCGCCTCCTGCGATGCCCAGGGGAGACCATGGGACCCCAGCAGGGCTGCCATACACTGGGACGGAGAGAAATGGACTGGTGATGTACCCGACTATAAGCCTAACAGCCCACCCCAAGCAGGCTTAGGCCCCTTCCTGATGCTCCCCGAAGGGGTAGGAAAACTTTTTGCCCCTGATTTTGCGGAGGGCCCATTCCCCGAGCATTACGAACCTATAGAATCGCCTGTTAAGAATATATTACACCCAAAGGTGAGTACCAACCCACTTGCCAAGACCTTCAAGTCGGATATGGATAAATACGCCTCACCTGAAGAATATCCAATAGTTTGCACCACCTACCGTCTAACAGAACACTTCCATTACTGGACAAAACATATTACTGTCAACTCAGAACTACAACCTGAATTCTTTGTAGAGATACCCGAAGGTCTCGCCATGGAGCTAGGTGTAAGCAATCAACAAATGATAAGGGTGACTTCCGCTAGGGGAAGCATTCAGGGTAAGGCCCTTGTAACCAAACGGATAAGACCTATGACAGTAAACGGCAAACGGGTCTGGCAGATAGGTATCCCTATACACTGGGGTTTTGCAGGAAGAGTAACCGGCCCACTCGCCAACTTCCTTACCCCAACTGCAATAGACCCTAATTGTTCCACACCAGAATATAAGGGTTTCCTAGTAAAGGTGGAGAAGACTTAGACATGCCCCTGGAGATAAAAGCCATCTCAGCTATCAACTACCCTACCCTGGGAATCAAAGATACGTTCAGGGTATGCAAACTCATAGACGTCTCTGTATGCATAGGGTGTAAGGCTTGTGAGGTGGCATGTCAGGAATGGAACGATACTCCAGTTACAGAAAGTTATCCATATACTGGTAGTTACCAGACTATGCCCGAACTTGCTTACAACTTCTGGAATTTAATTAAATTTAAAGAAATAGAATCCACCTCAGGCGGAGGAGGCTTGCGCTGGACGATGACCAAATACCAGTGTATGCACTGTGAGGATCCTGGCTGCCTGAGGGCCTGCCCAGCTCCTGGAGCTATAGTGCAATACACTAACGGTATTGTAGATTTTGTACAAGAAAATTGCATCGGGTGTCAGTTCTGTATAACGGGTTGCCCCTTTAACGTGCCAAGGTTAAGCCCTAAAAGCCAAAAGGTGTATAAATGCACACTGTGCTCAGACAGGGTAGCAGCTGGCTTAGAACCAGCCTGCATAAAGGCATGTCCTACGGGTTGCCTCCAGTTTGGTACCAAAAAACAAATGCTCATGAGGGCCCACAAGCGAGTAAAACAATTGAAGGCCCAGGGCTTTAACGGGGCAACTGTTTATGACCCCCCAGGTGTTCTAGGCACCCATGCCATATATGTTTTACCCTACGGAAACAGACTAGCGGATTACGGCTTACCCAGCGATCCCAGCGTGCCCTGGATTGTCTCCTTGTGGAAGGGGCCACTAAAGACAATCGGGAGTGGCTTACTAATAGGTGGTATTGTTACAGCGGCCCTACATTACTTCATATTTGGCCCTCAGAGAGTAGAAGAGAAAAAGCCCCTGGTAATAGAAAAACATACGTGAAAACAGGCGAGTGATAAAGATGAAAGCAAGGCGTAGCAGAACAAGGATTACAAAAGAAGTGGAAGTAACGGCAGGTGTAGAAATACAGAGATACAACCTCAGGGAAAGAGTTGTCCACTGGACAGTAGCTATATCTTTCCTTTATTTGTTACTCTCTGGGCTTGCCCTGTATTCCCCGAGGCTTTACTGGATTTCCTCTCTCTTGGGTGGAGGGACCAATATAAGGGTATGGCACCCTTATGCTGGGGCAGTGTTTTTCCTGGCAGTCTGTATCATGACCATTCAGTGGCGTAGGTGCTTGTGGATGTACCCGGAGGACTGGGAGTGGATGCGGTACACCTGGAGTTACATAAGTAGGGGTGAGGCAGGGGTGCCGGAGTCGGGGCGTTTTAATGCCGGACAGAAGACCCTATTCTGGATGCAAGCATTCAGTGGCTTTATGTTACTACTATCAGGAGTAGTTCTGTGGTTCCCTGATAAGTTTTCCTGGAAGCTCAGGCTATTAAGCATCCTAACCCATGAGGTCTTTGCTATTGCATCCATAGGTTGCATAATAGTCCATTTGTATATGGGTCTTTTTGCTACCCCCGGGTCGCTTAGGGCTATGGTGGAGGGTAAGGTGACCGAGGCCTGGGCAAGGGCCCATCATGCCAGGTGGTACAGGCGGGTAATGGGTATCTCATGACATCTAATGAGACAGTAGAGTCACCTTCATGGGATTTATCAATAAAACGCTGTGAGGTTCTTGCCGTACGTTATCCTTTCGCAAGTGAAATCTTAAGCTTCTATCAAAGAATCTTACTATTTCAAAAAGAACTCTACAAAACATTACAAAACGATAAAGAAATATTTAAAATCATAAGAAACCAAGAAGATACAACAGGTTACATCATTAACCCGTGCATCCTTAAAAAAGGTATAGAAGTTCTTTATCCCTATTTCCACCAACTGCTCTCCATCACTATGGGAGGGCCGCCACTCCTTGCTAAAATGGCTCAAGAGGTTTCCTACTGGGGACCTATGGGCTGGCTGGATTTGCTAGAGGGTTGCGAATGGATTATACCTTCACCAGCAACCCTATCCTTTTTCCCCCGTGTATTACTGCAACCCTATCTCCAGGTCTTCATTAACAGAGAAAGTATTGACCCCGCCCATAACAAAGACTTTCAATTAGCAGAAAACCATTGCCCCTTCTGTGGGCATAGACCCCTGACAGGCTACCTGCGCCCCTTTGAGAATACCTCCCAGCGCTTCTTGGTATGCTCCCTTTGTAACGGAGAATGGTTATATAGGAGACTTTTCTGTCCAAATTGTATGGAATCGGACAGAGAAAAAATTTCCTATTTTGTCGCGGAGGAATGTCCTTCAGCGAGACTAGAGCTGTGTGATACATGCAAGAGATACATAAAAACCATAGACCTTGGGAAAGACCCAAATGCTATACCACTAGTAGATGACATAGCTACCATACATCTTGATGTTTGGGCAAGACAAAAAGATTACAAAAAACTGGAATTGAACTTGATAGGAGTGTAAAATGTTTCTATGCATCGTGAAACTAAGTGGAATATCCCGTTAGCCTTTCTTTATCTGTTTTTGTTTCTGGGTGCAAGTAACCCAGAGGCCATTATTATGGAAAAACTTATGGCCCTGGAGGAGAGCTTCAAAGAAATAGCAACAAAATTGGAGCGTCTGGAAAAGCGAATAACAGCACTAGAAAAAGGCGCAGTCCAGGAATCTAAGCCCACTAAGGCCCCTTCCACAACCCCTAGAAAGGCAACCGGTACCGTTGATCTTGGACAAGGCCTTACGATAGTTAACCTTACCTATAAGCCTTCCCTTGATAACACTGTCTTTACCGGGGAAATAGAAAATGGTAGTGCCAAGGACTTCCAATTTATCATCTTTAATGTGGAAGTCCTGGATGCCAAGGATAAAGTGCTAGGGGCGAATGCATCCTATATAATGGACATACCTATGGGGGAGAGAAAACCCTTTGAGGTAACAATTTATGGCGTTAATGCAAAAAATGTTAGTCGCTACATAATAAAGTACGTAAAGGGGTCTTAAACTGGTGGGGTGTATTGCAATTCCTCCCAACAAATATTCTGCTGTCGCCGAAAGATAGGGTAAAAAACTAGAGTAGGCAGAAGTGTACGCTTAAAGTGGGTGTCTAAAGCTCAGTAGTTTCACCCTCAAGATTCCTGAACAGACTCCGAAATACCATAAATTTCCATCTTTCTATAGAGCAACGGCCTGCTTATACCAAGGACTTCGGCCGCCTTGCTCTTATTCCCCCCGCTCACCTTTAAGGCACTTGCAATAGCCTCCCTTTCCACGGCTTGGACTGTTTGGTATAAGTTCCCAGCAGACTTATAAGGAGAATAAGTGTGTAGAGCCGCTTCTGGGAGCAACTCCGGAGGCAAATATTCTTCTGTAATAGCTGAACCATTTTCAGTCCAAGTAACAAGCCTCTCTATTACATTTTGTAACTCCCTAATATTGCCTGGCCAGTCATGTTCCTCAAGAAGCCTCATGCATCTCTGAGATACACCCGTAAAACGTTTCTTTACCTCTTGAGATGTCTTCTTAAGAAAGTGGTCTACCAGCAAAGGTATATCGCCCTTCCTATCTCTCAAGGGTGGTAAGTGAATAGAGATGGCATTAAGGCGATAGAAGAGGTCTTCGCGGAAGTTACCTTTCTTAATCTCCTCGGCCAGGTTCTTATTGGTAGCAGCTAATACCCTGACATCTATCTTAATTGGCTCAGCACCCCCCACCCTCTGGAACTCTTTTTCCTGTAGGACCCTGAGCATCTTAGCCTGGGCAGATTGTCCGAGGTCCCCTATCTCGTCCAGAAAGATACTACCCTGGTGGGCTACTTCAAATAAGCCTATCTTTTTCTGAACAGCACCTGTGAATGACCCCTTTTCATGTCCGAAGAGTTCACTCTCCACTAACTCTCCTGGTATAGCTGCACAGTTAAGGATAATCAATGGATGGCTTGCCCTTGGGCCATTGTAATGTATTGCCTTTGCCAAAAGTTCTTTACCCGTGCCACTCTCCCCAGTAATGAGTACAGGATAAGGCACCGTACTAGCCTTCTGGGCTGCCCTAACGACCTCTCCCATCTTCTGGTCTCTAGTGCATATGTCTTCAAAACGGGCTTGTTTACCTAATTCTTCCCTGAGGTTGACGTTCTCCTTCTCCCTTAGCTCCAATTCTGTATGCAGTTTGATGGCACTTAAAGTCTTTGTATAACATTCTATTGCACCAACCACGGTATCTATCAGTTCTTCAGGTTCGCCACCCTTTAGTATGTATGCATGGGGACGGAATTTACGCCTTATTCTCAGCCGTTCCCCTTTCTCCTCCATCCCGGTGTAAAGAATTATAGGAACTAGTGGATTCTTCTCCTTCAGCTCTTCAAATACCTCCAGCCCGCCTATATCCGGCAGAGATAAATCAAGTACAACGCTGTATATATCCTTATTAAACTTCTCAATTGCTTCTCTCCCACATGAGCAGAGTATGACCTTAAACCCCTCTGCCTCTAGATTAAAGCCGGTAGTCTTCAACACGGACGGATCGTCGTCTACTATCATCACTATTGGTTGTTCTGATTCGTAAATCATGGTTTTTCCGTAAGGATTTCCTTAGTCAGTTTTAAGATTTCTTCCACATTAAAGGGCTTACGTATAGTAGCCCTTGCACCGCAACCATTTGACTTCTCCATGAAATCCTCAAGCCTGTGCCCGGTGAATAATACTATAGGTATTTGAGGCTTAACCTTCTTTATCTCCTTCATGGCCTGAAAGCCGTTTAAACCCGGCATCTTGACATCCATAAATATGAGGCGGTAATCAAATCGTCTTGCCATCTCAATGGCACTCTGTCCATCCTGAGCTGTCTCTACCCAGTAGCCGGAGTCTGCAAGTATCCCTGCAAGAGTCTTACAGGCAGAGTCGTCATCATCTACTACAAGCAGCCAGGGCTCTTCCTCTGCCAGGATTGACCTGACAAGCCTTAGAAGTTGAGGCAACTGGATGGGTTTATACAGTACCCCTCTTACCCCAAGACGTCCAGCCTTCATCAGGAAATCTTCCCTATCTACGTGACCAGTCATTACGACCACCTCAGTGGGACTAATCTTTTTTATCTCCTGCACCAGATCCACCCCACTAAGACCAGCCATTACCATATCCGTCAGAACTAGAGAAAACGGTCTGGCTTTTACCATCTCAATAGCCTTAAGCCCATCCTCTACTGCTACTACATTATAACCCTCGTCCTCAAGTACACCTTTGAGGGTGGCCCTTATACTTGGGTCATCATCGACAATAAGAATATCTTTTCTCACCAGACTCCCTTTCTATCTCAAAAGTACTCCTTAGCCAACGGTTGCCTAATTGCAAGAAAGGTTAGCTTCCACGCTGCCCGGCGCCATAATGGGCAGACGAACAGAAAAAGTAGAACCCACATCCAACTTGCTCTCTACGGCAATACTCCCACCATGCCTTTCAATTATCTCACGACATATAGATAGGCCCAGCCCTGTCCCCTTAGTCTTGGACGTAAAAAGGGGTTCAAATATCCTCTTAAGATTTTCTTCCGAGATACCATGTCCTGTATCAACAAAATCAATATCTATCCATTCCCGGTCGGCTCTGATTGCAATCTTCAATGTGCCACCTTTCGGCATAGCTTCAAAGGCATTCTGTATAAGGTTACGAAAGACCATCGTTATTTGCTCCGAATCCACCTGAACAGCAGGCAGTTTCGGTGGTATCTCTTCAAGTACTTCTACCCCCTCTGGTGCATGACACCTATGCAATGAATGTCTGAGAATAGCTACTATATCGCCTTCACTGAGAGAGAGCCTTTTTATCCTGGTGAAATCAAGTATGTGATTAATTATGTTGGTACAGGTATCAACCTCGCCATCCAGTATTCTCAGGAAATCTACTACCTTGGGGTCTTTCTCTGCCAGAGCATCCTGAGGGATTTTCTTCTTTAAATAGAATAAGGCATTCTTTATAGAGGTCAAAGGATTTCTAAGCTCATGGCTTATATAAGAACTAAGGCGACCTAGAGCAGCTAGTTTTTCTGCTTGAATCAGACTTTCCTGGGCCTTGGTAAGTTGTTGAAGCCTTTCCTTAAGCTCAATATTCGTGGCCTGAATTTGGATATGTGCATCCTCTAATTCCTTATACCTCTCATTAATGTATTCTTGCTGTTCAGCTACAAGCTTTTCTCTCTTCTGGTTTTCTTCTGCTAAACGCCATCTATCTGCTAAATGATAGCCAATAAGGAAGGGTAGGCCGGATAACGTTATCTTTAGTGCTGAACATTGAAGTACAGGATTAAGCCCAAAAAATAAGGCAGCGCTGGAAGCCATACCTATTAAAATTGGCCGTTTCCTGACAGATTGTCTTACTTCCCAGGTCAACTCCATTTCGCAATATTCATCCCCTTTAGCTAGGCACTTAATATCCCTACACTTAGCAGGAGGCAAATTGTGTATTTTCTGAGGAGCAGCTATAAGAATGCCTTTCCTAATTAAACAACTATTCTCTGAACACGCAGGAAAATATTCACCAACCATCTCTTTATATCTCTCGTTGGCTTTTATTTGGAATATAACCTTGCCCTTCTCTAAGAAAGACACCTCTAATTTGACAACACCCTTTGAAAATCTATCCTGTAAATCTACCATCTTATAACAGTATTCCATTGGAAAAGGCTTACCTACAATAGCTACAAGGGACGTTATATACTTTTCCATACCGAGTTTAAGACAGAGGTCTTTTTCCCCGGTTATCTCCTTTGCAAACTCTACTGCGAATTGGAAGAATTCACCGGAGTAAGAATTCCATGGACTACCGAGGGACTCCTCAGTTACGTGCAATTTCTCATCCCTTATAGCACCATTGAGCCTGGAAACAAGCTCTTTTACCGCCTCTTTAGCAGCCCTCTCGCCCGCCTCTTTTATCAGTGGCGGTGGCAAGTCTTTGTGCTTCTCGTACTCTCTTCTTCTTACAAGCTCTCTCACGTAGTCCAATAAAACAACGATGGCGTGCCCTCTGACATCCTCTATCTTCATACCCCTCTCATCTATACCAAAGGGTGGGTATTTCATGTAGCCCCGTTCTGTAATTTTATGTTCTGGAGGGAGAAATCTTTCCATATCCATCCACTTCTCTGACTTAAAATCAACGGGTAAGGCTTCGGGAGGTAGCAACTATCGGGGAGGCAAAATCATAAAATCCCAGATCCCTTACCCATAGAGGATAAAAACCTAATTAATCAAAGTATATTCCTACATGCCTTAAATTTCAAGCTAAGGGATATTAAAACCCTTTATATCCAAAACTGCCCTTCTGCCCTCACTTTTATTTCGATTGGTAAAGCAACACTCTATATCGCTGTCCTTCTTGTGTTTAATTTCGCCAGCCATGGCCAACCCCTCCTCTACAAAAACAACACCAAAAAACTTTGCGGTAGCATCCTAGTAGAAAAAGCCTAGCGTCAGCCCGCCTACCTTATCAGAACCCTCTACGTCCCAGTTAAAGTCCATCTCAATAGAATATAGCCCACCGAAGCGGTGCTGGAGGGGTTTATCAAGCTCGTAACCTACTTCAAACTGTAGTATCCTCCTATCATCACGGAAGCTGCGAATTGTTTCAGAAGCCCCCAACAGTGGAAATGTAGAGCTTTGTTTGCCCTCCCGCTCCAGATTCCAGTAGGAAAAATCTGTATGCAACTCTCCCGCAAGGGCGTGAGATTTGTTACCATTGGGAACAATGTGATAAATAAAATTACCCTTAAAGAACAACTGCTTTAGATCTTCATCAAATTGCCTTATTTGAAGGGTTGGCACACCCGGTGGCGGTACTTGTGGTAGCACTCCAGGTGTTACAAATACGAGCCCTGAAAAGGGACCCGATACCTCATCACTATCCAGATAACCGGCCTCAAGACCTATTCCCCACTTCTTTTTCTTCTCATCTTCACTGTTTGCCCGCTTCTCATACTCGTCATAACCTATGCTAAGACCGAAGCTGTTATGTAAGTCCAGAGAAGCAAACTGCCCTGCGCTGTCCCAACGGAAGGCCCTCTTAAGGCCAAACTCCCCAAGCCTACCGGCGCTTTCTCCTGTATAAGCGTAGAACCCCATGGAAACTGCCCTATACAAGTCCTCATCAAAAAAGTACCGCACCTCTGGACCGAATTTCCTCTGAGTAGAGTGCATAGACCTATTTGGTATAAGAAATAGTGGGACATTCCCTATAAAGGGGATAGGAACAGATGGAATATCAGTGTTTTTAAAACGGTGTATGTCATTGTCTTCGTCGTATAACCCGGAGATGTGGATTTTCTCACTCACCGGGAAGGTTATTTTTGCATGCCACACATCCCTGTCTATTACCTCTTTTTGGGTAAACCCTTGGGGGCCAAGTATCGGGCTATCAAAAAGCTTAAAATTGGACAGCGTGGTGGGGTTATAGCGTATAAATGAAAATTCAAAACCCAGGCCAAACCATCTCCCCCTATTCACATGAAAATTAAGCTGACTATCAATGGACTCAAATTTCTCGTTAGCAAAATTAATCTCCCCCCGCTCGCCCACCGAAGCATCTGAATCAGTGTAAATAAAATAACCTTGAATATCAAAAGGCTGTAACAGTTTTAATTTAGGTACCCCTGGTTCATCCTCTAACCACCTTCTAAGCCTCTTTGTGTCTATAAAATACCCGTACTCCCTTTTATCCTGACGACCCCATTCAAAGGGCTGTTTATGAAGACGGCCACCAAAGACATTATTTCTCCTGGGAAAGAGAGCCGCCTTCCCCTCACCCCTCTCGTAACCCCACAAAAACGCACCAAGAGGGGTCCTGAAAAGGAAACGATTGCCCCACCTATGGGCCTTGACCTCAAGAGTCTCCTCTTCCGCAAAGCGTGCCTCATCTATAACCCCCCAAACCTCCGGGCTCCAAAAGTACTGACCAAAATCGGAGAGAAACCTTTGCGATTCAACAGCCTCACCACTTTTTTCCGCTGGTGCACTAGATTCAGATGGTTGAAGTTCCTCCCCTAACAGGAAGGACGAGCTAAGGAAGAAAATCAATAACCAGGAAAGCCATATTACTTTGAAGTAAAGGAAAGTCCTAAAATAATACTGGGTCTGACTCGCGAACTCATGGTTGTTATGCATGATGAGCCGCCTCCTTTTTTAATCTACCCACCACCCCCGAAACGTAGCGCTTTTGTAACAATTTTATCGGGAATGTCAAGAAAAATATCTCCTTTAGATGGCCCGAAGCATTTCTTGTAAATAAATTTTCCATCATTCCACTCATAATTTAATATCTACCGATTAGCCATTCTCATTTGGGCTGGCATTAAATCTCCTGTGGTCAACCAAAGGCTAATTGTGTCCCGTAATTAGAAAACATAAGGAAAAATCATCTGGTATTAGACATCCAGTGGTAAACCCAAATGACAAGGCATACAAATCCGAGTCCCAGTATAGTAAATAGGTTCCTCATGGTTAGTACTCCCTCTTTATAGCTAAATATCGCTTGGTTTAATACGATTCCCATTCTTTTTGCCTCTTTTTTTAAGGTTTATTTTAAGATTTGAGTTAAACAAGCTACCTGATTTAAAGAAAAGCAAACTAAATGCCATTAGCACAAAAATAAGAAAACACAATGTTAAGTTATTATACTACAAATTGTTATGACAGTACCTTACTCATGTTTCACAAAGTGTTACGGATGTTAAAAAATATTACACAATTCACTTTTTTAACATTAAGAATAGGCTTAGATTGAGTATAAGGACATGCAACATAGAGACTTAACAAAAGATATGCGGGTGTAAATATTTGTTGCATAATCACTGTATCAATTAATTACAAAATGGAGCGCGTTGATTTGTACCAGATGATCTATGCGCACTGGACTTAATTCCTCAGATTTTGTACGGCAGGTAATTTCTAGTTTCTAACCTGGGCGGGTGTTCTAAGCCACTTGTTCCCCCACCCCGCTTTTATACAACACTCATGGGGTTAGCGGACTCTGCGTCCCTAAAAATGGGACTGGGATTTGTGTGCATCGTGTATGGGTATATCTCTGGCATCAAATCCCAGTCCCACTACTTAGAGTGCGTTCTTCATGGATTGGCTCTCCCTTTACTGGTCAGGGAGTTCTATAGTTTAAGGATAAATCCAGGAGTCAGAGGAGGCGCGTAGAATTTCCCTAACAGGGATTGTTACACTTATGCCGCCTATGAACTCACCTTCCTTATAGCCCTCCATCGGACGACCTGTTACGTCCAGTCCATCCCCAGTAGGACTGTCTTCCGGGTCACCATGGCACTTAAGGCAAGACTTGTCCACGTAAACCGGCAACATGAAGCGGTAAAGCAGTCCTTGGCCCTCTTCCACGTTAACGAATTCACCAAAGCCCACCCCTCTAGGGTAAGAACGAGACCCAACTTTCTGTAGAATGGCCCGTTCCCATTCATCCGGTTTGTTATAGATATTGCGCGGGCCAAACCCACCTTTACCCAGGGTCGTCTGCTTCAATGCAATGCCAGTCCTGAGTACGAGCTCGTCCGATACAAGCTTACCGAACACCGCCGGTACCAGTCCCTTATTAGAGGTTGGTGCACCCTCAGGAACAGGTTCTCCTACCTTCGCCCCATGGGTGTCAATAACATCCTGGCTCCGGGATATAACAAGCCTGGCAGATAACAGAAACTGCGCCAGACTGTTTGCGAGATTGAAATAATCTTTCCCATCACCAGCTAGAACCTCCCTCTTGCCAAAAGGGAACAGCCCCATAAACACACTCAAAAAACCTACCAAAATAACGGTACACACATACTTCATCATTTTTGTCCCCTCCTTTCATTATCATCCGAGGTTCTTCCAAACCCTTCGTATATTGGGTATAAATAGTAAGAACCCCATGAATGCCCTGCATAAGAAAGCTAGCTTACCCATTTGATTCACCTCCTTTAGGTGTTAGTGTCCACCATCCAACATATAGTTTCGCAATCCGAGTACCAAAATAATAAAATAAACACAAATGGTGGTAAGTATTTGTAGTTATATGTCTTATGACATTAGCGCAATCGTAGCTATTAATTACAATAGGTGTTCAAAATTTTTACAAAATCCACAATTCTAAGCCTGAGAACAAAGTTAATCTGAATATAACCATTTCAAATGTAAAGATTTAGTTGAAAACGTCCGGATGTAAAAATATATTACACAAACATTGTATCAATCAATTACGAATAATGGTTATTGTTTGATTACGAGTGGATATCGGTTATTTACGGCAGGAACTTAACTTGAGGGGCTTCTACGCTACTAGAGGCAGGTAATTTCTGGTTTCTCATCAGGCCGGGGTTCTAGATCCACTTTTACGCATCCCACACTTACAATATTCACCAGAGCTAAAAAAGTAGGACCAGGATTTGCGCTTTAGAGGTAAACCTGCCCCTCCAGCCACAAATCCCAGTCCGTCACTTCAAGTAGGTTTCTCATGGGTTAGCCTTGTCCTTTTCAGGTTCAGACTCTTTAATCTCAGAATCTTTTCTCTGTTCTTCCAATTCAATGAAGAATTTCGCATTACTCGTGGGCTGAATTTTCCTTTACCGCCTCCTTTCTGCTTACTTAAGGTCTTTCCAATTCCTTCGTAAGTTAGGTACGAAGAAGAAGAAACCCATGAGAGCCCTGCAAAGGAAAATTATGCTTCTCATCGTACTCACCTCCTTTAAGAATTAAGTCTACACCGTCCGAATTTTCTCAAGATATGGTAATGGTTATTTATCCAAGGTTTTTCCAATCTCTACGTATATTAGGCATAAAGAAGAAGAAACCCATAAAAGCCCTGCATATGGAAATCAGATTACGCATTGTTTTTACCTCCGTTAGTAGTTAGAGTTCAGCTAAAATTTAGTATTCACCATCCGTGATACAATAATCGCAAGCCCAATACCAAAATGATAAAAGAAACAAAAAAAAGATGTAAGTATTGGAAAATACACGTGTTATGACAACGAACCAATCGTGTCTATTTACCACTGTGGATGTAAAGAAATATTACAAAATCCACAGTATTTGATTAGAGATGCTTTGAGGTTTGGACGTAAGTACTTACAAAGTAAACAGTTATCAAAACAATATTCAAGTGTAAAAATACACATCGCAGCAGTGTATAAAATAATTACAAGGGCTTTCCGTGCCTTTAGTTGGGATGAAGGGAAGGTTTGGTTGAAACACACAAGGGGGTTGCTCTGAGAGGAATTAAAGGGGTATCAAACTCTGGATTAATTCCACAAGCCTTGTAGCAATTTCCTTTTTTGTATTAGCGACCACTTCTAATTTTCCAGCAGGACCAAGGATGTAAGCCAGGTGCTTCTCCCTTGTAATATCCTTAAGGTCATTAGCTACTACAATTTCGGCCCCCCACTCCTTCATGGCCTGTTGCGCTACCTCAAGGAGAGCCTCCCTCGTCCTATTCACTTCTAGTTTAAAACCCACCAGCAAGGCATTTGGCCATAACATCCTTATTTGTTTTATCACTTTTGTGGTAGGCACTAACCTTATTTGCCATTCCTCCTTAGAAGATACTTTACCCTCCACAATCATTTCAGGAATATGGTCTAAAACGGCCATGGAATGGATAATCACCTGAAAATCTCTGCGTTTCAAGTCTTCTAATTCTTTGATGAGGTCATCAATAGTAACTACCTCAATGACTTTAGCCCCTTTTTTGGGATATTCACCCCCTATCCCTGAGATAAACGTAACTCTTGCCCCCTTTCTCAAGAATTCCGAGGCGATTTCGGTCCCTAATCTGCCAGTGGAGGTGTTGCTTATGAAGCGGATAGCATCAAGAGGTGCCCTTGTAGGTCCTGAAGTGATAAGTACTTCTTTGCCCTTTACTTGGGCCATTTCCTGTCAAAAAAGATATTCTTCCCTGTAGCCGAGAGGGGAATCCCCACCGCAACATCACAATTACATATGCCAATCTTTCTAACCACTACCCCTATACGGTACATTATTCTGTTGTCCGCATTAAGGAGGGACAGTGTCTTTACTGCCGAGCCTACCGCAATTCCCAAATCCTGTAGCCTCCAAGCACATTGCGGGCCTTTAAACTCCCCCATCTCCCTGGCCTCCCTCTCCTTACACATATCAAACCCACATGCCCCACAGTTAAGGCCGCAATTTGTAGCGTCTTTTAGCCCTATGAGGAGCACTGCGGAGGAATTCTTTACGTTATCCCCGTCTCTATCAAAGTTTGTCCGTCCCGTCTTTTGTCCATACTCAACCATGGCATTGGCAAGGCGGGGCAGATCCTCCCCCTCCAGTATCTTTAACCTTATGAAATCCTCCCCCTTAGACTTGGGGGCCGTCCTGGCAGAGAGGGCAGCCAACTCCGCAGCACTTCTTAATCCTGATAGCTCTTCCAACTCCAAGTCCTTCTGAATAAATACATTATCAGATTTCCATTTATAATTAATTAGTACCCCTCTGTAGAAAAGTACTATTTAAGCATCACCTGGAAATTTAGCCCAGTTAGAGAGGAGTTCTGACAGAAGCCTCACACCCACACCTGTGGCCCCTTCCCTCCAGTAAGGGCCATTTTTGTCAGCCCATGCGGTACCAGCTATATCCAGGTGTACCCAGGGATAATCCCCTACAAATTTCTTAAGGAAACACGCCCCTGTAATAGCCCCTGCCACCCCAGGACCTGCGTTTTTCATATCTGCTATATCACTTTTTATAAGCTCGTCGTAATCGTCCCATAAGGGTAATTCCCAGACTCTTTCGTGTGTTGCCTCACCGGCCTCCTTTATCCTCTTTTTCAGCTCCTCATTGTTACCCATCAGGCCCGTGGTGATTTCACCCAGGGCCACAACACACGCCCCCGTTAAGGTTGCCAGGTCTATTATCGCCCTGGGCTTATAGCGGGTAGCGTAAGCTAATGCATCTGCTACAATAAGTCTTCCTTCGGCATCGGTGGTAATAATTTCTATCGTTTTCCCCCCAAGGCAGGTAATTATGTCGCCAGGGCGGATAGCCGCACCCCCTGGCATATTCTCAGCAAGAGGTATTAGCCCTATGACATGTAAAGGCACCTTGAGCTTGGCAAGTGCCCGGAGAGCACCAAGTACTGAGGCTGCCCCTGCCATGTCACCCTTCATCTTATCCATCTCCTTCCAGGGTTTCAGGGATATACCACCAGAATCAAATGTAACACCCTTACCCACTAATGCTACTGTATCTGCTCTGCCTTTAACACCGTACTCCAGGACTACAAACCTAGGGGAATTAACACTACCTTTGCCCACACCAACAATACCACCCATCCCCAATTTCTCTAACGCCTCTCCCTCCCAAACCTTAACCTTTAACCCCAACTCTCTTGCCATATTTTTGGCGGTCTTGGCGAGCATAGCGGGAGTGGCTTCATTAGCAGGCAAGTTAACTAAGTCTCTAACAAAACAGGTAGCCTCAGAGATAATCTCTCCTCTTCTTATGCCCTCTTTTGCCCCTTCTAGCTGTCTTGTCTCCTCCACCAATAAAGCAACCGACTCCAGTTCCTTTTTTTCCTCTGGCTCTGGGTGTTTAAATCTACTGAAACGATATAGTCCAAGAAGGGTGCCCTCTGTAATAGCCTGCGAAGTCTTGACCACGTCATTAGAAATGACTGGATAAATGGGTAAGGTTAATCCCTTAAATCCTAAACTCCTTGCCTCCTTGGCGGCAGTTGCCGTAGCCTGGCGGAGTTTATCTACTGAAAAGTCTTTTTCTTTCCCAAGCCCCACAAGTAATAATCTCTCAGGAGGGACTTTCCCATAGGTGTGCAAGAGGTAGGTACTATTTAAACCTGGCTTAAATTCACCTTTCTCTATTAGGGTAGAAATGGTCTTATCAACGGCTTCGTCCAGTGTCTCAGCCATAGGACCTAGCGGGGACTCTTCAAATAAATACAACACCCCTATTTCACAGGGTTCTTTGGGGACACTGCCGGGCTTGACCTTTATTTTTAAGTTTGCCATAATATTGAAATTGAATTATACTATAGCCTTTAAACTTTTTTCCATTACATATTGAGCCTAAACCATGAAGCAAAGTGGCACCCTTTATCCTATCATACTAGCGCCTGGGGTTCTTGGTTTTGACCGCAAAATAATACAGTATTTCCTGGGTATTACTAACTATCTGGGTAGTATGGGCTTTCAGGCAATGCATGCCAAGACTGCAATGGCCAGAGTTGAACGCAGGGCCTTGGTACTGAAAAATCAAATAGAAGTGTACCTCAAAAAGACCGGGTCCAGTAAGGTAAACATTATCGCCCATAGCATGGGAGGGCTAGATTCACGCTACATGATAAGCAAATTAGATATGGCAGATAAAGTGGCATCACTCTCCACCGTAGGAACCCCACATTGGGGCACATCCATAGCCGACTGGGGAACCAAACATGGCAGTATAGTTGTACAAATCCTTAATACATTCCTTAATATGGATACCAAACTCATTTATGACCTTACCAGAGAGAGCTGTCAACGATTTAACGAGGAGGTTAAAATTGTACCACAGGTAAAGTACTTTACTTACAGTGGTTCAATAGGCAAACATTCTATTAATCCCCTCTTCTGGCCTGCCTACAATGTAATTGCTAAAAAGGAGGGGGAGAACGATGGGTTAGTTTCGGTAAACTCAGCACGTTGGGGGGTGGAGGGGGTTACATACATGGGCAACTTTAGGGCAGACCATCTTGATTTAATCGGCTGGAACCTGGGTCTAAGAATTCTGCGCTCCTTTAATGCCAGGAGATTCTACCACCATGTAGCTGAGAATGTGAAAAAGGCGGGGTTTTAAGTGGGAGGCTGGAGAAGAGCTTGTTAAATCTCCTCTCTAAACCTCTCCATCAATATCCAGAAGAGCATCCCCAAGCCAAAATAAGAGAAAACTCCTTCTACCACTGCGAATAGCTTGCCCAAGCCATTAGGCATAATATCCCCGTAAACAAGTGTAGTGGCAGTACATATGGAGAAATATACGTAATCCCAAACCCTCATTGGAGTTGAGGAAGACAGAAAGTCTCCAGACCCGTAAAGGACTGGGAATATAATGAATACCATAGAAGCCCATAAAATCATAAAATGCCTTAAGCCATCTGGACCCGTCAGCCAACTCCATAAGGCAAATGGGCGGGGGCCAAAACGCCAGTAATAATTGGTCTTGATGTAGGATTCTTTGCCCTTTAGCAATTGAGCCTCAGCTGCATTGCCAGATTCTATAAGTGCAATGCGGATTGCACGATAGCCCTTGACTAGACTGCGGCAGCGTTCTCCAGCATCCGATAGCTTACCGTAACTTTGCTCCATGTCTACTAAGGCCCTTTTATCAAGCTTTCCCGACTTCTTTATAGTTGAAACCAGGGCAAGAAAAAACCTGTCTCCAGTCTCTTTATAGAACTCCTGGCTTTCTGAGGCTGCTATTTGACTTGTTTGTTCTGACTCGCCCTTCATTTCCACACCTGGGTTCTCATTTTTGAGAGGGGTTGCACCTGCATATTCTAAGCAGCAACCCGTAGGAAATCAATGATGTCCGTTACGAAGACCTTTAAGTATCTCGTAACAGAAGTCTGTAAGCGTATCATCCCTTGCCCCCATAACCAGTATAGTATCACCTGGCTTCCCTTCTGTAAGAAGGGGTTCTAAAATGTTGCTCCTCTCTGGAAAGTAGTGCGCATTTACTCCCTTAGTCACTAACTCCTTTACCAGTGTCTGTGAAGATATATCTCTCTTAACTGTCCCCCCTAAGTAAAGAACCTCCGGCATGAACAACATGTCGTCCTTTGAAATAGTCTTTGAGAAGACCTCAATAAGCTCTTCCTTCATAAACCTTGTAGGACCAAAGCCATGTGGCTGGTAAACAACTAGAACCCTATTGGAATCTAGCTTAACAGTCTCAAGGGAGGCCTTAATCTTGTCGGGATTGTGGGCAAAATCATCTATCACCCTTATACCATGAGCCTCTCCTACTATGTCCAGCCTTCGCCTTATCCCACGGAACTCCCGTAGGGCTTCGGCCGCCTTTGCCAAGCTAACAGATTCCATTCTACAGGCAGCAACCGCCGCGATGGCATTCAATATATTATGCCGGCCTGGAATCTGGAGTTCAAAATCTACCCCTTCCACACGGAAACAAGAGCCCCAAGGCTTGTAAGAAATATCTACTGCCCTTATTTGCGCCTTATCCCGAAGCCCGTAAGTCAAGACCTCCTTAGGTGAAAGTTTTACTGTATTCAAAATGGGACAATCAATATTTATTACCAGCCTGGAGGAGTTCTGCATAAAGATAAGGAATGACCCCATAAGGGCTTGTAATGGTTTATGGTCTTTAGATATAGAGGTAACTACGCCTAATTTAGGTCTATAATAGGCCAGAGTGCCATCACTCTCATCCGCTTCAATACACAAAATATCACTTTTGCCAACCCTGACGTTCCCTAGGGTGGATTCGGAGGCATAGTTTTTCATGTATCCCCCCACCACCGCAGTAGGGTCAAGCCCAGCTTTGTCCATAATCAAGGTCACCATACCAGCTACTGTTGTCTTACCATTAGTGCCAGCGATGGCAATGCCGTTACACTCATTAAACAGTATGGATAGTAGACTTGCCCTTTGAATGATGGGTATGCCCAGCTCTTTCGCCCTGTTGACATCGGGGTTATCTTCCTCTATAGCGGAAGAGATGACCACCATTGTGGTGGAGCGACTTACTCCGGAGCCATCTTGAGGAAAAAGCGTCGCTCCCAGACGAGACAACCTTTCAAGTAAGAGACGGTTATTGCCTTTATCGAAATTTCTGTCGGAACCACTTACCCTGTGCCCTTTTGCTAAGAGCACCTGCGCAAGCGGGTTCATTCCGCTACCACCAACCCCCACCAAGTGGTAGCTTAGGACTTCTCTAGAGGTCTCCATCTACACTTACATTCCTTACCTTAACCACTTTGCATCACCTATTTAGAAAAATATTTTATCTAATACTAGTTTAATTTGTCAATATTAAATATTCTGCACTTCGTACGGAAGTTAGCATAATTCAATATATAATATAGCAAAATTACACAGTGAGACTCACTCACACACCCCTTCCCTGGTAAAAATGGCAGGGGCGCAAGAGGAACACCGTGCTTGACTTTTTATGCAGGGGAGATTAGTTTAATAAAATTAAGCACAACTAACTCGCTATAACCAACATCATTTTCAGGAGGCATAACTTATGGTAAAGATTGGAGATAAGGCACCTCAGTTTGAAGAGATGGCTTACGTGAAAGGAGAGTTCAAGAAAATAAAGCTGGCAGACTACTGTGGTAAATGGGTAGTCCTGTTTTTCTATCCGCTGGATTTTACATTCATCTGCCCTACTGAAATAGAAGGTTTCAAGACCCTTAATAAGGATTTTGAGAATCTGGGGGCAGTAGTTATTGGGGCCAGCACCGATAGCCAGTATTCCCATAAGGCATGGTTTGAGAAAGATGACCGCCTTCGGGGGACACCCTACCCCATCTTGGCCGATACCTCTCACAGAGTGAGCCGAGCCTATGGTGTATTGGTAGAGGAACTAGGGGTTGCCACTCGTGGGACGTTTATAATAGATCCTAATGGAATGATTCGTTTCATGGCAATCTCTGACCTTAGCGTGGGCAGGAGCGTAAAGGAAACCCTCAGGGTCCTCCAGGCCTTTCAGACCGGGGAACTCTGCCCAGTAGAGTGGAGCCCAGGACAGAAAACGCTTGGTAAGGCATAAAAATTGCCCAATTACAACAGAATGGAAAGTAAATGCCGTTCAATTCCAAAGTCTTACTAAAACAAGTAGGAGGTGAAAAATGGGGCAAGCGTCCTTGAACTATATCGGCGTAGTATTAGTGGCCTTCGTTGCTTTACTTACTATCCAGGGTCAAAGCAATAGCTATGGAACTGAGCAGAAACGCTCTAGTTACGCACCCGTAGACATCAAGGAAGACTTCGGAGCAATCATGGCCCGGATGAAGACTGCAAAACCTGAGGTAATGAAGCGTCATATGGAGTTACTCAACCAACGCTACGACCTGAGCAACCGCTCGGCAAAGGACGTAACAATGACCCGAGGGAACCCTATCCAGGAGGGCGTAAGGGTCAAACTACCGGAAGGTATGACCTGGGAGAAACTCTCAACCATGAGCCCCGAGGAAATCCGCGAAAAGGATCTCTTTCCTGCGGGTTTCTTGCCCCTTCCCCACCCCAACCACCCAGAAGGGGGCATGCTTTTCCCTGTATTCCATATAGATGAAGTCAAGAAACTAGAAGGGCGTGACCTTTCACGGTTTGACCTTGATTTTGATTTGCCAGATCACTTCTTACCTGAGTTCCCTCCGGCAATATTCCTGACTACAAGACCAGACTTGGGCGACGTCTCTCAGGGTAAACTGGTAACCCTTTCCAACTATTATGAACTGTTTGGTGGGATACTTAACCCTAAACAATTAGAGGGGTTAAGACTACTATTGACACCCTTCCCACAACAGCAGTTTAATGCTACCGAAGACCGTCGCTCCGAGCACCCCAGTATAGGTGTTGCTTGTCTTGACTGTCATGTTAACGGGCACACTAACGCTGCAACTCACCTTGTAGGGGACATTCGTCCGCAGGAGTTCCGCCACCGTATTGACACCCCATCCCTTCGTGGTGTGAACATACAGCGTCTGTTCGGCTCACAAAGGGCCTTAAATAGTGTAGAGGACTTTACTGAGTTTGAACAACGGGCGGCCTATTTTGATGGTGACCCAGTAATCGCCACAAAAAAGGGCGTTAACATTCTTGAACGTGGTAGTCAGGTGCATTTTATGGGAGAGATACAAAAAATTATAGACTTTCCACCCGCCCCCAAACTTGGAATCAATGGCATGCTAGACCCAAAAAAAGCCAGCCCTTCTGAATTAAAGGGACAGGAATTGTTTTTTGGCAAGGCTACATGTGCATTCTGTCATCAACCACCCTACTATACTGATAATCTTATGCACAATTTGAGGGTAGAGCGCTTCTTCAAGCCGCGCATGCTTAACGGCCGCATGGCCTCTGCTGATGGCCCCATTAAGACCTTTCCCCTTCGCGGTATCAAAGACTCGCCTCCATACCTACACGATGGCCGATTGCTAACTCTGGATGATGCCATAGAGTTCTTTAACCTGATACTGGAAGTTAAGCTTACTGAGCAAGAAAAGAAAGACTTGGTAGCTTTCTTACGAACACTTTAGAAGAAAAAACTTAAAGGCCAAAAATGAAAACTTCTTCCAAAGGAGTATACAAAACTGCGATCTTCCATTCCTACATTCCTATTGGAAGATTTTGCTTAAATTTTAGGTTATTTTGTTAAAAAACTTCTCTGAAAAGGAGTGGATCATGTACACATTTAAAACATTGTCTCTACTTATCCTCCCTTTAAGTTTCATTTTTAGCACAATTAGCCCTGTTAAAGGCGACACCCAAATGTGTGTCATTATAAAGACTGATGCTGGGCAGAAGGTAAAGGCGCCACTAGGCCTTCCTGACCTGGGCGTACCCCAGGATAATCCCATGACCCCTGAGAGGGTAGCCCTTGGGGAGAAGCTCTACTTTGATGAGAGGTTATCTCTAGATGACACTGTTAGTTGTGCCTCTTGCCATGATATTAGACTAAGCGGTGGTGATGGAAGGTCAGTCTCTACGGGAATAAAAGGACAGAAAGGTGGCAGGAGTGCCCCTCCCACTATAAATGCCGCCTACTTTACAGCCCAATTCTGGGATGGGCGTGCGCCGAGTCTTGAGGAACAAGCTAAGGGGCCTATCGTGAACCCTATTGAAATGGGCATGCCTTCCCATGGAATAGTAGTAGATAAACTTAAGGGAATTGAGGCATACCGAAAGGCATTTCAAGAGGCATTCGGTAGCGATGTGACAGTTGATAACATAGCCAAGGCTATTGCCTGTTTTGAGAGGACGCTACTTTCCGGCAACTCCCCGTTTGACCGCTATATGTACGGGGGTGAAAAAGAGGCCCTTGGCCCACTGGCTAAGATGGGGCTTGAGGTATATCGCGGGAAGGGGGGGTGTGCGGTATGTCACTCCATAGGCCCAGATAGTGCCCTCTTCATGGATAATAACTTTCACAACCTTGGAGTAGGGATGGACAATCCTACTCCTGACTTGGGTCGCTACAATGTTACAAAACAGGAAAAGGACAAGGGGGCTTTTAAGACGCCCAGTCTCCGCAACATAGCCCTTACTGCCCCATATATGCATGACGGTAGCGAATCCACCTTGGAAGCAGTGGTAGAATTTTACGATAAGGGAGGGAAGCCCAATCAATACCTTTCTCCTCTCATACGTCCATTGAACCTCACTAGCATAGAAAAACTGGCTCTGATAGAGTTCCTTAAGTCTTTAACGAGCAGTGATATTCCAGGGCTCTAACACGGAGGAAGAATATATTTTATGTGGGTGTTTTTACCTCTAGTGTTTCTCTTAATTTCTCTTTCTATTACTCAGGCACAGGAAGTGTACCAGATAAAGGGACCCTTCGGTCTTCCTGACTTTGAGACACCGAAGGATAACCCACAAACACCTGAAAAAGTAGCCTTAGGCAAGAAACTTTACTTTGATCCAAGGCTTTCATCAGATGACACCGTTAGTTGTGCCACCTGCCATAACCCTGACAAGGGTTTTGGGGACGGCGAACCTGTATCTACCGGAATACGAGGACAGAAGGGGACACGTAATGCCCCCTCTGTCCTTAATTCTGCTTACTATAGGGTACAGTTTTGGGATGGGCGGGCTCTAAGCCTTGAAGACCAGGCCAAAGGCCCTATTGTTAACCCGATAGAAATGGGCATGCCCTCCCATGATGCCCTTGTTGAAAAACTAAAAGTGATAATGGAATATCAAGATGAATTCCAAAAAGTCTTTGGTAAAGAAGGAATAACTATAGATAATGTTACAAGGGCAATCGCTGCCTTTGAGAGGACTTTAATAGCAGGCAATTCCCCATTTGATAGATACTTTTTAATAAAGACAAAGAGGCCATGAACCCTGCTGCTGTAAGGGGTATGGAAGTATTTAAGGGAAAAGGAAAATGCAACTTGTGTCATCTATTTACACCAGATAGGGCAATTTTCACTGATAACAGCTTTCATAACATTGGTGTGGGTATTGACATGCCTGACCCAGACCTGGGACGTTATTCTGTGGTAGAAGGGCTTGCTAAGGCAGAAGGGCTAAAAGGGGCCTTCAAGACACCGACCATAAGAAACATAGCCGTTACTGCCCCTTACATGCACGATGGAAGCCAAAAGACACTTGAAGAGGTGGTGGGTTTTTATGACAAGGGTGGTCATCCTAACACTTATCTTGACCCCCAAATGAAACCACTTAACCTTACAGCCAAGGAAATGTCTGACCTCGTAGAATTTATGAAGGCTCTGACCAGTGACGATCTCTCTTCTGTTATTGCCTCCATAAAAGCCCCCTAAGGCATGGTAACAAATACTCTTACGTTGAGTGATAATAAAGTCTCAAGCGGCTTCCCACAAAACTAATAGTGCAAAACAAAATCTTTAAAAAAAAGAAAATCCGCCCCGCCATGATTAAGGGTGGCACTTGTATCTATATCCGACCTCCAGGGCCAGGTTAGTCCTACTGACCCCAAGCCAGCAGGGCAGACGAGGCGGATTTTTTAATCTGAACCCAATAATATTTAATGTCCGCCCCAACCGTAGGTGAGGGGTGGCATCTCATTGTGCCAGGCCTGAAAGGCCAGGCAGTCCCGCTGACCCCAAGCCAGCAGGTCGTTGAGGCGGACATATTCTTCCAAAACAGAGTTAAAAGGCCCCGCCCCGTCAGTTTTAAGGGTGGCACTCGTTTTATACCCAGCCTCTGTAGCTGGGCAAGACCCTACTGACCACGAGCCAGCAGGTAGACGAGGCGGAGTGACCTTTTCATCTTCAAAAAATTTCTCTTGACTTTTAAAAATTTTATATTATTAAATTTAGGACAGAACCCGCCTCGCCCGTAATTCTTCGACTGGACACAGCCGAAGTGAGGGGTGGCATTCTCCAGTTCCATGCCTCAACCCACGAGGTTGAGGTAGCTCTTGCTGACCACGAGCCAGCAAATAGGCGAGGCGGGTTATATTCCTTCAAGCTCTTTCTCCCTTTCTTGTGCTGAAAATTCCTTTTCCTCTTTTTTCTTACCTCTGGGTAACTTCCATCTGACATCTATGTATTGCATCTGATCTAGCTTTGTGCCCTCCGCTTTAACAACACTGAGGAGGTTCTTAAGCTTCTGTTCATTAGAGAGCTCATCCGTATGCCCACAAAGTGGAGGGCATCCCCACTTGATTGCTACCCCACTTTGAGTCCAAATAACTATATCACTCTCCCCCTGACTACGACTCCATCCTACTCCTGTAACATCTACAGACCTTAGATTCACCAATTTATGAATCCCTTCCTCCTTCAGGAAACAAACCAGTTCTATCCCGGCGAGTACGCCCTTGTCTTCTAACCTTTGTCCCGGCTTCGGGGTAACCCTCAATCTTCTTGACTCAATACAGGGAAGTTTGTCCTGATCTTCAGGCCAGGCAAAATAAGCCTCAGGCAACACCATTCCCTCTTTGTCTAATAGATAAAAAGTCTCCTCCCTTTTAACTACCGCCACTGCTTTCCGTATTTCCAATTGAACCAGTAATTTGTCAGGAAACCCTCTTCTTACCGAATGGACCTTCTTCACCCACGGTATTGCCTCTTTCTCTCCAGCCACTTCCTGCGAAAGCCCTTTTTCAAAGAGTCCGCGCCCTATTATTCCACGGGTATTTCTTATCTCTTCCAGAAGGTCTCCCTTCACCCCTTTCCTAGGGTGAATATCAAAAACCACCTCTTTTATCCTGAAATCTTCACATACAGAAAAGTACTTCCATCCTTCATATATACCCCAGCCTAAGAGGCTCATCATAACCAGTGTGATTGGTATCTTAAAGTAGTAAGAGTCCACCACACTGTTTATCTTCTCTTCCTTTGACTTATTCTTTTTCAGCTTTTCAGACATTAAAGTTTCTTACAGAAAATTTACATCAAAGAAGTACTTAGCCCTTAACAAACCGTCCAGAAAATACCTCGCTCCTGCTCAATGCCAAATCTACTATCTTGCTACACAGCTGTGAGAAGCTTATCCCGCCAGCCAGAGCTGCCTTCGGGAGTAGGCTCCTTTCGGTAAGGCCAGGTATAGTATTCACTTCTAAGAGATAAGGGACACCCCTCTCATCACACATCATATCTACTCTAGAAAAATCACGGCATCCTAGCGCTTTATGAGCCTTGATGGCCAAACCCTGCATTTGCTTCCAAACACCCTCTGAAATATTAGGATCAAGGATGTAACTGGTGTTGATATCTTTGTACTTGGCTTCGTAATCAAAAAACTCCCTAGACGGCTTTATTTCTATAATTGGAAGTGCCTCTTCTCCCAGCACCCCAACTGTAAATTCCCTACCCTCAATAAAATCCTCTAAAATAACCATGTCATCATATTGGAATGCTACCTCTAAGGCAGGAACTAATCCCGCCTCATCTCTAACAATCGTTACGCCGATACTTGAACCATTACGAGAGGGTTTCACTACAAGGGGAAGGCTCTCCAGCTTAAACCCTTTATCAAGTCCTTTTTTGTCAAACTTATCCTGAGTAATTACAGTAAAGTTGGGCGTACAAAGACCATGTGCTCTAAAAATCCTCTTTGATTTCACTTTGTCTATGGCTGTCCTACTGGCAGTAACATCTGAACCCGTATAAGGTAAGCCCTTGGACTCTAGTAAATCCTGAATCCCTCCATCTTCCCCAAAGTAACCGTGCATGGCGATAAAAACCACGTCAGTATCTAATTTGTCCAGTCCCTCCAGCCTTGTATCATCTACAACTACTGGAATTACAGAATAGCCTGCCTCTTTGAGACCTTTTACTACCGCCTGGCCGGAACGGATAGATACCTCCCTTTCTGTGGAGATTCCTCCCATCAGAACGGTCACCCTAACTTCTGTCCTGCGAAGGCCTTCAAGCCCTTCCCGTATAATAACCGGCTTTGTTTTCCCATTATTCGGGGTTACCATACTTTTATCTCCAGGTCCAACCAGACCCCGAAACTTCTTTTCACCTCTTCCCTCACCCACTGGATAAGTTCCAAGATATGGGATGCCCTAGCACTACCCCAATTCACTATGAAATTGGCATGTTTTTTGGATACCATAGCACCTCCCACTTTAAACCCTTTCAGACCACATTGGTCAATAAGGGCCCCTGCACTTTGCCCCTCTGGATTCTTAAAAATACATCCTGCACTCCTTGAGGAAAGGGGCTGTGTCCTACTCTTTTCCTCATAAACCTCCCTCATCCTGTGGAGGATTTCCTCCCTTGAACCCTTCCCCAATCTAAATTTGGCCTCCAAGATAATCTCACGCCCTAACCCGGCATCTCTATACTTAAAATTCATCTCATTCCTGGTGTAATGGTGGAAAGACCCGTCGTACCCGATGGTGGAAATGTCTTCAATCCAGCGTTCTATTGTCCCATATTTACCCCCAGCGTTCATGGCTACCGCACCACCTACACTACCGGGAATGCCCACCAAGGCCTCTAACCCCTGCAACTCCCAGTCCGCCGCTCTATGAATAAGACTAGAGAGACTGGCACCTGACTCCGCCGTTATGAGTTCATCACTTCGTTCAATCTTGTTAAAAGTCTCTGTAGGGATATGCACCACTAGCCCCTCTACCCCGGTATCCTTAACTAAGATATTACTTCCCCTTCCCAGGACAAATATTCCTAGCCCCTGCCTTTTCCCGTATTCAAGGACTTCTAGGAGATCATCCTTGTTTCTGGGCTCTGCAAACAAGGTAGCAGGCCCTCCTACCTTAAAAGTAGTATAATTTCTCAGGCACTGTTGGTGCTTAATCTTGTCCATTATTGTTTTCGTCATGATTGTATCCATTTCTTAATAGAGAAATTAGCTTTACCCCAGCTCGCCACACATCTCCTGCCCCCATCGTTATAACCACATCGCCTTCCTGAAGCAGTGCATACATCTCGTTGGCTACACTTCCTAACTCAGATATATACATTGCCCTAACCCTCTCCTTCTGTGTCTCCCTCAAGAGATCGACCGAGCTAACTGATTCCATATCCTCCCTGCTATCCCTTGCAGCATAGATATCGGTGAAGACAACCTCATCGGCCTCTCTGAAAGCCTTGGCAAATCTGCTAAGAAAGAACTTGGTGCGTGCGTGCTGATGTGGCTGAAAGACACACCATAACCTCCTACCACGGAAATATTCCCTAGCAGCCCTTAGCGTTGCACATACCTCCGTAGGGTGATGCCCATAATCATCCACCACGGTAATTCCATTTACCGTATCCAGTACCTGAAATCTACGGTTAGCCCCCTTAAACCCCATAAAGGCCTTTTGCATAACCTCCTTTGATAGCCCAGCCCAGTTTCCCACTGCTATAGCCGCCAAAGCATTCATAACATTATGCCTACCGGGTATCCTCAGGGTAAAATTGCTATAATAGTCCTCCTTATAGTAGACTTCAAAGTGATTTAATCCATCCTGAAATACGGGTGAGGATGCCCTCCAACAAGAGGGTAACCCTATAGAAAAAGTCTCTACGTTAGTGGGGATGCCATGAATAGCCTTCCTAATATTTTCGTCTCCGTAAGCTACCACTAGCAGACCTTCACTTGATACCCTTTTAGCAAAATTTCTGAATGCATTGATTACTCCACTTAAGTTCCTGTAATAATCCAGGTGGTCTTCTTCTATGTTAGTTATTACCCCTACATGCGGTTGCATATAAAGAAAAGACCTGTCATATTCACATGCTTCAGCAACAAAATATTTGCCCATACCCAGAGCGGAATTACCTCCTAGCGCCTGTACTTCGCCACCGATTACAAAACTAGGGTCTTCCCCGGCCTCTGTCAGCATTGTAGCTATCATTGAGGTGGTGGTAGTCTTCCCGTGGGTGCCACTCACTGCAATCCCCTGCTTCTCCTTCATTAATGAACCCAATATTTGAGCATATTTAATCACTTGCAACCCAAATGCCTTGGCCTTCTTAAGCTCTAGGTTATCCTCTGGTATAGCTGCTGAAATTACTACCAGTTTAGCCTGCGGTGTAATCCAAGACCCGTCTTGTTGCAATGTTATCTTTGCGCCTAACTCCTCCAGATGAAGAACAGACGCGGAACGTTGTATATCTGAACCATGCACCGTGCAACCACCGTTCATGAGCACCTTAGCTATACCGCTCATACCTGCTCCACCAATACCTATCAGGTAAACCAAAGATCCATTCAACGCCGATAATACATCTGTCTCTAAACAGCTTGTGGAGATAAGCTCTGGCATAATTTCCCCCTTTTCTGGCCCAATAGAAGCGTAGCCATACAACGAATAACTTCTTCAGTAGCAAAAGGTTTCCCCATCACCTTTGAAGCCTGGCGCATCGCTTGTAATCTCTCATCATCTGTAAAAATATCTACCAATAGTTCAACAAGTCTAGTCGCAGTAAGGTTTTTTTCTTCTACCATCACTGCTGCCCCTCTCCTAGCTATTTCCTCGGCATTATAATTTTGATGTCTTTCAGCGCTATAAGGATAAGGTATAAGTATCGCTGGGAGGCCCCAAGCCGTGATCTCCGCCAAGGTGGTTGCTCCTGAACGAGATAACACCAAATCAGCTGAGGCGTAAGCCCTTCCCATGTCACCAATAAAATCAAACACACTATCCTTAAACCCCAATCTTCCATACGCCTCCCTTACCCTCATATAGTCTTCCTTTCCTGTGGAATGGACAATCCGCAACCCAGGTAACCTCTCCTTTAGTAAAGGAAGACTTTCCAATACTACATCATTAATAGCCCTTGCCCCTTGACTACCACCTAAAACTAACAGAGAATAATTTCTGCTGGTCTTGCCAGAGAGACCTTGGTTGGCAACTTTTCCTTCTGCATGGTGGACATCCTGGAAACTAAACCCGCTTAAAACGGATTCCCTCAAGGGACTACCAGTAAACCGGAGTCTTTCTCCGTAAGGAAGCCACATATTTGAAGTCTCCCAATGACACAGAATAAGGTCCGCCCACGGAGAAAGAAACCTAGTCGCCTTTCCTGGTACCACATTCTGTTCCATTAAAAGCACTGGCGTCCTCCACAAATAGGCGCATATTACCGGGGCTAGAGAGGCATAGCCTCCAAGTCCAAAAACAACATCTGGCCTAAGCTCCCTCCAGCACCATAGGCACCTTAAAAAACTCATCAAAAAACTTATGAAAAAGGTTATCATCCCTCTAACAGACCCTCTCCAGGCCTCTGCTCCCGTCTTAAAGAGTTTATAGCCCTCTTCTTCCAGACATCGCCTTTCCAGGGCATTACCGGTACTGACGAAACATATCTTCGCCTCTGGATAGCGTGCCTTAATTCCTTCAGCTAGAGCTAGGCCCACCATAATATGGCCACCTGTCCCACCACCAGCAAAGACTACTTTCAAGGGACCCTCCGTTTGACTGAAATATCCTTAACCGTTCCAGGCCACAGCGAGCCCGGTCTTAAAGGATTCCCTACCACTTGACCAGGCTTCCAAGAAGGTGTCTTCTCTCCTTCCTCCTTGGAGTGCTTCGCAATACTCAACAATAGACCCACCGCTGCCATTGAGAGCATAAGAGACGAGCCCCCAGAGCTAATAAACGGTAACGGTATTCCTTTCGTAGGCACACAACCCAGTACCACAGCAATATTAAATGCCGCTTGAAAACAAAGCATAAGCGTTAGGCCCATTGCAAGAATCTCACCAAACGGTTCACCCGCCTTTAAAGAAACCCTCAGCCCCTGCCATCCTAAAAGGCCAAAAAGTAAGATTACAGAGAATGCACCTATAAACCCCAGCTCCTCCCCAAGTGTAGCAAAGATAAAGTCTCCGCTGCATTCCGGGAGGAAAAACAGCTTTTGATGGCCATTTCCCAAGCCCTCGCCCCAAACCCCACCCGAACCAAAGGCTACCCAGGATTGAATAATGTGATAACCCGACCCTGAGGCATCCTTCCAAGGATCAAGAAAGGCTAACACCCTCGCCTTCCTATAAGCAGCTTGATGAATGAGGAACATGAACCCAGGAATAGAGACCAGTCCCGCAGCAGCCACATAAAACCACCTGCAACCAGCGATTACTAAAAGCATCATCCCTAAAAAGGCTATGAACCCTGCCGTGCCAAAATCTGGTTCTAGCACTGTAAGCCCAGCAAGAGTCACCACCGCACTACAAGGGATCAAGAATCCCCTCAAAAACTCATGCATCCTTTCTTGATGTCTGGAGGCCCAGCCCGCTATGAACAAAACCATCGCCAACTTAGCAAACTCAGAAGGCTGAAACCCTACCATTGGTCCCAACCTTATCCACCTCCTCGCCCCATTCTGCAAAGTACCTATCCCAGGGACTAATACCGCCACCAGCCCAACTATGGCAATAGCAAGCCATACATACCAAAGAGATTCCAACTTCTTATAGTTAAACCAGATTAACCCAAGCATTAGTCCTGTACCCAATCCCAGGGCAAACAAGTGTTTTAAAAGGGCAGAGGTACTACCCTTTGGGGTAACTGAACTAACCCAATCGGAGCTGTAAACCATTACCACACCAACCCCTGCAAGACAACACGTTAAAGCCAATAGTATGCCTTCCGGCTCCGGTAATCTCATTATCCTATCCGCAAAATTAAGAGGCCCAAAAGCCCCATCGCCGCTGCAAGTATCCAAAGTCTTATAGTTATCTTGGTCTCAGGCCAACCCATAAACTGGAAATGGTGGTGTAAGGGAGCACAGTAAAAGACCCTTCTGCCAGAGAACTTATATACGACCACTTGAAGAAATACCGAAAACGCCTCCATCATAAAGACCATCCCTACCAGCAAGAAAAGGCACTCCTGCTTGAGTAGGAGTGCCACTACTGCTAGCGCTCCACCAACACTCAGCGAACCCACATCCCCCATAAAGGCCTGCGCGGGATAGCCGTTATACCATAGAAAACCCAATCCAGAACCCATTAGGGCTGCACAAAAGACGCTGAGCTCCTTTGCCCCTGGTATATAATTAACCCTAAAAAAGTGACTGACCTCCCTATCTCCCACTACAAAGGCCATAAAACCCAGTACTAAGGCGGCTAGTATCATGCAGCCTGTTGCAAGGCCGTCTAGCCCATCAGTAAGGTTTACGGCATTGGAACTCCAGGCTACATAGAACATTACCAACACAACGTACAGCACCCCAAGCTCCAGATTCTTTTCCAAAAAAGGCAGGTCAATAGTCGTACCCAGACCTGAGTTCCCAAAGTGCTTGTATAGAATAATACCTAGCGCCAGGCCCAATCCCAACTGAAAAGCTAGTTTGGTTTTGTCTTTCATACCAAACGAGTTCTTTATGGTTAGTTTCAAATAGTCGTCCACAAACCCTAACATCCCAAGTACCAGTGCAGTAAGAAATACTAGCTTTACGGAATAATTCCAGAGGTTACACCATAGGGCAGCAGATAAGAAAAGAGCCAAGAGAATTATTATCCCTCCCATTGTAGGGGTATCCTTTTTGCCCGCATGGAGTTCACGAAGCACCTCAGAGTGCGTCTTAGAGGTGTCCTCCTTTACCTGATACTTTTCCAGTCTTTTAATAGCCTTCGCCCCAAGGAGAAGGCTTACAAGAAAAGCAGTCAATGCTGCCAAACCAGCCCTCAAAACAGCATCCTCTAACAGGCTACAAGGTGTCTCCACTAAATAGCTGTACATACTAAAAATCAAACTCTTACCCTTCCCTTGTGTAGGGCACAGCCCATATCCACCTTTTCGTTAGATAAATCCGCAAAATATTCTTTTAGCCGGCCACATATTTCTTCCAACCGCATATACCTGGAAGCCTTAATCAATACCACATCACCTTCCTTAAGCAGACTTGTGGCAGTACTATACACCTCTTCAGGACTACTGCAAACGTGCACCTGTGAATCTGTCATACCAACCCCACGTGCGGCTTTGGCCACTTCTTTGGCAAACTCCCCTGTTACTATAAGAAGATCTACGCCCGCATTGGCTATCCTACCACCCAACTCCCAATGGAGTCTGAACGCTTCCTTACCAAGCTCCGCCATGCTACCACAAATAATGCACTTCCGACCCGACACAGCAATACTTGAGAATTCTGAAAGGGCGGCAGACCAACTGGCAGGAGAGGCATTGTAGGCATCATTTATAATGGTTATTCCCCCTACACAATGCCTTTCCATCCTCATTGGAGGTAAACGAAAATCCTTTAACCTCTGGCTGACTTCTTCAAGTTTGAGTCCCAAACATTGCGCTACGGCCAGCGCAGCCAACGCATTATAAACATTATGGACACCAGGCACATTTAGCCAAACCTTATATCCCCCATTCACATTGAAGCTAATCCTACCCCGCTCCATGTAATATTCGCCTGTATGCGTTTTTAGCCCAGTTCCCTTGATTTGGGCTTCCTCTCCAAGACCAAAACCTAACAATCTGCCGTTGAAATTATTTGCCATCCACCGGCACCACGCATTGTCTGCATTAAACACAAAATACCCACCCACCTTAACATTCTCCAAAAGCTCCGCTTTGGCCTTGGCAACGCCTATTATGTCTCCCAGTCCTTCCAAGTGCGCCTCTGATACGTCAGTAATGACCCCAATATCGGGCTGAGCAACCCACGACAACCAGCGTATCTCCCCAGGGGCGTTTGTACCCATCTCAATAACTGCGACCTCATGATGGGATTTTAGTTGGAAAAGACTTAGCGGAACACCTATAAAATTGTTGTAGTTACCCGGAGAACTTATCGTACGGAAATACGGGGAAAGCAAATGGTATATCATCTCCTTGGTAGTAGTCTTGCCAGTACTCCCTGTAATTGCTATGACTTTCACTGGGAATTTTTCCCTATAGTATCTGGCCAACCTACCAAGGGCCTCCATAGTATCCCTTACCTCCACTACCAAAACATCAGAAGGTACGTTTAAACTAGAGACTTCTTTTGAAACTAAGAGGCCCGATGCCCCTTTTTTCAGGGCTTGGGATATAAAATCATGTCCGTCATACTTCTTTCCGGAAAGGGCAATAAACAGTTCCCCTGATCTTAGAAGCCTGGTATCAGTAGAAACCCCCACAAAAAGGGATTCTTTCTTACCCCCCTTGTGATGGCCATTAACAGCTTCTATAATCTCCCAACCCCTCAGTGCCTCCATGCCTTTACTCCTTTTCTATCCAAGAACGCTTACTTTCCTTTCGGAACTCGCCACCGCTAGAATCCCTTCACACTGCGGACACATTAAATACGCTACCTCTACACCCACTTCTTTTACTAACTCCTTAAATTCAGTAGAAGTCTCCACCCACTCCCCAAACTTTTTCACCTTTCCACACAATCTGCATTCTAAGACCACGTGTGTCACCTCCGAAAGATTTGTAGGGAGAAGTATCTCTGTCCTTTTACGCCCTCCCCGCCGAAAGGGCCACAGTCTGTAACTCCTCTACTGGCTGCTTTCTTTTATTGGTTTTCCTAGAAAGGGCCTGTTCAACCACTTCCTTGTCATCAAAAGGAATAACTAATCGCCCTAGATCCTGAGTTTGTTCATGTCCTTTTCCAGCTATTAGAACCACGTCTCCCTCTACTGCTTCATTAATGGCCTGCTCTATAGCGAGTCGCCTATCCGGCTCCACCCGATAGGACTTACCACTGATACCCCTCTCTATTTCCCTGATAATTTCTCTTGGGTGCTCTGAACGCGGATTATCACTTGTAAGCCAAAAGAGGTCACAATACCTTTCCGCCACTTGACCCATCAAAGGCCTCTTCCCTCTGTCCCTATCCCCACCACACCCGAAAACCAAAAGTAACCGATTTTCCACCAGTGGTTTCACGGTTTCCAGTACAGATTCCAAAGCATGTGGGGTATGTGCATAATCCACAAATACTGAAAACCCTTTTCCTTCTATCCTATCTAATCTCCCAGGCGGACACTGCATAGAATCTATGCCCCTTTTTATAAAAGGAAGTTCTACCCCTAACGCCTTTGCAGTTGTAACGGCTGCTAAGAGGTTCCGAAAGTTATGACTTCCTATAAGGGGATATCTCACCAGCACCTCCTGCTCTTCATCCCTGAGCGCCACTTCCGTTCCATCAAGTGCTGTACCCAAAACCTCTCCCCTTATACCCTTACTAGCCCCCGGGTAATACCAAAGCACCTGTGCCTTAGTCCGCTTAGCCAGATACTGGCTAGACGGGTCTTCTGCATTAAGCACGGCAAAAGACTCAGGCGAAAGACTCTGAAAGAGTAGGGCCTTAGCCTCCCTGTATGCATCCATATCTTTGTGATAGTCCAGATGCTCCTGGCTTAAATTGGTAAAAATGGCCGCTTTAAAATCTATCCCGTGCACCCTGTCTTGAACTAAGGCATGTGAGGAGACCTCCATAACTACATGAGTAACGCCAGAGTCTATCATCTCCCTAAATAACCCGTGCAGTTCCAGTGCTTCAGGAGTGGTATGGCTAGAAGGGATACACCTTCGGCCCGTTACACAAGTCACAGTACCTATCAGACCCACCTTCTTCCCAGAAGCCTCTAAAATGGACCGAATAAGATAACAAATAGTCGTCTTGCCATTGGTGCCAGTCACCCCTATATAAGTTAGTCGCCTTGAAGGCTCACCATAAAAGTAGCTTGCTAGGCAGGCCAGCGCCTTCCTGGAGGAGGGCACTACTATCTGTGGAAAACCACTGGAGATACCTCCTTGAGCCATTGAAATATTTACCGCCTTTTCCGTAACTATTGCCACTGCGCCACTTTTTACCGCCTCCATCACATAATCATGCCCATCCGTCTTAGAACCCTGTAATGCCACAAAAACGTGGCCAGGTCTAACCCTTCTGGAGTCATAGGCTAGGCCAGTTATATCCACATCCTGGAAGTCAAAAACCTTAACCCCTTCTAGTCCTTTCAAGGCAGTACAAAGCTCATTAAGCTTCATGGTCTGCTCCATATAAATTATCCCATTGCGCAGTAAACACCCGTCTTTAAATAGTTCAAAGATCTTCTCAGAATCGCTCCCACTACCGGGGCAGATACAGTACCACCATAATATGCCCCCACCGGGTTATCTATCATCACTAGTGCACAGAGTTGGGGACTTTCACCAGTCACATATCCAATAAACGAACTCACGTAACCTCCCCCATAACCACGGCCACTTGGATTAAGCTTCTTGGCCGTACCTGTCTTTCCAGCTACGCTGTATTCCGGCAGCATAGCCTTCCGACCAGTCCCCTCCTCCACCACCTTGGCAAGGATGCCATTTATCTTCTTCGCCACCTCTACACTTACCACCCGGTGTACCTTCTGCGTCTCAAACCTCTTTGTCTCCATTCCCTGGCTATCACTTAAGGCCAGCAGAATATTTGGCTTCACAAGGGTACCACCATTAGCGATGGCACAATAGGCCGTGAGTATCTGTAACGGTGTAACTGTTACTTCGTATCCCATAGCTATTGAGGTCAGAGAAAGGCTGGTCCACTTAGAAGTTGGCCGCAACACCCCAGAAACTTCTCCAGGAATTTCTATCCCGGTGAGACTGCCTAATCCAAACTCCTTCAAATCGCTATAAAGCCTGTTAGGCCCTTCTAACATAGCCAACTTTGCCATACCTATGTTACTTGAATTAACAATAATTCCCTCCACCGTAAGGTCCTTATAAGGGTGAACGTCTCTAATAACACGCTTTCCTATCGGAAAAACACCATTGTTACAGTAGAAGACGTCCGTGGGCTTAGCAAGACCCCTCTTCAATACTCCACCAAGTATCAGCGGCTTGATAAGCGAACCCGGCTCATAGCAGTCAGTTATTACCCTGTTCCTGCGCTGTTCTGGTGAAGAAGTCTGATAGTCGTTCGGGTCAAAAGTGGGGCGACAGGCCATAGCCAGAATCTCCCCTGTACGAGCCTCCATTACTATTGCTATGGCAGACTCTGGCCTCCATTCTTTACAAGCCTTGTCTAGCTCCTCTTCCAATATGTTTTGTATAGTTAGGTCTATAGTTAGTACCGCATTATTTCCATGCTGGGGAGTGCTCAATACTGTCTCACCAGTGAAAATGCCCCTCTGGAGTCCATCACGGCGCATAACCATGTATCCGTGTGACCCGGAGAGCTCTTTGTCAAGGCTCAATTCAACGCCCTCAAGTCCCCTTCCATCTATGTCTACAATCCCAAGTACCTGGCTCAAAAGGGTACCACAAGGATAAGACCTCATTGTCTCTGGCAATACATCCACCCCGTTAATCGCCAGTTCATTCACCTCTTGTGCTTCTTTAGGGCTGACCTTTCTCTTAAGCCAGACAAATTTCTTCTCTTTATTTAACGTAGTACGAATTTTATCCGGTTTAATTCCAAGCACCTTACCCAGCTCTTTGGAGGCCCTTCCTACGTCCACTACTTCCGTAGCATCAGCGTATACGGAATTTATCTGCAAGGTCTGGGCAAGTATCCTACCATTACGGTCTAGAATGGCACCCCTGCGTGCAGGTATCTCCACCCTCTTGTAGTGCTGAGACTTGGCCAGCGCAGCGTACTTCTTCTGCTCAAGCATCTGTATGCGTGCAAGCTGAACCGCTAAGCCCAGATAGCACATAAATAATACTATTATGAAAAAGTACTTTCTCATAGCTAGCGACCTCTTGAACTTGCCTTAACACCTGCTTTATTATTACTGCTAGTATTGAGGCCCACCTCCCCAGGGGGCAATAATCCAAGGCCCATGTCCTCCATCCTTTTAATGATTCTTTGGGGAGACCTCAAAGAGTTTACCTCGTTTCTTAATTCCCAATTCCTCTCCTCTAGATGGGCCTTTTTTCTCTCCAAGGCCGTTACAAGGTAGCCCGCCCTTAAAGCCTTCTTTGATTCCCACACAACAACCATAGCCATCCCCGCCGTAATAAATACCAAAAAGATTATCCTAGCATATAACACCTTAAAGCCTCTCCACCGCCCTGAGCTTGGCACTCCTTGAGCGTGGGTTCTGCCTGACCTCCTCCTGAGAAGGCCTTATCGGCTTTTTGGTCAAGATTCGGAACAGCCCCTTCCTGAGTCCTTCTAGGAAGGCCCTCTTTACAATACGATCCTCCAGGGAATGAAAACTTATGGCTACCATCCTTGCCCCAGGTCTTAGATACAGGTAGGCTTTGGACAGGAAGGTCTGCAACCCTCCCAATTCGTTGTTTACAGCTATGCGAAGGGCCTGGAAGACCCTTGTGGCTGGGTGTATCCTCTCTCTGCCTTTGGGCACCACTCTCTCTATAATTGAGGCCAGCTCTATGGTAGTCTCAAGGGAAGCACTCCTGAGGTGAGCCTTAATTGCCCTGGCTATCCTTCTTGACCACCTTTCCTCTCCATACTCCCAGAAGATCCTCGCCAGTTCTTCTTCCCTTAACCGCCTGAGTAATTCGGCTGCGGTCGGACCCTCGCTCTGATCCATCCTCATATCCAGTGGCCCCTCCAACTGGAAACTAAACCCTCGCTCCGGCCTCCCCAGCTGGTAAGAAGAAACCCCCAGGTCTATAAGCAGGCCATCCACCCCTTCTGCCCCCGCCTCCTCCAGTATAGGACCAAGCTCTGTATAATTAGAATGAAACAACCTGAAAGGATTGTTCACCTGGGAAAGAAATTTTTTTGCCACCGCTATAACCTCCGCATCCATATCTACCCCTATAAGTAGCCCCGAAGGTCCTATTTCTTTAAGGATGGCTACGGCATGTCCCCCTGTGCCTAGTGTGCAATCTGCGATGACTTTACCGGGACCAGGTCTTAGCCAATCCAGTACTTCCCTCAACATAACGGGCTGATGTAGAGGGAGCTGGAAGCTTGCCCCTTGCTCCGGTCCACCACTGTTACCGGTGGACCCACCTTCAGCAAACATCGGGCGAGCTTGCAGCCCCACCTAAGAGCTCTTCCGTCAACTTATCCCGTTCTGTGTCAATCTCCCTATACATCTCCCTCCATCTCGCAACATTCCAGATTTCTATCATATTGCCTGCTCCGCTAAGTACAACATTTTTTTCAAGATTTGCAAACTCCTTTAGTTCCTGAGGAATTACCACTCTACCCTGAGAATCACAAACCAGCTTGCGTGCAGGCCAAAGGAATGCCCTTATCATCTTTCTGCGCTTCGCAGAAAAGGGTTTGCTCTGGATTCTATTTACAAACTCTTCCCAGTGGACCGGCTTAAAAAGGAAAAGACAATTTTCCGTTCCACATGTGATGAAAAAACCTTTTCCGTAATGCTTATCAATATCGGCCTCCCGAAAGTCGGCCGGGATGGCCAATCGGTTCTTCTCATCCAGTACATGTTCAAAGCTACCGTAAAAAAGCATATGTGGAATTTTTCACCACTTACCCCCACCCATCACCACAGAGAATTTAATCACCATTTTCTTGTTAGTCAACGAAATTATTTTTTTCACTACTATATATGTCTTTTTTATTTTTTTCAATACCAAATATAGTATATTTTGAAAAAAATTTTTTTTGCCCAATTTCTTGAATCTTTGCAATCTCCCTGCCCTCTTATGTATATCTCTATATATAATAAGAACATGGAACTTCATGTGAATTACCACTTCCTGTGCAACCGTGTAAAATAAGAGCATGGAACAGCACGACGAACTAGCACTTTACGACTACCCTCTGCCTAAAGCATGCATCGCCCAACATCCCCTCCCAAAAAGAGATGCATCCAGGTTGATGGTACTCTATCGTAATTCAGATGCACTGGAGCATCGCCATTTTTATAATTTTCCTGAATATCTTCAAAAAGGAGATTGCCTCGTCCTCAACAACTCAAAGGTCATCCCCACAAAACTCATAGGCAAGAGGGCCACAGGTGGAAAAGTGACACTACTCTTAATAGAGGAACTCAAAAAAGACCCGCCCCACAATGAAACGTGGAAGGTGTTGCTGAAGACCAGGGGGATACCACATGAGGGAGAAGCATTGGACTTAGAAGATGGGGCACTCCAGTGCCATCTCCTCAGCAAGATTTCCAACCAACAATGGATGGTGCAGTTTGATACAAAAGGAACCCTCATGGAGATTTTAGGAAGGATAGGCAGAATGCCACTGCCTCCCTATATAAAAAGACCCTCAGGTGTTGACCCCCACTCCCTGGAAGACAAGAATCGCTACCAGTCCGTGTTTGCCACCCAACCCGGCTCTATCGCAGCCCCCACCGCCAGCCTACACTTCACCAAAGAGCTCCTCCAGGAAATATCCAAAAAAGGAGTAGAAATTGCTTATATTTCCCTGCACATTGGACTGGGCACTTTTACCCCAATCAAAACCCCTGTTATCTCAAGACACACCATGGACGCAGAATATTACGAGTTTAGCCCTGAAGCTGCACAGAAACTAAAAGAAACCCAAAGACGGGGCGGCAGAGTAATTGCCGTAGGCACCTCCTCCGTGAGGGTCCTTGAAACAGTGGCAACCCAGGGTGACCTGGCCCCCTCGCAGGGAGGGGCGCATCTTTTCATACACCCCCCCTACAATTTCAAAATAGTGGACGCCTTCTTAACCAATTTTCACCTGCCGCGTTCCACCCCCCTCATGCTCGTCTCCGCCTTCGCCGGGAGAGAAAAGATACTTAATGCCTATTCCATCGCAATAAAAGAAGGTTACCGTTTTTATAGCTACGGCGACGCAATGCTTATATTGTAGTAAATCCTATACCCCCTGCAAACCACGCCCTCAGTATAACAAGAGAGAACAACCCACCCCCACACCCCCTCGCCTCGGTCCTCTCCCACGTGGGGAGAGGAGGTGGGGGGGCGGTGGGAGAGGAAGGGGGGTGTGGGGAGAGGAAAGGGGGATTAAAACTTTCCCCACTCAACCGTAGGGACAGGTCTTTAGACCTGTCCTAAATTACGAGGTTAAACCTCCTCCCTGGAGGGGAGGAGGAAGGGCAATTGAATCTTAAAGTAGTTAACTATTCGGTTACCCCATTAAATATTGTAGGGACGCCCCAAAACGCTACCCCGTCCCGACACTCCCCTATTATGGGAATTAGGGATTCTTTGCCACCTCCGTTGAATACACTATTGCACTTTTCAAAAATAATTGCACACTTCTTTTTTCTTTTGGGCTAATATTTTCCCAAAAACACTTGATTTGTGAAATTATTTTGCTATATGTTTTCTGTTTTTTTATTTTAAGCATATTCCTTTTCGGGTCTTTACTTGCAAGGAGAGCGCAACATGCAGTGGGACAAATTAATAATTACCGTGGTAATCTTATTCTTCCACTTTCCCGGCTCACCAGTCTTCGGGTGGGATAATTTCTACAACTGGGAAAGAGACCTGTATGATGTGGCACGCGCAGTGGCAGTAGACTCTAATGGCGACAGGGTCTTTGCGGCAGGTTATACTACAACTACCACAGGAGTTCTCGCAGGGGGCGTTGCCTTCACAGTGAGAGCGTATAATGCCTCTACCGGGGCACACTTGTGGACAGGTAGCTACGACAGGGAAGGAACCAAGTCCGATATGGCAAATGCAGTGGCAGTAAGCCCTGATGATACAAGGGTCTTTGCGGCAGGTTATACCACAACTGCCGCAGGTGACACGGCCTTTACAGTGTGTGCGTATAATGCCTCTACCGGGTCACCACACTGGAGAAAGTTCTACGACAGGGAAGCAGGAAGCAAATTAGCTGATAGGGCAAATGCGGTGGCAGTAAGCCCTGATGGCACAAAGGTCTTTGCGGCAGGGTATACCTCAACCACCGCAGGGGGCACTGCCTTCACAGTGAGGGAGTATGACTCCATTTACGGGGACCCATAACCCGCCACTTTTCACAGAATAGCATGATGGGTATGGACGCCCTTCTGTAGAAGCAGGGCACGTGTTTCCGTTAAGATTGGATGCATCTTTGGGCTGGTTCAATCTAAAAGATTGAACCAGCCCTTTACTGTTTTTCATTCTGAATTCCGCACTCCGCATTCTAAATTCTCTCGGCCAGTCCAACCTTGCAGGTTTTACCTCACATTACATTTATACTTTTCCCCACCCCCCTTTCGTAACCCCCCTTTAGTAAAGGGGGGCAGGGGGGATTTGCAAATCCCCAATCTCCCTTTAGAGCCTACGCCACTAAAAGACCGGTCTTTGGAGTGTAAATAAAGAACCAGGCAACGAAGATTACTCCTGAGAGGAATCGCCCTAGAAGAAACCGGGAAAATATGCTATAAAAAGTGCTTTGAAAAATTTACTTTTTTAACTTATGCACGTTTTAGTACGCTTAAGCTATTTACAATATATAGAGAGCTCTGAAAAACTCTACGAATGCTTCCTATTTTTCCCCTCCCTTGAGGGGAGGGGGCAGGGGGAGGGTGAACGTTTAGTACATCTAAACCTCTTTGATGTAGGTAGATGTGTGACAAGTTTAAACAATCACCCCCTCCCTACCCTCCCCCCTTCCTTCGGCTTCGCTCAGGACAGGCAAGGGGGAGGGATTGAAGGAGTAAAGCCCGCAGATGGGACTTTTGCAGAGCTCTCTAATAGTTGAAATTAAGGAAAGCATGGCTCCCCTGACTAAAAGACAACCCGCCCGTAAGGCTACCCTGTTGGGTCTAGGGGGAAACCTTTTCCTGTTCCTCATCAAGATGGTTGTTGCCATTCAATCAAGCAGTTTGATAATCCTATCGGAGGCAATGGACTCGTTTACTGACATCATGGCCTCAGTAGCGGTCTACGCAAGCGTAAGAATCTCCGCTAAAGAAGCCGACGAGGGGCACCCCTTCGGGCATCACCGGGCAGAGCCTATATCTGGTCTCATTGTAGCGGTAATCGCTGGAATGGCAGGGATGGAATTGATTCATATGTCCATTACCCGTCTTATCAGCGGTGAGCCCATGAGCTTTGGCATTGCGCCTTTTGCTGCACTACTTGCCACTATAGGGATAAAATACTTGATGAAACACTACCTGGAAAATGTTGGTAGAAAGTTTAAAAGCCCCGCCCTCCTGGCAAGTGCCAGGGACTGTAAGAACGACGTCCTCGTGGCCGCCGGGGCCCTGGTAGGGATGACTGGGGCTTACTACGGCTACTATATCCTTGACCCAATTATAGGTATGCTGGTGAGTCTCTGGGTTATACGCACAGGCTACTCCATAGGAGTGGAAAATATTGATTACCTGATGGGGAAAAAGGCCAGTGAAGAACTAATAGAGGCATTAAAGCAGAAGGCACTGGAGATTCCGGGGGTAAGGGGACTTAACGAGGTGAAAACCCACTATGTAGGAAACTACATCCATGTAGAGATACACATAAACGTGGACGGGGAAATGCCCACCGCTGAGTCCCATCGTATAGGAAAAGAGGTGCAAACAGCCCTGGAATCACTTGAAACAGTGGATAAAGCCTTTGTACATATAGACCCATGGTATCCATCAAAAACCCCTACTTGAACAGAAACACACAACAAATCACTCACTTTCTCCAAGACTCCCCTTTTAGCCCACGTAAACTACTATTCTACAAAGACAAAAGATCTAGCTAAAAAAATTTGTTAAGAAAATCCTTGATTTTGGTAGCACAAGACTTAAAATTTAGTCTAGGCTTGTTCAAAAAGGAGGGACTAAAAATGTGTAAAACCTGCGCTAAGCACAACCCAGAAAAGAAGAAGAAATAGGTCAACATCCGTTTCTACTGGCGTACTTAATTAATTATTATTAAATGGTTTTAAAAGGGATTTTTTTGTTTCAAAAATGGGGCGTTTTTTATTAAAAATGCTTCATTTTTTAACTTTTTTGATATAAAATTAGTCAAATTTTAACCCTTTTTTAAACCCGCCAGTATAAGTTACGGGCTGAGTGTTGTTCAGGTAAGACAAGAAGATGGATAGCCCTTTTTAAGCCACCCATCTTCTTGTTTTATTTTAAAGTCTACTCTCCGGTCTCATCAGCTAATCAATGTGAATCAATGCCTCACGGTCCTCGCACACAAAACTAACTTTAATCGGACACCAATCAAGACCAGCTAAACCCGTTAAGTTAAAAAGCGCCTTCCCTGTATCATCAGTTAGTGCCTCTGTTGGCTGTATCAGCAGGAGTTCTGGATTATCACTGAGGGCAGTGACTAAATGGCCGGCAATTGGCCTCTTTTCGGTGTCAAGAATAGTAACATAAACCTCATCTGAAGCACCAGGACCGAGGCTTATGGCACTTGGAGCCACCATCATATAACTGCACTCCATTTCATCAGCAGTAGCAACGAACGGAACCAGGAGAAAGACCGCTAAAATGGCTAGACTCATTGCTTTCCTCCCTGACCAATTTTCTCCCTATCGATGACAACAAGGTAAAAAAATGGCCCATCAAAAGTTCCGCATAAATACCGCCAAGATACTTCCTCATAAGGAGTTCTAAAAAAAATATACCACAATATGCCGAAGGTAGCAAAAAAACTGCTTTTCCATAACCTGCGTAGCACAAGAGAATTAGAATATATTTTTTGCGAACTCCAACCGAGGCACATTACCGCTTATAAAGACCTACAAGTTCAGCCTTGGCAAGGATGTGCCCCTCCATAGCCTTCTCAACGTCCCTCTTGGTAGCTTTGGAGGGCAAATTAAGTTTTGCATCCAGGGCATAGAGTTTAAAGAAGTAACGGTGGGCGGGGCCTGGGGGTGGGCATGGTCCACCGTAACCTACCTTTCTAAAATCATTTACGCCTTGTTTTGCCCCACTTTCCAGGGCATCTTTTTTAGCCACCCCTTCTGGAAGGTCTCCTGTCTCAGATGGGATGTCATATATCACCCAGTGTACCCACGTCCCCACAGGGGCATCAGGGTCGTCAGAAATCAGGGCAAAACTCTGGGTCTTTTCAGGGATGCCTGTCCAGTTCAGGGGCGGAGAGACGTCTGCCCCATCACAGGTGTATTTGGTAGGAATTTTCTCCTGGGCCTTAAAGGCAGAACTCTTTATCTCCATAGCCGTAACCTCCTTTACCTCACAATTGGTAAAAATTAATAAAACAATAGTCATGGTAGGTATTATAAAAAACTTCATATGATTCCACCTCCCTTTAGCCAACTAAATATTGCCTCGGGAAGGTTCAATCTGTAAGATTGAACCAGCCAGTTTTTCAGCAATTTCAAATATAACGTGTGCCCTTCCTCCCCCCTTTGGGAAAACGGTGCGTCATCTGACGCACCCCACTACTAACTACAACTAACGCATCTATCAAGATTCCCACATTATCACAAGTTACTCTGGCTGGCTGCCGAGCTCCACAAGAAATAAATCGGGGTCTTCAAGGTGTTCCTTGACGGTGTTCATGAACCTGGCAGCATCGGCACCGTCCACAATCCTGTGGTCGTAACTCAGGGATAGTGGTAAAATTTTACCAATTCCTATCTGGCCATTGTTCACTACCGGTCTTTCCATAATCCTGCCCAAGCCCAAGATAGCGGCCTCGGGGTAGTTTATTATGGGAGTGAAATAGGTACCGCCCACCATCCCTATATTGGTAATGGTAAAGGAGCCACCCTGAAGGTCTGCCAGGTCAATCCCCCTCTCCTGGGCCTTCCGGGCAAGCCCTTCTATCTCCCTTGCCAGTTCAAGTATGCCCTTCTGGTCTGCCCCTTTTACGACGGGTACTATGATGCCATCTGGTGTATCTACCGCCACGCCAATATTAAAATATTTCTTGAGCACTATTTCCTCATCCTCCAGGGTAGCGTTAAGATACGGGTGCTGCCTTAATCCCTCAATGACTGCCTTTATTACAAAAGATATGTATGTAAGTTTGACCCCACGCTTGGCCACGTATTCCTTATGCCTTTCTCTTATCTCTACCAGGTGGGAAACATCGGCCTCATCGTGGTGGGTAACAAGGGCTGCGTTATCAAGGGCAGTCCTTATACGCTTGGCGGTTACCTTCTTTACCCCCTTAAGGGGAACCCTGCTAATGTAACCGTACATATCATACTTCTTTACCTCTTTTACCGGAGGGGGAACTTTTTCTTCAGCCCCGGCGCCCTCAGCCGGTGCAACTTCCCCGGCAAAGGCCCTTACGTCTGCTGCTGTAACCCTGCCGTCCTTACCTGTACCCTCCACCTGGGAGAGGTCTACACTGAGTTCCCTGGCAAGCTTTCTTATAGCTGGTGTAGCAAGCACTTTCCGTGCTGGCTTTACCTCTGTTGGTTTTTCCTTTACTGCTTCTTTTTCTTTGGCAGGTGGGGGTGCAGCCTTTGCAGGTATCTCCTCCACCGCCTCACCCGGCTCTCCTACGGTAACCAGAGGCTGCCCCACCGGGACGGTATCACCTTCTTTGTAATGCATCTTCAGTATCACCCCTTCTCTGGGGGATGGCAGGGTAAAGATGGCCTTTTCCGTCTCCACCTCCACCAAATCCTGGTCAACCCTGACCCTATCACCTTCCTTCACCTTCCAGCCTACGATAACACCTTCTATTATGCCCTCACCGATATCTGGAAATTTAAATTGGTATGCCATGTCTCTTGCTCAATAGCTTCCCATAAATTATTTAGCAGTTATACTTATAAAAATCCCCCCCCTCTGTCCCCTTTTTCAAAGAGGGAGGAAAAAAACTAACTCCTGGTTCAATCTACAAGATTGAATCAGCCGAAGAGATTGAACCAGACTGAGAGATTCTTCGCCCGCTCAGAATGACATAGACCATAAGAATAGAGTACATTACCCCTAAAATTTCATCACCTTTTCTACCCCCTTCAATATCCTCTTCTCATCGGGGAGGTAGTGGCCTTCTAGTTTGTAAAGGGGATAGGGGACGTCAAAGCCTGTAATCCTTTCTACGGGTGCTTCAAGGTGAAGGAGGGCCTTTTCGTTTATCAAGGTGATAACCTCAGAGGCAAGACCACAGGTCTTTGCCGCCTCCTGCACTATTAGGCATCTACCGGTCTTTTCCACTGAATTGATAATTGTCTCTGTATCCAGAGGGCTAAGGGTTCTGAGGTCAATAATTTCTACGTCATGCTCTGCCCTGGCGAGGGCATCCTGAGTGTATTTGAACATAGCACCCCAGGCAATAACTGTGAGGTCTTTCCCTTCTTTTACGATATTAGCCTTGCCAATGGGGATGGTGTATTCTTTTTCAGGGACTTCCTCTTTTATTGCCCTGTAAACCCTCATGGGTTCAAGGAAGATGACCGGGTCGGGGTCTCTTATGGCTGAAATCAGGAGGCCTTTTGCATCGTAAGGCCTGGAGGGCACCACCACCTTTATGCCGGGGGTATGGGCAAGGATAACCTCTGGGCTCTCGCAGTGGAGTTCCAGCCCCCTTATACCCCCACCATAGGGACATCTTACCACAAGTGGGCACGAGAACCGGCCACGGCTCCTGGTCCGCATCCTGGCGGCGTGGCTGATTATCTGGTCAAAGGGGGAATAAAGGAAACCACTGAACTGGATTTCTGCCACAGGGTGTAGCCCATTTACGGCCATACCTATGGCACTACCCATAATGCCTATCTCTGATAACGGGGTGTCAATTACCCTATCTTCTCCAAAGAGTTTTTGCAGGCCATCGGTTATCCTGAATACACCCCCATTTTTGCCCACGTCCTCGCCCAATACGACGACTCTTTTGTCCTTCTTCATCTCCTGTTTGAGGGCGAGGTTGATTGCCTGGGCCATGTTAAGGATGGGCATATTTTATCCCTCTAATAGCTCCTTCATCTGTTCTTGTAGCTTTTCTGGCATCTGGTCATAAGTATATTTAAAGAGGTCTTCGGGCTGTGGTGGGGTAACCTTCTCGTACTCCTCCACGGCTTTTTCTATCTTTCCACTGATTTTTGCTATCAGGGCTTTTTTACTCTTTTCGTTAAGAAGTTTATTTTTTCTCATGTATTTTTCAAGTCTATCAATGGGGTCCTTTTTTGCCCATTGGGCCACCTCTTGCTGAGTTCTGTATCTGGCAGCATCGTCGGCAGTTGAGTGGTCTGCCATACGATAGGTAACGCATTCTATAAGGGTAGGGCCTTTCCCTTTTCTAGCCTTTTCTACTGCGTGCTTTGCAGCACTAAAGGTGGCAAAGACGTCGTTGCCATCCACCTGTATACCCTCAAAGCCGTAAGCGAATGCCTTTTGGGCAATGGTTTCAGCGGCTGTTTGTTTTGCCCTGGGGAGGGATATAGCATACCCATTATTCTCGCACACAAAGATTACTGGCACTTTATAGACCCCTGCGAAGTTTAGACCTTCATGGAAATCGCCCCGCGAGGTAGAGCCGTCACCGAAAAAGCCCATAACTACGGCCTTTTGTTTTAATAGCTTGGAGGCCCACGCCACTCCAGTGCAATGGGGTATATGGGTAGAGCTGGGGATGGTAAATGGAAAGATATTAAGCCCCTCGGGTATGTGCGCTCCTCTCTCATCTCCACCCCTATACTGGAGAATCATATGTAGTGGGAAATTCCTTGCTATGCAGACGCCTATATCCCTTCCATAGGGGAGAACCCAGTCGTTTTTGCCAAGGGCATAGGCAGCGCCCACCTGGGAGGCTTCCTGGCCCCTTACAGGCAAGTAAGTGCCGATACGCCCCTGCCTTTGCAGTTTGAACGTCTTTTCGTCAAAGAGTCTGGTAAGGAGCATAAACTCGTAAAGCTCCTTGATTTGTTCGGCAGAGAGTTCGGGCATGAGCTTTTTGTCCACGTTCCCGTTGCCGTCCAGAATCTGCCAATATTCTACTTTAAAATTGGTAATTATCTTTTTAGGCATATTAGTATCTTCTCTGGGGCCTTTGAAGAAGTCACGCTAATACTGGATGTCATTTTTAGAAACGTAGAGTCAAGTCAGATGCTGACTCGCCTTCGGCACAAATCGTGACAGCTACAATATTCTCGGCTCTCCCTTCGCTCCACTCAGGGTTACTGCATGGAAGAGCATATAGCGTTGTGGGCACTTTTTTAAGGAACTCCTTGTTTATTTTCCAAGAGCCCACTCCTTAAGTTTTTCGTAGGTGGACGCGCCGCAGATTTTTTTACCCGTTTTTTCATTATAAAAAAAAGGGACACCTCCACAGACGCTCCCCCCTTTTTCGTCCTTATCCACATCTTTCATATAGGCGGCATTTTGACTATTGTGCCAAACCTCTAGCCTGGTTATCTTTACCCCTTCTTCCCTTTCTAACCTATCTATCAGTGGGTCCATTTTCCTGCAATGGACACATTCGGTACCATAAAACTCAATGAGCCTGTCAGCCATGTCTGTAACCCTCCACAATCAAATCTTTAGGATTTCATTCCATCTAAATCCTATACCATCATACCAACAGATATGTGTATATCAAATTTGTCAAGTTTTTTCCACAGTCGCCCAATCTGCGCAAGGCATAACTCGCAGGGGGTATGCTTGACGATAGGAGCAGTTTCTGTTAAAATTTTTTAATGCATAAGAATAGTTGTTCCTCTTATTGGAAGTCTTCTACTCCAAAGCCTGTTGAAGTAAAATGCCCGAAGTGTGGCAGGGTGGAGGAGATATGGAGCGACGAGGAGGCCACATGTTCTTGTGGCACTGCTCTTGATAGGTCGCTTAGCCAAAAACACTAACAAAGTCTACACCAAGTGGAGGGCACAACATGGTGAAAAAAAGATGTTCTCCTTATGAGAACACTTCAAACCCGACACCCATGGAGGTAAAATGCCCGAAGTGTGGTAGGGTAGAGGAGGTATGGAGTGACGAGGAGGTCACATGTACATGTGGCACTACTCTTAACAAATCATTTGCTCAAGAAACTTAGTAACAATACTTAACCAAAACTGAGGATGCGATATGGGAAAAGTCAGATGCCCTGGTAGTCTTAAAACTACATCCCCCACCATCATAGAAAGAAGGTGCAACAAGTGTGGCAGGGTGGTGGAGATGTTTGCAGATGAGGAAAAGACAGAATGCAGGTGTGGAAATGCAGTCTTTAAGGACCGGATACCTACCTGCGTAGTATGGTGCAAGTCTGCTGAAGAATGTATGGGGGATATTATAGACGTTAAAAAGATAAAAGAAGAGGCACAGAAAAACGCCGAAAAAGAGGGAAATCCTCAGTTCGCCTCTAAGCTAAAGGAACTCCTTGAGAAGAAACAGCAGGATTGTACAGAGACCAAGACTGAGTAATCTCTGCAAGACCGTAAAGATAAAAAGATATTAGTGATTCGCCCAGGTGCACTGGGTGATTTTGTTTTAACCCTCCCTGTTTTTGCCTACCTCCGCAGGAAATTTCCAGAATATCATATAGAGGTTATGGGCTACACCCATATTACGGACATTGCTGAGGGTAGATACTATGTAAACAAATCATTTCGCTTTGACCACCCCGAAGCAGCATATCTCTTTCTAAAAGCCATTCCAATACCGGAAGGCTTAACAAGATACCTCTCCAGTTTTGACATAATCATCTCCTTCCTGAAAAATGATATTTTTGTGGACAATCTCCGCAGGACAAGTGCGGCAATGGTGTTATCTCACGACCCTTTCCCGAAAGGTAATGAACCCATACACATCGTTGACCACCTGCTATTACCCTGGCCAGATGTTACCTCACAAGAAAGAGTACCCAAGCTCTTACTAACAGAAAGTGACCAGCAATGGGCCTCTGACTTTATGGACAAACATTCTATTAACCCTGAGGCACCACTGGTAGCCCTGCACCCTGGAAGCGGGAGTCACAAAAAGTGCTGGCCGGTGGAAAATTTTGTTAGTTTGGCTATAGGTCTCAGGAAAGAACTAGAAGCGCAATTCCTCCTGGTTTCGGGACCAGCGGATGAGGAAAGCACCGGTTATTTTCTGAAACATGTTAGCCCGCTGCCCCTGACACTTTATAACCTCACACTGCCCAAGCTGGCCGCTATACTAGAAAGGTGCAGTCTATTTATTGGAAACGACTCCGGGGTGACACACCTGGCTGCGGCTACTGGCGTAAATACTATAGCCCTGTTTGGTCCTACTGACCCGAAGATTTGGGGACCGAGGGGGAAAAGGGTAATAATTTTGCAGGGAGAGTTGGACTGTTTGCCATGTACTCAAGAGGAAAAAATAAACTGTACAAGGCCCTCTTGCATGGAAGTTATTCATCCAGAACAAGTAATTGCGACTGTGAAGAAAGTCTGGGAATTACCACTGTAAGCTGAAGGCAATTTCTAAGCAAAAAATTTAATCATGAGAGGGAAGTCCGGGGATTTCTATCCTCTAGGTAGCACTTTTGCGCTGGCGTTATCTCTTTTGGGTTTACTACAAAGACCTTTGCTAGGTGGGCTTAATAAAATCCTGCTGCAATGGTATAAAAGATGAGAGCTAGGGCTATGAGAACTAGTATCACTTACACAAGGAGCCTCAAATAAGGGCTTTCAGTAGCTTACAAGACGGCCGCAGTCTTTGGAGATACTATATTCTTTTAGCTTGTTAATAAGCGTTTTAAGAAAAATATATATTGATAGCCTCTATTCTGCCAAAGTCAGCAGTCTGAGAGCAATCACAGCAACATCAAAAATAGTCCGCTGTGGGGGAGTTTCCTAAGTACTACTCCCTCGTTTTTATCTGCCGCTACGGTGCGGGGCAAGAAGGAGGGGCTACCTATTAGTAGGTTGACTATAAATAGGCCATCCTCAACAAACAGCAGCCTCAGCTTGCTCTCCCTCCTCTACTACCACTGTTAAGGGCAAGCAAATCTTAAAAGTGGTTCCTTTCCCGGTCCCTTCACTTATAGCCTCTATGCTACCTTGATGTGACTGAATTATGCCGTAACATATTGATAGCCCCAAGCCTAGGCTTTTATTGGGTGGCTTAGTTGTGAAGAATGGGTCAAAGACCCTTCTGAGGTCTTCTTCTTTTATCCCGCATCCGGTATCTTTGAATAAAATGATCAACTCCTTGGCATCGTCTAAAGACTGCTCCCTTGAATCCATAAAACGGATAATATTATGGGCCTGCCTTGGATAGGACGATACCTCAATCGTAATCTTTCCCTGCCCCTCTATGGCTTCCAGGGAGTTCACAAAGAGATTGAGAAAGACCTGACGCAATTGATGTGGGTCGCCACTTATGTAGCATGGCTCCTGACCAGTGGATACTACATCTATTGTAACTGGTCTTCCCACTGCCTCAATCTGTCTCATTACGGCAGAGCTTACTTCTTTGATAAGTCTTTTAATCTCTACTGGTTCATGGATTGATTTAATCACTGGTTTTGCCTCCCCTCTAAAGTTGTACACTCTGAAAATTATACCTTCATAGCAAAAAGTCTCCTCCTGAATAAGAAGTTAATCAGGAAATCTTTTAGTTTATCATTTTGAGTGACTAGGTCTTTGATTCTATATGAACTATAAGTCAGTGACTTAAACACGGAAGGCTTTGGCGTTGCCTTTGAGTCTTTAGGGAAGGCGTTTTCTAAACCATATGCTACTACTATTATTGTATAGTATAGCCCCACAGCAACCCCTAATATAAAAGCTTTAGTTGAACTCGCTTTTGGAAAAATATTATCTAACTTAGCGTTTAATGTCAATACAAAAATTACAAATTTATGCTCCGATTAAGCCATTGTTAAGGTAATAATTGCCTATTCGTACTAGTTTTTTACCTTGTTGCACAATTATAACACGTTTTTCGTTGTTTGTAAAGTGCTCTTGGGAAAAATTTTTTGCGCTCCTCCTACTGCATTTGATCCTGGGAAGAATTTTATAAACATCATCGCTTAGATAGCTTTTAGTATGTCTAAACTTCCCTTAATCTCCCTTCTAAAAGAGAAAAAAGAATTTTGACTTCGGACATGAGTTCAGACATTATATAATTCCTTTCGGCGTTAAGTTACTAAAAATAGAAGAGTAGTTGTTGTTTTTCCTTTTGATACTGGAAAAGGAGGGTTGCGTCCATCACTATGCCCCCCTCCCACCAGGGAATTGGATTTTCACAAATGGAAAAAGGCAAAGGTGCAATTTTGAAGCTCGGCGTTCTTGGGGGTTCGTTTAACCCTATCCACATCGGTCATCTAATCGTAGCGGAAGAGGTTTACTGGAGGCATGGTCTTTCCGGGGTAATTTTCGTGCCAGCCCATATACCGCCACATAAAGGGGCTGAGGAGCTGGCTGAGGCACATCACCGTTACGAGATGGTCAAACTGGCAATAAAGGGTAATGAGCACTTTGCCGTCTCTGACATAGAAATAGCCAGAGGGGGGAAATCTTATACTGTTGAGACCGTAGAGCTATTATCAAATAAATATGGAAAGGACTGTGAGCTCTATCTCATAATAGGGACTGACACGTTGCAGGAACTGCCTACCTGGAAGGAGATTCAGCGGCTGGTGGGGCTTTGCCGTATGGTAGTGGTGAACCGACCCGGGGCTGGGCTAAATGGATTCGCTCAACTCACACCGCTTCTAGGTGAGGAGACCCTTGGAGAGATGCGAAAACTGGCCGTTCAGATACCACCCATTGGAATCTCCTCTACCGAAATCAGGGCAAGATTAAGAAGTGGGAGGAACATAAAATATCTTGTACCCCCATCAGTTGAGGAATACATTAGTAAGAAACGGCTCTATACCGGTTAGGTTACCACTGAATCTAACCAGATAAATCAAACCCCTACAATTGGCAGCCTGAAGTCCTTAGCTACTGTGAACCTAGATGGTCAATTTTTCCAGAAATTCTTTTGCCCTGGAGATATCTTCAACACGCCCTTCTGGGGACTCTCTCCTTATTACGTAAAATCCGGTGTACCCTATCTCGTAAAGGGCCATTATGTAATCTTGGAAGGGGACTATACCCCTTCCAGGCACAACCTCAATGAATCCCATAGCCTCTTTCGTGATATCCCGTGCATAAGCATAGGCGATTAGCCCCTTCAGGTCTTTTACACCCTTTACGGAATCAAACCCCCTAGCAACTGTAATAGAAGGGTCATAAGCCACTCCAATGCCCTCTGTCTTTAGCTCGGCAATGAACTTTTTTAATTCCTCAAAGCTAGTTTCACCTATGTGTGCAGCAAGGGTCCTTTCAAAGTTTTCGGCATATTTACCAAGTTCGTGTAGAACTTCTGTTATACGGTTCCGCTCCCTGCTTCCTACCGCAAAGGGAATCCTTCCCAAAAATGTAGTAACTACTGGAGCACGGAGGTCTACTGCGAGGTCAATTAACTTCTTTGTGTTTTCGTAGAGTTGTTCAAGTCCCTCTAGCTGGCCAAAACCCTGTCCAAGGCAACCAGAAAGGGCACAAACTTCCATCTTTAAGGATTTTGAATAATGGAGGAAATCCCGCCTTCCGCTGCGGGAGAGTGCACAGGTTATTTCTCCTCTTGTGGCTTCTACCTCAAAACCTTTAAGTCCCAAAGCAGAAGCTCTTGCTATCGCCTCTCTTATATCTAGATGATAGGAAGCTAGAGTAACACCTAGTTTCATGAGGGCAAGAGAGATAAGGTAAGGGTCTATCGCTTAGTCCACTGGAAGCTCTTCCTAGCACCCTTACGCCCGTACTTCTTTCTCTCCTTCATACGACTGTCTCTAGTAAGAAGCCCATAAGCCCTGAGTTTTTCTGTATGATTGTTATCGGTGTTTCGCAGTGCCCTTGCTATCCCCATACAGATAGCCCCGGCTTGACCGGAAGGCCCGCCGCCATGCACATTCACATACACATCGTATTTATCTAGCGTCTCTGTTACCTTCAACGGTGCAATGACATAACCGCGGTCCTTTTCAATGGTAAAGTACTCTTTCAAAGGTCTGTCGTTTACCAAGACCTTTCCACTACCCCCTTTGAGCCTCACCCTCGCAATGGAGCTCTTCCTCCTGCCTATCCCTATAATCGGCGCCTCTTTTGCTAATTCTTTTGTTTGAGCCATATTTTACTTACCAACTGCCAATTCAACTGGTTTTTGGGCAACATGGGGGTGTTCTGAACCCCTGTAAATCTTTAGTTTTTCTAACATTCTTCTACCCAACTTATTCTTGGGCAACATGCGTCTTACAGCATCTCTAATTATCCTATCTGGATGTTTATTTATCAATACCTTCAGAGGAATAATCTTTTGGCCTGAGGGATAACCTGAGAATCGCTGATAGGTCTTTTCCTCAGGTTTTTTCCCGGTTAAATGTACCTTTTCGGCGTTAAGCACAACCACATAATCACCAGCATCCACATGGGGCGTATAAGTCACCTTGTGTTTACCCTGGAGGACAGTAGCTATCCTGGTAGCCATCCTGCCTAGGGTCTTCCCCTGGGCATCCACCAGGTACCACTTTCTATCCGCAACGCTTTCTTTTTTTAGCATCACCGTTTTCATAAGAAACTCATTTATATCATCAAAAAAAAGATGTGTCAATAGCAGAAAGCTAAACTATAGACTAATCCTACGTCCAAACATTACTATGAATTTTTAAAAGACCTGAATCGTTCTCCACAAACTTGACACTTAAAAGACTTGTACCCAATAGTCCTTAATAGAGTATTAACTAAATCCTTATCCTTTCGTTCCCTTACAATCTCACTGCCACACTTTGGGCATTTCATTAGAGGCCTCGGGTTTGGTCATTTGGTCAGGAAATCACCTGTGGTATCACCGAAATTATTATATAATTTTGTGATACAATTATAACTATTTTTAGAAGATTGAAAAGATAATAAATAGTTGCATTGGGCCGGAAGCGTTTTATATTGCTTTACTTCTTGTCTTTTGGCCTACATTCTTCTATAATTTATTTTGTCAATGGCAGTTAAGACAAAATCTGTCTATGAGGAGGTGGGGCCAGAGGAGGGCTATCGGCTGCTAATAATGAGGATGTGGCCAAGGGGGATAAAGAAGGGCAGATTTGATGAATGGGACAAAGACCTCTCGCCTAGTTCCGGGCTCTTGAGAGACTGGTTAAAAAAGTCTATAACTTTTAAAGAGTTTAAGGCTAGATACCTCAAGGAGATGGAGACACAAAAGGAAAGGATAAAAACACTGGCTGAGCGGGCGAAGGGCCAGACTGTCACCCTCTTTTGTCATGAAAGGGAAGACACTTACTGCCATCGGAAGATGCTGAAAGAAATAATAGACGATCAACCAGTTTCCACTAAAACCAAAAAGATTAAACAAGTCAAAAAGGTGTAAAAGGCAATGTCGCTGTGGGACTTTGAGAAAAGACGTAAAGAAATGGTGGAGTACCAGCTCCGCCTGAGGGGCATCGCAGATGAACGGGTACTCAGGGCAATGGAAAAGATTCCTCGTCATTTATTCATGCCAGTGGAGTATTGGTGGAGGGCCTATGACGATGCCCCAGCACCAATCGGGGAGGGACAAACCATATCCCAGCCCTACATGGTGGCTTGCATGACGGAGGCGCTACAACTAAAGAAAGAGGACAGGGTGCTGGAAATAGGTACAGGGTCGGGCTACCAGACGGCGGTGCTAGCTGAAATTGTAGACAAGGTTTATACAGTAGAGATAAGACCACTCCTAGCTAAAAGGGCCAAGGAAACCCTGGAAGAACTTGGCTACGAATCAAAGGTGGTTTTTCATGTCTGTAACGGGCAACTTGGCCACAAAGAGTCCTCCCCATACGACGCAATTCTTGTAACAGCGGCCGCGCGCAGTATCCCCCCTACCCTAGTTGAACAGCTGGCCGATGGAGGCCGCCTGGTAATACCCGTAGGATGGCCCGAACACCAAATCCTCTACCGAATTACAAAACAAGGGGATTTCTTGAAGAAGGAAGAACTCCTGGGCTGCATATTCGTCCCACTGGTTGGTAAGGAAGAAGTTAATACCTGATAATCATAAACCAATGGAAATCAAGGACTGTACCTTTGGACGCATAAAGATAGATGGACGTGAATATACCCACGATGTAATTATCTACTCCCATCATGTAGATAGCTCCTGGTGGAGGAAGGAGGGGCATTTATTACAAGTGGAAGACATAGGCGATATACTAGAGGCCAGGCCACAGGTGTTGGTTGTGGGTATGGGCCAACAGGGTTGTATGAAAATAGATAAAGAGGTTGAAGACCTGTTAAGGGCTAAGAGTATAGAACTGAGGGCATCCCTAACCCCTGAGGCCTGCCAAATACATAACCGTCTCAGTAAGACCCAAAAAGTAGTTACTGCACTTCATCTAACCTGTTAAATGCACTCCCTTTATATACATATCCCCTACTGTATCAAGAAGTGTATCTATTGTGATTTTAATTCCGCCCCATACTCCAATACGCTGATGGATGAGTATCTTGAGGTACTGGGGCTTGAGTTAGGATCCCGGACCCGCACCTACTCATTTAACACAATTTATATAGGTGGTGGTACGCCTACCGCTTTAAGTGAAGCCCAACTCGGAAAGCTGCTTAACTTAGTTAAAGACATGGCTAGTCCTCATCAACCAAGAGAATATACCATTGAGGCTAATCCGGGCACGCTTAGCCCAGAAAAAATAAGACTTATGAAGTCTGGTAGTATTAATCGTGTTAGCCTGGGGGTACAATCCTTTTCAGAAAGGGGGCTAAAAATACTGGGTCGTATCCATAGTCCCGTGGAGGCAGAGGCAGGCTTCTATATGCTGCGGAGGGGAGGGTTCAAGAACATTAACATTGACCTCATCTTCGGCTGGCCAGGCCAGACCCTTGAAGAGTGGGAAGAAGACCTACAGAAGGTACGACACCTATGCCCGGAGCACGTCTCCACCTACTGTCTCACAATTGAAAGGGGTACACCTCTTAGTAAGGCCGTGATTAGTGGGCGCCTAAGTAAGCCTGAAGAGGAACTTCAACATAAAATGTATGAGATGGCCATAGACTTTCTAACTAAGTGGGGATATAAACACTACGAGATATCCAATTTTGCACTGAAGGGGAAGGAGTGTCTCCACAATCTTAATTACTGGAAGAATGGCCCTTATATAGGTATCGGGGCTGGGGCCTTTTCTTATGCGAACGGCAGGCGATTCTGCAATGTTAAAGGTGTAGAAAGGTATATTAAAAAGATTAGCTCAGGACAGAGGGCCACTTCCTTCACCGAAAGATTGCCGGCTGAAAAGCAGGCGGCAGAGACACTGCTACTGGCCCTCAGGGTGCGACAAGGAATAGCCGAAGATGAGTTTTATGAGCGTACAGGTTACTCCATCTCTGAACTTTACGGCCCCTCTATAAATAAACTCAGCCGCCTGGGGTTATTAAGCCTGGCTGGTGGTCGGCTACACCTTACCAGAAAAGGACTTTTCCTGGCCAATCGGGTTATGGTAGAATTTTTGTAACTCAAATCCAGATTACAAAGCTCAATTACCAACCCATTTGGATTTTGAAATTTGAGCTTTAATTTTACTCTTAAGGAGGTATTTGTGTGATAGTTGCTAATGATATTAAAAAGGGGATGATGATTAAGCTGGATGGGAAGCTATATATGGTGGTAGACTTTCACCACCTGACCCCAGGAAATAAGCCAGCGATGATACAAACAAAACTCAAAGACCTTAAAGACGGCACCATTATCCAGAACCGCTTCCGCTCAACCGAGAAGGTGGAGGAGGTATTCCTTGACCATCGTGAAATGGAGTATCTTTATAATGATGGAGGAAATTACTACCTGATGGATTCAGAAACCCTTGAACAGATGCCAGTCTCTAAAGAAACACTGGGTGACGCAGTTAACTATATGCCATATAACTGTAAGGTAATGGTAACCTATTACGAGGGGCATCCTGTGGCGGTGGAACTCCCATCGGCGGTAATCTTGAAGGTGGTAGAAACAAGCCCCGGTACAAAAGGAGATACGGTTACCAACGTCTTTAAACCCGCTACTCTTGAGACAGGGCTTGTGATAAAGGTACCCCTTTTTATAAATATTGGGGATGTGATAAAGGTGGATACCCGCACAGGGGAATTTCTTAGCCGGGCTTAGTAAGACCTCCGATGCATCTGCGACCCTCCGGGCTTGAGCCCTCAAGGGCGAAGCCTTTAGGTTGCGTGCAGGTAAACTAAGCTAAAAAACATAGTGACCTTAAACCATATAGAATCAACCCTCAAGCAGTATGGTGCCGTTATTGATAAGCACATTGAAGACCTCTTTCCCCACCGCGATGACTATCTCAGCGAACCCATATGGTATCATATGGGTGGTGGCGGTAAACGTGTGCGTCCCGCCCTATGCCTTATAACATGTGCTGCCCTGGGGGGTGACCCGGGGGAGGCTATTCCCTTTGCAGTAGCCGTGGAAATCCTCCACAACATGTTTCTCGTCCACGATGATATAGAAGATGGGGACACTATGCGACGGGATAAACCGACGGTATGGTGTAAGTACGGTATGCCCAATGCCTTAAACGTAGGAGACTACCTCCTCGGGAGGGCTTACCGCTCCATACTTAATAGCTCATTACCACCAGAAAAACGGCTAAGACTACTAGACATATTCACCTTCACCTACGAAAGGACAGTAGAGGGGCAGGCCCTGGATATAAACTGGCGAGGGGACAAGACATTCACTATAGAAAAATACCTCAAGATAGTGGAACTAAAGACTGCCTATTACCTCACATGTGGCATGGTAGGCGGTGCCGTAATCGCTGATGCCCCGAATGAGGTGACAGAAAAGTTTTGGGAACTGGGCCATAACATTGGCCCGGCATTCCAGATAAGGGACGACCTTATTGATTTGGCCCAAGGAAAGGGAAGGGGCGGCCAGATAGGCTCAGATATTAAAGAAGGTAAGCCCAGCTTCCTCTACGCCTACACCCTCTCCCAGGCCGATAAAAAAGACAAAGGAAGACTGATTGAGATTATGCTTAAGCCCCGAGAGGAGACCTCGGATAGGGAGGTAGAGGAAGTAATAGGACTTTATCACAAATACGATGCAATAGATTATGCGCAGAGATACGCCGATAACCTGGTAGAGAGTGCCTTCCAGACCATAGAGGGGTTGCCCATAAGAGACAAGGCCCTCTTCCGCGAACTCGCCCAATTCATGGCACAGAGGAAGACGTAAGCTTTTATTTCTTAGCATGGACTTTAAATTAACAGAACATGCAAAGGATATGTTGAAGGAACGAAATATTCTTGAAGAATGGGTGTGGCAAACCCTCACTAATCCAGAACGAGAAAGAATTGGAATGGACAACAACACTCATTATTTTAAGGCTATCAACGAATGTGAAGGGCGCATGCTTCATGTTGTGGTGAATCATCATGTCTCACCTAAGAGAGTGATTACGGTATTCTTTAACCGCAAAGCCGGGAGGCAAAAATGAAGTTAAAAGTAGATAAAGAAAATGATGCGCTTTATTTCAGATTAGACGAATCCTCTATCCTAGAATCTGAAGAGGTGCAACCGGGCATAATTTTGGATTATAATGCGGATGGTAAAGTGGTGGGCATTGAAATACTAAACCTTAGCACTAGAATGAGTCCTGAGCAGTTAAAAGTCCTTCAATATGAAGTTGCTTAGCCCAAAGGTAAGAAAAAATCATAAGCCTTTACCAGAATATGATGTCATAAATCACGCCCAAAGATACGCCAATAACCTGGTAGAGAGTGCCTTCCAGACCATAGAGGGGGTGCCCATAAAAGACAAACCCCTCTTCTGCGAACTCGCCCAATTCATGGCCCAGAGGAAGGCATAAGATTCGCTTTATGTAGCGTGCCAGCCGTCTGGCACGTCTAAGGGAGATGGTCCAGGAGCGTAAACTAAATAGTTCGATTATAAATACTTAGCTGCCTTTTAAAAAGATTGATTAAATTATGACAAATAAAGAAAAATTGAACGAAATAAAAGTCCAAATTGAAAGGATTCAATCTATAATGGTAGCATATGTTACCGGCGCAGTAGAAGCTTCTCAAAGTAACGAGTACAAAGGACTTTACATTGATCTTCTACTAAACCTTGAACAAACGAAATACTGCAATCCAAATCCATTTAGAACATTAGAAGAATTTTGGGGATTTTGCAGATTAAAAATGCCGACTTATGCAGAAAGGCGAAGCTATGTAAACGCTATTTACGGTGACATCATTATAGACATTGAGCGTCGTTTAAGAAAGGAAAAAGACCCTATTCATTGGGAAAAAACAAATGAAGAATTAACTGACGACCTTGAACCAATAAGAAGACAATGGTTAAAAGCAAAAAGTTTTATTTATTCAACCCCACCAGATTTCGAAAATTCGATTAAGGAATCAATTAATTCAATTGAATCAGCTGCGAAAATTTTAGGTAAAGATCCAAGATCAACATTAGGACAAATAATAAAGAAGGTTAAAATAGATGAAGATATTAAAAAAGTAATCAGTCAAATGTATAGGTTAGTTAGTAACAAAGATTTCGTAAGACACGGTGGAACACAAGAACAAATACTTGACGCAAAAGATGCAGAATTTTTTTTGGAATTTGCCTCTATTTCAATCGTATATTTAAAAGCGAAACTGAAAGACAAAAACGTCAGCCAACATTAGAAAAGCTAGGTGGATTAGGTTTTGAGCAATAAACCAAAGCTTGTGGCCTGCCCAACTTCATTGGTAATTTACCGTTATGTGCAATAGAATAGATATGTTGAAAAAAGGATCTGTCTACAATTGGCAATATGCGCATTTCTTTATTAAAGCGGTGCAGGTATAGGCTTTTTCTTTGCCTCCTTGGGGATTTCTGCCTTTAATAAGCAGTTCTGGGCGGCGGCGACGCCCTTGCCGATTTCCACAGGGAAACTTGCCTCGTACAGCCCCCGTTCTACGACGGAGATGGCGGTGAGGATGTCAAATTCATTCATGTAGCCCACATGGGCAATTCGGAATATCTTGCCCTTCATCTCGTCCTGCCCTTCGGCGAACCAGATGCCGTATTCGGTCCTTAATTTCTTCAGGAATGCCCCACAGTCAAGTCCCTTCGGGCTCTTTATGGCAGTAACTATGTTGCTGGGGCTCTCACTAAAGAGCTCAAGCCCTAGGGCCTTTACGCCCTCCCTTGTGGCCTGGGCCATCCTGGCGTGGCGCTGCCATATGTTTTCTAAACCCTCCTGCTTCATCATATCTACCGCTACTTTAAGTGCCCTTATGAGCGAGATGGCAGGGGTAAACGGCGTGGTATCCTTTTTAAGGGTGTCACGCATCTTTCTGAGGTCCCAGTAGTATCGGGGTAAATCAGACTCCTCAATGGTACGCCATGCAGTGGGCCTAACTGCAAGGAGGGCAAGCCCCGGTGGAATCATGCACCCTTTCTGAGAACCAGTTACAGCAACGTCCACTCCCCAGGTATCCATAAGAAAGGGGTGTATGCCAATTCCAGTAATAGCATCAACTACCAATAGTACCGAGTGTTTTTTCGTAATTCTTGCAATGGATTCAATATCATGTAAAACACCGGTAGAGGTCTCACAATGGGTGGCAAAGACCGCCTTTATATCTTTGTTTTTCTGGAGTGCATCTTCCACAGCCTGAGGTTTTACTACCTTACCGTATTCAACAGGTATACAAAGAATTTCAACACCGTAAGCCTCGCATAGCTCTGCCCACCTCTCGCCAAATTTCCCGCCCAGGATTACCAGTGCCCTGGACTTCCGTTTCAACAGATTAGCTACGCACGCCTCCATTGCCCCTGTACCCGAGGAACAGAAGGTATAGACCTCGCCCTCTTTGGTCTGAAAGAGGTATTTTAAGTCTTCTTTGAGTTCGGCAATAATGCGGGAGAACTCTGGGGTACGGTGATGAATCATTGGAGCAGCCTCCATTAAGGAGACCTCTGGTGGGATAGGGGTGGGACCAGGGGTAAAAAGGATAGGTTTCTTCAGCATATGTTTAGGTAAAAATTCAAGGTTTCAAATTTACCTGACAAATTTTTCTTTAATTCCATTACTTTTTCAGCCCCTTTTTTGCCGCATCTCGTTATCCAGCAAGATTGCCTCAATCTCTGGCAGGATATCCAAGCAAAACTGCCTCTCCACCTGAGAATTCTTTAGTACATTCGCCAATTTAGACCCTTCTTCGTAACTAAGCCCTACTAATATCTCGTCCATTACCTTTTTTCTATCTACCACCCTTGCCATGTTCACCTCTAGAGCTTTAAGAGTTCAAAAGTTCAAGAACTTAAGGAGAGTAATATAGAACTTAACTAGTTTTAACCAATTCTGCTTCTTTTTCCTTCATAATCTCTGCGGCGTTACCAAAGACCACTGGCACCATCTCATCCACCTTCTCTGCAAAGTGAAACTCAAGTTTAGCCTTAACCTCATCTGGTACTTCCATCAAGTCTTTCTCATTCCTATTGGGCAGAATGAGCGTTGTAATACCTGCCCGCTTCGCAGCCAATACCTTTTCCTTTATCCCTCCCACTGGTAATACCCTTCCCCTGAGTGTAATTTCTCCAGTCATAGCTACTTCAGGCCTTACTGATTTTTGCGTAAGGAGAGAGACAAGGGACATGGCAATCGTAACACCTGCCGAGGGTCCATCCTTAGGTATAGCACCGGCTGGCACATGAATATGAAAATCGTACTTACTAAAGTCCTGTATAAGAAAATTAAACGCCTTGCTCTTGGAGCGGACGTAGCTCATGGCTGCCTCGGCAGATTCCTTCATCACCTCACCCAGTTGACCAGTGAGGATTAGTCTGCCAGTGCCAGGCATATAGGTGGACTCAATAAAGAGTATATCGCCACCGGTAGGGGTCCAGGCCAACCCGGTGGCAACCCCTGGCTCAGCCGTCCTTTCTGCAACCTCCTTAAAGAAGGCTATTGGGCCAAGGTAGTCCACAATGGTCTCCTCCTTTACAATGGCCGATTGGGTCTTTCCTGAGGCGACTTCTTTCGCCACCTTTCGGCAAATAGTAGCTATGGCCCTCTCCAAGTTCCTTAATCCCGCTTCCCTGGTATAACTGCCTATAATTGACTTTATGGCACCCTCCTCAAACGAGATATTTTCTGGTCCAAGGCCATGTTCCTTTGTTTGCTTTGGTATAAGAAATTGTTTTGCTATAGAGAGCTTTTCTTCCTCTGTATAGCCAGGAAGCTCTAACACCTCCATCCTATCTCTCAGGGCTGGTGGGATAGGATCAAGATAATTAGCTGTGGTGATAAACATCACCTTAGAGAGGTCAAACGGTACCTCCATATAATGGTCTGAGAAGGAAAAGTTTTGCTCCGGATCTAGTACCTCAAGGAGTGCGCTTGAAGGGTCGCCCCTGAAGTCCATGCCCAACTTGTCTATCTCATCCAGCATAAATATTGGATTATTAGATTCTGCCTTCCTCATTCCCTGGATAATCCTACCTGGTAATGCCCCTATATAGGTGCGGCGGTGTCCACGGATTTCTGCCTCGTCCCTTATCCCTCCCAGTGACATCCTTATAAACTTGCGTCCAAGGGCCCGGGCAATAGATTTCCCTAGTGAGGTCTTACCCGTACCAGGAGGGCCTACAAAGCAGAGTATCGGGCCCTTCATATCTTGTTTCAGCTTTCTGACGGCAAGATACTCAAGGATCCTGTCTTTTACTCTCTTTAAATTATAGTGGTCTTCATCTAGCACCTGCTGGGCTTGTATAATGTCTAGATTATCCTGGGTAGAGACAGCCCATGGCAAGCTTACCAGCCAATCAAGGTAGGTGCGCGACACTGTATATTCTGCCGCCTGTGGAGGCATCTTTTGTAGGCGTGACATCTCCCTTTCCGCTTCCTTTAAGGCCTCCGGGGGCATCTTAGCTTGGACGATTTTCTGTTTGAGTTCCTGTATCTCCACAGTTCGCTCATCTGCCTCGCCCAGCTCCTCCTGAATAGCCTTAAGCTGCTGCCTGAGGTAATATTCCCTCTGGCCCTTTTCCATCTCGCTCTTTACCTGTCCCTGTATCTTCCTGGCAAGCTCTACGACCTCCATCTCCCTAGCTATAAAGGCATTTACCTTCTTGAGTCGTCCTTTTACCCTTATAGACTCCAGAATCTCCTGCTTCTCATGCACATTAATGGCAAGGTGTGAGGCAATCATGTCAGCGAGCCTTCCAGGATGTTCTATGTTCATTACGGCTATCTTAAGCTCTTCCGGAAGGCTAGGAGACATGGAGACCATTTTTATAAATTGGTCGCTAACATTGCGAGCAAGGGCCTCCATTTCAGTGTCTTCCTCAATGATATCCTCCAGAGGTTCCACCCTTGCTACTAGATAAGGTTCCTCTCTTACAAATTGTGTAAGCTTAAGACGCGCCGCCCCTTGTACAAGCATTCTGGCAGAGTTATCAGGCATTCTCAGCATTTGCAGCACTACCGCAGCAGTAGCGTAATCATAAAGGTCTTCAGGCGCAATCTCTTTTTCCTTTGGGCGTTTCTGTAAGGTAAGAGCAAGGATGCGTTTGCCTGCAAGGACATGGTCAATGAGTTTTAATTCCCTCTCTGTGGATACACCGAGGGCCGTAACCATTTGTGGGAAAACAACGGTATCTATAACTGGAAGAACAGGCAATTCCTCTGGAATTACCAGGTCTTCTTGCAAAACCAAGTCCTCTGGAAACCCACCCTTGTGTTTAAAGGGTTTCTTCTCTGATTTCATAACAATTTCCCCTTTTCCCCATCTTTACAGGGTTTCTTTAATTGCTCAATTTAAAAACATGTTAAAAGGGAAATCAGCCCCCTAAAGGAATTTTTACGGTTCTAGCCTCCGTTGGTTCCTCTTCCTTCTTGGGAATGGTTACCAGTAGAAAGCCGTCTTTACAGCTAGCCTCTATTTTATCTGCGTTTATATTCCTGGGTAATTCTATGTTTCTCTCAAAGTATCCGTACCGTATCTCCATAAGGTAGTAACATACCTTCTGGTGATTAGAATGATCTTGTCTCCTCCCACTTATAGTAAGGGTGTTACCTGTCAGTGTAATGGAGATATCTTCTTTAGGGACACCAGAGATAGCCATTTTTACCACTAAATCGCTTTCGGTCTCGTAAACGTCAGTAGGTGGATACCACGTCCCGCTAGCGAAAGAATGGTAGGGCTTTTTGCAAATTAACTCCTGGAATATCATCTCTACTCTAGACCCAGATGGTACTGCCATAACTATCTCCTAAATATGTTACTTTAAAATAACTTAGGCCTAAATTTCAAAACTAGTTTATCATATAAACAATCAAAATTCAAATATTTCCCAGAGGAGAGTTCGCACGGAAAGAGGGATGAACGGGAGAGGACATTATGCACCTGAGGTGAATATCTTCTTTTGTTTCAAATGGTTACGTAGGTTAGGCTGGGGAAACAAGGCATCAAATACCCTCTTTCCCAAGCCCGTTGCCTATATAATTTCCTGAGACCTACCTGCTTAGTACATCTCTCCATAGCCACCGTAGCCACCTGGCATGGGTGCGGCAGGCTTTTTCTTCTCAGGTATTTGCCCTACCAGCGCATCGGTAGTGAGCAACAGTGTGGCCACGCTGGCAGCGTTCTGCAAAGCGCACCTAACAACCTTGGTAGGATCAATAATCCCCTCTGCGACCATATCGCAGTACTTATTGGTACTGGCGTCGTACCCGAAGTTGCCATTACCTTCCTGTATCTTCTGCACAACTACGGCACCATGAAGGCCAGCGTTTTCCGCTATCTGCTTGGCAGGGGCAGCAAGGGCACGGCACAATATATCCAACCCTATCATCTCATCTCCCTTGAGCTTCAGTGCATCCAGAGTTTCCCTTGCCCTTAACAGGGCTACGCCTCCCCCGGGGAGTATACCTTCCTCTACAGCTGCACGGGTGGCGTGCAGGGCGTCTTCCACCCTTGCCTTCTTTTCCTTCATCTCGCTCTCGGTTGCTGCCCCTACATTCACCTGGGCGACACCACCTGCCAGCTTTGCTAACCTCTCCTCCAGTTTTTCCCTGTCGTAATCACTGGTAGTGGTCTTTATTTCGTTTCTTATCTGTTCAATTCTCCCTTTTATTGCCTCACTCTTACCGGCACCTTCAATGATAGTGGTGTTGTCTTTATCCATCACAACCTTCTTAGCCCTACCGAGATCCTTTAGCTTTAAAGCTTCAATATCTATGCCAAGGTCCTCAAATACAGCGGTGCCAGCCGTAAGCACAGCAATATCTTGAAGCATTGCCTTCCTTCGCTCTCCATAACCAGGGGCCTTTATTGCTGCACACTTCAGCACCCCTTTTAGCTTGTTCACCACCAACAGGGACAGCGCCTCCCCCTCCACCTCTTCAGCAATGATTAAAAGGGGTTTACCCTGCTGGGCCACCTTTTCTAGTATGGGTATTATACTTTTCCCTGCGCTAATCTTCTTTTCGTTAATTAGAATATAGGGTTCCTCAAGAACCGCTTGCATGGTTTGAGGGTCGGTGATAAAGTAAGGTGAAAGGTAACCTTTATCGAACTGCAGTCCTTCAATCCACTTTACCTCAGTCTGGAGGCTCTTTCCTTCCTCCACTGTGATAACACCGTCCTTACCCACCTTTTCCATAGCATCGGCAATAATTTTCCCCACCTCAGGGTCATAATTGGAAGCTACTGTTCCTACCTGTTCAATCTCCTTGCGGCCCTTAACCGGTATGCTCATATCTTTGAGTTTTTTAACCACAGCCTCTACACCTTTTTCTATACCTCTCTTGATAGCCATCGCATTGGCCCCAGCAGTAACGTTTTTGAGGCCCTCTTGAAATATAGCCTCGGCAAGTACGGTCGCCGTGGTAGTCCCATCCCCTGCCACATCACTGGTCTTGGCAGCAACAGATTTGACCATCTGGGCACCTATATTCTCCAGGTGGTTTTCTAACTCTATCTCTTTTGCAACGGTTACTCCGTCCTTAGTTATCGTGGGAGAGCCAAAGCTCTTCTGTATAATCACATTTCTACCCCTCGGACCCAGGGTTATCTTAACAGCGTCTGCCAGCTTTTTTACTCCTTCACGAATGGCCTCCCAAGCCTCCCGGTCAAATACTATCTTCTTTGCGGGCATCTTTTACCTCCTATCGCTCTATTCTCTAATCTTAGCTAAACCTAATTAGCAAACCTTATGCCAATTGAAGAGGTGCAACTTTAATTTGTACTATATCTTAATATATTGAGGTTTGATAACTTAGGCAAGGCGTTAAGTCCTTTCAAATTCCTTTAAGGTCTGTCAAATTGGCAGTGTTTTAAATATTAAGTCTTTGCACAGCCTATGCAGTACCAATACTCTCCAGTCTAACCCCTTCTACCCTTATCTCTGGAGCTATCACAACCTCCTCTGCACCCCAAACCAGGATTGGTTTTTTCTCCTTCCCTATTGCCACTATGTTATGTAGCACCCGACTAATATTATCGTTAATCCTAAGGGCATTGGGTCTAAGTGGGGTTGAAACCTTGCCATCTTTAATAAGAAAACTATCGGCAATAATTGTGCTGGTAAAATCCCCTGCGGCCAGACCATTTATTGGATAAGTGTACCAAATCCGCCCAATATAAACACCGTCCTTTATTCCACGGAAAAGCTCCTCTTCAGATACCTCACGTGTACCTTCAATTACCACATTGGTGGGGAATATTCCAGCCTGAATATGGCAACTCCTTCCAACACCATGAAATCTAAATCCATTCCTAGGGGTAAATGAGGCCACATTGCTACTTAGCTTTCTGCTCAGGTAATGGTTGGCAAGAAAACCAGCTAAATTACCTCCCTGGATTAGTTGAGTCCTTCCGGTAGGGAGGCCCTCACAGGTAACCTTTTTACTACCTATTTGCCCTGATAGCGAACCGTCATCATATATATTTAGAGTGGGCTCGGCCACCCTTTGCCCCAGTTTGCCAAGAAACGGGGTATTAGCGGCATTAACAGAGGCAAGACTTAGGGATGGGGCAAGAACGTGAGCTATCAGGTCTGTAATTGGTTGTCTGCCAAATACCACCTCGTAACGGCCCGAAGAAAGCCTTTCCCCACCAATAGTCCTTATAGCACTCAATGCGGCCTCTCTGCCGGCCTCGGCGGGGTCAAAGTCCATAAGTTTTGTACTTGTAGCCCAACCTGTCCCTTTCACCCCTTCTTTTTCTACCATAGCGGTGATAGACGCTGTTAGTATGGTAGAAACATCAAAGGTATCTATTCCAGTAGTGCTCCTTACTGTCATTAATTCCCTTAATACACAAACGTCTCCCCCCACAATAATAGATTCCTTAATGCCTGCCTCTTTAAACGCTCTTAAGGCCCCTTCTAGTGCCTTCCAGCCCAACTCTACCGCCGCTTTGTCAGATATTTCAAAAGCGGCAGGGTCATGATAATCCACTAGTGTGGGACTCTCCATAGAGGATGGTAGTGAACGAAATTCGGGGTCATAAAATTTGCACCGTCTGGCCTTTCCAAATGCATCCTTGATTCCACCTGCTGTTAACTCATCGGCATGGCATCCAAAACCAAGGTTCCATCTGCCCTTATCCTTAAAGGCTGCAAGTACCGCAATACCTGAATATTGGGTTGACTTAGGCTCCTGCACACCTCCGGAGGGTATATCTGAGGTATAATTGAGCCTAATGGTAATCAGATCGTTCCAGGAGGCGAAGACCTCTAGCTCTGTACCTTCACGCTTTACACCTTCAAAACCCTTATGTACACACTCCCTAAGCTCATCTATTCTCATTGTCTATACTCCCCCGTCAGCTTGGCTCTGCCCCTCAAGGTAGGGCCACCATTACCCACTTTCATGACCTGCATGGGCTGTCCCTTCCCACAATTGGGTATAGGATAGACAATTAAATCATTTCCTACTGCATCTATACTCATAAAGAACTCTTTGGAGTCTGAGGTTATGCCCCCACCCCTGTAAAGCTTTACCAGCTTCCCATCCTCTATCCTATACACCTTCTGGGCCGACATTCGGAAGTTTTCCCTTGACTCGCTGATAGAGGGTATACGGTGATTCACGACATAATATCCTTCTCTAACCTCAGCAATTATGTCTTCGGGGTTGCGTTCCCCTGGGGCAATCACAGTGTTAGTCATCCTCACCAAAGGGGCGTAATGGCATTCAGTAGCCCTCATTGAACCATTAGGTTCATGATTTAAAATCTTTGCAGTCTGCCTGCTGTTCATGAAGCCCTTAAAGATACCCTTCTCAATAAGAACTACTCGTTTCCCGGGAACACCCTCGGCATCGTATTTGTAATGACCGTACCCCTCCATAGTAGGATCAGAAAAGGCCGTTATTAGTGGAGAGGCTATCTGTTTGCCAATCTCGTTATCGCTAAGCCCTCTCAGCAGCCAGGACCTTCCGGCGTACGCTGTCTCCATTTTAAGGGCCCTGTCGGCCTCGGTAGGATGCCCAATTATTTCATGAACTAATAAGGAGTTGAAATGGGTGTCTGTTACCACTGTAACAGGCTCTTCTGTGGAAGGGAGAAACTCTGCCCCTGCAAGCTCTGTGGTATCCCTTGCCCTCTCCAGGGCAAAATCCAAAAAACTTTTTTTATAGGCATTCTTCCCTTTCGTTACCTCCCAGCCCCCATGGCCACCAATGTGGTCTACAAAACTTTCTGGAAGAGCGTTCCCTTTCTGGGCCACAACTAATAAGCCACCCTCGGTAATGGCATGGGCCTGGTCAATTTCGGCCCCTTCAGTGCTAAAGAACATCTCCCTTGCCATCCCGGTAGCAATCATAAATAAGGAAAATCTCATATCAGAAATAGCTTTAGTCTGCCTGGTTATATTTATAGCCTCATTAAGTACCTCCTTAACTGGTATCTCTCGTGGGTCTTCTTGAAATGAGGCTGGTATTATATCTTTACAGACCTCTACCGGTGCAAGCTCCACTGGTGAAAGGGCCGGGGCTAAGTCTTTGAGCGATTTAATCATCTGGGAGCTGGCCAATGCCCGCTGGTATGCCTTATCTATCCCTTCCCGCAGGATTTTCCATAAGGCCTTCTTTTTAAACTCTCCCCTTCCAATGGGTTGGGCATAATACCCCCAAGCCCCCACCTCCCCAGCTATTACCCGCACGCCAAAGGAACAATGCACTTCTTCCTTGGCAAGCTTGGGATTACCGTTTTCCGAGCTTCCCATGTGGGTATCTACAACCCCCACCCTTAAATCAGCATATCTACAGTCCTTTAAGCCACTGGCGTAGTTAACCGCATCTTTGAAAGTGGTTTTGCCCTCTTCAAGGGTCTCTATACCAAAAGTGTCCTTCATCTCATATCTAACCTAACACTATTTCGTTGAATTCTATCTTTTTTAGATCACTCTGACCTAAACCTAATCTATCTGCCGCCTCTATATAACCAGCCCTTGCAGAGGCAGGAGGAAGGCCCGCCACTTGCCTTTTGATATCTATTATTTTGAGACCCAAACTATCTAGAGCCACAGGGTCTGTACTAGCCATCAGTTGGTATTGAGCCCATTGGGGTCTACCCCTAGGCCCTTCATCGTAACAAGCCAGCAGCGCATCACACACGTTTAGCCTTACCTTATCCTTTATTAGCGCATTATTGTAAAGCTCCGCAATTTGTGGATTAGCACGATTCTGATGCATCCTTCTTACATCCATCACAGCGAACTCATTCCACAAAGGGATAGCACCGTAGAAATTCTTCATACTTAATGTTATCCCTGAGATTGCATGGTCTTTTAGTACAGCTACATTAATTATAAAATCTGCCATTTCAGAAATAATCCTAGTAACTGGGAAACTCTTCTTAACCGAAGGGACGTGTAGTAGATTCTTGCTATCAAAACCTACCCCGTTAGTAGAGACCGCCAGACACCTTATACCTTCCTGACTGGTATTAATCCTGTATCCACAGCGTATAAGCCCTTCAATAATGTTTCCCTCGCTACGATCCCATATAATTATGTTATTGGCCATTACTCCTGTCCTAATCAAGGTCTTGGCCAGTGATAGGGTAACCTCTGGATGGCTAGGCAACTTAGGGTTTATACAATTTACCTTTATGGCAATACGGCTGGTGGGCTTTAGCTCGGGGATTATTATCTTCCAGCCCTCTTCCACGCTTGAAGCCCCCGTAAGTCCCTTTAGCATGGCTTCTACCATATGCTCTACCCTAGAACCATCTATCCTCCAATCATTATCCACGCAGGAATAATCCCTAACAGAGAATACCTTGCTGGCTAGGTTAATTGCGGAAGAAACTGTTGATTGCTCATTTGCTGGTGGGTCACTCGTTAGTGAGTTACTTGTCGGGAGACCAGCTATTAGACCTAGTGCAGGGGCAACAGTTAAGGAGGTTAACGAAACAGCTACCCCCAATGTACCTTTCACAAATTCGCGCCTGGTTATTTCCACGGTCTTATCGTACTTTAATTTCCTACGCAGCTTGCCAAATAGTAAAAAATCAGGCCCATTTTATACAAAAATCTTTTATGCTTACAATAGCAATTTAGCGAAGGATGGAAAACCCTAAACTAGATTAAAATACATGTAAGTACTTAATATAAAAAAGTTAGAGGTTGTCAAGGTTAGCTATTGGCTCTGTTTGTGGAATTTTTAAATTGACATACAGCTCAACAGTCCATTCACCATATCAATACCTTTCCCAAGAATCTTTGCGATGTCAGCCCTTTTCAGAAGGAATTGAAAGAACCCCCTGTGCCAGTCAAACTTGGCCTGCGATTGAATTAGCTGGGCTATACCATCGGATCTAGCAAGGTTTACCAAGCAATCTATTTTTTGGTCATCTAGCGTAGAAAAAAGTTCTCTTAACTTTAAGCCTGTCTCTATTTCGGGGGATAGCCTTTCCTTCCACCGCTCCTCGTATAATCTAAGTTCTTCTTCTCCAAAGCAGCCTTTGGAAAATGCGTCCTTTAATGTCTGGTAGGCTGTTTCTGCCCCTAATAGTCCATAATAAATTCCCCCTCCTGTAGTGCTCTTAACTTGTCCGGCAGCATCCCCCACCACTAGACCCCTTTCGCAATAACTCTTCGCCATCACACCGTATGGGATAGGACGTAAGCCAACCTCCGGGTTGGTCATACTGCCCAATCCATTCCTTATAACTGGCACTTTGAGCAAACGATTAAAGTAAATCCGTGCCCTCTTCTTTGTACTTAATCCTATTTTTGCCCTACCGTTGCCCAAAGGCACAAGCCAAGCAAATGAGCCGGGTGCAATTTTATTCCCTAAGAATACGTGAACCTCTTGCTCCCCTTCAAAATCCACCTCTGCTTGTGCTCCCATTATATAATCTGGTGGTGTCAAGCCTACCATACGTAATAGGTGTCTATTTAACCCTACCGCCAGCACTAGGGCATTACAGGAGGCCTCTTGTAGATGATTCTCGTGTTCATAAGTAACTCTTACGCATTCCTTTACGATGGTTAAACCCTTCACATCTATACCCTGATAAAACTCAACTCCTCCTTTTATAGCCTTCTCTAGCATACTAGCATCAAGAGCATCCCGGTTTACAATATGCGCAAAAGGAACCATATGCCTGTACTGAAAACCCTCTCCAGAGGGGGGAAGAAACCTTACAGAGTTTATAGACTTTAAGATGCTTCCCCTACCCAAGTCAAAAGCCTCAAATGCCTCGTCACTAATTACACCTGTGCACAACTTATTTTTTGCGACACAACGTTCTAGGAGAAGCACACGGTAGCCGTCTTTGGCCAATAAATAAGCAGTGTACGACCCTGATGGTCCAGCCCCAACAACTATCACATCGTACATAAGTATAAAGCTCCTTTAGGTTTAGCTCTTAGTTACCAGTGGGAAAAATCTTTTCCATTGTACTAAGAGACAACATCCATATCTCTTTTTCTTTTATTCAAAGACAAGAATTTTATATTATTTTTGCATTAACAGTCAAGATAAATCGTTAGTCGTGTAATTCTGGACATACGTAGAATATAATGCTTCAAACGTTATATCAATAATGGATCTAAAAAGCTACTATTTGCAGAATATATATTAAAGTATAGGGGGCACTCTTGACAAAAGCCTGATAAAAAGTACAATTTTAATAGTGAACTTATAGTTTTATTGGTTGCAAGTTTATAGCAGATGGGTAAGGAGGGTAAAAGAGTGGGAGATTCCCACTCTTTTATTTTATCCTAGGAGGGTTTCCAGTGAATAGAGAAGAACTTCTCCGGCTGGTAGAAACTCTACACAAAGATAAAGACATAGACAAAGAGATACTCTTCCAGGGGATAGAGGCCGCCCTTATATTGGTGGCCAGAAAGCACTTCGCCACCAAAGAGGGTATTTCCATAAAAATAGATAGGCAAACGGGTGAGATTATTGCAATGGAAGGGGATCAAAAGATAGATCCTGAGGAGTTGGGAAGAATAAGTGCCCATACTGCTAAGCAGATAATGATACAGAAAATCCGTGAGGCAGAAAGGGACGTAATCCACCATGAGTTCCTCCCCAAGAAGGGAACACTGGTAACAGGGGTTGTCCAGCGTACGAAAGGCCCCAATGTAATTGCCATGCTGCGAAAGGCTGAGGCTATCTTACCTAAATCCGAACAAGTCCCTGGAGAGGTTTACCGCACCGGGGAGAGGCTGCGCGCCCTATTAATGGATGTAAAAAAGATAAGCCAGAAAGTTAAGCTGATCCTCTCCAGAAGCCACCCAGACTTCGTCCGGAAACTCTTCGAGCTTGAGGTCCCCGAAATAGGCGAAGGAATTATTAAGATAAAAAACATCGCCAGGGATGCTGGCTATCGTACAAAGATAGCAGTCCTCTCAGAAGACCAGCATATAGACTGTGTAGGTGCTTGCATAGGTGTAAGAGGAAGCAGGATAAAAAATATAGTAGATGAACTAGGTGGGGAAAAGATAGATATAATTCGTTGGGACGAGGCCCCTGAAACACTCATCCCCAATGCCTTAAAACCGGCAGAAATTAGCGGAATAGTGCTATTTAGCGAAACCAAACAAGCTACGGTGGTGGTACCAGAGGACCAGCTTTCTCTAGCCATTGGTAAGAGGGGACAGAACGTACGCCTTGCCTCTAAATTAACGGGTTGGGACATTGACATTCTGACAGAACAGGAGTATTCTCAAAAAGGGCTTCCCAATAGGGAACCCACGGGACAAGGAGAACTAACACTCGCCCAAGAGGCGGAAAAGTCTGAAAGTGAAGAAGGTGTAGCATATGGCAAAGATTAGGGTAAGCGCATTAGCTAAAGAATTAGGAATAAAAAGTAGCCTAATTATTGAAAAATGCAAGGAGTTAGGTCTCACTTACATAACCCATCATGCTAATGCATTAGAAGACAAAGACACAGGATTAATACGATCCCTGTTGACAGAGGCTGAGGTACCAAAACCCTCACCAACCCCTGTAGTAGAAAAGGTGAAGCAGGTGGTGGAGGAGCCGGCCCCCCTAAAGCCTCCTATACCGGAGTCCGCGAAAGCCAAACCACCTGTGGTGGAACCCAGTCAGGTTATCACAAAACCTGTTCAGTCAGGAAAATTCATTAAGATTCCACACAGACCCAGCTTCAAGAGACCAACGGCTCCAGTGGCACCACCGATATGGAAAAAAACCCACAAGGTGCCTAAAAAAGACGTTAGCCCAGTAGCAAAAGTCCATCTTCCTAAGGAACTAAAGGTCCTTTTTGAACTTCCTGTAACTGTAAAAGACCTTTCTAGTAAACTAGGTATCAAAGCCAGCAATATCATCACTAAGCTCTTTATGGAACATAATGTCAGGGCCACAATAAACCAAGCATTGAATGAGGATATTATAACACTGCTTGCCATGGATTACGGAATAGAAGTAGAATTCAAGAAGGCAAAATCTACTGAAGAGGAACTGAAGCTAGAATTTGCAGCACCTTCCAAGGCAGTAGACCTACTGCCAAGACCACCAATAGTAACCTTTATGGGACACGTAGACCATGGCAAGACAAGCCTCCTTGATGCCATAAGAAAGACCAACGTAGCTGCTGGGGAAGTTGGGGGTATCACCCAACATATAGGGGCCTACCGTGTAGAAACTGAAAGTGGTGCAGTAGTCTTCCTAGACACCCCTGGACATGAGGCCTTTACTGCTATGAGGGCTAGGGGGTCTCAGGTTACCGATTTAGCGGTACTTGTTGTGGCCGCTGACGATGGTGTAATGCCTCAAACTGAAGAGGCCTTAAATCATGCAAAGGCCGCAGGGGTACCCGTGGTGGTAGCCATCAACAAGATAGACAAGCCAGAGGCAAATCCGCTGAGGGTGAAACAACAGATGTCCAAATTAGGCCTTGCACCTGAAGAATGGGGTGGGAAAACGGGCTATGTGGAAACCTCAGCCACAAGCAAGAAAGGCCTGGAAGAACTTCTTGAGAGATTACTCCTTGAGGCACAAATTCTGGAACTCAAAGCTAACCCTAAAAACCCGGCAAAGGGAGTGGTTCTAGAAGCAAGGGTTCATGAAGGAAAGGGTGTGGTGGCTACAGTCATAGTTCAGGACGGCACATTACATCTTGGGGACGTAGTATTATGTGGTCATGCCTATGGAAGGGTAAGAGCTATGTTCAACGACAGGGGACAAGAAGTGAAAGAGGCAGGCCCATCCTTCCCGGTTTCTATATCTGACCTATCTATCATTCCGGCAGCAGGTGAGAAGTTTTACGTTATGAAAGACTACCAGAAGGCAAAGGATATTGCCCTGAGTAGAGAGAGAGAGATAAGGGTGGCTGGCCTAAAGGAACGGACCCACGTAAGTCTAGAAAATCTCTACAGCCAGATTGAGCAAGGCAAGGTAAAGGAACTTAACGTAGTTCTAAAGGCAGACGTAAAGGGCTCCCTTGAAGTATTAGAAAAGATGCTTGAAGAACTTTCTACAAAGGAGGTAAAGGTCAGGATTCTCCATAGTGGTGTGGGCAATATTAGTGAATCAGACATCCTCCTTGCTGATGCCTCCGACGCCATTGTAGTAGGATTTTATGTGAGTCTAGAAGATGGCGTTGCGGGTCTGGCCGAGGCACGCGGAGTCGAAGTCAGGCACTATCAGGTAATATATGACATTACAAGAGACGTCAAGGCCGCAATGGAGGGTCTCCTTGAACCCGAAAGAAAGGAGGTATCCACCGGCCAAATAGAAATCAAGCATGTGTTTAAGATTTCAAGGCTTGGTAACGTGGCTGGTTGTATTGTAAAGAATGGAAAGATAAATAGGAATTCCCTGGTTAGGATAATAAGGGATGGCGTGGTCCTTTTTGACGGTAAGTTAGCCTCGCTAAAGATAGTAAAAGAAGATGTCAAAGAGGTTCGTCAAGGGCAGGAATGTGGGATAAAAATAGCAGGTTTTGATGACATAAGGATTGGCGATACCATTGAGGCCTACGAGATACAACAAGTCGCGCGTACTCTCAGTTAGCCTTCTGGTTTTGATGTCTTCTAGATTATGGCACTTGGGGTATTAAACATTAAGTTAATTCTGAAAGACTCCCACTCTTTGAAGGATAAAAGAAGCGTTTTAAACAGCCTCAAAAATAAGGTTAGGCAAAATTTTAACGTCTCTTTCTCTGAAATGGAGGCTCTCGATCATCGCCAGTACTGCATATTGGCGGCTGCTATGGTTAGTAATGACAAAAGACACCTGAATGGTAGCCTTTCCACACTGGTAAACTTCATAAAGAGTTTCCCTCGCGTGGAACTGATAGACTACGAACTGGAACTCCTATAGATAATGAGTAGCCGTAAATTAGAAAAGATTGCTGAAGCCCTCCGACGCGAAATAAGCAAGGTTATTCTTTATGAGATAAAAGACCCAAAAATACGTTTTGTTACTGTAACAAGAGCTGAGCCTGCTTCAAACCTTCGTACTGCAAAGGTTTACGTTTCCATCATGGGCGATGAGGATATTAAAAAAAAACCCTACGCACCCTGGAAAAGGCTAAGGGTTATATCCAACACTTGCTCGGAGAGCACTTGAATCTCCGTTACACCCCTATATTAACTTTTTATCTTGACCACACAATAGAAAAGGAACAACAAGTAGCTAGACTTATCAAAGAGGTAGAAAAGGAGGAAGAAATCATTTAACAATGGCGAAGCTTGTACTAGGCATACCAAAGGGAAGTCTTCAAGAGGCTACCTTAGAAATGATGAAAAGGGCTGGATACAAGGTAAGAGTCGCCCAGAGGTCTTATTATCCTTCTATAGACGATGAGGAACTGGAAGGTAGGCTCATCCGACCCCAAGATATGTCTCGTTATGTAGAGAAGGGGTTAGTGGACGCCGGGCTTACCGGGGCTGATTGGGTCAGCGAAAACGGTTCAGATGTTAGGACAGTAGCAAGCCTCGTTTATGCCAAGCAACAACTTACTAAAGTCCGTTGGGTAATTGCTGTGCCAGAAGACTCCTCCATCCATAAGGTGTCAGACCTTCAAGGAAAGAGTATAGCAACAGAGTTAGTAAACGTAACAAGAAATTATTTGGCAGAAAGAGGGGTACGGGCTGAAGTGGAGTTCTCTCATGGGGCTACTGAGGCCAAGGCCCCCCATTTGGTAGATGCTATCGTAGAGTTAACAGAAACAGGTAGCAGCCTAAAGGCGAACAAACTTAGAATCCTAGACACCGTAATGGAATCTACCACCCTCTTTATAGCGAATCACGATTCCTGGAAGGACTCGTGGAAGAGGGAAAAGATAGAAAATCTCGCTATGCTTTTTACAGGGGCAATCATTGCTGGGGAAAAAGTGGGCCTAAAGATGAACGTCCCTAATGAGTGCCTGGACTTCGTGCTTAAGAAACTCCCCGCTTTAAGAAGACCAACGGTGTCTCCACTGGCCGAAGGGGCTGGCTACGCGGTAGAAACCGTTTTAGATGAAATGGTGGCAAGGCGTATTATACCTGAATTGAAAAGAGCAGGGGCTGAGGGAATCATTGAATACTCTCTTAACAAGGTAATCCTTTAAAGGGAAAAGGAGGGTAGGAAGATGTCTAGAAAAGTCCATTTGTTGGTGATAGTTATACTCCTAATGTGGGGATGGAACTGCTTAGCTATTGCGCAGGAAAAAATTTATGACCCAGTGTGCGGGATGACAACCAGCAAGGAGACACCCCACACTGCTGAACACGAGGGGAGAACGTACTACTTTTGTTCAGATGTTTGTAAGGGCCAATTTTCTAAAGACCCCGTCAAGTACGCCTGCTTTTGCTTAAGTGGTTCAGATTGTCTCCACTGTGCGGGTAATGTTGCAAACTGTCCGTGTGAAAAGAGGAGACACGATCACGGCCATTGTCACGGCAGGCATAAGGGAGATTAGTAACTACCGATTGAGAAAAACGTAAATGTTTGTTTTCCTTGTTTCTTTATACATTTTAGCCTCTTCAGGGTGTGTATCAACTGAGAAACCCGAAGAGATTCAAGTACCTCAGCCCCCTGTGCTCTCTCTTCAGACCGCTCAGTCCTTACCACCGCAGGTAACCCCTCAAACTACACCTCAGGTCACCACCACCCAGCTCCAAGAAAAGAAGGTGAGTCCACCCCCTGAGGTCCTTTACAATTTCTGCTCAGGCTACCATGCCCTGTTAGACGGCGATTGGGAAAAGGCTGTCAAATATTTCGAAACGGCCCTGGAAAAGGATCCCCATTCCGAGAGGCTCCTTAAATACATCGTTGGCTGTTACATGCAGGTAGGGAAAAAAGAAGAGGCGCTGAGATATGTAGAGAGACTCTCTGAAATAGCGCCTGATGATTTCAGGATTCATTATACTCTCGCGGATATTTACCAGAGGGAAGGAAAGATAGACGAGGCTATTGAGGCCTTTGAAAAAGCCACGAGGAGTACATTAGACGATGTAGAACCTAACTTTGTGGCAGACGCCCTTTACCGTCTGGCGAACCTGTACCTAGAAAGAGGGCAGCCGCTAAAGGCCGTACCTTGTTTAAAGGACATCCTTAAGTTGGGTCTCTCAGTAGACCAGAGTATCCTTCACTGCCAGATTGGCATCGCCTACGCCGAAGTCAAGGATTTTCAGAATGCCAAGGAACACTTGGAGAGGACGAAGGCCCTCAATCCTGCTCTAACACAGGCAAGGATATACCTTGCTATGGTTTACGAAGAAACGGGCGAATTACAAAAGGCCATAGAGGAATCTGAGGCCTTTTTGGACGGTTTCCCACAGGCCTGGGTAGCCTATGCCTACCTCGCTGGGCTATACAAAAAAGCCTCTCGCCCTGAAGACGCAGAGTTCGTACAGGAAAAGGCTATTAATATACTGACAAAGCAAGTTGCCACCGGTACCAAAGACCCAAAAGAATATCTTGCCCTTGCCCAATTACTCATTGCCCAACAGAAGCAACAAGAGGCTCAGCGGGTGTTGGAAAGCGGTACGAAAGTAATAGAGAAGGAAAAAAGTCATGAATTACGCATGCTTCTAGCTAGCCTCTATTACGAGGCTAATTGTGAAGAGGCGGTGGAAGAAGAACTTAAGGAGATCCTGAAAATAGACCCCGATTCTGCCGAGGCTAGTAACTTCTTGGGCTATTTCTACGCTGAGAAGAACAAAGAGCTTGAAGAAGCACTGAAACTAGTAGAAAAGGCCCTACAGGCTGAGCCCCAAAATGCGGCCTACCTGGATAGTCTCGGCTGGATCTATTACAAACAGGCCACTGGCAGCAAAGACGATACGCGTCTAGAAAAGGCCCTTCAGAAACTACTTGAGGCTGCTAGCCAGACCCCTGACCCAGAAATATTTAAACACTTAGGAGAAATCTATTATAGTTTAGGGCAGTGGGATGCCGCAGAAGCAGAGTGGCAGAAAGCCCTCCAAATACAGCCAAGAGGCTCAAAAGACGAACAGATATTACGCTGGATTCAAGACAAATTAAAAAAGTTAAACATTTTTAAAAAACTCGAAGAGGAACAAAACCAAGAAGAATACCCGGGTATTTAATTTAAATTAGACGAGGTAAAAAATGGCTGGACATTCTCACTGGGCAAGTATTAAGAGGAAAAAAGAGGTTGTAGATGCTAAAAAGGGGAAGATATTCTCCAAACTGGCCAGGAATATTACCATTGCGGCCAGGGAGGGGGGTGGAGACCCAAACCTCAACATAAAGCTGCAGTATGCAATAGAAAAGGCTAGAAATGCTAATATGCCCAAGGATAACATAGAAAGAGCTATTCAAAAAGGCATAGGGGTTGCGGCTGGCGGAGAAGAACTCTACGAATACCTCTACGAGGGATATGGCCCTAACGGCGTGGCGATCATGGTGGAGGCGGTAACAGATAACCGCAACCGTACTACCTCAGAGATTAGGCATATATTTGAACGCTACGGTGGTAGTTTAGGTGCAAGTGGTTGTGTGTCCTGGCTGTTTGAAAAGAGGGGACTATTTGTTGTTGATAAAGAAAAGGCAGACGAAGACACACTAATGATGATTGCCTTAGAGGCTGGAGCGGAGGATGTGCTCTCTGTGGAACAGGTCTATCAAGTCGTATGCCTACCCACTGACTTTGAAAAAATAAAAAAAATACTTAATGAGAATAACATACCCTTGGAATCAGCAGAGATTACATGGGCACCTAAGAGCTCGATAGATGTAGATGAGACTACCGGAAAAAAGGTAATAGAATTCATGGAATCTCTTGAGGAGCATGACGATGCCCAAGAAGTTTATTCTAACTTCAACCTGCCAAAGGGCTTGCTTGTAGAACTTCAAGCCAAGCATTAAGGCCTTCTGACTGCGTTGACTACGCTCCCCAAGAAAACAAATCAAGGATAAATCTTGTGGATAGCAGCCTTCCAATGTTATAATTTCATTTAGAAATATTCTTTCACTTTTTTCAAAAATTTAAGTGGTAGAGGAAAAGAGAAAAGAATTCACAGGAAGGGCGGAGAGGGCTATTCTCCTTGGTATGTTGCCCCTAAGGGGTTCTTTTAATGGTGCTTCATTAGAAGAACTGAGCCGTCTAGTGGAAACAGCAGGGGCAAAGATAGTAGATAGTGTCTTACAAAAAAGGGACAGAATTGACCCCACCTATTACATTGGAAAAGGCAAGGCAGAGGAAATGGTTGACCTCTGTAAAGTCAAGGATATTGATGTAGTAATTTGCGATGATGATCTTACCCCGGCGCAAGTACGAAACCTTGAACGACTACTCAACGCTAAGGTAATAGATAGAAGCGAACTTATCCTGTACATCTTTGCCACACACGCCAGAACCACTCAGGCCAAGATCCAAGTTGAGTTAGCCCAGTTAGAATACACCTTCCCTAGGCTTAAAAGGATGTGGTCCCACCTGGATAGGGTAGAAGGAGGTATCGGTACTAGAGGGCCTGGGGAGAAACAGTTAGAAGTAGACCGCCGCCTTGCATCTAAAAGGATATTTGAACTCAGGAAAAAGCTTAAAGAAATAGAGGGCCGCAGACAACATCAAGTTGCTGCACGCCACAACTGTCTGAAGGTTTCATTAGTAGGTTACACTAATGTTGGCAAGTCAACGCTTATGAATACCCTCACCCAGGCAGACGTTTTCGTAGAAGACAAGCTCTTCTCCACGCTTGATACAAAAACCCGCACCCTTCACCTAGAAAACGGCAGAAAGGCATTACTGAGCGACACCGTAGGCTTTATCAAAAAATTACCCCACCATCTTATTAGCTCTTTCCACGCTACACTGGAAGAGGTAAAACAGGCAGATCTTTTGCTGCACGTGGTTGATATTAGCTCTCCCACAGCACTTGACCAAATAAAAGCTGTAAATGAGGTGCTAAAGGAACTGCATTGTGAACGAAAACCCATCCTGCTGGTTATGAACAAAATAGATGCCCTCCAGGAGGAATCTACTCTGGCTCTATTTAAGGCTATATACCCAGGAGCCGTCGCTATTTCCTCCCTCACTGGAGAAGGCCTGCCTGAATTGAAGAAGAAGATACAAGAATTTTTTGACAGGAGATGTACAGAACTAAGACTCACGTGTAGGACGGAGGATGGGAAGCTAACCGCATACCTCTATCAGAAGGGGCATGTCCTCAGCAAAAAACTCACTGGGGACAGACTTTCCTTCCACCTACTAATAGAGGAGCGGCATATACCCACAATCTCCCAATTGGCTAAAGATATAGAGATATGCTACCTCTAACCTAAATTACAGCAACTGGTTGTGAGTACCCCTCTCATCCTGATGCCTTTAATATTTTTCTTCCGTAGACAAACAAGTACAAGGCTACAAAAAGGACTAGAATACTTATCACTTGCGATAGGGTAAGGCCGACAAAGACAGGTACACTATCATCCCTCAGAATTTCAAAGAAGAAACGCATGGGGGTGTATAGCATAAGGGAGAGCATAGCCACTTCTCCATCCCTCTTTTTATACCGGTAGAATGCATCCAGTATGAGGAACATCATTATACCCCACATAGCCTCATATAGCTGCGTAGGGTGAATTGGTAAAGAGTACGTGTCAGCAGAGGTCACCCAGCCCATCTTAAGGTGATGCACAAATGGGGGGCTACCGATTATATTCTGTTGGGCGTCTACAAGTTTTGGAAAGGTAACCGCCCAAGCTAGTCCAGGGGCAGGGTCTCCATAACAGCATCCGTTAAGAAAGCACCCTATCCTACCAAAGGCAAATCCAACGGGCCCCCCCACCGCAATCATGTCTAATATCTTCAAGCTGGGCAAGTTCAATCGCCGGCAGGCCAGAATCCCTGCAACTGTGCCGGCAAAGAGTCCCCCATACAAGGAAAGTCCTCCTCTGTATATCTCAAAGATTTCCGAAAGATAAGGGGAGTAGTCACCATAATACTCCAAAATAAAAAGCAGTCTTGCACCTACAATACTTGAAATAAGAATCACCAACAAAAGGTAGTTAATCTTATTCAAATTAATATTTTCGACAAAAGCCTTCCTTCTCACTATCCATAAACTTGCAAAAAAACCTACCATCAACACAAACCCATAGGAACGTATGGGGAAGTATAAGTCTGTAAAAGGAATAGGTATCTCTATTATTCTGCGTATCATGAATTATAGGCTCGTACTTTCCATTAATAACTGTTTAAATCCGTTGACGTCTAATTTTATATAGGACCATTCATTTATAAGCTTAGACCTCGTATACTAACCTTATACAGATGCTAGTTCGTAAGTATAAGAATGTCTAAGAGTGTGTCGGAAGTTTCTCAACTCGTCAAAGATAGCGTAGCTTTCCTTCCCCTCACATCACTTTTGCTTACTCTATGCTCCCACGCCCTCTTTGAAGTCTATAACGCGTAAACCCTTTAACTCCTAACTTTATAAAGATATAGATTCCCTCTGAATAATTTTAAAAAGGTATCATCCATGCGAACCTGTGTTCTATTTCTTTTATGGGAAAAGTATGGGAGAGCAAAAAAGCATGTTTTAACCTTATTCCAAAACATAGCTGACAGACTTCCATCTCTATCGTCTAATAGTAATTCTCTAGTAATATGTATAGACAATGTCAGTTTTCCAATCAGTGACTTGTAGCCTTTGAACCAAATGGTCTAATTTCCAAAATCTCGTACCTTCTAGAAAGGGCCTTTTTTAAGCTCAAATATAGAGTCTTCTTTATCGCTCAGTGAGACATTTCATAAAAAAGTCATACAAATAAGCAAGATAATTGCGTTACCGGCAAGCTTTAAATTCCTCCGCCCATAAATAAATAGGTATGAGGCAATGAAAAAGGTAGGAATGCTCATCGCTTGCGATAGGGTAAGACCGGCAAGCACACTTTCACTATCATCCCTCAGAATCTCAAAAAAGAAACGCATGGGGGAATAGAGTATAAGAAACAGCAGGACTATTTCTCCGTCTCTCTTCTTATACTTGTAAAATGCATCCAGTATGAGGAACATCACTATAGCCCACGTTGCCTCGTAGAGTTGTGTAGGGTGCACTGGCAAAGAGTAAGGGTCAGCAAAACCCACCCAACCCATCTCAAGATGATGCACAAATGGGGGGCTACCAATAATATTATGTTGGGCGTCTACAGTTTTGGGAAAGCTAACTGCCCAGGCCAGTCCAGGGTCGGGGTCTCCGTAACAGCATCCATTAAGAAAGCAACCGACCCTGCCAAAGGCCAATCCCAGGGTAAGCCCCACTGCCATCATATCTAATAGCTTCAAACTGGGGAAGTTCAATCGCCGACAGGCCAGAATCCCTGCAACTATAGCAGTAAATAGCCCTCCATAAAAAGAAAGCCCTCCTCTGTAAAGCTTAAAGACCTCTAGGGGGGCAAGAGTATAGTCACGGTAGTGGTGTAGCACAAAGAGGAGCCTCCCCCCTACAACACCAGAAACAAGAACCCACAAACAAAGGTCGCTAAGCCTGTCCGTATTAAGACCCTCTGCAAAGGCCTTTTTCCTGACTATCCAAAAACCCACCATAAAGGCTACCATTAGCATGAAGCCATAGGAATATATCGGCAGATGCAGGTCCGTAAAAGGAATAGGTATTTCAAGTAGTGTGCGCTTCATGGATTATTGCTTATTTGCTCAGGCTTTCCCTCAAAGATTGTTCAAATTCTTTAGATATCAGACTTGACATAAGACCACAACTTTTAATCTCCAGTGATACTTCTATATTCCAAACATCCCTATTAAAAAGTGGCATACGTACAAGTAATTCAAAACAACCGTTAACGAAGGGCCCAGTTTCTAATTCACTTTGGTATGCAAGGTCTTCAATTGCTTATTAAACTCATCCACCAGAACAATCTTTGGCTTCCAGTTCCGGCTTCTGGTCTCTTCCACAAGGCAATAGGATATTATTATAACCTTATCCCCTGGGTGTGCATGGCGGGCTGCTGCCCCATTCAGGCAGATAACCCCCGAACCCTCTTCACCCTTTATTACATAGGTCTCTATCCTCTGGCCGTTATTCAGGTTTAATACCTGAACCTTCTCGTACTCTACTATGTCCGCCAGTTCTAGTAATGCATTATCAATGGTAACACTACCATGATAATAGAGATTGGTCTCTGTAACAGTAGCTGGTTGTATCTTTGACTTACATAACTCCCTGAACATCGTTACACATTCACCTCTAATTTTTTTACCTTACTTTTTGGGATAGCTATTCTTGCGAAAGCCATATTATCTATTAGTCTCACCTTTCCTACCCATACCGCCAACGTAGCCACTGCCCCAACCTTTGCCTCTGGTAACTCCTCAAGGGTTTCGGGGTCAACTATGGCTACGTAATCTATACGGAAAATACCTGCCTTATGCAAGATATCATGCATCTCTTGTATCAACTTCTGTGAATCCAATAGTCCTCGTGCGAATAGATCGTTAGCTTTAAGGAGGGCACGATGGATTGCACTGGCCACCTGCCTTTCTCCAGGAGTGAGGAGTCGGTTCCTGGAGCTAATGGCCAAGCCATCTGCTTCCCTAACAGTAGGTAGCACAACCACTTCCACATCCATGTTAAGATCTTTTACTAGCTTTTTTATAAGGACGGTTTGCTGGAAGTCCTTTTGTCCAAAGTAGGCCCTATTCGGTTTTATGACATTAAAGAGCTTGGTTACAACTGTGGCCACTCCGCTAAAATGTCCAGGCCGATAGGCTCCGCAAAGCCTTTCACTAACATTTGCCACCTCCACGTAGGCAGAAAAACCCTCTGGGTACATCTCCTCCTCGGTCGGGACGAAAAGAAACTCAACTCCTTCACGACAGGCCGTCTCTTTATCCCTGTCCAGATCCCTGGGATAGGTATTATAATCATCTTTGCTATCAAATTGTATGGGATTAACAAATAGACTTACCACCACCACGTCATTATCTGCCCTCGCCATTCGGATAAGGCTCAGGTGCCCTTCATGTAGCGCTCCCATTGTTGGTACCAATCCAACTCGCTTCCCCTGCGCTCTTACTAATGCCAAACTCTCTTTGAGTTCCTTAATATTATTGATACTTTTCATTAACTTGCCCAATGTTATCACCTTATAAAAAATTTGTCAAATAATGAGGCTAGAACCTAATAAACTGGAATGAACATTCTTTACCTCATAAAATTATTTTCTGCAGTACTTGACAAAATTTCTAGTATTTGTTAATATTTTGCCTGAATCTTTGGGAGCCACAAGATGGGGGGACGTAGCCAATAGCAATCTGGGTAAACGATTAAACCTTACGCCGCCAAGCAAAAGAGGGTCCTTCCTACCTTTTGGGATTCTCTGTTGTGCAACCGCCCCCGTTGCATAGCTCTTGGCGGCTTTTTTATGCCCACTTATTCTGTTTCACTTGCCTGGTTCAGTGATTTCGTGTAAATTGCTATTACTATAAAAGTCTTTTAAGGGTTTTTGAAATCTCTGCGGAGGTTTGACACATGTCTAAAGTTTGTGAGGTATGCGGCAAAGGACCCATTACTGGGTATAGCATAGAAAGGCGTGGTCTGGCAAAGAAGAAAGGTGGCGTTGGCCAGAGGATCACAGGTAGGACTAAGAGGAGATTCCTACCGAATCTCCAAGTAATAAGGGCAAGGCTTAATGGCGGTGCCGTAAAGAGGTTAAGGGTCTGCACCCGCTGTCTCAAGGCAGGCAAGGTAATCAAGGTAGTTTAAGCAATAAGTTCTCCTAATCTCAACTATTGAACAATATTTGAAATAAGCCTGCCCTTTTCCAGTTGGGCCGAGGAAATTACTTAAACAAAATGACCAGTATAGATAAAAAGACAATTGAGCACGTTGCATTACTATCCAGACTGGAACTGAGGCAAGAAGAAAAAGAACTCTTTGCCTCTCAATTGCAAGATATATTAACTTATATTGAGAAACTAAATGAAATGGACACTTCCCAAGTAAAGCCTATGGCCTATGCAACTATTAGGACGAACGTCTTCAGGGAAGACGCCCCAACACCCTCCCTTAACACAGAAGAAGCCCTCAAAAATGCTCCAGGCAAGGTTGTAGACTTCTTTAAGGTCCCTAAAGTGATAGAATAATATAAGTTCGGAGTAATTCGTTGAACATTGCAGAAGCAATCTCCCTCACAGGTTGTCAACTAAAGGAGAAATTCCTTTCCAGAGAACTCACAGCCCAAGAAGTAGTAGAAGGCTTATTTGCCTACATAGAGGAAGTTGAGCCAATCGTAAGGGCATACCTCTGCCTTGACAAGGAAGGGGCTATGCGAAAGGCCCAAGAACTGGATGGAAGGCTTAAAAAAGGGGAAAAGCTAGGTCCCCTCGCTGGTATTCCCGTAGCTATTAAAGACAACATATGCACGAAGGGGCTTAGAACCACATGCGCCTCCAGAATCCTTGAAAATTTTGTTCCTCCCTATGACGCCCATGTACTTGAAAGACTCAAGATAGCTGATGCCATAATAATAGGCAAAACTAATATGGATGAATTTGCCATGGGTTCTTCCACTGAAAACTCTGCCTTCAAACTCACCAAGAATCCCTGGGATGTGAAGCGCACCCCGGGGGGGTCTAGTGGTGGCTCAGCAGCAGCCGTTTCCGCTGGGATAGCCTCTATGGCTCTAGGCTCCGATACGGGTGGTTCGGTCAGGCAACCAGGTGCCCTATGTGGAGTTGTTGGGTTTAAACCCACCTATGGTAGGGTCTCCCGCTATGGTTTAGTGGCCTTCGGCTCCTCACTGGATCAGATAGGCCCTATAACCAGAGACGTAATGGATTCAGCCCTACTCCTGCAAGTTATTGCAGGGTACGACCACAGGGACTCTACATGTGCAGACCTGTCGGTACCAAACTATACGGAAGACGTAGAGAAACCCATTAAGGGACTCCGCCTCGGCTTACCAAAGGAGTATTTTGCAGAAGGATTAAACGAGGAGGTGCGCAAGGCAATAGAAGAGGCTGTAAGGGTATACGAAAATATGGGCGTACATATCAAAGAAATTTCACTCCCCCATACCCCTTACGCCGTGGCTGTTTATTACATTATTGCAACGGCTGAGGCTAGCAGTAATTTGGCCCGCTACGATGGTGTCCGCTACGGCTATCGTAGCACTGGCGCAGAGAATATTATAGAAATGTACAGTCGCTCTAGGGCGGAAGGCTTCGGGCGGGAGGTAAAACGGAGAATAATGCTGGGGACCTATGCGCTTAGTGCTGGGTACTATGAGGCTTACTACCTAAAGGCCTCCAAGGTGAGAAATCTTATCCACGAGGATTTTACCAAGGCATTTGAGTCTGTTGACTTTATAGCTTGCCCAACCTCTCCCACACCTGCCTTCAAGTTAGGGGAGCGACTTACTAACCCGCTGGAGATGTATCTTTCAGACGTCTATACTATACCTGCTAATCTAGCCGGGATACCAGGGATTTCTATTCATTGTGGTTTCACCAAGGAAAACCTGCCTATAGGCCTACAGCTTATGACCCGTCACTTTGAAGAGGCAAAACTCCTCCAGGTAGCAAGGGCCTACGAAAGGGAGACACAATGGCATCTTAGGAGGCCAGAATTTTAAAGGAATCAGTTAAATGCAAGATATTGAAATCACAGAGCTTATAGAAGAATTGAAAGGGCTCACCGAGGATGAGCTTTGCTGCGGTCTAGGTATTCTAGCCAGCGGATATAAGGCAGATTGGATAAAGAACATCCAGTGTGAGGTAGTGCCAAAGATAAAAAAATCTTCCCCGGCCAGTCTTTACCTTACAGAAGAATCTAAACAAGTCTGTCGCGATACAGTGTCTATGATAACAAATCAGGACAAAGCTATCCGGAAAAAAGCTTTAGAAAACCTTAAAACAAATCCAACAAAGAAATATTATCTTGAACCTGGCAAACTGTTTTTTGAGGAGTTGAGGGAAAAATTCAAAGGATCCATCTCTGGGATTGATACCCCCCAAGAAACCCTTCAGAAAAAGCTCTTAAAGAAAGAAGATATTTCTCTAGCTATTACCAAAGACATCCTTGCCAAAAATGCGCTTGCCCCTGTTTATATCCCATTACTGGTATACTTTGCCCTTTTAATATCAAGGACACGTTAGGACGGTAGTATTTGGAGTCCACTGCTTTTGTCAATGCGAGTGCAGGGAGATTAAGCTGGTGACCTCCTCCTGAGGTGATTAGAATCACATATCACCCCGCACCTAACCCACCTAAAGAATAGTCATAGCAAGTATACCCTTTCTTATCAACATCACACCAATTGCTCCAAGGAGGATAGAGGCCACCTTTGCAATGGCCAAACAACCACCCTCTCCAATAAACCCATTAATATTTATTGACTGCCGTAAAGAAACCCAAACTATAACCATGTTAAGTGAAATAGATGTTATAGTTGGAATGTAGCCGTAACTATCCACACAGAGCATTATGGTTGAAAGGACGGCAGGGCCGACTAGTAGTGGTGTGCCTAGTGGAACAACACCTAACTGCAAAATGCTACTTCCGTGCAATGTCACAGCCTCTGGCGGAAAAAGCAAGTCCCGGATAGCAAACACCAGCAGAATTAGCCCTCCAGCAACCTGAAAATCATATACCTCTATACCTAGAACACTGAACAGCGCCTTTCCCACCACTAGAAATCCGATGGCTATAGAAAATGCGGTAAGGACAGATTGCTTTATAATCTTATTCCTTTCCTCTAGAGTAAGCCTTTGCGTGAGACCCAAGAAAAGGGGAATGCCACCTATAACATCTATCGCCACAAAAATAGGGATAAACGCAAGGATGAAGTTCTTCCAATTCTCCATGCCTTCAATCCCACAGCAAGCAGTTATTTTTTTACTTTAGGCCCAAACCAGCCAGAGGAATAAAGAGGCAGATGCCACTGACAAGATAGTGAATGGGAGCCCTATCTTAACAAAATCTAAGAAGGAGACATGAGTCCCACTTTTGTGTAAGAGTCCAATCGCCACCATATTTGCTGAGCCACCCAGAGGTGTAATATTACCCCCTAGGCATGCACCTATTAAAAGACCAAACACAAGCAAGACCGCGGAAGAATCTCCTATATCCTGTCCTATATACTGTACCATTGGTATGGCGGCCATAATGTAAGGTACATGATCCATAAAAGCACAAAGGATTACAGAAAGACCAACAATCAAAATAAACGCCGTTAAGGGGTCGTCTCCACAAAATCTTTCTAAGGAATGGGAGGCATCAGCAATCCACCCAGTATGGGTCAGACTCCCCACCAGTACAAATACACCAGGAAGAAAAATGGCAGTATCCCAGTCCAGGGCCATCAGGAACTTTTTAACATTTCCATCCAGTGCAGTTTCATACCAGATTATGCCATATATACCAAAGATTATACAGATGATACCAGCTATTCGCACCCCAGGGATAATTAGAGAAGCAATAGCCAGACACAGAATTAATAAGGCTAGCATCCAGGTGGGAACCCAAGAAATAACTTTATCTACCTCTACAGGCTCTACAGGTTGGGTATACTTCCTAAAAAGGAAATACAAAACCAGAAAAGAGGCTACTGCCCCCAGTTGTACGGCAAAAAATATGCTAGGCTTACCGTGATAAAAAAAGAAGTCATCAAAGCCCATTCCCACATAACCGGCAAGTATCATACTAGGAGAATCCCCTATCATTGTTGCCGTACCCTGAAGGTTTGAGCATACAGCGATGGATATGAGTAATAGTGTGGGAGGTACGTTGAGACGCCTTGCTATGGCAAATGCCACCGGGGCAACGATAAGCACAGTGGCTACATTTTCCAAAAACACCGAAATACCACTAGTTAACACACAAAGGATTAGCATGGCCCACCCACTGCTACCAGCCCTGCTCACCATAGTCTCTGCTATAAAGGCAGGCATCTTAGAAATCATAAGGAGCTCAGAGACTATAAGAGTGCCTACAAAGATTCCCATGACATTCCAGTTTATGGATTGGAATGCCTCTTGAGGGGTAACAACACCTAGCAAGAGGAGCAATAACGTCCCTCCAATAGCGCAAAGGGCACGCCTGTTAGGAGCAATAACAAAACCTAAGTAACAGCTTACAAAAATAACGAGGGATAAGTATTTTTCCAAGGCTGTCTTAAAAAATTTGCAAATTATACCAAATAAAAAAGGGGGGCTTCCACTAAAATAGTGGTCAGCCCCCCTAGTAGGTGTAAAGCAGCACTACCCTGCTTTACTTAACTTCTGCCCCGCAGTTAGTACTTGGGGCAGGGACAATCCTTGGATTTCCCAGTGCAGTGGTCGCACTTGCAACCCGGCTTGCAGGTGCATCTCTCGGCATACGCTATGCCGTCATTTTGGAAAACCAAGCTACTTGGCCCTACACCGACCGTTAGCACTAACACTAGGGTACCAAATATCAACCTTTTCAACATTTAACTTTCTCCCTAAAAATTAGTGCCCTTTCTTTGCGCAATCGGGACACTTGGAACAATCACCAGGGCACTTGTCGTGCTTGCACTTGTCGCAAGCATTTGCGGCCGCTACATAGTGGTCTGCAAACACGCTAGTAGCTAAAGGACCAGTAACTACTGCCACTGCAAATAAAAGCCCTGCCACTAAAGCCAATCTCTTAAACATCTAATTTCCTCCTTGAAATTTTGGGTTCAAAAACTGAGACCTTAACTAAAACTTTCTAACACTTTCCACTACTAATCTAATGATTAGTGCCCTTTCTTTGCGCAATCGGGACACTTGGAACAATCACCGGGGCACTTGTCATGCTTGCACTTGTCGCAAGCATTTGTAGCCGCTACGTAGTGGTCTGCAAACACGCTAGTAGCTAAAGGACCAGTAACTACTGCCACTGCAAATAAAAGCCCTGCCACCAAAGCTAATCTCTTAAACATCTAATTTCCTCCTTGAAATTTTCTAAGATTTAAACCCAATCTTCTAACTAAAACCCTTTTCGCTCTTCCATCAATTCCCCGATTTCCCTCCTTTCCCCCTCTATGACCTTATACATAGAGAGAAAAGGTTATATAGAAATTAAGTTTATAAAGGGAAGCTAACTGAGAGGACTCTCTAGATAGGTATTATGACTACAAAACAAACTAAATGGAATATATCCATAGTTTTTGCCACGGTTAAAAAACCCGATAGAAAACATTTATCAAATTAATAATCCAATGTCAAGAAAAAAATTTTACCTAGCTTGGGGGTATTGGTTATACACCCCCCCTCCGGGTAGTTCGTTCTCTCTACTTCTCAAGAAAGTGAGTTCCGCCCAATTTTCTTCTCCCATTTTCATCACAAAAATGATGGCTATCCGCCGAGGATGTATCCACCAGTGGCTCGGAAAAGGTCAGCAAAAGGCGGATTTCTTTCCCAAAGTGAGTCTGCCTTAAGTACACCTCTGGCATTATAAATCTTCCCTGTGCACTACATTGCCCCTCTTGGTGGGGATAAAAAATGTGATTGCTCTCCCTTTACCCCCACCATCAGGAGAGCGAAATTGTTAAAAACGTTTCTCATAATAACGCGCTGTACCATTTTAGCTATAACTAGAAAAATGTATTGACAGAATACTTTAATATAATCTAAAATCACTTTAGTTTTATCCCTCTGAATCTCTAAGGAGTAAGAAGCTATGGTCCAAATGGAACTTTCAAAGATAATGATATCGGAGACGAGCGACCATCAGGTTATTGTCCTAAAGGAGAGGGAAGGCCAAAGGAGCTTTCCCATCGTTATCGGACTCCATGAGGCATGGGCCATAGACCGTGCCGTGAAAGGCATCCCTACACCACGCCCCCTCACACACGACCTTATCCATAACGTAATAGATGGACTCGGAGCGGGACTTTACAGAATTATAATCAACGACTTGAGAAATAATACCTTCTATGCAAAATTAATCCTACAAAAAAATGGAGACAGCATAGAAATAGATTCTCGCCCCAGTGATGCAATAGCCCTGGCTATGCAACGAAACACCCCCATCTTTGTAGCAGAAAAGGTACTAGAAGAGGTCTGTCGCTGGAACACATTATAGGAGGGATGGCCGAGTGGTTTAAGGCGGCAGTCTTGAAAACTGCTGGAGTCTTGCGGCTCCCGTAGGTTCGAATCCTACTCCCTCCGCCATGCACCACGATTCAAGGTCATGAACCATCGTTTAAGCTTAACTACTTCGTCTAAAGCCTCCTCTTTTAAAAAATGGTCATCCACTTTTTACATACACAAAACTGTTTAAATTTTAAATCTCCTTGAACTATATTATGACGAAATTATGACGAATAAAAATTCCTGCTCACAGATAAATGATGCTGAAAAGGAAAGTTACACGGGCCGAGGTACGGGAGCTTGATCGCAAGGCTATTGAGGTCTACGGTATTCCTGGCGTTGTGCTGATGGAAAATGCCGGCCGCTCTGTAGCCGAAGAGGCCATGAGAATGCTTACCGTAATGCCGTCTCAGGGTAAACCTCGGGTAGCTATCCTCTGTGGCAAAGGGAATAATGGGGGAGACGGCTTCGTAGCAACCAGATACTTACTCAATTATGGATTGCAGGTGTACGTCTATCTCTTTTGCACAGAGGAGGAAGTGTCATCAAGCCAGGATGCCTTTACACACCTGCCAATACTCAAGAATATGGGGCAACCTATCCTGGAGGTAACAACTTTACTAGGGGTCAAAACAATTTTACCTCAACTCAGGGAGTTTGACCTTCTTATAGATGCCCTATTAGGAACCGGCCTCAGCGGAGAGATGAAAGAACCATACAAAACCCTTATTCAAGGTATTAATGAAACTGATGTGCCTGTACTTTCGGTAGACATCCCTTCTGGGCTGGATTGCGATGAGGGCCTTGTCCTTGGGGCTGCCATCAAAGCCACAAAGACTGTTACCTTTATATTGCCTAAAGTGGGTTTCTTTAAGAATGACGGCCCCTTCCATGTAGGTGAATTGTTCGTTGCTGACATTGGTATCCCCAAAATAGAACTAGAAAAGACGGCCTGATTTCTCCCTGTTAACAGGAAAATCAACATAAACTCTAAATTGTCCATTCCTATCTCTACTAAATGTAAAATATTATAAGTGCTGCTATTTAAATAATTTCCAATATATCTTAGGTTTTATTCCAAGACCTGAAAAACCCCCTTGCCCTGCGTAAAGAATGGGATTAAAATAAGTTTGGTGTAAAGAATAAACCGTTACACGGTGATTCCTTTAACAAAGCCAAGGTACTAATGCTTAACCTTTCTACAAGAATAAGTCCTGGGCAAGGGTAATGGGATGAAGCAAATTGGTTGTATCATATTGATTCTTTTCCTCTCACTCCTTTCCTCTAATCTTAATGCCCAAGAGGAAGAAAAAAGCCAGGAAGTTACAACCTCGGGTGAGATGTTACGTGAACCCACTCCAGAAACGGCCATTATACCTCTCAGAGATATGATAGACGGCGGGCTTTACAGCTCCCTTCAGCGTAGGGTAGAAATAGCTCTGAAACAAGTCTCAGATAAGCCCGGTCTTATTATCTTTGAAATAGATACTTATGGTGGGCATCTGGGAGCCGCCTTTGATATATCAGAGTACATTGTAAACATAGAAAAGGCCAAAACTGTAGCATATATACCTTATAAGGCCATATCGGCAGGTTCACTGATTGCGTTGGCCTGTAATGAAATTGTGATGGGACCGCATGCAGAACTAGGTGACTGTGAACCCATCGTCCCTGCAATGGAGGGGGGTTACCAAACTGCGGGAGAAAAAATACAAACCCTACTACGGACCAAGTTCAGAAAGTTTGCTGCCAAAAATGGTTACCCACCCTTACTGGCTGAGGCGATGGTGACCAAAGAGATAGAGGTTTATCAAATCTTTACTGAGGATGAACCACAGGGACGCTTCGTATCCTCTAAGGAACTCAAGGATATGAGCCAGGAAGAGTTGAACAAAATTAAATCCAAGAAACTTATCGTAGAGGCTGGTAAACTCTTGACCATGCACTCTCAAGAAGCCAAAGATTACGGTTTCGCCAGTGCAATAATAGAAGACCAGGAGGCGTTGTTAAAACTCTACGGCCTTAAGCAAGAAGAGGTAGCAACACTAGAAACTAACTGGTCAGAGGATATGGTGCGTTTCCTAGATAGCATAGCCCCCATACTCCTGAGCGTAGGGCTTGTGGCTCTATGGCTGGAGCTTAAGTCTCCAGGCTTTGGTATACCAGGAATGGTAGGCCTTTCATGCCTTGCTGCTGTATTCCTGAGCAAGTATATGGTAGGTTTAGCAGAAGCGCCGGAGATGCTTCTGTTTCTACTTGGATTAATGCTGCTGGCGGCGGAGATATTCCTGCTGCCGGGCTTTGGCATCCTGGGAATAATGGGAATCATTCTTATGCTTTTGGGGACTACCCTTGCCTTTCAGGAGTTTGTAGTACCCCAGACCCCTTATCATTACGATGAACTTAGGAGCAATTTGCTGAAGATATTCTCAAGTCTAATTGCTAGCCTCCTGATGATGGCCCTTCTGGTAAGATATCTCCCTGGTATGCCACTCTTTGGAAGGCTTGTACTTAAGGCCTCTGAAGAGGTTGAGCTTGGTTTCGGTACAACACTGGGTACTACTATTACCGGTCTTGTAGGCAGGTATGGTTATGCCACTAGTCCCCTCAGGCCCTCCGGCAGGGCAGAATTCAATGGGGAAGTGTTGGACGTGGTCACTCAGGGGGAATTCATAGAGAGAGGACAAAAAATAGAGGTCTTAGAAGTAAGGGGTAACAGAGTGATTGTCAGAGCGGCATGAGTCAAACAGAAATAATCATACTATTTGTTCTCGGCCTGTTGGCTGTATTTGCAGAGATCCTGCTCCCTGGTATGATAATAGGCATGTGTGGCACTATCTGTGTGGCCGCAAGCATATATTTTGCCTATCAGGCAGACGAAAAGGCACTAGGCAACATCCTACTTATCACCTCTATACTTTCAATACCATTATTTGTTATCCTCTGGTACAGAATGACTTCTAGGACCTTTGCCATCACGGCCTCTGAGGAGGGATTCGCAGCCTCTGAAGGATTTGAGATACTGCTGGGGAAGGAAGGGGTCAGTGTTACTCCCCTTCGCCCCTCGGGCATCGCTATCGTAGAGGGAAGGCGGGTGGACGTCTTAACCAGGGGAGAAATGCTCCCCAACTCTACCAGGATTAAGGTAATTGAGGTGAGAGGCAATAAAATTGTTGTTAAGCCCGTTTAGAAAGGTGAGACTATGGAAAAGCTACCTTTTATGATACCCAAACAACTTAGCACAGTAGCGGCCATCTTTGTGGCCCTCATACTATTTATCTTCCTCATGATGCTATTTAAATACGGATGGTTATACATCCAAGCCCTAGCTTCAGGTGCACCCGTCTCCCTGGTACAGCTTATTGGTATGACCTTCAGGAGGGTAAACGCCAGGGTAATTATTGAATCCAGGATAATGGCCAAAAAGGCAGGGCTAGATATAGATACTGCGTTAGTTGAGGCACATTATCTTGCTGGAGGTAACGTGCCCAACGTGGTAAGGGCCCTAATAGCAGCCAATAAGGCTAACATAGACCTGCCATTTAACCGGGCCTGCGCCATTGACCTGGCCGGTAGAGATGTACTGGACGCCGTCAAGACAAGCGTAAACCCGAAGGTTATTGACTGCCCAGACCCCGCAAAGGGAAGGGAGACTATAGACGCCGTGTCTAAGGATGGCATACAGCTAAAGGTAAAGGCAAGGGTCACGGTTAGGGCCAATATGCCGAGGCTCGTGGGTGGTGCGAAGGAAGAGACGGTAATTGCAAGGGTAGGCGAAGGTATTGTCTCAAGCATCGGTTCCTCAATGACCCATAAACACGTACTTGAAAATCCTGACGTCATCTCCAAGCAAGTCCTTGCAAAAGGGCTTGACGCTGGTACAGCTTTTGAGATACTCTCCATAGACATTGCAGATGTTGATGTGGGAGATAACATTGGGGCAAGGCTACAGACAGACCAGGCCGAGGCCGATAAGCGGGTGGCCCAGGCAGAGGCAGAGAAGCGCAGGGCGATGGCGGTAGCAAGGGAGCAGGAAATGCGGGCAGTTGTGGAAGAAAATAGGGCAAAGGTAGTGCTGGCCGAGGCCGAAATCCCTAAAGCTATCTCACAGGCCCTGCAAGAGGGAAATCTGGGCGTAATGGACTATTATCAACTAAGAAATATCCAAGCTGACACAGAGATGCGAAAGTCCATCTCTAAGGGCTCCCGCGATGTATCCCAAACCTAAAAACTATGGATAGAAGGATAGATATTGACCTTATTATCTGGCTTGTTTTGTTCCTGCTCCTGTTTGGGGGAAGTCTAATAAAGTGGCTCATCCGCAGGCTTTCCTGGAAAAAAGAAGAAGCCGCCCCCCAGGAAAAGCCCCCCTCCCTCATAGAAGAGTTTAAGAAGATGATTGAGGGCGTGGTCATAGAAGAGGAGCCAGAGTTAGTAATCGTAGAAGAAAGGCCCCCAAGGAAAAGGTTAAGAAAATCTGCTAGGGTAAAAGCTGTCGTAAAAGAGACTCTTCCTGTAATTAAACCCATTTCAAAAGAGGAAGAGAAGCCACCCACTCTACAAGAGGCCCCAGCACCAACACCCTATACGGGCTTAACAGGCCAAGAATTACGGAAGGCGGTAATTATGAGTGAAATCCTTGGCCCACCCAAGGCTAATAGGAGGCATCATAGATTGTTCTAAGATTTGCCGCCCCTCCCCTCTTAAACCTACTACTGTAATTGCCGGAGTGGTGAAATTGGCAGACACGCGAGACTCAAAATCTCGTGGGCCTCAAAGCCCGTGTGGGTTCGACTCCCACCTCCGGCACCAATATGCTTATGCAGACAGTTTACTCCTTTCCAGGGCTTATTTTTGCCATCTCCTGTACAGAAATATGTGAAAAAGAAGACGTTTGCAAATAGTCAATTGTTTAGCGCACAGAAATCAAGGAGGAAGAACCATGCAAAAAACCGTGAAAGCACCACCAGAACCAGTACCAGGAGGAGGAGTAAGATGTAAAATAGGAGGTCGTGTAACAACAGTTGATACCGTAGAAACTTGTACAGCTATGGGAGGCACTGTGGTAACAAACGGAACTACGCCACCAACTAAGTTTTGTTGTGTGCGTGGTGTCCTAATCACGAGCCTTAGCCGCACCATTTTTGACCTCGGCACCAAGTTCCCAGTAGAAATGGAGTTCCGGGAACAGTTGCTCGCCAAAACACAGGTTGGCAAGAAAATCCTGAAACTCTATTTCGCTAATGCGGATGAACTCTTAGGGGTCACTGATAGTGATGTGTAGCCCTTGCTATGTGCGTAGATGTAAGTTTCATTATATTTCCATTTCTAAAAGAGATGGTCGCTGTAGACTCCCGGAAAAACACCCCTGGTGGAAGAGGTGGAGAACCACCCCTTCGTTTTACCCAAGATGTTTATAATAGATTCGTTGACGTGTTCAAGAGGCTTCGTTTCAGTTCACGCAGTAAGTCTTTTTACAAGGCGCTTGACTTATTAGAGTCGGAGTTAAGCTTGTATGTGGGTCTAACGCCCGCTGAAGCGGTTGAGAAACTTCGCCGGAGGCTTCCAAAAACAAAGTGACGATGATATAAAAATTAGCAATTGCTTTCGTAGCAATTAGCATACCTTGTATTACTCCTAGGTACTGAGAACTCTGAAAAAGTGCGTGATGTCATTCTGAGGAGCCGAAGGCGACGAAGAATCTCGGCTAAACCATTAGATTCTTCGCTTCGCTCAGAATGACATCATTAGGTAATGTTATTAAGCCTCTTTCAGAGTTCTAGTGCTTAATTCAGAGTCCCTTGTTTGAGAAGCTTTGGATAGTTATAAATCCTTAAAGTTCTCTTGTTCTGCCTTATATTATTCCACGGGAGACTGGAGAGCAGTAAATGAACGCACTTGTGGAGGAAAATAGGTCCAAGGTTGTTGAAGAGGCAGGTCCGAAGGGACTTCTATTAAAATAAGAGCGGCAAGGAGTGGTGGAACTGGAAGGCGTGCAAGACTCAAAATCTCGTGGGCATCAAAGCCCGTGGGGGTTTGACCCCCACCTCCAGCACCACTAAACCCTAACGCTGTGCAAAAGCATGGGTTCATCAAACCCATGAGTAAATGTGTCGTGGACTTTATGCAGAAGGACTAGTAGAAAAAGATTGCCTGAAGCTTTAAACGCACGAGAAAGATAAACCTCTCAGGCAACTGATTAGGAGAGCTATTGGGAAGAGGAAACTACTTGACCTTACGCCACTGCCTGCCTCTACGTACTCCACGTAAAGGTTTGCGGCCTTTATTTGCCTTCTTTCTTCTCCACTTAAGGATGTCTCTTCTAGGGTCTCTAGACATGGTTAATCTTCCTTCTTGGAAGGACCGGATTCAAGCTTCTTAGGTTCGGAGGCCTTTTCCACCTCATCTTCCACCCCTTTGAGCCCCTTCTTGAATTCCACGATACCCTTCCCCATGGAGCGCATCACCTCTGGTAGACGCTTACCAAAAATAAGCAGGGCAACAATCAAAATAATCAGCCATTCCCAACCACCTGGCATACCGAACATGTTTTACTCCTCTAAAAAATCAGTAAACAAAATTTACTCTTATTTATTTTAATCTAAATAGGCATAATGTCAACTTCTTTCTCACTAAGCTCTGGACGCACGTTCTAATCCGACTTAGTTGGATAATTTCTTTGACTTTCAAGCAATTAAGCCCCCTGGCACTTGTTCTCCTCCACTTTGATGGGGGTGAAGGGGCAAAAAAACAACTGCCGAACAGACTCAGGATAACTTTCTGTTGAAAAGCGGTGTAGCTTGTCTATAATTGAGGCAACTGCAATAAAGTAGTAAAAAGTAAAAGTAGTGGAAAATAGTAGAAAGTAGTAGAGTATATTTGAACAATGTGGAAGCTAGTAATTAAAATTCTATCTAAAGGCGTCGGGGTGTAGCGCAGCTTGGTTTAGCGCGCCTGCCTTGGGAGCAGGAGGTCAGCGGTTCAAATCCGCTCACCCCGACCATTTCCACAACATTTAGAAAGATATGAAAGAAAACGTGCGTCCAATATACCACGAGTTACAAGGCTATCTTTCACAGGCTCCCTCTACAGTTGGATATATTGTAAGCCAATCTGTCTGGGAGTCATACGACAAAGCAATTGACGAATTAAACAAAGTTACAGACAAAGATTATTCCCGATACAAAGTATCGCCACAATCGAGCCCGCATGGAAAGCATGAGCTTCGTATCGACGCCCAATCTTACCGAACAAACCTTGGCGGGCTTATTGCTCGTCTGCACGGCGAATATTTTTCTAACGAACCACCTCCGTTCGTTGGGATGCCAAACACAATAATCACCCAGCAACAGGTACAGAGAGCCAGAGCACCCATGTACAGATTGTACTAGATATTCAAAGCAAGATAGATGAGAGGATACGAGAATACAAAGAAGGGACACCAGAAAGAACTTTTTTGGAAAAGATAAAAGGCTCTTTATCAAGTGTAAGAAACGTGGTTGAGTTGTTAGGCTTAATCTTGAAAACTGGTAAAGAATTTGCTTTAACACTTGAGCAAATTCAAGAAATCCTCGGAATCTAACCCTTAAAGGCTTCTCTCTTGCCGTAGAAAGCCTCGGCATCCTTCTTTATCAGGCGGTAAAAGGCAAAGACAATAGCACCCCATATAGGGAACATGGCGAAGGTCATGTAGACTGCCTGGTTAATCAGCTTATCATCCAGGGCAAGGGCCTCTGCCTTGTCAATTTCAGCAACCAATGCCCATCGGATAGCGGTTGCAATCTCAAGAGGGGTATAAGCGCTCAGCACTTTTACACCGCGGTAATCTTCAATAATCTTTACATCTGTCTTTCCCGCCAGCGCCTCCCGAGAGGCAATCGTATCCACCTTCAACTTGAGTACCTCAGAGGCAGCCGTTGTGAAGCGAGAATCGGAGCGCATACGGAGGTCCTGCCCCACTAAATAGGTTTCACCTGATTGCTTAAGCCCGGACCTCTGCGTCATTATATCGTTAATCCTGGTTTCATCCAGATGAAGGATAAGGACTCCAAAGGGCTCACTCGCACCCTCCTTCAGAAGGGGTGATGAGACAAACTGTGCTGGACCATTGTAAACATCGTACCACTTCATATCGCCCACTGTTAGACTTGTCTTACCGCGCTTAAAGGCCTCAGTCAATGGGGTATCCGTGTAAGGGTGAGCAAGTATGTTCTTGCCCAACTCTTTATGTTTTCTGGCACTACAAACCACATTTCCTTGCATGTCCACCAACAGCACGTCATAATAACCATAAGCATCTGCAAAGCCCCTCAATATGCCCCCATATCGGCCCTCCACATCCAGATAGTCTCTTCCCTCCAGACCACCCTTTCGGTATGCCTCCTCATAGGAGGTTACTACCCATTTAAAAAGGGCGTTATGACAGATTTGGTAGGCATCCCCGCGCCTCTCGTTAAAGAAATTTTCAATCTCCTTTTTCTTTATATCCCTTACAGATACCAGGTGATCAAATGCCTCTTGACGGATAAATCCCCTTGCATTTGCACAATTAACGGTGGTGGTAATAATATAAGGGAGCAAATTCCCAAAACAGCAGAGGACAATCAGGTAATAAAGAAGATTGCTTTTCGGTTTCCCTGTTGTGGGTGTAGCTTTCACTACATCAGGGATCGCTTTCTGTACCCCTTTCACGTGTGGAATTCGGGGCGGTTTTCTAGGTATATTTTTCATACAAAAACTTCAACCATATTTTATACAGTGTAATAATTTATGTCAATAATAGAAGCCTATGAACTTGAGAAACAAGCTCAAACACCCATGAGGAATGCCTCTGGCGAAAAAACTCAAAATATTATCCATCTTCTCACTCCTTACATAGAGACCTCAGTCCCCCTATAATCTCTATATACTATAACCTGGTCTTTTTATGTAAAAATTATTGCTTTTTTTAAGAATGATGATAAAATCTGCATCAAATTAATGAGTGGCTTTGGTTGAAGGCTCAAAAAGGCAATGTTTAAAAATTTACCCTATACTCCTATATAAAGGAGGGCAAGATTATGAAAAAGGTTTGTTGGCCCCTGGCTTATATTTGTTTGGCCATATCCCTTGTAATCATATCTACTAACAAAGGGGCATATGCAAGCGCCTGCTATGTGTGGACGGCCTTCCCAGCGGAGGCATTTATGCTAGATATTAAGTCCCATGGCGAGCTTGTTAGTAAAGAGTTAGCCCGCAAAACAGGTCACAGCAGGCAGAGAGTCTACAGTGTGCATGGTAAGCATAATAATGTGTGCGGACCTGGTACCACTGCTACTGTTACCGGTACTCTTATTGTGAGTGACCCGGGCAAGGGTTCGGGCCCGAAAGGTGCCCGTATGGGCTTGATGGTCCATGTAATCAGGGGTGAGGACTGCTTTTGTAGGCCAGTTGAACTAGATTGCACATCTACTGAAGCCACCCATGAGCCAGAAGTGTGGTATTGTTTTAGCCGGAATGAACATGACGTTTGTCATGGTTTTTCCAAGCTTATAAAAGTAAGCAGAGAGGATGAGCCTGCTTGTAGTGAATTTGAAGAGGGACTACCGGAGCAGCCCTTACAGGGGCAATCTTTACAGGAGCAGCCTGAAGCTGGCATCGCCTCTGGACTACCTCAAAAATAAAATGCACTTTTGGGTTTAATTGAGGAATAATTGCGGTGTAAACCCATACATGTTGTCTCTATTTTTATCCCCTTCTTCACAATGGGGCGGTAACAGGGGGGAGGTCGCTCCCATTGCAAGTAAACAGACATTTAGCTCTTCCCCCTTTTCTAATAGCTTTTAGCTTTTTGTCCCCTGTTCTAGACTGTCCTAGCTACAGGCTCCCATCCTAAAACCTCACCCCCTAAAACTCCCCTTGATATTTAACACTCACCCTGTAAAATATTTGTAACCCCTTCTTATATCAAAGTTAACCGCTTGAATATGGAGGCAAGTATGGCTGTCACTAGTGGCAGGGACATTCGTAACATAGCAGTGGTGGGGCATGGGGCCTCTGGAAAGACCTCTCTATTAGAATCCATCCTCTTTCATACTGGCACTAGCTCCAGGATGGGCAGCGTGGATGAAGGCTCTTCTCTAGCCGATTACGAGCCTGAGGAGCGTGAGCGGAAGTTTACTATGAGCGCCAAAATCCTTCCCTGCCAGTGGCAGGGTAAGGTAATTAATGCACTAGATACCCCTGGGTACCCCGACTTTATCTCCCATACTATTTGTGCCCTTAACGTGGTGGAAACAGCCGTTATTATTATATCGGCTACGGCAGGCATACAGGTAAATACAAGAAAAGTCTGGTCTCTCGCCAAAGAAAAAAGGCTTGTACGCCTTATAGTGGTCAGCAAAATGGACGCGGAGAATATAGAGTTTGACAGACTGCTTGAGTCCATCAAGACAGAATTAGGGCCTGAGTGCCTTCCAATAAACCTTCCAATAGGCTGTGGGCAGAACCTCAAGGGCGTGTTAAACCTCCTTGAACCTCCGAAGGAAATACCCCAAGGGGTGCTGGGAAATCCCAAAAGCTCTCGGGAGTCGCTGACAGAATCCATCGTGGAGGTGGATGACGAGCTCATGCAAAGGTATCTTGAGGGCAAAGAGGTAGGTACACAGGAGGTTCAAAATTGTCTCACAAAGGCACTTGCCCAAGGTAAAGTCATACCCATCCTGTTTGTCTCCGGTAAAAAACTTATAGGTGTAGAGGATCTATTGAAGGTCATAGTAAACTTCACCCCCAGTCCCTTGGGTATAACAAAGAAAGGAAAGGACCTGGAAAAGAACGAGGAAATAACTATAAAAGGAGAAGAAGATACCCCCTTCAGTGCACAAGTATTTAAATGCATTACAGATCCATTTGTTGGGAAGCTGGTCTTTTTCAGAACCTTTTCTGGGGCACTGGATGGCGACCTATCTTTCTATAATTCTCACACAAAGAAAAGCGAAAGGGCAGGCCAACTACTAAAAGTATTCGGCAAAGAGCAACAGATAATCCAGAAGGCAATCACTGGTGATATAGTGGCTATGACTAAGGTAGAGACAGTAGGCATCTCAGACACCCTCAGTAGCCCTAGAAAGCATATAAGGTTTGAACCCATTAACTTCCCCACTCCAATGGTCTCACTGGCCGTTGAGCCAAAGGGCCAGGGAGCAGAACAAAAACTAAGCGGTGCACTAGCTAAATTGGCCGAAGAAGATCCCACCTTCAAGGCCACAAGGGATAGCGCAACCGGTGAATTAATCGTCACAGGCACCAGCAACCTCCACCTGGATATAATGCTCAATAAGTTAAAACGCCGTTTTGAGGTAGAGGTCCATACCCACGAACCCAAGATACCTTACAAAGAAACCATCACTACCAAATGTAACGCCCAGTATAAGCACAAAAAACAGTCCGGGGGGCGAGGACAATACGGAGAAGTGTACATCAAATTGGAACCCTTAGCCAGGGGACAGGGTTTTGAATTTGAAAACGCCATTGTAGGAGGGAAAATACCAGGACAATATATTCCAGCAGTGGAAAAGGGCGTAAGGGAAACACTGACTAAAGGTGTATTGGCTGGCTATCAGGTTGTAGACGTTAAAGTTATCCTTTACGATGGGTCGTTCCATCAGGTAGACTCCTCAGAAGCAGCCTTCAAGTTGGCGGCCTCTAAGGCCTTCCAGAAGGCCTTCATGGAGGCTAAACCCGTCCTCCTTGAACCCGTCGTAAATATTGAAGTTACCATCCCTCCAGAGTTTATGGGTGAAATATCTGGAAACCTCACCAGCCGACGGGGACGAATCATTGGAATGGATACCTTAGGAAAGATGCAAGTAATTAAGGCGTCAGTCCCTATGGCTGAGGTTACAAGATATGAGACGGAACTAAAATCAATGACAGGGGGATTGGGGTACTATACCTTGGAGTTCTCCCATTACGACATCGTACCCTCTCATATCGCCCAGAATATTGTTGCCCTAGGCAAGAAGAAAGAAGAAGAGGAATAGTATGTATTTAGCAGGCAGTAAATAGTTTTTTTCTTGTTTCTTGCTGTCTGCTGTTTGCTTTCAACAGTCTACCGTTTATGGCAGCCCAAGACCTTTATAAGGCGGTCTTTGAAAAAGGTCCAGATGCTACCCTGCTCCTAACAACCAAAGGGCTGGTTGTAGAAGCCAATATCCTTGCTCAACGTCTTTACGGTTTCAAGAGAGAAGAGTTATTGAGTAAGCCCATCCCCACCCTGCCGGAAGACCTCAGGAAAGAATTTTTTTATCTTCTGGAAAAGATAAAAGAAGGGGAGACGGTTGTAGATTGGGAAACAATCAGGCTTAACAAGAACAAAAAGGTACTGGAGGTAAGTGTTAGCATTACCTTTGTGGAAAACGGTGCAGGGGAATTTTTCATAGAAAGCGCTAGAGATATCTCCGGCAGGATTTCTTGGAGAGAAAAGATGTTAGAAGTAGAAAGACTAGCAGCCCTGGGCAATCTCTCGGCCAGCCTTGCTCACCAGTTGAACACACCCCTGGCTGTTGCCCTCCTGAAGGTAGAAAAGATAAAAGAGGATACCAAAGAGAATAATACCCTCTCCTCAGAAGTAGCAACCCTACAGGAAAGCCTGCAAACCCTTAAGCTCTCCGTGCAGAATACCTTGGGTTTTGCCAGAAGGCCCGTACTGGAGAGGTGGCCTGTGGAAATAAATAGCCTTTTAAAGGCGCTTTGCCAATTCTATGAAACAGCCTTCAGACATAAAAATGTCTCATGTACCTTAGACATCTCCGCCACGAAGGGTATAAAACTTCACGCTAATCAGACGGAGATTGAAACAGCCCTCTCTTGTCTCCTTATGAATAGCCTTGAGGCGCTCCCCAAAAGTGGGCAAATAAAGGTCTATTCCCGCATACTTAATATTAGAGAAATAGAAATGGTCATAGAAGATAACGGCCCAGGCATACCCATGGACACCTTCCCCCATATCTTTGAACCCTTCTTTACTACAAAGAAAATGGGTACGGGCCTGGGACTTCCCATAGTAAAAAGGGTTGTAGAAGAACACGGCGGTTATATATTGATAGAGAGCCAGGAAGGGAAGGGTACTGTGGTAGCTTTGAGACTACCTTATATCAAACAATAAAATGCCACTGGACAAAATCCTTATTGTTGACGATGACCCACATATAGCACACGCCCTCACGGAGGTGTTCAAGAAGGAGGGGTTAAGGGTTCTAGGGGCAACCCACGGAGAAGAAGCCCTTGAAAAACTCCATCAGGAATCTGATATACAGGCAGCTTTAGTAGACCTTGTAATGCCAGATATGGATGGTATAACTCTGCTAGAAAAAATAAAAGAGAAAGACACAAGCCTTCCCGTCTTCATTATGACGGGTTACGGCACCATAGAATCGGCAGTACTGGCAGTAAAAAAGGGGGCCGAAGACTATATCCTTAAACCCTTTGAAGAAGAGCTGCTAAGAAAGAAGGTTTGTAGTGCAATAGACGTACGAAACCTGAAGCGAGAAGTGGCGGAACTCAAGGCACTGGTAGCAGGACAACAGGAGATAGTGGCCATCTCGGAAAAGATGCGAAACGTACTAGAAAAAGCCACTATGGCAGCGGCCAGCGATGTACCTTTACTCATACTCGGAGAAACCGGTAGCGGCAAAGAAGTACTGGCAAGGTACATCCACCAGCACAGTCCATACTCACAAGGGCCCTTTGTAGGGATTAACTGTGCAGCCATCCCCAAGGAACTCCTTGAAAGCGAGCTCTTTGGCCATAAAAAGGGTGCCTTTACCGGCGCAGTGAGGGATGCACAGGGCTTATTTTTAACGGCCTCTGGCGGAACCCTGTTTCTGGATGAAATAGGGGATATGCCCAAGGAGCTCCAGCCCAAGCTATTGAGAGCCCTTGAAGAAAGGAAGGTCAGACCCCTTGGTAGTCAGCAAGAGGTAAATTTTCACGCCAGGGTTATAACGGCCACCCACCGTCCTCTGGAGGAACTCAAGACTCAACACATCCGTCCAGACTTATTTTATCGCATCTCAACCGTTATCCTTGAAATTCCTCCTCTCAGGGAAAGAAAGGAAGATATACCTTACCTTGCCATGCACTTTTTGCAAAAATTTTCTAAAAAATATAACAAAAACACTAAAGAATTTTCACAAAAAACGCTAAAACTGCTTACAGAAAACCAATTCCCAGGAAACGTCAGAGAACTAGAAAGGCTTATAGAAAACATCCTTATATTCAAAAAGGACGAAGGAATGTTAGAGGAAATAGACGTTTTAAGAGGCATGGGTAGAGAAACAGACAGCATGGAAGCAATATCCGGAGACAGTCCTGAAGTGCTTAATTTAAAAGAGTTAGAGAAACAAGTAATAAAAGAGGCACTCAAGACCTGCAACTATAACAAGGCAAAGGCATCTCAGGTACTGGGCATATCAAGAGATAAACTTTACCGAAAGATAAAGGCGTACGGGATAGAGCTTTAGTGTATTATTTTAAGACATTGTTTCGTAAATTTGTATTATAATAATACAGGATGCTTGCTTTTCTAACAAAAAACCTGAAAAGTGGCCAAGTTATTCTAGCATCTCGTTTGTTTACAAGAGCTTATGTTAGCTGAAATTCAGTTTTTCTGGTAATCGCATTGGCACTGAAATTGCTGTATCATACTTTGGAAGGTACAAACAAACTTACAAAACCTTAAAAGGAGGAGAAAACCATGAAAAAGGTAGAAGCCATAATAAGGGTAGACAAACTGCACCCAGTAAAGGCTGCTTTAGAGGAACAAGGCTATCCTGGGCTTACGGTTACGGAAGTAAGAGGACACGGTAATCAGAAGGGTATCACTGAGATATGGCGTGGTAGAACTTTCAAGGTAGACCTCCTCCCCAAGATTAAACTAGAAATAGTGGTTAACGATGAAAACGTGCAGAGGATTGTCTCTACTATAGTACAAGAAGCCAGGACGGGCAACATTGGGGATGGGAAGATATTCGTGAGTACCGTGGATGACGTCGTCCGTATCCGCACAGGAGAGAAAGGCCTACAAGCAGTCTAACACAAACGAATGTCAACTAACAAAAAGAGGTGTTTCACCCTGGGGTGAGGCACCTCTTTTTCTTTTCTATAATTACCATCTCAGGCATAACCCATTCACTACTGGCAAATTAAGACTTACCAAATGGGAATTGACCCCTTTCCTAGTGACACTAATGAAGTTGGGAATGTTACTCGGTAAAAAAATAGAAAGGTTTATATTGCCAGTCCTCAAAGAGGTCCTTTTGGTCATTGCTATGTGGATGGGGCACACCCTCTTCCATTGTTGTACCGCTTTCCCCTGGAGGCAAAATATTTACCGCCTCACCCCCTAGTTCCACCACCTGTTGGTAAGTACCGTGGCTATCTATCTTTTGAGGTGTTGATTTAAGGTCTTCAAACCTCAATTTTTCCGTCTTTAGGACTGCGAATATATTCTCTACCCTATGTTTACCTACCCACGGCACATTATCCCCATTGGGCCAGTCCTCTGAAGGTTTATTATTCCAGTTTATAAGGAGTCCACTCTGGGGGTTTACACCCCTTGGCAACCAATCTTTCGGTACAAATGCCCTCCATTCCTCTAGCCCTGTACCCGAAAGCGGGAGCCTTGGGTCTGCCCCAGCCGGTAGCATCCGGTAAAGCCCTGCATGCCAGTAACCGATATCGCCAGTAAAAGTTATACAAAATAAATTGTAACTAAGGGGTATATCCTCCACCACCCTGGCAAAATCTTCTAAGTACCTCGCCCTATTAATACTCAGGAATACCCCCAACGCATCCAGTTCCCTTCCCCAAAAAGTCCTCTTGTGGCTTAAGGCACTGCCGCCCTCCCTCTTAAATATAGGCCCATGAATGCTCCTGTAAAACGTTTCTCTGTGGGATTCTTGCCCTTTCACCTTGAAGACCTCTTCTCTGGCCTCTAACTTTAACCATTTCCTTTGATAAAGATATTTGGTGAAATCACTTGGGTCTAACTCTTCAATATACACATCTACATTGTCAGAGAGCCCGCTGGTTACCGTCCAGGCGATATCCTTATTCCGCCCGATTAGTACTATGGGCACACCTGGGAAGGTCATACCTGCCACGTCAAACCCACCTCCATGGAGGTCTATTTCGTATCCTGGCTGAGGACCATTCAAACCCATCTGTGGGCAGCCTAGTAGCATGGCCTTACCGCTGGCAGATTTCTTTGGGGTTACAAGTACTGCATAACTTCCCAGACTCCCCGGCAAACCAACCCAGCTTTTGACTTTCACATCTACATTGTCTGTCTCGGTTTGACCGAAATTATAAGCTACATACCCATTTTTGTGAGGCAAAAAGTGTAAGGCGGTAGTAGGTGCCGAGGGGTCATTTATTGGATATTTTTTATCAAATTCGTCTTTACCAAGCTTTCTTAACTCTTCCACATTTTCCAACTCCTTTCCCCCAAATTCACCAAATCTCCTGCCAGCCGTAATCATAACTGCCAGGCAGTCTGTTGGCTTCCATAGTACAGGTTCTATACCCCATTGCTTGAATTCCCACAGCAAAAGGCCCTTTTCGGTGGATTCCTTGCACCAGCGATTAACACCCCTTACATAAGCCTCTATTAATTCTTGGGTCTCTTGTCTCAAAGAGGCAAATTGGGTGAGGAGTTCATCTTCGGAATAAGATTCTCGTCGGGAGGCTATATCCGATGCGAGCATATCTGGGCCGAAGAGTTCAGCCATCTCCCCCCTTGCCTCCCTCCTTGAAAGTTCCAGCTGGGCCAGACGGTCCTGTGCTACTACGTAACCAAACGTCTCAAAAAGAGTTGCGGCATCAGGTGCCTTAATATGGGGCACACCAAATTCGTCCCGAAAGATTTGAGCCTCTTTGCCCCTAACCTCTAATTTAGCCCACTCCTGTGCCCGGCAATGCCAGCAAAGTAACGAAAACACTACATAAAAGAGAAGAAACCCTGCCGAAATGCAGATGCAAACTTTGGGTTGTGTGCAACGAAGTAAAAACACCATGTAGGATAAAGGGGGACGCATGAGCCTCATTCAAGCCCCACCCCCACCAGTTTTTACAGCAAATAAAGAATCAAAGAATTCCTTAAGTTTGTTCATGGCCTGTTCGGAGAACATACCCACGAGTCCGCTTACCCCAGCAGTAGAAGCCCGCATGAGGTCAAGGTCGGGATACTTGTCGGGTATACCCATACTCCCACCAGAAAAGGCAATCAACCCGCCCCTAACCAAGAAATAAAATATCAGAGCTAATAAGGCGCCGTATATTGGGCGAAAAAGTAGGGCAAGATACTCTGCCTTACCAGAATCCTTCTTTACCCCGTTAAATAGGGCCTTAAAACAAAAGATGATGCTACCCAGCCCGCCCATAATGCTGGCTATGACTGCACCGATGAGTATCTCATTGCCTACCAGAGGATAGGGCTTTTCTACTTTTGGTAAGAAGGGGCTGGGTACAAGAATGCCTTCTTTCCATACCTCCAATAAAAAGTACAACATGTGGAAGGCCATGAGAAGGAGTATAAATAGCGTCCCATACCATTTAGGATTCGGTATCCATGAACTTGAGTTAGTCCCTTTAGATAGACTACCCTCTGATTGAGTCTCTGGCCTACCAGGGGTGGACTGGTTAGCATCACTGGACTTCTTGGCCTCCAGAATAAACCCTTTGGGTGGGCCCTTTTGTTCTGGTTCAACAGACATGTTGCCCTCCTTTGTGATAGTAATATATGAATTGAGTAACTAAGTTTATCCTTTAGAGCCTCTCACGTTTTTGACTCAAATTTGTACAAGATAGCGTAACGTGCGACCCCGAATCACACGATAAACGTACCAGACAAGCTGGTACGCCACGCATTTTAATTCTTTTTACAGTGAAATTACCTCAAGCCCACCCATATATGGCCTCAGGGCCTCGGGTACTACCACAGAGCCGTCCTCCTGCTGATAGTTCTCAAGGATGGCTATGAGCGTTCTAGGTAGGGCGATGCCAGAGCCGTTGAGGGTGTGGACGTAGCGTACCTTGCCCTGTTCGTCTCTGAATCGGACATTTATCCTGCGTGCTTGAAAGTCCTCAAAATTACTACAAGAAGACACCTCTAGCCATTTCTCCACACCTGGGGACCATGCCTCAAGGTCGTAGGTCTTGCTGGAGGCAAAGCTCATATCCCCAGTGCAGAGTTTCAACACACGATATTCAATTCCAAGAAGCTGAAGTACCTCCTCCGCGTCTTTCACCAGTTTCTCTAACTCTTCGTAAGAGGTCTCTGGCCTTACGAACTTCACCATCTCCACTTTATCAAACTGGTGGACGCGTATGATGCCACGCGTGTCCTTTCCATAGGCCCCAGCCTCCCTGCGGAAACAGGCGGTGTAGGCGGTGTAATAAATGGGTAGGTCTTTGTAATTGAGAATTTCATCACGGTGGAGATTTGTAACTGGTACCTCGGCTGTGGGGACAAGAAAGAGGTCATCCCCAGTAGTTTTATACATGTCATCTTCAAGTTTGGGGAGTTGTCCTGTACCAATCATGGAGTCCCGATTAACCAAAAACGGGGGAAAGACTTCCTGGTAGCCATGCTTCTGGGTGTGGAGGTCCAGCATGAAACTAATCAGCGCCCTCTCCAGCCGCGCCCCGCTGCCTTTAAATAAGGGGAATCCAGAACCACATATCTTTGCCCCCCTTTCAAGGTCAAGTATCCCCAGCCTGGCACCTAGTTCCCAGTGGGGTTTGACTTGGAAGCTAAAGTTCTTCCTTTCACCCCATGTCCTAACTATCTCATTGCTAGAGGCATCTTCCCCCTTTGGTACGTCCTCGGCTGGAATATTTGGTATTCTCAAAAGGAGGTTGTCTATCTCTGGGGTGAGATGGTCTAGCCTCTTTTCGTACTCTTTTATCTCGTCTGATAAGACTCGCATCTCTTCTACTAGCGTTGAGGCATCCTGATTTTGCTTCTTTAATAGGCTTATCTTCTTTGAGCCCTCGTTTAACTGCTTTCTAAGGAATTCGGTTTGGTGTAGAAGTTCCCGTCTATCAGAATCTAACTTAAGTAGGTTATCCAAATCCACAGACTCGTGCTTCTCTTTGACGGCACACCTGATTTTATCTGGATTTTTTCTTATAAAGTTTAGGTCAAGCATTGTTTTTGTTACCTCGCAATCTAAGGGTGTGGCTTTACCTCTTAAGATTGCTTCGGTGTTTACGTGCCCCGAAATGATATTGTCTTGTTATCATTACGCGTGGAGCGTCACAATCCCTCTTGAAGATATCGCAACCTGAAGGTTGCGGCTATACTTTGGTGTCCTTTATAAAGTTTAGACTATGCATTTGCCACTTCGCCGGCAAGGCTGAATGCATCATAACATACCTTACCTGCCACCATAGTGAAGATAACCCTTGCCTCTGGAGATAATAACCTTTCATACACCGACCCTTCTCCGCTGGGCAGTTCCACCACAGTAAGGTCTGCCTCCATACCTGGAATTAGCTTACCTACTTTACCCTCTAACTTAATGGCCTTTGCACCCCGTTCCGTGGCCATCGCGAAAATTTCTCTGGGGTCTAGTTCAGGATAATTTCCGTGTAGAAACTTCATCTCATCCAGGATGCTAAGGGACTGATTACTAGCAAGACTGTCCGTGCCCAGGGCCACGTTTATACCCCTTCCGAGTAGATTCCTAAACGGATGACTGTTGTGCCCAAAATATCTATGACTTCTGGGACAGTATACCACACTGGCTGTGATTCCTTCCAAGATTTTTATCTCATTCTCTGTCAAGTAGTTACAATGTATAAGCAGCCACTGTCCCCTTAAAGCACCTATTGCTTTTAGATATTCTATGGGATACATACCAGGGGCCTTCCAGTTTCCTAGCATATTTAAGGCTTTTAACATTACTATGAAACTTCCTGTACCTTCCTTTAAAAATTCCACCTCCTCAGTAGTCTCACTGATATGGGTGCATAGGAGCGTATTAGTTCCCTGCGTAAAAATGGTGCAACCCTGGTAGAGTTTTGAACATGCCGTGTAAGGGGCGTGGGGTGAAAGTCCTACAGCACCTAAACCGTCTTTCTTAAAATCGGATAGTTCCCTTATGGCAAGTTCCATAACCTCTGCAACTTTCTCTGGCTCAAAACCTATCAGCTCTCTGAATATATACTTTCTTATGGGTAGCCTGGGGAGTATCTTTACAGAATCTCCTGTGCTGCTTATATCCACTACGGTAGTAGTACCTGCTTCCAGGCTGAGCTTCACACCTTTCTCCACAGCATCAACTAATGGTCTGCCACCCGCTACCTTTCTAAAATTCACTATATGCCCTAACCACTGGATAAAAGTCTTCGGGGGCGGTATCTTACCTTCTAAATCTGAAAGTTCCAGGTGGGTATGGGCATTTATAAGACCCGGAATAATGGCCACATTACCAAAATCTATAACCCTTCCGTAATTGCCCTTGCCGGGGCTAGCCTCTACTTCTACTATCTTTGAATTGTTTATTTTAATCTGGCCCCCTTGTAGTACCTCATCTTTATGGGGTATCACAAAGGATGCCTTTAACGCTATCGTCTTATCCATCTTCGCCAATCCTCACCAATCCTGCCCTCTCTTCTATACCTTTCCATGTAGGATTGGCACGGGCATTTGCCCAATTTTTCAAGAGCTGCGTGCCTGGCAACCTCCAGGATAATGAAAGGGAATTGGGCCACTGCTCTAGCTACTGCCCCTTTTTCCACCTGGGTGGAAAGCCCCTCAAAGAGTTCTCCTGCACGGAAGACCCTTTCCACTACACCTTCAGCATAATTTGATACGTAACAAAGGGCAGCGTAACACATCTCCAACTCCTTGGCCAGAAATACCTCGGGCACGAGGGTCATTCCTACGAGGTCGCCTCCATATAGGGCAAACTTTTTTATCTCGGCCGGTGTCTCTAGCCTTGGACCTTGTGTACACACGTACACACCCTGGTCGGAGACATCAAGGCTTTTTTCCTTCAGCACGCTTACCAGGAGGTCCCTGAGAGTGGGGCAGAAGACCGAGCTCTGCCGTACGAAGCCAAGCCCACTCTTTTCAAAGAAGGTGGATTGCCTATTTTGGGTCTCATCTATTACGTCGTGTACCACTACAAATTGCCCTACTTTATAACGTGGGTTTATCGCCCCCGGCCCAGACCATGCTACTATCCTGCTGACCCCCATATCCTTAAGCGCATATATATTGGCACGGTAGTTTACGAAAGGGGCAGAAATATCATAACCCCTTTCCCCATGGCGAGAAAGGAATAGAAATTCTACTGTATGCGTACCCGCTGGTCTTCCAGTGTTTGGGAGTGGATAGGTAGAAGTGGGCAGCTGCTTGTGGACCTCTACTACATAAATTGGTTGAGAGGGGCCGAATGGGGTCTTCCGTGGACCCAGTCTTTTACCTTTGATAGCCCCCTGGACAAGCAGGTCGTAGGCCTGGCTACCTCCTATGACAGCAAATTTATGCATGCGAGCCATAAGATTAAAAACTCTATCGGTTTATCCCATTTCTGTCAAAGTGATTTTTACCTCTAAAGCCGTGCGGTCAAACGCCATGGAATATAACGCGTGGGGTGTCAAAACTACTAACATGCAATTTAAGGGTTACGGCTACTTTGGGAATAATTGGTCTAGTAAATGGTAAGGCTGTTGCCGAACCTGCAAACTGATGTGGATGTCCTGCCGAATTTATTTCAGCATCTAATAAAATAAATATGGTATGAGAGACTGAAACAAGTTCAGGGTGACATTTTGGCGCTTATACAAGAGCCCCTCGTGCCTTAAAACCTGGGTCTCTAGATGAGGATATTAAAAAAAAGAGGGCAGGATTTCAGAGAAAATCCTGCCCTTCATGAAATGCAAAACCGCTACCAAGGGGAAATGGGGCATGGTATAAACCCCAAAGGAATTTATTTTTCCTTCCCTAGTGAATGGCAATCCATACATAAGACTACCATATCCACAAATTGAAGTCTGGCCCCATCGTAGTTCTTTGCCTCCACAAACTTGGAGAGACGCTTTACTGCGGTATGAAAGGCTTTATCCCTAGCCTCAAATTCTGCTTTTCCGGGGCCCGTCCAGCCTAGGGCCTCACAAGTGCTCAGCAAGCCCTTTGTACCCTGCTCTATCCTCGCACCATCGTCTAGTGCAAGACCTGCCATTAATTGCTTGGTGTTCTCCAGTTTACGCTGCATCTGTGCCTTGAGTTGTGCCTCTGCCTGTCCTTGAACGGAATTTTCAAAGTACAGACCTACTCCAAGAAAAAATAATATTGCGATACTAATTTTCTTAAAGGTTTGGCCAAACATTTGTTGCCTCCTTTTGTTTACTTAAGATGGACACCCATGGGTGAATTTTCTTATCAAAGGATTTGCGAAAAGATTTGTTATTTTGTTACAGGTTGTTGCGACCCTAAATCATGGCAGCCCCAACACATGATAGTCGCATTTATAAATTCCCTCTGTGTGTCAGCCAAGTTCCTTTTCTTAGCCGCCTTCAGGAGTTTCTGGGTAGATTCGTGAAATCCTGCATCTTTCATTTTAAACGCCTCTTGACCTGGCCCAGTCCAACCAAGGGCCTCACAGGTGCTTACTAGCCCTTCGGCAGCCTTTTCTATTTTCGCCCAATCATCCAGTGCAAGCCCGGTCAGCAATTCTCCCATATTATCCAACTTCTTTTTCATTTGTTCCTGGAGCTCTGGTTGTGCTGGTTGACCTGATGCAACAGGTTGAAAGAAGAGCGCTAAACTTAAACAAATTGCAGGCAGAATTATCCACGTCCTACTTATCATTGCATTCATCTTTCCCTCCTTGTCATAAAGATAAAATTCAGGGGTTCCCCTTTAACGTAGAAAAAGTATTTTATATTGAGTCGCTTACTTTTTCAAGACATTTCCTGTGAGGAGGAGGACTATCCGCACATACAGGTACACACCCTATTTGGTCTAACGGTGGCCTCTGTGTGTATCTAGAGCTAGTTAAGAAGATTTTTTTAACAAGAAAATTGTCTGCTGCTAACATTGCATCACTTAGCAAAGGGAGGGGGGACCTAAATCTTTTTTCAAAGGGAAACGACGTAGAAAACTTCTAGACACCCACCTTAGTCACCTCTAAGTAATACTCTTGAAGGGGCTTAACCTCGATTTGTCCCTTCATCATTGCTTCTATAGCGCGGATAGCAGCCATTGCCCCTGAGAGTGTAGTAAAGTAGGGTATATGATGGACTAGTGCAGTGCGTCTTATGGGAAAGGAATCCTTCTCAGAGATATTGCCCTCAGTGGTATTTATTACAAGGTTTATCTCACCCTTTTTAAGATAATCCACTACATTAGGGCTACCCTCAAAAACCTTAAGCACTGATTGCACAGGTATACCCTCTCTAGATATAGCCGTGGCCGTACCCTTTGTAGCCGTAAGTCTGAATCCCATCCTGTGGAAGTCCTTGGCCAGAAGGATTGCCCCTGGTTTGTCCCTGTCCCTTACGCTTATGAAAACAGTCCCCAAAAGGGGCAAAGAGCCGTCTGCACCCATCTGGCTCTTTGCGTAGGCTTTGGCAAAATCCATGTCCATTCCCATAACCTCACCAGTTGACTTCATCTCTGGGCCTAATATAGTATCCACACCTGGGAATTTTATGAAAGGCAAAACAGCCTCTTTCACGGCAGTATACGGTGGTCTCTTTAATTGACTGAGCCCTAGTTCCTTCAAGGTCTTCCCCATGATAACCTTTGTAGCCACTTTGGCAAGTGGTGCACCTATAGCCTTAGAGACAAAAGGTACGGTACGTGAGGCTCTTGGATTTACTTCCAGTACGTAAATCTGCTCGTCCTTTACAGCATACTGGATATTTATCAGACCAACCACCTTTAGCTCAAGGGTAAGGAGTTTACTTTGCCTTTCTATCTCTTTTATAAGGTCGGCACTCAAGGAATAAGGAGGTAGGGCGCAGGAACTATCCCCGGAGTGTATCCCAGCCTCCTCAATATGCTGCATAATCCCTCCGACAAAGACCTCCCTGCCATCTGCCACCGCATCAACATCTATCTCTATTGCACCTTCAAGGAATTTATCTATGAGTACAGGGTGCTGAGGTGCTACACTGGAAGCCTCCTTTATATATTTTTCTAAAGACTCCCCGTCAAAGGCCACCTGCATGGCCCTCCCACCAAGTACGTAAGAAGGCCTTATGAGCACAGGATAACCCAACCTCTCTGCCACCTTGACTGCTTCTTTCAGGGAATATGCGCAGCCATTCTGAGGTTGTTTAAGACCAAGTTTATTAAGAAGCTCTGCGAATCTCCCCCTGTCCTCAGCACAATCTACACTATCCGGGGATGTGCCCAAAATCTTTATGCCTTCCTTCTCAAGGGGTATTGCCAGCTTAAGAGGAGTTTGGCCCCCAAATTGGATTATCACTCCAATAGGCTTTTCTAATTGGATGATTTCCAGAGTATCCTCTAATGTCAGGGGTTCAAAGTAAAGTCTATCAGCAGTATCATAATCGGTGCTAACCGTCTCCGGGTTACAATTGACCATTATAGTCTCGTAACCCATCTCCCTCAGTGCCATCACAGCATGAACGCAACAATAGTCAAACTCTATGCCCTGACCAATGCGGTTAGGGCCACTTCCTAAGACCACCACCTTGGGATTCGCGGTAATACTGGCTTCGCACTCCCTCTCGTAAGTGGAATATAAATAAGGCGTATATGCCTCAAATTCTGCCGCACACGTATCCACCCTCTTGTACACAGGCCGCACATTATTCTTATGACGTAGAGACCGTACAAATTCCTCTTTAGTTTTGGTCAATTGTGCTATCCTGGCATCGGAAAGACCATAAGTCTTTGCTTCCTTCAGTAACCCTACCCCTAACAATTGCTGGCGTAGCTTGTCTTCCATATCCACAACCTCTTTCACATTGCTAAGGAACCACGGGTCTATATGGGTAAGCTGGTGGATTTCCTCCAATGTAAAGTCATATCTTATTGCCTCTGCTATAAACCATATTCTATCCCAAAAAGATTCTTGAAGTTTATCGCGGATGTGGTCCCGTATTTTCTCGGCAAATGGTAAGTTAGGGGCTACCTCCACCAAGCCCGGGAGGTCCAGATCAAGGGAGCGCAGCGCCTTCCCCAGGGCCTCTTTAAAGGTGCGCCCTATTGCCATTACTTCTCCCACAGATTTCATCTGAGTGGTCAGACGCTGGTCCGCACCCGGGAATTTTTCAAAATTAAATCTGGGTATCTTCACTACGCAATAATCTATAGTAGGCTCAAAGCTAGCAGGCGTGTAACGGGTTATGTCATTGGGGATTTCATCCAGGGTATAACCCACTGCCAGCTTTGCGGCAATCTTAGCGATGGGAAAGCCAGTAGCCTTAGAGGACAGGGCTGAACTGCGAGAAACCCTGGGATTCATCTCTATAGCTAACATCTCCCCTGTCTTTGGATTTATAGCGAATTGTATATTAGACCCACCCGTCTCAACCCCTATCTCACGGATAATCTTTATGGCCGCGTCACGCATGGTCTGATACTCCCGGTCTGTAAGGGTCTGGACAGGGGCTACCGTTATGCTATCGCCAGTATGAATTCCCATAGGGTCAAAATTCTCAATAGGACAGATAATCACTACGTTGTCCTTTAGATCCCTCATCACCTCCAGCTCAAACTCCTTCCACCCTATCACTGACCGTTCCATAAGGACTTCATGGACGGGGCTAAGGTCAAGACCATGTTTGATATATTCTTTAAACTCCTCCTGGGTCCTTGCGATATTACCCCCAGTACCCCCAAGGGTAAAGGAGGGGCGTATCACAACGGGTAGCCCAATCTTCTCAAAGGCCTCCATTGCACCTTGCATTGAGTTTACATAATAACTCTCCGGTACCCCGAGTCCGATTTTCCTCATAGACTCCTTGAATAGTTGCCTATCCTCTGCCTTCTTGATAGCCTCATACTTAGCTCCGATGAGTTCCACCCTGTACTTATCCAGAATACCTCTCTCCACAAGTGCCACGGCAAGGTTTAGTGCAGTCTGCCCCCCTAATGTAGGCAGTAACGCCTGTGGACGCTCCTTCGCGATGACCTTTTCCAGGATTTCAGGCGTAAGAGGCTCTATATACGTGGAATGGGCCACCTCAGGGTCTGTCATGATGGTGGCAGGGTTACTGTTCACCAGAACAACCTCATAGCCCTCTTCCTTCAGGGCCTTACAGGCCTGCGTGCCAGAATAATCAAACTCACATGCCTGCCCTATAACAATCGGCCCCGAGCCTATGATTAGTATCTTCTTTATGTCTGTGCGTTTGGGCATTTATGTTTTGCTATTTCTAAACTTTCTTAGTGTAAAACGTCATTCTACGCTCAGCGAATAACCTGATCCAAAGTGTCATTCTGAACGAAGTGAAGAATCTCATATCAGTACTAGACCCTTTGCTTACGCTTAGGAAGACATCGTCTTTGGCATTTTGAAGTAACAACAATAAGTTCTTTACCAAGTCTTTTATGTTGCATGTGAGTTTATCTGGCATGTTTGACGTGCCAGATAAACTGGCACACTACATTTCTATTTATATGGCACACTCAACATAAGGCTAGATTTTATAAAAAACAAATTTTCCCGAGGAGGGTACATGCACATGAATATAGATTTCAAAAAATGGGTTTCTTTCAGGTATTTGGATTGTTTTCCTTATTGTCTTTAGTGTCTCATCATCCCATAAAGGAGCATGCAAGTAAATTATTAAAATGCATTGGTACCCATAATCCTTTTGGCATTTTTCATTTATTTGGTTTTGAACAAAAGAAGCCAAACATTTATCTGGCTCTACAATAACATCACCTGTGGGAAGCTTAACACGATTTCCATGTTCATCTTCAAAGCAGGCCGTTGTGGGATTCCAATAACCAAGGTAATTCCCCTTAGAAGAATAGATGCCTTTTTTTGACTTTATTGTTGTCCAAGTTCCTCTTGCTCTATCGTGATCGTAGTAAGCAGTTGTAATCTCAAGACCTATTTCATTTTCTTTGCCATCTACTAAAACACAGTCAGGTGCATCGCGATATTCTTTTATAGTATATGTATGTTTATGAGGAGGAAGAATATTCTCACCATTAACAAACCTATCGCAAACTGCTTTTTCCAATTCCTGCTTCTTATTCATTAAGCCTTTATCATCCCCAAAAACCTCTCAAATAGATACCCAGCATCGTGTGGGCCGGGGCTGGCCTCGGGGTGGTACTGAATGCCGAAGACGGGAAGGTCTCTGAGCCTGAGTCCTTCCACAGAGCGGTCATTCAAGTTTATATGAGTTACTTCTACCGAACCAAAAGGTGTATCCCTCCACCCCTCCCATCCCTCCACGGCAAAGCAGTGGTTCTGGGTAGTGATTTCTACCTTTCTGGTGGAGAGGTCCATAACGGGGTGATTAGAGCCATGGTGGCCAAACTTCAACTTATAGGTCTTAAGCCCTAGCGCCAGGGCCAGGAGCTGGTGCCCCAGGCAGATTCCAAAGAGGGGTCTTTTACCGAGAAGCTTTTTTGTATTCTCTATCATATAAGCAACCCCCTCCGGGTCACCTGGGCCATTAGATACCACTATCCCATGAGGTCCCTTTGCAAGTACTTCCTCGGCTGGGGTTTGCGCTGGCACTACCTCCACTTGCACAGGCGAGCCGAATAGAGATTTGCTATATTGAGCCAAGCTCCTCAATATATTGTATTTAACCCCGCAGTCATAAACTATCACACGTATATTACCATTACCCCCGGAAGAGTCCCATAAGAATGGTCGCCGACAAGTGACCTCTCCCACCATATCCCTGCCTACAAGGCTGGAGATAGCCCTTGCCTTATTTACCAGACTCTCAAGGTCAAAATCCTCTGTAGAGATTATTCCCTCTTGCGTGCCGTGGTCGCGCAGATGGCGTGTAAGGGCACGCGTATCCACCCCCTGGATGCCCACAATGCCATGGGTCTTCAGAAAGGCGTCCAAACTAACCTTTGAACGCCAATTGCTTGGATAAGAACAGTACTCCTTTACAATAAACCCCTGGGGGTAAAGGCGGTGGGATTCGTTGTCCTCAATATTTATACCGTAGTTACCAATTAAAGGGTAGGTCATCAGGACTATCTGACCGTGGTAGGAGGGGTCTGTCAGGACCTCCTGGTAACCGGTCATGCCTGTATTAAAAACTATTTCGCCCTTTGCTTCACCTTCAGCACCGAAGGACCATCCCTCAAACAAGGCACCATCCTTAAGTGCCACAACTGCCCTTTTCTTCATCTTGTTTTTTAAAAATATTATAACCAATCCTACTTTCCCCGGGGGGATATGTCAAGTTAGTTCATCCACTACCCTATCTAAGTTGATTTTTTTAAATGAAATGCTAATATAAAATTTTTAAATAAACAGAGAAATTTGACTACTGGTTTATAAAGGGGTGAAATGATGAGGTGGTATTTACCAGTTATGTTTGCCTTTATATTGCTATTTATAACGCAAGCATGGTCTGGCTCTGACCTTGTTAGGGCCAAGAAGTGTCCTGACTGCGGTCAAATATACATGGAGGAAATCGGCTTCTGTGGTAGAGATGGTAAGGAGTTAGTAGATGCAGATGTCATGCTAGTTTGTCCTGAATGTGGGCAGAAGGGCGAGCCAGGCGAGAAATTCTGCCGTCTCCACGGAAAAGAGCTTGTACCCAAATTACCGGAGGAGGTGGAAATCATACCAGAGGGCCTTACAGAAGAACAGGCAAAAGAACTTGCCAAAAAGTTCATAGAGAAAGGGAATAAATTCAAGGACGAGGCTCTTTTTGAAGAGGCACTGGAGGAATACAAAAAGGCAGAAAGGGCCTATCCAGACCTCCCTAACCTCCAATATGCCCTTGGAGGGGTTTATTGGCAGCTTGGTAACAAGAAAGAGGCCCTCAAACACCTGGATAAGTGCCTGAGCCTACTACCCCCTTACAGCAAAGAGCATAGCCAAGAACGGGAGAGAATAGAAAACTATATTGCTATGCTGGAAAAGGGCGATATTGGTATGAAGCCATGGGAAAAGGAGAAGAGGTTACAAGAGAGGGAGGAAGAGAGGGCAAAGGTAATGAAAGAAGCCCTGGCAAAGAATAAGGCCAAATGGACGGAAATGATACCCATACCTGCTGGGAGTTTTATCATGGGGTCAACCCCTTATGAAGTAATGAGCCAAAGCGCCAGGGAGGAAGAAACCCCTCAAAGGGAAATTTATCTGGATGCCTATTACATAGACAAATATGAGGTCACCAACGCCCTTTACTGGGAGTTCCTTGATTACATAAAGAGGACTGGGGACCATAGCAAATGCCACCCGGGCGAACCAAAAAATAAGGACCACACCCCTGAGAAGTGGTATGAAGATAGGTACTTTGACCATCCTGATTACCCGGTTGTTCGTGTAGACTGGTATGATGCCTATGCCTTTGCGTCCTGGGCAGGTAAACGGCTCCCCACAGAGGCAGAGTGGGAGAAGGCATCACGCGGTAGCGATGGGAGGCGATTCCCCTGGGGGGATGTATTTAGTGCTAGCAGGGTAAACTGGGGTGCTGCCGGGTCTCTAACCGTAGGGAGTTACGAGTCAGGTAACAGTGTCTACGGCTGCGGCGACATGGCAGGCAGCATAATAGAGTGGTGCGCCGATTGGTTTGACAGAAATTATTATAATAGGGCGACCAACAATAATCCCAAAGGACCGGAAGCCCCCACAGGGGTACGTGTCATGAGAGGTGGTTCGCTATTTGCAAACTCAGCCTATCTGCTCCGTTGCGCAAAAAGGTCTTTTGGTAGACCAGACGAAAGGAATAAGGCTGTGGGCTTCCGCTGTGCTGCCGATGCTAAATAGCTAAAAATCCCTATTCACCCGTGGGCAGTTGTTCTTTTTCTTCAATTACCTTACGAGAGATACCGGTAGCATCCCGTTGAGAGGCCTTAACTTTCTCGTACTGCACATAGTAACCCTCTGCCTCTGCCCTCATCCCCTTTTCCTCATAAACCTTAGCTAAATTGTAATAGGCGTCTGCGTAGGTCCTGTTGCGTTCTATGACCTTTTGGTACTCCTTAATGGCTTCGTCTAGCTTTCCCTGCATGTGAAATATGGTGGCTACATTAAAGCGGGAGTGTGGATGGGTAGGGTCTTGCTCTAGTGCCTTTTGACTCTCCCGAAGGGATTCCTCTATCATTCCCTTTTTCCCATAAATTACTCCAAGAAGATAATGGGGTTCTGCAAGGCTGGGGTCAGAAACCAAGGCTAGTTGGAATTGATTCGTTGCCTCATCTAACATTCCCTGAGCATAATAAAGCAATCCAAGATTAACCCTCCCCTGGGCATAATCGGAGTTTAACCCTAAAGCTTTCTCGTAAACCTTTATGGCCTCTTCATACCGCTCCTGGTCCTGCAGGGCTACGGCTAGATTAAAGTAGGCCTTATCATAGCTAGGCTTCAGCTCTATACACCGCTCGTAATAAGGTATTGCCCTCTCAGGTAAATTTAAGTCATGATAGGCTACACCCAAGTTATAGTGCGCATTAAGATTATAAGGGTCCAGACTTAGGGCCTTTTTGTACTCTTCTATTGCATCCTCAATCATCTCCCTTTTGTGAAAGTAGAGGCCCAGTTTTAGGTGAGCACTTGGATTATCGGGCTCCCTTTCCACTGCTATTCTGCAGATGGTGTATTCATCCTGAGGCACACCTATTTTCTTGTAAGTTTGCGTAAGTTTCTCATGAGCCTCTGAATGCTTTGGATTGATGGCTATTACCTTTTTGAAGGAATCGGTGGCCTCTTCCAGCATATCCTTTTCCAGGTAGGCTGTTCCAAGTTGATAAAATGCCTCAGCATAATAACGACTCAAAGATATAGCCTTCTTATAAAGCTCTATTGCCTCATCCAACTCGCCTTTCTCACATAAAGCTATACCCAAACACACATAATCCTCCGCATTCTCCGAACCTTTAGCCATAGCTTTCTTAGCGGCTGCAATGAATTCTTCTGGCTGGCCAGGATTACACCTTACAGCCTTCTTAAATTCGTTCAGCACCATCTCATCTTGACCCCTCTGGCCATAAATTAAACCCAGACCGGTATATGCCTCACAGTAATTAGGATTTAAGCCTATCACCCTTTTGTACTCCTCTAGGGCATTATCCAAAAGGCCTTTTGACTGATAAGCTAGCCCAAGGTGATAATAAGCTTCTGGTTTATTTGGGTCTATCTCTAGAGTTCGCTTGTACTGATTTATAGCCTCCTCTGCACGTCCACTCTTCGCGTAGGCCAGCCCCAAGGCAAAGTGGGCCTCTGTATCGGTGGCCATCTCCTCTACGGCCCTTTTGAGCTCAGTTATAGCCCCCTCAACCTCACCTAACTTTGAGTATGCAAACCCTAAGTTTTTGTGGCACCCCTTTAACTCAGGGTCTTGCTCCAGGGCCTTCTTACACCTTACCACTGCCTCCTCTGAGTTCCCAAGGTTCAAATAAGCAAAGCCCATCGTGTTTAAGGCTTCTGGATATTTGGGCCGTAGCTTTAGGGCCTTCTCACACTGAGTTATGGCTTCCTCATATTTACCCTGCACATTAAGGTTTACAGCTAATTTTTGATATGCCTCCGCCATTCCTGCATCTATCCTCATAGCTTGATGGTATTCGTATGCAGATTTTTCCAGGTCCCCTAGACTTAAATAGACATCCCCACATTGGAGATGAACCTCTGCAAACTCCGGGTAGAGCTCCAGTGCTTTCTTGTACTCCTCTATAGCCTCAAGGTATAACCCCTTCTTAGCATAGGCATTACCTAGTTTAGAAAACGCCTCTGGGTCATATGGGTTCTTCTCAGCCAAGCTTCTGTATTTGTTTATTTCCTCATCTAAATTGGCAGACTGTCCTCCAGCAAAACACTTTCCATTGACTGATAACGCAATAGTCCCATATCCAATTAAAACACACAAAAACAAAGAAATTAATCTATGCCTCATAATATACCTTCCTACCCTCCTAATAATAGAAAAAGGAGCTGCATCCGCATCACGCGGACACAGCTCCTTTGAAATCATAACAATCATCGAGTGAAACTACCTTAAAAAACTACTTAGTGGCCATGGCTAGTGTGCCTCTTAGGCAACCTATTTCCCATGGATGTGCTTATCATCCTTGGTAGCCTCATGCTCATGTGCCGGTTTTTCCTTTACACCGTGGGGTTCGTGCTCGTGTTCATGAACCATATGTTTACCGGCCTTCATATTGAGCTCAGCCAGTTTCTTCTCGATGTAATCCACTTCCTCTGCTGGTGCATGGTGCGTATCAAGCCAGCCTGGTTCTGGACAGAGGTCAAATATAGTCTTTCCTGGGTACTCCCTGACAATCTTCCATCCAGAAAGCTGATCAAGCCACTCGCCATGTTTCCAGAAGTCCTCAGGAACCCAAGTGATACCAACCTTCTTCTCCAGGGCTGCTAACCTTCTAGCCCTTGAAGCCTGGGTCTTTACATCCACCAGCCACCTATCCATACCGAACGAACCATCGCTATAGGTAGCATCGTTCCAGGAGAAATGGGCCATACCCTTGAAGATGTAGGTCTGGAAGTAACCCACGCTCTCAAAGCATAGCCTCTCTACGTTGGAGCAGTTGGACATCCTGAACTCACCGGATTCCCCAGTGCCACCACCGAACTCATTACCATGGTAAGCACCTATCTTTAAACTCCAGATATGCTGACCAGACCAGTCGGGTGCCAGGTCTTTGGGCATTGGGTCAAGGACGCCGTCCCTGTAAAGGTCCTCAGCAATCTTGAAGGTCTCACGATACTTCAAGGCAGCATCCTTTACGGACTCATCCATGGCCTGGAGGATTTCCCTTCCAAACCTTGGCGAATGGCAATCGTCGCAAACGGCTACCCAAGCCTCCCTCTTTTCCTTCCAGAGGGGTGCACCCCTGTCGCACATGGACATACCCATACTGGTGTACACAGTGGATAGCTTCTGTACATTGTGATGCCCACCACGCATATGGCAATAAGCGCAGGTAGGACCAGTGTAATCTGCATCAGCTAGCTTCTTCTCCCAGTCAAACAGCTTGGGATCCCACTTTCCTGTCTGATAAACTACACCATGGATGGATATATCATAAGCTTCCCAGTCTCTGTGGTCCTTACCCCAGTGGCAGGTCTTGCATTGTTCGCTCTTACGAGCTGTCCTTGGGTCAAAACGATGTCTTGCATGGCAAGTTGAACAACGCTCCTCTGAACTGGTGTGGCAGAACACACAACCAGCAGTATCTCCAGGTGGCCTCTCAATACTCCATGCACACTCTACCTGAGCAAAGCTAGAGCATGAACCATGAGAACCGATTCCACCCTGTTGTCCCTCATTATACTGCTGGGCATGGCAATCATCGGTGCCGCAGGTCTTAGAGCTGGGCATGTGTAGCTTCTGGTGGTCAGAACCATGACAGGTAGGACACCCTACCGCGGCTGGCTCTACCTTTGCGTGCCTGCTCTTTTTCCAGTCCCTGACTATACCAGGGGTCATAACCTCATGGCAACCGAGACATTGCTCGTTACGGAACACACCCTTTATTGGGTTCGGTGGGCGAAGATCATCCCTGTTGTACATACCATCAGGGATATAATAACGATACGCTGGCAAGGTTCTATAGAACTTCCCATATTTACCCGGCCAGGGTGGCCCATCTTTGGGTGCTCCCATATACTTGGCCGCTAAACCAGAAAAGAATATTTTTCCTGAGTTATCTGGTTCGCCAGGCATACCATAAACTTCATGGGGTACCCAGTGTGTAATAATTTCCACTGCGTACACATCACTGGAAGGGCCACCGTTGAAGGAATAAATGAAAAACAGGCTCAATACTAGCCCCAAACAAAGTAACACCTTCAACAATCTAGGCATGTAAAAAAATCTCCTCCTTTCTAAGCAAGATCTCTCCTCAGACCTTTTTATATTAAACCCTCCATTCCCCACAGCTGCTTAACCACCTCCCTTCTTGGTCAATTCGCCAATTATTTACTGCGAAAAAAATAGTGGTAAATATTATATTGTAGATTGTTAAATTGTCAATATAAAAAACACCCTAGGCTAAAAAAGTTTACAAATATCGTAACTTTATTAATAAGGCACGCTTAAATAGAATAAGCTTTCAGTAAAAGGGCTTTTATTCAAATAAATTAAATTTTTCAGAACAGTTGCTAAAAATCAAAGTTATACTCAAGATAGTTGCACAATTTGATGCCTCAGTATATGCTTCTTGATCATTATAAACTTGATCATTATAAAAATAGAGACTCAAACAAAATGGTACGCCCGAGAGGATTTGAACCTCTGACCTACGGTTTAGGAAACCGTCGCTCTATCCAACTGAGCTACGGGCGCACCTGTCGTAAGCTATTTTTCAGACAATATACTAGCAGAAATGCCTTCCTTCATCAACTTAGAAACATACTTCCAGCCAGCCAAAAAGTGCGTGGCCCTAGGATGCTCCCTTTGCCATACTAAGTGTATCAAATAAACAAAAGATAAAACCTATTCTCTCTCCAACAGTCCTTATGCTAAATACTAACGCTTCTTTTCTTTGTTCCTTACAGGTCTCCATACTCTGCTGCGCTAAAACCCAAATATAAAGCTAGGGTGGCTTATTTTTTTACCACTAGGCTTTAATTCTATTATAAATTTTCCGTGCAAAGTTTGTTTTTGTTACATCTTCTACCACTTTGGTATTATAAGGTTTTTGATTAGAATACGGTTAAGCCAGTTCGTAGCAGCCTTTTATTAATAGACAGGAAGGAATATAGGTTCCCGCACCGTATCTTAGGTAAATCCGTAGAACCTTATATTAAATTATCTAGAACGTGGTATTTTTTTCTAATAATTTTTAGGCCTCACTAGTTTTATTTGGTTTACTAGCAAGAACTTATGGCAAACAATACTATGTAAAAGTCTGATTATCAAGAGTTTATAAAAATGTTGGTTAAGTATCACCTTATAATTTATTATTAATTAGTAATCCAGCCCCTACTTTAACAAAAATTGCACAAATTATTGCATATGATAAAGAAAGTAAGCTATAATTGGTTTTTAAATGTTAGAATCCAGGCACAAAAGATTGTTAGAGGCAATCCTGCGGAACGCAAAGGCGGGGCTAATGGTGCAGGATAGGGCACGACGGATTGTCCTGCTGAACCCTGCATTTGAGGAGATTACGGGGTGGAGATGGCAGGAAATAGGGGGTAAAGAATGTACCACTATTTTTTCTTGTCAAACACCGTCCGGGAAATGTCTTATGGATAATTTTTGTCCAGGATTAAAGGTAATAGAAGAAAAAAATCCGGTAATATCAAGAGAACTCCTCATAAACAGGGCCGATGGTAGTAAGCGGTGGGTAGAGGTTACTGTAACACCTATAAAAACAGAGAGCGGATATGTAGAGTATATAGTCTCAACCTTTAATGACATCAGCGAAAAGAAAAAATATTCAGAGGAACTATTAAGGATAAAGACCCTAGCTACCCTTGGACAGCTGGCTGCGGAATTAGCCCACGAGATAAAAAATCCTATTAATTCTATTAACATCCACATGCATCTAATAGAAAAAGAACTGACCAAATTACCAGATACCTTGGGAAAGGGTTCACTGGAACTTATATTGAGGGTAAAAGAGGAGATTACGCGTCTAAATTCCCTGGCCAATGAATGCCTGAATTTCTCCAGGTCTACGCAACTTTACCCAAGACGTGAAGACCTTAAATCCATTGTAGAGGCCTTGATAAAACTAATAGAGCCACAGGCCAATTTAATGGGAATTAGCGTGAAATTTATTGTACCGGGCACACTTCCAGAGGTAGTACTGGATAAGGAGAAGATTAAACAGGCCCTTCTCAATCTGCTCATCAATGCCCTGGAGGCCATGCCAGATGGTGGTCAGCTATGCCTAAGGGTATGGCAGGAATCTGACACGGTTAAGCTTTCTATCGGAGATACAGGTCAAGGCATTCCAGATGAAATAAAAGAAAACATCTTTGAACTTTTTTATACTACAAAAGAGGGGGGTACTGGTATCGGATTGCCTCTGGCAAATAACATAATACAGGCCCACGGTGGAGCAATTTCTTTTGATACTTCTGCCAAAGGGACGGTGTTCGTTATCACTCTACCAATAGGTAAGGGTTAAATGCTTCCAACCCCTGCAAGGGAAAACTCGTGATTGCCGCAAAAATTCTTATTGTAGATGACGACAAAAATTCCTTGAGCGGCCTGATAAGGCTTCTTGAACGAGAAGGTTACGAGGCAAGCGGGGCTATCTCCGCCTACGAGGCCCTAGCCCTGCTAGATAATGAGAGGTTTGACATAGTAATTACGGACCTTAAACTCCCTGGCATGGGCGGGTTATCTCTGATGGAGGAGATTAAAAAGCGGGAGGAGCGCCTGCCCATACTGGTGATGACTGCTTATGGTTCGGTGGAAAACGCGGTGCAAGCGATGAAAAGGGGGGCAGACCATTACCTCACAAAACCACTAAACCTTGAGGAGCTAAAAGTTGTTGTAGATAAGGTCTGGCAACAAAGGAGGCGGTTGCTGGAGGCAGAGGAGATCAAGGGTAGGATGGAAAGCGAGCCTGGGGTCTCAGAACTAATTGGGAACACACCAGAAATGCAAAAGGTCTTTAATACCGTAAAGGAGGTTGCCGCAAGCACAGCTACTGTGCTTATTTACGGAGAGACCGGGGTGGGAAAGGAACTTGTAGCACATGCCACCCATTACCACAGCCAAAGGAAAAATAAACCCTTTGTGGTCTTACACTGTGCGGCCCTAGCGGAAGGCGTACTGGAAAGCGAACTTTTTGGTCATGAGAAGGGTTCCTTTACTGGGGCACTCTATACAAGGCGGGGAAGGTTTGAACTGGCCCATGGTGGTACGTTATTCCTTGACGAAGTCTCTGAAATGGGCCTAAGTGTGCAGGTTAAACTCCTCAGAGTCATAGAAAACGGAACTTTTGAGAGGGTGGGCGGGGAAGAAACCCGTCATGTGGACGTCCGCCTTATAGCTGCCACTAATAAAGACCTGGAGACCCTTGTCTCTACTGGCAAATTTAGAGAAGATTTGTTCTATAGACTCAACGTCATCAAGGTTGATATACCTCCACTGAGAGAAAGAAAGGCAGATATACCACTACTGGCTAACTACTTTTTGCTGAAATATGCCACAAAGAACAACAAAGAACTCCGTGGTTTCTCCCCAGAGGCATTACAACTCATACAAGACTATTTGTGGCCGGGTAATGTCAGAGAACTAGAGAACATGGTAGAAAGGGCTGTTGTGCTCTGTAAAAAAAATATTATTGAGACTGAGTATCTCTCCTCTAGTGTAGTTGGCAAGGGGAAAAAGCAGGACTTCCTGCAAATCCGCCTTGGGATGCCAATGAAAGATGTGGAAAGGGAGGTTATCCTGAAGACCCTGGAACTAACCCATGGGAATAAGACCGAGGCCGCCAGAATACTTGGCCTTTCCTCACGCACAATAGATAACAAGTTGAAGGAATGGAAACCCCACGGCCCTATAAAAGCCCAAACTAATGGACATTGAAAATCTAGTCAGCCAAGCGATTTGTAAAAAATTGCGCTCCCCTTAACCACTAATTAGAAAGATTTTCCTACCTAGTTTGACCAAAGAATTAAATTTTTAGAAAAATTTTCTACTTTAACTCAGTCTACTGATACATAATCCTTTTTGGCCAGTTACCTAACTCAAATATTATCATATACTTAGAAAAATTGGTGGATTTTTGGCACGCAAATAGCTAAATAAAAACGTCATGATTATAAAGACACTGCCTGGTCCGAAAGAATACCTAGAGTCGCTTGAGGAAGAAATAAGATTACATCCCGCACTACATCACTCCTTCTTGAATAAATTCAGTATTGGTAAGTTAAGTTTGGACAGAATAAGACTCTTCGCAAGGCAATACTATTTATACTCAAAGCTGTTTCCTCTATATGTTGCTTCCGTAATTGCCAATATACCCGATGATAAGCCAAGGGCTTACCTTGTCAAGAATCTCTATGAGGAAGGTGGAGAAAATAATATATCGCAGACTCATGTAGCGATTTTTAAGCGTTTCTTAGGGTCCCTCCGCTTGGACTCATCAGAGATAGAACGAACTGAGCCCCTGCCTGAAACCAGAATGTTCATTCATGAGTATCTTTTCGTATGCAAGCACAGCCATTTCCTGGAGGCGCTGGGGGCGCTGGGGCCTGGCACAGAGTCTATCGTCCCTTATATCTATCATCCAATTTACGAAGGACTCAGGAAGGAGCCAAGCCTGCAGGAGCGGGACCTAGAGTTTTTTGCCCTTCATATGCAGCTGGATGTAGAACACAGTGCAAATATAAAAGAAGCGTTACTTGAGTATGCAGTAACTAAAGAAAATCAGGCCCTAATAAGGCGTGGTGCTATGGAGATTCTGGCTGCAAGGGTAGTCCTCTGGAATGGACTGGAGCGGGCCTGTTGTGGTTGAAATAGATTTTTGAGAATTTTCTTGCAGATAGTAAATTGTTTAACCCTTTTTAGAAACAAAGGAGGTTTTGTTTATGACACTAGTAGGAGAAAAGGTTAGAAGTCCGTATATTGAGTCGTTGAAGAAAGAAATTCATCAGCATCCAGCCATGACCCATTCATTCTTGAAGAAGTTTGGTGATGGGAAGATTAAACCAGAGGCTGGAAAAGTTTTCGCCGAGCAGTACTACCAATATTCCAAGCACTTCTCAAGGTATTTAGCAGCGGTTATCTCTATAATCCCGGATGAGGCAGCAAGGCAGCCCCTCATAAAGAACCTTTATGAGGAATACGGTGGAAGGGCCGAGGAGGGAAAGGAGATGGACATTGAACTCCTGCACGCTAATATATTCAGGAAGTTCTGCAAGTCAGCCGGAGCCAACCTTGAGACGGCCAAGCCCTTCCCTGAGACCTCCCTCTTCGTAGAAAGGTATTTCCACCTACATGAACTACACTTTGTAGAGGCATTAGGGGCTCTGGGGCCAGGAACAGAATACATAGTTCCTTACATCTATAAGCCTGTATATGAAGGACTAAAAAAGAAGGGATTCAAAGAGGACGATCTGCTATTCTTCTCTGCTCATATCAACCTGGATGTAGAGCACGGCGAGAACATCTGGGACTCTATTGAGCCCTATACGAAAACGCCAGAAAATCAAGAACTCGTCAGGAAGGGTGCAATATACATCCTAGACGCCAGAAAAGTCCTCTGGGATGGCCTTGAAAGGGCTTGTTGTACATAGGCTCCCCATGCCTATATATAAAGGTAAGCGGAGGTGGGGTCCCCTCCCCCACTTCCACCCCTTTTTGTAAAGTTCCCCCTAATTAAAAATAAAAAAAGCACCTTTTTTGGGAAAAAATTACGGGGCAGAACTTTTAGAATTTGACTATAAATATGTTAATGTTAAACTGTTATAAAAAGAATGCTAAACTCCTATTCAATTAACTAAGCTACTTTAGAAGGAGGGATATGTATGGCTATCTCTTTGCCAAATCGGGCGCTAGCAACCGGTACAAGAAATCGTACGCCGGACGACGTTAACCCTACAAGCGGTATGTGTACAATATGTCTGGACGGCTGTCCTGGCTTCTGTGAAATAGGAAAATCTGCCTTCAGAGGCCCAGAGGCTATATATCCGGTCCCCTTCGGGAGAATGACCGCTGGTGGACAGAAGGATTATCCTGTAGACTTTCATCACTTAAACATCACTGGTACCATGGTAGGGGTTTCTGCCCCAGCCTATGAGAAATTTACCAATGTTAGTCTGGAAGCAAGGCTAGGAAGGGATAAGGGTCTTAAACTAAAAGTCCCGTTTGTGTGTGCCGGTCTTGGCTCTACCAACGTAGCAGTAACACACTTTGAGGGGGTAGGCTCAGGCACAGCAGCCTCCGGTGCTGGTGTGGTCATCGGAGAAAATGTTGCCGGCATGGACCCTAACTCCAAGTTTGAAAACAGTAAGGTAACGGACTGTCCTGAGCTCCAGCGCAGGGTTAATATCTTCAGAGAATGGCAGCAGGATGGGTATGGCTTTTTTGCCGTACAGGCCAATCCTGAAGACTGGAGACTGGGCGTATTAGAATATGCCATGAATAAACTGGGTGCAGACGCGGTAGAAATAAAATGGGGCCAAGGTGCAAAGTCAATAGGTGGAGAGGTCAAAATAACTGATTTAGAAAAGGCCAGATTATTAAAGAAACGTGGCTACATTGTCATACCAGATCCAGATGACCCCGTAACCGTTGAGGCCCACAAGAGGGGGGCCGTAAAAGGTTTTGAAAGACATACCAGAATTGGCACCCTTTCCACTGACTTTTCCACAGCTATAAGGGACTTCCAGTCACAAGTTAATCAACTGAGGAATGCCGGTGCAAGGTATGTATTCCTTAAGACCGGCTCGTACCGTCCAGCCGACCTTGCAAGGGCGCTAAAGTTCTCGTCCGTAGCTGGAGTGGACGTTATAACCATTGACGGCTCTGGTGGAGGTACAGGTATGAGCCCCTGGAGGATGATGAACGAGTGGGGAATTCCCACCGTGTACCTCGCTTCCATGACTTATCAGTTCTGTGAAAAGCTAAGGAAGAGAGGGGAACATGTCCCAGACATAGTCCTGGCTGGTGGTATCACAATGGAAGACCAGATATACAAAGCCTTTGCCTTACTACACCCATATATAAAGGCAGTAGGCATCTCAAGGGGTACTGTGTGTTCTGCCATGGTAGGAAAAACCCAAGCCGAACTGATTGCTAAGGGTACAGTCCCCAAAAACTCCGAAGAGTATGGTAAGACATTAGAAGAGGTCTTCTACTATTCTCAGGTTGCAAAGAGTCAATTCAGTAAGAATGGAAAGATGATACCAGCCGGTGGCTTGGGGGTTTATTCCTATTACCAGAGGTTATCCACTGGCCTCAAGCAGTTGATGGCTGGTTCAAGAAGGTTCTCGCTGGACGAAATCAATAGGAACGATGTATTCGCCCTTACCAGAGATGCCGCAGAGGTAACCGGTGTGGCGTACATCATGGATTATGATCAAGAAATAGCTGACAAGATACTGAATGCCTGAGGACAATGAATAATTCATAAGAGAGGGATATGGGTTAGTCCCATATCCCTCTTTTGTTTAAACCCGAAAGGCAATGTGTAGCCATCCTGAGAATACCTAGTTTACCTATCTGCCGCTTACTTTCTCACTTTTCCACAACCCTTACGGGCTTGATTCACTAAGTCCTGTTTATTGGATACTATAAATCGTGCCCCTATCTTTGTCGCATTGAAATTTTACTGGAAAAATAAAGGTGTTGGCGGGAACGTGTGGGAGTCGAACCCACCAGACCCCTTTTGGGGGTCTAACCGATTTTGAAGACCGTCAGGGCCACCGGGCCCCATCCATTCCCACACATTGAAAGATTAAGGGTTTACGTAAAGTTATTTCCTGGATACATACTTATCTATTTCTTAATCCTAAGAACATCACTGGTACATGAAATCACATTTATAGTATAAGACATTTCTTTATCGTCAAAACTTACGCTTATTTTATCTTTTCCTTCAGCCTTCCAACGCCCCAAAACCTTTTCCGGACGGTCTGTGGGGCCTATTCTATATTGAATAAATTCTCCATCCTCTTTAATCTCAAATCCGTACCTTCCTCTGGCTCTAGGAAATTTATAATCGCTTGGTCTGAAGACCTGTACATCTTCTGTGTCTTCTTCGTAAGAATGTATCCAATGTTTGAAAATCTCTTTGGGTAAATCCCAATTATTACCCATAATTGGGACATTAAAGAGTATCATTGAGAAAAGGAGTGATAAACCTACAATTTTCATGATGCGAACCCTACCTTCTTACCGATACCGGTAGAATAATAATACCCATAATCTTTTGGACTGCAAAGGTTTGGTTTAACCTTTTGAGGTAGCGTTACAGCACCCCCTTACAGCTAGAATTAGCTTTTAGGGGCTCATTCACCCCAGAAACCCATTCTGGCGCTGTAGGGGGGTGCTAAATCCTTAGGACCAGAGTTATCCACTCTTAAAGGGCTTGTATGGGGAAAGCCCTGTCCTTTTGCAGCCCTCTATTTAATTATACAATAATCCGTCTCATCTGAATCTCCTGCGTAATCTAGTTATACCGCAAAAAGCAATGGCAAATGCCATGGCTGATGCACCCTCACCACATCCACCGCCTCCAGCTTTATCACACTTTAATCCATCTGAAGTTTGAAGTGCTAATCTCGGACCATCCAGTGCTGCGTCCATTCTTGCTGATTGACCCCCTGTAAACATAAACATGCAGGCATCATCTGTATAATCCATATAGTTCATGAACATATCCCCATTTGGCCCATTACCACAACTGACATTTGGAAAGGTGGGACAACCACCATTGGGACACTCCTGATTAGGCGTGTCATCAACAAGGTCGGAGCCAGCGCACTGGTCAGCAGAAGGACAGTCATCTCCCCATATGTGACGCAGGTTTAGCCAGTGACCGACTTCATGGGTTGCCGTCCTTCCCTTGTTAAATGGTGGGGCAGAAGTTCCAGTATCACCAAACGCATCGTAGGCAATTACCACCCCGTCTGTGTTCGCTGGACCTCCGGGGAACTGCGCATATCCTAGAAGGCCTCCTCCCAAATTACACACCCATAGATTTAAATACTTATCCCTTGGCCAGGCATCTTTCCCCCCGCTGGCCGTAAATTTAACGGCATCGTCAAAACTAAATGATGCCACATTTGTAGAAGTCCTTGTAATACCGGTCGTAGGCTGTCCGTTTGGGTCTCTACAGGCAAGTGCAAACTCAATTCGTGGGTCTGCTGCTAGAGGCTGAAATGCAGATGGGACTGAGGCCACATCAGCATTTAACTTTCTGAAATCTTCATTTAAAATGCGAATTTGTCCCTTAATTTGGTCATCCGAAATGTTCTGGGTAGGGGTATTGTAGACTACATGGACAACTACCGGTATTTTTACTATTTGGGTTCTTGCCACCTCCCTCCGCAGATACTCTTTCGTAAAATTCTCAATGGATGTTTGACTCTCTCTGTAAGCCGGTACAGTTTTCATGAGTTTTTCATGAACATCCATTGTCCCGCAGGTCCTTTTCCTCAACTGGGCACAAGCCTCGTGAGAATACATTAAAAGCAGTATAAAACTAAAAAGCGCGGTAACTAAAATAACAGAAGACCTTTTCATGGGAACCTCCCATTCCGTAAAGTTAAAGGGTACAAGTTGAGAGTTTAAAAAGTTAACCTTAACATTAAGTCTTTTAACTTCTCCTTGAATGGACTTTAACTCAGTACAACACACCCTGTAAGACTTATCCCACCCCTTCGCAATCCCCGTCGCTCCATCCTACGTGACAGTGCACTAAAATTGCGACCTTTAACAAATAGTATCACCAATTTGCAACAAGTGTCAACCATGTCAGCAGATTATTATTTTAGACAAAATCATTGGGTAGAAAATTCAAAAGATGTGAACTTACCAGAATTATACTGGCTAGGTACGCATTAGGTGGACTGGATACTATAAAAAGTGGTCTTAATGTTCAAAGACCAAAGGAGGGAGATTTCCATTTGGGTCAAAGACCCATTCTTCAAGTTCAGAGAGGATTTCTACATCCTTCCTTTCTTTTAGTTGTGGTACGTAAGATTCAGAGACGTGAAGGATCTCCATTTCGCGGGTATTCTTTATCCTAACAATCCTGGCCTCATGTGGTTCAATAATTCCAAGTGTACCAAGGGCCTGCTCAATAGCCTCTTTATCTGTATCAAAGGCAATAGGAATCTTGGCCCCCTCAGGGCGTAATCCAGTGATGCAATTCACGTAAGTGTCTTTGAGATTAATTTTATTTACCAGCCTCCTTGTAGTAAAATCGGCAAGGCCGATACCGCAGGCATTTCCATTAGATTTATCGGTTAGGTCTCTTACAAAGATTCTTTTTATCTTAATAGCACTATTATCCTTCTTGCCAATCACTGTGGTGTCCATACCAGTCCCACTTATGTCCTTGCCCATTTCATCCACGATGAGCAGGTCTATATTCCCAACGGGTAGCTTTGCTGTAAGTTCGTAAGCCTTGAGTAGTAGCTTGGGTTCTTCCTCCAGGAATTCCTCGGGTCTTAGCACTCTTAGCTCGGTTGTCTCTCCGAAAGTATTTTCTATTATAGCGAGGCCAAATAGTACGGAAAGCCTTTGTAATACCACTGGCACAATATTAAAGGCCATATCGTCAAAGGAATAATCAAGTATTGCCCTGTGATAAAGGGAAGCCCCCTGGTGCTTCCCAAGGCCTACGAGAAGCATTTTTATGACCCCACTCTCAATCTTGCCACTGAAACGGGTATGGGGCTTGATCCTATTGACCAGAACTATATGATTGGCCTCAGTGGCATATTTGTCCATATAAACGGGGAACCCGAAGGGGCTGGTAGCAATCTTCACTACATTCATGGAGGACCTGATGGGAACACCCATAGATGCCTCTGTTATCCCATAATGGGCGAGGAGTTTTAACTGACCCTGTGCAGTGGCACCACCGTGACTGCCCATAGCTGGTACGATAAAGGGTCTCGCCCCCATGTACTTAAGGTACTCTATAAGCTTTTGCAGGATGATGTCTATGTTGGCTATTCCGCGGCTGCCTGCCGTAACAGCTACTGTGTCCCCAGGCTTCAGTATATCCCCCAAGGAGAGTCCCCCAAGTTCTACTGTGAGTGCTTTAGCTACGTCTTCTAGTTTTCGGGCAGGGAATTTCTGCCTTATCTTTGCTATCCTGGGAAGCATGAAAGAGGGGACCTAAAACCTATCCAGCCGGAAATAGCTTCTCTACCTCTTCAGGTGTGCTTACGAATTTCTTTGGTGCAAGGATGCCACCGGAGACTATAATCCTGAAGCCTTCCTCTACTGCAAAATGCGTTTCTTCTACCTCTTTTTCTGGGAGAAAGAGGACAAACCCTGTCCAAGGGTTGGGAGAGGTGGGAACGAAGACACTGATTAGGGGATGTCCTTTTCTGTCCTCCAGATAGCCTGTTACAAAGCCCAATGCCTTGGAGCCACTTTTAGGAAAATCCACAAACACTACCCGTTGGAAGGCGCCCTTTCCAGGAAGGGTCGCCGCCTGCACCATTTGTTTGGCCGTGCCATAAATATTCTTGATTAATGGCATCTTTTCCACAATGGCTTCGGCATATTTAATAATCATTTTACCAACATAGTGGGTGGCAAACGCCCCTGTAAAATAGAGAGCAACAAAAAACATTATAAGCCCAATGAGGAACATGAGAGGGGTTAGAATCGCATCGGGCACCACCAATTGAATCCATTCCGATTGCAGAATGGTCCGCTTCACCACAGGTGCCATAGTACCACCAGAGAAGAGGAATATATACTTTAAGGCTATAAAGGTGATATAGACGGGAAATAAAACTAACGCCCCGGCTATTAACCTCTTTCTTATATCCCTTTTGAAAATCCCAAGTAATCCGTGTTCTCTTCCAGCGGTCTCCATTTCCTTGATGTTTTACCTTCCTTTGCTTAACTTTGCTCTATTAGATAAAATCCACAGAATCACAACACATAATTAAGCGCGAGGCTAAGGAATTCTTTTTCCCAGAGGAATGCCATTATCCCCGTTAGGATAAAATTGAAATCTACTATTGCCTCACAAACAAGCCCCTCTCCAATAATCTTCATATGATATAGAAATAGGTATATACACGCATAAAGTACGCAAGGGATAAGATAAAGGCTGAAGTTAGAAGTCCAGTCCATAAATGGGCTTATCCCCAATGCCACAGCAATAACTCCTGCCACTGCGATAAGCATAATTTTTGTCCACTCTTTGCCTATGGCAATGGGTATGGTCTCTTTCCCCACAATCCTGTCCCCTTGTATATCCCTTATATCAAGCAGGACAGCCCTGAAAAAGGCTAAACAAAAAGTAAAAGCTAGGGCTATCGCCATTGGTGCCATTAGCTGTGGTTCATTTACAAGGAAAGGTAACAGGGCTGTGGTAAGGGCCCAAGAAATCCCAAAAAAGATTTCTTTTGTGCCGGCAAAACGCTCAAGACTCTTATACTTTAACATTTTGGAAATCCTATCTGGTAGCATATGAATCCTGAAGGCTAGCGCAAAAAAAACACTGGCTAAGAAAATCATTAAGAATACATAAAAGTCCAATACAAAGGCAACACCGTAAGAAGCTACCAGACCTACAAGACCGAGGGTCAGAAATATATTATGATACTTCTCATATAGCCTCGCCATAAATGGGTCATTTATGGCAGTTGCCTCCCTGTTGGCAGTGTTATTCAACACATGCATGGAGAACAAAAACAGGGCGGCTATAGCACAGTATTCAATATGGGGGGTTACCCCTAGAAGTACGGCGCTAGCATAACTCATCGCCACTGCACCTAACCCCAAATACACACAACTACCTATAAAGATATGGAAGGCCATTTTTATCCAGCTTCTTAGCCTGCCAGTATTTTGTTTTTCGTAGGCGGCTACCATGTCCACCACCCTCTTTATCAACCACTGTGGAGTGGAGGCTCCAGCCGTTATCCCAACCACCTCAAAGTCGTCCAGCTTGGCAAGGTCAAGCTCCACTTCTGTCTCAACGTGTAAGGTAGGAACACCCTCAGATTCGCATATCTTTACCAGTCGGGTGGTATTGGCACTCCCACGGCCACCCACTACAATCATAGCATCTACCGACTTACAAAGACTTCTTACCTCATCTTGCCTATCGTGAGTAGAGCTGCATATGGTTTCAAACACCTGACAGTCTGCGTATTTCTCCTGAAGCCTTTCGGTTGCTTGGTGGAAGAGCCTCTTGTCCTGCGTAGTCTGGGCCACCACACAAACCTTTTCCATGAGGGGAAGCTTCTCCAAATCCTCCATTGACCCTACCACATAGCCTCTTCCCTCAGCATATCCTAATAAGCCTACCACCTCAGCATGACCCTTGTCACCCACAATAACAATAGAATAACCCTGGCCATAGTATCTCTTTATAATATTCTGTACGCGCATTACATGGGGACATGTAGCGTCCGATACCTTAGCCCCCGTTTTTTCTATCTCTTTCTGCCGGTTGGGAGTGATGCCATGGGCCCTTATTACCACACGACCATTATTGACTTCCTCCCCATCCTTAATTGGCCTTATACCCTTTTCCTGCAACAAATCTAATACCTGCGGATTATGAATAAGAGGGCCATCGGTATAAACGGTTGTCCCTTTGTCCTTTTCAGAATAGGCAGCGTCAAGGACAATATCCATTGCCCTCTTTACCCCCATGCAAAAACCAGCCGTCTTAGCTACCTTTACCTTCAAGCCCTTTACCCTCCTGTGACTTATATTATAAGCCAAACCCACCCTTTAACATGCGTGAATTTTATCAGATTGAATAATCCTTGTCAAAAATTTAAGCGCATTTCCTAACTTCTAATTTTATCGTGTTAAATCTGTTGTAAAGTCGTTGAATCTAGCCATTTACTATCCGCCATAAGGTGTTATATAATATTTGAAATATAGGTCCTATGGCAAATACGATAGCCCGAGTTAATACTTGAAGATTATGGAATCCTGTTGCCAAAGAAAATACTGATTACCCCACTTTGGCAAAAGAGAGGGGCGGAGGGGAATTTGAAAGTCTGGTCTAAAAGGCGTTAAATCAGGGGGGCATGCGAACCCTGATTTGTATCCCAAGCTTATTACCCCAAACTTGACCCTTTGTCTTGTTTCTGTTATATTGGTTTTTGTATTTACCGAACTATCAGGCACATAGGTGAGATTGCCTGCCCGGAAATTACTACTTGCCATGGCAAAGACCTGCGCATTTATCACCCTCGGGTGCAAGGCAAATCAGTATGATACCCAACTACTCAGGGAGGCCCTCCTGAATAAAGGCTATCAGGAGGTCTCTCCTGAGTATTCGGCCGAAATCTATGTAGTCAACACCTGTGCCGTGACCTCCAGCAGTGAGAGGAAGTCCAGGCAAGAGATAAGTAAGGTTGTGCGCCTGAACCCTGCGGCGGAGGTGGTGGTAACCGGTTGCTACGCAAAGGCTGACCGCAAGGCGCTCTTAGATTTAAAAGGTGTGAGACGGGTATTAGATAAGGAGGAATTTCATAAGACTTTCGGACAGGAAGGGACACAACGAAGGGGAATCAGCCGCTTTCATGGGCACGCAAGGGCCTTTCTCAAGATAGAAGATGGCTGTGAGACCTCCTGCTCTTACTGCATAATACCTACCCTAAGAGGCAGGATAAGAAGTAATCCTATAGAAAACGTGCTAGAAGAGGCCCATAGATTGGTGACCAATGGGTACAGGGAAATAGTCCTTACAGGCATACATCTGGGGGCCTACGGGCGAGACCTCAAGGGGGATACTCTTCTGGAACTGGTAAAAAGGCTACACGAGGTAAAAGGGCTCTACCGGATAAGGCTTAGCTCCCTGGAGGCTAGTGAGGTTTCAGAGGGGCTAATAGATTTAGCGGCTGCTTCAGAAAAACTCTGCCCCCACTTCCACCTCCCTTTACAAAGTGGTGATGATGATATACTCAGGGCGATGAACCGCCATTACACTGCAAAGGAATATTTACAAATAATTGATAAGATTAGGAGAAAGGTACATCTGCCAAGCTTCTCTACGGATATTATCATCGGGTTTCCCGGTGAAAAAACAGAAAACTTCAGGAACACCTTAAGGGTTTGCCAGGAGGTTAGCTTCTCAAGGATACACCTCTTTCCTTTTAGCCCCAGGAAGGGTACCCCTGCCACCCAGATGCCCGGAAGGTGTAGCACACAGGAGATAAAGGAACGGAAAGAAGAGCTAGAGTCCGTGGCAAGGGGACTGGCCCTTGAGTATAAAAGGAATTTTTTGGATAAAGAGATAGAAATTTTGGTGGAGGAGACCTCTCCCACTGGTACACACCTAGGTTATTCAGAACGTTACATTAAGGCCTGTTTTCAAGGCACAGAGGGGCTTATTGGTAAAATAGTAAAGGTGAAGGTGGAAGAGGTCTTCCCTGAATATGCCAAAGCCTATTTTAATGGTGAGATTTGCGAGGAAGGCGAAAAATGAGAAGAATATTAATTCTGAGTCTTTTATGCCTGGTCGTTTTATTTCCAGTCACTTCCCTCGCCCTCCCTGCTCAGGAAGTGGTCCCCCTTATAGATGCTAATTATTTTCCTACCGTCCATGATGCATTAACTGGAGCCAAAAAGAGTATTCTATGTGCCATGTATCTTGCCCAACTCAGCCCGGGGCACCCGCTGGGCTGGGAGAGTCTGCTCTTAAGAGACCTTCTCAGCGCAAGCAAGAGAGGACTTGAAGTGAAGGTGATTTTGGAAAACAACTCAGAGGTAGAGAACAAGTATGCCTATGAATTTCTAAAAGGGGCTGGGGTGCCGGTATTTTACGATACACCTGAAAGGAGCACCCATTGTAAACTAATTGTCATAGATGATGAAATAACCATCCTGGGTAGCACTAACTGGAGTTATGCCGGCCTCAGGATAAACCATGAGGCCTCTGTGTTGATTCGTTCCAAAGAGGTCGCAAAGGTATTCAAGGAAGCTATTAACAAGATAGAGGTTAAAAAAGAGGTAGAGACTAAAAAATAATGAGGCGCAGGGAATTTTTGGGTCTATTGGCAAATGTAGGCCTTTGGGCCTTTGGACTACACGTGCCCTGTTCGGGAATGGGCGAGGCGGCTAAGTTTGTATTTGCTCAACTGGAATATCGTGGCGGCAACTGTAATCCAAGACCTAGGGCTGGGGCAAGGCTGGTATGGGAACTGGTCAAGAGGACCAGCGTGGAGGCGCACCTTGATATAGTACGCATACAGGCGTCAAGACCTGAAATCTTTGAATACCCCTTCATTTATATGGCCGGTGACGCTGGGTTTGAACCTTTTAATGAGGCAGAGAGGGAGAATCTGAGAAATTATCTGAAGTTTGGTGGAACGCTTCTTGTAGATGATAGTGTGGGCAGGCCCGGGTTTGGTTTTGATGAGTCCCTAAGGAAAGAAATAGAAGCCCTGTTCCCTGGTAGCAAACTAACACGACTTCCTGATGACCACAGCATATATCGTTCGTTTTACCTCATAAATACTCAAGGAGGGCGGATAATTACCCACCCGTACCTGGAAGGGTTGGATATTGATGGAAGGACAGTGATTATTTATTCACAAAATGACCTGGGTGGTGCATGGGCAAGGGATGCCATGGGGAACTGGGAGTATGAGGTGTATCCGGGTGGAGAGACACAGCGCACAGTGGCGTTCCGTTTGGGGATAAATATCATCATGTATTCCCTAACAGGTGATTACAAACAGGACCAGGTACACCTCCCGTTCATACTGAGGAGGCAGATGTAGTCATTATAGTATTCCTGAATTTCGGACCCCCGAAAATTATCTAAACAGGCGGATTGATAAAAATTCACCCTTAATAAAATCCGCCCTTTATCTCCATTTTCAAAGGGGGGAAATCAGGAAAACAATTGAAAGCAGTTCTCAGCCCCTTTAGAAAAGTAGAAAACCATATAAAACTTATCTAATACGGATAATTTGAATTACATGAGTGGTAAAAGTTTAATTGAATATCTCTCGGGAAGTTTAGTTTTTAAGAGCCTAGACGCATCCTCTTTAGACTTATCTTCAATCTGGTCAATTACCAGGGAGATATTTGGTCTCTGGCAAGGTTCTCATGAAGCAGCCGGGCAGTGGTCTTTAAATTTCATTGGGGTACAGGAGCCGTGGTTGAGGATCTTGGTAGTGATCCTTGCCTTAGTACTCCTTTCCTTCTCCTGGAGCAATCTGAAGGAATTAAGTTCAGTGAGGCGCAGGCTTCAGATTCTCTTTCTACGCCTTTTAGCCACAGTAGCTCTTATACTCATGATATTGGAGCCGCAGCTAGAGTTCCATGAAATGATGCGAATAAGGAATGCAGTAGCAATCCTTTTGGACACTTCCAGGAGTATGTCCTTACAGGACAAGGGAGAACCCAGGCTAGAGGCCATCAGGAAGTACTTGAAGTCTAATGAGAACTTCCTGAGGTCTCTTGAGGAAGATTTTGAGGTAAGCTTCTATGCGTTTTCAGACAAAATTGAGGAAGCAGGCAGGGGCATCCTGGAAAGGGCTATAACCCCAGAGGGTACAACCACAGACTTTGGGACGGTTTTAAGGGAGCTTGCGAAACGCTACGAGAATAAACCCACGAGCGGGTTCTTGTTATTCTCTGACGGGGCTGATACCTCCCACCTGCCAAGGCTAGAAAGGCTAAAGGAACTGGAATTAACGGCAAAAAATCTCCCAGCACCTATTTACACATTCAGTCCCTCTCCCGAACCATACCGTGATATAGCCATTACTGGAATCACTTACGACAATTTTGCCTTTATACGTAACCCTCTAAACTTAGAACTTAAGGTAAAAGTAAAAGGCTATGAGGAGATGACCCTGCCCGTACTCTTAAAAGAGGGTGAAAACATTCTAGTTTCCAAAGCACTGAGGATTCAGAAAGGGGTTGAGGAATATACAGTCCCCATGGAAACCACACCCCACGCCGTAGGAGATTATCTCTTTACCATCACTATACCCCCACTGAGCGATGAGTTAATCAGAGAAAACAATACAGTGAAGCTAATGTTACAGGTTATTAGAGACAAAATAAGGGTGCTTCACCTTTGTGGGAGGCCTTCCTGGGATGAGATTTTTTTGAGGCGTGTTTTGAAGAGGGACCCCAGTGTTGACCTCGTCTCTTTCTTCATCTTGAGAACCCCTGGGGATCTGGTGGAAGCTACAGGGCGTGAGTTGAGCCTGATTCCTTTCCCGGCTGAAGAGCTCTTCACCAGGGCACTGGAGAGCTTTGACCTTGTGATATTCCAGAATTTTGACTACCGACCCTACGATGCGGCCCTATTTCGCTTTGGCCATTATCTGGCCAACGTGGAACGCTACGTCATGGACTATGGGGGTGGTTTCCTTATGGTTGGTGGAGACCTATCTTTTGCACACGGTGGGTATGATGGCACTGCAGTAGAAGAGATTCTGCCAGTGGAGTTAAATGAAGGTCTGGATGCTGTTGACACCAGAGACTTTAAACCCCAGCTCACCCCGCAGGGACTCACACATCCTATCACGTCCCTGGACTATGACCCCGAAAGGAATCGCAAACTGTGGGAAGGGCTTCCAGGGTTAAAAGGTTATAACAAGGTGAGAACACTCAAGAAGGATGCAATAGCCCTGAGCATACACCCTGAGGCGTCGGCACCCCTACTGGCCGTTACAGAGATGGGCAAAGGCAGGGTTATGGCATTCCTCACTGATGATTCATGGAGATGGAATTTCCTTTCCATTGGTCACGGGGGAAGCAACAGAAACTATATAAAGTTCTGGCGAAATTCCGTAAGGTGGCTTATTAAAGACCCTGAGCTTAATCTGGTACGTGTCGCTACCGAAAAGAAGGAATACATGCCCGAAGAAATGGTACATATAAAGACGGAAGTATTGGGGAAAGACTATAAACCCCTTCCTGGGGCCAGGGTGAATTTGACGATAATTAGCGCAGAGACTGGCGATAAAGTGCTGGAAGAACTTTTAGAATCTAACAACGAGGGCCACGCCTACCTCTCCTTTAAGCCTAAAGAAGGTTACTATTACGTAAAGGCAAAGGCTCTTCATAACGACGAGAAAAGCTCAACAAACGCACTCGGAGAAGCCGTCACCATTTTTGGGGTGAAACCACCGCTTGAGGAGTTCAGGGAACCGTGGGTAGAGGAGTCCTTCCTGGAACGGATTGCCATGGCCTCTGGTGGAAAACACTTTAGTCTCCCAGTGAAGGATATTGAAAAGAACATTACCTTAAAAAATCCAATAATCCAAAAGCCTATGGGTAAGAAAACTACCCCACTCTGGGATAACTGGCTGTTCTTCAGCATAATCCTTATCAGCCTCTCTACGGAATGGTGGCTGAGGAAGAAGGCAGGGGTTAAATAGCTGGATATTCAAATAAATTGTTCTCATATTAAAATTACTCAGTAACAGTCTTTTTATGAAATCTAATGTAATACCTTATATTTGTTAAAGGGAAGAATATTTATAAACATGGTTGTTTATTTAATTTTCATGTTTTTTGGACCTTCATCCTGGTTCAAACAAAAATCAGTTGAAAATCCAAGATGCTTTTGTTAAAGTTTTTGTTTGCCTCCAATCCATTGAGGTGGGGTATCTTTGATTATAACCATTGACGGACCAGCCGGCTCTGGCAAGAGCACGGTAGCGAAGGTGCTTGCTAAAAAACTGGGTTATCGCTACATTGACACAGGGGCCTTTTATAGGGCCTTCACATGGAAGGCTATGAAGACGGGTGCAAACTTGAAGGACGAAAACCTTCTTCACCAGCTTTTAGAGAAAACAGATATAAAACTCAAAAATTCAGAGAGTGGCACCAAGGTCTTTGTAGATGGAGAAGACGTAAGTGAGGTAATACGCACCCCAGAGGTAACAAAGAACGTACACTATGTAGCCAATCGTCCCATACTGAGGGAAAAACTGGTGGAGAAGCAGAGGGAGGCCGCAGAGGGCATAAGTGTCGTGGCTGAAGGCAGAGATACAGGTACGGTAGTCTTCACTGGTGCCGATAAAAAATTTTACCTGGATGCGCAAATAGAAGAAAGAGCCAGTAGGAGATATCTTGAACTTGTTAAAACCACAAAGGGAATAACTTACCAGGAAATACTTGAGGAGCTTAAGAAAAGAGACGAGAGGGACGCTACCAGAGAGGCTTCACCGTTAAAGATGGCTGAGGACTTTATTTATTTTGATACCACTGGTCTTACAATAGCGGAAGTAGTGGCAGCACTACTTAAAAAGATTAAACCTTAAGGATTTAAATGTAATGTTTAGTCTTGAAAACAATGATATAAACAAGGTAAAATATTTTTTAATAGAAATATTAAGAGCTCTTTGGTATGGTTTTCTTCGTATCCTTGCCCAACCTTTATTTTGTGTCTTTTTCAAATACAGGACTTATGGTAGAGAGAATATCCCTCACCGTGGTGGAGTCCTTATTGTAAGCAATCATCAGAGTGTTATGGACCCTCTACTCATAGGGGTAGGGTTGCGTCGCCAGATACACATTATGGCAAGGCAATCCCTTTTTTACAAAAATATACTGTTCAGGTGGTTAATAAAATCATTGAATGCCTTCCCATTAAAAGAGGAGGGCAGCACCAGTGGAGCCATTAAGGAAGCCATAAGGAGGTTGGCGGAGGGGAATATAGTGCTCGTCTTCCCTGAGGGTACCAGGACGTGGGATGGCTCTATAGGAGAATTACACCCTGGAATAGGGTTGATAGCCCAGAGGTCGGGTACCCCCATAATCCCGGCAGTAATACATGGGGCCTTTGAATCCTGGCCCAGGACTAGAAAGCTTCTCAGATTCAGGCCTATAAAGGTGGCCTTTGGTTTGCCCCTTTACTGGGATGGGTCTGATGGTATATTTGTTCAAAGGATTAGACAACGTATGTTAGACTTACAAGTAATTATGTGTAGCGGGTAAGAGCCCAAATTTAAAGTCTCAATAGCTTTAGAGTTAAGGAAGGAGTTAGATGCCAAGGACAGATTTATTTAAGAAATTTGAAATTAACCCGGAGGAAATAACCAGAGAGGTAGAAGAAGCCTTAGGAAGCAAGTTGCCAGGGGATTTAGAAAGGCTTCACACAGAATCCATCAAATCCTTTGAAGTAGGTTCAATCCTCAAAGGAAAGGTGCTGACAGTAACCCCCTCAGAGGTGATTGTAGATGGGGGCTACAAATCAGAAGGAGCAGTTCCTATAGAGGAATTTGATGACCCATCTGAGGTAAAAGCTGGGGATGATATAGAGGTGCTCCTGGAGGCGGTTGAAGATGATTCTGGACTGATAAGGCTATCCAAACGTAAGGCAGACCGTATCAGGGGCTGGGAAAGGTTAATATCCCAGTATAAGGAGGGGGACGTAGTAAAAGGCCGTGTTATCCGAAAGATAAAGGGTGGACTCCTGGTGGATCTTGGTATACCAGTCTTCCTCCCAGCCTCTCAAATAGACGTAAAACCACCCGGGGATATAGGAGAATACATAGGAAAAGACGTAACCTGTAAAATCCTCAAAATAGATGAAAGCAGGCAAAATATTGTAGTCTCCCGCAGAAAGCTATTAGAAGAGGAGAGGGAAAGGCAAAAACAGCAACTCTTATCAGAGATTAATGCTGGAGAGCTGAGAAAGGGTATTGTAAAGAACATCGCTGATTTTGGGGCATTTGTTGACATGGGGGGCTTAGATGGGCTCTTACATATCACTGACATGAGCTGGGGGAGGATAAACCACCCCTCGGAACTCCTCTCGGTAGGACAGGAAATAGAAGTAAAGGTCCTAGAAGTAGACAAGGAAAAAGAGAAGATAGCCCTTGGACTGAAACAGAAATACCAAAACCCTTGGCAGAAGGCAGAAGAAAAGTATCCCCCAGGAACTAAGCTAACCGGACAAGTGGTAAATATTATGCCATACGGCGCCTTTGTCAAACTGGAGGACGGGGTTGAAGGGCTGGTTCATATCTCAGAAATGTCGTGGACTAGACGAATAAATCAGCCATCGGAGATGGTCTCAGTAGGGAACGCCGTAGAGGTGGTAGTTCTGAAAGTTAACAAAGAAAAACAAGAGATATCACTCAGCATGAAGCAAGTTGAGGCCAACCCATGGGATGTAATTGAAGAAAAATACCCACCGGCAACTAAAGTGAAAGGAAAAGTAAGGAGTTTGACCAACTACGGGGTATTCGTTGAGATTGAGGAAGGCATAGACGGTTTTCTCCACCTCTCAGATATAAGTTGGTCAAAGAAGGTTACTCACCCCTCAGAGGTTTACAAGAAAGGAGACATAATAGAGGCAGTAGTCCTTTCTGTAGATAAAGAGAAAAAGCGCGTGACCCTTGGGACGAAACAACTGGCAGAAGACCCATGGGAGAAGGTGGTGGCAGAGAAATATAATCTAGGAGACCTAGTAAAAGGTAAGGTCACTAAGCTTACTAATTTTGGGGCCTTCGTAGAACTTGAGCCTGGGGTGGAAGGGCTTCTACACATCTCTGAACTTGCAGACAAAAAGATTAACGACCCAAAAGACATTGTATCCGAAGGGCAGGAGTTAGAGGTAAAAATTATAAAGCTAGACGTAAACCAGAGGAAGCTTGGGCTGAGTTTGAAACAGGCCGCCAATAAGGGAGCACTGCAGGGTGTAGAAAAAATGTAACTCCGCCTTCTTGAAACTAGGGGGAGTAGGTTATGACAAGGGTAGAGTCAGATTTACAAACTTATCTGCGAGAAATAACTAAGGTACGTCGCAGACTTACCCCGGAGGAAGAGCGTGTCATAGCTCACAAGATAGTAAAAGGAGATCAGTCAGCAAGGAAGACTCTCATAGAGGCCAACTTGCCACTAGTAGTAAGCATAGCTAAACACTATCGTCACTGTGGTCTCTCTGATGTGGATCTCATTGAAGAAGGGAACATAGGGCTTATAAAGGCCGTAGATGGGTACGACTGCAGTGAAGGGTACCGTTTTAGTACCTACGCAACTTGGTGGATAAAACAGGCCATAAGACGGGCCCTCACCAACACGGCCCGCTTCATACGTAAACCCGCCTACATTGCAGAAAAACGCCATTCCTCAACCCATGAAAAGAAAGAGATATTTCACGAAGGTGTGGAGGAACTAGAGCAGGACGCAACAGGCTCTGTTGAACCAAACTTAGATACTATATGGACGCTGGTAGATGGTATTGCTGACGAGCGTTGTAAGACCCCAGATGAAGAACTCTTGGAGGTATTTGAAAAGGAGTGTGTGGACAAGCTTATGGAGGTCTTAGACAATAGAGAGGCCTTTGTGATTAAAAAGCGATTCGGATTAGACAATATAAAACCTATGACCCTTAGGGAGATTGGAAAAACTCTACGCATTAGCAGAGAAAGGGTCAGACAAATAGAGCAAGAAGCATTACGAAAGCTTTATGCTAAAGCCTCAAGGGAGGGACTTTAAGCTCTTGGAAAATAACCTCTTAAAGTCCTTTATACGTGACATCCCGGACTTTCCTAAAAAGGGTATAGTTTTTAAAGATATTACCCCACTGCTTAAGAACCCAAGGACCCTTCGGCAGGCGGTTGACGCTTTATCCGAGCGTTACAGACATCAGGGGGTCTCAGTGATAGTAGCAGCAGAAGCCAGGGGCTTCATCCTGGGTTCGGCTGTGGCTTACAACCTAGGAACAGGGTTTGTACCTGTAAGAAAACCGGGTAAGCTGCCCTACCGCTCCCACAGGATATCCTACCAAACAGAATACAGCATAGACACAATTGAAATCCATGAAGATGCAATCAGGCCGGGGGACAGGGTACTCTTGCTAGATGACGTGCTTGCCACCGGTGGCACTATGGCTGCTTGCTGTAAGCTGGTAGAGTCTATGGGTGGACAGGTTGTGGGATGTGCCTTCCTACTAGAGCTGACCTTCCTTGATGGCAGAAAATTACTTAAGGATTATGACGTGTTTTCCCTTATACAATACTAATACCTCCAGTTTTAAAACTACAGGCCTGAAACCCCACCAAAAGCAAGAATAATCAGGCATAAAGAGATACTGGCAGACAAAGTGCCAAGCGCAAGACACTCCCTTGAATCATTAACCTTGTGGGCATATCGTGATTTTGAAGTAAAATAAAGTACTAAAGTACTTTCAGAGATTTGGCCATAAATAGCGCTAACTATGATTTGGAAGATTTCTTGAGATAAAAAGAGGCTACCGAACTCCTGCCTGAAATAATCAAATATATATCGGATAGTGGGTGTACTGATGGATAATCTGAATGAATTTATCTGGAGGCTTTCAACTTACCTGTGGGGTCTGCCCCTTAGTGCACTGCTGACAGGGGTTGGGTTTTATCTGACCATAAAACTCAGGTTGATACAGGTAAGGGGCTTCACTAAGGTCTTTAGGGTTATCTTGTCTAGACCTAATCCTTCCAACCATAATCCATCTGATGGAAGAAAGGAACAAATAGGAGAACTGAGTTACTTCCAGGCACTGAGTACCGTTTTATCCTCCACCATAGGCACAGGCAATATTGTAGGGGTAGCCACTGCTATATCCGTAGGAGGGCCTGGGGCTTTACCATGGATGTGGGTGGCAGCACTACTGGGCATGGCTGTTAAATACTCAGAGTGTGTGTTAGCCCTCACATACCGGGAGCAATCTATTTATGGGCAAACCAAGGGAGGGCCTATGTATTATATTGAAAAGGGCTTAGGGAAGAAATACAGACCCCTTGCCCTCTTTTTCTCCCTATGTGGTGTCATTGCGGCGCTAGAAACAGGTGGAATGGTGCAATCTAATTCAATAAGTTATGCCTTATCAGAGCCTTTTTCCAAATTCACTACGTTAAGCCCCATGTTTTTGAAGGGAGCTATCGGTTTTATAGTATTTCTTGCCAGCCTACTGGTTATAGTGGGAGGATTAAGGCGTATTGCCAGGGTGGCCAGTTACCTGGTACCCTTCATGGTGGTGATGTATCTCTTTGCAGGAATACTGTCCATTATATTAAACAGGGACAAAATAGTTCCTGCTTTATGGGAAATTATTCAATTCAGTTCTTCTCCTGGTGCAGTAGCAGGGGGTTTTGCTGGTAGTGGCATATGGCTGGCGATGAGGATGGGCATAGCCAGGGGTTTATTCTCTAACGAGGCTGGTTTAGGGAGTGCACCGATTGCCTATGCGGCTATTATTACTGATAATCCTGCAAAGGGGGCTTTGATAGCCCTACTTGAGCCTTTCCTGGATACTATCGTGGTATGTACCACCACTGGACTGGTAATAACAACAAGTGGACTGTGGAAGGAGGGCCTAACCGGGGCTATGCTTGCCTCGCAGGCCTTCCAGTCCCACCTTTCGTGGTGGGGAGAATTTGTAGTACCATTCAGTCTCACCATATTCGCTTACACCTCTATCCTTGGTTGGTATTACTATGGGGAGCGTTGCGTAGAGTACCTCTTCGGGATAGTATCCCTACCGTTTTATAAGACCCTCTTTCTTACGGGCGTGCTGGTGGGAGCAGTAATACAAGTGGAAATAGTCTGGAATCTTGCAGACTTAGCAAACGCCTTTATGGCTCTGCCCAACCTCGTGGCACTGGTATTGCTCTCTGACGTGGTGAAGGAAAGGACGGAGGATTACTTCCGGAGGAACACTAGAAGTCATGAAAATAAAACCGGCTAGTTCCAACTTATTCTATTTCCACTTGTTTTTGGCGACCGTCAAGGGTCACTTTATAGTGGTTCAACATATCTCTTCCTATTAAGGCTGCTGGGACCTTTGCACTTATTACCTTAACTAGATGTGACTCAAGAGTAGATATGGTAATTTTTGCAGAATAGGTATCAACTTCATGTAGTTTTCCGCTAAAATCTCCTACCGTCTTTTGCCCTCGGAAGGGCAAGTCCAATTTCTCAATAACCTCCAATGGAATCACTGTACAGGTTGCTCCAGAGTCCACCATACCGTTCAACTTTTCAGAGGTAGAACTTTCTGCCGGATGAGTAATGACCATCTCAATTGCAGGTGCTGAGGGAAAACATGAAGTGTCATATTGATAAGTGTAGCCCACTTAGGAAACAGAGAAGGGTGTAGGCATATATATTATCTCTGGCTCTTTAGTAACCCTATCAACAAAAATACCTCTAGCTCCAAATCTTTTAAGTATTTTTTCTTCCAGTGCTTCAAAATCTTCATCTGAGTCAATTACCTTATCGCGCAGGATAGCAATAAACTTATTCTCATACTGCCTTAGCAGTTCCTCCCTGTGGACTTCAAAGTATCTCTGAGCCTCATAGACCTCAGCCCTTTCTAGCGATCTACGCGCCTCTTTATCCTTACCAGAAGCCTCCAAGAATTTTCCCCTTGCCCGCCATAGCGAGGGATTGTTATGATGGGCCTCTAACTCCTTTCCCAGACACGCCAGCGCCTCCTCCAGCACTTTGGGCTCTCTCTCCTTAAAAAGTCTCAGAGCCTTTTCAAACTCTTTGTCCGCCTCCTCGGTTTGGCCAGCCACGCCAAGAAGCATAGCCAGGTCAAAAGAGGCAGGGGCGAGATTGGGGTCAAGCTCTATCGCCTTCTTGTATTTCTCAATGGCCTCATCGTATCTTTCTAGCTCACGAAGGGCAAGGCCCCAGGCGATGTAAGCAAGAGTGCTATCGGCATTAATTTCCACTGCCTTCCTGTATCTCTCAATGGCCTCCTTGTATTTTTTTAGCTCGTGAAGGGCTAAACCACTGCCAAGGTAAGCAAGGGATTTATTTGGGGCAAGCTCAAGTACCTCCCTGTATTTATCAATAGCTTTGTCGTATTTCCCAATAGCTTCTTCGTATCTCTTTAGCATGTAAAGCGCGTAGCCCCAGAGGAAGTAGGCTTCGGCGTCAAGTTCCAAAACTTTTTGGAAGAATAATTCGGCCTCTTGGTAAAGGCCACGTTCTACAAGTTCTGTACCTATAAGGTGAGCAAATAAGGAGGCAATTTCTTTATTTCCCGCATGCTTCACAGCCTCGTTGAAGTATTTGACTGCAACTTTTGGCCTTTCTGGAAGTTTCTTTAATCCTTCTTCGTAAAACTGCCAAGCAAAGTCAACCTTTAGCCGATTGACATCTGGCGTGTAATAAGTCGGCCTGAAGGGTAATGGTATAGATAGCTCTGTTATCATGGTTCTTAATAGCTATACACGGTTTTTGTGCAAGTCCAATAAGGTAGAACTAATTTCCAATCTTTGCACATCTTATCAAAGGGATAAGTCTTATTCAATATTAACCGCTGGTTTTATTGATGGAATTCCATTTATCTAGATATTCTTTAACTACACTATCTTTTGGGGCTAGAGTAGCAGCCTTATTAAAACAGTCTCCGGCAAGCCTTCGGTAGCGTAAAGATTCCTCATAGAGATTGGGGTACACTTCAAGCATACTAGCTGTGTAATAGCATATCTTCCCAAGGTCTACGTAAGTGTGGCACTCCAAGGGGTTGAGCCTTACTGCCTTGAGGTAATACGGGATAACGAAGGCCTTATAAATCTCCAGGGTTAAAATGTCTCTTTCCGAGAGGGAAAAAGGCTGCTCTCCTTTTAACGGATTCTTCTCTGGTGGATTATACTTTAATAGATTACTTTTTGGTGTATTCTCCAATGCTAGAGCGGCCTTTAATGTGTTTAATTCCCTGCCCTCCCTTATTGTAGCGCTTACGACTCTGGCAAGTTCTCTTGGAAAGGCCGGGTTAGAAGGTTCCAGTTTGGAAGCGCTCTTGAGGGCTTCTAGTCTGGCCTTAATGTCTAAATCGCTTTTTTGGGATTTTCTAAAGAAAACATCGCAGAGCAGTTGTTTTGTAGCAAAAAAACCCATGAGGAGTAGAAAAACGAACAGGATTCCAGCAAACACACAACGTTGTTTTGCTGAGTTAGCTTCAGTTAATCTTGCCCTTTCACTTAGCTTATTAGGCATACTCTACAACCTCTTTCTATAACTAGGGTGAGAACCCATTGCATTTGGTTGGCGCCTGGAAAGGTTTGTGCCTGCCCACAATATACCTAATAGTGTGGAGAATAAGAAGGCATTTGCAGGGATATGCATACAGAAGTCAAAAATGGAATGAAAAAGGCAGGACAGAACGCCAAGGAAAGCGCCAAAGGTTATCCAGCTTGAGAAAGAGGTCTCACTCTTTAACCAGAGTGTCAAGACCCTCCTCAAAAACAGGGTAAAAATCGCTATAAGCAACAAAAAAGCCGGGATGCCAGCTTCCGCTATGAATTCCAGGTAATCATTATGAGCATGGTCAAATATGAGTTCATCTTCTTGGGACTCATATAGCATATAAACATCCACAAAAGTCCCCAGCCCTGAACCTAAAACAGGAAAATCCGGTATCATTCTTAATGTGTCTGACCATCCAATCAAACGAGACTCGGCAGATAAGCCGGTCTGGGCTAAACGTTCCATTGGTAACGTAAGTGCATTCACCAGTGTCCAGAATATAATGCAAAGAATGGGAAGTGCAATGGCCGCGATTATTCGCCATTTCTTGCGTGGCTTCTTCAATGCAAAGTAGGCCAGATAGAGAGCTAATGAGATTAGGAAGGAGGCAATCCCTGCCCGTGACAATGAAAGCAAAATTGCCAATGACATCACTAATAATCCATAACTAAAGAGCAGAAACGTAGGGTCTTTCCATAGGGTGATGTCCACCTCTTCTGACCTCCAGATCATATATCCCCAGAAACCCAATGCCAGAGGTATAACCATTTCCATATAGGCACAAAAATGGTCTGGATTTGTGAATGTTCCCTTTGCCCTATTTGTATAACGCTCTATCATCAAGAGGGTGCTGTCTGAGGTGTTTAAGATTGCGTATGGAGCATCGCCTTCAACGTAAAGCCATGAAAGAGGGGCTTGCTTCACAAAGAATCCAAAAAGGGCAAATACTGTCTCAACGAAACCCATTGCAATTATAACCATAAAAAGGGTCCTTAGCTGCCACCTGTGCTTAATATTATTACCTATCAAAAGTATAACACCTATGTAAGAAAGATACTTTAAAAGCTCTGTCCTTGTAGCTATAGGATTGAGACTTATGGGCCTCAATCCCGAAGAAGTTCCAAGTGGCTCAGTAACCTCTTCTTCGTTAATCTTATCAATTTCTGCTGCTTGTACAGACTGCGAATATTCGTTAGCCTTTGGTGAGATTATCTCTATCATCTGCTCTGGGAGAGGCGTGAGCTGCAAGAATAGCCATCCAATAAAAACACAAAGGAGTATGGTGAGTGGGTTTTTTATCTTAAAGGGGGTTCCCGGTAAGACCTTTGGTACCTCTCCGGGCACAATTAGCAACTTGATGGCCCACACCAGCAGAAGGAACACTACCACCAATTCCATTACAGAGTAAGCCCATACCTGACGGCTACCAAAGAATATCGGTGTAAAGACCACCAAAGAAGCAATCCCAATCGTTATTATTGCTTCACAGGTTTTTGTAGGTTTCTCATTCATACAAAACCACTAATTGTATACTACATATAGTACAATAAATGAGACTTAATATACAAAATGTAATATATTGGTGAGTCTGGTATGAAAGTCTTTACTAAAAAACAACCCAAAGAAAGCCCCCTTCAATGGTCGGTAGCGTGCGGCAAAATAGGTAGAGGTCAATGAATTCTTAATTATTTTTATCTTTGGCTACCTGAATAAACCTAGTATAATTGCTTTTATTGCGGTGGCTCTCCTGTTAATTTTTTACATCTTCTTTATATCTTGGTCTTTTTCCTGCTGATAAGAATAATAATAGGAGTATTTACGAGCATAATGAAAGTGGCCGAATGGCTCGGGTTTCACCATCTCAAGTATAACCCCTATGATCTTACCCCCTACCGATAGGATAGCCTCTTTGCTTTTCATTGCGTTTCTAATAGAGGTTTTACGATGCCTTATCACCAGTATACTCCCATCCACCTTAGGGGCTAAGGTCATTGTATCAGCAAGCCCATGTATTGGGGGACAATCTAGTATTATCATATCGTACTTAGATTTCAGTTCGTTCAGGAGCATATCCATGCTTTTAGAACCCAAGAGTTCCGCTGGATTAGGCGGCTTTGGACCACAAGGAATTACATTGAGGTTTTCATTTTGTGGTAATTTCATAACAACCTCTTCCAGATTGACCCGCCTCATTATTAAGTTGCTAAGCCCAACAGACTCCCCTACGGAACCTAAGGAGAAAATTTTTGTGAAAGAGGGTTTTCTCATGTCCGCCTCAACAAGGAGTACTTTCTTGCCTAACTGGGTCATGACTATGGACAAGTTTACGGACGTAAATGTCTTTCCCTCATGAGGATGTGAGGAGGTTATCAGGAGTGTCTGAAGTTGTGTGTCTGGAGAGGAGAATAGTAGCCTAGTGCGTATAGACCTTACAGATTCCGCTATCTCAGAATGAGGTGATTCCTGCGTTACTAGATATAGACTATCTGCTGTACTTTTTACCTTTGCCATGTTTTAAAAGGGGCACAACGCCAAGGCACACTAATCCCAACTTCTTTTCTATATCCTCTTGAGTCTTGATACTCTTATCAAGATACTCTATGAAAAAGACCAATCCAACGCCTAAAGTTAATCCCACTACTATGCTCGCCAAAATGTTTAATTTTTTACGTGGTTTGTATGGCGACAGGGGAATTGCTGCCTTATCCACTATTTGTACATTGGGGGCTTTCACTCCAGAAGAAAGAGCCGTCTCTTTCATCCTCTGTAATATCGCATTGTACATTTGATTATTCGTTTCTACTTCCCTTTGTAAGATTCTATAGCCCACCAATTTGTTTTCCAATTCTTGCTTCTGGCTCACAAGGTCATCTAACTGCCTCCTGAAGCCCTTTTCTTTTTCCACAGTCTCCCTATATTCTTCTTTTATGTTGCTGGTAATCTTTTCTATCTCCTCCCGCAGGGACCTACCAATAGCTTCAAGCTTTGCCCTGCGTTGCTGGGCCTTGGGGTGTTCCGGCTGTACCCGCTCTAGTTCTTCCAAATATTCTGCGTTGGCCTGCGCGTATGCCAGCTCTAACTGTTTTACAATATCCGATTCCAAGATATCCGGTAAAAAGCCTGGATTAGCCTCCTGTGATTGTATATAGCGCGACTCTGCTTTTATACGATCTGCGATGGCTACACTCAGTTGGTCGTTTAATATGGAAACATTTTTAAATAATAGGTCTTCTTTTTCCCCCATGTCTATAATGTTATACTCTTTTGCATAAGAGTAAAGGGCCTTTTCAGAGTTTTCAAGTTTTGCCTTCAATTCTCCGAGTTGATTTGATAGCTCATCTGAGATACCTGTGGAGAGAAAGACCTGATTTTCCAGATACTGCTGGATATATTCCTCTGAGAGCGTGTTTGCAATCATAGTGGCAAGTTCTGGACGCGGGGAATCATATCTCACCTTCACCACTTGGGTGTTTCTAATGGGTTCTACCGCCAAGTTCTCCAAAAACAGGTCAATCATGGGCTCGTACTCACTGCCGCTACCTTGCTCTGCTTCTGTTCCTCCACGGGAGAAAAGCCCTGCTAGAGAAACTCCACCCCCTTCCTTTGCAAAGTCTGGATGCAGGTCAAGATTAAGCTTTTTAATCGTCCTAAGGGCAAGGCTTCTACTCTGGAGCACGTCGCACTCTGACCTGATAAGCTCATCTAAAAGATATCCACCAGTAGAGACCAACTCATCAAAACCTAGTATTTTCGGCGGTTCCTTATAGATTCGTAACGTACACACAGATTGGTACACAGGGGTCTTAAGGAAGGAATATATGGTTGTTGTCACCACTGTTACACAAAAGAACGTAATCAATATCCACTTACGCCTCACAATAACATGCCAGTAGTCCAGAAGATGTCTCTCTTCCTCTATTGGCATATGAAACATACGAGGGTAGGGTTCTTTTGGGTCTTTTTCGTGTTCTGATAGCATTTCTTAATATAAATAAATCAAAAATTTTTTACAAATTTACCTTCCGCCGCTGTCTCCCCTTATCATCTCCCAGAAGAACCGCCGCTGTCTCCCCTTATCATCTCCCAGAAGAAAGCGGTAGAGAATCCTTGTGCTGCAATCTTTGCAATCTCCCAACTCTGGTGAGCAAGCTGTTTGGCGGTGCTCTTACCTACTAATAGTATGTCCCCTGGTTCTACCGGTACATCATCTTCCTCTCCGAGACTTATCTTCTTGAGGTCAAGAGATACAGTAACCTGGCTACCATCGGCTTGTCGCCGAATGAGCCATATGTCACCGCTTGCTGCAACCGAAGTAAGTTTTCCACCATGAGATAAAGCTTGAATTGCAGTCAAGCCTTCTCCCAGCTGGTAGGCACCGGGTCTGTCAATCTCCCCCAGTATGAAAAACAACTCACTTCTGGGTACACTTACTATGTCACCGGGGCGTATTTCAACATTACTCATGGGGTTTCTGTATTCCATGAGTTCTAGTATGTTCACTGGGGTTATCTCGTCCCTGACTTTTGCAATAATCTCACCTTCCCCCCCAACACCTCTGACGGATTGAATCTCCTCGGGTTCTAAGTTCACCAGAACGGGCCTTATCACATACAAAGTCCTACCGGCTTTCTCCGTTAACCCGCCAGCCTTGCCAAGTATTTCAAAAAGGGTACTCCTGTTTGTGGTTAGTTCAAGTACTTGGGGTGACTCCACCTCACCTACCACTGTAACCTTCTTGCTGTGGTGTTCCCTTATGTAAACGCTAACCTGGGGGTTCTTCAGAAACCGCTCGCCAAGTAAGGCGGCAAGATTAAATTCAAGTTCCTCTGGTGTTAACCCTTCAGCCCTTATAATGCCCAATAGCGGATAGGTAAAATACCCATTATTACTTACTCTTATGGTCCTATCAAACTCTGCCGCATCAAAAACTTTTATGTCTAATATATCTTCTGGTCCGATAGTGTAGTCACTCCCGAGATAATGCGAGGAAAGATACCGCCATTGAGGCGCTTCGGGGGCGGACTTGATAGATTTTGATGAACCATCAGTAGGGGTTAAGGCCTGTAGTGGCTTTGTCTTTTGCGACCCCCCCAAACAGCCACTGACCAATATTGTTAACAATAAAACAGCATACATTGCCATACTCAGATAAATATTTTATTATTGATTTTCAAAAATAGTCAAGAAAAAAATTTGTTTGAAGTTAAATAAAAGCTTTAAATATGATACAAGTTCCTTATGGCAAGGATATTTATGAAAAGTTTATTATTGAGAAAAAAAAGAAGTATGTAGATTTTCCACGTTGAATTTTCTTTACCATGAAACCATGGCGAGTGATTTTGTTTAACCTGCACTGATGTGACTATCCCCAAGTTCAGACAAGCTTACTCCCACAAAGGGGAGAAAATTTTGTAGATGAAAACAAACAAGGCCATGGCCTAATTTGAGAGTGAATTCCAGGGCCTAGTGAGTTGACACATCGCCTTGAGCTTGCTATAGTAAGGAAAAAAGAGGGGAAATATTTTATGGCAGGTATATTTATGGAGGGGTTTCAAGAATGTGGTTAATATTTAAACTATATCTTCTCCTGGCATTAATGTTTGGGGTACTCTATGGCATTATAATAGGTATCGCCTATGCCATAGGGGTAGAGAATTTTTTTGTATATGGGGCTTTAGCTGTAATAATGCTTTTAGTACAGTACCTTCTCGGCCCCAAGATGGTAGAACTATCCATGGGGGTAAAGTATGTCTCTAAGGCAGAATACCCAGAACTACATGGGATGATAGAGGAATTGGCTCGCTCTGCCAATATACATAAACCAAAGGTGGGTATTTCTCGCATGTCCATACCCAACGCCTTTGCCTTTGGTAGATGGGGAGGGGATGGAAGGGTTTGCGTTACCGAACCGCTAATGAGGCTACTCTCTCCAAAAGAGCTTAAGGCAGTCCTGGGGCACGAGATTTCCCATCTCAAGCATAGGGACGTAGCTGTTATAACTATGCTTTCGCTTGTCCCGCTAATTCTTTGGTACATAGCTTTACACTTCATGTGGGCACCACAAGACAGAGAAAGAGGCAGTACGGTAGTAATTGGTCTTGTTGCCTTTGTCCTTTACTTTATTACAAACCTTTTAGTGCTTTATGGTTCCAGAATAAGGGAGTACCATGCAGACCTTGGCAGTGTAAGGTTGGGTAACACACCCCACGACATGGCTAGCGCTCTTTATAAGCTAGTGTATGGAAGCGCTAGGACGCCAAAGGAGTTGTTGCATGAATGTGAGGGTTGTAAGGCCTTCTTCGCTAATGACCCTTCTAGGGCGCGAAGAGAGATAATGGAACTAAAGCAACTTGATACGGATATGAGTGGCAGTATTGATCCTATAGAATTAGAGGCTTTAAGGGGTGGAAGGATAAAAGTGGGTTTTACCGATAAACTCCTGGAGCTGCTTAGCACCCACCCAAATATGCTCAAGCGGATAGAACATCTATCCAAGCTTACCTCCTTATACAAAGTAAACAGATAGAGAGGCAGAGGGAGGCCCCCTTTTATGGCTGTCAAGGCCTATATCTTAATAGATATAAGCACGGAAGTAAGGGCACAAGAGGTTCTGGAAAAGTTGCTTTCCATAGGTGGCGTAAAGAGTGTGGAGGCCGTTTCAGGCCCGCATGATATTGTTGTAGTGGTGGAGACCACTGACCTTAAAAGCCTCGGAGAGCTCATCTTAACCAGAGTACGAACTATTAATGGAATTACAAAGACCCTTACCTGCTGTTGCGTCTAGTAATGAAAGGGGGTTAAGGATAGAAGGGTTGTCTACCGGATTTTTCCAGAAAGTCTATGGTGTAATCCCGATGAGAAAAACACTCCTACAAGGAGGGCTAATTTTCCTCCTATTACTTTTCCTTCCTTTTGGGTGTAAAAAAGGAGAGGCAGATAAAATAAAAGAAGAACTCAAAGAGGAGAGGAAAAAGAGGGAAGAAAGTTCTGAAAAATACAAAGAGGCGTTAAAATCCCTTGCCGAAGAAAAAAAGCGCGCAGAAAGTCTTGAGAGGATACTGGTAGAACTTGGTGGACGGCTTGAAAAACAGGGTAAACCCTTACCGCTGGAACTTAAAAAACTAAGCGCTAAGCAAACTAAAGGAGGAGAAAGCGGAGAAAAGGCCGTTGCAAAGCTGCTAGAACTAGGCAATCAGTTTTATTCAAACGGCAATTATCCTGCTGCAAAAGAGGTTTATTCAACTGCGCTGGAAGTAGGGGCAGGAGACCCAACCCTGTACATGAGGCTCAGTAAGTGCTGTATAGAGGCTCAGGAATACGACAGAGCCATTGACTTTTTAAAGAGTGCAATGGTCCTGTTAGAGGAGAAAGGGGAAAAAGAAAAGCTTTGCTCAGTCTATAATAACCTGGGTTGGCTTTACACAGAGAAAGGTAAGCATAAAGAGGCCGAAACGTCTTATCTTAAGGCTATAAAACTAGACCCTAATCATACCAACGCTTACTATAATTTGGGCCTTCTTTACGACTTGCACCTTGGAGATGAATTAGGAGCTATTGAATGCTTTGAAAAATATATAGCACTGAAAGGAGAAAGGGCAGCCTTAGTGGAAAAAAGACTCGCTGAAATAAGACAAAGATAAAGTAGAAAATTTCTTGACTTTCTTGGTTAATGTGTGTAAATAAATAGCCTAGCAACATAGTGGGGCTGACGGCAGGAAAGGAGGAGAAAAAGCAAAATGGAGTTTTTAGACGTAAATTTTTGGGTATTAGCTGCGGCTGAAGGGAAAAAGATGCCACCTCTAATACCTCATATTTATGTAATACCCATTGTCTTTTTGATTGGTGTTGGATTAGGCTATTGGTACCGTGGAAAAAAGACTGGATAGTGAATCATATAATGGCGTGGTCCTAGGAGAAGAAAGGAGGGTATACAATGGATTTTCTAAATCCAGACAGCCTTGCATTATTCCTTGCTGAGGAAGCCCCTAAAGGGGGACTATTATCCAATAAGTTAGTTTTGGCAGTAATAGCATTGGTAATCATCGCCGGCGGAATCTATTGGTACCGTAGCCGTGGAGCGAAGTAGTTAAAGGTTTTTACCCGCTCTGGAGAGGCAAAGGGTTAATGCTTTATGCGTTTAGGTTCAACACTTGACTGTTTCTGGAGACCCCTTAGAAGCGTCAACTTTCTTTAATTGAGCCCTTGCCTCCTCCAGAGTTTCAAAGAAGTTCTCCCTCTTAAAGTCTTGCTTCCATCGCTCCAGTATTATTCTTCCACCTAATCTGATTCTAAGGTTCCTGAACTTTCTAAAGGCCTGATGTCTTGCCTGAGCATAACTTTTTTGTAGCAAAGTACCTAATGGCATACCCTTGCCTGTCGTCAGCCCACTATAGACCTCTGAGAGAAAGCGCACCCCCACCTCCACTGGATACAGAGGCACCTGATAAAGGAGTTTGGGTAGCATCCACAAGTTATAAAACCTCTTCAGAATCCTCTCTGTTTGTTCCATAAAATCATACGGGTCTATCTCTGGGTCTGGCTCAAAGCACAGCCAATTTCCATCATACTTACTGTAATCTACAAATTTCAATGGGTAGAGTCTGTTTTCTTGCTTCAACTTCTTTTCCAAGACCGTTCCGGGCAGTGGAACCGGTTTTACTACCTGAACCGAGTCAATATCATTTCTGCTAATGAATTTAAAGAACTTTTCTGCCCTTTCTAGCATGCTCATATTAAGCTTACACTTAGAATCGTTAAAAGTGGGATAACCCAGTATGAACATGCCGTGAATATAGAAACCGTGCCGTTTGAGGGTCTGAGTATATTCATCCAGTTTCTTCAGGTTAAGCCCTTTCTTCATGTTTTTGAGGTCTTCTTCTATTGGAGATTCATAACCTATGCAAAGACACTCTACATCTGCCTCCCGCATGAGTGCTAATAGTTCCTCATCTCTGGCTACATCGGCCCTAACCTGCACAGAAAAATGTAGCTTTTGCCCTGTTTTCCTCTTATAGTTAGTAATAAGCTGACAGAGTTCTGCCGTAGTATCTCTATCCTGTGCAAAATTGTCATCCGTAAAGAAAAACTCCTTATAGCCCTGTTCTACGCACCTTGCTATCTCTTCCATAACGTAGTCCGGAGAACTGCTACGCGTATGGCCAAGATGCTGGCTGACAGCACAAAACTCACAAACAAAGTTGCACCCTCTTATTCTTCCCAGTGGTATAAACATAATCCTAGTTTTTGTATCCCTTATTAGCCCAAAGTCTGGATAGGGAAGGTTATCTAGCTGCTGGATAGGTGCCCTCCTCTGGGTGTGAACAATCTGATTATCCCTCTTGAAGAATATTCCAGAAACGGCAGAAAGCTCTTGCCCTGAAGAAATAGCCCTCACCGTATCGGGCAGTGTGTACTCTCCCTCTCCCATAATCACAACATCTACCCCAGAATTTAAAGCCTCTTCCACACATGCATTAATGTGGTTACCCCCTGCTAGTGTGGGTACCCCTATCCTATGGTAAAAAGAGGCAATTTCATAAAGCCTTGGTATAGTGGATGTAAGTCCCCCATAAAGGCCCACAATATCAGCTGGGTGTTTCTTTTGAATAAGCGCATGATCAAGCGGACCACTGAAATTATTCTCATCTATTATTTCAACTTTGAATCCCTCAAGGGCACTCACACTGGTTGCCACACTTACAGCGCCCCTTGGGGGCATCTTTATCCGACTGTACACATTGAAGTAGGGAAACTTAGGTATTACTAGTCTAAAAAGCGCCATCCCAGATTACCCTCCTTAAAAACTTTGGTTAAATAAGGGCAACTTAATTAAGAAGCCTCCACTTGGGCCTCTATAGTTTATCCCTTTAGTTTACGAAAACTTATCTCCTTTGTGCTATTGACTTGCTTGTGCAATTCTGCTAAATGTTAACCACATCTGCGATATGAAGCATATTGGCCCAAATAGTTAATCAAATAGAGCCAAAAATTTCAACAGGATTTTTCCCTGAAATGGAAGTTCTGAGTATGCTTATAGTATAAGTATAAGCAGAAAAGAGGATCCATGGAGAATTAGGAGAGGGCTTTTGAAAATGCAGCAGCTTAAGTGGATTTTTATCACTTTATTTACCCTTATAGGACTAAACCTCTTAGGGAGTGCAGTTGCCGGAGTACCACATGGAACTGAAACACTTCCGGAGGAATTACCAAAAATATGGTATCTTGCCCCCTTTGGGGCGTTTATGGGATTAGTTTTTGCGTTTAAGTACTACCGAGACGTCATGGCCTCACCACCTGGGGACAAACTCATGATGGAGATAGCAGGCCACGTAAGGGAAGGAGCTTATGCCTATCTGAGGCAACAATATAAGATTGTGGCCATCATCTTCTTATTGGTGGCTATTGTACTATTCATATTAGCATTTGTGCTAGACATACAGTCCAGGCTCGCCCCCTTTGGCTTCCTCACCGCAGGGGGTTTATCAGGATTAGCGGGTTTTCTAGGTATGCGTATCGCCACTCAGGCTAGTTCTCGCACTGCTGAGGCGGCAAAATACTCCCTTAATCGTGGCCTCCAGGTGGCTCTACATAGTGGGGCTGTTATGGGGCTAGTGGTAGTTGGGCTGGCCCTGACTGACCTCTCACTGTGGTTCTTTGTCCTGCGTCATTACACAAACCTCTCCCTAGACCATATCGTCCTTAGCATGCTTTGCTTCGGTATGGGTGCAAGTTTCCAGGCACTCTTTGCCAGGGTAGGGGGTGGCATTTACACTAAGGCTGCCGACGTAGGGGCAGACCTTGTAGGTAAGGTGGAGGCTAATATACCAGAGGATGACCCGAGAAATCCCGCTGTTATTGCAGATAATGTGGGAGACAATGTTGGTGATGTGGCTGGTATGGGGGCTGACCTATACGAGTCCTACTACGGCTCCATTCTGGCTTCCAATGCCTTAGGCGTAAGTGCTGGGCTAGGTATTAAGGCTGTAGTCCTACCCATGTCGCTTGCCGGGCTAGGTATCCTACTATCCATAATAGGCTTCTATGTGGTTAAGACCCCAGAGCATGTCTCCCAAAAGGCCCTTTTACATGCCTTTGGTAAGGGCGTCAATTTAAGTTCCATCCTCATACTCTTACTCTCAGCAGTTCTTATATATGTACTCGTCCCTGAACATCTTGGCCTGTGGGGATCTATAACATCTGGTCTTGTTGCTGGTGTAATAATAGGCAGGACAACCGAGTATTACACCTCAGACGCCTACTCACCCACAAGAGAAATTGCTGGCTCATCCGTTACAGGCCCTGCTACCGTAATCCTTTCGGGTATCTCCACCGGCATGCTATCTACCGCCATGGCAGGTGTTACAGTCGCTATTGGAATTCTCCTAGCCTTCAGCTTTGCAGGTGGTTTCAAAGACCTTACCGTTGGACTTTACGGAATCGCCCTAGGAGCTGTTGGTATGCTCTCCACACTGGGCATAACCTTGGCCACGGATGCCTATGGCCCTGTAGCCGATAATGCCGGAGGCAATGCCCAGATGAGCGGCCTTCCACCGGAGGTAAGGGAAAGGACCGAGATGCTAGACGCCCTTGGTAACACCACCGCAGCTACTGGTAAAGGTTTTGCCATTGGTTCGGCAGCCTTAACAGCTATGGCCTTACTGGCTGCCTATGTAGGGGAAATCCATGTGGCACTGGAAAAAAGTGGCATAGACAAGTTAACCCTGCATGACCGCATTGTTGATGTGCACACAGCTAGTTTTACAGACTTTGTGGAATACTACAATGTAACCCTTATGAATCCTAAGGTGTTAGTTGGCATCATGTTAGGCGCAATGACCTCCTTTGTCTTTTGTGCCCTGGCCATTCGTGCCGTAGGTAGGGCCGCGCAGAAAATGGTTGAAGAGGTTAGAAGGCAATTTAGAGAGATTAAAGGTATAATGGAGGGAAAGGCGAAACCTGATTATGCGGCCTGTGTTGCGATCAGTACAAGCGGTGCACAAAAGGAGATGATTTTCCCCGCATTGTTAGCTATACTTGTTCCAATAACCGTAGGTCTAATCCTGGGTGTACCCGCTGTGATGGGGCTTTTGATTGGAGCACTAGCCACGGGCTTCCTTCTTGCCGTATTTATGGCTAATTCTGGGGGTGCCTGGGATAACGCAAAGAAGTATATAGAGCGGGGGGCGCACGGCGGAAAAGGTTCCTCTGCCCATAAAGCCGCCGTTGTAGGTGATACCGTAGGTGATCCATTCAAGGATACCGCTGGCCCCTCTTTAAACATCCTTGTCAAGCTTATGGCAATAGTTTCAGTAGTCTTTGCAGGGGTAGTGGTAAGTTATTCTCCAAAGATAGCAGCTATTTTACACTTACAATAATGTCAAATAGGAGGCTTTTAGGGTGTTGGTTTGTATACCAATACACGTTACGTTTACAGTTTGAAAGTCCTTATAAAAAGGAGAAAAAAATGAAGTGTTGGTTTGTATACCAATACACGTTACGTTTACAGTGTTGTGCTAGTCCAACCCTCTAAAACCCATATTTTTATTGAACCTTGAGAAGAGGTTTTAAGGCACGTTAGAGCCAAAGGAAATCGCCCAGTTATTTGCTAAAATAGCCGACCAAAAAAAGGCTGAGAACATAGTCATCCTTGACCTTCGTAAACTCACCTTTTTTACAGAGTTCTTTGTAGTCTGTAGTGGGATAAACGCGAGACAATTACAGGCCATTGCCGACGAGATAGAAAAGGAGGCTCAAGGATGGGGTGTTCACAGAATTGCCACGGAGGGCTACCACGAGGCCCAATGGATACTACTTGACTACGGCGACGTTATTATGCATATATTTAATAAAGAGGCACGCCATTTTTATGACCTTGAACTGCTCTGGGGGGATGCCCCAAAAGTAAAATGGCAGACAGTCAAAATGGCAGAAAAGAAATGATTCCTGCTAAACGTAAGAAAGGTTAAACGCAATGGACTTCAACGAATCTGAAGGTACAGTTATGAGAGCGTCACACATAGTCCTTTGCCTTCTTTTTATCTTTATTCATGTAATATCTTTTGCTGAAGAACCTGAGCAATCCAAGCCTCCGGAAAAAGAGGCTATAAAAGCTCCGGAAGAAAAAGCAACTCAGGAAGTTAGTGGGGAAGAAAAAAGTCCAGAGGCAGATACCGTTGAGGCACCTCCTGAGGAAAAAAGGAAGCCAGTAAAATGGACAAAGATAGAAGGCGCAGATTTTGCATATCGAAACATTCATATTGCTCAGGGTAGCTATAGTTTTGTCACACAGTTTGATGGGGAAATGATAAACAACACTGGGATGGATTATAGTATAGTAAAATTTACCTTCGCTACTTTTGACAATAGAGGGCGTGAGCACTCTAAGGAGGATTTTCATGTCGTTGACTTTAAAAACGGTGAAATTAAACCGTTCAGGGGGACTACTGTTGCCGAGGGTTATAAGGAATTTAAGGAAATAGATACCCACAAAATAAAGTTCAAATCTGCTGTTGCTGCCGCAAGCGCCGTTAAATAGCGCCTCTGGTGTAAATTGATTAAGGTGAGGGGTTAAAAGAACCAAAACCCTAAAGGAGGACTTTATGTCTGACAATATAATAGCCCCCCAGGATACTATATCCTTATGCCAGGAGGAGCCAGACAAAAAGGGTCAAGAAAAAACGCCTCAAGACATAAAAACCATCGTTGAGGCATTACTTTTCGCCGCCAACCAGCCACTAACCCTAAAAAGGTTGGTAGAAATCCTTGACGTAGAAAAGGGTCATGTGCTACAGGCTATTGAGTTACTACACCAAGAATATGAATCTCCACAGAGGGCCTTCCAAGTGGAAGAGATTGCGGAGGGTTACCAGTTATTATCCAAACCAGAGTACTATAAGTGGATACACCTTCTGGAAAAGAAGCACACGGAAACTAAGCTCTCCCCAGCCGCCATGGAAACATTAGCCATTATAGCCTACAAGCAGCCCATTCTGCGCTCCACAATTGAGGCAATTCGTGGTGTGGAATCTAGCCAAATCCTTAGGAGCCTTATTGAAAAGGGGTTAGTGAAAATTGTAGGGAGAGACGAAAGCCTGGGAAAACCGCTACTTTACGGGACCACTAAAAAATTCTTGGATTGCTTTGGCCTAAATTCACTGAGCGATCTCCCCAGAACCCAAGAACTCTCCAGCTAAAGATGGGTCTGCTTGATGAAACTCTGCAAAATATCCAACCTGTAAGTGCAGAATCCCGGGTGGAGGTTGAGAAAAAATTCAGAGACTTTGCAATCCCAGCCGGTAGCCTTGGAAGGTTAGAAGAGTTAGCCGCCTTTTACTCTTCAATAAGAGGCACACCAAAGAAAGAAATAAGGCATAAGGTTGTTTTTGTGATGGCGGCAGACCATGGGGTAGCGGAAGAAGGGGTAAGTAAGTTTCCTCAAGAAGTAACCTACCAGATGGTAAAGAATTTCATCAACGGTGGTGCCGCCATCAACGTCCTTGCCCGCCACACAGGGGCAAGGGTAGTAGTAGTTGATTGTGGAGTAGCAAGGCCTACCGAACCCTCTTACAAGCTTAAAATAAAAAAATTAGGCCTAGGGACCCAAAACATCGTCAAAGGGCCAGCCATGACCAGGGAAGAGACTATAAAAAGCCTGGAGATTGGTATAGAAGTAGTTGAGGAAGAACTAAATAGTGGACTAGAGTTAGTTGCTACCGGAGATATGGGTATTGCTAACACCACTCCCAGCACCGCCATATTTGCTACCATTACTGGCATAGCAATTGAAAAGGCAGTAGGCAAAGGTACCGGGATTTGTAGTGATGGGCTAGTGAGGAAAATACAAGTTGTTAAGCAGGCTATTGAGGTTAACTGCCCCAACCCAGATGACCCCCTTGATGTCCTTGAAAAAGTAGGTGGATATGAGATTGGTGCAATAGCTGGTCTCTGTTTAGGGGCAGCCCGTTACCGTGTTCCCATACTATTGGATGGCTTCATCTCCACGGCTGGTGCGCTATTGGCCTGTGCTATAGAGCCGAAAGTAAAAGACTACCTTCTGGCTTCCCACCTCTCGGCCGAAAAGGGTCATGCCCTAATGCTACAGAAATTGGGCCTGAGACCCATCCTAGACCTGGATATGCGCCTGGGCGAGGGTACCGGGGCTGTCTTGGCTATACCCATCGTAGAGGCCAGTGTAAAATTACTCCTTCAGATGGCTAGCTTCAGCCAGGCTGAAGTCAGTCAGGCAAAAGAGTAGAGGGAAACAAATCAACAACTAGTTTGCTTTTTCTCCCGACAATGAATTGATATAATATATTTCAATGAAACTAGCTATCATTGGTTTACCCAAGTCTGGCAAGACTACCATATTTAATGCGATAGTAGGTCCCCATAAGGAAAAACAAGCCCATGCACATACTGCCGTACAGAATATGGCTATGGTAAAGGTCCCGGACGAACGACTAGACCTCCTCCATGGCTTCCTTCCTGAAAAACGCTGTACCCCCGCCACCCTTGAACTTCTTGAACTAGTTGGTATATTTTCCTCACCATTGGAAACCCACCAGGAATCCGCCACAGCTTTTGCCCTTCTAAGGGAAATGGACCTCATCATAGAGGTCGTAAGAGCCTTTACGGACGAAACAACGCCCCATCCAAGGGGTTCAATTGACCCTCACAGGGACCTAAAAGATATGGAACAAGAGTTATTGCTTAATGACCTCCTTTCGGCAGAGAAGAGGATAGATAAACTGAAAAAGTCTGTCACCAAACCCACCCCCACCCAACAAAAGGATAAGGAGGAACTAGAGGTTCTGCTTAAATGTAAAGAGGCGCTGGATAAAGGACAAGATGTTTCTACCCTACCACTAACTCTAGTCCAACAAAGGCTTATAAGGGGTTTCTGCTTCTTCACAGAAAAACCAAGGTTGGTGGTAGTCAACGTTGGGGAAGACCAATTAGATAAAAAATTTGACAGCCTTCCTACTAAGGCGCAGATCCTTACACTATGTGGCAAGTTGGAGGCCGAGCTACTCAGTCTAGAAGAAAAGGACCGAGAAGAGTTCCAGAAGGCATGGGGCATAGCAGAACCAGCAATGCAGCGACTACTAAAAGCTTGCTATAAAAACCTCAATCTTGTCTCCTTCTACACCGTGGAGGGTGAAGAAATAAGGGTTTGGTCTATACCCCGTGGAGAAACGGCCCTCACTGCCGCCGGTAAGATTCATTCCGATATTGCCAGGGGGTTTATCAAGGCTGAGGTTATGAGCATGGAAGACCTTAAAGCTCTGGGCTCAATCAAAGAAATCAAGGCACACGGTAAACTCCACCTGGTAGGAAAGGAATACATAGTTCAAGATGGCGATATTATCACCTTCCGCTTTCATGTATAATAATGACATCCATGAGGCGGTGGCTTTTGAGTTGCACACAAGATAGAATTGGCTTGCTATAAGAGTCTGCCAAAGGTAAATCTGGCTAAGATTCGGCAGGGGTGAGTCAGCCTGAGGCATAACTAGCACACCTCATTTTCTTGGTTCTTCCCCTTTTGCTAAAGGGGGTACTATTTAAAATACCTAAGTAATTAATATTGAAGACCTTAGAAATTATTGCTACTGGAAACGAACTTATCCAGGGCGAGATAGCCAACACTAACGCTTCTTACATCTCCCGGGAGTTGGTTAGAAGGGGTATAGATGTACTTTATCATACTACAGTAGGCGATGATGTAGTCTTGCTAGGTGCAGCAATTGAAAGGGCGCTGGATAGGGTAGATTTAGTCATAATCACAGGGGGGTTGGGCCCTACCAGAGACGATATCACAAGGGAGGCAGTAGGCTTAGCCTGCCAGAAAAAATTAGTCCTAGACAATAAGGCTCTGAACCAAATCCAGAACTTTTTCCATTGCCGCCACCGCCAGATGCCCGAATCTAACCTCCGTCAGGCCATGCTGCCAGAGGAGGCCATCCTGATACCTAACAAAATAGGCACAGCTCCAGGATTCAACCTCTTATGCAGAGGAAAAGAGCTTTTTTGCCTTCCAGGCGTACCAGAAGAAATGAAAAGAATGTTTAAGGAATGGGTAACCTTACGTCTGGAAGCACTTATACCGAAGAAAAGATATACCCTGTCAAAGAAACTGCATGTATTTGGCCTACCCGAGGCACTGATTGGAGAGAAGATTGTCCACCTGATGACACCTGAGTCCAATCCCAGAGTGGGCACTATGGTACACGAGGGTATAATTACCCTTCGCCTTCATGCAGATGCAGAAGAAGAGGCCAGGGCAAAAAGCATGCTAGAAGGGGCAGAGATGGAAATAAGGCAACTTCTGAAGGACGCTGTTTTTGGCACAGATGAGGAGGAATTAGAAGACGTGGTTGGCTCACTACTAATTAGGAATGGTCTTACAATTGCCATAGCAGAATCCTGCACAGGGGGGCTTGTTTGTAATCTATTAACCAATGTTTCAGGGATTTCCAAACACCTCTTGGAGGGCATTGTAGTTTACACAGTCAAGGCCAAGGCACTCCTTACCGGTCTCTCAGAAGAATCTATTGAAAAGATGGGCACAGTGAATCCCGAGATAACAAAACTCCTGGCCGCCTCCGTAAGGGAGAGGACCAGCGCAGACATCGGAATGGCCGTAACTGGTATTGCAGGTCCCACAAGCCCTCACTCTGATATGCCCATAGGACTTGTTTATATTGCCCTGGCCACTTCAACCAAGGCTACCGTTGCAGGCAAAGAGTGTCCTCCTGAGCAATGTAGGAACAGGTCTTCAGACCTGTCCATGGACAGACCTAAAGGTCTGTCCCCACAAAAAGATTCATCTGCCATGGGTGAATCAGGCCATACCACAGATACAAATTATATAGTAAACGAATTCTATTTTACCGGCACCAGGAAATGGATAAAGCTCCTCGCTGCCAAAAATGCTCTGAATATGGTACGTCTACACCTTCTCAAGGCTTTCTAATTCCTTTAAGCCCAGAGAAGGCTCTAGCTCTCTTGTACTCTAAAAGCGTACTTTCATTATTGGGATTCTTCACTTATAAAAGACACTTAGAGGAGTCTATGACAATTAATTCGGGGCAAGTCTAGAATGACATTACATACACTAAAAGCATTAGAAAAGGACTTCATATTAATAAACAAGTCCTCAGGCATCACCTCTTTCAGGGTGGTAGCCAGATTGAGACGAAAATATTTTCCTGGACAGAAGGTGGGGCATACGGGGACGCTGGACAGCATGGCCTCTGGGTTGCTGATAATCCTAGTGGGCAAGGCTACTAAGAGGCAGGCTGAGCTTACAAAGCTGTCTAAGGAATACGAAGGGGAGTTTGCCCTGGGTGTGGAGAGTGATACGTATAGTGCTGATGGGTATTTGAGGTTTCCTTTTTGGGAAAGTGCACCAGAAGGTAACATGCTACCGGAAAAGGCAATAGAAAAAAGTGCGAGACAAGCTCGCACGCTACACGAGCTAGAGGACATGCGAGGTAAGCTCGCACGCTACAAGAACATACTAGTAAAACAACTCTCTTTAATAAAAAGAGAGCAAATAGAAGACGTCTTTAGGAAATTTAAAGGGGAATACGAACAGACCGTACCACCTTTTTCCGCTGTGCAAGTGAATGGTAAGAGGCTTTATAAGCTGGCACGGGGTGGACGCCCACTACCAGAATTGCCAAAAAGGAAGGTCAGGATTGAACGTCTAGAACTACTAGAATTTCATCCTATTGCCCAGAAAGGACTACACTCTCTAGAAGAGCTTATGGTGGAGGAACTCTTAAGAATAGCACCCAGAGTAAAGTTCAGGGCACACGTATCTTCGGGAACTTACATCAGGTCTCTGGTCTATGATATAGGTAAAGACCTGTCCATTGGGGCTGTTCTTACTCAACTTGTCCGCACAGGAATTGGGCCTTATAAGCTATCCGACGCTATTGATTTACTTGCAGTAAATACTCCTCTTGAGAAGGAAACTCGCCTTTGACTTGATAAAAATTGCTTTTAGGTTTATATTTTATTCCAAATTTATGTTCAAGATTCTAAAATCTGGATCAGGAGATATGAAATGGACCTAAGAAAGATATTTTTTGTAGCAGCATGTTTCGTTTTTATCTTTTCAATTCCTGCAATCGCCACAGCCGAAAAGGTATTTGACCCTGTATGCGGTATGAAAATAGAAAAGGATTCGGCCATACAGGCGGAATATGATGGAAAGGTTTACTGTTTTTGTAGCGAGGATTGCTTCAGCCAATTTGAGAAAGATCCTGACAATTTTGCCTGTCCTTGTCCCCCTGGTAGTAAAGATTGCCTGCATTGCCAGGGTAAGGCAGCAAAATGTCCCTGTGGTATAGAAGCCCATGCTGATGAACATAAGGGGCACGGTCACCACCCGGAGCATGGACACTAAGCAGGTAAGCAGGGTTGCAGCTAACGGCTCCAAGCTATTTATCTTTGAGGTAATGAACTATAATAATAAGCTTTAACGGTATTTATAGTGGCGAGCAGCTAAAGTTCATAATACAGCCGTCTTAACCCTGTGCGAGTGGCAATCCATGTTCACTGCTACGGGTAGGCTAGCAATATGTGTAGGGTATTTATCTACATGAACAGCCAAGGCTGTTACGCTACCCCCAAAGCCTTGGGGGCCTATCCCTAAGCTGTTTATCTTTTTTATAAGCTTCTTTTCAAACTCGGCAGTAGCAGGATCTGGGTGTGGACTCCCTATCGGCCTTAAGAGGGCCTTTTTTGCCATCAGAGCGCACTTATCAAAGGTACCACCTATCCCCACACCCACAATAACAGGTGGACATGCCTTAATTGCACCACGTTTAACAGACTCCACCACAAAATCCACCACACCTTGCTCACCCATTGCAGGGATAAGCATCCTGAAATTACTCATATTTTCACAACCACCCCCTTTGGCCATAAGGGTAATTTTGAGTTTATCCCCTGGTACAGTCTCCAAATGGATAACGGCCGGAGTATTATCACCCGTATTCACCCTTCTCAATGGGTCCCTCACCACCGAGGCACGAAGGTAACCCTTCTTATAACCAATTGCTACACCACGATTTATAGCCTCGTAGTGGTTTCCATTGGCAATACGCACTTGCTGTCCCATCTCTAAAAAGACTGTCGTAAAACCCGTATCCTGGCAGGCTGGATACTCACCTTCCCTGGCAACCCTTGCATTTTCTATGAGCTTTCTTAACACATCTTTACCAGTAGGAGATTCTTCCATACTCAATGCATTTTCAAGGGCCTTGACAAGGTCCTCGCCAAGTACATAACCTGCCTCTATGCAAAGTCTTTCTAACGTTTCTGTAACAGTTCCTGCCTCTATCTGGCGCATGCTGAATGGTTTTTCTTTCTCGCTGTCTAAAATGTTAGACTCTTGATTTTAGCTCATGTCAATTTTTTCAATTGACAACTGGCATAAGCAGTAGATAAATAGTAAACTTTTTAATATTATCAGAAGTAGTTTTATTATAGAAAAACGCTTTTCAATGGGCAATCTTCTTTTTGAAATTGGAACGGAAGAAATTCCTTTCAGCTATATCCCACCTGCACTGAAGCAGATGGAAGAGCTCCTAAGAGAAGGGCTTAGAGAATACCGCCTTGAATGTAAAGGTGTGGTTACCATGGCCACTCCTCGGCGCTTATGCCTGTACGCAGAGGGGATACCAGAAAGACAACCGCCACAGGTGGAAGAAGTACAAGGTCCATCCGCAAAGATAGCCTATAACGAAAAAGGAGAGCCCACCAAGGCCGCTATAGGTTTCGCTAAGGGCCAGGGTGTAGCAGTCAACGAACTAGAGGTAAAAGAGACCACTAAAGGTCCCTACGTCTTCGCCGTCAAGACTCATGCAGGAGAAGAAACAATAAAAATTCTAACTTCTCTGCTAACCAAGATGATCAATTCCATAAATTTCCCCAAAAAGATGAAATGGAAGGGCCCTAACCTCTTCTTTGCACGCCCCATACGTTGGATACTGGCCCTTTTTGACCAGAAAGTGGTGACTATTGAGCTAGACGGCATTCAAAGCGGCAGGATTACCCTTGGTCACCCCTTCCTTTCAGGCAAGGCTCTGAAAATAGACAGGGCAGACATTAACCTTTATAAAGAAACCATTATGAAAGAACAGGTTATCGTAGACATAGGGGAGAGAAAATCTCTGATAAAAGAGGGAATTAACAAGCTTTTGTCCAAATACGGCTCACAACTGAGAGACGAGGAACTTTTGGAAGAGGTAACTTTTTTAGTAGAGTATCCATGCCCGATAGAGTGTACGTTCCCGGAGGAATATTTGAGGGTGCCGCAAGAGGTGGTGCAAACGGTAATGAAGGAGCACCAGAGGTACTTCCCAGTAGAGGATGCCTACGGGAGGCTCTTGCCCAGGTTTATTGCAATTACCAACAGAAGCCCCAAGGACGCAGCCCTTTCTATAGAAGGAAATCAAAGGGTTTTAAAAGCCAGGTTGGCCGACGCTAAGTTTTTCTGGGAGGAGGATCGCAAGGTATCTTTATGGGACAGGCGGGAAGGACTTAAGGAGGTTGTATTACATGAAAAGTTAGGGAGTTACTGGGAACGTACGGAGAGGATAGAAAACCTGGCCGATTATATGGCACGAAGGTTGGATTTAAGTTTTGAGCAGTTAGAATCCCTCCACAGGGCTGCCAAGTTATGCAAGGCCGACCTACTGACACAGATGGTGGGAGAATTCCCAAATCTACAGGGCGTAATGGGTTACCATTATGCCAGAGAAGAGGGGGAAAAGGAAGAGGTGGCAAGGGCTATCCTTGAACACTATCCACCCCGTTTCGCAGGAGATAATCTCCCCAAAAATCTATTGGGTACCCTCCTAAGCCTTGCCGATAAATTTGACTCCTTATGTGGTTGCTTTTCAATTGGGCTTATACCTACTGGCTCGCAGGACCCTTACGCCCTGAGGCGTCATGCACAGGGTATCATACGTATCCTTGAGGAAAAAGACCTCACATTCTCAGTTAAAGGTATTCTGACCGTAGCCCTTGAAAATTTAAGTCCTAAAGTTCTGGATTTTCTTTCAAACCTTACAGAGAGAAAACACCCATGGCCCTACTCCACACCCTCCTCTCTGGGCAGCGGAGAATATCTCAGAAGAGTTGAGGAAGCACTCCTGGCATTCTTCAGGGATAGGCTATATCAAACCTTCCTGGAGAGGGGCTATCGCTATGATATTATCAATGCTGTACTGGGGGCTGGCTTTGACGATGTGACTAATTTTTCAAAAAGGATAGGGGTTGTTTCTGGCCTCTCTCAGACCCCTGAATGGTCGGGGCTGGTTACACTGGTAGAGAGGACTTTTAATATCGGAAAGAAGGCTGAACCTGCTGGGGCCATAGCGAACGACCTCTTAATACAGGAAGAAGAGCGCCAACTCTGGGAGCTTTATCAGAGGTGCAGGGACGGGATTTTATCCCTGATTGACAGGGAACAATATGAGAAAGCCTCCCTGGAGTACTACACAGCATTTGCCCAACCTGTGCATACCTTTTTTGAAAAGGTCTTTGTGAATGTGGAAGACCAGAAAGTAAGGAACAATCGCCTGCTTCTCCTAAAGAATATAAATGAACTATACTCTACAAGGGTGGCAGATTTGGCTCAGATAGTACCTTCTGGTGATGGAGAAAGATAAAGAAGGCCCTAAACACTAGTACTAAAGTAGTAGCAAGGTGCTTGCCGAGCATCTATACTGGTATCAAGAATTGCGGCATCAAGAGTTATGGAAGAACTTCTACAATCCTTCTTAGACTATCTTAACCTGGAATGTGGTCTATCAAAAAACACACTCCTGGCATATAAAAATGACCTCCTCAAATTTTTCGGCTTCATGAAGACGTGGGGGCTAGACCACCCTAAGGATGTCAACGCCGAACACCTTAACATCTTCATGTCCTCCGAGAAGGAGCGTGGTATGAGCGTAAACAGTATATGTAGAGGTTTAGTAGCCATTAAACAATTTTATAAATTTTTGATTCTAGAAGGGAAACAAAATAGAGACTTAACAAGTGTAATAGACTCGCCCAGGTTATGGAAACGACTACCTGGCGTATTGCACTGGAAGGAAGTGGAGAAGCTACTTGCAATTACACCATCCCCAAGCCCTCTTAGCTTAAGGAACAAGGCCCTATTAGAGGTACTTTATGCTACGGGAGCCAGGGCTTCAGAAGTTGCCACACTTAAACTAAAGGATGTAGATTTAGACTACGGGTACATCCGCTGCAAAGGAAAGGGGAATAAAGAAAGGATAGTCCCGCTGGGCTCGCATGCTATTGAATGTCTAAAAAAGTATCTCGTGGAGGCAAGACCTGTACTGGCTAAGAAGCTACCTAAACTTTCCAAAGAGATAGATTGGGAAGGGCCGGTATTTCTGACCAGAAGGGGGCAACCCCTCAGACGTGAGGACATCTGGCGAGTAGTAAAGGGCTGTGCTAGGAAGTTGGGGATGAAAAATATTTACCCCCATACCTTGCGGCACTCCTTTGCCACGCACCTCTTGCAGAGGGGTGCCGACCTCAGGAGCGTTCAGGAGCTACTGGGCCACGCCTCTATAGCCACTACCCAAATCTACACCCATATAGACCGCCAGCATCTTAAGACCATTCATAAACATTTTCACCCGAGGGGTTAGCCGTGAAGGAACAGGTCTTCAGGAAGGCTTTACTAATTACATTTCTTCTGCTTACGTT
>JBMFFR010000001.1:0-460909 GCA_051388875.1 Candidatus Brocadiia bacterium JP1 | reverse complement strand
GCTATGACCCGGATTGTGCCACAGACCCGCCCTGCATGAAGCCTGATTTGGTGAGCGAGCCTGAGGGGCAGTATATGGTGGGCCCTATCATCACTGATAAGTGGGGTGAGAAGGCATCAGTGGTGCTCAGGGTTAGGAACAAGGGGAACGTGGACTCGGGGAAGTGCAGGGTGGGAATCTATCTGTCCGAGGATGCCACCCTTGACCCCGGGGATACACTCTATAAGGCCAAGAAGATAAGTAAAGTCAAGGTGGGGGAATATAAGGACAAAAAGATAAAGGTCAAGGATAAGAATCTGGTGACAGGGAAGTATCTGATTTGTGTGATAGACGTGGAGGGGACGGAAGAGGAGCTGGACGAGAGTAATAACCTGGCGGTGGAGCTGATTCCGTAGGCAAGTCAGGAGACCCTGAAACGAGTTCGGGGTGATAGACGGCCCTGAAACAAGCCTGTCCTGGCGACAGGCCGGGGTTCTGGGTGACACAGGGCGTTAGATTCTTCGCTGCGCTCAGAATGACAGATAAATGAATCTCTAATCCTCCTAAATCCCCCTTTGGAAAAGGGGGACTAAGGGGGATTTTTTTGCTTCCCCTTCGCCTTTGGCTCAGGGCTTCGGCTTTCTCAGACGCTGTCCTGAGCGGAGCGAAGGAATGGAAGCATGTAGGGCAGATATGAAGGTATGTCCCTACATTCTTGAACGATAAAAGGAGTGTTGCAAGCATCATAGAAAACTATACGGCACACACCCCCTGCCCCCTCTACCAATCAGGCCCGCATACAAAAAGGTCCAGAATTTTTTCTTGACCCATTGATTAATAACCTTATAATCTTTGCCAGAGACTCGTGCAGTTCACTTGAGGGTGGAGTACGCTTATTAAATGAGGGCCGTGGTGCAAAGGGTAAGTTACGCCCAGGTAAAGGTAGAAGAAAGGCTCATAAGTAGAATCGGCCGTGGCTTAATGGTACTGGTGGGTGTCGGTGCAGGGGATACAGAAGAAGACGTGGAATACCTCGCCAATAAGCTTCCCACCCTTAGAGTCTTTGAAGATTCCGAAGGTAAGATGAACTTGTCACTGGAGGAGGTTCAGGGGCAGATACTCCTCGTAAGCCAATTTACCCTCCACGGCGATTGCAGGAAGGGGCGAAGACCTTCTTTTGACCAGGCGGCAGGGGCAGAACTGGCACAGAAGCTTTACCGCCTGTTAGTACATTTACTCAAGCAAAAAGGTGTTGGGGTGGCTGAAGGCAGATTCCAGGAGAAAATGCTTGTGGAACTTGCCAATGATGGACCTGTAACTATCCTTCTGGATAGTAAAAGAAACTTCTGAAGGAAAGCCATGCTAAAACCAAACTTGTGTACAGCCAATAGGTTAGTTGTCCTTTTGTTTGTTATATCCCTTCTTGATAGTTGTGCAGAACCGCCCAAGCAGGAAACTGTTAGCCTCCCTTCCCCTGTTCAAACACCGTTATTCATAGAGCCTAGAAAGGAGGAGGCCCCGGCGCCATTAAGTATCCCGCGCGTACCTATTACCAGAAAGTGGAAATATATAGTCATACACCATAGTGCCTCTTACTCTGGAAATGCGGATTCTTTTGATTACGTACACCGGGTTAAGAGAGGCTGGGAGGGTGGTCTAGGTTATCACTTTGTAATAGGCAACGGTCATGGCTCTGGTGATGGGCAGATAGAGGTCGGGCATCGCTGGCTCTACCAGTCTCATGGAGCACATGCGGGTCAGTTTGAATACAACCAGTACGGCATCGGGATATGTCTGGTAGGCAACCTTGACGAAGATTACCCCAGCCGAAAACAATTGCTGAGTCTGGTTAATCTTGTACGAGAACTCCAGCATATTTGTAACATATCCGCTGAAAATGTAATTCTCCACAGGCATGTCAGGAAGACTGACTGTCCAGGAAAGTATTTTCCATATTATGAAGTCTTGGCACAACTACAACCTTAGAAAGGTTTAATATAAGACAATGATACCTTTTAGAGATAAAAACCCATCGGGCACCTTTCCATTTGTTGTAGTGGTCCTGATAGGTCTAAATGGCGCCATGTTTATATTTGAACTATTGCTGGGTAAAGGGCTTGAAGGATTCCTGTTTGACTATGGGGTAGTCCCGGCAAAAGTAATGTATTTCCTGTATCATCCCAGCCTTGACGCCTCCACTATCAAAGAGGCCTTTTTGCCGTTTCTTACCAGTATGTTTCTCCATGGCAGCCCCATACACATACTGGGTAACATGTGGTATCTCTGGATATTTGGGGATAACATAGAAGATAGGTTGGGCCACTACAAGTTTGTAGGTTTTTATATAGCCTGTGGAATCCTAGCCAGCATAGTCCACGTAGCAATGAACAGAAGCGTGGGCGTCCCATGCATAGGGGCAAGTGGCGCAATAGCAGGGGTCCTTGGGGCTTACCTAATCACCTTCCCACACGCAAGGGTACTTTGCATAATCCCCATATGGTTTATATGGCAGGTGGTAGAGTTACCCGCAGTGGTGGTACTGGGTTTTTGGTTTGTAATCCAGTTGTTTAGTGGCGTGGCCTCCTTTGCCCCCGCACAGGGGGGTGGAGTTGCCTGGTGGGCACATATAGGGGGATTCGTCTTCGGTATAGCCCTCATGTTTGCCTTCCCAAAGAAGAAACCGAGGGCACGACCCTGGCAGAATCAAACTGGTTAAAGATATTCCCCCGTGGTCTCTGAACTCACATCAGCCTGCTTCACTATCTGACTAAAATAGATACCCTCTCTCCACAAGAAGAAACTCCCCACAACCAGTGGCACTGTCACATTAAGCATCCATAAAATAATGGCAAAACTCTGGGCTATGGACCTATCTATATGAAAAAGCTCTAGGGACTTCAGGACTGCAAGGTGATACACCCCTATATAAGCAGGTGCCTGCGGCAGGGCCACCGCTACGGCTGTACAAATCACCAACAGGCACATCCCTGTAATGGGTATGTCTATATCAAAGGAATGACCGAGCGTATAAGTGGCAAAAACAAATACAAACCAAATACCGAACGAAAGCAGCGTCAACCACATCACCTGCCTGACGCTCTTTAACACCTTTAGCCCCCCCACAAAAGATTCCAAAACCCTCATAACCTTTCCCCTCGGCCCTTGTGGTAAAAAAAATAGTAAATTTCCGATAATTTCCAGCATTTTTTTGTAATAAAAATCAAGAAATATGAAAAAAATCACGCTTATCACGCACACAGCCGCCAAAATTTTCACATATGACCTCAAATGCATCAATAAATTATACTCTTGAATTTCCAGCAGGCCCTGCTGCCCTAAGCTTGAGGCTAATTCCTCCTGCGTTGAGGGAAGTAGGGCCAATACTACAGTAGCCATAATAATTAAAGTTATAGTATCCAACAGCCTTTCCATCACCACTGTACCTAAAACCGTAGCTACCCTTATACCCTCTTTCTTTCCGAGTATTACCGTTTTTACTATTTCACCAGCCCTGGCAGGCAAAATATGGTTACCCATAAAGCCAATAAATGTGGCAGAGAAGACGTTGAGAAAAGAAATTTTCTTTATCCCGGAAATAAGGCTCATCCAGCGAAGAGTCCTGAAAAGATAAGCAAGAAAAAACCAGGCCAAGCATGGCAAGACATAAAAATACTTGGCTCCCTGGATGGCCGTCTTCACCTCCTCCCATTCTATATTCCTGAAAAAGAGCCAGAGGCAGAAGCCGCTGATTAGGAATCCACTGAGCACCCAGATTGATTTACCCGCAAGCTTCATTTTGCTCTATTATATAATTAAAATGTTCAAAAAATACGCTAAAAACGCTCAAAAAAAGCTTCAAAATGCTCAAAAAACGCTTCAAATCTTTCGCTTTTTGTACAAAATTTTAACATTTTGATTCCATCTTACAAGAGGTTAATTGATTTTGTTTACACCTTCTGTTAACATGTTTTATCAAACGAAAGGAGGTAAAATGAGAGCCGCACCACTTAGAATTATTCTGGCAGGAGTGCTTTTTTTCATCCCCGGTATCGCAATGGCAGAAATAGATGCCAGTAAACTATTTAAGACCCATTGTATCCCATGCCACGGAGAGGATGGAAAGGGCACAGACCTTGGGAAGGGCCTCGGTGCGCCGGATCTTACTAATGCAGAATGGCAAAAGACACGTCCAGATGAGCGCTTCATTGAACAAATCTTAAACGGTTCAGAAAAGATGTTCGCCTTTAAAGAAAAATTGAATATGGACGAGGTCCGTGCACTTGTGGACTACGTCCGCAAATTCGCTGGAAAATAAAAAACTATGTGTATTGAAATATTTCAATTGAGAAACCAGGTGGCCATCGTCACCGGGGCAAGCAGGGGATTGGGCAAGGCAATGGCCATGGCCCTGGCAGAGGTTGGGGCTAGCATAGTCCTCGTGGCGCGTAACAAAGAAAGACTCTACGAGACCACAAAGGAGGTATCCGACCTTGCCGTCAAAACCGTGCCCTTTGAGGCAGATGTTACCAAGCCAGAGGAAGTAGATGCCTTAGTTGCCAAAACACTGGAAAAATTTGGAAAGATTGACATCCTAGTAAATAACGTGGGCACATTCCTGGGAAATCCAATCGTAGAATTCACCCTTGAGAATTATCACACCCTCATAAGTACAAATCTCACAAGCACTTACCTGTGCTCCAAAGCAGTGGGGAAACACATGATAGAGCGACAGAGGGGCAAGGTAATAAACATGGCAGCAGCCCTGGGTGCTTTTGGGGCAAACAACTCCGCCGCTTACTGCGCAAGCAAAGGCGGAGTAATCCAGCTCACAAAGGCCCTGGCCGTGGAATGGGCCAAATACAATATCAATGTCAACGCCATCGCCCCCTACAGTATGGAGACAGAAACAACCAAGGCCATGCTAGAAGACCCCACCATCAAAAAGGCTATACTCGGCAGGATACCACTAAAGAGGGTAGGTCAGCCCTCTGACCTCGCAGGGGTGGTTATATTCCTGGCCTCTCAGGCCTCCGACTACGTAACAGGCCAGACGATATTTGTGGACGGCGGTTTTTCTATACAGTGAGAACTTTGCAAAAGTCCGCGATGTCATTCCTTCGCTCCGCTCCGGACGGCGTCTGAGGAGCCGAAGGCGACGAAGAAGCTCAGCTATACCATTAGATTCTTCGCTTCGCTCAGAATGACAGGTAGTGTTGTTAAGACTTTTTCAGAGCTCTCACAATGAAGATTACAAATTTCTACATAGCAGAACCAAGGTGTAGTTGTGCCTCTAAAAGCTAATCTGGCGATTTTCTAGCACTCCTTTTTAAGGATCTCTACAACATCAGATGGGTGTTCAGACACTGCCCATTGCCATTTACCAAACCCGCCATGATTATTAACTGCCCTTACCCATTCGTCCAGGAATTCGCGTTTTGTTTTATCTTGCTGTGAATCCTGTCCCTTTGTCTCTAATATAAGAAATTTACCCGACTTGAGCCGTATAATAAAATCTGGGCGATATTTTTTTATTATCCCTTGGAATATGTAAAGTATCTCAAACCCAAGATGGTCGTTCTTTACCCATGCCTCAACACCGGGGTTTCTATCGAGTTCAAATGCCTCTGTGGCCTCCCAGGTACTGTCAAATACACAAAAGTTTATGTGAGAGTGCTCTGTGGGTTCACAAGGTTTTCCTGTCCACCAGGTTCGCATATCAGTGGTTGAATGAATAGGTTTATCGCTATCAAATACAGGTACAATTGACTCTGTATTCTCAAAACGAATGGCCTCCCAAATATGCTGTACTATTTTATTCATATTGAGAGTAATGAGGATACGCCGTCTTATGTTATCTTGATTAAAAAGCGGTGGTGAAATTTGAATTTTTACAGATGAAATGAATTCCTCTACAAGTTGTATCAATTGGGCCAATAGAAATTCTTTGTTGCCCTTCCAGGTGGGCTTCATCTGGTCAAAGATGTCCCTTGCGGTTTCAAAAATAATTTTCTGCATCCTAAATTTTTGGCCCAAATCTTTAAGGTCAATTTCGGAAATCTGTGTAACGTCTGGTTTACCTTCTACAACAGGTGCCATTTCCGCAAGTGTTGCCGTATCAATAGCGTTCAATTCAAGGGGTTCTACTTTGTTCATATCCAGTTTGAGCATTGGCCTGTATATATGGTCAATACGGATAATATTGGGCCATTTAATCTCAAATTGCTGTTTTTCAATAACAGGTTCTATGCGTGTCTTTGGTGTGGGTGGGGGAGGTGGGGGACCGTCCTGCGACTCGTGCGGTAAGAACGTGAAGGGAACCCCAAAGATGTTCACATATTCCGCCTCAAACAAACCAGTCTTTGGATTTACCTCATAAGAAGTCCTCCTTAGTCCCCTTCCTACCACTTGCTCGCAAAGCAATTGACTGGAGAAGGCACGAAGGCCCATTATGTGGGTTACCGTCTTGGCGTCCCAGCCCTCCGAAAGCATTCCCACGGCAATTACTTTTTGTATCTGTTCTCCTGGCTTTCCTACTTGACCTACGGTATCAACCTTTTGCCGAAGAAGTTCGCCTTGTTCCTTTTTGGAGAGTTTGTTTATGGGTTCGTCTTCTCGTTCTTCCTCACCAACATTCTCAAAAAATACTGCTTCCTCTTGAGATTCCGCTATCTCAAGTACCTTGGAGTCAATATGGAGCGTTCTTTCAGGAATACACAGTTCATCAATGCGGATTTTCTTGTGGTCAAATGAATATTTGACCCGTGCTGCCGACTCTGTCCGATTGGCAACTGTAATCATGACCGGCGGCGTTGTAAAGCGGGGATTGTCCTTCCAGAGTTTAGCCGTCTCAAGCCAATCCTTTCCCAGAAGGTAATAGCCATTTATGACCAAATCAGGAAGTGGCTCATACTCTTCCGCCTTCCTGTTTAAATCGTCTTTGACCTCTGGGTCGTTATAGATGTGATAGAAACGTGACTTATAATCGCCAGTCAACTTACCATCGTCCCGAATAACCACACGGGGTGTCTTGACCAGACCAGACTCTATGGCATCATTAAGACCGAAATCACTCACAATCCAATCAAACAATGCCTCTTCCGTGCTTTTCTTACCAGAGGGGGCGAAGGGAGTAGCCGAAAAATCGTAACTGGTAAGGATACCGCGTGTCTTGTGAATTCTATCAAGCCCACCAATCCATACGGTTGCCTCCTCTATATCCTCCTTTTTCACCCCCTTAACTTTTGATTCAGCAGGTATGCGCCAGGCATGGTGGGCCTCATCATTTATTACCACGATGTTGTGCCCTAAGGCTAATTCCCCAAGTACCTCACGGGTATATGCCTCATCACTTTTTGCCCCCCGCTTGTCCACACCTTTCTTCTTTGAAATCTGTTCCTCAGTCTCCCAATCTAAGGCGTGCCAGTTGCATATACGCACCTTGCGCAGTTTCTCCAGAAGACCTGAAGGGACAATATTGAATTCATCGTAATAATTGCCCGGACTAAAAGGTACCAAAACCTGTAGACGGCTCTTTACCGTCAGTCCAGGGGCGACAACAAAGATATATTTAGAAAAGCGGACATCCTGTGGATAGGTAATCTTGTTCAATACCTGCCAGGCTATGAGCATAGCCATTACCACGGTCTTGCCTGAACCGGTGGCCATCTTTGAACATAGGCGTCTGAAGTTTCCCCCGTCCGAGGGTATTTCTATGCCCACCTTTTCTGCCTCTGGTGCCTCGGTTAGCCATATAAGGGTCTCTATGGCCTCTAACTGGCAGAAGAAGAAACGGCGACTCTCCCGCTCCTCAGGGTCTTGCCAGTGCTCCAGCAGCCTTTTAGTGATGCCAGTAACACCTGGATATCCTGCCTCACGCCATGCCTTTACCCGAGGCCGAATCTTATTCACCAGCGGTATCTCAATAAATACACCGGGGTCGTCAAATGTCCTGGAAGTCCCAGAAGCGACCACATACCCCGCTGGACGCCTTCCCTCCTTAAGGGTAAAGGAGCGGGTTTCACGCTCGTAACTCCAGTAGTGTTTAGGTTCTTCATATGGGGAATTGATGATGAGGTGGGTGATACCGTGTTTCATCGCTTTTCCTCTGGTGGAACAAGCGGTTCCAGAACAGAAATCAAAACAGGTATATCATTCTGAACCGTATCCCACACGCTATTCAGGTCTACCCTGTCGTAAGCATGAATTAGTATATCCCTCATCTTTGCCATCTTTGACCAGGGGATATCTGGATGTGTTTTCTGAACATCGTCAGATAGTCGCTTGACTGCTTCACCAATCACTTCAAGACATCTAATAACAGCGGATTGGCATTTACGGTCTGAAAAGAAGGCATTTTTATCCATCCCTACCATAAAATCCCTTGCATCTTTGGCCATGAGCAAAATATCAAGGAGATAGGCCATGTCACGAGACATATATAACCTCCAGCGAGGACAGGATTGCTTTACGACGTATATAATTGCGGCTTTGTTCCACTGCTGGCCGTGTCAACAGGTCAACCTCACGCCCAAAAATCTCCTTGAGTTCATCTGTCATTGAGACAATGTCAAACAGGGAACGTCTTGCATCGTGTTCAAACTCTACCATTACATCAACATCACTGTCAGGCCCAAAGTCTTCCCGAAGCACAGAGCCAAATAATGATAATTCACAAATCTTCCACTTCTTACAAAACTCTGCTATCTTCTCGTGCGGTATCTCAATACGGACCCTGTTGCCCATCACTCCACCTCTATAATCCTCAGGCTTTCTATGCCCCTGTCATCCACTATTTTTACGGCGATTCTCCTGTTATCACCAGGCTTAAACGGTAGTGAAACGGTGCCACGATAGGCTTCTATGAGTTCCTCATCTATCTCAGCTTTGAGGTTCTTTGCAAGCCTGGCCCAGCCCTCTTTTTCTCCTGCCATTGGGAAGAATATCTGTCTGGGGAAGAGGCTCCTTCCGTCATAGTCGGTGTCCAACATCTAGATGGCTATATTTGCCGTACCACCAGATTCTATAGTGCCGGTCTTGGTGTTGTAATAATCAAATCCCAGGACTTCTACCTGATACTTACCTTTATCTTTTTCCCCTTTAATCTTTTCCAGTCTCACATCTGGCTGGCCTATTAGCCAGAAACTCTCGTTGCTGGCCCTTTTCTTCTTCAAGTCCTCTGTGAGCAAGTCGGCGTTCATTTGCACCTTTAGAAGTGTCATACTAACCTTCTTCGGGTCTGTCTCGTCAATATCCTTTGCGGCTTCCGGGTCAAACTGGAAGGCGGCGAATATAAGCATAGTTGGCCTGGGGACCAATCTGCGGGCCTCTTCCCATGCCAGTTCTACCTGTCTCTGCTCTAAAGCTGCGTGTTCAGGGCCAAAGGAGATTACCACACGCTGGGGCCTGTCCTTGAGCGAAGTGAAGGACTGGCCATACGTTGCCTCTTTCTCTTTGATGGAATCTGCCCCCAGGTCGTTGGTTTTGGTCTCGGCCTCTGCATGCAGCCACCTTGTGCCGGGCAGGGGTTCCACACGGGAGAACAGGATGTACTGTCCGCTTTTCCCTCGGATACCGCACTTTAGCAATTCAGTACGCCACTCTGCCTGTCGGAGGGTCTCACCAGAGCGGGCAATGGATTCGTCAGCGGTCTCCCCCTCACCCCAACCCTCTCCCCCCAGGGGAGAGGGGGATAGAGGCTTAACCACTGGCGCGGGTACGGCCTCCACCGTGAACGGGCCGGTAACCCTTGCCCTGGAACTATCCACAAAGGGCTGGTCGTAGAGGGTCTCCTGGGCAGGTGGCTCGTTGTTGGCGATGGATTTAAGGGTTATATGAGGGACAGTTTTATATTTAAAGCCACTGCCTACACCCTCGTTAGGGTGGGCTAGCTCGTAGTAATCAAAAAGGGCGGTCATCAAACGCTGTCGGGCAAGGGTAATGGACACCCTTGAGGTATCGCAGGTAATCCAGCGCCTCCCCCACTGCTCTGCCACGTAGGCGGTTGTCCCACTCCCACAGGTAGGGTCAAAAACAAGGTCACCCGGGTCGGTAACCATGAGCATACAGCGTTCTAATACCTTTGTGGCTGTTTGAACAACATAATTTAACGCTGTCCCTATTTGAATTGATTCCCAACGTTCAACAAGAGGAATAAACGGGAAATCATCTGCATACCTTTTATATCTAATAGTATTACCTTCTAAAATTAATCTTCCAATCTTTTTGAGTTTTTCTAAACCTTCAATACCAGTAGCCCAACTCCTACCTGGAATAGGTTTTTGCCTTACTCCTTGAAACTCAAATTCAAATCGTGATTTTTCATTCTCTCCCTGTGAGAACAAACTAACAGATCTGAATCTCTTTCCTTGAGGTAATGGATCTATACCAAGTATCTCATTTTTTGTTAATCTTTTTGAAGTTCCATCGTCTAATTCAATGTTATCGTACCTATCTAATGAAGTATCACCCCTCTCACGTCTTAAAAACAGTTGATGGTATTTAACATTTTCTTTATTTTTGCAGTACCAGATAATATAATCCACCGTTCGTTGTAATAGTTTTCCAGGTAGCCCACCTGTTTTTTGAAAGTTAATTAAACTTACAAAATTGTTACTTCCAAACACTTCGTCCATCAATTCTCTTATATGATGCACATTCTCATCACTAATCTGGATAAAAACACTGCCGCTCTCTGTCAGGAGTTCCCTTGCCAGTAGCAGGCGGTCACGCAGATAGGTAAGATAGGAATGAATGCCCAGTTCCCAGGTATCCCGAAATGCCTTTAGTGTTTCTGGTTCCTGAGTTAAGTCCTCGTCCTTGCCGTCCTTTACGTCCCGCCTATTGACGAAGGGCTGGAAGTTGCTTCCGTATTTGATGCCGTAGGGTGGGTCAATGTAAATCATCTGCACATGGCCTGCCAGGCCCTCTTTTTCAATGAGTGAGTTCATCACCAGGAGGGAATCCCCAGCAATCAGGCGATTGGACCAGTTATGTTTGTGCTTGTAGAACTCAATGGCGTCACGCAGGGGTGGGTTTTCCTCTTTGCTCTTAAAGAGGGAAATCTGTTCGTAAGAATCCCCGTTACGTTTGCGAACCGCCTCAAGGATGGTGCGTGGGTCTATGCGCTCGTGTACGTGGAGGGAGACGGTGGGGACTTCAAAGGAGGTGTGTTCAGCCTTGCCCGCCCATTGGAGCGAGGGGTCAAGGTGAGGGTCATAGGCGTAGGTCTTTTCCCCGGTTTCTACGTCGGTCTCAGGTGTTACCAGGCCAACGGGTGGGTTATTGGCCCGCTTTTTCCCCTTGTGTTCGTATTGTTCAATGGGTTTCTTATCTGATTTCTTAGCCTTCGGCACTTTATAACTCTTTACTGATAACGTCTTGAGGCTACGAATACATTTTAGAGACCCAGGAGACTTGAACAACAGTCCCAAATAGACTTGACACTAAAAGTCAATCTTCCTGGTATATTATGTCATCATAAAAGGCTTCTACGTCCCTTTTATGTCTGAGTTCTTCTTGTGCCAGGAGTTCTAGCAACTTTTTGATTTCGGGGTCGCCGACGACAGAGGCAAGCTTCACGTAAAATTCGTAGGATTCTTTCTCCCGCTTCATTGCAAAGACAAGTACGTCCTGCAAAGTGGAGAGCTCTGAGAGGGTTCTATCCTTTAAATATTCGGCTATCTTAAGGTCTTGTATTTTTTTAGGATGTACATCCGTGAGTCTGGTGGTGTCTAATCGCTCCAGTTTGCGTTTATGCGCCAATTCTTCCTCTGCCAGTTGCGATAGCATTGCACGGGCGCCGGGGTCCTCTACTTTATCAAGGATGCCCCTGTACACATTGTAGGCGGTCTCTTCCCGCTCTATAGACCACTTTATTATCTCATCTATTGTTAGAGGTGACATATTACAAATATCCTTTCTTTTATATTCAACTTGCAACGGGGATTGGAGTATTTTATTATTTAACCCCATATAACGCAAATGTAAACATGCGCTACAATGGCAAAGGTTGACCTGTCCACGGAGTTTTGTGGGATAAAATTCCAGAATCCGACGGTCCTTGCCTCTGGTATCCTGGGCACAAGTAAGGGCCTGCTAAGGCGAGTTGCCCAGTCGGGGGCGGGAGCGGTAACGATAAAATCGCTCAGCTTTGAGCCACTACCGGGCCATAATAACCCGATACTGGTAGGGTTTGAGGCGGGTATGCTCAATGCTGTGGGATATTCCAACCCTGGTGTCAAAGAGGGGGCTAAGGAGTTCAGCAACCTGAAAGAGCTGGGTGTGCCCGTGATAGCCAGCATTATAGGCAGGGGGGTGGGGGATTTCATGAAGGTGCTGGAGGGACTCTGGGGGCTGGACTTCTCAGCGATAGAGGTGTCTCTATCCTGCCCGCATACACCGGGTTACGGGCTAATGGCAGGGCAAAGCACGCCGGAGACTGCCAGTGAAATTATCTCTACTGTCAAAAAACATACAGAGTTACCCCTACTGGTGAAGCTCTCTCCTAATACGCCTGAAATCGGAATGGTAGCGAGGGCGGCCGAAGAGGCCGGGGCTGATGGCATTACTGCGGTTAACACATTGGGCCCCGGGATGTTAATCAATATTGAGGCGCGCCAGCCCATCCTGGACTTCGGGGTGGGTGGCGTTTCAGGACCGGCACTCAGACCCATAGCCCTAAGGTGTGTCTATGACATATACAAATCGGTAAAAATCCCAATCCTGGGGGTGGGAGGCATATCTACTGGCCAGCACGCAATAGAGATGCTTATGGCTGGGGCATCCGCTGTGGGTGTCGGTACGGCCGTCTATTCTAGAGGCGTAGAGGTCTTCAGTCTGGTTTGTCAGGAAATGGGGGAGTGGATGGAGACTAATGGTTATAGCTCAATAAAGGAACTGGTAGGGGCTGCCCATGAATCTTGAACCAGTGATGGTGAAGATTGAGGAGGTGATAGAAGAATCCAGTCTGGCTAAGACACTAATCTTCAAGAAAGACCTGTCATCCCAACCAGGGCAATTTGTTATGCTCTGGATACCCAGGTTGGACGAAAAACCATTTAGCATATCCTATCACGGTAAGGACTTCTTTGGGGTCACCGTTGCCCTTAAGGGTAAATTCACAAGAAAGCTCCACGAAATGAAGGCAGGGGAATGGATGGGCATAAGGGGCCCCTTCGGCACAGGCTTCAATCTAAGTGTTCGCCAAGGCAAGTCTACCTCTGGCACGGCTGGTAAGGCATGCATAGTGGGGGGTGGGATAGGCATGGCTCCCCTGGCATCACTCATTGAAAAGCTCACGGACTCAGTGGTGGTTCAAGGTGCAAGGACTGCCTCTGAAATTCTCTATCGCAACCGATTTAGGGATATGCTCCTTTGCACAGAGGATGGCTCGGCAGGGGAAAAGGGTCTGCCTACCAACCTACTGGAAGACCTGTACAGGCATTACAGGTTTGATGTGCTTTACACCTGTGGCCCGGAGGCCATGATGGTGAAGGTGCTGGAATTTGCAAGGGAAAACAACATATGCTTGCAAGCCTCAGTGGAGCGCTATATTAAGTGTGCCGTAGGGCTATGCGGGCAGTGTTGTTGTAACGGACTCAGGTTATGCGTGGAGGGGCCTGTCCTGGATGGTGAAACATTGAACAGGCTTGAGGACTTCGGTAAATACGCAAGGCTCAGAAACGGCTGCAAGGTGCCTATAGGGGTATATCTTGGGGAAAAGAGATGAGGAGGTGTGTAACTCCCTTCTAACAAGAGGGGTAAGGAGTGTGCGATTGCTGTAACGGCTCATCCTCTGGCAAGAAGACCAAAAGTACACACCACTTATCCTTCTTTGCTAAAGGGGGAAGTTTTGTAAGTGCTCTTGTAGTCTGTTGCCGAACCCGCAAACCTATGTGGGATGTTATGCTTAATCTTGTACTGAACTTGATTCAGTATTATTTCAGCACCCTGAAATAAGTTCTGCACACTGAACCAAGTTCTTGGCCCTGAAACAAGCCTGTCCTGGCGACAGGCCAGGGTTCAGGTTGACATTTTGTCACTTGGGCAACAGCCCCCTTTTTAAATAACCTTAAGGTGCCAAGTCTTTGTTAAAGGTTCAGTTCCCTCCTCTAGTTGCACGACCAATTTGGGTAAAAAGAGTTGACAAAATATTTTTTCTTGTTAAGATTGAGTCTCAATTGCATTTGTAAATCTTATAAACAAGGCACACACAACTCAGTTGACAGCCCTTTATAAACACACAGACTCAATTACGAGTAGCAAAGTACGGCGGTCTTCGCCGAGGTTCGTCAGAGCACACAGCCAGATGGAGACCCGCACAGGGTCAAAACATTTTGCTAACGATTTTGCTAACGATGATGCACTTAGGGGGAGGCGATGTCTCCACTATCCACCATACTCCAGTAAAATTAATCCGCAGTACTTACTTGCGTATTCCAACCACAGCCTATTAATACTGCCTGCATGCAACCCGAAGGCTGCGGCGACATCCTATCCAATCACACATTTTTACCCTAAGCGCTTAATCCTCAGTACAACTAACCCGCGTGGGGGAATTTTTGGGTTCATGTTTATTGGCCATTAAAAGGTCGGGAAGGAGAGAAACATGCCACATCTTTTCAGGCTCATAGTGGCGATAGTGTTATCGCTACCCATTATATCTTTTTTATCCACTGAAGCAGGGGCGATACCGGTTTTTGCTCGTACATATCAGACTTCTTGCACTACCTGCCACTTTGCAGCCTTTCCACAGCTTAACGCCTTCGGTATGGCTTTCAGGGATAGGGGCTACCGAATCCCCCCCGATAATGAGGTATATGTAAAAGATACGCCGGTAGTCATGGGGGTGGAACCATGGAGGAAGCTATTCCCAAATGCCGTCTGGCCCAGTGATATACCGGGCCTACCACCACTGAGTGCAATCATAATGTCCAACTTCACTGTAATGCCCCACAACCGTCAGGACACTGGCCAGAGCTGGTTTGATGGTGTAGGGGAAGTGGAGCTCCTCAGTGCGGGTACCTTTGGTGAGAGCCTTAGCTGGTTTGGTGCCTTGGCCCTTTTTGAGAGGAATGACTTTGGGGCTAGCAACACAGCACTGGAGAGGTGGTTCTTCACCTATAGCCCACAGCTGTTTGGTATACCGCTTGGATACGTCAACTTCAGGATGGGGCGGTTCTCACCACGAGGTCAGGCGCTCTTTAATAATCACACAGACCTGTTAGCTGCCGGTGCAGGTCCAGACTTTGCCAACACCTGGGTAGTAGTACCCGCCAGCAACTTTACCACCATGTTCCCCAGCCAGAAGGGCATAGAGCTCTTTGGTGGACTAAATGGACCGGAGGATAAGGGTGGTTTACGTTAGGCCTTTGGTGTGGTGAACGGTGAGCCTACTGAATTCGCCCTGGAAAATTACGGTGAGGATGGAATGGGTTATCCCCAATTGAACATGACGGTTAACACGGGTGATATAGTTGAGGCGGTTGAAGATAAATGGGAGGGAAAAGGGGATGTGAACAACTTCAAGGATTTCTACGGCCGTCTGGAGTATAAAATTGGTGGCATGGGTGTTTTAGGTGGGACTACCCCGGAGGCCACCCTCAAGATGGCCCAGAACTGGCAAGACCCCTCTGTAACCCTTGGTACATTCTTCTACAGGGGCGTTACCGGGTCATTTGAGGAGTTTGAACCTGCGGGGGAAGATATGGCGGTGTGTGTCCCCAATGAAGATTCTTTTGATAAGAATGGCAACCGCTTCTGGCGCTTCGGGGGTGACATCACAGCCAACTGGTGGAACTTACAGTTCACCACGGCGGCCACCTTCTTCAGGGATAAGGTCGCTGGCGGTGTACTGTTCCCCAATAAAATGGGAGAGCTAGTAAGAGGTAACGACTTTGATACTGACATCTACACATTCAAGCTAAACTGGGTGGCCTTGCCCTGGGTGGTGAACTCCTTCAGGTTTGAGAACGTAAACCCGGATTACGACGTTGGAGACTGGCCATCTTTTAATCGCTACACCATTCAGTCAGATATACTGGTCAGGGCTAATGTCAAGGTTACTCCTGCGGCAGTTTTTAATACGAACATAGACGCCTCAAGGATGGCGGTAGCGGCCGTGGATAACATGTACATGCTAATGTTACAGTTTGATTTCTAAAGCGGGAGGTTGAAATGTGTTGAAAGCGGTTGCATCCAGACATTGCTTTTTTTGGAGAGTTATCTTAACCTAAATTATTTATCATGAAGAGATTTTTTATATTTCTTTTCCTGGCAGTTGTGATTCCATTCACAGCGGAGGCAACTCGCCTCGCCTTAATGGAAGACTCAATCCTTCTGAAAGGCTCGGGCAGAGAAGTGAAAGCAAAGGTAACCGAGCTGAGGCCAGACCATGTTACAGCCATTATCCCTAAAGAGGGCGTTACCTCTATAAATTATTCAATGGAGGATAAGGCTGGGTATATTGACAGGGTCTCCTTTGGTTCGGAAGAACTTAGCTGCAAGATTGTGGACATGGGGGAGAGCACCATGGTGCTGGAGATACCCAGGGAAGAGATTGCTTCAGTAAGGGTGTTTTTCCAGAAGGAGCAGGATAAGAGAGACATTGCCGATGTGCCCTCGCCTTCCCTGACTGAATCGGATTCAGACAAAAAGCATGCTGCATCGGGGCCTTCCTCACTTCAGGAACTGAAAGAAAAACTCAAAAAGGAGTTAAAGGAGGAGATAAGCACAGAAAAGAAGGATGAGGAGAAGGTTGCAAGGGAACAGGCTACCGGTACCGTTGAGGGAAGGATAACAAGGGGCGGCAACCCTTTAGTGGGCTGTAAGGTGAGAATTGTCCTGATAGCTAAGAAGGGTAGTTTCCTCTTTAAGAGTTTCAGTCATCAAGGGGATGCCCTTGAGTACGAGACAGAGACGGACAGAGAGGGGAGATACGTCTTTCAAGAGGTGCCACCTGGAGACTACAAACTCTACTGGAAGCCTCCCTGGGAGACCTCGTGGATAAGACGGATAAAGATGGAGCCAGATGTATTTGTTCAGGCTGGGAAGACCTTTAACCCAAAGGACATAGACACGAGCAGGCCGACTGCTAATTGACGTAAGTCTCAACCAAGAAAAACCAGTAAGAACCTTTGGGTTAGTTTAGGTATAGGCGTTGTTTTTCATTTGTGAGATGGGAGGAAAAGGTAAATAATGCTGACCAAAAATGGGGCAACTCTTTTAAGTATGTTAGTTGTTTTAATCTGTGTTTTTTATTTAGAAACAGAGACATGGGCAGGGGGTGTTATTACGGGGAAAATCTCAGCTCCCTCGCCAAGGTTTAAGAAGGATTGTGTGGTTTACATAGAGAACGTCCCCGGTCAGTGGTCTCCTACTGAAGGGGCGGAGATAAACCAGAAAGGGCTTCAATTCATTCCCCATGTATTGCCAATAGTAGTGGGAACAACGGTAAATTTTTTAAACCATGATGACGTGCTGCACAATGTCTTTTCGCCAGATGAGGTGGCAGAGAAGTTTAATCTGGGCACCTGGCCCCCTGGAGAGATAAAGACCTTTACCTTCAACAAGACAGGCTCTGCCGCCCTACTCTGCAACGTCCACACGGAGATGGAGGGCTATGTGGTAGTCCTTCAGAATCCTTTCTTTGCGTTGACTGATGAAAACGGCAGTTACACCATCAAGGACGTCCCCACAGGTTCCCACGTACTGAGGGTCTGGAACAAGAAGTACAAGGCGGAACCCCAGAACGTCACGGTACAGGAGGACGGCACGGTCAATGTAGATTTTGCACTAAAGAAATAATTTTAGGACTAATCATAATGGGCTTTAAGTTTAGAGGTGGCAAAAGGCACCTCCTTTTGCCAAAGGTACCAGCCAGAGAGTCTGATAGGGAAAAGCAGGCAGTAATAAAAATCCTGGATACCCTTTCCAGAAGGGGGGTACTCCTGATAATAGGTTGGGCGGGGTTCCTCTTCTTCTGTGGGGTAGCCACATTACTGACCTTACTGGACTTCTTTAAACCGAAGGTGCTCTTTGGGCCTTCAAGCCGATTTAAAGCTGGCTACCCAGAGGAATACCTAAGAGGAAAGGTCAGCACAAGATGGATGGGGTCTCAGCAGGTATGGGTTATCAGGACAGAAAAAGGTTTATACGCTTTTCTGGCTATTTGCAGGCACCTTGGTTGTACCCCCAGGTGGGTAGAGGAGGAGCAACTCTTCAAGTGCCCTTGCCACGGTAGCAATTATAATTTGGAAGGGGATGTGGTGGGAGGCCCCGCCCCAAGACCCCTCTGGAGGCTGGCTGTAGGGCTAGCACCCGACGGGCAGATTCTTATAGACAAATCCATTAAGGAAGATAGGCCCGGTATGAGGGAAAAAAACCAATTTGTTTTGCCTGTTTGAGGGCTTGGGAGGGTAGGGGCTAAATATTTTCAGGCCCAACTACCTTGAGAGGCGAAGATGGCAGATAATCTAAAAAAAGCAAAAGATAAGCTAGTCCATACCCAGCTATGGCATTCTATATTCAGGCAGGGTTGGCCCACCACCGACAGAAACAGGATACTCACCACTATAAACACCTTCCTGCTACATCTGCATCCTGTAAATGTCAAGGCCCATGCACTCAAATTTAGATACACTTTCTGTCTGGGTGGGGCAACTTTCTTCTTGTTTGTGGTGGAGACTATTACTGGTGTTCTCCTCATGTTTTACTACCGCCCCACGGTGGAGTATGCCTATCAGGACATGAAGGATTTGGAATTTGTAGTAAGTTATGGTCTTTTTCTAAGGAACATGCACCGATGGGCTGGCCATGCCATGGTACTTTCTGTCATTCTACACATGTGCCGAGTCTTTTACACGGGTGCATATAAACCGCCGCGGGAGTTTAACTGGTGTATAGGGGTAGCCCTTTTAGTGGCAACACTCTTATTGAGCTTCACCGGGTATCTGCTGCCATGGGACCAATTGGCCTTCTGGGCCGTAACGGTGGGTACCAGCATGGCCAAGGCTACCCCATTCCTGGGGGCAGAAGGCCCCTTTGCCCTGCTACCAGAGACGAGTGATATTTGCTTTTATCTCAGGGGGGATATAAATATCTCTGCTAATGCCCTTTTGAGGTTTTACGTCTTACACTGTATTGCCCTTCCTCTAGCGGCGGCAGGACTAATGGCTGTACACTTTTGGCGAGTCAGGAAGGACGGAGGTATTTCCGGCCCCCTTTAACGTTTATGGAGAAGACACGCTCCGGAGAATCTACTTTGCATAATCAAAAAATAGAGAGCGCGATAGGAAGTGAATCAAGAATAAGACGTGCTGAAATCAGGCCAACCACTGCTGAAAAAGGAGAGGATCCCAGTAAGCTACCGTCCTTCCCCCATCTGGTCTTCAAAGAGTTAATTTGTCTGATGTTTATTACGTTGCTGCTGGTAATAGTTTCCCTGGTTCTAAATGCGCCCCTGGAAGAAATAGCCACCCCCAGCAAGACCCCTAACCCAGCCAAAGCCCCCTGGTACTTTGTGGGACTACAAGAGATGCTGGTGTACTTTGACCCATGGATTGCGGGGGTTCTAGTACCAACCCTGATAATAATAGGCTTGATGGCCATCCCCTTTGTAGATAGAAACCCTCGCGGAGTGGGCAGGTATTGCATAAGGGAAAGGTGGTTTGTCTCTACTCTATTTACGATAGGGATTGTGGTCTGGTTTGGGCTGATAATCTTTGGTTATTACTTCAGGGGGCCGGGTTGGCTACTGTATTGGCCATGGGAATCCTGGGAGATACATAAGCCAGTTATTTCGGCGGGAACACAGGTCCTACCTGCGCACACAGGGGTGGCCATTGTTTTAGGGTTTTATGGGCTGGGTATGGGCCTACCAATTATTTTTGCCAGGAGATTTTACAAGACGCTAGGGGCCGCTCGTTATTTTGTGGCAATGTTTTTTATCCTGAGTATGTTCGGCTTTCTGGGGAAGATACCGCTAAGACTCTGCTTTAACATTAAATACATACTCCAGACGCCATGGTTTAGTATTTAGAATTTTTATAGCTGGGAGGTTTAAGAGATGGCTGGGGCAGCCATTGGGAGGACTCATTACATCTGGTTCGCAACTGTGGGGACCGCTTTAGTTATAGCCTTAATAGCCACAGTAATTAAAGAATACCTCAGGGAGTGGAGGCATCACCAGGAAATCACACAGAGGCTACAAATGAAATCCCTGGAGGATAGGCTACTGGCCCTTGAGCTGGAACTTAAAACAGCCACTGGCGAAAGGGCAGAAAAGCTAACCGAGGCCAGAAGAAGACTTCACATGCTTCATGCCCAGGTCTCGGAAAGCCCCAAAAAGATACAACAAATCCAGGTGGACGCCTTAAAGAGAGTAGACCGTTGTACCACATGCCATGTTGGAATAGAGGATGACTTTCTGGTAGGAAACCCGCAGCCCTATGGGGGCCACCCGGGAAAGTATCTCGCCTGGCATAGCGTAGAAAGGTTTGGCTGCACAATTTGTCACGAGGGGCAGGGACTTGCCACGGATTATATGAATGCTGCACACCTGCCTTTAAGGGGACTGGATAGACCCTGGCAGAAGTTTATACTCCCCAGTCAAATGATACAATCCTCCTGCGGTAAATGCCACCTTGATAGGGAGGTGCCTTTCGCCCCGCTACTCTCTGAAGGGCGGGAGCTTCTGGAGAAGGCCGGCTGTTCCGGCTGTCACAAGATGCGCCTATATGAAGAACAACCAAGGGTAGGACCCAACCTGGATAGACTGGGCAGTAAAGTAAACAGGGCCTGGTTAGTAAGGTGGTTAAAAGACCCCAGGGAGTACGATCCGACCGAGAAATTAACAAGACACAGAATGCCTAAATTCAACCTCTCAAAAGAGGAAATACTCTGCCTTGTGGAGTTTCTCCTGTCCTCAAAAGAAGAGGGCGTTTTAGTAGCACCTGTTGGAGAGGGGGATACCGAGCTTGGCGGACTTATCTTTAGAGAGTCGCGCTGCGTTAGCTGCCATCTCGTTGAAGGCAAAGGGGGGTACCTTGCCCCTGAGCTATCTACTATCACTTCCAAGGTAAACAGGGGATGGCTTTACAGATGGATAACTAATACTCACTACTTCCAACCCCAGACCAAGATGCCCCAATTTAACTTCACCAAAGAAGAGGCACTTGCCGTAACGGATTATCTCTGGGTAGAGTTTGAGACTGAACCACTGGAAATCCCCAAGGAATTGGCGGATGACCTCCCGTTTACTCAAGAAGAAAAAGTCAGCCAGGGGAAAAGGCTTTTTACTGAGCTAGGTTGCTCAGGGTGTCATTCCTATTCGGGTCTAGAATCCCACGGAAAAATAGGCGTTGAGCTGACGGGACTAGGTGCCAGGGATGAGGAAATACTGGAATGGGGTGAATTAGCCGAAGAGGAGATTGAGGAGTATCTGGGTAACTGGGTCTTCCTGAGGCTTAAAAACCCCTTACATTTTGATGAAAAGGCGCGGATGCCCAACTTTGCCCTAACCGATGAAGAGGCGTCCTTCATTACAATAGCCCTCAGGAGTGATTCTGGTGACGTAATACCTAAGGATTACATCATGCATAGTAAGCCACCTGCGTACCCGGACCCTCCTGGCGAGTTTGGAAGACTGGTGGATAAGTATCGCTGTCGCAGTTGCCATGTAGTTTATGGCCAAGGAGGCTGGGTTTCTACTCATCCGTTAGACATGGAAGGCAGTCAAGTTAAAATGGATTGGTTACGTAGTTATTTCAACCTACCTTACAGTCTCAGGCCAATTCTTAAAGAACGCATGTTAAATCTCAGGATGGACACTGATGAGGCAGATTTCCTCACACAATTCTTTATGACCGTTTCGGTAGAGAACAACCTCCCTACAGGGTTGGAGTCCAGCTTAACCCAACGTGACGCCCTCAACGGTAAGGCCCTCTTTGATAAATTGGGCTGCGTGTCCTGCCACATAGTTGGAGGAAAGGGGGGCTACGTAGGGCCGCCCCTGGATAAGGTCGGCGAAAGGCTCCAAGCTGAGTGGGTATTCGCCTTCTTAAAGGACCCTCAAGCTTATAAACCCTGGGTTATACAACCAGATTATGGCCTCTCAGACCAAGAAACAAGGGCGATAACTGCTTACCTAATGGCTCTGAAGGGGGGAGGAAAAACCGACGAACAAATAACTGATAGAGCGCACCAACAGGGGCATAGTCATGAAGGATAAAATGTCTATAACCCCTATGGTGGTATTTCTGTCTCTGACATTCACTGCCTCTGTACTTACCTTTTTGTGGGGGATGAAGATATTCTCCCCGACCGAGATAAGACAAACGGTACTACCAAAAGCACGCCAGGATGCGTTGCATGAGACACTTGCAAAGACAAGCCAGGGATTAAATGCCACAGAATTAACAGGTAAGAAATATTATGAAAAATATTGTGTGGTCTGTCATGGGGAGAAAGGCTTGGGCGATGGCTTTAATGCCTTTAACCTGAACCCAAGACCGGCGAATCTTACACTGGTTAAAACGCTTGGAGGGGAATATCTCTTCAAGGTTATTACAAAAGGCTCTGCTGGTGTTGGCAAGTCACCTTTATGCCCACCCTGGGGAAATACCCTGAAGGAAGACGATATACGGTCTTTAATAGCTTATCTGCATACCCTTTAAAGAAGATTAGCCCTTTCGGCTTAAAATCTGTAATCTATAAAAAGTCTTTGCCTTTAGCCTTCCATTTAATGTAGAATTGATCTTTAAAATACAAGAGAACAAAGAAAGGCGAGGGTTAGAATGGCAATAAAAATTGAGAAGATACTGTTCCCCACGGACTTTTCAGAATGTGCGCAACATGCCCAAATGTATGCCTTATCGCTTGCCACTGAATATAAGGCACAGCTTATTGTCCTGCATGTAGTACCCCAACTAAATCTCCCCCCTGAGATGGAGGCTACGGCCAGTGCCCTTTACGATGAGATGGAAAAGAAGGCCAAGGAAAAGATTTTTAAGCTCGTCCCCAAGCGATTCTTGAATAAAATAAAGATACAAAATGTGGTAGTTAGAGGGGTTCCTTTTCTAGAAATTATTAAAGAGGCCAAGAAACGAAACGTAGACCTCATTATTATTGCTACGCACGGCCGCACCGGCCTTCAGCATGCGATGTTCGGCAGTACAGCTGAAAAGGTGTCACGGAAGGCTCCTTGCCCTGTACTAATCGTAAGGCACCCAGAGGTTGAATTCGTATCCCCTTAAGAGGGGATGCCATTCCATCATTATTCCTTTTTAATTTAGTCGCTTAGACATGAAAATAAAAAAGTCTCACTTTATCTTATTTTGCCTGGGGCTTCTTCTTTTGGGGCTATTCTGGTCATTTACAGCCACCCCAGACCCTTCTCCTCAGGGTATAGAGTATATGCCAGAAGAAAAACATGGTGTACCACCTCACAGGCATATGGACCCCATCAGTCCTATCCTACTGGGCATGATAATCATCCTCATAGCGGCCAAAATTGGTGGTGAAGTAGCCTACAGGATGCAACAACCACCAGTTATGGGCGAACTCCTGTTGGGGATACTACTGGGGAACGTCCAGTTCTTTTTAGGGTGGGATTTCTTTAACTTCCTCCAGCAAGATATCTTTCTTGATTATCTGGGTAGGTTTGGAGCGCTAGTGTTACTATGTAGGGTTGGACTGGAAACAGACCTTCGGGCAATGATGGGGGCTGGGCTATCTGTGTTTCTTGTGGCGTGTGGTGGGGTAGTAATACCTTGCATAATGGGTTATACAATTTCTCTTTATATAATGCCGGAGTGTGATTTTTATGCTAGGTTGGTTTTGTCCGCTGCACTTGCACCGACTAGCATAGGTATTTCCGCCAGAGTACTAGAGGACCTTGGAGCGATTGATAAAGCTGAGGCCAGGATAATTCTTGGAGCTGCCATAGCAGATGACGTCATTGGTCTACTTATCTTGACAGTAGTAGCAAATATTATCATTAATGGAACCATGGCCGTGAGCCACATCGCTGCCACAGCCCTCTCTGCCACCCTCTTCTTGGCAGTAGCGGCTGTGATAAGTCTAAAGTTCAGTAATAGTCTTGGGAATTACATCTCGAAAATGCAGGCGGAAGGGATGAAGCTGTTACTATCTGTACTCACATGCTTTTTTATGGCCTATCTGGCAGACTACATAGGGCTTGCAACAATTGTGGGCGCTTTCGTAGCTGGGCTTATACTCAAGGATATAAGGGTAAGGGACCTTCAGGGGCATGAGCATACTATGGATGAGATGATAAGACCAGCCTATTTAATATTTGTTCCTGTATTTTTTGTACTCATGGGTAGCCAGGTAAAGCTGGAGGCCTTCCTTGATAACAGGGCAGTAATCCTTTCTATAGGCATAGCCATAGTGGCTATTGTGGGAAAGCTCTGCAGTGGCTTCTTTGTCTTAGAAAGGGATGTAAGTCGTCTCTGTGTTGGTATAGGTATGATTCCAAGGGGTGAGGTGGGCCTTATCTTTGCCAGTATGGGTAAGACTATGGGGGTACTTGGGGATACGCTTTATTCCACCTTAGTCATAGTATTCATGTGGACTACCCTGATTACACCACCTCTGCTTAAGAAGGTGATTTATAATCAGAAGGAGCCAGAGGAGAGCGAAACGGAGGTCCTAAGCAAGCAAACAGGGTAAAAAATGGTAGAAACTCAGGTTGAAATTTGTCCCATATTGCTAGGATTACTAATAGTCCTTACAGCCGCAAAGCTGGGGGAATACTGTGCCAAAGGATTGGAGTTACCACAGGTGGTAGGTGAGTTTTCCATGGGAATGCTTTTGGGCAACTTCTGCCTCTTTACTGGATGGCAATCCTTTGATTTCATTAAAGAAATACTCTTTCTGCGGACTATGGGTGATTTGGGGGCTATAACGCTCCTTTTAACAATAGGGTTGCATACAGACCTCCAAGCAATACTCCGTGTAGGGCTATCTTCGTTTTTCGTGGCATTCTTGGGGATCGTTGCACCAGCCTGGCTAGGATTTTTAGTCTGCCAGGTATTTGTACCCCAAATCACATTACATTCTAAACTTTTTTTAATATGTGCCATCTGTGTCAATAGTGTAGGGATAGCCATTCGTGTATTTCAAGAATTTGGAAAACTGGATAGCCCTGAGGCAAGGATAGTTATATCGGCCTCTTTGCTTGATGCAATAATAATTTTTGTCCTATTAGGGGCATTAAGTAGCACAATGCAGGTAGGCCATTTACAGACCAAAAAGGTGATGGTCTCTGGAGGACTTGCCACTGGTTTTCTCCTTGGTATCGTGATGGTCAGTCTGAAATATAGTCAAGCAATAGGTGAACTCACTTCAAAGAGATTCACGGAGAGTCTGAGGGTCTTTGTTGTGTTAACTGCCTGTCTGTCACTTACGTATGTTGCTGGGATGATTGGGATAGTTCCAATAGTGGGAGCTTTTGGAGCTGGGTTATTGCTTAGAGATGTACGTGCAAGGAATTCTCCTGGTAACGAGCAGAGTATGGAGGCGCTGATACAACCGGCCTACTGGACACTAGTTCCCATCTTTTTTGTTCTACTGGGGTCGCAAGTAAGACTAGAGAGTTTTCTAGATAAAAACGCAATCTTAATAGGGATAAGTCTTACAGGAGCAGCAGTTCTTGGGAAGCTAATAGCAGGACTAGGTGTTGTTAAAGGGGGGATAAACCGGTTATGGATAGGTGTAGGAATGATACCCAGGGCGGAGATGGCATTAATCGTGGCTGGTATCGGTGTGGCTAATGGTTCTGTTGACCACCATGTATACTCTGCCATCATAATTATGGTTGTCCTTACCAGCCTATTAGGCCCACTCTTTTTGAAAATACTTTTACATGCCCTTGAAGGCTTGGAGGGTACCAAGCAGCGAGAAAGGGGCGAAATATAAAACATTTTCTATAAGAATTTGTGGAAGTTCTTTAATAAGAATTTAAAATATTAAAAACGGATATCTTTCTCGTGTCTAACAAATTAAATAACGAAATCGGCCGCACCATAAAAAGAGATGCGGGACCAGCAGTGGAAAGGCTAACCCTTGAGCAGGGGCAACCTTACTTAACCCAAGACCTTACTAACCAAGCCTTGGTCATTGAAGATTTACTATCTTCAGACGAATCCCCGAAAGGCGCTTATCAGCAAGAAGCTGAAGAAGGGAACCTTTCTATTACCGATGAAGAAAAGGAAACCCTTTTCAATGGGGTTATTGGTGGGCATTTTAAGGAGGAACAAGAGGCTGCTGCTACTACTATGGAAGGGCAGACTGTAGAGGCGGGTAACCCCCAAGCAGAATCTCTTAACGGTGTAGACTCACATACAACTATTGGCAAAGACAACCTTCAGGGAACTACCGATGAAAAACAATCCCAGAGTGCATCCTCGCAAGGGTTGCCAACAACTACAACGGAGAAACAAGCATCAACTACCGCAGAAGAAAATGTCTCACCGCTTGCTGCTGACGAACCCTCCAGCCCAATCAGCACTCCTATGGTTTCTCCACATACGGGACATCTAACACCTGCAAGAGACTCCCAACATATCACTGATTCTGATGAAAGAGAAGACCTCTCTCCGGGTATTGACACGGAAAAATCATTAGCGAAAGAGACCTTGCAGTCTGTAGAGACAGAAAATACCAAAGAAGCCTATAATGCAAGAGATAATCTGCCAAGTGTTCGCGATAAAGCACCTTTACCAACTGTAGAAGAGACCCATAAAGAATCCCCCTTACCATCGCTCACCCAAGAGCAGGCAACACCTGTATCAAAAGAAGAATCACTACCACCTATCGGCGATAAAAAGCCTGTTGATAGTACCAACGAAGTGGTGACCCATTCAACCTCTACCGAGGAAACGTGGGATATGATGAGTGTGGAAACGGTAGAACCATTGACAGGTGAAGCTGATGTACAAGAGGTGGTAGGAGAGCCAGATGAATCCATAACAAAAATAATAGAAAAAATAAGCGAAGAGCCAGAAAAAGAGATAACGCCCACCTGGGAGATATGGCATACAGATCCGCACCCAGATAAAAACATCTTGCTTGCTATAGCATTTACCCTCATAGCCAGCAAAATTGGTGGACAAACAGCTAAACTGCTGGGTGCCCCTACCGTAGTTGGAATGATAATAATAGGAATGCTTATGGGCAACATATCCTTCTTAACAGGATCGGATTTTTTTGATTTTTTAAGGGGAATGCCTTTTTTAAAGATGCTAGCCGATTTTGGGGCATTGACGTTGCTCTTTTCGACAGGTCTACATACTGACTTAAGGGCTATATTAAGGATAGGGGTCTCTTCTATTCTTGTAACACTTGGTTTCATAGTTGCTTCTTCAGGATTAGGATTTCTTGTAGGTCATTTATTGCTTCCGGATAGTTCGTTAAATACTAGGATAATAATAGCTTTGATACTCTGCGTCAGTAGTATGGGGATAAAAATCAAGGTGCTTGAGGAATTACAAGCTTTGAATACCCTAGAGGGCAGGATAATAATTGGTGGAGCCATACTCGCCGACATACTAGCACTACTTCTTTTTGGGGTTGCATCTGGCATCTTAATTAAAGGCAGTGTCCCTCTGGTAGGTGTAGCAACCACGGTCGGTATTATATTCCTCTTTCTCTCTGCTATAATTGTTACCAGCCTGAAGTACACTGAAAGTCTTGGTAGGTTTTTTACATGGAAGGTGCCGGAGGCTCTACAGATATCTACTGCGACAACTATTTGTCTAATCCTAGCCTTCACGGCAGAACTAATTGGTATGCACACCATAGTAGGGGCATTCGCAGCCGGGCTGCTCTTGCAGAATATGAGGTTAAGGGAAGGTGAAAAATCACATGGAGTAGAACTAGTTATGAGGCCTTTCAATATGCTCCTTGTGCCCATACTTTTTGTCAGGGCTGGGGCACTGGTAAGGTGGGAACAATTTCTAGATGTAAACACGGTACTCCTGGGGTTGGCTCTAACTTGTGCTTCAGTTTCAGGAAGTCTTTTTTCTGGACTCTGTCCTATCCAAAAGGGTATAAACCGCCTAGCTGTGGGCCTTGCCATGGTACCCAAGTTAGAAGTCACCTTAATCCTCGCCAGTGTAGCTAAAAGCATGGAGTTACTCAGTGACGCCATATTCTCCTCTTTTATATTGGTTGTAATGCTAACTTCTACACTCTCCCCTCCTCTTCTTAAGCTAACCTTGTCAAAAAAGGAGGAATATATTAAATTAAGCAAAAAAGAGGCATTAGTTTCGGCAAGTTCACCAACTTCTTATTTGAAGGAAGAAAAGAGAAAGGCTAAACTGAGGTTGAGGATGCTGGGGTTAAGATGATTTCCTTCAAGAAAATTCTCTGCCCAATTGATTATTCAGATTGTTCAGCAAGGGCGCTAAGGTACGCTACTGGGATAGCGTTGAAGGATTCATCCAAACTTTACCTCGTACATGTAATAGACAAACGGGTATTTGACTACGGAGGCCCCACCTATGAATCCCCTTCCACTCCAGACATAGATACAGTTACAAAGTTAGAAGAAAAACTTATCGAGAGTATCCCAAAGGAACTGCGGGGAGACATAAAAGTGGAGAGCATGGTCAGCATAGGTATACCTGTGGAGGAGATACTTAGAGCCGCCCAGGATAAAGAAGTAGACCTCATAGTCATGGGAACCCATGGCCGTACTGGGGTATCCCATACCATTATGGGCAGTGTCGCTGAAAATGTGGTTAGGCGTGCCTCCTGCCCCGTCCTTACTGTACGACAACCTTGATTTTTAGCTATACAAGGAGTTGATTATTCAAACCCATATAAATTGGGTTTAAACGAGTTAAACTGGGAGGATTATCCGCCTGATGCAGTCCCAAGATTGCGTTCTACACTCAGATAAGTAACAGGTTGACACAATGGATATTCTGGAGTAGTATTTGGCGTCTTAAAAAGCAGATTAAATAAATGGCTAGCGATTGGTAATAGTGGTCCATCTACCGGAAAGGGAAAGAACATGATAAATAGTTTCAAGAAGATACTCTGTCCTGTGGATTATTCGGTTTGTGCTCAGGAAGCCCTCAGGTACGCTACATTTTTGGCCCAGAGAGATGACGCTAAACTCTATCTCATACACGTCGTTGACATCCGTATGTACGGTCACGAAGCGCCCCTTTCCTTTGAGATGCCCAGACCGAGCGAAGAAACCCTAAAAAAGGTAAAAGAATCCCTGGCTGACGCAGTACTCAAGGAAGCTAAAGGGAAGCTAGATGTGGAGACGATTGTAGTAATGGGCATACCAGCTATAGAGATTATAAACACAGCAAAGGAGAAGGGGGTTGATTTAATCGTTATGGGGACACACGGGCGCACCGGTATTGCCCATGTGGTCATTGGGAGCGTGGCGGAAAACGTGGTCAGGAAAGCCCCTTGCCCGGTACTAACCGTCAGGCATTCCTAAGATAAAAAAGGCCCTTGGGAAAAAAGCTTATAATTTCCCAGGCTACGCCTCCTAGAACTACTGGGAGATTTCATATTTGTGCATTTAACCAAAAAAAGTGCACTGCCCCTAATGGGAACGCATTTGGAGGTTATTGGTAACCTTTACCTTTTCTATCAAATAGTTGCTGTAGACTCCTGTATTGCCTATCAAGCTGATCAAAAGCCACCCTGTAACCCCGCATTGATTCTTCATCAAGGACCTTTTCTTGCCACGCTCCACCAAATATATCCTCTAATACTACTGGTATTCTGTGTGCTACCTTATAGATGAACTCGTCAGTCTTTTTGATCTCTTCAGGAGGCAAAATCCCTTTTTTAACCAGGTATTCTTCATAATCCTGAAACTCTTGGGTCTTCCTATCGTTTCCATTGTAAAAGGCATCCATCACGGCCAAGATAAAGTAACGCTGCCTTACACAGGTCCTTCCTAATACCCTATCCCACAAGTCCTTGACATCTTCTTTTGTCCATTCGTTCGTATCCACTATCTCCCAGAACCGGTAGTGGCTTTCTGAGATAAGTTCCCCTTTAAGACTAGTCTGGGATATTATCTTCAATAAGTCCATCCTTTCCTCAGGAGGTAAGGTGTCTATGATTCCCCCCCAGCCTTCAGTGGATTGAGAGTAAGATGACTTTACCGATGGACATAGAAAATAAATAAACACCAAAACTATTATAACTACAAGCGTTCGCCCCATTAGCCTCTCCTCCGCAGAAGTTAAATCCGTCTTTTCAGTGTAGAGATAAAATATAGAATACAAGTGTAGAAAAAGCAAACTCCAGATTTTGCACCCTACCGTCTCTAATCTCGCAGAGGGCAGCTTAAAGGATAAATCACATTTGGAATTTTCAGAAAACAAGCTTATACTAAATGCTTAAAGACAATAAAGGCATGTGTAAACCGCTTATATGGTGTTGCTTAATTATCCTGTTGCTACCTTCGTGTGTGCTTTTCTGGAAGAAGAAGGAAGAGCCGGTAGGCTTTAGCCCTACTGAGGCGGTCTTGAAGCTTCAGGAATCACCAACAATAGAGCCTGGAGGTGTACATGCCCATTGTAGTCAAGGAAATGCTTATTATATGAGGGGTAAGCTAGAGGAGGCGCTTGAGGAGTACATAAAGGTAATTAGACTTGACCCCAAACACGAGGAGGCCCACTACAACTTGGGCATATTATACGACCACTTCGGTAGGACAGAAGAGGCTTTAAAGGAATGGACAACCACCTTAGAGATAAATCCTTCCAGCGTGGAGGCTTTACAAGCGCTTGGACTCGCCAATAAAGAAAAAGGGGATCTAGTAGAAGCTTATAGGTTCCTCAACATGGCCCTTAACATATCTCCCAACGACAGTTTACTTCATTCCTATGTGGGTGAGGTGCTTTTCTCACAGGGAAAATATAGAGAATCTCTTGACGCCTTCAATAATGCCTTACGGCTCAATAGCTCGATGCTAGAGGCGCGTTTAGGCATAAGTGTATGCCTGGCTGAACTTGGAAGACTGGAAGAGGCCGTCAAGGAAGCTAAGACTGCACTGTCACAGCACCCAGAGCTTCCTGAGTCCCACTACACCTATGGCTTGATTCTAGAAAAAAAGGGGCTGAAAGAAGAGGCCCAAAAGGAATTTCAAAAGGCTTCAGAACTTATGACTAAAGAATAGGGAGAATAAAATGTTTGGGGATAGGATTTCAAAAGCCAAAAAAGCGGTAAAAAAGCGACCATACGATGTAGATACTTATTTTGAATTGGCTGAGGCTTATATGGAAAAGGGCATGCTGGCTGAAGCGGCAGCAGAGTATAAAAAAGCTCTCACTCTAAACTTCACCCATACGGAGGCAAGGCGTGCCTTGGGGGCATTGTATATGAAGCTTGGTATGCTGGATGAGGCTATTATGGAATACAAAAAGATGGTAGGCATTAACCCACACGCCAAGGATGCCCACCACCAATTAGGGCTACTGTACATTCAAAAGGGGCAGTTAGAGGAGGCCACACATGCCCTGAAGAAGGCGGTACAGCTGAATCCATACAATGCCCAGGCCCACCATAACCTAGCGGAAGTTTACAAAAATAGGGGAATGACCCTGGAGGCCTCAGCGGAATACGAAAAAGCAAAAGCACTGGGGTTAGAAATCGCCGCTGCCACAGGGACTGCCCAAAAAGAAAGCCCTACACCCCTAAAGGCAGCGCCCCTTCCTGTGGAAAAAGAGGCACGCAGTCCCATGTCTGCGACCCTAACCAGAGAGAAAATGATAGAGGAGGCAGAAAAATTAAGTAATGAGTTAACTGCTAAAACAAAACAGCTAGAGGAACTCAAGACACAACTTGAAAAACAGTCTAGGGAAACGGATAAACTCCGTAATCTCGTCATCGCTAAAGAAAACGAAAATACCCAGCTCAAATTAACTATCAGAAGAAAGGATATGGAGATTGCAGACTTAAAATCCCGTGCCTCTACTAAGCCAGGCCAAAACAAGTAAAAAGTTCCACAAAAAAGGCATTAACAAAACTTGGGAACCACTATATAGCCCGTATGCATATCTCCTATTACCATGGTTCTTTCCTCCCCCCAGTACCAGTGATAAAGCCCTATATAGGCACAAAACAGGGCGTCTAAGGTATCCTCGTAAGCCTTTAAAGTTATGCCCTTCCTAAGGGAAACATTTTTTTGCAAGAGGGATTTTAGCCTCTTATCTATTTTGAGGCAAGGCTCTAGCCGGGATAATTCTTCTAGTAACCTATTCTGTAGAATCGTTAGGCCCTCACGTCGCATTTCAACTTTACCCTTCTTGTAAAGGAGTCTCTTTTCTAAATTAAAGAGGACGACATACGCAGGATGTGGATAGACCTCAAAGACACGTTTCATTGGCTTGCGCCTCTCGTTTAGCCTGATACGGGGACGATGTTTAAACCCGTACCGGGATAGCCTTCGTATTAACCTTTCCCCGCGTACCCCATGGGGAAATTTCTTCAGGTTGCAAGGATGGGCACCTGCGCCGTACCTTCCAAATAGCTTGGTTATCTCTTTATCCACTGGTCTTGCCCCCTCCAGGTTTCTAACTATTAGTGGCGCATCTATTGCCATACATGCTTCTTCCGTAGTGGCAGAAATTACATAGTCCAAGATTGACTCATCTGTTTGGAGCCTTTCCTGAAAGTGTATTAATCTGACACTATTGCCACCCGTGAGGGATTCCAGAACAGCAACCGCTGAATTATTCCTCTCTCCCCAAGCTAAGTCCAGGCCTATAAATCTCATACCTAATCGTATTTATAAGCTAGTGGTGTATGAAAAGTTTAGGGCTTCTTTTATTATCTCAGTCAGAGTCTAAATCCTCATAATCGTGTTCTAAAGCTTTAAAGTCTGCCCTTATTTCTGTATGACGTATTTGCCCTCCCAAATTTGCAGTCCGGGCCACCAATCCAGCGGTGAAAATTGAAAGCACAAGTGACGCCACGGCAAACCAGATTGGTAAACTCTTCGTACGGCCAAAGAGCACCAACTGCACTAGAGAAAAGACCCCTAATATCTCAATTAGTATTAGCGATACTAATGCTGCTTCTTCATGCTGCTCAATAATATGCTCTTCTACTCCGGGCAGATCTTCAATAATTTCTTCAGCACCTTCTCCTGTGAAATATACCGGTATTGCAAATACAGCAACGGCTAGAAAGATTCCTATACTCACCTTATATAGCTGTCCACTTTTAATGCCTATACTAATTGCGAGCAACACAAAGCCAAATATGGCCCCTATAACTGGGACATGAGTTAGTAACAAATGCACGTGTACCGAATTCATGAATTTAACCTCCTTTTTCTTATATACACGCAAAAATAGTTCCAAACAACTATCTTCTTAAGACGTTTATTTACAACAACTTAAGCTGAATTGACAAGACACATTTCTGTAGGTTTGTAGAAACTACAAAAGCCTGTGGCTATTTACAAACCCCGGAAGGTGTTGTCCTATCACAGAAATGCACACCCTCTCTATTTCGGGCAATTTACCTTCCTCTGCGAATTAACAGCGGCTGCCAAATTATTCATCTCCTCAAGCTAGAGGCAAGCCCTATAAATTTCATACTCTTACGAATTATAAATAGACAAGAATTTCATTCAACTGCCCTACTGGGAAGTGTCGGCACCAAAAGAAAAATTTATTTGATAAGGCACATGAAATTTATTAACATTTTGGGCACACGGGTGGCAGGTCTTAATTTTTTAGGAGGTAAAGAATACGTTGAGACACATGTTTTTAGGCCTGCTAGTAACTCTTGTATTAAGTGGGTGCTTTGTCAACAGGGCAAGCACTGTGCAAAAAGGTGCGGCCATTGGGGCAGCAGGAGGGGCGGCAGTGGGAGCTGGGGCAGGTCTGCTTGCTGGTGCGCCTGGCATAGGAGCTGCCGCAGGGGCAGCGGTTGGAACTGCTGTTGGTGCCCTTGTGGGTGACGCCCTTGAAAGGAAAGAGGATCGAAAAAGGGAATCAGTAGAAATGGAAAAACAACTGTCAGAAGCAGAAGAATCTATCAGGAGATAATTATCACTCTAAAGAGGCTAGTCTTTCATTGAAGTAAAGGCTGGCCTCTATTTTTTAGTCAACAGCGGAGGGCATTTGTGGCTGTTCTAGAGGCATCAAAGCATCTTGCCCACTTGTGTTTGGATCAAGAAGCCTTAAAATATCGCTATTAATCTTTTCTACTTCCTCCTCAGCTAGATTTTGATTATAAACGATGTAAGTCTTATTTTCCTCAGAGTAATGTAAGTTCATGAAATCCCCGTGTTCATCCTTTCCACATCCTTTTAATTGCAAGAGTTTTTTTCTGAGGAGAAACAGGGCCAGAACATATTGCATATTCCTTGCCCAAGGTTCTACTAAGCCCTCAAGTCTTGAAAAGAGATTTAATATTACTACGTTGTCTACTATCCTTCGTTTAGGCTCTTCTTTTTTAGGTCTGCGTGTCCTCCAGAAAGAGAAGAATGTTTCCGGATTCTGTTTGTCCCAACATCCCACACAGAAATCCTTCCTCATAAAGCACTCATCCTGTAAGAACAGGGAGGAGAAAAAGGGCTCCTCCTCAAGAACGATGCGTTCGCACAAGTTACAACGCCCGGAACCTTTGGAAATATTCCACTCCATACTTTAGTTGGTTTTGGTGTACTTTGTCTCTGCTTTTTTTAGGACTTCTTCTAGTAGTGTCTGACTCCTTTGGGCAGCCAGCAAAATCTCACTACGCGTCTTTTCTACCAGATTTTTATCATTCATCATGGAGAGATTCACTTCCACGTTAATCTTTCCCCCCATAAGGGCAGCTTTAGCCATAATAGAGGCCACAACCACATCGCCTAGTAGATTCGGATTGGATATATCTATCAACTTATTGGCATGCTCAAGGAGGTTAAGTGAAAGCCTTGCCGTTTGCAGGGGCACCTCCATTGCACCTTTTAAAGCCATCTGTATAGCCTGCGTACGCCTTTCTTCTTCCTCAGGGGTAGACTTCGGAAGCCGATAAGCGTCAAGAACTGCCTGATAAGCATCCATGTCTCTATGCATAAGCCCCAGGAATTCTTCTCGCATCCCTTGGATAGCCTGATTCATATCCTGCAGGGTAGGCTCAAAGTCCTTAAACTTGGGCCTGCCTATAGTCATGTTGGCCGTCATGTTAGCCATAGTTGTAGCGAGGGCCCCCACCAATGCAGATACACTTCCTCCGCCTGGTGTAGGTGTCCCAGCCGCCGCATCCTGAAGATATTTCTCCAAAGGTTCTTTCGTGTAGAGTACTTTCGCCATGCCTTCTCCTTAGAACTTAACGTTGAATAAAAACCTCCGCACCTACTGTTACATAGTCGTATAGTTCCTCTACGTTTTGATTGGCCATGCGGATGCATCCGTTGGAAGACTCTGTGCCTATGCTCTCGGGTTCAGTCGTACCATGAATACCGTACCCAGTAAGGCCTGGCTGATTCTCGAAACCTATCCAGCGAGTACCTAAAATGTTTTCCGGGTGACCATAAGGATACACCTTCCCGTCTAGGGGGGAATACCACGTGGGATCTTTCATTTTATTTGCTATAATAAATGTTCCTTCCGGAGTCTTATCTTCTTTTCCTATCCCTACCGGGTACTGCTTAAGATAGTGACCTTCCAAAAGAAGGGTTAAAGTAAAGTCACTCTTGTCTATAAGAAGGCTTACCCTTCCTTTCAATATCCGCAAGGGTTCTCCGATTCTTAGCAGTGTAGAAGTCTTCCGATTAAGTCTCATGAGAAGTTCAGGTGTGGTATTGTATCGCTTTGCAATCTTTGTAAGGTTATCTCCCGACTGTACATCGTAGACCAAGAAATCGGGATTGGGGGAGGAGGAAAAAAGCAGTGCACTATTTAATTCATCCAGGTGTTTACGAATCAACCTACGTCTCTCCTCCGAGCTTTCCATAAAAAGGGCCTGGGAATAAAGATTCCTGGCCTCATATTTCTTGTCTTTTTGAAGACTCTCATATGCCTGCGCAAGGATTTCTTGGAGTGAGGTCTGGTTAGATGTAGCAGAAACAGGTATGATTGGGGTGTTAGAAACAGAAGTCACCTCGTTTCTAATCTTCTTCACCTCCGCTATAGAATTGGTGGGCGTTGCCTGCTTGGCCTCGGATGAAGAGGGATCCTCTGGCTTACTGGCTAACGGGGAAGGAACGGGGGTTGGTTTTTTAGTATCGGTAGTCCCTCTTGTATCTTTGTTAGAATCTTTTTCTGGCTGAGTTGACTTAGAAGTACTTTCCTGCGTGGAAGGGGTTTTTGCCTTTTGAACATTATCACGACTGGCTGGAGATGTAGGGGCAGGTTGGGATGTAGTTTGCTGAGTCGTAACTTGTTGCGTAGAGGGCTTCTTTACCTTCGGAGATTCTTTTGTGTCAGTTTGAAAGATAATATCGGCTTTTTGTATTACTTCTGCATCCTTGTCCTTAGCTTGGGCCGAAAGGGGTAAAAAGATAAGAGTTGTCAGGAGAAAGAGTAGTATAGTCATAATAGTTTAGATTCTTTCTAAAAGCCCGCCACCCAGTTGAAAAAAGATAGCATATAAAGAGCCTCCTGTCAAGAAGAGGCGTGCCAAGAAACTTATATAAATCACCTCTGTGGTTCCACAATAACCTTTAGAGAGTCACCAGCACCTGCCACAAGTTGGAAGCCTTTGCCTGTCTCGGCCAGGGCTAGGCGGTGTGTTATCATCTCACGCACTTGTACCCTGTGGGTACTGAGAAGGTTCATGGCAATTGTTATGTCCAATGGTGCTGCACCATAGGAAGGCATCAAGGTTATCCCATTCCGCCAGAAGTCGTTGACAGGTACAGGCAAATTAACCCCCGGCTCGGTAGGGGCAAAGAAGAGTACTGTGCCACCCTTGTCCACCAATTGTAGTGCCTGATTAAAGGCCGGCAATGCCCCTGTACAGACAACCACTAGGTCGGCAAGCCTGCCCCCATTTACCTTACGAAGATAAGACAGCACATCTTCCCTGGCATTTACGGTTATATCCGCACCAAATTTCTGTGCCAACCTCAAACGGTATTCATTTACATCAGTAGCGATAATACACCCTGCCCCTACCGCACGGGCTAGAGCCACATGAAGCATGCCCGAAATACCACTGCCTAGAATAAGCACTGTCTGACCAGGCTTTAAGTCAGCTACCCTTTGCCCCCTTATCACACATGCCAAGGGCTCTATAAATGTGCCCTCTTCCAAAGATATTTCATTAGGGAGGGGGAATACACCCCTATCCACATTAATTTTTGGCACACGAATGTACTCAGCAAAACCCCCAGGATAAAAATTGGTGGTATGTAATGTCTCACAGGCGGTGTGGTTATCGTTCAGGCAGTAATGGCATGTATTACAAGGTACATGATGAGAAACGAAGACCCTCTCGCCAACCTTATAACTTTCCACACCTACCCCAAGCGTAACAATTTCCCCGGTAATCTCATGCCCCAACACCAGGGGAGCCTTCTTAAGGCGATACCACTCCATCACATCACTACCGCAAATACCACTTGCTATAACCTTTACCTGTATCTCACCTGGTCCGATCTCTGGAGTGGGCATCTCCTCCAGACGGACATCACGGTTGTTATAGTACATGGCTACACGCATTTTTTATCCCTTCTAGAACGGAGTGGAGGCTTTAAGGCTAAATTAGGGTAATGTTATACTCTTTAACGTGCAGCAAGCACCAACCCTTGTTCAAGGGCCTTTCGGACCAAGGGAATGCCGGCAGCTTCTGTACAGGTGTAAGGGAAGACCTCTATCCCAATTCCTAACCCTGAGAAAATATTCAAAGGCCCATCCATCCTGGATAGAAAATCTTGCTGGCTGGTCTCCAGTAAAATTAGTATATCTGCATCACTGCCTGGCAGGGCACGGCCTTCAGCAAGTGAGCCAAAGAGCACCACCTTCAAAACGTTCTTATTGGCGTTAACATATTCTCTGGCTTTTGCTCGGAGAACTTCTATAGCCTTAGCCCTGTCTAGCCAGAAAATCCTCACAGAATTGAAGCATTTCTCTTGAATAAGCGATAGCACGTTCTGCCTCCTCACGTGTGATGTAATCTTTTGGAGAGCCACTAGGCCAACCATTTGGGTACCTAGCGGGTATATAGAGTCTGTCAAGGAAAGCGGCTTTTTCTAATAGAGCATAGGGCAAGTTTGTTTTTTCTTTCAGGCCTGTCAGGAGTTCCTTTGTGGAATGTCCAAAGGCAAGCCCTCCTAACTTTTAATACACGGCCTTAATTGCCTTTTCCGCCCCCTGCTGGGCCGAGAAGCATGCCTACTCAAAGAAAGCCCCTTTTAGCTCCCATTGTACATTCTCTACGTCCCTTCTGGCCTGCGATATCCAGTCTTTGCTCCGCTCGGGCATTTTAGGAGTACTTTAATTTGTAAAACAATAACTGCATACTTTCTCTAGCCCTTTGCTTCCATTCCTCTAGGGGAAATCTAGTTTCAGCTTCCCTATAAAACATAAGCGCTCTATTAAATTCACCGAGCTTTTCGTACTGTTGTCCCAACACAAAAGCAACCATGCCGTCACCCGTTTGATCAAATAAATCCTCTAGTCTGGGTACGGTGTCCGGTCTTGATAAGCAATCCCTAATTTGTTCATTTATTTCTGACCAACTATGCATCATAGCAGCTATTTATGGGAAAAAATACTTATCTTCTCCCCTTCTGTATCCTCGTTGTGAGTTAAGAACTGGCAACTCAAAATGGTCGTTTTCAAACTGTATTAATAGATCGCGTTCTAATTTCGTGGCTTTTTCTTTATTTTCTGTAATTAAATAATCAAATGTAACTTTAATTTCTTCTTGGTTTGTAATTCTTTTGATACGGTTTGCCACGATATGTCTATTTAAATGATTTTTAAGTTCTTTAGAGAGGTTACTACCCGACATACCAATTTTTATAATTCGAGTGGCTCCTTTGTAACGATTATACCGTTTTGACTGGTAAATACGATATGCGCCGGGCTTTTTAGGGGTTCTTTCTACTTCAGTTTCAACGAGTAGGTATTCAGAACTCCATTTGGAATCCATAATAAAACTAATTTTACTAAATTAATTTTACTAAATACAGTAATTTCCCCGGTAATCTCATGCCCCAACACCAGTGGAGCCTTCTTAATGCGATACCACTCCATCACATCGCTACCGCAAATACCACTTGCTATAACCTTTACCTGTATCTCACCGGGGCCGATCTCTGGAGTGGGCATTTCTTCCAGACGGACATCACGGTTGTTATAATATCTAGCTACGCGCATAACTACTTAGGGATTCGGATTGGCACAAGGAATTCCACTTTCAATGGATAAATTATTAAAGGAACCCTTCAGAAAAATAGCTCAACAACTGCGTTAATACATCCTGTCGGCCCTAATAACCCCTTGCTGAACATCGTAATAGCTACTAATTTCATATGACCCTTCCATATGATTCCCCTGGATAATAGCCTCCAATACATAATTACCCACAGGCGTTACTGCGTCTAGATAAAGGGAATTGCCATATATCGTCCCCTGCACCTGGCAGCTCCCTTCCAGTGGGGGATAGACTGTAACGTACCCAAAGACCTGCGGGCCGGTTTGTTGGAGCTGCATTTCCATCTTAGCTCCCATGCCAACAGTAGTGTTATAGGCGGTTCCCACCCACACACCTGACACACCTGTCGGGGAAGGGGGTGCCGGAGGTGTAATGGGAGGCGCCGGAGGTATAACGGGGGGTGCAGGAGGAAAAACTGGTTGCGTATTATATATTTGAGGAAGCGTAACAACAGGCCCTCCCGCCTGCGGTATCCTTATACCCCATTTTTCCAAGCAATCTTCTGGTACTGGGGGCAACTCAGGAGGCGAAACCCCCAACTTCCAAATCTCTTCTATATCAGCAAGGATGATTCTCCCATCCTGCTGGGCCTTTTGGAAGGTCTCTTGCGCCTGCTTAAAAGCCTCTTCAAAAGAGGCCCTGCCTATGGCGGTGGCCTCCACTGGTAATATGTTCCCACTTGGTAATACAAACAATGGGAAGCAATGTCCCGGAATCACCACAAGGAAACTCCTTATAGAGGTCGCCTCAGCGCAAGAAGCATATAGTATCGCAAGGTCAATACACGTGCCAGCCTTTCCAGCCAGCACGTCCCTGGGATACTTTACTTCCTGCACAAAAACGCTTTCCAATAGGCCTGGTGGTGTCTGGTAACTAAATCCGTTTGCCACCTCAAGGTCGTAAAGGGCCTTAAGCCATGCTACCGCATCCTCGTCCTTTAAAGAAGCAGCCACTCCACCCGAAGCACGACTCACCATGTCTACAAACTTCCTTACGGCAGGGTCCCCCTTTGTTACAAAAGCAGCCAGAAGGGGAACATTTGCAAAATTATCAAACCACGATACTGCCTCCCGGGTGGTTATATCGCTATGTTCAAACTCATTCTTTCCACGGACGTAGATAGTCTTACCATCCTGTTTAGGGTCAGCACCTTTATAAGAATACTCAATCTCAAGGGTGGAAGGGGTCTTACTTGTTAACTGCGCAACCTCTGGTGCAAGTTGTGGATAGTACAAATCCACTATCGTCCCCCCTGGAGCCAGTATTGAGTATGTGTTGGGCACACTCCAATCGGTGTAGCCCCTTATCTTATATTTTACTTTAAGGTCTTCTATCTTCCCTTTGCCTGTATTCCTAAAGATTGTTTTAGCAACCCAATAGTTACCCAGCTTGGGGTCACCGTATACTTTATATACGCAAGACATCAGTGTCTCGCGAAACTTGGTATCAACCTCTAACTTGCCCCCTTTCCTTTTATATTTATCAGGAAGTTTAAACTTAACTGAGTTGTGCGCATCATCATACACTATCTCACTCGCTAGCTTAGGAAATTGGAAATATATATGCTCATTGAACAGTCCAGCTGGTGATTGCGTGGTAAAGTTGAAAATCCATGTATTCTCTTGCTTACTGACAAGTTTAATACCTTCCTCGGTCTCTACTTCCCACTGCCCCTGTTTACATACTGCCATGCCCCTAACCTTTAACCCAAACTTCAACTCCCTATTTGCATCGTTATACTCCGGATCACCAATTTCTAGCAGATATTTGCTTAAATATTGCGCAATTTGACGCACAAGGAGGTATTTGTTGTTACCAAAGAGTTGTTTACTTGTATGGTAGGATGAGGTGTCTGGAAACTTCATTAAAATTAAAACATCAACATCGCCAACTTCACTTAAATTCATGCGTGTCTCTATGTTGTAAGTTGCAGAAGGCTGTAATTGAGCTGCTGACTCCGAGGCAAGTAACGGCAGTAAGAAGAGGAAAAATATTACTATAAATCCTCTCCCCCTGTGAGAGGCCCATCTTCTCATTAACATCAAATCTTTAATATTCGGCAAATCCATTATCTTATTCTCCTTTTAGATTTTAGCGATACGCGTTAAACTAAGATCTCCTGCCGTTGTAATAGGCCCAATCTTTTATGCCCAATTCCTAGAGATGTAATACTTAAGAAAACAATTAGGCTAACCATTTGGATACCTAATCTTTATGGTGTGTTAATACGCATCTACATTTCTAGCCCATCAAATCATACCAAGGTGGACCGGGATACATGATTAGCTGTTCCCCTTTTCCACATTGAGAATAATCTCCCGAAGCGCCGCACTCAATTCTGCAGACCCGCCGGGAGGTACTACGTCCTCAGGAGGCGGAGTTTCTAGCTCCGCAACCTGGCGGTCAAATTCCTCCAAAACAGCTAGTGCGGCTCTTGCCTGTTGAGCTGCCTCGTGATAACGTCTGTCTTTAAACAAAAGAAATGCTAGGCTTGCATGTGATGGGTTTTGGTCTGGTTTGAGCTTAATAGAAAGGCGAAATGCTAGCTCAGCGTCCGCCATGTGTCCATGCTCTGCGAGTTGATTACCCATGCTACTGAGAAAATGCCCGAACATCTCTACATATAAAACGATATCTCCTTTTAAAGAATCCATACCCTCAAAGAATCTCTGTTTAAATATGTTGTACTTAAGAGCCAATGCATCAAGCTTATAAAAGCCATCGTCTCCAAGACGGCGTTTAATTTCAGCTACGACAGTGGTTGGGAGTTTATTCCACATACTGGTGGGATACCTCCTCAATAATATCAATCATCTCTGCGTAGGCTTCTAGCTCAGCGTGTAGTGTTTGACTATCCTTACCGTGATTAGTGCTCTGTTCATACATTTCTTTCCACGTCAGCCATGTAAAATCTTGTGCAATTTGACAAACCCTTTTAAACACTTCCTCAGAGCCAGGAGTTTCAACGTTCCACGCATATAGAATAACTTTAGCAAGAGGGCTTAATTTCTTTAAGAAAAACCGCTCTACCATATTATCCTTTGTTTTTGCTTCTTTTATTATTTTTTCTATTGATGATTCATCAAAAGCAGAAGACCCCAACATTGCATGAGCCCTCGCACGTGACCTAAGCGTCATTTTTAGAAGCTCATCTTCGGAAAGATCTGGACATGCGTCCTTGTTTTGTGTGTAGCACAGCACCATAGTCTTTGCCATACTACCTACAAAGCCAGGCCCATGCTTTAGTAACCACCTCCTCCATCCCATGGATTAGCACCTCCCTAATACAGTAGGGTGCGTCAGGGCGCACCCTATGCACTACTAGTAGTTCTGCCTAATAAGCTAATCACGATACTTCTACCCTTTGTCTCCCACTCTTAACCTCGTTATAAATCTCATACGCCTCTTTGGCGGTGGCATTTTCGTGAATAATCCCATAGAGGGCCTTTATCATGGCTATTGGATGCTCATTTTGCCAGATATTCCTACCAAGATTTACGCCGATTGCACCCTTCTGCATACCATCATAGACAAACTCTAGCACCTCTTTTTCACCTGGCACCTTAGGCCCACCCGCCATCACTACTGGGACCGGACACCCATTGGTAACCTTCTCAAAGTTTTCACACCAGTAAGTCTTTACAACCCGTGCCCCTAACTCCGCAGCAATTCGGCAACATAGACCTAGGTACCTGGCATCCCGTTTCTCTAACTCTCTACCCACTGCGGTAACAGCCATTACTGGGATACCAAATTCCTCAGCCTCGTCCACCAGCTTCCCCAAATTCACCAAGGTCTGATGCTCGTAATCACTACCAATAAAGACAGACATCCCCACTGCAGCCGCATTAAGCCTGACAGCCTCCCTTATAGAGGTGGTAGTCCCCTCGTTGGCGAGGTCTTTGCCCACCATACTTGTGCCGCCTGATACCCGCAAAATAATTGGCTTTGTATTAGCTGGGTCTATGCATGCGCGTAACACGCCTCTGGTGCAGAAGACTGCATCGCAATAAGGTAGTAATGGTTTAACAGTCTCACCTGGTCTTTCTAGTTTTGAGGTCGGTCCTTGAAAATACCCATGGTCTACTGGCATAAACAGGCAATGACCATCGGATTGTATTAACTGCGATAAGCGGTTCTTCATTCCCCAATCCATATCTTTAATACCTCCTTCTATCTTATTTCTCGGGTCTAACAATTAAATAGCCTTTCTCTATAAGCCAATGATGGAATTGATACGTAGTATATCTACACGCACTCTTACATATCCCCCTTATTCTCTCGTATTCTGCTGTGCCTTCTTTCTGTTTATCTAAGTCTAATTGAACAGGACACCTTATGTCCTTACAAAATTCTCTCCGTTTATAGTCAACGTATCCATTTATTGACATAACCTATCCCCTCGTCTAAGTTGTATACAAGTAAGAGTATAAAACTAAAAGGCGAAGGATTTGTCAATAACAAAACCAGTCTTTATATACATCAAAGGTAGTCGTAGTCTAACATGGCTTGACAGCCCCTAAGTGCAATAGCTATAATTTCTTGCAAATCAGAAACTTACAACACGTCCTATATATTATGTCAAAGGTCGGTGTCCTTAACATCCTCCACAAATACAAAGATAGCTGGGTCTCTCTAGAAAGCTTGGCCGCTTATACGAACTTAACTAAAGAAAAGTTACGTCAGGAGCTTAAGCAGCTAGAGCAAGCAGGTTACAATCTTGATTTCCACCCAGACTACGGCTACCGCCTAAGAGGCGTCCCCGATAGGCTAATACCTGATGAGATTCAAAGGGGACTAGAAGCCAGTATTATCGGGCGTGACATCCTCACCTACGATGAGGTGGACTCTACCATGGATGTTGCTAAGACCATCGCAGAAAGGGGGGCAAGGGAGGGTACTTGTATCTTTGCCGAATTCCAGAGAAAGGGGAGGGGAAGGGCGGGTCGCCAGTGGTTATGCCCCAAATATAAGGGGATACTCATGACAACCATCTTAAAGCCCAAAATACCATATGAGAAGATTTGTTTCTTGTCCGGCATGGTGGCGGTAGCAGTAACACAAACTATAAAAAACGTGTTACGCCTTGAGGCCACAATAAAATGGCCCAATGATATCTTAGTTAACGAAAAGAAGGTCTGTGGGATACTAGTGGAGATGGAGACTGTGAAAGGGAAAGAGGCCCACTTTCTGGCGGGCATAGGGTTAAATGTCAATATACCCAGTGAAGAACTTCCAAAAGATGTGGTTTACCCATCCACCTCCCTGCTTATAGAATTAGGTCACCAGGCGGATCGCATATCCCTGGCGAGGGCCCTCCTTCGCAACCTGGACGACCTGTATGTACACCTCAAACACAGCAACTATGAATATATAAGAAAACGCTGGGTGCAGCTTTCACCAATAATCGGACATAGAGCCATTGTTGAGGAAGGAGGGTCGGAATATACAGGGAAAATAACAGACCTTACCACCAACGGTGGGATAGCTATGGAATTAGATAGTGGAACTAAAAGAGTCTTCAGGTGGGAACACCTAACCATAAAAGCCGTACTGGATTAGTACAAAATATAAAAACCTGAGACCCGTTTCCTAGAGGCAGAATAGCCGCAACCTTTAGGTTGCAAACAAGATTCTTCATCAATACCTATCTCGTTGACTTTTAGGACTTAGCAAATATAATGTTGGTATATTTATAACAACAAGCATGTTTTTTAACTACTGAGGAGATACTGATGGCACGGGTAGCAATAGCAAAAGAGGTAAAAGTAAAACAACCTGAGACGGCCACAAGAGATGTAGCAAATGAGATGGCTCAGCGACAGAGGGAAATCTCTGTCAGTGAATTCTTTACCAAAAACCGCCACCTCCTGGGCTTTGATAATCCCAAAAAGGCGCTACTCACCTGCGTCAAGGAGGCTGTGGATAACTCGCTGGATGCCTGTGAAGAGGCGCGGATATTGCCTGAAATCTCTGTCAAAGTAGAACCCACTGAACATGAAGAACGTTTCAGGGTTACCATAGAAGATAACGGCCCAGGAATAGTAAAAGAGCAAATACCCCGCATCTTTGCCAAACTACTCTATGGCTCCAAATTCCACCGCCTCAAGATGGCAAGGGGTCAGCAAGGTATAGGAATATCTGCGGCGGGGATGTATGGACAGCTGACCACAGGCCGCCCGGTACGTATAACCTCAAAAACCAAGCCCAATAAGCCCGCCTACTACTGCGAGCTTATGATAGATACACAAAAGAATGAGCCTGTCGTTGTTAAAGGACAAGAACTGGAGTGGGAAATCTCCCACGGCACCAGGGTTACCATTGAGCTAGAGGCCAGGTATCAGAAGGGCCGCCAATCAGTGGATGAGTATCTGGAGCAAACGGCGGTGGCAAACCCCCATGCAGCCTTTAAATATATAAACCCGGAGAAGGAGGAACTTGTACTTCCAAGGGCAAGCAACCAACTCCCCCCCGAGCCAAAAGAGATAAAGCCCCACCCCTATGGGATAGAGGTAGGAATGCTTATACACATGTTACACGACACAAAGGCCCGCACCCTGTCCAGCTTCCTCACAACAGAATTTTCAAGGGTTAGCAGCAGGTTAGCCAAGGAGATTTGTCAGAAGGCAGGGCTTCCCGAAAACGCCAGACCCCAAAGGGTTGCCAGACAGGAGGCTGATAAACTCCTCAAGGCAATACACTCCACCAAAATTATGAACCCGCCTACTGATTGCATCGTCCCCATCGGGGAAGAACTTATAATGAAAGGGCTGGAGAGGCAATTCAAGGCAGATTTCTGCACGGCCACCACACGGACACCCTCCGTATACAGGGGGAATCCATTCCTGGTTGAGGCAGGACTGGCCTACGGGGGAGAGCTGCCCCAGGAGGGACTGGCCAGGCTCTTCAGGTTTGCCAACCGCGTACCGCTACTCTATCAACAATCGGCATGCCTGGTTACAGAAACCGTGATAGATACCTCCTGGAGGAATTACGCACTTCAGCAGTCCAATGGTGCCTTACCTTCTGGGCCACTGGTGCTTATGGTGCATGTGGCAAGCGTATGGGTGCCCTTCACCTCCGAAAGCAAAGAAGCCGTCGCCCACTACCCTGAGATAGAACGTGAGATAAGGCTGGCCCTACAGGAATGCGGACGCAGGCTGAACTCCTATCTATCCAAAAAGCGCCGCCACGAAGAATCTGAAAAGAAGAAATCCTACATCAAGACCTACATACCCCATATCGGCATAGCCCTGAGAGAGATACTACAACTGAAAGAAAAGGACGAACAGAGGGTAGTAGAAAACCTCACAGAGGTGCTGGAGAGAAGCAGGGGATGAAGAATTTTCAAAATAAAAGGACAGACCTTTGAAATTTCAAAAACATGGAGGCAACCAATGACTAGAAAAATCTTTATCAGCTTTGACGCAGATGATAAAAAGCAGGTGGACGGTTGTCGCTTATTGAGGTGGAACAAGTATATACAAACAGATTTTATAGATCGTTCTATGGTTACACCAGTAAAGAGCAACGATCCTAATTACATTGCCAGTAAAATAAAGGAACTAATCAAAGGTTCATCAGTAACTGTTTGTCTTATCGGGTGGAATACCCACAAGAGTGAATGGGTTGACTGGGAAGTTCGTACTAGCCATGGGATGGGTAAGGGATTACTTGGAATACGTCTTAAAGACACACAGTGCAGAATTCCCAAATGCCTGATTGAACTTGGTGTTAAAGTGATTGATTGGGCACCTTATAATTTTGAAGCGAAAATAGAGGAAGCTGCCACAAGCGTCGGGGCATAACAGCAATGACCGATGAACAGTTTCAGGATTATCTAAAAAATCGATATCAGCAGGAGGTCGAATGGTACGAACAAAGGGCTTCCGGCAACAAATTTTGGTACCGTGTTTTTCAAACGACTCTTATAATTATTTCTGCAATCGTGCCTATCTTAGCTTTAAGCAATCTTAAGTGGCCTACAGTCGTGGCATCTGTTTTGGTGGCAATTTTGACTGTCCTTATTAAGACATTCAAATTCCAAGAAAACTGGATAAATTTTCGCACCACGTGCGAAACCTTGAAGAAGGAATGCCATCTTTTTGATGCAGGGTGCTTTGAATATGAAAATACCCCTGACAAGAGAAAGTTGTTTGTAGAAAGGGTAGAAGCCTTGATCTCTCGAGAGAACACGCTTAGCGTGCGACGCAAGGTCGCACGGTTTTGAACTACATTAACCATCTAATAGCAATGAAAAAAGACAAGGTCACAAAAGAGCTTGCCAGAGCCCTCAGGGAGAAGTTAGGAGAGGAAGTCCGGGGCATCATCCTCTTTGGCTCAAGAGCACGGGGTGATTTCTATCCAGATTCAGACTACGATGTCATAGTCTTGGTACAAAAAAAGACAGAGGAACTACGGGACAAGATAGATGAAATTGCCTGGCAGATAGGCTGGGAAAATGAGGCACTCATAACCATTTTCGTCTATGAAAAGGCCCGTTTTGAAAACGATAAATATGAGCCACTATTTATGAATGTAAGAAAAGAAGGCATTCCCCTATGAGCAAGGATACCGAACTAGCCACAAAATTACAGAAAATTATGGCAAAGTCAAAGAAGTGTCTGGTAATTGCAAAACAGCACCATACTCAAAACAACTATGAGGAGGCGGTTTCAAGGGCTTACTATGCTATCTTCCATTCCCTCCAAGCAGCATTACTAACCCTTGGCATGAGTTTTTCCAGACATTCAAGTGTTATAGGCTTTTTTAACAAAGAATTTATCCATAAGGAGTTATTTCCGAAGGAGTTTACTCAAAAGATTCAACGTATCTTTAGAGATAGGCAGACTGGGGATTATGAATATGAGAAGACGATAAGTGAAAGAGACTCAGAACAAGATATTGCTGATGCCGAAACTATCGTTAATACAGTAGAAAAATACCTGGCCGATGAGAAACTTCTCTAAGGTGCTGGGCCTGAAGCAGAAACAGGGCAAAAACTAATAGGAAACCTTCCAAATTAATAGCCTCTTCAAATCTGGTCCCATTAATCTATTTGAGAAGCTAACCCCTGGTTATTCCACTTGCCTCTTTTCCCTTGACAGATAAGGCAGTAATATTATTTAATTGTTAAAGGCGTTCTTACTTGGGATAATAATGACTGCTGATGACTCTGGCCAATCAAGTTACACTGGGGAGGATCGTTCTAACCCCAATACTAATAGTCGTGCTCCTTGGGGTTAAGCATGATGATTTCAACCGCTATTTAGGGGCAGCAATGTTACTGATAATCGGCCTTAGTGATGTCTTTGATGGGTATCTGGCCAAGAAAAGGAATGAAATTACGCTTCTTGGAAAATATCTTGACCCTCTGGCCGATAAGCTAGTAGTGGTGGGGTTGTGCCTTTTTCTAATAAGTTCTAAGTGGCCGGGGCCCTACTTGCCCCTTTGGCTTGTAGGACTAATATTAGGGCGGGAGGCATTTATACTCCTTGCCTCTGTTTTTCTGTCGTTTTTCTTAAAACAGTGGCAACCCTGTCCCGACTTGTTTGGTAGAGGCAATAATCTGATACAGTTAGTTACCTTCGGGATGGTTATAGTGGGTAACGTAATGCCTGGCCCTATTGTGAGTTTTTTTTTATGGTTAACTGCCCTGTCTACTACCGCCTCCTTTTTTAGTTACTTCTGGTGGGGTGTTGAGTTAGTGGTAAAGGGGTGGAAGTTGGAGGAAAGTGTATAAAAATGCATTTTAGTAGTATACAAGAAATTGTACAGGAAATTAGAGACGGAAAGATGGTCATCGTGGTGGATGACGCTAGCCGAGAGAACGAGGGCGATTTAACCATTGCGGCAGAAAAAATTACGCCCCAAATCATAAACTTTATGCTCTCCCACGCCAGAGGGATACTTTGCCTGGCGATAGCTCCTGAGATTGCGGAGGCCCTTAACCTGCCGCCAATGGTGCCAAATAATAATGCCAGATTTGAGACCCCCTTCACTGTATCAATAGATGCAAGAAATGGGATAACCACCGGTGTTTCGGCAGAAGATAGAGCCACCACTATCTTAACCGCTATAGGGAGAGATGCCAAACCTGAAGACCTGGTTCGTCCGGGTCACATCTTTCCCCTGAAGGCCAGGGCTGGAGGGGTATTAGTGAGAACCGGCCATACAGAAGGAGCCGTAGATTTAGCTAAACTGGCTGGGCTCAGGCCTGCCTCTGTCATATGTGAGATAATGGACGAAAATGGCCAAATGGCCAAATTGCCAGAGCTCAAAAAATTTGCCGAAAAACATAACCTGAAAATATGCACCATTGCAGATATTATCAAGTACAGGCGAGAAAAAGAGAGACTCATAGAGAAAAAAGTCGCGGTGAACCTTCCCACGGTTTACGGTAACTTCAAGTTACACCTTTATCGCTCTTATATTGATGATTATCTCCATTTGGCCCTTTGTTATGGGGACATTGGTAGTACGGATGATTCCTTCACACCACAACAACAAGAGCCTGTATTGGTTAGGGTGCACGACGAATGTCTTACTGGAGACGTCTTTGGCTCCCTTCGTTGTGATTGTGGGGAACAATTACATAATTCACTGCGGGTGATTCAAAAGGAGGGTAAGGGGGTAGTGTTGTATATGCGGCAAGAGGGTAGAGGTATCGGGCTAGAAAATAAACTCCATGCTTATGCCCTTCAGGAGACCGAGGGGCTGGACACAGTGGAAGCTAACGAAAAACTAGGCTTCCTACCTGATAAGAGGGACTATGGCATAGGGGCCCAAATCCTTAAGGATCTAGGTATAACCAAAATGAGACTATTAACCAATAATCCCAGGAAGTTTAAGGCTCTGGAGGGTTACGGACTAGAGATAGTAGAAAGGGTATCAATCCCTATAACACCAAGAAAGGAAAATCTCCGTTATCTTGAGGCTAAGAAGAGGAAATTGGGTCATATTATAGAAGGAATCTGAGGCTCAAATTACAAATTACTATGTAAGACCGGCTCGTTTCTGCATACTGGGAGAACAAAAATGGTCATTAAATTTATGAATGATGATGAAGCCTTTAGAGTAGGGGCTAATCTGGAAAAAGAAGGTTTCAACTTTTACATAACGGCGGCAGAAAACGCTACAAACCCTAAAACCCGTCGGATGTTTCATGATCTTGCAACTGCTGAGAAAAAACACTTAGCACTCTTTGAAGAAATGCGCGCTGAATTACCTAAAAAGGGCTGGGAACCCTGGGGTGAAGAGGACGAAATGGTAAACAGCTACATTCGTATACTAGTAGATACCGGCGTTTTTACTCGGCCTGCGAAGAAGGAAAAAGCCATGGGAAAGGCCCTCTCGGAGGAAGAAGCCCTTAAGATGGGCATACAGACCGAGAAAGATTCCATTTTATTTTATACGGAAGCCTCTAAACTATGCACTAACTCTAAGGGTAAGAAGGCATTTAAAGCCTTACTTGAGGAAGAGAAAAAACATCTTACCGATTTAGCACAATATCTTTCAAAATTGAGACGCTCTAAAACTAGATAAAGGAGGAAGAAACCTAATGACAGAAGCTGGGGAAGTCTATTACTGTGAGGTATGCGGTGCCGAAGTGCAAGTTACAAAGGGCGGTGCAGGGACACTAGAGTGCTGCAATCAGCCCATGATTTTGAAAGAATAAATTACTAAACGGTTTTAGTTAAAGGGAAACATGCGTAAGATAATCCATGTGGACATGGACGCCTTTTTCGCCTCTGTGGAGGAACTTGACAACTCTGAAATTCGGGGAAAGGCGGTAATTGTTTGTGGAAGCGTAACGGGCAGAGGTGTTGTCTCCTCGGCCTCGTACGAGGCCAGAAAATACGGGGTCAAGAGTGCCATGCCAGTCTCAAAGGCCAAAGGGCTTTGTCCTCACGGCATCTTCCTTGAGGGGCGCATGGGGCGTTACGCTGAGATATCCCTCCAGATAATGCGCATCTTGGAGACCTTTTCTCCTTTGACAGAGCAGGTGTCCGTTGACGAGGCATTTCTGGATGTTACCGAGGTCACTAAGAACTTTTCAGAAGCAGTTGAAATTGCCAAGCAGATAAAAAAGAGGCTACGGGAGGAGTTAGGCCTTACGGCATCTGTAGGTGTAGCTACCAACAAATTCCTAGCAAAGCTAGCCTCGGGTTTGAGAAAACCGAACGGTCTAATGATAATAACAGATGAAGAGAAAGAAGAAATCATTAAAGACCTCCCCGTCTCAGAAATCTACGGAGTAGGAAAAGTTGCAGAAAAAGCGCTTCACAAGATGGGCATAGAAACTATTGGACAGCTCTGGCCCGTTTCCCTTGCAGAATTGGTGGAGAAATTCGGGAAATTCGGTAGGGCTTTATACTACCTTTCTAGAGGCACAGATAATAGCCCAGTGCTAAAAGAGTGGGAGCCTAAAAGTGTGAGCCGTTCTTGCACGTTTGAAAGGGATATAAAAGACCTTGGGGTCATAAGACGACAACTTTACGACCTTACAGAGGATGTGGTAAAAGAGCTAAAAGAGATGGATCTATGCGCTAAGACTGTTACAATAAAAGTAAGATACAGTAACTTTCAGACGATTACCCGCAGTATTACCATTGGCACACATGCCAATTTACTATCCACTATCTGGTACTATACGGACCTATTACTCAGGGAAAAGGTGGATATGAAAAACAGGGCTGTCAGGCTAGTAGGCGTTACCTTGTCCTCCCTTACCCAATGCCTCGCTACTGGGCAACTATGCCTTATTGAGACCGAAAAAGAACTGGAAGAAACAATAACTACCAACCTTAAGAAAAGCCCCTGAGTCTTTTATAGATTTATGAAAGTTTAACATAGGTCTTTTCTTCCCTCCGTTCAGATAAAATTTCCGTTCATTAACAACAGATCCAAGTCCTTCTCTGAATGCAAAACAAACCTCGCAATGAAAATTTGGAAACCATTTAGCTATTTAACCACGCAAAATCATAAAAACCCTACTGACTAGGAAGAGGCGGCCTATGGGAGGTTCCCCATTCACATTCTCCCTTTCCATGGGTGATAAAAAGCAAATATGGTGTTTTTAATCACTAATAATTATAAAACACGAGCAACATCCCAACCCACTGTCTAAAGTAAAGTAAAAAGATTGACACATTAAAGAAACCTATGATAGAATTCTTCATAAATCTTCATTTTAAGCGGCAGAGAGGTTAGATAATATATTGAATCTGTGTGCTTTATGCATATTTACCTTTTTCGTAGGGGCTGGGTGCTCATCTACTTCAGCCACTACCATGGGTACTGCTGGTGGCGGTGTGGCAGGGGCAGGCATTGGTGTAGCCTTAGGTAGCCCAGGATTAGGTGCTATTGTGGGTATGGGACTTGGAGCCTTAGGTGGTGGCATAGCCCAAGACCATTTAGACAAAAAACAAGCCGAAAAGGAAAAAAAGGAGTTAGAGGCACAACTTGAAGCCACAAGCCCTCCAACCCCTCTACCCGAAAAAAACTTTATAAAAGGCCAGTATGAGCTTATAATAAAAAAGAGATGGGTGGACACATCACGAAAGGAACAGGTTTGGATAGAAGAACGTCTGGAAGAAGGAAGACATATTGAAGGCCATTATGAAGAAAAATTAGTGCCCTCCGGCTATTGGGAAGAATACAAAGAAAAGGTCTGGGTACCAGACCATTATGAGTAAACTATAAACCAATCTCATGAAAGACCACGAAAGGCTGTTTCTTCAAATAGATAAGGTCAGGCAGCGGCTGAACCAACTCTTATTAGTGCGGATATTGATTAATATTTCTGTAGTGGGTCTTGCCATTGCCACCACCGCAATTCTCTTACGGAAAATAGTTGGCGGTAATCCTGCGCTTTACCTTTTATTCCTCCTACCGTTCTTTGCCTATTTAGCTATTGCGCTCACAGAGTTACATGCCCGCTGGGTAGGCTTTTCACAGGCGGTCAGGCTTATAGACCGTCGCTTAAATCTACAAAACAGCCTTATTACTGCTGTGGAATACCTAAGAAAGCCTAATCCCTCAAAGTTATACCTCGTACTGGTGGGGGATGTCCTAAATAAGCTCAGTGACCGAAACATCCAAAAGGCACTTCCCAATAGATTCCCTAAATCCCTAGCGGCACTAATACCACTAGCTATAGTTTTGCCACTACTAATTTTTTTGATGCCAAAGTTGTATAAAGAAAGACCCTTACTTGCTTACCGGGAATCTCCCCCTAACTGGATACTCTCTTTACCAGAACTAAGCCAGCCTACATTAGAAAAGGAGAAATCATCTGGACTCCCACCTACCTTAGACACACAAAAGCCCCAAACTCCTGAAAAGAAACAAGAAGAACAGAAAGAAGAGGCTAAACAATCCGGTGCCGATAAACTGGCACAACCAGAAGCGCCTAAAGAAAAAGAACCCACCCCCGAACCTTTAAAACGACTGGCAGAAAAAGAGCAAGAACAACAAAAACAGCAAAAACCAGAAGAAACCAAAAAAGACATAGAAAAGAAGGTAAGCTCTATTCAATCTTTGCTTGCCAAGCTAATGCCACCAATGCTCAAGCCACCCACACCTCCCCCAATTCAACCACCCCCTTCATTTATGCCTCCCCAGTCTGGAGGGGGTCAAGGAGGAGGCGGTAGCGGAGGAGGCGGCGACTCAGGAAAAGATTCTCAACAAGAGCAGTCCTCTTCTTCAGGGAGTGAAGGGTCTTCATCGGATTCTACTTCTAGTGAAAAGGAAAGTTCCTTAACCGGCACAACTTCTGAACAAAAGGGTGAGTCTAAAAACTCGGGTGGGGCTGGTGGAAAGGTAGCCCAATCCTCCCAAACTGGTTCCTCTCAAAAGCCCGCTGGACAAGGAGGTGGCAGCCCTACTCCTCAAACAGGCTCAGATATGGGAGGGACCGACACCCAGCAATCCGCTTCAAGCGGTACAGGTTCAACTGGTGGTTCTAGCCAGCCTGAAGCAGGTGATGCGTCATCTGCCCAATCTGGCCCCACTGAAACCGGCCAAAAGGGACAAACAGCCAAAACTGATATCGCTAAAGATAAACAGCCCACTGGCCAGGGACAAACTGGTGCTACACAACCTACACCTTCTGGTGGCACCGGGCAAACAAAAGATGAGGCAGGTTCACAGGGTAAGGGACAAGGCTCACAAGGGGCAGGAGATGGTCAACTTGCTAAGAAAGAGCAATCAACACCATCCGGAGGAGACAACCAGTCTGGTGGTGGAGAGGGGCAGCAAGCCCAATCTCAGGCCTCCTCTAAGCCGGGTCAGGGCACAAATAATCAAAAAGGCGCCCCGTCAGGAGATGGTGGCACTGGTCAAGCAAAAGGGGAAGGCCTTGGTGAAAAAGATAGGGTCGCTAAAGGCTCAACAGATACAGGTAGCGGAAAAAGTAGTACACAGCAAGAAGGCACAAGAAAAGAGGGACCCGCTGATAAAAAGCCCGGTCAGCAAGAACCGTCTCAAGGAGAGAACTTAAAACAGGCTACGACCAGCGATCAAAAAGAAACCCCCGATGCTTCGCAAAAAGAGGAAGGGGGTGAGGCTGGAAAAGGCCAAGCAAAAGATTTTGCAGCATCCCAACCTCAATCTGCAGAGCAGGGAAAAGAGGGCTCGGCCGGTAAACAATCTGATACAGCAGGAGCCAAGGCTGACGAATCTCGGGAATCTGCACAAAAGGAGGCTCAACAGACCGGACCGCCATCCACAGGTACGAAGGGAAGTGGTGAAGTGGCTGAACAAAGTGTAGCCTCTAGTAAAGGTGGCGCTACCGAGAAAGAGGCAGGTTCTGGTTCCCCAGAAGGTACATCAGGACAGGAGGGAAAAGGTCTAGGTCAACAGAAGGAGTCTATGGCATCTACTGATACGCCCGGACAGGGGCTATCAGATGCAAAGGGGGAGAAAAGTAGTACACAACCTAGTGAAGGAAAACAAAAAGGAACTTCTGGTGAAAGCATCGCACTGAGCGGTAAGACCCCGTCTGAACAAACGAAGCAACCATCGGCGGATTCCGGTTCCACTACCAAAGAACAAACGACAGTGAGTAAAGCACAGGGTACCCAAGAAGGTACAGAAGACACGAAAGGCCTCCAGGGAGGGAAAACCGCCGAGGAAGGCAAAAAGTCTACAACCGACCCAAAGATGGCCAAAAGTGAAGCAGGGACAGGCCAACAAAAGAAAGATATTAATACTCTACGAGCAGATATTCAGAAGACTTTGAAGAGTATAGAATATGATATCAAACGTCTAAAGGCTGATAGTCAAAAGGAAAGTACGCCACAACAGGCAGCCCAACCCACTAATGGCAAACAAGAACAAAAGGCTGGTCGAGGAGAGGACCAACTAAAGACAGGCAAAAAGGAGGATAGCGCTTCCTCCCAGACAGATCAATCCGCCACTGGTAAACAAAAACAGGAGGCTGGCCAAGGGGAGGGGCAACAATCCGGTTTGGTAGAGACTCCAGAAGATGCCGGTGAAGGTGCTGAAGAAAGGGCTCAAGAAGTCGCCGGCGGCGAACCCGAAGAAGGATCTGGTGAAGAACAAGGTCTTATCCCCATGGAAGAGCAAGGACTAGGTGGTACTAGCGCTGGGAGTAAGCCTGGGGACAAGCTCTTTTCAGAGAAAGAGGAAGAAATAGGCCCCACTGGTGAGCGGGGACATGAACTAAAATTAAAGGCTGATGAAGGAACGACGCAAGAAAAACGAGAAGTGCTCTCTACCAGCCAAGAGGTGGTTGAAGGTGTTGAGCCATTTAAGCAACACGCGCCCACGGTAGGTATAGACCCATCTGTGGGTCTTAGTAGCAAGCAAGCAGAAGAGGACGCTATCAAAAAAACCCATATACCGCAAGAATACGAGGGAATCATAAAAGAAATCTATAAGGGGAAATAAATACATGTTTCCGTTCAACATAGAAGAAAAGGACAAGACGGGAAATATAACAGAGGAAGTGGCGACTTTCAGGAAAGATTTGCTTTTTACTCTGGAGGAGATTGGCCGTGTAATAGTGGGCAATACACAAATAATACAAGAGATACTTATTGCCTTTTTTTGCGGTGGGCATGTCCTCATAGAGGGTCTACCAGGCCTTGGTAAGACTCTGCTAGTCAAATCTCTAAGCAAGGCCCTTGGTTTTAAATTTAAAAGGATACAGTTTACCCCAGACCTTATGCCGGCTGATATCATTGGGACACAACTGGTAGTAGAGAGAGAAGGCGGGGGTAAGGAGTTTCGTTTCATGGAGGGGCCCATCTTTGCCAACATTATTCTGGCTGATGAGATTAACCGCGCCACCCCAAAGACCCAGTCGGCCCTTTTAGAAGCAATGGGGGAGGGGCAAGTAACCGTAGCGGGAAAAACAACCGTATTAAAGGAACCCTTCTTCGTACTGGCCACCCAAAATCCAATAGAGATGGAAGGTACTTATCCATTACCAGAGGCACAGCTAGACAGGTTCTTTTTCAAACTTCACGTACCTTATCCAAGCTACGAGGAATTAAAAAAGATATTGAATCAGACTACTTCCGTAGAGACCCATGAAGTAAAAAGCGTTTTTACCCCTGACAAAGCCCTCACCCGGATATTAGATATGAAGAAATTAGTCCGTGAGGTTTTGGTAGATTCTGAAGTTCAAGATTATATAGTTAAAATAATAATGGCTACTCAGCCCGATGGTAAAGCTTTTGATGAAAATTCCAATTCTCATTTCCGCCAATTAAAGGAATACACAAAGAAATACATAAGCTATGGCTCTAGCCCCAGAGGTGGACAGGCACTCGTATTAGCTGCTAAAGCAACCGCCCTTTTGGAGGGTAGAGTCAACGTTAGTTTTGAGGATGTAGAGCAAGTGGTTGTCCCTGCTCTTAACCATAGAATTGTACTCAATTTTGAGGCGGATGCTGATAGGGTCACTACCCATGATGTATTAAACAAAATCATAGAAGTACTTAAGCCTCAACCCGATTATGTTCAGAGACCTCTTTAACCCGACTTTCCTCCGCAAACTGGAGGCACTATCTATCGTTTGCAGAAAGATGGCAGTGGTCTCCAGAAGGGGTGGATATGTATTTGTAAACAAAAAAGGTAGTAGCATCGAGTTTGCTGACTATCAGGCTTACAACCCTGGCGATGACTTTCGCTACATAGATTGGAATCTGTTTGGCAGACTAGACAAGCTCTTGGTTAAAACTTTTAAGGAGGAGATAGAATTATCTGTCCATATCCTCCTTGACACCAGTCGTTCCATGTCCTTCCCAGAAGAGGACAAAAAATTTGATTTTGCCAAGAAAATCGCCTTGGCCCTAAGTTATATTGCACTTTCTAATCATAACAGCACCAGAATTGCAGCCTTAACCGCCGCCCATTCTGCCACAAACCATGAAACTCACCAAACCCCTTTTTTCAACAAATCATCTAACATTTTTTACATAAGAGATTTCCTAGAAGAGCTTACCCCTTCCGGGGAGGCAGACCTGGTAACCTTCCTATCACGTTATATTTTTGAAAACAAAGGTAGAAGGGGTACCGCCCTGCTTATATCCGACTTCATGATTCTGCCCGAATCCTATAAAAGGGCTCTGGACATATTAAGATTTAAAAATTACGACATAAAGGTCATCCAGGTACTGGGACCAAAGGAAATAGACCCCTTTAAAGATTTAAAAAGTGGTGAAATTGTTGACGTAGAGACACAAGAAAGAAAAATTGTAAATGTCACACCAGCTTTAAAAAAGAAATACCGCCAGGTTTTGGAAGAACATAACCAAGGGATTAAGAGTTACTGTCACTCTATAAAGGCCCTTTATACCCTAGCCAGAACGGATATGGACTTTGAATCTCTTATCCTGAAAGAATTACCCAAATTAGGTTTTATTAGGTAATAAATCTATGGGCATTTTAAACCTTTTTGCTCTAGCCTATCTAGCTACCATCGGTCTCGTCGTACTGATTTACCTTATCAGAAAGAAGAGAAAGACGATACTGATACCAAGCTTCATCCCTTGGAGGGGCATTAAAGAAGGTGTTGTTCGTAAACGGTTCTTTTTATTAGACACTTTGTTCTTTTTACAAATTACAATTCTTAGCCTCTTAACTCTTTTCCTGGCACAACCTTACATTACTTCTACACTAAAGGGAATTACGGGTAAAGACATAATTCTGCTTATAGATACCTCCGCCAGCATGCAAACAAAGGAAGGGGAGCAAACACGTCTTGAATTGGCAAAGTCCGAAGCCTTAAAAATCATAGAGAAAATGGGCCTGGCAGATAAAGTACAAATCATTTCCTTACCTTCTTCGCCCCTGATAGTCTCAGAACCCATTGGAGAAAAGGGAAAACTTAAACGTATCATACAAAATCTGGCGGTAACAGATACTACTTCAAACCTAGAAGAAGGCCTTAGCTTGGCCACCGCCTTGCTAAGACGAGGCAGTTCAGGCGAGATATACCTGTTTACAGATAAGATACCTGCTGACGTTAACGCATTCCAGGGAGGCAAGGTAAAGGTTATCAGATGTGGGAAAACTACCACTAACAATGTCGCAATTGTAGGGTTAGACGTATACCAAGACATTTTTAAAGAATACTCAGAGCGTGAGGCCTATGTAACCATAAGAAACATGGGCGCAGATACCAAGAATGTACTACTAAAAAGTTACCTAGACCAAAGGCCATTAATTGAGGAGACAGCGGAGCTTGACCCCCAAGAAGAGCGTACTGTGCGAATCAGGGGAATCACAGGGCCCGGACTACTGAAGGTAGAGTTACATCCAGAAGATGCTCTAACGGTGGATAACTACGCCTTTGCCCTTATAAGGCCCAAAAAGACGCTGAAAGTCCTTGTGGTTAGCTCAGGAGGAATAATTGAAGAAGAACTGGCTAAAATAGATAAAGCTGTTGAAGAAGTTGATTTTGTCTTTGCGTCTCCCCAAACTTATAATCAACAGACACCAAAAGGTTTTGCAATATACCTCTTCCACAATTACGTCCCAGAAACTATCCCAGACATGAATTCCCTTTTTGTGCTTCCTCCCCAAGAGAACAAACTATTTCCTGTAGAGGGTTGGTTCAGGGGAGCCAAGATTGTGGACTGGGAGCTTTCCCATCCCATAATGCGTTATCTTGACTATATGGAGGAAATATGGTTAGCTAGGACACTAGCCTTTAAGAATATAGGGGGCTTGTCACCTGTGGTAATGGCAAGTATAGGTAACCACCCATTTCCAGTTGCAATGGCAGGGTTGATGAAAGGTAAGAGGGTTGCAGTCCTTGGCTTCGACCTGGCAGAGTTCAGTTTCTCTAAGGCCAGAGACATACCTATCTTAATAATGTTTCTTAACCTCCTTCAGTGGCTAGACCCTGATGGCACCTTTGCCACACAGGTAAAAACAGGTAAAAGCCTAACAATAGACCTCCATGAAGAACTCAAGGAGTTGAGCCTAACGAATCCTAAGGGTAAGACTTCAAGACTTGAGCCCTCAGGAAACGTACTAACCATAAAAGATATCAACTATACAGGAGAATATACCCTCAAGGGAAAAGGTATAGAAAGGCGCTTCGTAGCCAATCTCTTTGATAGAGAAGAGTCAGATGTAAGACCAAGCTTCCACTTTAAGGAAGAAATACCTTTCGAAGAGGCAAAGGCTATTCCTTTCTCTCTAAAAGAGAAACAAGAACTAGGTCAATATTTCCTTATCATAGTTTTAGTACTATTATTAGCTGAATGGGTTCTTTATCATATTAAAGCGAGAAAAAAAGCCTTATAAGTTATGAACTTAGACTTTAATCATTCACTTTTGTTGAAACTGCTGGTTATAATACCCATATTTTGGGGAATTTCAGCCCTTGCGCTAAAGAGATTACCTATTTGGAGACTAATAGTTTCTAACATATTAAGGAGCTTCCTACTTGTATTGTTACTACTTTGTCTCGTAGGCTTGAGTCGTGTAGAAAAAATACCTGGGGAGTCATCGTTAGTCTTTTGCATAGACGTTTCTGATAGTATTAACTCAGAGAACAAAGCCTGGATAACGAACTATATTTCTGGAATTGAAAAGAAATTAGGAGAAAAAGTGAAGCGCGGGCTAATCGTATTTGGGAAAGACGCCCAGGTGGTAGCCCCGTTAGATAAAAGTCTGAATCTAGAAAATCTCCACTGGGAGGTAGACACCTCCCGCTCAAATATTGCCAGTGGGCTGTTAGCTTGCACTAGTATATTTCCCCAAGAAAGTAAAAAAAGGGTAATACTGTTTACCGATGGTAACGAGAATTTGGGCAATGGATCACAAGCTGCTGCCATACTTGAAAAGCAAGGGATAGAGGTTTACGCCTTTGAGCTACCGCCCCCACCAGAAATAAAAGAAGTGGGCATTAACAAATTGATAGTTCCCGAAGAAGTTGCACAGGGAGCAGCCTTTGAATTACGGGTTTCGGTGGAGAATCAAAGCGGTTCTCCAGCCGAGGGCAAACTCCGCCTCTACGAAGGAGAAAAGCTTCTTAAAGAGTGGCAGACGGTACTCCATCCAGGTATTAACCCCTTTGAGTTATCCTATGAGAACCCACAGAGAGGGTTCTTGGAATTTCGTGCAGAACTTGAAACAGAACCAGATACCAATTACGAAAACAACCACATGGAGGCATTTGTTAACGTAAGAGGTAAGCCGCGTCTCCTTTACGTCCAGGGGGATCCAACTAAAAGGCCGTTCCTTGTGGAAGCCTTAGAAAGAAAGGACATTGAAATAGATATAATCCAACCAAAGGTTATTCCTAATGCTTTACAGGAGCTATTAGGCTACGAATGTATAATCTTTTCCAACGTGCATGCCGCAGCCCTCAGTCAAGAACAGATGGATGCACTCAAGACTTACGTTGAGGACTTTGGTGGGGGCTTTGTTATGCTGGGTGGTGAACGTAGCTTTGCCCAGGGTGGCTACGCCGACACCACGGTGGAAGAAATACTCCCTGTAAATGTTACAACAGGGAGTACTTTTCTGGAAGAGAAACCAAAAAGAGTTTCTGTTATCTTACTTGTAGATAAATCGGGGAGCATGACCGGCAATAAGCTATTTACAACTAAAAAGGCTACTGTTGAATTAATGTTACAGTTAAAGTCCGATGATATGTTGGGGCTTATTGCCTTTGATGTGATACCTTATGACATAATTGACCTCATGCCAGTAAGAGAATTAAAATCCACTATAGTTAGTAAACTTGCTCGTCTCAATGCAGGTGGGGGTACAGACATCTTCCCTGCAATGAAACAGGCTTACAAAAAGCTAGTTAGCGCTAAGACAAATGTTAGCCATATCATCCTTCTTTCTGACGGTAATACACGTTCTGTGTATTACGACTATGAAGCCCTTATGGAGATGTTTAGACAGGCAAATATCTCTATTTCCACTATAGCGATTGGCGGCTGGTTAGTTAACACCAGGCTCTTAAAAGATATTTCCCAACGGACAAAGGGGGAGTTTTACCACTTGAAGGATTTACGAGAACTACCAAAGCTGATAATAACCGATACAGATAAGGCTATTAGTAAGGCAGACTTCCATGAGGAATATGTCGTCCCTAAGCTAGACCCCACAAGTGAGTTACTGAAAGGCATATTACAAGAACAAATACCACCCCTTAAGGGTTACTCTCTTACCAAGGCAAAGTCATCAGCAGAGGTGCCTCTGACCGCCAATGTCAGGGGTGTGGAAGACCCAATATTAGCCAACTGGAGATATGGGCTTGGCAAGGTGGTGGTTTACACCTCCGATGCAGAGGCGCGCTGGTCAAGCCAATGGATAAATTGGTCTATGTACAACAAGTTCTGGTCTCAGGCTGTCCATTGGGCTATGAGAGATATCCCAAGAGGAGAATATGCTCTTAAAGTAGAAAAAAGAGAAAACAAACCTTATTTGATAATAGAATCTGGGCAGAGCGACCAATTTGACCAATTGCAGCTTCGCCTAATTTCATATAATTCTGAGACTTATGAGATGAGTTTAAGACAGATAGGGCCTAGAAGACACATCGTTAATCTGGAAAACTATCCACCCGGTTCCTACACTTTAGACATCTCTGCATTTAAAGGGGAGAAACTGGTAAACCACACAAGAAAAGGACTAATAGTGCCACCTCCTCACCAGCCATCACCCCATGAGAACCCTTCACAAGCTAACAATAAGGAATTTGTTGAATCTATTGTCAAACTTACCCATGGTAAGCTTAACCCGCAACTAGAGGAATTGAAACAGGTCACTGAGAAAGTAGAAAAAAGAGAAGACCTCTCTCAATTCCTTATACCCATTGCTATTGGCCTATTTCTTGCAGATATAGCTATTAGGAGGATAGGGATTGCATAAAATGAGCTTAATTGTTGCCATACTCTTTCTTCTCGTTTTGGGTGAATGTCAGACAATCTGGGCACTCGGCCTTTTTTCAGGAACAGAGTTGGCACAGGCTGACCAGGGAGTGAAGTTACTAAACGTTTACCCAGGTTATCCAGCCGAAAGAGCTGGGCTACAAGTCGGGGACATCATACTGGAGATAAACGGGCAAAAAATCAAGACAGTGGAAGAGTTCATCAGCATATCCAAGTCTATGGGAAATAAACTTGCAGAGGCAAATCTTTTAGTAATGAGAAGAGGAAGGCTTGAAAATCGTTTAATCTTTAACTATAGCGAGGTTGTTTATAAGGAATGGGGAGAAAAAGTCCAACCCCCACCGGAGGGTAACGTCAGGATGTTCTCCCTTTTCCAATATTACAAAGAAAAAGGCCGAGTCAAGCTGGAAGAAAATAAAAAGGCCGGAGGACCCTTTGAGACCCAACTGGCCAGGAGTGAAGAGGCTATAAAATACTTCTTCTACTCCTTACACTACGCCCCTACCGATGTGGGTGTGGCACTTCTTATAGCTGATACCTATAAGGACACTGCAAAATTGTGTCTGGACAACGACAAACGTCTTCAAGCCGTAGAAAATTATAGCAAAGCTGCGACCTTATACGAAAGGTGCAGCAAAAGGCATATAACAGAAAAAGAATTAGAATTTATTTTCGCCCGTCTTCAGGAGGTAGAAAAGGCTTTGATGGGCTTACTACCATCAGAAGAACGAGGAACTATTTCTCTTGAAAGGACAAGCGCAGAGACACTACCAGATAAAGCTTCCCCATGAAAAATATGCCGCTAGTGTTAATAATATGCTTACTCCTGGGTTGTGCAGGAGAACAGATAGTAGAGGTACCTCTTCAAAAAGAGGGCCTTAAGAACATAAAAAAGGTGGCAATCCTGTGCCCTAACGATAGGCCAGAACTCTTTATGAATGTAGCAGCAGACGAGCATTTACCCATGCTGCTTATGTCTCCCGCCATAGTACCCCAACTTTTTCTTGCCATGTCTTATTTTAATACAACCAGGAGCGACACCCGTCGTTTCAATAATCTTACATTTGATATACACATAGGTCAGATTATCAGAGATTACCTCTACAAAAAGCTCCAGCGTTCTGCCACGTTTTACCTCGTATCACCAGAAGAAGTAGAGGCTTGCAGGGTTACCCACAAATTACAGGGTTCTAAGTCAAAAGCACCTAGTGACTACGAACAAGTGGGCAGATATCTTGGGGCCGATACTGTAATAGAACTATTTGTCCTATCCTATGGTATAAAAGACCCAGGGGTCTTTTCCAAACCTTATGTGATACTAAAAATTAAGGCCTCCATGAGGAGGGTTGTGGATGGCACTTTGTTATGGCAGACAGCAATGATGCAAAGCCTGCCCCAGCCAGAAGGGCGCTTTGGCTTTGACTACGATAAGTACACTGATGAAGAGGCAAAATTACTCAAAGAAGAATTAGATAAACTAGCCGGGGTATTAGCGGAACGCCTAGTAGAAGCAATGGGATTTAAGTCTAAACTCCCGACCGCAAGGCTATTAAAAACAAGAAGCAACTGAACTAATCGGGCTGCCATATCCTGTCTTTATCAATAATATGAATTACCTCCCAACCTCTCACACTCAGGGCATTACCAATAAATCGCCTATGGCACCGCCATGGCAACCTTTCAGCACAAACAAACGCAATAGTTTTTTCTAGTCCAGTCCCTTCTAATTCTTTTAGCCCTTTGGAAAACCCTTCTGTCAACATGTACGCCTCATATCCCTCTTTCCGGTAGCCACCGAGCTTGTCCTCAAGGTACACATAATCTATCCCGTCTCTTCTAAGAAATGCTTCCAAGTTTTCACGTTTGAAATGCTCAAGTTTACTTGTAGGAAATCGTCTAACATCTACTAAAGTCTCTACCCCATATGCCCCTAAGAGAGCAACAAATTCTGACTCCGAACGTGTACTTGTCCCTAAAGAATAGATTCTCTTTTTTGTTGTACCCACCTCAAGGCTTATAGGCTTGAATGGCGCTAAGTATTTCCCCTATAAGGAAATCCCTGTTTTGCACGGTCAGAGTAAAGAGTCTAACATCCGGCCTGATCTTTACCTCTTGTAAGAATCCATCTCCAAACTCACTAATGACGGCGAGAAGTAAATATTGACTATCCAGTACTTTTTGTACCAAGTCCTTAAATTTTTGAGAAAATAATTCCATTTTCCCTATCTCATCTATCACTATAATTTGACTGCCCCCTAGTGCTATTTCTACCTCCGGAATAGCAATCGTCTCAAAATGTTCAACATCTACTCCATATTTACCAACGCTTGGCTTCCTTTTATACTCTACATGGGCAAGAATTCCCTCTTTCCCTGAAAAGGTTTTTACCCTAAAACCCTTCCTATCCCTGCCCACTCTTATCTCCTCTGTATAGAACCCATTAGGGCTGAGTCCTGTAGCCTCTATAACCTTCATTAGTAGAGTGGTCTTGCCCACCCCTGGCCTTCCCGTAATCAACAAATTCTTCTTCACAGTTTATAGTCCGGCCCCAGCAAGTGAACGTTACCAAGATGGACAGACCTTAGCCCTTCACCTTCTGCAGCCTCCTTACACCTCATAGCATGATTTCTTGAGGTGGTAGGAAGGTCTTCCATCAAAAAATGGGGAGAAAAAGCTAAAAGGGAATAGGGGATATCTGGATTAAGGGAGGCAATGAATCGGGCAATCTGTGCCACCTCTCCCTCATCCACATAACCCGGCACCAACAGTGTACTTGCAACAAGAAAGGGAGGCTCTGGTCTTTCCCCTGTCCTCTTGGCCAGCAGGCGAAAATTCTCAAGTGTCCTCTCGTTACTTACCCCACACAGCGCCAGGCTTAACTCCTTACTCCAGGCCTTTAAGTCAAACTTAACGCAACCCCCTGATACCATAGACATCCTAGCCATTTCCTTTAGATAAGAGGGGTGCATTGTACCATTCGTCTCCCAGCATATCCTAAGAATGGAATCCTTCCTTCTAGAAAGGGCAAGCCTTGAAGCTGCAATAGCATGGGGAAGTTGACAGGTAGGGTCACCACCAAAGTAGCATATGCAAGAGGTGTGTTCATCTACTTGTTCAGCTAGCCTCTGGGCTGTAATTGGTTGGCCCTTCAAGGTGAGTTCCCGGTAGTGCCAGTTCTGACAAAAGAGGCAGTTAAAGGTGCAAGCGTGGTAAAAGACAGCCAGATTCTTGTAACCGTATTCAGCCCCGCGGCTGTGACAGTATTTAGGATAACCACTACCTGTTCCACCGGGACACACCCAGTCTGCCACACAATTGGTAGGTAAGGGATCATGGTACCACGATACGTAACCATCCCTACTGGTGCCGCCCACAAGCTTGCCGTTCACATTTGTCCTTATCCCGCAGTAACCCCTTCCACCTTCTGGAATACGGCAATTATTGACGCATATGTTACATGGAACGCCATCCGGGGAACGGGGTGGTTCTTCTGGCAGCCCAAACGCCCTACGACTCTCTCTATGCACCTCTTTTAGTTCAGGCCAGACCTCCCTGAATCTATCTCTAATACAATTCACACAATAACCAATAGCCTTAGAAACGAGGGCCTCTTCTCCACAACAACGACACTTCATAGCTTTCCCGACGTACCGAGTCTATTTCGTTCTAAATTTTCAATATCAAATTTTGCACGACTATCGTACCAGTTTTCATCCAACCTTATGGAGCCGAGCCTCACAATTTTTACATCCACTAGTTCTTCTACAGGAGTTATCAACTTTAACTCCTTAAGGCTCAAATCCCCGACAACACCCAGGCCCAGTGTAAAGTTCTCGTCATTATTCAGGCCTACCAGTAATCTGTTATAAAGGTTGCCAGTGCCTTCTCCCGGTGAGATATTTATGGGATTTATAAGTCTAACTGTCCCAAGTGAAATACTCCTGATTACTGACCCCTGAAAATACTCAAAAAATTTTTGCCTTCTGTATTCTCTGCGTTGTTCATAAGATTTAAGCCTTACGCCCTCATACACTTTCAGACGGTGAAGTGTGCGACAAGTCCTGTGCTCATAAGGAATTAATATATTCTCCAGTTCACCCCTTCTTTGTAAAGCCACTACGTGACGGACATTGATGAGCTCTATCTTATGAAATTTTAACTCCCAGGCAGCCCCTCCAGAGGTAAAACCCGAAGTATCTATCACCACCACCTCTGCGCCTTCATTGTGTGCCCTCTCCACCAACTTCTTTAAACCTACAACCACCTGAAGCAGGTGCCCAGGGGGAGACGTTGAGCCTACAAAGTACATAGAGTGCATTTTTATATCCCTAACGGAAGTTGGTCCTGGAACGGCCTTCATGTTGGGTGAGACACACTCTAAAAGTGCCATACCTAATGTGGCAGGTGGACCAAACGAACACTGCCCTACATCGGCATAAATCATAGCCACTCTAGAGCCCCTTAGCTGGAGATCCCTAGCCAGATAAAAGGCTAGAGTGGTCTTACCAGTATCAGGCGCGCCAAGCACAATCACCGGCCCTTTCTGTCTATCCACGGCATCCGCTAGTACCTTCCAATCAGGTGGAATGTAAATATTGTTCATAAGGCAAATTTCTCAAAAGTGCGATGAATCTACAAGAGTCTTTGAACATAGAGGTATTATTGAACAAGAAATAAACGCCCCCCTTAGTCCATCGTTCTTTAAGCCACTTAAGGTCTTGTTTTGTAAAATGATAATTATATCCCGTCTTGCCGTGGAGTCTAAAATATCTCAATTTGCCATGAAGGGGTTCATGCTTAAAAGGGTCTACTCCATGTATAAGGTCAAATTCCTTGCAGAGTCCTTTTACATCTTCCGCTTCCCAGTTCCCCCTGGGCTCCCACACAAAAATGAAATCTCCCCTTTCCACAGTAGAGAAAAAACGTCTAAGGTTTTTTTTGTTTTCACTGCTTGGTGTAAAACTGGTAGGACATTGAAAGACAAGAATTTTTGCACCCAGTGCCTCGGCAAACCCTTTGGTGTCCTGCCAAGCATTCATTACCTCCTTGGTTGGCTTAAACGAGCCATAATTTTTACTCTCTTCCTGAGGAATAGCTATCTTATAACGGCGGTAAGTAGGACTTGTAGTTTCATGGGTTATGAGTTGTGGAACTTTCATTGTAAATTCAAACCCGGGAGGTGCATCCTGCCGCCATTTTTGGGCAGTTTTGAGCATAGGCAATTGATAAAATGTCTGCTGGAGTTCCACCACCATATAGGTCTCATAATACCTTTTTCTTGCAACAGGGAACCCACAACAACCTATTTTTATTCTATCCTCCATAAAATTTAGAATATATCTCAGTAGGCAAAAATTCAAGGCAGTTTTGTAAAAAGACTTTCCCTATACCAACAGGTAAGGGCAACACCTTAAAAACCGGAAGAAAGTTTTAGACCTGTATGTCACTCTTTGACATATAAGACATGGCATTGTATATTAATTTGAGGGAGGCATATAAAATGACTACCATTAAATGCCCAGTTTGTTTAGAAGAGCTAGAGATAGATGAAGTCCCTGAGGAAAAGACCTCTGGTTGTGCTCTTTGCGGGAAAAAGGTTACAGCCTTCGTGTGTCCTATTTGCTTTTCAGAGTTTAACCTGGTACACTCAGGAGCACCTGAGATTTGTGAGATCTAGACTTTGCAAAGTCAAGGGCGTTTAGTTGGCTCGCTTATAAGGGGCAATTTTTAATATTGCCAATGTATAAATGCCTACCAATTTAGAAAAAAATGGTGATAAAATGATACTTTTTTTAGCATTTATTTTAACTCTGTTATTTTCTAGTAATTTCATATACGCCATAGAGATTGAAGTAGACTCAAAGATTACCCACGTAACGGTTTATCCTAACTATGCATTGATTAACCGAACGGCCAATATTATTCTAGAAAAAGGTAAGCACAACATAATATTTCCCAACATTATTCCAGAGGTAGATAGAGACGCCTTAAGGGTTTCCGCAGCGGGTGATGCAGAAGTCAAGCTCTTTGGTGCACTGCTAAGGGAAAAATTCTTAGAGGAGGTACCTTCTGAGCGTATCAGAAACCTTATAGAGCAAATTCAAACCTTAGAGGATGAAATAAAACGACAGCAAGACCTTAAAAACCTACTTTTGGAGGAGAAAGACTTTCTAGATTCTATAAGGCTATTTGCAAAAGAGCAATTGCCTAAAGATTTAATAACCAAGATGCCCACTCCTCAAGAGTTAGATGATATGCTCACATTTTTGGGTAGGGAACTAAGGGAAAATTACTCTGCTATTATGGAGTGTGAGCAAAAAACTAGGGATCTAAACAATAAGGTGGAAGCTTTAAGAAAGGAACTAGCTAAAATCTCCGTACCTGCCGAGAAATTGAAAAGGTCAATAATAGTAGATTTAGAGGTTTTAAAAGCCGGGAATCTTGATTTGAGTGTATTCCTTCTGGTACGGAATGCTTCTTGGTGGCCAACTTATGATGCAAGGGCAAACTTTGAGAAGTCTAGTATAGAGCTTATTTATTTCGGAACCATCCAGCAAATCACTGGTGAGGATTGGCCAGACGTAGAAGTTTCTCTGTCCACTGCCAAACCAGCTATTAGTGGCAGGATACCCGATATTGACCCCTGGTTCCTAAGGCCCTATCAACCTCCAATACCTGCCTATAAACAGGAGAGACTATTCCCTAGAGTAGCAGAAGAAAGCCTCGGAGCGGCTGCTGAACCAAAAGCAGTGCCTGAATATGCAAGGGTAGAAGAAAAGGGTATAGCAATGGTTTATAAACTCCCTCAGAATGCAGATATCAAAGCTGACGGTTCAGAACATAAACTACCAATTGCCACTCAAGAACTTAAAGCTGACTTTGAATACTCTACCTACCCGCGAGCCATCCCTTTCGCATACCTAAATTGTCAGGTCGCTAACGCTAAAGACCTGTCATTACTCGCCGGACAAGTCAATATATTTTTAGAGGGGAGTTTTTCTGGCTCGTCCAGCATTGACACCATTGGTCCAGGAGAAGAATTTAACATCTATCTAGGGGTTGATGAAACCGTAAAGGTAAAAAGAGAGCAAGTTGAGAAAAAAGTGGATGAAACCCGGTTTGGTGGGGCACCCTCAAAAACTAAATCTACCACATTTAAATATAAACTTGCCGTGGAAAATTATAAGTCTAAGAAAATCAAGGTGAACCTCTTTGAAGCTATGCCGGTATCTGAAGACGATAGAATTAAGGTGAGCATACACCATGTAAATCTGGAACCATCAACAAAAGATTGGGAAGACAAAAAAGGTGTATGGCTTTGGCGGCTAGAACTGGAGCCAGGGGAAAGAAAAGAGATATTTTATTCTTTTAAGATTGATCACCCGCGTGAGATGCAGATAGAAGGGCTATAAATAGCTCAAAGTAGAATTTGGGGGGGAACCAACCAGGGTTCAGAAATTACTGTGCCAAGGATTCTTTAACCTTGTTTGCGACGGTTTTGCCAAAGCTAGTTGCTTTCTCTAAGTTTTCTCTTCTAGGTGGACCTTGCACCTCTAGAGAATCGATTATTTCAAAACCAGCTGGTTGCATCCGTGCCTTTATTTCTTTAGCTACACCACCACCCCAACCGTAAGAGCCGAATATGGCAACCATCTTCCCCCTTGGCTTTATAGTCCTTATAAGTTCTACGGAAGAGGCAAGCCGAGGATGGACACCACCATAAAATGAAGGAGACCCGAAGACTATGGCACTGCAATCCACTAATTCCGTAACTATCTGGGAAATATCGGCATGTAGCATATTGTAGGCAACAGCTTCTACCCCTTCCTCCGATATTGCCTTAGCTACAGTCTTTTCAAGTTCAGCAGTACTGCCATACATTGAAACATAGATTATAACTACCCGTGGTCGCAAAGGTCCAGTGGCCCAATCTCGGTATCCATTAAGGACCCTTTCAGTCTGTCTCCATACTGGCCCATGGCTAGGAGCTATCAATCTTATTTCCAATCCCTCTAACTTCTGTAATGCCCTTCTCACAGGGCCTAAAAAGATCATCATTATCTCACCGTAGTACCTCTTGGCCTCCGTTAGAACAATATCACCTATCTCATCCTCGTAAAGTCTTTCCGGTGCTAGGTGGGCGCCAAAAAAATCGCAACTAAATAACACTTTGTCTTCTACACAGTAGGTGAATATTGTCTCTGGCCAATGGAGCCAAGGGGCGTTAATAAATCTAAGGGTCTTATCTCCCAGGGAAAGTGTATCTCCATCCATTACCACTTGACCTACATCTTCTGGAATATCATAGAAAACTTTTGCCATCTTTAAGCCTTCTTTGGAGGCAACAAGCTTAGCCCTTTTAGCAACAGACAATATTCTTGGAATAGCCCCTGCATGGTCAGGCTCAGCATGGTTCATTACAACGTAGTCAATAGCCTCAGGCTTTACTACCTCCGAAATCTTTCTTAAAAGAGTATCGCTAAAATCTGGACTAACTGTATCTACTAGGGCAATCTTATCCTTTCCTCTTATAATGTAAGCATTATAAGTGGTACCATATGGTAGGCTCATAAAGCTATCAAAAACAGTCCTCTCCCTATCTAAAGCACCCACCCAATATACTCCTTTAGTTATCTCTACTGCCCCTTTTAACGTATCTAAGAGGACCATGACTTATAACCTCCCTTTTGCCCCAGCTATTAGCTTAGAAGCAAATTCTCCTACAGCTTTTACTTTATCATTATAAGGTCTATTGCTACATTTCTCAAGCTCTTTGACTAAGGCACTTCCAACAATCACACCATCAGCAACTTCTCCAACAGCCCTCGCTTGCTCTGGTGTAGAAACACCAAAGCCCAAGACTATTGGTTTATCGGTCATGGCCTTCAACTTCTTAATGTTTTCCCTCATATCCGCTGGAAGGGCATTCCTTACCCCAGTAATGCCCACCACTGAGATATAGTAAAGGAACCCTTGTGTGCAGCTAACTATTCGTGACATCCTTTCAGGGGTAGTGGTAGGTGCAACAAAACAGATAATCCTAAAATCGTTCTCACTGGCCACCCGCAGTACTGCCTCGCTCTCTTCTACCGGAAGGTCTGGAATGGTAGCCCCATCCAACTCCGCCTTCTTTGCCCTACTTATAAAGTCTTCCACAGAACTCCTAAAGATTAGGCTGTACGATACCATTACTACAATGGGAATCTCTGTCTCTTTTCGTAAATTCTTGATACATTCAAATACCTCGGAGACTTTCAAACCCTTTGAAAGGGCACGGTAGTAAGAAACCTGGATGAGAGGACCATCAGCAATTGGGTCTGAGAAAGGTATGCCCAATTCTATTATGTCTGCCCCGCGCCTTTCTAACTCCAAGACAAGGCCCCTCGTCGTCTCTAAGTCTGGGTCGCCGGCAGTAATGAAAGGAATAAAGGCGGGTTCTTTCCTTTGCCTAAGCTCCTGGAATTTTTGGTCTACTCTATTCATTTCATACCTTAGACTTGTCCTGTCTAAGGCGTTTTCACTTATATCTTCACACCTAGCTTGGCAGCCACTTCAAAGGTGTCTTTATCACCGCTCCCTGAAAGACAAACTACGACTATCTTCTCTTTGCCCAAGGCAGGGGCAAGCTTCATAGTGTAATAAATGGCATGAGAAGCCTCTAGTGCCGGGATAATACCCTCCGAACGGGCGCACCTCTGGAATGCCTCCAGGGCTTCCTGGTCAGTAGCAGCAACATACTCAGCCCTTCCGGTTTCTTTCAGATAGCTATGTTCTGGCCCAACACCCGGGTAATCTAGACCGGCAGATATAGAATGTACTACTAAGGTTTGACCATCCTCATCTTGCAGGACATAGCTTAAACTTCCATGAAGCACGCCTGGCCTGCCAAGAGAAAGGGTGGATGCGTGCTCTCCCACTCCAAAACCAACCCCTCCTGCCTCCACACCAATTAATTTAACATTGGTATCGTCCAAGAATGGGTAAAAAAGGCCAATAGAGTTGCTTCCTCCACCTACACAAGCTACTAGGTAGTCGGGAAGCCTGCCTTCTTTCTCAAGGATCTGCTCTTTCGCCTCTCTACCAATAACACATTGAAAATCCCTAACCATCATGGGGTATGGGTGAGGGCCAACTACTGAGCCTATTATATAATGAGTATGCCTAACAGAAGCCATCCAGTCCCTTAAGGCCTCATTAGTGGCATCCTTCAGGGTTCGCGAGCCGCTCTTGACAGGTATTACCTTAGTGCCTAAAAGTTTCATACGAAAGACGTTGAGGGACTGTCTCCGCATGTCCTCTTCCCCCATGTATACCTCACATTCTAACCCAAACATAGCAGCCGCAGTGGCAGTCGCTACCCCATGCTGACCAGCCCCAGTTTCAGCAATTATCCTCTTCTTATCCATACGTCTGGCCAACAATACCTGCCCGATGGTATTATTAATTTTATGAGCACCAGTATGATTTAAATCTTCCCTCTTAAGATATATTTTCGCACCACCTAGCTCACGCGTTAATCTTTCTGCAAAATATAAAGGAGAGGGCCTACCCACATACTCTTTCAAGTAATAATTAAGCTCTGTCTGAAATTTTGCATCATTCTTCGCCTTTAGATATTCTTGTTCTAATTGTTCCAAGGCAGGCATTAACGTCTCAGGCACGTATCGGCCGCCGAATTTGCCGAAACGACCCTTTTCATCCGGTAGCGATGGCGTAGTAAATTGTTTTGTAACAGTTTTCATGTCCACTCCTTTTCCACCACCAAAAATAAAGGAGGGTAGCAAAAGGCACAACCTGAATAAATGCTACCCTCCCTTAGAAAAAACTAACCAAACATCCCCTTACTATTGTGGCCGTGTCTCATGGCCATGGACTTCTGGGATATGGGCCTCCAATGCAGCATCAGCATTATGCCTATGAGGTATATCTGTCCTCTTATACCAGGCAAGATCCACGTCCCCTTCTTTTCTCTGCCAACCTATTAATAGGTCGGTGTACTCGCCATGTTTCCAGAATTCCGGTGGCTTGTAATCAATACCCACCTTCTGTTCAAGGGCCTTAAACCTCTTTAGACGGCTTGCCTCAGCCTTTATCTGTACTAGCATACGGTCTTGCTCAAAGGCTCCACCGCTACCGTAGGTTGCGTTGTAGATTGCCATATGGGCAAGGGCCTTATACACCTGAGCAGTCTGATAACATATAAACTCAAGCCCCAGCCTCTCCAGCTCTGAAACGTTATAAAACCTCGGATCACCGGTGGGCAGTAAGCTGAAGGTATAGTGCCCATACCAGTCAGGAGCGAGGTCTGTTGGCATTGGGTCACAAATTCCTTCAAGATAACATCCTACAATGATATTCGCCGCTTCACGCCACTTGGTAAAGCTCAGTCTTATACCGTAGTCCATAGCCCGGAGCTGGTCTCTGGCAAAATTGGGAGAATGGCAATCCATACACTTCTTTATCCATGCATCCCTCTTTGCAGCATGCTTTGGGGCCCCGCGGTCAATCTCAAACATACCCATATCACTGTAGATGGTACCAAACCTTTGAACATTGTGGTCTCCGTCCTGCATATGACAGTAGGCACAGGCCGGTATTCTGTGGTTACCCTTCTTCACAGGCTTTGTCCAGTCTTGATTATAGCCCTCTGCTGTGTGAAGTATGCCATGCATGGAGGTGTTGTACATTTCCCATTCCCTATGGTCCACACCCAGATGGCAGTATCTGCAAGCATCTGCCTTCCTGGACTCCGCAGTATTGAAGGTATGCCTAGTATGGCACCCATCGCACCTGTTTTCAGAAATGGCGTGACATGCCTGGCAACCATTTACTTCCTCCGGGGGCTTACCAACGTGCCACGAGAACTCAAGCACGTTCACCGTGAAGGCATGGGTGTGTGAACCTAGTCCGCCGCTCCTGTGTCCCGCTGTCTGCTCAGGATGACAAGGCTGACAGGTCTTCCATGTTGGCATTGTCAGTTTCTGATGGTCATTCCCATGACATTTGTCACAGGTTACAGTCTGCAGCTCTTGACCAACGCGCTTCTCTATCTCTGCAGTTTTCTGGGCAATGGCACTATGATCACCCAAACGGTATTGTTTTGCTTCCTCTTCCGTTGGTCTTGGGTGACCATGGGCACTGGCCTTCCAGTCCTTCACGATGGTCGGAGTTTGAACAGAATGACAAAGAACGCACTCTTCACCTTTGTAAACCCCTTCTACATTGTTCTTAGTCACAAAGTAGTTTTCTGGGTCGTACCACCTTACAACAGGTATAAACTTCAAGAATGACTTGTAAGGTCCTCTGCCGTCCACATACTCTGGTTGTACATAAGTAGAGGTAAGCCCAAATATATAAAGGTCTCCTGAATCACCCCTTCCTACCCCCTGACCATAAACCTGCGAAGCTACTTCTTGAAAAGTAGCTGGATCAGGGTCTGCAAAAACAGCCTGGCTTTCAAGCAAGAATAGCCCTGCCACGGCCAGTAAAATGAACACCGAACCCTTAAACCTGTTCATGCAGCTTTCTTCTCCTTTCTAAATTAATTTATCATAAAGACGTATACTATCCTATCTACCCTCAACTCTTTCTCAGGTAGTGTCACCACTATTTATTCTATTATGGCTATCATTCCCCCCTTTTTATTTCTCCCACAACCTTCCATTAAGTATTAGAAAAGAAAATTATATCAATTATAAGAACAGAGTCAAGTCATTTTAGTTTAAGAATTTTTAGAAAACAGCCTCAGAACTGCACAAACCCTTTCTTTTGATAGAATTTCTTTTCCCTCTCCAACTCTTTCTGTTAGTTTGAATTAAGTAAAAATTTTGTCTTGTGAAAATAAATTGAGCGCGCAGCTTTTTTCCTATAGCTCCAGATTTCATGCTATATTGCAATGAGAACTAATTCTTTCCACCTGACCGTGGGAAATTCTGGTTAGCTTTCTAAAGAAAAAGGCTGGCTGATCCCACAAACCAGCCAGCCTTTAAATCTGTCTTTGAATCTGTTAAAAAACCCTTATTGGGCCCTATATCCTGGATAGAAGTCAGGACCAGGGATATTATCCCACTGGCAACCAAGGTCTACCCACTCTACGAAGAGGTACCGCTCCTCGTTGGTGAGGAACTTGTTGTGCAGAACCCTACCCTCAGCTGAGAACACATTTGCTTTTGGTGCAAAGTCGCTGAGTGCTTCCTCATAAAGCCTCCAAACAAGTAAGCTGTTCCTTGCGCTAGATGGATTGACAAATTTTCCGCCCAGATTCACATCTTTTCCATCCTGAGGCGCTAGCAAGGAGTTGTATGCCTGGCTGAAAGCAGCTATCCCACCAGCCTCTACTGGCTTAGGCCCGCCACTGAGGTTAAGTGGTATACTGCCGTTATGGCAACCCGCACACTTGGCGTCTATGATTGGCTGGATGTCACGCCTGAAGTCAACAGTTCTCCTCTTATCAGCTGTTAGAGCCTCTACTGGCTGAGAGGTAGTACCAGATGGTCCACCGTAGTACACGTCGGCAGGTACCACTACGTCCTCACCATGCCTTACTCCAGCGTACATACCGTCGCTACTCAGCTTCAAAAAGGCAAACGGGAATGGAGAATCATAGTGGCTCCTATCATCGTACCACCAGTTGTATAAAGCCTTGAAGTGCTCATTCTTCCATGCCCTACCCCTGTAAGAACCATCGTGGCAGCCACCACAAATTACGCCACCATAAGGTCTCTGCCATTCCCAGGTAAGCTGGGTACAAATGGCCATACCCCTATCATCCAGTGTCTGGAGATACCATGATGTATCAGAGGGGTTAGATGTTACTACTGAACCATCATCCTCTACGTACTGATACCCAATTATCCTCCTCTGCTGGAACATAGTTCCGGAGTTGCTGGAGGAACGGCAGCCACCTAAAAGGTGCTTGCCTGCCCCAACAGCAAACCTCTTCGGGTCTGGTTCGCTGCAACGGTGGCCTTCTATAATCCTCACAGCCTTTACATCCCCTTTCTTCAGGGGTTTCCCAAGCTGTTGAGCATATGGACCCACTGTTATGCCACCAATTGTAGTAGCACCAGGTGGCGGAGTATAAGTGGTATCAAAGCAGCACCATGTACCCCAAGAAGACGGATAGCCTTCTACCTTAACTTGGTCAAAAGGCTGATAGGTTACGACCGTAACTCCGAAGTTCTTCCCAGCGTTAAAGGTGTTTTTCCAACGTGTCCTATACCTAGGATAAACCGGTGTGGGTTGATGGTCGTTCCAGTTGGGGTCATCATAAATCAACTCACTTGCTGTTCCCTTTGCACAATCAAAGAAGTAAAGCCCAAAATCACCTCTTTCGGCATAAGAAACCATTATCCTTCCGTCTGGTAAGCAGAAGGGGCTTCTATACCAACCGGTCCCATTAGAAATCTGACGGTAGCTATTCTGGAATGGGGCTGTAAAACGAACTGCTGAGAGTTGACCTATACCATAATTCTGGTATGGTGCTTCAACAAATATAACCATGTTGTCAGGATGCTCTTTGGCCTGAACCCTGGCATGGCTAGCCTCACCCTCTCCCTCACAGTTACCGTAGAAGGGCTGGTTATACTGGCCATCCCAATAGTTGGTAAATAGCGCTATAGTGCCCTTTCCATCCCTTCTGGCACCATTAGCCTGGGTGCTTGAATAGCCTACCCTACCCTCCCTTGTAAGCCATGGGTCAAAGTCTGAGCTAATATTATACGTAAGCTGGTCTGCTACTGTGTTCAAGGCAGGCATATCAATACCGCTGAGCTTTGCACCGGTAATCCTTTCAATTACCTTTCCGCCCATTGGGTCTAGCCTCCACAACTGATAGCTGAAATTGTTGTGGTACTCATCCATTACTCCAGCAGGAGAATAAGCAAATATGACCAGACCTACCTTCTCTACCTTTCCACGAATCTTCCAGTCACCTTCAAAGTACCTGTCACGCCAAACTATGTTGCCTTCTCCGGGTACTACTGAACCAGCAGCGTAATAGATTGGGCAGCGACAGTTGCCAGGAAGATCTGTTAACTGCCTGGGATTGCTACCGTCAATACCCATTTCCCATAGTTGGCTACCACCAGAGGAACCCTTCTTTATCCCAGCAAAAACTACTTTATTTGGCTCCCAATAGATGCAGGGATCAAAGGCTGTGGAGAAACCTTCTGTAAGAACCTTTACCTGTTTGCTGCCGAGGTCCAAACTAACGATACGGCTTCCCTCGGGGACATAATTGGGATACTTGTGGTATGGGTCGCCAGCGGCTGTTTTTGGAGACTGGGTAAAGAGTATCTGAGTAACATTACCCTGTAGCTCTTTAGACGTTCCCCAGTAATCCGTCCACAAAGCCTTCCCTGGCTTGGGACCACCAACCATAACATTATCCGCCCAGCCCGGGCCAGAACCCACTAGCGCCACTAGCCCCACCGCAAAAAACGTGGCTATGGCTATGCTAAATAACCGTTGCTTCATTGTTAACACGTTCCTCCTTTCAGTTTTCCCTTCATCTGCACGAAGCAGATTTTATAGTACAACAGCTTCCCTACGGAACCCTCCTTATTAGGTGAAGGAGAGGGGTAAAACATACACCCCTCTCCCTTAAGTTCTCTCTACAGTGCCTTCATGAACTCCACCAGGTCTTCCAGGTCCTGCTTGCTGAGATGGCTGGTAACTCCGTGTTTGTCCTTCTCAGTGGTGGTGTTGTTGATTGTCTCCATTAGATTGATGGCACTGCCGTCATGGAAGTACGTGCCGCTAGCATAGATGTCCCTCAGTGTCGGGGTATCAAACTCCTTCACCAGGTCTAGCCCTACTATTGGCACATCATACTCCTCACCATACGGGTCAACGCCCCTGTCCAGGGCCGTAGTGTTGAATACTGCACCGGGCGTCGTCCTGAACCCATACCTACCTATCCTGCCCGTTCCTACATCATGGGTCTGCCCATCACTAAAGAGCGCCCTGGGGTCCATAGCATCTCCGGGGTGGCAATTGACACAGCCTACCTTGGGGTCATTGAACAGCTTCTGTCCCCTCTTCTGGGCCTCTGTCAGCGTCCCATCGGCATTCCTGAACGGACTCCCTGTAAACTCCAGACTCCTTACATACGCTATTAGTGCCTCTAGCCTCTCGGGGCTAAAGTTCTCACTACGGAACACGAATCCAGGGTCGCGCCCACATACCCTGTCCAAACTGCTGGTGGCTCCCACTATCTCATCGGGATGCCCGGTGAAACCCTCGTGTCTGAAGGGCGGCAGATACCTGGCCCCACGTATGTACTTCACGTTCTTCCAGGAACCCCATCCCTCATCCCCAAGGTCCCATATCAACCCTGTGGTCTGACCCCTCTCGTAATGGCAGCTGGCGCAGGCGTACTCTCCCTGTAATCCCCAACTGGCGTCGTTGAATATGAACTGCCCATACCTCACTAGCTCCATCTTATACGGGCTGTGCTTCACCCTGTAGTGCACCTCCGGTACGGTTAGCGGCTCTCCCCTGCCCAGCGGCTCCCACTCCGGCCCGGTCTGTATGGTCGCCACTACCTGAGGCTCTCCTGCCATGGCATTACCGCTGCCCATGACTAACCCTAAACAACCCAGGGCGACTACCATTAAAAGTATCATCGCTCTACTCATAGTTTATTCACACCTCCTCTAAGAACTTAGAATTAAAATAAATCCCAAATTCCTTAAACATTCTACTCGGCCGCTGTCCTTATAATGGACACGTTGTTGGAAAAGTAATTAGCTGCGTAGCAGAACTTTCCATCTGGAGAGAGACAAACAGAGCTTGGACCAAGACCTGTTGGTACCCTCTTCACTAGGTAATTGGTGACCAAGCTGAGGTCATCGCAAATAAGGTCCAGTTCCTCCTGGGTATGACCGTCTACTATCTGTCTCATCTTATCAAAGTCCAGTATAGTAACCCTATGCATACCCCTGACTCCGATGTAAACATACTTCCCCTTTTGGTCAATGGCTATTCCATAAGGATTACCATCGTAGTTATTGAGTTCATCCAGTGGCAGCTGAGCAATCTTTCCACCTGGTTTTGTCTCAACTACAACCACGTTGTTGGTAAAGACCTCACCGTTCTCAGCGATACAAACAGGTAACCAGTTCTTTGGCTTCTCTTCAGTTATCAAAACGTGCTTCCCATCCGGGGTATACACGGCACCTCTCAGGTTAGCACTATGACGAATCCTCCTAAAGTCGGTTACCTTGTTTGTGGCAAGGTCAACGAATGCGATTGACCTGTTTATCTCTCCGCAAGTGTCAATTATTACGGCTGCTGATTTTCCATCGGGGGAGATAGCAATATCCCTCGGTCCGTAATCTGGCAGGTCTATCTCACCAACCTTTTCGTCACGGCTACAATCGATAATATCAATCTTGTTCCACAAGTTCCCTGAGCAGCAAACATACGCCTTTTTCCCATCATCTGTAACCCTGACGCTGCATGGCCAGTCACCAACCTTTATGGTCTTGGTGACTGATTTTGACGCTATGTCTACAACTGAAACGCTGTCTGCCTCAGCATTGCATACATATAGTTTCTTGCCATCAGGGGTGCATGCGGAAGCCTCAGGTTGGGTATCTACCGCCACCTCACCTATTACCTTCTGGCCCTTGACATCTATAAAGGTAACACTATGACCACTCTGATTGGTGACAAACAATGTGTTACCATCGGGCGAGATACTGATATGGAAAGGTGACGGATGTTCCGTCTTCACACGGGTCCCCTGTATAAAACCCGCATAAGTGGTTTGGGCAAAAGCAAAACATATAGCCACTGCCCCCAAAAATCCCACTAGAAAACCTTTTTTATTCATCTACTGAACCCTCCTCCAATTGATAGAACCTTTACCAAAGGCTATTAAAAGCCTTTTACGCAACAAAAAAACCAAAGTTAACCTTGGTGTGGGCAACTGCCCGACTTAGTACACTCCATTGTGAGCGGTTTACCACAAGTGGGGCAGGTACCAGGTTTTTCTATCTGTTCTTCATATGCACCCTCTACCAAGGTATGGCCAGTCCCTGGTTCATCAAAGACATGCCCATCTGGGCACTTAAATACTACCTTAGAAAGGTCTTTCCTGCTTTCGGTGTCATCTCCACAATCCTCACACACTCCGCCCAGTTTAAGCAGTTGGTCCTTAGTATAGCACTTACCACACTGTATGCAGAAGTAACCAGATTTCTGACAAGCCCAACATGAAGCGAGATTCATATGGGGATTCTTCTCCCCTTTATGTTTTTCCCAATCCCACACATAAGCTTGGGACTTGCAGTCCGGGAATTCGCTAACTATCTTGCAAGCATCACACCAGAACTTCTTAAATACCTGGCGTGGCTGGCACTGCTGAGCCTCTGCAAATGAAGATAACAATCCAAGAAGGAAGAATATCCCTAAGCATACTAAGCCATAACGCTTCACTCGTTTTCACCCCCTTTCTTTTCTTTTTTATTATTTTCCCAGGCAGTTTTGAAGGACTTAAGCACAAAAATTATAGTAATAAGCTACTCAAATGTCAACTCCTTTTTCAATTTCCAACATATCTTCTTAGGTACAAATCACTTACGACCCAAAATCTCTACTTACACCATCTCTACCCTTACACAAGGTCCAAGATAAGAGAAGATACCATCAAACTGGTAAGAAACAACCCTGCGAGCAGCAGTGGTACTGCAATTACCTTGGATACAAGAGATAATGCTGGATTCGGTGGAACTCTATGGGCTTCCAGGATTCCAGCATCAAGCAGCCTCTTATACTGGACGGGTCTCTCATGCTGCAACTCATGCTCCGATACCCTTCCTGTAAACATAGCCTCATCTACCGGGACTCTATCGGGTAGGAGATGGGTATGTATAAAGTGGATAGTAAAAACAAAAGCTGCCGCTAGTATGGCCTCGTAACGATGGGCTATAAGGGCTATATCCATTACCCATCCCGGAAAAATAATGGAAAATGTGGTGGGAAACCACAAAATGAAACCAGTAGCTGCCATAACTATGGTACCCCAGAGAAGGGAGAGGTACTCAAACTTCTCCCAGTATATCCAGCGGTCAAAAGCCGGTCTAGGGCCTATACCCAATAGCCACTTTAAGTCAGCCATGACGTCTATGACATCTTTGGGTTGTAGCATTATGGATTCTACCCCCCACATTATTTTAGCCCCTTCTCCTTTTCTAAATACTAAATGAGACACATAGGCAAAGTGAATGAATGCGCAAAGAAAGACTATCCCTGCACATATGCGATGGATATACCCACAGGTGGGATAACCCCCCAGCGATGCATAAAGCCACCTTGCCCATTCCTGCTCCTGGAAAGCCAGTGGCATACCAGTCAAAACTAACCCAAAGAAACTTACGATGAGCAGAAAGTGGCTAATCCTGTGCAAAGGGCTGAATCTTAGATAAAGTTTTTCTTCAGTGGCCATGGCCCTCCCCTTCCTTCCTTTCGTCCTGGAGCATCCTAAACCACATTAGTAAAGAGTGGCTACCGAAGGCAGTGAAAGTAAACCCAATTATGCCCATGTACATCACGAATATCAACACGAGATAGCTCTGTGGATTGCTAACAATCTTCTTCAGGTCTTTTTCTTTTACTGCCTGAAGAAGTTCTTTGTAGAGATCAGGACGCTTGAACTTTGGATGAGGTACGTGTTTGACAAAATTTTTATCAGCACCTTTGTGGCACTTTCCGCATGTCTCTACAATATGTTTTTCACCCACCTGGGAGTCGGGGTTATCATGTTTCAATATCTCATGACCCCCGTGGCAATCTGAGCAGCTAGCCACGTCCGTACTACAATATCCCAAGGCAGAGATCTGTCCATGAAGGTTGGAACAATAAGTAAGTTTGTACTCCTCATGACAACTAGAACACATCTGATTCGTCTGAGCCCTATGGAAGGGGTCATCCTTTATCGGGGTCTCCCTCATTGAATTCCTTCCGATATGACACTCCTTGCAATTGGGCGGTCTCCTCTCCAGCTCCTTTTTCTCTGCCTTTTCAATCATATGTTCGTGATGACTGCCTTCAAGGTAGGCGGCGCCAGGGTCATCGTGACAAAACGTTACGCAGTCAACCGGTTGGAGCAATTTGGGGTGTTCCCCATAAACACCATCAAGGTCTTGATGGCAGTCTATACACGTGAATCCTTCCTTAGAGCGACCGTGCGCAGAGTGCAAAAACACATCCTTATCTACTAGCATGGAGACCACTTTAACCTCTCCTGTCTCTCTATCTATCACGGTAGCCTTTCCTACCTTGGTAGGGTCTCCATGACACTCCTGGCAATCATCCATTTCTTGGGCCAGGACTTGACTCATAACAATATGAAAAGAAAAGAAAAGGGGCAGGACCCATAAAAGGATGCCCCTATAGGTACCTGCCCACTTTGTTAGCCCCATAGTCTCTTCTCCTCCTTAGTCTTCAGCCTCAGCAGCCTTCTTCTTGGGGGCCTTGGCCTCTGGTTTTAGAGGTGAATTTAGAATTGGGTCTCTCTCAATATAACCCTTCCACTTGGCCTTGTCACCGGAACTCATGCCAGCGATAAGTTTGTCTATGTCATCTTCATCCCTATGGTCGTCCTTCTTAAAGGCCTCACCAAAGACGAAGACCTTTGGCTTACCAGTCTTTTCATCTATGGCCTTGGGACACCTATCTTTGGCATCTTCGGTTTCCCAGTGGCACTCCATACATTGAGCCTTTACCGTGCCTTCTGCGTTGTTAATGCCAGCCACTATGAGGCCCGCATCATACTGAACCTTACGGGCCATCATGGGGTCCTTTTTTAGGAGTTCATTAAAGGCTTTCTTACCTTTCTCCTTTAGATCGTACTTTTTCGCCAGCTCTGCATAATCCTTAACAGCTTTAGCTAAGTCGTTCTTTACTTCTGAATATCCCTCACCAGGGCCATGACAGGCCTCACAAGTGACATCTTCCAGGTAAGTGAGTTTGGGGTCTTTAATCTTCTGACCGTACCCTGTAGCATGACACTTTAAACAACTGGGGTCTTTCTGCTCTTCAGGGGTCTTCAATGCCTTGAAAGCCTCAGAATGCTTTATCTTCTTATACTCATCACCTTCAAAACACCCAGGTGAAAGATGGCATTTACAGCCTTTATTGCCAGTATATTTCCACTTTTGCGCGGCAGCACCGTTAGCCGGTGAACCTTTTAACACTAGCAGTACACTCAAGGATAACACTAATGAAAAAGCAATGATTCCTCTGTACATCTCACTCTCCTGTTTAAACGTTTCTGTCCCGAATTCAGAAAGTAGTCTTTAAACCTTAATGCTGAAGGAGTCGCATGTTAGCAAGAAGTATTTGTGTTGTCAAGGGCAAAATCAATTTGGGTTTGCAGCCTAAGAAAAAAACCTCTTTCAGTTGTTTCCCAACCGATTGTGGCAGCCTAATCACGCTCATTACTAGCCTTTCTAATATAAAGTCTTTATGGTTATAACCAAAGCTTAATCGTTTAATAATAAACACGTTTTTGGGTTGAGCAAGCATATCAATTTATTTGAGCTTGATGAGTCCGTCTTAAAGTGTTAGCATTTAAAACAAGGTGTGTTATTGAAATGTTTAAATCTACCACCATAATCTCAGTACGACGTCACGGGACAGCAGCAATTGGTGGGGACGGGCAGGTTTCCCTGCATAATACCATCCTGAAACAAGACGCCAAAAAGATTCGCAGCCTCTACCATAATAAGGTCCTAGTTGGATTCGCTGGGTCAACGGCAGATGCCTTTGCCCTTATGGAGCGTTTTGAGAGCAAGCTGGAGGAATTCCAAGGAAATGTCCTTAAAAGCGCTTATGAGCTAGCCAAGGAGTGGAGGACAGACAGGGTGTTAAGAAGACTTGAATCCATGCTCATAGTGGTGGATAAGAGTAACTCCCTGTTAATCTCTGGCAGCGGGGATATAATTGAACCTGAAGATGGTATAATAGGTATTGGTTCTGGGGGTCCTTTTGCCACGGCCGCCGCTAAGGCACTGATTCGTAACACCAACCTGAGTGCTAGAGAAGTTGTGGAGCAATCCCTGAAAATAGCATCTGAGATTTGCGTGTTTAGCAATGATAAGTTTGTTATTGAGGAAATAAAATGAATAACTTTAGAGAGCTCATCCCTAAGGAGATAGTCCAGGAGCTGGATAAATATATTGTAGGACAGAAGGAGGCAAAGCGGGCAGTAGCTATTGCCATAAGGAATAGGTGGAGAAGGCTTCAATTACCACCTGGTCTTAGGGAGGAGGTACTACCCAAGAACATTATCATGATAGGCCCCACCGGGGTGGGAAAGACAGAAATAGCGCGACGTCTAGCTGCACTTGTAAAGGCCCCATTCCTAAAGGTAGAAGCCTCTAAATATACCGAAGTAGGCTATGTGGGAAGGGATGTGGAATCCATGGTAAAGGACATGGTAGAAATCTCAGTTAACATGGTAAAGCAGGAAAAAATTGAGGAAATACGCCCCCAGGCCGAAAAAAGGGCCGAAGAGAAATTGCTGGACCTTATCATTCCTCCACCCCCCAGAAGGAGACCTGAAAATGCAGAGCAATCTCACCCCATTGAACAATACCTTGAGACAAGGGAAAAGTTTAAGAAAAAATTGCAAGATGGCAAGTTAGAAGACCGCCAGATAGAGCTTACAGTACAGGAAAAACCATTTATCTTCCAGGGGATGGTGGCAGGGGTGGAGGAAATGGGCATTGACTTTCAGAATATGCTGGAAAAGATGATTCCCCCCAGGGCGCAGGTAAAAAAGGTTACTGTGTCGGAGGCTAGACGTATCCTAGTACAAGAGGAGGCAGAAAAGACCGTTGACAGGGATAGGATAATAAGAGAGGCCATGGAAAGGGCCGAAAATACTGGGATTATCTTTATTGATGAGCTAGATAAAGTTGCCGGTAGAGAGGTGGCTGGCCGTGGGCCAGATGTCTCCAGAGAAGGAGTACAAAGGGACTTACTGCCTATAATAGAAGGTACTACTGTGGTAACCCGTTATGGTATGGTTAAAACAGACCGCATACTATTTATCGCTGCCGGGGCTTTCCATGTCTCTAAACCCTCTGACCTCATACCAGAACTACAGGGCCGTTTCCCAATCAGGGTAGAATTAGAAAACCTCGGCAAAGAAGACTTCGTAAGGATACTGCGAGAGCCAAAGAATGCACTCATCAAACAATATACTGCACTACTAGAGACAGAAGGGGTCAAGGTGAGTTTCACAGACGATGCTATTGAGGAAATAGCCCAGATAGCCTTCCAGGTAAATCAGAGGACTCAGAATATAGGAGCAAGACGCCTGCATACGATAATGGAAAAGCTACTGGAGGATGCATCCTTTGAGGCCCCTGAGTTAGATCATAGTGAGCTCAATATAGATGCAAACCATGTGCGCAATAAGCTGCAACCAATACTTAAGGATGAGGATTTGAGTCGGTATATACTGTAGCACCCCCAGAAGAGGTTGATTGGGATAGCGAACGTGCCCATCCTGCCATCATTCCAAGTTTCCCTTCCGGAAAGGCAGAGGCAGTAAGTCTGAAAGCTTTAGTATCTTCTTTTCGTTAGAATTAGCCAGAATAACTACCAAATCCCTAGAAAATTCCCATAACACCTGACGGCATGCGCCACAGGGTGGTGTTAGATCCTCTGTGTCTGTAAAGATTGCCAGTGCCTCAAATTCCCTCTCCCCTTGAGACACCGCTTTATAAACGGCTGTCCTTTCAGCACATACAGTTAATCCATAAGAGGCATTCTCTACATTGGTACCAGTATATATCTTTCCAGACTTTGACTTTAAGGCGGCGCCTACTTTAAAACGACTATAGGGGCTATAAGAATGTTCTCTTGCCTCTATAGCCTCTTCTATAAGTTCATCCATATTCTGCACGGTTTGCACATCAAGTCATTACAAAATAGTCCTCACAAAAGTTTTGCACTACGAACAATACTTTCTTTAAGCAACTTGAAGGCTTTTGCTTTTACCCGCTCCATCACAGCCAAAACCTCTTCATGAGTTATCTCCCTCTTGGATAGACCTGATGCCTTGTTAGTAATACAAGAAATACCGCAAACCCTCATCCCCATTTGCCTTGCAACGATGACCTCGGGTATGGTAGACATTCCTACGGCATCTGCACCCAGAGTTCTGTACATCCTTATCTCTGAAGGGGTCTCATAAGTCGGACCTCTAACCCCTACATACACACCTTTCTTTACGACTATTTTCAATCTTTTTGCTACCTTCTCAACCAATTTCATTAATTCAGGGTCGTATGCTAGGCTCATATCAACAAATCTAGGCCCCAATTCAGGCTCTTCCATACCCCTAGTGGGGTCCTCCCCAGAAATGTTGATGTGATCCTTTATAAGCATGCAGCTCCCTACCGGGAGGGTACGACTTATCCCCCCAGCCGCATTGGTTATGAAAACAGCCTTTATACCAAGTACCCCCAGCACCCTAACAGGATAGGCTACCTCAGGGGCAGTAAAACCTTCGTAAGTATGAAATCTGGTATCAATACAAACTACGTCCGCAGCAACATCCGCCTCTGGGGGGTTCAGAAACTTCAAGGATACCTTACCAAATACCATAGACCCACTTTTCTTACCTGCCCAGGCAGGAAGCAGATGGGGGATTACCGATAACCTTACTTCTTGAACCTTCTTAACCTCCTGTGTGAAACCTTGCCAACCTGAACCCAGGATAACTCCTACTTGAGGCTTCTCCGAGATTAAGGATTTTAGGAAATCGGCTGACTCTTTCAGACGTAAATAAACAGTACCCATTTTTAAATAGTAAAGGAGGTTTATGGGTAAGGGTATATGCTTAATCCCTCACCTGCGTAGAAGACCGTATGCTTTTGGGTCTGCCTTGTAACAGTGGTCGCTACAAATTAGCTAAGTTTTAAACTTGATGGAGTAAAAAAGAGCAAGTTGGGGGCTTCTCCCTTGCGTCAAGACAAGATAATGCAGAACTACTTCAGGCCTGCCATTTAGCCAGTACAATCAGCCCGGCTCCTATCCAGATGGCTTCCCTTAACCGCCGAATAATACAAAAAGACAATCCAACCTGGGCTGTAAGAGAAAGGGCAAGGAAGATCAATACTACTCCTCCTTCCTGCCCTCCCAGGCTACCTGGGATAAAAGAGGATACGCTCCTCGCCACGGTGAAAAGGGCCTCTATGATAAATACCCCAGTAAAATCCATTGATACTCCTAAGAACTTGAGTATCAGATAGACCTCTATAACCCCTGCCAGCCATCCTAAGAAGTAAAAAAGGAAACACAAGTAGAATCCTCTTTTATTAGAAGAATAAAACTCTGATATGGTGTCATCTAGCTCTTTTAGTTTGTCTGCCCTTTCCTCCAGGAAACGTATGTTTATTTTAAACCTCCTCAAAAGATTTAAAGTGGTCATAAAAAGCCCCACCTTTTGGCTGACAAAAATAATACCAATGAGGGGTATTCCTAAGAATAGAGTAATAGTTCCAACAGCCAATAGGGAAAAGGTGTTTTTGAGTTTAAATAGGGCCAAGCAAACCCCCATAAGTACAAATAGTACCTGGGCTACTGTCATTATCGTTCTAGAAATTACTACTGAGGCCATTCCATCTACTATGGAGATGTTGTAAGTACTTAAGAGATAAGCCTTTATTGGCTCGCCACCTAAATAGGCCGAGGGCGTGAGACAGTTTATGGATTCCCCAGCCATCCTTGCTGTGAAAAGCCCGACAAACTTAAGGTTCGGCGTCAGATTCTTTAGGGCGTATTTCCACCCCAGGGTGTCAAGCACAAAGACCAGGGTATAAGGTATTAAGATTAGAAGAAATTTCCACTTTAATTGAAAAATACTTGTATAAACAGCCGAAGCATCTAGGCTATATAGTAGAAAGGCAAAACCACTCACCCCTATTAATAGCAGGATAAGCTTTAAATTCTTTAAGCCCTCAATGGAGCGGAGCTTAATTTCGCTCAGGTCGTCCTTCATTTTAAGAACTTCTCTGTATATACTTCAGACAATTCTTTGTAAAGTCTCTCTGCCTCAGAACCATTACCCTCACAAATTCTAATGAGTGGCCACTCACTCTTAGAAAATCTCACATAAAGGGGAAATGCCCTGTGAAGTCCAACCAGTTCGTTCCTGCTGAGTTGAGGCATATCTAAAGTTGGGGCAAGGCGGTAGTCGTAGGCAATGTCTTCTTCCTTGAGATACTTCTCCAGTTCACACACCTCCCTTAATGTGCAACCCCTGTAAGGACTAAAAAAACTCACCATTACCCCTTTGGCCCTTATCTGTCGGTTTAGCTCTATGGTATCAAAAATCATCTCTCGTGTCTCGGTAGGAAAACCTATAATATTGTTAGCACTCACCCTTATCCCACTGCCTCCAAGCAGTTCAAATGCCTTAATTATCCTCTCGTTGCTTATATCCCTACCTAACACCTTCTTCCTCAAATCATAGTTGCCGCTCTCAATCCCCACGCTTATACCTTCACAACCAACGGAGGCCAGTAACCCAACGTATTCTTTTGTTATGGACTCAGGTCTAGCTTCTATCCAAAACGGCAATCCCACCTCAGGATAACGCCTTGCAAATTCCTCTATCCTCTTACGACTGGTTGTCAAGAAACTCTCTGCTACCAGATAAACAAATTGCAGATTATAACTTTCTTTTTTCTCCAGCATCTCATCAATAAGCCTGGGGATTTCCTGCTCACGGTAATAACCACCTAAGCCATTATAAAGTTTATTGAACCCAGAATTTACACAAAAGTTGCAACTATATGGGCAGCCCCTATTCATCTCAAAGGTACCGGTTACAGAAATCTTTCCCCCCATAGGTTTCCAGAACCGCCTTTTGTCGTAGACACCCCAGTCCTGGAAAGGGAGTTCCTTCATATCTATTGGGCGCCTCAACGGGTTCTTATGTAGCATGCCATCCTGCTTGACCCAAATATTCTGCACATGCGTAATATCTTCCCCCGCCCGCATCTTCTTACAAAGCTCCACCAGTGCCAGTTCCCCCTCCCCCACACATATCATATCTACACAATCCTCTTTGATTACTATATCAGGGGAGAAAGTGGCATATACACCCCCCACTATAGTGGGAATCTTGGTGTGCCTTACAGCATCAAGTAGCTCTACACCCAGGGGATAAGTAACCTCTATACAGGAAAGCCCAATGAGGTCAGGCTTATAGTCCTCCACCTGTTTCTTAAAGTCTTCTACTACTTCACTTTCTTCTGGAATTATACCTAGCTCCTTGAAATCCGTCTTTTTTACCTGGAGGGTGTTGGCACGCACCTCATCCCCCGTCTTTTCCCTGGTCTTATAAAAGGTAGTATCAAAGAGCTTTACCTCTATCCCCTCTCGCTTAAGGCAAGCTGCAAGTATGCCAATACCCGCCGTAATAAGGGTATCAAGCATTGTATTGCAATTAACCAGTAATACCTTAAAGTCCTTTTTCACAGGTTCAAACTATTGAATTTGAGCTTTAAACTCTTTAGTCTTTAAGTCTATCCACAACACCCTTAACCCAGTTGAATCCTTCCTGGACTTCTTTAGTCATCTCTCTTACAGGATACTCAAAAACAATCTTTACCTCTTGATTAGCACCCAGTACCACCTCCAGTGCCTTTTCTATATCTATCCACCCTTCTCGCGGTTTCTGGGAAGGATGCAGTGGGATGTGGCCGTGTTCCCGATAGTGTTCGTAGTAAAGGGCATTCCACAGGTGCATTGACTTTGCATACGAGGCTAAGGTCTCTATGTCTGCAAGATAATTTCTATCACGTAACTTTGCTCCCAGGAAGGTATGGCCTACGTCAATGCATATACCTAACTCTGGATGTTCCTTTATTACTTTTATAAACTGACTGGGCCAATGGAAGGCGGCAGAATAGGGGGCAAATTCCAGGTGGAAGGGAACCCCGTAGGTACGCGACATCTCTGCTAAACGAATACATGCCTGCTCAGCCAGCTTCACTGCCACGCCCTCATCCTGCGTATCCGTAGGCCGATAAGTTAGATGACAGACCACATATTCAGCACCCCACTCCTTAGCCTGCTTAAGGGTATCCTCAAAGAGGCGCAAAGACAGCTCTCTTCTGGCTGGGTCTTCATTTAAAAGAAAACTAGTTACCCCTGGGAAGGGAAAGTACTCAGGTCTGGGTACAGGGGCGTGGAAGCTAAAGCTCCTGGTCCCATCCTTGCAGATGTTGTTAATTATATCCTTTAACTGACCTAAACCTTCGGTAGCGTAGTCAAAGGCCTCCACGCATCCAAGCCCCCTATGCAGGACACTGGCCTCCTTTGCCCTCTCTATGATATTACCCTTTAGCAAACAGCACTCCCTATCTTGCATCTCTAAAGTAACGGGCAAATATCATATAGAATATCCCCCCAAAACGCAAGCATTATTCATTTCATAAATATTCACCCAAAGTGGACAATTAAGAGGAAAAGCGCTCTATATTTTCACATATTCCTAATCACCTCTTCACCAAAGGCAGAGGTGGAGAGTTCCGTAGCGCCTTCTAGCTGCCTTGCAAGGTCGTAGGTGACTTTCTTTTGCTGGATGGTCTTTTCCAGAGCATAAACGACCCTTTGGGCGGCCTCCCTCCAGTCTATAAACTCCAGCATCATCACACACGACAGGATAAGGGCGCTTGGGTTGACCTTATCCTGGCCTGCATACTTCGGGGCCGAGCCATGAGCAGATTCAAACATTGCAGTGGTATCCGCCATATTTGCCGAAGGGCCAAGTCCGATACCACCTACCTGGGCATTACAGGCGTCTGAGAGATAATCCCCATTGAGATTGGGCATGACCAGTACATCACAGTCCTCTGGCCTCATCAGGACAAACCTGAACATGTCATCTGCCAGCTTGTCAGTTATTACTATCTTACCCTCCGGCTGCCTACCCTTGTACTCCTCAACCAGTTGGGTTTCGGTAATTGTGCAGTGGCCGTATGCTTCTTTAGCCAGTTCGTAGCACCACGTACGGAAAGCCCCCTCAGTATATTTCATGATATTGCCCTTATGCACTATAGTAATAGACTTCCTTTTGTTTGCCAGGGCGTACTCAACCGCCTTTCGCATAAGCCTCTTGGTGCGAGTAATAGATATGGGTTTAATTCCGATTCCAGAATCTAAAGGTATTTGCGCCTTGCACTCCTTACCCAAGAATTCAATAACAGCCCTGGCCTCCTTACTCCCCTGGGGCCACTCTATCCCGGCATACACGTCCTCGGTGTTCTCCCTAAAGATGACCATATCCACCTTTTCAGGGCATTTCACAGGACTTGGCGCCCCTTTGATATACCTTACTGGTCTGACACAGGCATAAAGGTCTAGCACCTGACGCAGGGTAACGTTCAAGGATCTATGGCCACCCCCTATCGGGGTACTAAGCGGACCCTTAAGGGCAACATGGTACTCTCTTATAGCCTCAAATGTATCCTCCGGTATAAGTTCCCCAAAGGTCTTTTTAGCCTTCTCGCCTGCAAATATCTCATACCAGCATATCTTCCTCTCCTTCCCGTACACCTTTTCTACCGCCTCGTCCAATACCTTCCTTGCCGCATTCATTATCTCAGGACCCGTGCCGTCTCCCTCAATATACGGAATGATTGGGTTATCTGGCACCCTCAGACAATTCCCCTCAACAACGATTGTCCTTCCCTCCTTCGGAGGTGTATACTTCTTAAATATCCCCATAATATTTATTCCTTTTATTTATGTGAACTTGCCGTTCTCTAGTACTCACAAAATCTTAAACATGCGACACGTATCTACTGGTTGCTAGACTATAATATCTAAATAATATCTATATCAACTGCAGCCTCACCAAAGAATGTGTTTCTAACAGACACCCTCCCATATTTGGCATAGCTAGGGCTGACATTAATATTCATCCCTGTAACTATGATGGCCACTTCCACTGCCGTGATTGGAAAAGCAACACATCTTTTTATTGCTGATAATACTTGGTGATGTTGTAACACCTCAGGATATTTTTTTAACATCTCTTCTAGTGAGTGTAGTTCGAAAAACTCAATCTTCATCATATCACCATTGCAGTACTTCACTTTGAGGAGTTTCCCAGATGGTGGGCATACAAGATCAACAAGACCAGATGGATTATATACCAACCAGAAATTATCTTCTATTTGTATCCGCGGCTGTCCCGTAGTAGTTGGCATCCAGATATTCAGTAGTAAGTATCCATCCTCATCTCTATTAAACCAGATTACTTTTTTACCCTGGACCCTTAATATATTCAGCGTCTTGTGGTGAAAGTTGCCTCCTATGACTCCTAAAAGATCGTAACGCATCCAATCAAACCGACCTTTAACTTGTTGTGCGCGCCGTATTCCTTCTTCCTTTAAATTACGTAATTGTACTCTTGTGAAAGCCCCAGCACCGGCTTTCGCATGATGCTCAGCGCACAAAGCAATCATCCCATCTGGATTGTGGTGCTTGGATTCACTCCACGGTGGGTCAAAATGATGCCATTCAAGGTACGGACTTCCACAATTAAGAACTGGGCAACCGAACCCGACCTCTCTCCTAAGCTTACGGCGAACGTCAATCGGTGGTGTTCTATCCATCCAACGTAAAACCTTTTGAAGATACCATAGTAATAAATTAACGACACATAGGAATAGACCTCGGGCCTGTCTCTAGAATTTTTTGGACATGTTCAGAGGTCTGTTCCACCATTTACATCACGAATGTTTTTCCACCTCAACTAGATTAGTATTGAAGGCAGACCCACCACCCATATCGGCAAGGTAGTCAGGTGTAGTATGGTTGGTATTTCTCCCTCCGGGGCATAGTCTACTCCACCACTGACCCAGGCTCACCACCACCCCCGGCTTCACTCTGTCCTGCACACTGGCCCAAAGTAAACAGTCACCCCTGTTATTAAACACCCTTACAATATCGCCGTCTTTTATACCCCTTGAGGCTGCATCCCTGTGACTAATCACTATAGTAGATCTACTCTCCGAAACATTCCTATTAAAATCGTTGGCGAAGTTGGAGTTCAAAAGGGAATGGGCCGAAGGAGTAAGAAAATAAAGGGGATATTTTTCATAAAGCCCCGGAGTGATTTCCTTACTTTCCTTTAAAGGGGTATATGAAGGCAGTGGGTCAAGGCCCTCTGACTCCATCTTCTTTGAATAGAATTCTATCTTTCCCGTTGGGGTATGGAATTTTCCATCCTTAAAAGGCACATATGGGATATCTAGGTTAAGCGATGCATAGCCCTCCTCAAGCAGCCTTTCCAGGGTTATACCCTCAAGGCAGGGCTGTTTGAGACTTAGAATCTCTCTAATTATGTCCCAGGCATCTTGATTGAAACAAGACTCTTCAAAACCCATAGCCCTGGCTAGGAGTTGGAAGGTCTCTAGATTGGATTTACATTCACCTACTGGCTCAATGGCCTGCTGGTTTAAAAGCAAGCTGAGGTGATAATAGGAGGCGTGAAGGTCTACCTGTTCAAACTGTGTAGTAGCTGGCAGGACAATATCTGCATAATAAGTGGTATCAGTTAAAAACAGCTCGTGCACCACCGTAAAGAGGTCTTCCCGTGAAAGGCCAGTCAGTAGTTTATTCTGGTTAAATAATACGGCCAACGGGTTGGCATTAAATACATATAAACTACTAATCTTTGGATTAATATTTGTAAGTATTTCACCTAGCAGGTTCATGTTAAACGAAGCAGGTGGATTGGGCCTAAGATTATCCCCCTCCAGGTGGTCCCAACTCACAGGAAATATTGTGCTAGTAGGGAAGAATATGCCCCCACCTGGTATTCCCCACGTCCCCACTAAGGCAGGCAGGCAAGACAGCGTCCTGAGGGTCATACCCCCGTTGGTATGATGCTGACAACCTGAGCCTGCATATATAAAGGACGGCTTCCTACTGGCATACAGCCTGGCGAACTCCTTTATATTTTGAGCATCTACGTCAGTCAGTTTTTCTACACGCTCCGGCGGGTATGCCCCCACCCTTTTTTTGAATTCATTAAAGCCAAAGGTGTAACCAGACACAAAGTCCTTATCAAAGAGTCCTTCCTTGATAATCACGTGCATCATGCCCAGGGCCAGGGCCACATCGCTACCGGGTCTGGGTTGCAGGAACAAATCTGCCACCTCCGCCCCTTTGACCCTGAAAGGGTTTACTACCACATAAATGGCTCCTTTGTTCCTCGCCTCCCTGAGGAAGGGGAGCTGGTGCACATTTGTGGAAAAGGTGTTAGTCCCCCAGGCTATTACAAATCTTGAGTAAGGGATACCCCTTGGGTCTGCCCCTTCTGAGGTGCCCATCGTATAAAGGTAGCCAACCCGACCAGCCTTTGTGCAAATAGTGCGGTCAAGTTGAAGGCTGCCCAAACGATTAAAGAATCTCTTGCCAGCTAACTTACCCTGCACCATCCCCAGAGTCCCAGAACCGTAGTAGGGCAAAATCGCCTTCGGACCCTCTTTATCAATAATCATCTTCCAGCGCGTGGAGATGGTTTCTATAGCCTCTTGCCAGGAAATCCTCTGAAAACGACCGGAACCCTTTGCCCCCACCCTCTTCATAGGATAGCGTACCCTGTCATAGCTGTAAACCCTTTCAGGATAACGCCTTACCTTGGGACAGAGGAATCCCCTAGTGACTTGGTGGCTCGGATTTCCCTCTACTTTTACCAGTCTACCCCCTTCAACATGGGAGATAATACTGCAATTGTCGGGACAGTCATAAGGGCAGGCACCTAGGACCACACTTTTAGCTGATGGCTTGACTTGCTGCACGTTTGTCCTTCAACCACCCAAAAAAAAGCTTAGAAAGAGAAAAGCTCAGATAAGCAGTCCACCCCATTGCCATACCCCAGATAAACCAAAAAAATTGCCCTGAAAACACAAAAATAAAAAGTATAACCTGGAAGGTATCAACATTGGCTAGCTTTTCAAGATAATATGAGACTCTAGATGGTTTGGTGGCAGTCCCTTGCGATGGTGGATTGGACGCCACGGCTTCTCGCATGAGTAAATAGGCATCTAAATTCAAACATATAAAGACCGAAATAGCGGCAGCAAGACCTGCAAGTAGGACATCGTCATATCCCTGTCTCTCAAGGGCAAGGGCGACAGAGAGGAATATCCCTGCATAAACTAAACTGTCACAGACAGAATCAAGCCATGCACCAAAACTTGATTGCATAAACTTTAATCTAGCTACCTCCCCATCACTTAAGTCTATAATAATTGCGACCTGGTATAGTAGGGCGGCAAAGACCCCATTCCAGTAGCCTCCTTTCCAGAAGAACCAGCAGGCCACCATCCCAACAAGTAAACTGCAAATAGTTATCTGGTTAGGGGTAATAGGGAGTCTCACCAACAACTTGGTAAGGAGACCAGAGGCCCTTCGGTTTACAAACGTAGACCATAGGCCATCAGTAGGAAGTCCTAACTGCTTATACAACAATTTATTAGCGTTTTTTAAAGTTTCAACAGAGGTAACTTCCTGACAAACCTCATCGGAAACATTAACAGCCCTTACAGATCCTTTTCCGCAAAGGTGCTGAATCAGTTCGTCAAGAGCCATAGGGTTTCTGCTACTACTAATGGTCAGCTCTTTTAGCACCTCAGCCCTAACCAAGAGAATCCCTGCTGTAAGGGTGTCAGTCTCCGCCTCTGTTGTCAAACCTGCAACCTCCTCTCCATCCACCTTCACAAAAGTGCCCATTTCAGCTTTCCCATCTCTAACGGCAAGTAGAGCCACTTCCCCTCTCATTTCCCAGCTTCTGACTTCTTCAATCATGCCCGAGTCAAAAACTGTTTCAGCTTTAATAACCATAAGCCTGTCCAGGTAGGGCTTGAAGAATTCCTCTGACAAGCCTTCTTCAACCCAATGGAATCTGGCCCTGAGCCTAGGGTCTTGAAGCAGCGGCCTCAGTTTTATGGACTCCCTGGTAACGATATAAAATTCCTCTATTCCACCTTTCTGAGCTGCCAATATAGCCCTTTTAAAAAGGGCCAATCCAGCACAATCCTCTAGTGCCCATCGCAGGGCCGTAACTAACACGAGTGCTCGCTTCACCATTGTTATATCTTCAGCCCTTCTAATTTTGGCAATATATCCCTTTCTGCCCTCTGAACATCCTCCATAAAATCTATCTCTATCCAGGGGAGTCCATTCACACCTTCGTACCCTACCTCACAATACGAGAGAAGCCTATCCAACGCCTCTTCATATTCCACATTTAACCTGCCTTCCTGAATAAAGTCCTCCAGAATTTTTTTTAGTTGCGGGCAGTGCTCCCCTGCAAGCTTCAGGAACCCCACCCCTTCCCCCACCACCGGTGTTTTCAGCAAATTCTTCTTAGAGATACGCACTACCCTACCCTCCTGTACGAAGAGTTTCATTTCCTCCCCAGAATCAACAAAGTCTTCCTCCAATAGAAAACAGCTCTTTTGCGGAGAGTCCAGTAATCTTTTCAAAAGAGTGGGGTGAAACAGTACGTCAGCATCCATAATGATGACATCGCCGTTGAGCCTCTCTCTGGCCTCCCAAAGGGAGGTAATACTGCCCCTCGTATAATTCTTGTTAAAGATGTAATGAATATTAAATCTGGTTTCAGCCTTCTTGAGCTTTGAAAGTATCGTCTCCTGAAGATGGCCCAATACAAAGGTTACGTTCTTGATAGAGAACTCCTCTAAGGATTCCAGGTATCTTTCCAAGAGGGTCTTTCCGCCAATCTCTATAAGGCATTTAGGGTTCTGATCAGTCAGGGGTGCCAGCCTCTTCCCTACCCCTGCCGCAAGGATTATAGCCTGCAAGAGGAACCTCCTCCGGAACCACTTGTGGCCGGGCTTGCTACTACCTTGCCCAAGCAATCCAGAAAGCCCTCCAAATCTTCCCTCGTAAGCTCTCCCATGTTCGCCACCCTGAAGATTTCCCCCTTAAGGCGTTCTTGTCCGGCATAGATCACAAAGCCGTTTTCTTTTAGCCTATCATGCAGGCCCTGATAGGTAAACCCAGCAGGTAAATAAACTGTGGTGATGGTGTTAGACATCAACTCTTCGGGCAAATAAAATTTTAGGCCCATCTCCTTAAAACCATTTCTTAGTATCCTAGCAGCTCCTTTATAACGGATAATCCTGCCCTGAACCCTTTCCTCCAACAACTCCTGAAGTGCCTCCTCAAGAGCATAAAATATAGGGATAGAAGGGGTGAATGGGATGGTATTCTTTTCCTGGCTCTCTAAAAGGGTAGGTATATGAAGATACATACAACGTGGCGGGATTCTTCGTAGCCTTTCCGCTTCTTCCTTTTTAACCAAAATAAAAGAAAGACCGGGCAACCCTTGTATACACTTATTCGCAGAGCCCACACACAGGCTTATGTTACAGTCCTTTAGGTCTAACTCCTCCCCTCCAAGACCGCTTATAGAATCCACTACAAAGGCCTTCCCGTACTTTCTGGTTAGCTCTCCAATTTCCTTTACTGGGTTTATTAGTCCCGTAGAGGTCTCATGGTGTACAAGCGCCACCACTTGTATCTCGGGATGTGTCTTGAGAGTTGTTTCAATTTCACCAAGATCTGGCAATCTTCTCCAATCATAAATAAGCTCAAATTTAGGATACTTATAAACAGAAGCCATACGGGAGAATCTTTCGCCATAAACACCGTTATTGATAACCAGTATTGCCCTGTCTTCCTCAATGGAACTAGCTAAGGATGCCTCCATGGCAGCAGTCCCGGAGCCTGTGAACACTGCGGCCGTGTATCCTCCTTTCGGGGCAAACGCCTCCAGGAGTAGCTGCCTTACCCTACTAAGTATGTTTGAAAACTCCTCCTCCCTGTGACAAATGTCCCCCCTTAAGAGGGTCTTCCTTACCCTCTCAGATACTATCACTGGACCCGGGTTAAGTAGTACCATCCTCTCAAATGGCACTGGCATATCCAACTCCTCTGACAGCTTCCATAAATCTTTTTGTTATAGCAACGGGACTATGACCCACCCTGGGGAGTCCGTCAGGTTCTCCTTCGGCCTTCACCTTTACTAAAAGGAAAAATGGGCCTCTCGTATTAAGACACCGCTCCAGGGCCGGCTTGAATGCACCTTCCTCCTCCACCTTTTCCACTTTAGGATAACCAGCGGCTTGGGTCACCCTCTCAAGGGGAACCTTAGTGGATATGGTGGCCTGATTGCCAGTGGAACCGTAAGCCTCATTATCAATCACTATATGAATAAGATTGGGCGGTAAAAGCGCCCCTATTTGCGCTAATACACCAAGGTTCATAAGGACGTTACCGTCCCCGTCCAATATGACTACCTTTTTTTGAGGTGTTGTAATGGCTAGCCCCAGGGCAATAGAGGAGGCTAAACCCATAGAACCAATCATATAAAAATTCTCTGGCCTATCTTTGAGAACAAAGGTCTCCCTTGAGATTCTACCGTTAGCGGCCACCACCAGCTCTCCCTTCAGGGTTGACATAATTGTATCTAACACAAACGTCATCTTCACTGGAGCACACCGTTGGGTAGAAAAAGAGCAACAGGCGCCTTTTCCCTGGAGATTGTCTCAGTGGCCCAGCTTATTGACTTACCGATATTTTCCGAAGTAAGCTTTGTATATGGCAGTTGTATGCAGTCCATTAGCCCTGTACAAGCTTTTCCCATAATCAGATGTTCAGGTGCATCCTTGCCCTTATAACCCCTCCAGGTGATTATCATCAGACAAGGGATTTTATAGATAAGGTTGAGTGAGGTCAAGGCGTTAAGGCAGTTACCAAGCCCTGAGTTTTGCATCAGCACGCATGGTACCCTCCCCCCAAGATATGCCCCTGCCGCAAGCCCTATAGCCATATCTTCTCTCACAGCTGGGATATAGCAAAAGCGCGGGTCCTTTTCTAGCAAGAGTATTACATCTCCAATGAGAGAACATGGAACACCAGTAAAGAAGTTATACCCAGCAGATACCAGGAGATTGAGGAATTCCTCGGACTTCAAGAAGAGCACTCCAATTATTACGACCCAGACCTCTTGTACTGGCTATATATCGTGTCAGTAATGGTCTTCTCAAGTTGGTGACAGAAGTCTAATTCCCTATCGGCCCTTTGATACTCATTTATATTCATATACCTCATGAAGTCCCTGATACCCATATCCACAGTCTCATAGGGTACCTTCGGCTCGCTGAGTTCACCCAGCCGTATTATCATTGCTTTTACAAGGGCCTCCGGTTTAAGTTGGCAGTCCCATACAGGGGACTGGGCTATCTCCCTGCGAAAAGCATTTATGCTGTCTGGCTTAAAGAAATCTGAACGGAACCTCATGTAGTCAATATTGTCCCAAAATGCCCAGTGGGCAGAGCAGTAAGAAGACCCGGGCAAAAATACCTGTACTGGATTATTCCAGAGATCAAAGTATATGTGACTCAACAGGCTTACTGCCGCACTCATCTTATCACAGCTTATCTGAGTAACCCTGCTATCCCCCACAATTTCCCTGGCCATATCGGCATGCTGCAAGAAGGTGGGCGTCTCCTCTGTAATCCTCTTATAGGCGTATATCTTATTTTCTATTCCTCTCTTCTCTTCAAATCCATTAACGCTGATAGCCTTCATCCTATCCATTAATTCACTAACCGTACCTTCCACTTTTCTCCTGAGCGCCTTAAAATCCCTCCTTTTAACCTCCTCTGAGCTAAACAATTCCATAGCGACGTCCAAAAATTCAGGTTGGTTGGAAAGGATATGGGCGTAGACCCTATGGAAGTGAGGGGGCTCTTTATCAATAACCGGTATGACTGAATATATAGCACCCCCCTTTTCTAAGCCACAACTTTCCAATAGTTTAGCAGATAGTACTACATGGGTTCCCCAGTCCACAGCTTCTCCTTTTTATAAATCCCTTGACAACGAATAATTTTCAAGTTATAAAAACACCAACTGTGTTTTCTAGAAAGATGTCTTTAGCTTATTCAAACACTACACCTTTTTAATTTTTGATGTCGTAATTGTCAACATCATTTTTCTATTTGCAGGATAAGTTCACTAAAATTTAAGCTTCAAATACGGGTTACAACAGATTGGTAATATGCTAGTCTTCCCTTTAGAGTTTTTTTTAGCTGTTGTAATAATAACTGCTATAGCTTATTATTTTTTATCCCTTTACTGCACTCACAAATTTCTTAGCATAAGTAGCAAAGAGTCAAATTTTTTACCCCCGGTAACCGTTCTAAAACCACTAAACGGTATAGAAAAAGGCCTTTACGAGAATCTCTTAAGCCATATTCAACAAGACTATCCTATCTATCAGGTCGTCTTCGGTGTCAGAAGCCATAAAGACCCCGCCCTGGCCATAGTGGAGAAACTTAAGAAGGAATTTCCAGAAAAAGATATAGAAGTGGTAATCTCCGACAATACCGTTGGCGCTAATCTTAAGCTAAGTAATCTGAATAATATGTACCAGAAGGCAAAGTACGATTTACTCGTCATCAATGATGCCGACACAAGGGTTACACCGGATTATCTAAAACGAGTAATTGCTCCATTTGAGGACAACCAGGTTGGAGGAACTACATGTCCCTATAAGACCCATGATAACTTCAGCTTTGCCTCTAGTGTTGAGACCTTCTTCATCAATGGCGACTTCTTACCTTCAGTATTTGTGGCCAACTATTTGGGTATGAACTTTGGCCTAGGAGCTACCATCGCTTTGAGGCGAAAAGTCCTGGAAGAAATTGAGGGGTTTTACTCATTGGCAGACTATCTGGCCGATGACTATGAAATAGGGAACAGGATAATTAAGGCTGGATATAAACTCCATCTTTGTAACTACCTTGTAGAAGTAGTGCTACAAGAGGCAAGTCTAATGGAATATATAGAACACAATGTCCGCTGGGCCAAGACCATTAGAAGTTGTAGACCCCTTGGCTATTCCTTACGCCTCTTAACCCGTGGCACACCCTTTTCCATTGCCTTATTGTTAGTAACAAACTTTTCCGCATTCGGTCTGGTACTATTTCTTGCCCATTTATTATCCAGAACGCTTACCCATGCATGCATTGAGACAGTATATTTAAAAGATACCTGGGGCTTGTCTAAACTACTTCTCCTACCCGTTAAAGACCTTATCACCTTCTTCGTGTGGTGCTTAGGATTTACAGATGGTAAAATCACCTGGGGTAATAATACCTTTTATCTACTGGAAGGGGGGAAAATAGTAAAAGCTGAAGACAGCCCTGCGATACTTGAAGAACTACAAACCCAATACTAATAACCGATTAGCCCTAACACCACTGCTTACCTTCCCAGTAGAGTCCGGTAACTTACTAGCTTTATAGCTTGTGTCTCTATCAGCTCTTTTATCTCTTTAACAGTCAAAACCCTTAATTCCTCCATAGGGCGATAATCTGGCATCCAGTAAGTAAATTCCGGACAAGGCAATATGCATGGGTGAAAATACATCTCAGTTACCCCATGAGTAAGGTGTTCCAGCAAATATTTAGTATACACAGAATTCATGTTTCCATACTGAAGAAGGCCGTAAACACGTTCGGGAAAAAGAAAGCCCTTTTCTGTAAGCACACCTTCATGGTGACGAGATAATAGATAGAAGGTCAGGTAGTGGAAAAGCTTGGAGAAAAGCCTGGAGCTATCAGCCCTGAGATTTAGCAATAATTCCTCTCTGGGGAGTCTAAAAGCCCTTATTCCAAACTGCCTAGCAAGTTCAACGAGGACACTAAATACAGCCGGATGCACGTGTATATTCAAATGCCCACTTATAAAATCCAAACTCAGCCCAGTGGACAAAAACTTCTCAATTTGAGCCTTAAGCTCCTCTCTCAACTCCCGCTTTACCTGTCCGCTAAAGAAATACCTCAGTCCCGCTAGAAGAGAGCTGTTTGAGAAATTTCCATCAGCATCTACAAGGTGGGGTATCTTCCCCTGTAGTAAAACGGACCTTCCCATAAGGAGCACTACATGAAGTCCCACGCTCAGACCGGGGTTTGCCCTTGCCATCTCCACCGCCTCCTCAAAGGCCTTCCCCGTTACCATAAGGCTAGCACTTGTAAGAACCCCTTCCCTGTGGGCCTTAATTATCGCTTGATTGACCCCGCTGGAAAGCCCAAAGTCATCCCCCGTAATAATAAGGGTCTTCTCAAGCCCGCGCAGAATATTTTGTCTCGCTAAGACAGTAAATATGCTCCTAAATCCTGCCCCCTGCCTTCCACTCCTCCACACTCGCCCAGAGGGATATAAGATTGTTACTATCTAGTAATCTCTTAAGCCCCTCAGTCACCTGCCCTTTACGGAAATCTGCTAGGGCGTCACTTATAGAGATGGCAATATATTGCATAAGGCTAGGCTCACGATAGCACTCGTTTATACAGCGATTACAGTTGAGCCTTCTAAAAGGTATCTTAGAGAATTCATAAATACTGCCCCACTTTTCGTTTAAGGTTTGGCATGGGTATACATCTAGTTTCCAATCCACATAAAAGGACTTATACCCGCCCAGACAAGGAAATTTTACCTTACTTCTATCACTGAAAAATCTAATCATATCATCAAGCGAGGCAGTGGGATTAAGCACCCTGAATTTGGACTTTAGCCTCTTTATATCCCGAAAGACTTGGACTATCTCTTGCGGTGTATGGTCTATCAGCGGAGAATCAGAGTAGCCCGCATAGGAATCTGCGTACTGTATCATAGGATTAGAAAAGGTAATCTTATCTAAACCTAGCTCCCTTAGAAAAGCAGGAAGCTTGAAATAATCTTTGACAACCTTACTTATGGTCACCGAGGCAATACAATTGATACCCGCCTCTTTAAGTAGTGGCACCGTCCTCTTTATGACCTCACAAACACCCGGCAGACCACGGTTTTGTTCGTGTTCCTTCACTGATGTGGCATCAATAGAAATAAAAACAGTACTTAAGCCCGCCTCCTTAATATCATTTACCGTACTCTCACTCAAATAAGAGGCATTCGTAGACATCATGCACACTATACCCTTCTTATAGGCGTACCCAATTATATCCCGCCACTGCGGATGGAGCAGCGGTTCACCTCCAACAAAGGTGATGTACCATATCCCCCTATCGTAAAGGATATCCAATGCCTCTTTAGCCCCGGCAGGGTCTACAAAGAGCCTGTCCTTTGCCGGTATCGTTGGAAAGGTACAAAAACTACATTTGGCGTTACAAGCATTGGTAAGGGAAAAATTTATAAAACTAGGCCCACCGCTCAGGATGGCCTCCTTTATCAGGGTATAATTTTTCTTAAGAACACTACCGTTTAACATTTTTTCCCCTTTATGAGCTCCTTCCTGCGGGCTAGAAATTCCTGGAACTCCTCACCCTCCCTTAGTATCCTTCTCCTCTCTTCTCTATCAAAAAGTATCTTCTTTAAAGTCTTAGCAATGAACATAGGACGATAATAGAACTTCTTGTAAAACCTCTCCACTGCCTGGAATATCTCCTCATGGTTCATTTGAGGGTACTTCACGCAACAATTCTGATAGCCCTTATCCATTACCAAGTTTTCTTCCACCAAGTAGCCTTTCTCACGGCATAGTTCAAAAAACTTCGTCCCTGGATATGGGGAGGCCAAAGAAACCTGAATAGTATCCGGATTCACCTCCATTGCAAACCTTATAGATTCTTCTATGGTCTCTTTTGACTCCTCTGGAAGACCCAAAATGAAGGCACCATGAATCTGTATGCCCAGCTTCCTACAATTTCTAGTAAACTCCTTCGCCTGCTCCAGTGTCGCCCCCTTTTTTACGTTATCCAATATCTTCTGGCTACCCGATTCATACCCCACCACCACAAGCCTCAGGCCAGCCTCCTTCATAGCTTGCAGCGTCTCCAAATCCGTAGTTACACGACTCGTCGTAGACCAGGTTATCCCCAGTGGTTTTAGCCCCTGGCATATCTCGTGCGCCCTGGCCTTATTGGCAGTAAACGTATCATCGTCAAAAAATATCTCTCTCGCCTCCGGGAAATACTTTACCGCAAGTTTTACCTCCTCTATCACATTCTGAGGGCTTCTAACACGGTATGTGTTTCCGGTGAAGGTCTGTGGCCAGAGGCAGAAGATACACTGCGCAGGACAGCCCCTGCCAGTGTAAAAAGACACATACGGCCTCCTTAGATAAGGTATTTGGTAGTTATGAATGTCTAAATCTCTCTTATAGACCTCAACTACGAAGGGCAGTGCATCTAAATCCTTTACAGGCTCTCTATCAGGGTTATGCACTATCTCCCCATTTTTACGATAACTTATACCCAGTACATCTTTAAGCTCCTTACCCTCCGCCACCTCTTTTATGCTATAGTCAAACTCCCTGCGGTATACAAAGTCCACTGCTGGCGTTGGCCCCGTTCCCTCGGAGGCCTTCAGGCATTCCTCCGGTACTGCACTCGGATGTGGACCTACCATGGCAATGCGCATCTTTCCATCTTGCGCCTTTATACACCCGGCTGTCTGCACATCTTTATTAAAAGAGGCTGTACTTGTATAAATAACCACTAATTCGTAGCCCTTAAGGAGGCCCAATGTCTCCTCCAGGCTAAGATGTTCTGCTGGGGCATCAATCACCCTGCTCTCAGCAATCATCCCAGCAGGGTAACATAACCAGGTGGGATACCAGAAACTAGTAACCTCACGCGTAGCCTGATAACGTGAACCTGCCCCACCATCAAAATCCTCGTAAGAAGGTGGATTTAAGAATGCAACTTTCAAGTTTCCTTATCTCCTCTAGGGTGCGTAATAACGCCCCATCAAGAATTTTTAACCTGTGCCTTGCAACGCACTCTACAACACTCCCTCCAATTCACCTAAAGCCATCACAAGCCCACCCCAAGTGGGAAAAGCAACCCCATTGTTATTGAATAACGTATCTTTAATTTGAAACTTGTAATTTTTAATTAAAAACAGCCCCATTTTAATAAAAAAAGCCTGTTTGTCAAACCAAAGGGTGGTACGATGAATTCTTAGTAGAAACGATAACTGCGCGTTAGAAAAAAATTTTTAATAAAATAATTCTGAAATTGTTTCCCCTCTTATTAATAGCCTAAGCGTTTGTTTTCTAAATCCTTACGATAATGGCTTTCACCTGATTGAAGATTTGCTTACTCTCCATCCACTTGCATTAATTGTTCTAATCAGGTATTATTTGCGCCCGAGGGGTGGGCTCTAACGCTATTTTAGGGAGAGCTCACATGAAAATAGTCAAGAAGTTGTTGGGGGCTTTAGCAGTTTGTGTTTTTTCAGCAGGCGTAAGTTATGCCCAGCCAAAAATGCCGATGGAAATCCCATCGGACGTCACTCCCAAGGTCAAAAAAGAAATTGAATACCTGTATTCCACCGACCCAGTGGAGAGGGGATACGCCGCATACAGGCTGGGACAGATGGGACCAAAGGCATCCCCTGCGATACCATTCCTGATAGGAATCTTGGACGATAGTGCGTCTCTGGAATGGCAGTATGAAGTAAATCATCCCAATGAATCCACTTCCCCTGGCCGAGAGGCCACCAGGGCGTTAGGCAAGATAAAGGGGGTGGAGATGTTAATTGCATTTCTTAGGGACAAGAACTGGTTTGTCAGGAAAAACGCAGTAGAGGCCCTTGGGGAAGTAGGGGATATCAGCACTGTTGAACTCCTAATCGCAGCACTGGAGGATGAAAACTGGCTCGTCAGGGGTATCGCTGCGGATACACTCAGACGAATAAACGACTCCCGCTCTGTGGAGGCCCTGATTACAGCGCTTAAGGATGAAAATCCATCTGTCAGACAGAGTGCCGCAAAAGCACTAAGGGAGATAAAAGACCCCCGGGCCGTTGGGGCCTTGATTACCGCACTGAAAGATGGAAATTCCTTTGTCCGAGAGAATACAGCAAAGGCACTTGGAGATCTCAAGGATTCCCGCGCCGTTGAACCACTGATTGCAGCCCTTAAAGAAGATGAAATTTGGACCGTAAGGTGGCATGCAGCTGAAGCCCTGGGACAGATAAAGGACACCCGTGCAGTAGAACCACTAATCATGGCACTTGAGGATAAAAACCCCGCCGTCCGTGAGGGGGCAGCAAAGGCACTCGGTCAAATAGGGGATACCCGCGCCGTTAAGGCCCTGACAAGCGCCTTGAAAGACAAAAATGAACCCGTGCGGGAAAATGCAGCATGGGCGCTAGGGAAACTCCGCGATGTCCGAGCCGTTGAACCACTAATTGCGGCCTTGGAAGATGACAGCAGGCTTGTCCGTGAAAATGCCGCAAGGGCACTAAGGGAAATAAAAGATGTACGTGCTGTTGAAGTACTAGTCGCTAGCATGAAAGATGAAAACTGGATAGTCAGAAAAAGCGCAGCAAAGGCACTGGCGGAGATAAAAGATGTACGTACCATTCAAGCCCTTACCAAGGCATTGAAAGATGAAGACCCATTTGTCCGCGCAATAGCAGCCGAAACTCTGGGACAGATAAAGGACACCCGTTCGGTTGAGCCACTGATTCTAGCCCTGCGGGATCAAGACTGGCTCGTCCGCGACAATGCCGCCATGGCACTAAAAGAAATAACAGGGCAGAACTTCGGAGAAGACCGAACAAAGTGGCAAAAATGGTGGGAGAAAAATAAAATAAAATAGCCACTCTTAAAGTAAGGCCACCACCGCAAGCTCCGGGGTGGTAACGCACAGCCAAAACAAGTGAGGGGTATCCTGAGGAGAGGGGAGAAGGTAAGTCTTTTCACCTTCCACCCCTCCCCTTCAGTTAGTAATCATAATATCTTGCAAATACAATACTTATGTAAACACATTGGACAGACCACAAATTACATCCGTGTCCTGAGATTGCTATCCTACTTATACGGACATGTCTTGACCTTCACACCTTACACACCTCACAACGCCTATCCCAGAAAAACTCACAATTGCAAACACCGCACCAATTTCAACTAAAAACTGTTTGACAATACAATCAATATAGCTATAGTTTTATATAAACTCTATAGACTTTTAATGACCTGCATGCCTATGAAATTTTCTAAAGCAAAGACATGAAACTCTCCAAAAAGAGCGATTATGCACTAAGGGCCTTAATTTATATAGCCCTTAATCATCCCCATGATTCAGCACAGATAAAGGAAGTTGCAGCCAAGGAAAAGTTGCCCACCAAGTTCCTTGAAAACATATTGTTGACCCTTAGAAAGGCCGGTATCCTTTACAGTAAGATGGGGCTGAAAGGGGGTTATTACCTGGCAAGACCCCCTGAAAAGATTACCATGGGAGAGGTCGTAAGGGTACTAGACGGTACCCTCGCCCCGATGAGTTGCGTTAGCCTTGTAGAGTATGAAAGGTGTTCTGAGGAAACTACATGCGCCATCAGGAGCGTCATGGAAGATGTCCGTAACGCTATCACCAGAGTCCTAGACGAAACTACCCTAGCAGACCTCTGCAAACGCGTAAAAAAGATACAAGAACACACACAACCTGCCACCCTCGTACACCACAAAGGCCTCTCACTACTTACGTCAGACTAATCCACTGGTTCGGAATCTCTAACCACTTCATACTTGCCACCCGGAAGAGGAAATGCCCATCCTCTACTTTCATCTCAAAGACCCCGTCCATCAGGTACTTTATATTGTTTATATGTTTTTCCTCTACTATGCCACCCTCCAATGTAATTATGGTGGTTACACCCCCCTGTGTCGTAGAGGCCCTTATAAGGTTTGCCAGGAACCCTTGTATAACTGGGATCTCAAAATGAGCAAACAGTGAAGATATGGAATCAACCACCCTCCTTCCACCTGCCTTTGCAATGGGATTCTGACCAAGCTCAAGTCCCGCTTCAGCAACAGCCCTTGCCAGGTGGTTAATCTCCAGGAAACTATCCAGGGTCTGCCCACTGGGCGTCCTCTCCAGGCCAGAGACCCACGAGTTTGCATCCACAAGGGCCAAGAGTTTATTGGTCTCATAGAAATCAACAGGAGGCCTTACTAACAGATTATTCAGCTTCTCTTTAACAAGTGAAAGCTTATCATCCATTGCCACAAAAAGGGAAGGCTCGTAACCCCTTAGCCCCTCCACAATAAAGTTGCGGCAAAACATAGACTTTCCCGCACCAGTAGGCCCCACCAAAAGGATGTTTGAACTAATGGGCAAGCCCCCCCCAAGCAAGGTATCTACCTTCTTTACACCGGTAAATTTACGCCCCTTCGGTACCTCCACCGGGGCCTCCCACGGTGCAGCCTTCACCTGGGCCGCCCTGGCTGACCTCTCCAACAGACGGTCCACTCGCTCCTTTAGCTCGTTAGGAGAAAAAGGTTTCACTATAAAGTCATCCGCACCCATGCGGAAGCCCTGAAGTTTGTCCTCATCCCTGCCCAGGGCTGTCAGCATTATTATAGGCACATCGCAGAGCTGCGAGTGGAACCTCAATTCATTACACAACTCAAAACCGTTCTTCTTTGGCATCATCACATCAGTGATTATAAGGTCAGGCCAAACCTCCGTCGCCTTCTTCAGCGCCTCCTCACCGTCTTTAGCAATGCTCACAAAATACTTCTTGCCCAGACAGGTCTCTAAAAGGTTCTGTATTGAGGGATCATCGTCAACCACTAAGATACGCTTAGGCATAGTCCTTTCTTACCGGCTCCACACCGCCGCCCTCCAATATAGAGATTATCCTTATTAATAAGTCTTCTGGTTTAAATGGCTTAAGTATGTGCTCAACGGCACCCAGTGCAATACACTTGTCAATCTCTTCCTTCTGCCCCCTAGAACTCAAAACTATTACCGGTATATCCTTTAAGCCAGAAACACCTTTAACATACTCCAAAACTTCATAACCACTCATGTCGGGGAGCATAAGGTCCAGCAAAATTAGCGACGGTCTATTGCCCGAAAGCCACTCCACAGCCTCTCTGCCCCTTTCTTTCGCAACCACCTGGAAATCATTCTTTTCCAATTTAAACTTAACTAACTTGGCCACAAAAGGGTCATCCTCTACCAGAAGTATTAGCCTTACTCTTTTTACCTCTGTCATGCCACACCTACCAACTATCTTGAATCCTGAAGACCCGCATTATACATGGAGAAAAACACCGTAAAAGTGCTCCCCTCACCTAACTTGCTCTTTACCTCTATCCTGCCACCCAACTTCTCCACAATTGATTTCACAATAGACAGTCCCAGTCCAGTGCCCCATACTTCCCGCGACCGTGCGGTCTCTGCCCTGAAGAATTTCTCAAAAAGCCTCTTCTGGTCTTCTTCACTAATACCTATACCACTATCCACAACGTCTACGCGTATAAATTGATTTTCCTGCCTGGCCCAAATCCCAACACAACCTTCCGTTCTATTGTACTTTATTGCATTACTAACCAAATTCGCAAGCACCTGTTCTATACGTTCCCTGTCCCCCACAGCTAGCATGGATTCTCTTTCTGCCCTTGTTTCCAGGTGAAGGCCCTTTCTTTCTATCTCCTTCTGGAAGGTACGGACAATCTGATGGATTAAAAGGGCGATGTTTACCGGCTCCTTCTTAAAGACAATTTTTTCTGACTCTATCCTCTCCACGTCCAGGAAGTCATTGATAAGCTGGGCCAATCTATTACTACTCTGGGACACTATTTGTAAGAATTCCTTCTGGGTCTCATTTATTGGCCCAGTATCCCCCTCCAATATAAGGTCCACATAACCCTTTATGGAGGTCAAAGGGGTGCGCAATTCGTGAGAAACAGTTGAGATAAACTCCGTTTTCATACGCGCTATCTCAGCCTCCTTTGATATATCTTCCATGGTGCATACCATACCCACTGGAACCCCTTTGAAGTCCTTTAATGGAGCTTCTGTGTATGAGACGTCAACATGTGCACCGTATTTGTTCACCACAACTGCCTTACCTATCCAGGTATCCGGGGATTGGACCACAAACCCCTTTGTCCCCACCGCAAGGCTCAACAGCTCGTCATATCCCTTTCCAGCCACCTCTTCTTGCCTCCAACCAGTCAAATCCTCAAAGGCAGAATTAACCGAGACAATGCCCCTGTTTATATCAACGGTCGCTATAGGCACCCTAACGCTCCTCATTATTGTCTGGAATCTCTCATTAGAGATGCCCAATTCTTCGTTTGCCCTCTGGAGGGTCTTAATTAACTGGATAGTATCCCTCATATCCCTGGCAATACCCACTATTCCCAATGGCTCCTCGGTATCATCCCTCAGGACAGACCCTGTGAAGAGGACCGGAATTGGTTCCTTCCGCTTACTTAAAAAAGTAGTACTGTAATCATGGATAAAACCCTCGCCATCAAGAAATTTTTTCCAGTTATGTTCCTTAAAAAGTTCATCGTTTCTATCCACCAACACGCTAAGCGGTTTTCCCAGTAGTTCGTGCTTCTTGTAACCGAGCAGTGTCTCCAGCGTAGGGTTTACGTCTCTGATATTCAAGAGGGTATCCGTAACCACCAGTGACTCCCTCATGCTATTAAGGATGCCTTCGGTATACTTCTTGGCAAGGGCCAGTTGCTGGGTCCTTTCTTCTATCCTTTTTTCAAGCACCACGTTAACTTCTTCCAGTCTGCTTATCCGCGCAAAGTCCAACCAAGAAGTTACGTATTCATAACCAGCAATGTTAAGCCCCTTTCGTTCCTCCTCCGGGCTCACCCTTAGCCTGGTTATCTTACTGCCCACCCAGAAGGCCAGCAACCCCAGGCCAAAACTCCAGCCAAAGGCCACCACTACCCCCAAGAATTGCACCCCCACCTGTACCAACCTGTCATGCGGTAGTGTATAAAAAGGGGCTAAAAACGCCAGCGCCACTGTACCCACTACCCCCCCTATGCCGTGCACCGCCACCGCCCCTACAGGGTCATCTATCCTGAGAATTTTCTCAATAAAATCCTTCCCAAGCAGCACAATACACCCTGCTACCACACCGATAACCAGCGCACCCCATGGCTCTACCCTGTTAGAGCCTGCCGTTATCGCTACTAAACCCCCTAACGTCCCAATTAATACTGCCTCTACATCAAACCTCCCACGATTCTTTAGCCACCCAAATAACAGACATGCTGCTCCGCCCGCTCCAGCTGCAATATTCGTGTTAATAATCGTCTTGCCCACGCTTGCATCTATCTTAAGGGCAGAACCTCCATTAAAACCAAACCATCCGAACCAGAGGAAAAACGTCCCTATGGTAGCCAGCGGTAAGTTATGGCTCCCCATCCGGTTGGCCGTACCGTCCTTATTGTACTTCCCCATCCTTGGCCCTACTATCGCAGCCCCAGCAAGAGCAAACCAGCCACCGATTGAATGCACCACCGTGGAACCTGCAAAATCAATAAATCCCAACCTCTCCAACCATCCAGCCTGTCCACGATGGAAATAACCTCCCCATACCCAGTGGCCGAAAATTGGATAAACAACACATATCATTAAAATACTGCCCCAGATGATTGTAGAAATCTTAGTCCTCTCGGCCATTGCCCCAGTAAAAACCGTTGCCGCCGTCCCAGCAAACACCACCTGGAAAAAAGCAAAGGCATAGCCCAAAAATATCCCCGCAACCCCTTCAAACATGAAATGATTCGTACCTGCTATCCCCCAAAACGTCTTACCAAACATCAGCCCGAAACCACAAAGAAAGAAAAACACAGAACATATTATGAAGACTGTCATATTCTTCAGGGCCACACTTATGGCGTTTTTGGCCTGTACGGAACCTGTCTCAAAGGCTGCAAAACCCACCTGCATGAAAAATACCATTGCAGAGGCCGCTATTACCCACAGGACGTCAAGGTTCTTCTTTATCTCTACAAGGGAGGGTGCAGCCTGGGCGAAAACCGCATTTATGCCACCAAACAAAAACAATAAAACCACCACCGTCCCCAGCGGTACAAACAAGAAGAGATTGCGATTAGACAGGAAATACATAGCACATTCTTAAAATTTTCTATAATTAAATTATACAAGATACAACACGGTCTTGCCATAAGTCATGCCAGAGGCCCAAAGCCCGCCAGTTAGTTTGGAGGGTAGATTCGCCCCTGGCAAAGCTATACTTCTAATAACCCATTATCCTTATACGCTACGAGACACCTCTAAAAATTCACTAAATGATGTCATTCTGAACTGCCGAAGGCAGTGAAGAATCTCTGCTATACCATTAGTTCTTCGCTTCGCTCAGAATGACATTCATGAGTGCTAGAATAATTTTTGCAGAGGTCTTACTATGTTTTAGACACCTTATAACTTCTCGTAGTTTATAGCCAGTACATCAAAGGATAATTTGCTCAGTTTTCCTCCCACTTTAAAAAAGGGGGATTTTAGAAATATACCAAGTATCCCAAGTCCCCCTAAAAAACCCATCCTGGTAGTCTTTGTCATTCTGAGCCACGCTAAGAATCCCGATTATTCACTTCTATTAAAAACTTTCCTTCAGGTTTAGCACCAGTAGCTTCGGCTCCGTCATCTCCTCAATGGCATATTTTATCCCCTCACGCCCAAACCCCGAATCCTTTAGCCCACCGTACGGCATATGGTCCGCCCTGAACGTCGGCACATCGTTTATCATGATACCCCCCACCTGCAAAGTCTTGTAGGCAAGGAAGACCTTATTAATCTCGCCCGTAAATACCCCTGCCTGCAAACCATAACGGCCACGGTTAACCTCCCCCAACGCCTGTTCAAAGCTTTCAAAAGGAGATACGGTTACAAGCGGGCCAAAGACCTCCTCACAACTGACCTTCATCTCCGGCCTGACATCCACCAAAACGGTCGGCTCAAAAAACCTTCCATTAAGCCTCCCCCCTGTAAGGACCCTTGCCCCCTGCGAGACCGCCTCGCTCACCCAGGACTCCAGCCTCTTGCCTGCCTCCAGCACTATGAGCGGACCAATGTCCGTATCCTCTTTCATGGGGTCACCCATCCTCAGGGCCTTAACCCTCTCCACCAGCTTAGAAACAAACGCATCATAAATATCCTTATGAACGTATATCCTCTGAAGTGATATGCACGTCTGTCCACTATAGCCGTAACCCCCCTGTGTACATCGCTTGGTAGCATACTCAAGGTCAGTCCCCTCATCAATAATGGCCCCGGCGTTCCCCCCTAACTCCAGCACCACACGCTTCTTCCCCGCCATACCCTTCAGATGCCAACCCACCTGCGCACTCCCTGTAAAGGTGAGCAGTTTCAACCTGTCATCCCTGACCATTCCCTCTGCCTGCTCGCCAGAACAGGGTAAGACGCTGAGTCCCCCAGGGGGTATCCCGGAGCCAGCCGCTATCTCCGCAAGGATTAACGAGGTCAGCGGTGTAGCAGAGGCAGGTTTCAGAACTATCGGGTTTCCAGAGGCAATCGCAGGGGCAAGTTTGTGGCAAACAAGGTTCAACGGAAAATTGAAGGGCGTAATCCCCAGAATAGGCCCCACGGGGAATCGCCTCGCGATAGCCATCCGCCCCTTAGCCGCCTCTAATAAATCCAGAGGTATTAGCTCCCCTCCCATCCTCCTGCACTCCTCCACAGCAATCTGGAACAGGTGAATGGCACGCTCCACCTCCCTTCTGGAATCAGAAATCGGCTTCCCTGCCTCCAGCGTTATAGTCCTCGCCAACTCCTCCTTCCGCTCTATAATGCCGTTCCCGATGCTGGTAAGTATCGCCGCCCTTCGGTAAGTAGGCAGCGAAGCCATCTCCTTTGTAGCCATAACTGCCCCACTGACGGCCCCCTCAATATCCCCCTCAGCAGGCCTGAAGGTAATACCCACCACCTCGCCATTATAAGGATTCCTTACCTCCAGAACCTCCCCGGACTCCCTCCACTCCCCAGCCACTAAAAACTTATAGTTTTTCACGCTCATACTAACCGCTTTTACCTGAGATTTTACCTAAGACCCTTCCCTCTCTTGACTCTCCCCTCTACCCAGAGGGGCCAAGGGGTGTGTCCTAATCTCCCTTTTATTAAGAACCTTCGTAGCCCTCTCTCCCCTCTATCAAGAGGGGCCTGGGGTGTGTTACAAAACGCTACCCGCTCCCGGAAGTCAACCAAAAAGGAAGCAGGCCATGACGCAACCCACCCTCTTATACAAAAATATAAACCCTTTGGTAACCAAAAGTAAATGGCCAGATTCAACAAACTCCAACAATATGCCACAGATTTTTAAGGCACAAAAGATATGGGGGCGTTCAATTGAACGCCCCTACAGTTCTAGTCGTAGGGCGTGGTGTCGTAAGATATCTTATGCGATTAATTTAATCTGACTACTTAAGATGGCTCTGCCAAGAGCTTATCTTGTGTCACTAGGAAGTACGGGGCTGACCGTAATGCAGTACAAGTGCGTCAATCATTCTATCGCCAGATGAAACCGGTTCTTTAAAATTATTCTTTGATACTGTTGCATGGAATCTTCTCTTCTGGCTGGAAGTCAGGGCAGTATAAACACTTTCCCATTCTTTTGCTCCATTTAATCTGTATTTTTTTCTATAAATTATATAGTCATCCGGCATAATCAAAATAAGCTTGAACTCTTTTAGGTTCTTACCGAAAGCAGCCTGAAAGAATTCCTTTTTAGGCCCGACAACACCATGAGTTGCATTTAGAATACACTGTATACCCCTTAAATACCGCCTATTCCAATTTGGGCCTACATAATGCCTGTTTTTATGGGTATTTGGTACATATTTCATAGGGAAGGAAAATATTTGTGTTCCAAGCTCTTCGTTAAGCTCAACATTTATCTTTAATCTTAAGTAAAGCTCTTCTGGTGTATCCTTGTAATTGTAGAGTATATAATTTGAAAGATTAACAAATCCACACTCTGCTGCCCATCTGATTTTTTCTACGTAGGTTTCTCTCAAGCTGTAATAGTCAAAGGCTATTCTTAAAGGTTTTACTGGAAGTTCTGCAAGGCGTTGTATTTTTGTCCTAGTTAGCAACCTGGCATCTATACCCTGGTTAAAATCTACATACCGAAGCTTCCCATTTAACCTTGCTCCTTTATAGAAGCCTATCTCTAAAATATCATCAACAATTTTGTCAAAATCAGGTGAAGCCACAACGTTATTATCAAGCAATAATAAGTCCTTTTTTTCTCCGTATTTTTCCTTTACTTCCTTTATCTGCTCTTTAAGTGGAATATATTGTATATATTTTGGCTCCATTATATTAACCGCACAAAACGGGCATCTTCTTTTACAACCTTTCGTCATATAACCAAAATAAGCATTATTTACAGGATATTTGTAATCTATCTGGTCAAGGATACTATAATCTGGTGTTAAAGAGTCAATTATGTGGTCATCGTTATAGCCAAGCTTCCCCTTGACATTCAGGAGGCCACGCACAGGTGTTATTCCCGTTTCTCTCTCTAATTCCTGTGTCATTATAGTAGCTAATACACCACCTACCCTTATTTTGCTTTTATCATCTACGCTATTTATGTAGTACTTGATGGTGTTGATAGTATAGTTCCAGTAAAAACTGAATAGTGTTGAAATATAAATTCTATCCCACCTTTGGGCACGTTTTTCTTTAGAGTATCCCTTTATAAAGGTTACATTATGGCCCTTCATTTTATGGTAAGTGGAGATCTTCATAAGCCCTAAAGGCGGATATTTATTTTTATATGGCGGTTCAACCAATAGTATGTTCATAATCTTTTTTCAGATTAAATACTTAATACTGTGTCCTCTTGCATTTATTCTTTATTTTTTTTAAATTCTTCTACTAACCGAGCTTCAAGTTTCTTAATATAACTACCACCTCGTTTATCAAAAACTTCCCCTTTTAGGTATTTTATTCCACCCGCCGCATATTCTTCTGCAATGGAATATACTTTCGGTGGATTTAGTAAAACGTTTAGGTCTCCCTCATCATACACCGCTATCGCTTTTATGATACTTCTTTCATCATCATTTAAATACTCTTCTCTAATGTATCCCTCTTTTTTATCCAATGGAATCTTGCTCTTATTATAGAATCCATAGGCCATTGCCATTATGAATATTTCCTTGTTCTCTCTACCGGAAAAAGAACTGTCTTTTTCTTTTTTTAAATTTTCGAAATCGGCAAGATCATTTTTTCTAATATACAGTCTATCGGGTCTTTCAGTTCTCATACGGTACCACCTCCGCCTTATTTCCTTCGTTTGTTTCCTGGAATTTAATTCTGTATTCTTTTCCAACGCTAGCACCTATATGTGACCTAACTTCCTCAGTATATTCTTCATCGGTTACTAGTAAGGTCACTTGTTTTCCCCTTAAATATTTGTGAAGATTCATCGCAATATTTACCTTTGGTTCTCTTGAAATTCGCCCTAAAGGCGTGTCTATAATAATTGGTGCGTCAAACCCAGATACAATGTTTAGGGCTGCCATGAAAGATAACGCAAGCACTTGTCTCTCTCCAGCCGAAAGTGTACCAATTGATTCTTTGTTGTTCTGGTCTAAAACAGAAATGTTATATTCTTCATTAATGTTTATCGCTTTATAATTTTGTCTTTTCCATATTAATTCAAAAAATTGTTGATTAGTCTTTTTTTCAATTTCCGCCCTAATCTCGTCCATTATTTCCTCTTTGGCTTTCTTTGCAATCTCTATAGCTTCCTTACAAAATATCAACGTATTCTTTAATTCATTATGCTTTTCTATCTGCCGTATAAAAGAGTCATATTCTTTATTGTAATTATCAACGGCCTTCTTCAAACTTTCTATATCAGCCTTACGTCGGGCTATCTCCTCCTCTTTCTCGTACCTTTTTCCCTTTATATCTTCTAATCGTCTCTCTAAACGCTGAACCCGTTCATCATCTATATTTTTAAGCTTGTTTTCAATAATTTTTAATTCTTTGCACGCTTTATCACAATCATTTTGTTTATTATTAATATCTTCACTATATTTCTGCCGACTGGCATTAAAGGAATCTAGTGTTTTACGCATTTCTCTTAATTTGCAATTTTCTTCTATTAGTTCTTCGGTGATATCGGCAATCTCATCACACTCCTTTAAAACTTTCTCAACATGGTCCCGGGCAGAACTTTTTGAAGAGATATCAGTTAAGCAAATACATCTGCCACTATCCAAAAGCTCTTGAATAAAACTCCTTTTAAATTTTGGTGGGATCTCTCCACGATTTATTTTTTCTGATATCTTTCTTTCTGCTTCACAAATTGCTGTATAACATATTACCAAAGGCGCATTTTTAATAAAATAATCTAACTGTTTTTGTTTAAGTTCTTTGCTGCCCCTGTTCCATATTTCAATGTCTCTTTCTAGTTGTTCTCTTTTCTCCTGTAACTCTCTTACTTCACGAACAGATGGATAATCTTTTAATTCGTTTGCAATTTCATTAGACATACTTTCCAATTCATCTTCTTCTTTTACAAGCTCTGCTAATCTGTTCTGTTTTTCCCCTAAGTCTTTCTGTGCTTTGTCAAGCAAGGTTTTCGTTTTATCTGCTTCTGGGCTAATACCTTTTAGCTCTTTAGCGTATACATCATTTCGTGACTTTAGATGGTCAATTACCTTTCCAAATAGATCGAGCTGAGATATATTAAATACCTCTTTTCTAATATTTTCTTTATTTGGATTTTTAAAATATTCATTTAGCCTTTCCCCATCGAAGAAGAAATACTCTTGGATTTCTTTAGGGGCTATCATTCCAACTCTAAGTTCCGGTTCTTCAGCCTCTTTGTAATCACCATTTTTTTGATAATATACTCGAAAAGTGTCCTTTATTGGTGCAAAGCCGTACGCTTTGTCAGTCTTTCTAACTTGGCAAACTCTTTTAAAAATCATTCTTTCGTTCTCTTCGTCTAAGAAGTCAGCCTCCACGGTGACTTCAAGAATATCCTCAGGTTTTGCACCTTTTAATGCCAAGTTATTAATTATAGGTAGGCCCTTCTCTCGGTCACCTATGTGAATTTCCTTGTTGTAGAGGCACCAAGTTATTGCATTTAGTATATTGGTTTTGCCAGTGCCATTTGCACCCTGAATTATGGTAATTTGCTTTTCTTTTTCTTGATAAGCAAATTCAATATTGCAGTCCCTGTATTGACGGTAATTCTTAAGCTTCAATTTTTCTAATTTCATTTTACTTTATATTCCTTTGAAAATTTCTTAATTTTATTGTCATATACCTCTGAAAAATTCCACCTAGCTTGGTCCTTATGCTCAAACTCTTCTCGAACTAATTCGATAATAAAATCTGTGAGGGTTTTATCACATTTGCTTTCTCTCAATTTTTTAATTATTCTAACGTTAACATCCTCTTTCATACTTCCTCCTACTTGAATCTATTTTCTACTTCCTCAAGTCTCTTAATGCATTCCACAAAATTCTTAGCATCTCTAGCAAACTCTTCATATCTCTCAAACTCTTTCCCCAGTATCTTCTTTTCTAACCCATCTATGGTTTCAGCTTCAGCCGGCGGTAAAACAACTAGATCAAGAATGGTAGCCTCTTCTTTTCCGGGATATCTTCGAAGTATTCTACCCCTTCTCTGGATATATTGTCTCGGATTTTCTGTGCTGGCAAGAATAATTCCTATTCGTGCTTGAGGTATATCAACACCCTCATCCAGACATCGCATCGCTACCAGTGCCTTATAAGAGCCTTCTGCAAATTTCTTTAAAAGATGTTCTCTTTCTGAAATACCACCATACTTTTTTTCAGGATGGGTACTTTCATTCTGCGTAAATTTGTGTTGGATAATATACCTTTCGGTTAGTATAGCTTGAACAGCATCAATTTGCTCAGGAGAACAATAAATAAGGCAGTGTTGTATATCTCCTAAATCGTCAAGAATATGCCTAAAAACATTGTACTTGTTGACTGCATTTTTTATAATCTCTTGACGTTTTATGCAAAGCAGTTCGTAGTTTCTATCTCGCTCTTCTTTGTTTCGGGAACTGTGGTATAATTTTTTAATTTTTTTAGTTTCCCGCTCATATCTTTCAAACTCCTCTTGTGTTAGCTCTACAAAATAAGGCCTGTATTTATATGGTACTAGGTATGTTTGCCCTGTATCTGGGTTTATGGTTCTAATTGCTTTACTCAAGGGGAAGGAATATTTATCGTTTTCGTCCTTTATATTAAAGTACTTAAACAGTTCGTTTGTTCCTGCAGGGTCGAACCAGCGGCTGGGCGTTGCACTTAACCCCAGTCTGAATTGATAATATTCTCTAAACCCTTTTTTTCTTTCTCTTGACCACATTCCGTGGACTTCATCACCTACCAGAAATAATTTACCTTTGAACATTTCAAGTATGTCAATAAAATCCTGCGTATGAAATGTGTCGTGTGTAGTGAAAACCACTAAAGACTTACGTACGTCATTGTTTATATCTCTTATGTAATCAATTAATTGGTTTTTCCAGTCTGAGTTACTGCTATCAGCAATGACAACTCCTGTATCAATACCAAATTCGTCTAGGTCGTCTTTCCATTGCATTATCATATGATTGTAAGGACATGCGATAATCGTAGCGAGCTTCTTTTCCCCTGCAAGCAAACGCTTTAAGCACCCCAAAGCAGCAAATGTTTTTCCGGTTCCCGTAGCCATTTCAAAAAGACATTTTTTATCGTTTTCAAGCCACCTGTTGATTGCCTCTAATTGATGTTCCCATAATTTGATCTCTTTTTTTCTAACTCTACCTAGTTTTGTTTTTATTATTTCAATGTCATCTGGAGCTATTTCAATTAATTTTTGTCTGACTGCCTTCGGGACGTCAATTGTATCTACTCTTTTTGCTAACCCCTCCCAAAATTTTAGGAACCTATCACAATCGGCTTTCAAATACATTTTGTGAGATTCTTCCCAGCTGCAAAACACTTTAAATTCTTCAATATTACTTCTCCAGGCCCTTGCAGATTCATTATTAGAACCGCTAAAGGAGATTATATTGCCTTCGTTATCATATAAAATTCCCACTTTTTGGTGGAAGATTCCTGACTGCTCAACTTCAATGTAATCCAACGGTCTATTATTTTCTCTTATAATTGCAATTTTGATTTCCAATAGTTTGTTCGCAACCATCCATCCCAGGGCTCTTACATGGTCTGAAATAAATTCGTTCTGCAGGCTTTTGATATCCTCAAGATCTCGCAAGGCACATTCTCTAATCATATCTATTGGGTCCTTATTAGCCTTAACTATAGCTTCAACATCATCTTTTTTTAATATAGCACTGCAAATTAACTGCATTTTTCCCTTATTTGATATAAGCCCTGCGATGCCCCTTGCAGCCACTGCCAGACTACTCGAACAAAAGAAACCTGCTAAGCGTTGATATTTAGTGGAAGCTGATAAGGCTGGAATGTAAAAGGAGTGCAATATATTATCTGTGTCAGAATCATAGAAATTTTTTATATCCAAATTTCTCAAATTCATTGGAAAGGCATCATTTAGAAACTTTTAGAGTACGACCTTTTGGTAAAGGATAAGCATAATCCTTTTAATCATATTCTTAACATACTGCTGGTAAATGGATATATAATACTCCTCAATTAGTTCTATAAAATTTTAGGGCTCGTTGGGTTTCAAGTCAATCCGTTTTTTCAAACCTCATAAAAATGCAACTGCTCTCTAGTATCTTAACAGGGGTAGTTAGGCCACATTTTCTTGTAAAGGCAAGTAGTTTTCCCAATACCCTTTCATGCCAAAGGGGGAGTAAAAAGTGCTCAAAATTTCTCAAAAACTCCGTATTTTTGTCTTGATTTAGTCGTAAATTTGGGTTATTTTATTTAAATTAATTGAGAAATATGCGGAAAAAAGCGATAAATTTACTGGTTATCATACTCATCAGCCTCCTGTGCGCCCAGGTTACGGCACAGGTGGAGCTGGATGAAAAGCTGTTTGAACCAGAGAAGAAGAAAGACCGCTACTTCACCGCCGGGATGCGCGAGTACGGGATAAGCGGGGGTTACGGTCATGCACAAGAGGATGAAACCATTACAAGCCTGTATTTGCTGCCTAAGTGGGGACTATTTATAGCCGACTTTGATGTAGTCAAAGGGGCACTTGAATTTGAGGTAGAACCGGTATTGGGTATGTTCCTTTCGCCTAGTCAGGCGATAGCGGCAGGTGTAAATGTTTTGTTTACTTACAACTTTGAGACAGGTACAAGGTTAATACCGTTCTTTTCGGCTGGGGCGGGATTTCTGTACACAGATTTGGATGTAAATGAATTGGGGTCCAGGTTTAACGGTAGTCCTCAAGGCGGTCCAGGGATTAAATATATGCTCAATGACAACACCGCTTTATCCCTGCAGACAAGGATACACCACATCTCTAATGCCGGCACCGCGAGCCCAAATCGGGGCATAGATAGTATTCTCTTCTTGATAGGTATGGATTTCTACCGCTAAACCCCTTTCAAGACTTTTCCCAACTTTCCACTAATTGACACCTCCTGCGGAATCTGCTAAATTTTTAGTAGTTTGCATCCTAGTTACCGCTTAACGGTAAAAGTGTTGGATAGATATGTCCTTCCCGTGTGTTACAGAGAAGAAATCGCCTTCTAGTTCGGGCAATGGGGTCGCCCGCCCGGAGCCGGAATTAAGTAACCCCTGGCAACAAGAGGAACGCTACTATTCCTTCAGGCGGTATCTTAAAGAGCGCTTCCCTTTCAAGGTTCAAAAGATAGCCCTGCACGCTGGCTTTACCTGCCCTAACAGGGACGGACATAAGGGTACGGGGGGGTGCACCTTCTGTGCAAATGAGAGTTTCAGCCCAAATGCCAGGGGCCAGATGCAGACGATAAAAGAGCAGGTAAGGAAAGGGAAAGAACACCTTAAGAGGCGTTACGGGGCAGAGAAATTTATTGTATATTTCCAGGCCTTCAGCAACACCTATGCAGACGTTGAATTGCTGAGGTCAAGATATAGCGAGGCGCTTGCTGACCCGGATGTCATCGGCCTTTCTATAGGTACGAGGCCAGACTGTGTATCGGATGAGATTCTTGAATTAATCAGTAGTTATAAGACAAACTATCACCTGTGGATAGAGTATGGACTGCAAAGCATCCATGAACGCACACTCAAACGCGTTAACCGCTGCCATAGTTACAGGGAGTTTGAAGAAGCAGTATTGCGTACCAAGGCGCTGGGCATAAATGTCTGTGCCCACGTTATCCTGGGTCTGCCGGGGGAGGACTGGTCTGATATGATGGCCACGGCGGAGGCCATCTTCAGACTGGGCATAGAGGGGGTAAAGCTCCACCACCTGTATATCGCACGCTCAACCCCTATGGCATATGAGTACTGTAAGGGATTGGTCAAGACTATGAGCGCAGAGGAGTATATCACGCTGGCCGCAGATTTTCTTGAGCGGATTTCGCCCGAGACTACAGTACAGAGATTAGTGGGGGATACCACAGGGAACACCCTTATTGCCCCTATCTGGCCACTTAGTAAGGCGGAGGTCTTCCGGGCAATTACGGGGGAATTACGCCGTAGAGACTCTTACCAAGGGAAGAAGTGCAGGGGAATGTAAGTCCTGCATTTGTAGTTAAAGTAGGGTGCGTGCTAACGCACCACCAAGCTGATAGACTTTTTAATGGTGCGTCAATGACGCACCCTACAAACTATTACGATGCCCCCTAAAATTGACGTCACGATAACAAATCCTCCACAGAAGTCCAGTATAAAATGGCTGGTTTTTTAATTCTTTGAAAAAGGCCGTCCTCGTGCTAAAATGCCCCTGGATCAAATGCACTAAAATGTGAAGACTATTTTTAGGTTCTTGAATGGTAGAGGTCTCTGGTAAATCCTGAAGGAAATCAACCGTGGGTAAAGAGCCTAAGGAATGGCTTAAACAGGCCGATTATTACGTGGATACCGCCGAATTTATGTTCACCGGTGGGAGGTATTTCTATGCGGTCTTTATGTGCCACCTTTCTATTGAGAAGGCCCTTGAAGGGATTTATCAAGAGAGGAATTGGTATTAAATAGAATCAGTAAGAAACCAGCAAAAGGAGTCTATCAGGGGATATACGATGAAAGAGAAACTAAACGGGATTGATACTGAGGCTTTAAAACAGGTTATGGGACAAATTTCGAAGGATCCTTCACTTGGCAGGATAAAGTTTCAGGTAACTACAACCTGGAAGGGGACAACCAAGTCGGAAACGGTGATTCAAGGCTACGAAATCAGTGGTCAGAAGGTGAAACGCATACATACCTTTGTGATTGACGAGCCGAAGGAACTGCTGGGTGAAGATACGGCCGCCAATCCCCAAGAATACCTCATGGGGGCGATGAATGCCTGCATCATGAATACGTATGTCATCGCCGCCGCCATGAAGGGCATCAAGATGGAGAAAGTGGAGATGGAAACCGAAGGCGAGTTGGATCTCCGAGGTTTCTTGGGAATCGACAAGAATATCGTACCGGGCTATAAAGAGTTGAAATACAAGGTGCGGCTGAAAGGAAACGGCACAAGGGAACAATATGAGGAAGTCCATAAGACAGTGGTCGCAACTTCTCCCAACTATTACAACATCTCAAATGCTATCAGGTTAAATGCAGAGCTCATTTTTGAATAATCTTCACGTATATGAGTACCCTTGGGTAGTGGCTCTTAGGTTCCTCGTTAAGATACAGGAGTGAGGGTTATTTGCACTTCGTACTAATTTATGAACGGTCAGCCTTGTAGGGTGTGTTGCAACGCACCCTACAAAACTATCTTAATCGGCTTAGTAACGTAAGGTGCGTGAAACGCAACACGATTGATAAACGGTGCATCGGGACACACCCCACAAAACTGGGGAATTGCAAGGTAAAAAGTCCTACTGGTGGAAGGTAATTTAAGAAATGGGTTGGTGATTAAAAAAACTTAAGTCCGGACAGGATTAAAATCTAAGGATTAAGACTTACCATTACGTCATTAAAGAGTTGAGTACACAGCGTTAAGGATTTTAATAAAAGGGTTGTTGCCATAAGGATTATGGAAGTAGCTATGACCCTTCTAAGGGATAAGGGTCTGAGATTGATTGCCAGACAGGAGCCAAGGTAAGCACCTAACATGGAGGCAAGTCCCAGTATTACAAGTACATGTACATCATAATTTTTCTGTATGTAATGGCCGGTAAACCCAAAGAGGGCGGTACAAAAACTTATTGCCATGTTAGTGCCAGCCGCCAGGACTGGTGAGAGACGCATGAAGCGTATCATTGCAGGTACACGCAGACTTCCCATAAGAAGCCCCACCATACCCCCAACAAAACCTAAAATAAAACCCCACAGTGCTGCTATAAATGCAAATCTATCACCGGGTGATGTAACCTCTATCTCACTTAATACACACTTGGTGCCCATAGTGCCCAAGAACATTTTGATTCCAGTATAGAGGTACACTATACCGATAACTAGTAGAAACCAATCGTGGGGTATAAAACGGCTCAAATAACCCCCAAGGAAGGCACCTATACAGGAAAAGACGCTCATAAACAGAAAGATACGGGGCTCTATCTTTCCCACCTTCCAGTAACGATAGCTTGCCCCCATAGAGGCCAGGGTATCTATGGCAAGGTTGGTGCCAGCTGCTATGTGAGACGTTGGCACCACGAGATAGACTGCGGGGAGCCTCAGTGCACCGAGGGGCATCCCGCTAACCCCTGCCAGTACACCTATGGCTATGCATACAAAACTACTGAATAGAAATTCCGGAGAGGAGAACCATTCCATATGTAGTATGTACCATAGGATACAAGATTTTGAGAGCCTTTACAAGGACTTTTTAGAAATCGCCTAAAAAGGCGCACTAGAAAAGGCTCAACCCATAGCCCGAATAAAACTACTTTTCCTTTTGTTGTTGTTCTTCCTCTACCGTTACCTTCCAGGAGCAGGAGACGTTATTTATTACCAGATAAAAGGACCCCCTCCCTGTGCGGATATATTTGTCACCTTTACCGGACCCTATCTCATCCACGGCCATTGCCTGCAATACTCCTCCTTTAGTGTACACAAAGACCTTAAACAATGCCGACCTTGCAAAGGGACCTTCCCCCTCAAATTCCCATGCTACTCTCCATTCACCTGCACTAACGTCAAATGGCTCAGTGGTTATAGTTTCTCGGCCCTCCCATTTTGCTACGGTAACCCACTCTGCTCTAACAGGGGCACAAAATATGACCAAAAATAATAACGCAGCAAACATTACCCTCATATGTTTTCTCCCCAAGTTCTAAGCCTCAACTCTTCTAATCAAAAGAGCGCGCCGGGTAGGATTTGAACCCACGACCGACGGATTAGAAATCCGTTGCTCTATCCAACTGAGCTACCGGCGCACCTCTAACAAAGTAGCCTAATCAGCACTCCACAGATTCCCCATTCTCCAAACAAGTGTCTGAAAAATATATTACCAGTTTATAGCCATTCTCTCAACCCTGATTACTGGCATTGAGACAAAAGCCAAGGTGCGCCATAAACTATTTACAAGACAGCCACGTATAAACCCTCCCCTTTAGTAAAGGAGGGAAGGTTGGATTTGAAAACCCACCTTTTTTAAAGGGGAAAAACAACACACCCCTTACCGCATCGTTCTAGAGGCGGTAGACTAAAACATGCTAAAGGCAAAGGTTGAAGCCCACTTCCCTTAAAGCCCATACCCCTCTTTTTAGAAGGAGAAAGACCAAAATCGCTTAAGACGCCTTTTAGGCAAAGGAATTTGGTTAATAGGGCCGTATCGGTGTCTTGAGCACGGTGATTAGTCTGTATACGAATATCAGATTCGGGATTGCACCATAGGGATAGGCTGTGGGGTTAAATACTCCCCCACGGCCTGTCTCCCAAATATCTTTAGAGGATTTCTTCCTCATCCACATAAGGTTCGTGTCTTCTGCCGAATACGGCTAAGACTTTCCCTGTAATGTAACCTGTTACAAGGGCGAAGATTATAGCAATTATTATCCCTTTAAACTGATTAGTAGCGATTAGCCCGGGTACTATGAAGGCGGCAACTATACCACCCATAAGCCCTGGCCAGCCGTGCAGATTGGTAACCCCGCAGGTGTCAATTCCCTTCACCATGCTTTGAAGTGCTGGCTGTATGGATACAAAACCTACGGTGCTTAGTGAACCTGCAAGAACACCAATAACAAATGCCATCGTATGGCTGGCAGTATCACAGGTCGCACCTATTCCAACACCCCCTGCCAGAGCGGCATTGGCTATGTCGCCAATGGAAAGCTTGCCGCGGAGGCTTGTGGAGAGGAAGTAGCTGGCAAGGGTTGCACCGCAAAGCGCCAGGAACACGTTATCGGCAGTAAAAGGTACTTGCCTGGGCTCTACTAACCCTGCGCAAAAACTTGGCCAGAAGAGCCACAATACCATACTGCCAAGCATGGAAAATTGGTCACTGGTATGGTCTGCTTCAACAGGTACACCAAACTCTTTTTCAGTGGTCATAGTCATAATAACACCTAACCCGAAGAGGGCGCCAAAGGCATGGATTAAGATAGAGCCCCCGGTATCTACAAATCCTCCTCTGGGGATGAGGCCCAAACCCGATTCCAGGAGTATCCATTCGTTTATCATATAACAGGGAATAAATAATAGGCCCAGCAGCAGGTACTGAGGCATTTTTAGCCTACCTAGCGGCGCCCCGGCACAGATAAGCAGGCTTGCCGCAGCAAACTCAGCCAGCAAGAGGCGGTCAACCTCTTCCTTTGGTTCCCCAATAAGACCAGTACTGTTTACAGCTATGTAAGTAGGTATGGCCACACTTACTAAGAGATACGTAGCTGTTACTGCACTACGCCCATACTTTTTCACAAAGACCATAAGAAATCCGAATCCTACCAGTAACATGGCCATAACGTGGATAGCACGGTCATACTTTTGCACATTTGCCACATGTCCGATATCTATATCTGCCGAATGTCCTTCCCCAGCCCACACACCAGAAACAGCCCATTGCAAAATTCCTGCCGTAAACAAAAACACTAGTATAGGTAAACATGTACCTTTGCGCATCATTAACCCTCCTCCTGTTCAAAAGATTCTAGCCAGAAAGAGCCCTATTAAGCGCTCCTTTAACCTCAGAAGGCCCGACTGCTTCATCGGTCCTTACATCTTTCAGGCAGTTTAAAAAAGGTACTCATATATTTTATTTGGAAGTGAATCACTGGTAGTTAGGGCAAATGTTACTAATTTTGAAGGAAATATCAAGAGAAAACTTCTACTGGGCGGAGTTAGGCGGTGCGTCAAGGCGCGCTGTCCTTTTGGCTGAACACCCTTCCCCTCTTCGCGGGCTGAAGTTCACCTGGGGCGAATCAACAATAGACAGAGGGGGCTGCATTAGGTACAGCCGACACTATGACTCGCGGTTAAGGAAGCCCTCAACAAAGGTGGTGCTGAAACTTGCATTAAGGAAGTTCGGGTGATTGATGATTTTCTGGTGCAGTGGGACTGTGGTTTTTACACCTTCAATGACGTATTCCTCAAGTGCCCTTTTAAGGCACGCAATGGTTTCTTCTCGTGTAGGTTGGTGTACAATAAGCTTGCCGATAAGTGAATCATAGTAAGGGGGTATCTCGTATCCCTGGTATACATGGGAATCTACTCTAACTCCCCTTCCCCCTGGTACATGGTAGGCGGTAATCTTGCCGGGGTGTGGTCTGAAGCCATTATCAACGTCTTCAGCATTTATTCGGCACTCTATGGCCACACCATTAAATTGGATATGCTTCTGACGATACTTTATGCGCTCACCGGCGGCAATTTTTATCTGTTCCTTTACTAGGTCCATGCCGGTAACCATCTCAGTTATGGGATGCTCCACCTGGAGTCGGGTGTTCATCTCAATAAAGTAGAACTTGTTATCTTTATCTATTAAAAACTCTATTGTACCAGCATTAGTATAATTAACAGCCTTAACCAGCTTGATGGCGGCCTTGTAGAGTTCCCCTTTGAGTTGAGGGGTTATACCTGGGGATGGGGTTTCTTCTAGGATTTTTTGGTGACGGCGCTGGAGGCTGCAATCCCTTTCACCCATGTGAACTATACTGCCGTAATGGTCTGCAAGTACCTGGACTTCTATGTGGCGTGCATGTTCAAGATATTTTTCAATGTATATGGAGGAATCCTTAAAGGCAGTCTCGGCCTCCCTCTGGGCCATAGCCAGGGCGTTAAGCAGGCTAGCATCGTTATGTGCCACGCGCATACCCCGCCCACCCCCGCCGGCAGCGGCCTTTATCAGCACAGGGAACCCTATCTTGTGGGCAATATCCAGTGCCTCCTGCTGATTAGTAACCGTAGAGACACTGCCAGGTATGACAGGAACTTTGTTTTCGGCGGCAATCTTCCTGGCCCGTGACTTGTTACCCATCATTTGCATGGCCTTAGAGGCGGGGCCAATAAAGGCTATGTTAGAAGATTCGCAAATCTCTGCGAAGTGGCTCTGTTCGGAAAGGAACCCGTAGCCGGGATGTATTGCATCTACATCGGTAACCTCGGCAGCACTTACGATATTGGGTATGTTAAGGTAGCTCTGTTCTGGGGCAGCAGGGCCAATACATACCCTGTCATCGGCGTACCTTAAATATCTGGCATTTTCATCTGCCTTTGAGAAGACCGCAACGGTCTCTATACCCAGTTCCTTACAAGCCCTAATTATTCTTAGGGCTATCTCCCCACGGTTGGCTATTAATATTCTAGAGAACACTGCTTACCCTTGTTGGCCTTTCATACTAGTGGACACAGGCAAGACCCTGAAGAGGGGTTGTCCATATTCCACTGCCTTCCCATCTTCTACAAGAATTTCTACTATTTTGCCGGATACCTCTGCCTTAATTTCGTTGATAATTTTCATGGCCTCAATGACACAGACCACTGTTTCAGGGTCTACAACATCGGCTATCTGTACAAAAGGTTCTGCGCCGGGGGATGGGGCCCTGTAGAAGGTGCCTACCATGGGGGAGGAAATTGCAAGGGAATTGTCCTTCTGGATTTGGGGCAGTTGTTTCTCCTCTGGTATAATAGGAAATTGGTGGGCGTGGAGGACGGAGGGCTGAATGCCGTCGCCTCGTCTGACCTTTATCCTAAGGGTATCCTCCTGTACCTCAATCTCCACAAGGTTATTTGTATTCATTAAAGAAATAAGCTCTTTTATCTTGTCCATCGTATCCATACTTCTAGGGGCCCTCTTGATTAGGTCGTAGACTCTCTCTCGCCGCATTAGTATAAATTAAAACTATAAGATTAATGCCTCCAATGTCTTCTCCGTATGACTCAAAACCTCACATCCATCTTTTTTCACTAAAACCATATCTTCTATCCTGACCCCGCCCCATTTAGGTAAGTATATCCCCGGCTCAACCGTGACGACCATACCTGCCTTAAGGGATTTCTTATTAGTTTTATACAGGCGTGGATTCTCATGTACTTCTAACCCGATACCATGACCCAAGCCATGACCGAAATTTTTGCCGTAACCATGTCTCTCTATGTAACCCCTTGCCACCAGGTCTACATCCCTAGCCCTTACTCCTTCCCTTATAGCTTCAATAGCCAGACTCTGGGCCTTTTTCACTATCTGATATATCTTTTTAGCCTGAGAGGTGATTCTATTGATGAATAGAACCCTTGTCAAGTCAGAATTATAAAGCTTCCATCTTGCACCCCAATCTATTAGTAGGCTACTATCGGGCTGGATTTGTGCATCTGATATGGGAGCATGGGGCAAAGAGGCCCTATCTGCAACGGCACAAATAGTGTTAAAAGCAGCCCCTTCAGCACCCAACTCCTTTAGGTTGAATTCTAATAGGTTCGCTACTTGCTTTTCTGTGAGACCTACCCTAATGTCTTTTAGCAACCTTTCAAATGCCTGTTCCGCCACCCTTAACGCCTGCCGTATTAATTTTATTTCGTCATCATCCTTAACTTCTCTCATCTCTTCTACCAGTCCTATTGCGGGTAGTATTTTCCTAGCAAGACTTTTCAACTCTGAGTACTGGGCAAAACTTAGTGCATCCGGTTCAAAACCCACTAATTTGAGTCTTAGTTTGTTGATTAGATTCCCTACTGCCTTCATAGTCGGCTTCTTTCTTTCCACTATCTCAAGATCCTCGCATTCCTCACCTGCCTGTTCAATATAGCGGAAATCTGTGAGCAAGATAAATCTATCCCTACAAACCAGGATAAGGGCCTCTGAGCCTGTGAAGCCGCTCAAGTATCTTACATTAGGGAGCTTCGTGATAATCAGCCCATCTAGACCCTTTTGTATTATCTTCTGTTGTAAAGACTGAAGCCGATTAATCACGTTAAAGATGAGATGGGAACACCGTACTCATATACTATTATTTTTGGCACAAATTATAACATTTTGAAGGGGTAGATTAAATAATAAAAGTAAAGCAAGGGGTATCGGCCACCTTTTTAGTAAAGGTGGACTCACCGCAGTAATGCCCTGCGGTTAATGTCTTCTTGTAGTTTATCCATCAGGCTGAGGAGTACTTTATCCTCTTCAAGTCTTTTTTTCATTTTGGTTGTAGCGGCGATACAAAAGGTGTGTCCTTTGTGTCCGAAGCGGCGGCTTATCTCCTCGTGAGAATGGTTAGTAAGGGTTCTTGCAAAATAACAGAAGAATTGCTTTGGTAGCAGATTAGAGCGCTTCCTTGTAGTGGAGCGCAGTTCCTGGGTAGATAGGTTGAAATGACCCCTTATGACTGTCTCTATATCATCAAGTGTAACATGTCTTCGCCTTTGGCCGAAGAGCCAGTTAAGTACCTCGTCCACAAGTCTCACATCTACTTCTTTCTGATAGGTCATTGTATAAGCAAGTAGTGTTGTCAAGGTGCTCTCAATCTCTCTTATGCTACGCCCGTTTAGTTTTGCGGCCATAAATTGTAGGACTTCTTCATTGTAGGCGTGGCCAAGCTTTCCCATCTTTGTATTAATAATGTTGAGTGTTGTGGCAAAATCCGGGGGATGTATCTCAGCCAACATGCCACCCATCATTCGGTTCACCAGACTTTCTTTAAATTCCCGTATGACCCTTGGGTGGGCATCACTTGCAAAGATTATCCTCTTGGAGGATTGGACCAGTGCGTTAATAGTATGGATTAATTCCTCCTGGATGCCCTCTTTACTGGAAAGGAAGTGCACATCATCCATAAGGAACACATCCACTTTTCTATACTTCTGGCGGAAGTCTTCTAGCTTTCCGCGCTTAAGGGCATGAATGAACTCATTGGTCCAAGCTTCCGCTGGCATGTACACAGCCTTCAGTGGATCGCCTTGGTCTTTAAAGAAGTTCCATATGCCCTGTAACAGATGGGTTTTACCGAGCCCCACAGAACCATATACCAAGAGAGAGCTGAGGCGAGAAGGTCCGGTATCCTTAACAATCTCCAGCGCTGAGGCATATGCAAATCTGTTTGAGGGACCTACAATAAAGTCCTCAAGCCTATGGATCTTTTGTGGGGCCGAACAAGTCGGCTGATTTTTTGACTCGGCACTGTTTGCAAAAGAGACGGTCCCGTTAGATGCACCATTTACACCATGCTTATCCTTAGGCTCGTGCAATTCAATCTCACCTACTGAGAAGCCCACTTCCACGTTCCTACCCACGGCACTAGAGATTTTCTCCTGTATAATGCTCAAGAAATTCCTCTGGAGCCATAGCCCAGTGAAGGTATTAGGTACGCCTATCTCACAACGGTCCCTACAAAAAGAGCGTAAACATGTATTGCTAAACCAAAGGTTGAAGGCAGTAGTGCCGATTTGCCTTCGTATCTTGTCTAAGACCTTGGTCCATACTTCATCATGGTTTTGTACCAAAGTGCCACCCTTGTAGTTAAAAGATTTTTCCGGACAACCCTCATGGCGAGTGCCTGTTGATTGCATGGTAACAAAAAATACTGGACTGTCAAAAATAAAACTATTAGAATTTTTTTCCTAACCTTATTTTAAAACTTATGAAATCCATAAGATTCATTCCTACAATAAGATTGGGAAGGACTAGTCTTCATTGATTCTGTGAAGACATAGGTAAATATTTTTTTACTGCCTATAAAAACATCATATGTTTTTAAATGGAAAAGACTTAAGTCTTGTTATTTGACAGATTTGCTACACATAAAAAATCACTGCAACCTCGATTTCTGCAGAGCTGTAAATCATGGGAAAAATTTCTACTGGCAAGTTTTTTTCTATAATCGTAAAGGATTTTAATCTCACCCACACCCTCGCATGTGGACAATTTTTCCGGTACAAAAGCGTTGATGGCTGGTATTACATCCACTCTGGCAATGAATTTTTTCGGGTGCGGCAAAGAGAGAATTACCTGGAATTCTCTGGAGCTGATAGAGATTTTATTGAACATTTCTTTTCGCTTGACGTAGACCTGAAAAGCACATTAGCTGCAATACCTCATGATGCGTACATATGTGAGGCCTTCAGTTTATACCATGGCCTTAGACTAATCAGACAAGACCCCTGGGAGTGCCTATTATCCTACCTGTGCTCCATTGCCTCTAACATCCCAAAGATTCAGCGGTGTCTGGATGGTCTGGCAATGACTTACGGTAAAGAGGTTGGATTGGGTGAGGTTAAAGGACATAGTCTGCCAGTTCCAAACCGTCTAGATGGTAAAAAGATATTAAGAGAGATTGGCCTGGGCTTCCGTTCACAGTACATATATGAGACCTCCCGTGTTGTGGATTACCCATTTCTGGAATCCCTAAAGACTATGCCTTATGGCGAGGCGAAGAGGCGCTTGATGGAGCTGCCTGGAGTAGGAGACAAAGTAGCCGATTGTGTTCTACTATTCTCCTTAGATTTCATGGAGGCATTTCCTGTGGATAGGTGGATAGAGAGAGCAATGCGGGCCTTTTATTTTAATGGCAAAAAAACTTCACCAAAAAGAATCCAATCATTTGCCATGGACTATTTCGGCAAGTATGCAGGCTACGCCCAGCAGTACCTGTATCACTACTCCAGAACAACCCTAGGTAGAAAATTCCTCTCCAGATGAGAAACTATGGGTCATCTCGTATGGACGTGACTGCAATGCCAATCATTTGAGTTGGGTACTTTAAATTGGAAGTTTGGAATTAAAAATTTATTGGATGGAGGCTATCGGCTGCTAAACAGGTTTTATAACGGTGAACCACCGAGTGCAGATTAGACAATCTAAAAAACTTGTTACAACTTAACTCACCATTAGTGTAGTGCCCGCTGAAATCTCTAAAACAACACAACCCTACGGAAGGTGGAACCAGTCCTTCACTACTTATAGCTGATATAGTCATCTGCACACATATCATGTTTGGTGACAAATTAGAAACCTAAAAATTTTTTTATAGCTGCCTTGCCTTTTGGGAAAATGGTGGTAAACTTATTATACTTTTGAATACTCGCTCTTTGGCATCTGTTCGTAAGTAGTGCCCTTGAGTCAGATAAGGAGCATCTCTGGTGTTCTTATCAAAGTGCCTGGATGGAAAAGACAACCACAATCAAAATGGTTGTCATCAGGTAACCTTAGACTCAAACAAAATTTGTGGAGGTCTGTTGCCTACCAAAGCAAAGGCCCACCCACCCGAAAATTGTGCAGGCGCTAGCCGAGCACCTTAATTGGCCTATTTACGAACTGCCAAGAGCGGGTAAATTCTGCGCCCCTTATTAAACGCAAAATAAGGGAATGTTCTTTTAAAACTCGTTCTGTGTGCGCTATTTTTCTTTTTTGTTCTGCCGGGCCAAAGGTTTGTTTAACGAGGGCTAAAACTTGTTAAGTGTTAAAAACAGGTAGCCATTTATTGCTCACTAGAGCAAAAAAGCCCAATGCCCGAAAGAAACGTAGTGGGATAGGCAATAAAGCCGCGTACCTCACAAGTAAAATAAAGCTTTCGCAGAGACAGCAAACCTTTACTGTTGAGAAATTACGCAGCCAAAAGACCTTTAATATGAAGGTAACAATCAGGTGTCTTTATATTAAGCGTCATTAAAACCCTGTCAAATCTATCTTGAAGTTCAAAACCCCAAAGGTAGGGCAGCCACAGACGAGCTTCTCTCTAATAAACTAATCCTACTGCACTCTCTCTACCAGCTGCATTAATCCTATACGGTCTCTGTAATAGAAGACATTCTTCTGGAGTTTATTGACATTGATAATGTAGTGTGTGATCCGCCTGAGGCGGATACTGCACGATTAATAAACGTATCAGACAAGGCAGTATGAGCGTAAGGGAACAAGCTGGCACGCCACATAGCTTCTACACTCTAGAAAGAGGGGACTAAAGGGTTGTGTTCCCAGTGACACCCTGCTAAATTTTCTGATAACGAGGACAGATAAATAGTTTGATTCTTTTTGTTAGACTTGGTATTTTGATTTGGTGAAGCCCATTAAACACGCCCGGCATGCCAGAAGGAGGATGAAAGAACGGGAGATTACGGAAGAAGAGATTGCTCTAACGATAAATTCGCCCGACTACGTTGAACCGAGTGTAAAAAAGAGAAAGAATGCTTATAAGTTTATTGGCAATAGATTCTTGAGGGTTACATATAAGGAAGAATCTGACCATATTCTGGTTATTACCGTTACTGTGAGAAAGAAACCTTTTAAGGGGTAAGCAAATGAGGATAGAGTACAGTAAAGATGTAGACGCCCTTTATATAAGGCTTAGAGAGGCGAGGATTGTTGACTCAAGAGACATCGAGGAGGGGGTAACCATTGACCTGGATGAAAAGGGGCATATTGTAGGGATTGAGATACTGGATGCAAGCGAGAAGCTCGAACTTTCGAACCTAGTCAATATATCCATTGAAAATCTACCGCTTGAAAAGATAACTACCTCTGAATAAAAGTTGGTGAGTTTGAAGTTCAAGAGCTAAAGTTAATGTCTTTTTCAGAGATTAGAAAAAGAGGCAAGGGGGAAAAGATGGGATTGAAGTGATGCCTATTTATTGTTTGCCCATCTTCTTTTTTACAAACTGCATGAGTCCGCCTGCCTCTATTATCTCCAATATCTCTTTAGGGAAGGGTTCAAAATTGTAACTTTTCCCATTTGTACTGTTTATAATTTTACCAGCTTGCATGTCCACCTCCACCTCATCACCCTCCTGTATCTCCTTTGCAGCTTCCTTACTCTCAAAGATGGGGAGGCCGATGTTTATGGCATTTCTAAAGAATATCCTTGCAAAGCTAGATGCTATGATGCCTTTTATTTTGCAACCCTTAAGTGCTATAGGAGCATGCTCCCTGGAGGAACCACAACCAAAGTTTTCCCCACCTACTACAAAATCGCCAGGCTTGACGTCTTTTGGAAACTCTGGGCGCGTATCCTCAAGGCAGTGAGGGGCCAGTACCTTCTCCTCCGAAGTGATGAGATATTTACCCGCAATGATATGGTCTGTGCTTATATTGTCTCCAAACTTCCAACATCTACCCATATCTAAAAGATCCAAATACGCACATGCCAAATGAATTTTATCAATTTTGTCATTTCAAAACTTTCAACTAAAACTCAGATATTCTGAAAATTAAAACCCGTTTGCAAACATCCTCCTTTTAAGAAAGGCAGGTGGAGATGTAAAGTTTCCCCTTAATCCGCCCTTCTTTAAAAAGGAAAGAAAAACGAAGAAACCTCGCTTTATGCGTAAAGCCCCAAAACCTGATTAATGAGAATGCATTGATGCCTGCATCCTTTGCTGAGCCTGGTGCATAAAGGCCTCAAGGCGGGTCTGTTCATTAGTCGCTTCCTGCCCGTCGAAGGCCATTTTCAGGATGGGTATGCCATCATAGTCCTTCTGAAACTTTTCCAGAAGGGCATTCACTACCGTACCGGGCATGCAGTGGAAGGGGACAAGGTTTATAATCCCATCCACTGGCTCCTCTGCATACTCAACGGCTCTTCCCATGCTAAGTATGGCCTCGCCGCGGAAACTTGGGTGAATATACTTTGAGCCTTTCTGAATCACAGCGGCGGAAGGTTCCTCTCTATAGAAGTGGCGTACAAGCCCTTTAAATGGCCTTGCACGCTTGAATGCCTGATACCTCTGGACAACGTCCATTATCCACTCTTTCAAGTAGCCCTTCCAGTTACGCTCCCTTACACAATCTTCCATTCTGCAGTAGCCTATGTAATTTATCCATTCCTCTAAGGGTGGGATGACGGCCTCACCACCAAGTTTCTCTATGCGCCTGACTATAAAATTATTGGCATACTGATTCATCCTGACGTAAACCTCGCCAATAACACCTATTAGAGGTTTGGGCTTGCTTCTATCTACTTCTATCCGCACGAAGCGGTCTCTGGCCTTTTGGGCAACCCTCAGGAGGTCTTTGCCCTTCTCCAGACAATCTATTGCCATTTCAATGTAATGACTATAAACAGCGTCTGTCTCCCCTGGATTGACCTCGTAGGGACGGGTCTGTCTGAGTAGTCTTTGCAAATAGTCAACAAGTAGAATCCCCTGCCAGACCAACTGCTTCCACCTCATACCTAGAGTGGCCACATCCTCTTGATAACTCTTGTCCTGGTCAAGGCAGACCATAGGTACCTCTTGAAATCCAAGGTCGTCCAGTACCATACGGTGAAACTTATTATACTGTCCAAAACGGCATGGGCCGTAAGCTGTGGCCATAAAAAAAGCACTTCTCTTTGGGTCAAAATCTTTGCTGGTTACCTTCTTGACTATATCTCCAGTGGTGAGGATGGCAGGGTAGCACTCCTTTCCTGAGGTATAGCGTCTGCCTATTTCCAAGCTCTCTCTATCTGGCATGGGCAGTTGCTCGGCATCCACCCCACAGGCCCTCATAGCAGCAGCCATAATAAACCCGTGGTCATCCATATACGGGATAAACACTTTCTTCTTCCTGGTAATATTCATCGGGGCAGCCACTGGGGGCACATGTGCCAGTCTTTCCCTCTCACGGACGTTCATAAGGCTATCCAGGAAGGCCTCACAGCGGGTCACAGCCCCTACATCAGCGCTATGCTCATCAACCTCTATGGTAAGCTGGGGTTTACCCCTTAACTCCTTCATGTAGTACTTATGGATAAAGGCATCTGGCCCGCATCCGAAGTTAGTGATATATAGGGGATACAGCCTCTGGTCGCTAGCAATAAACCTGGAGGCAGCAATAATCTTCTGCCCCGATCGCCAGTACATATGCGGGTAATCCTCGGCTACCCCAACCACGTCAAGGGGTAGCATATCCATAGGGATTGCCAGAACCCCGAGTTCTCTGAGTTTCTCCGGGAGATTGAGGTTTACCCCGTTGTCGCAGGTGTTGTAGGGCCTGCCTATAATGACGAGGGCAATGTCAGTATCTTTTAGGTTCTGTAGTACCTCTTTTCCCTTGTTTTCCATAAGCTGGTAAAACCTTTTCTGTGCCTTCAGGGCGGCATCAATTGCCTTTTCTACGACATCTCCACTTTTATCCAATTCACCGGCCAATTGCCTGAAGATGTTCTTAAGGTGCTCTTCTCCCCATTCTAGGTGAAACACAGGTTCCAGGACTTTAAAGCCCCTGTGATTCAACTTCATAGCTGACCGTATCATGTATGGCAACCCCTGGACGTATGGACAGAGGTAAGAATGTACCAGTTTTGGACTTACGTTAGGTAAGTTAACCACACTGGGAATAAACAGGTAGTCTATTTTTTTATTTAAGAGATTAAATACATGCCCGTGGGCCACCTTTATGGGGAAGCAGGTCTCGGCCGCAATGTTCTCTACACCGTCTTTTATAAGCTCTGGATTGGTTCTGTCGGAATAAACCAATTCAAATCCGAGTTCTGTAAAGAAGGCCTTCCACATAGGTAAGAGTTCAAAGAACATATTGGTTTGGGGCATGCCAATCTTAAGACCGTTGGGTGCTTCGGGTTTGTCTTTTGGGTAGGCATTATACAAGAACTGTGTCCTTTCCCTGAAGAGTCTGGATATGTGGCTCCCCTGGTCTTGTTTTCTTGAATCTTCGTACTTACCGCAGCGGTCACCGTAATAGAGGGGCGCTTCCCCGGTTATTTCCACCTTCCTTACCGTGCAGATATTAGGACAATCCCTGCATACAAATGAACCTATGTTATATCGGCGGCTACGCATGTCAAAACCTTTAAAGGCCGATTTCTCCCACTTGCGCTCCCTCATTGCTATTACAGCAGCGCCAATGGCCCCCATGCAGTCATGGTGGGGAGGTACCATTATCCTTCTTCCCAGAACCTTCTCAAAGGCCGCCTTAACCCCTCGGTTGTAGGCAACACCACCTTGGAAGAAGATTCTGTCACCTATTTTGCGACCCTCTACTACTTTGTTAAGATAATTGAGGACAATTGAGTAACTGAGGCCGGCCACAAGGTCGTCCTTTTCCACCCCTTTTTGTTGATGGTGAATAAGGTCTGATTCCATAAACACGGTACACCTTTCCCCAAGGGAGCAAGGACCGCAGGAACCTAGGGCCATCTTACCAAAATCCTCTTTTATACTTATGTTCAGCCTCTCCGACTGTTCCTCTAGGAAAGACCCCGTACCGGCGGCGCAGACCTTGTTCATCGCAAAATCAATCACCGCGCCATTCTCTATGCTAATGAACTTGGAATCCTGTCCGCCAATCTCAAAGATGGTATCCACCTCAGGGTCTGTACATATTGCAGCCGTAGCATGGGCAGTTATCTCATTTTTAGTAATATCACCACCTATAAAATCTGCCGTTAAATAACGACCAGAACCAGTGGTGCCCACCCCTTTGACGTCCACATAATCGCCAATCTCTAGCCCTACCTCAAATAGCCCCTTAGTGACGGCCTCCAGAGGCCTTCCAGCCGTCATAAGGTACCTTCGGGCAAGCACATTCATATCTTTGTCAATCACTATAACATTGGTGCTAATAGAACCGACATCTATACCAACATAGGCCTCCACCTTTTCTTTGCCATTTATAGGCTTACAACCGACATTAATATTGTAGTTGTCTCCCCTAAGTCCTTCTAATGCAATGGCTTCCACATTGCGGTTTCTAAGGTAGTTCCGTATGGATTCCACCCCTCGGTAAGGGATACCATTGGATTTAGTCATAAGTATAAGCGCTGCACCAATGGCCCCAAGTGTGGAGAAATAGTTGGGTATGACTAATTCCTCTGGGTTAAGCTCCAGAACATCCTGGAAGGCCTTTATCATGGCCTTATTAGCTGCCACTCCACCCTGGAAGGCTATAGGCTTCTTTAATTCCTTCCCCTTTGCAATGGAGCTCTTAAAATTCCTTGCCATTGCGTAACATAGCCCCGCCAATATATCGTGCAGGGGTGTGGCCTCCTGCTGGAGGTGAATCATATCGGACTTGGCAAAGACACTGCATCGGCCTGCTATCCTCGGTGGGTTTTTAGACCTGAGGGCGAGTTCCGCAAATTCTCCTTCTATAGAGATACCCAAGCGTGCCGCCTGCTGGTCAAGGAATGAACCAGTGCCTGCGGCACACATATTATTCATATTGAACTCTGCTACCCTGAGATCTCCCGTCCTACCATCTGGTTCAAGGAGCATAAGCTTAGAATCCTGACCCCCGATTTCAATAATACTTCTAACCTCAGGATGGAAGGTGGAGGTACCCTTGCTCTGGGCGACCACTTCATTTATGAAGGTAATCCCTAAGACCTCTGCTAAGAGCTTTCCCCCTGAGCCTGTCGCTGCCATACCCATAACCTCTTCTCTGGGATGTCTATCAAAGAGGTCAGCCAAAACCCTTGCGCTGGTCTCTACAGGCTGGCCATGAGTCCTAACGTAATGACTCTCCAAGACCTGTTTGTTTTCATTTATCACTACAGCCTTAAGGCTTACGGAACCAATGTCTATACCAATAAATTTCTTATCCTTCATGTCCTATCCTCTAATTAAAAAAATTACCCTCCTCCTGAGTAACTACTTACAGACTTTTGCACTGCACCACAACGAACACAAAGGAACAAATAAACTTCTACAACCTCCTTTTCTAAAAAAATATAAATCGGGCAAAAAAGCCCTATACCACCTCTTCCGGGTGGGTAATCCGCCCGGTGATCGCAGAGGCAGCTGCCACAGCGGGGCTGCAAAGGTAAACCTCGCTCCTGGGGTGTCCCATCCTGCCGGGGAAGTTTCTGTTGGTGGTGGCGAGGCACCTTTCGCCCTCTGCAAGTATCCCCATATGGCCACCCAAACAAGGGCCACAAGTGGGAGTAGATACGCTGGCCCCTGCTTTTAAGAATATCTCTATCAGCCCCTCTTTAAGGGCTTCAAGATGTATAGCCTGTGTAGCAGGTATTACGATGAGTCTTGTGTATGGATGTACTTTCTTTCCTTTCAGGATTCTTGCTGCCACCCGCAGGTCTGACAACCTGCCATTTGTGCAAGAGCCGATGACCACCTGGTCTACACTTATTTGATTAAGGGCTTCTATTGGTTTAACGTTGGAAGGTAAATCAGGCAGGGCTACCTGTGGTGTTATCTTCGTGGCATCATATTCTCTTGTTTGATAATAGGAGGCCGTGCCATTGCTAGAATATATAGTATAAGGCCTTTTAGCTCTGTCCTTTACATATTTTTCTGTAATCTTATCCGAGGCTATTAGCCCAGTCTTTGCACCAGCCTCCACTGCCATGTTGCATATGGCAAAACGGTCATCCATTGAGAGGGCCGAAATAGCTGGCCCAGTGAACTCCATAGCCTTATAGAGTGCCCCGTCAACTCCTATATTACCAATCACATAGAGGATAAGATCCTTACCTGAACTCCACTTAGGAAGTTTGCCGTTGAATACGAACCTTATGGTCTCAGGAACCTTCAGCCATACCTTTCCAGTGGCGAAGCAGGCGGCAAGGTCAGTGCTGCCCACCCCGATTGAGAAGGCACCGAGCGCCCCGTAGGTGCAGGTATGGGAATCGGCCCCTATTATCAGTTCCCCTGGTAATACAAGGCCCATTTCCGGCAGTAATGCATGCTCTATGCCCATAGAGCCTATTTCAAAGAAGTACTGTAAGGCGTGTCTTCTAGCAAAATCTCGTAGAATCTTTACCTGTTGGGCTGAGGCAATGTCTTTGCTGGGGGTAAAGTGGTCAGGGACTAAGGCTATCCTCTCAGCGTTGAAAACCTTCTCTATGCCTGCCCCCTCAAACTCCTTTATGGCTAGAGGGGCAGTGATGTCGTTACCGAAACAAAAATCTACATCGGCATAGACGAACTGTCCGGGATATACCTCTATCCGCCCTGTATGTGCAGCAATAATTCTTTCTACCAGTGTCATCCCTAATTAGCGCCCTTATGGAGGTTTTTGTAAACAGTCTTTCCGTGGCTAATTGGGTTCATTTACGAGTGGATCTTCTGCCATGGAAAGGGAAAGGAGGCCGATTCAATTATTAAAAAATCGGCTGCGGTGCCCTTTTATAAACAATGGGTCTTGGATGTATATCTTATGGCACTTTGAACACAGGTCAAAGCGGAAGGAATCGTATTCAATATCGTCGTCATCCATATCTTCGCTATCGTAGTTTTCTAACTCTTCCATATCATCAAGGTCTTCCATATCGTCATCTGTTTGCTCTATAGTATGAATTTCTACTTTTACAACGTATCTTGTATCCTCTTCAGGGTCTATATGTTTACCACACATGTCGCAGGTGTAGTGAACCATTCGTAACCCTCCTTAATTTTATAAGGAAAAACCAGCATACCCACCCTTTAGGTACTAATTTGAAAGATTATATTAGGCGTTGTAGAGATTGTCAAGGGTAAAGACCCCCCAACTTTGTAGGGCTCCCGTCTTATTCACCAAAGGCGCATCTATACGTAAAGCCAGTATGTTTAACCGATTAACTCTATAACATCTAAGACCTGTACATTATCATCAACAACACCAACACCCTTTGTTTTTAGACCATTAGTAAGCATGGTCAGGCAAAAGGGGCAGGCGGTAGCGATAATATTGGCTCTGGTGTTAAGGGTTTGCTCGGTACGCATCTCATTAATATTCTGCCCCTGCTTTAATTCCATCCACATGTGCCCCCCTCCGCCACCACAGCAAAAGGCATTGCCCCTATTCCATTCCATCTCGTCACGACCTAAATCTAATAATTTCAATATGTTACGTGGAGCTTCATAAACTCCATTGTGCCTGCCTAAATAACAGGGGTCATGATAGGTAATAATTCCTTTTTCTGTCCTCCCTCCTTTCGCCCCCACCCTGCCCTCCCTCATCCCTTCAGCTTTGTTCAGGGTAAGCAAGGGAGAGGGTACTTGTAACTGTGGTAGAAATCTTTCAACAAACTGTGTGTGATGCCATACCTGAAAAGCCCCTCCGAATTGTGAATATTCGTTCTTAAGCACATTAAAGCAGTGGGGACAGCAGGTTACAATTTCTTTAATGCCATACCCATTCAATGTCTTAATATTCTCTCTGGCAAGTTGCTGGAACTCAAACTCGTTGCCTATTCTCCTTAGCGGGTCTCCGTTACACCTCTCTTCTTTACCCAAAATTACAAAATCTACCCCGTGTTTCTGTAAAAATGTGGCAAAGGTCCTGACTACCTTCTGGTTTCTCTCATCAAAGGCCCCGGCACAGCCCACCCAAAAAAGTAGCGGTGCACTCCCCGTAGTGCCCACCTGATGTAACACTTTTATACCTAAACCCTCAGCCCAGTCTTCCCTCTTCTCCTGGCTGAAACCATAAGGGTTTCTGCTCATTTCTAAATTCTTTATTGTTCTTATAATCTCTGTGGGGTACTTACCCAGCATGAGTCCTTGACCCCGCCGCAGGTCTATTATCTTTTGCAGGTGTTCTATGCCAACTGGGCAGGCCTCCTGACAGGCCAAACAGGTGGTGCAAGACCATACCTCCAAAGGGTCTATCCGCCCTCCCATCAGTGGCAAGGAGGCGTTTGCTTCCAGCTGCCCTTTAACATCCAGAATAATCTTTTGAGGTCTCAGGGGCTTCTGGCTAAGCGTGGCTGGGCAACGGGCATCACACCTGCCACATCTCATACAGGCATCTACATCAAGTAGTTGTCTCCATGTAAAGTCCTTTGGGGCAATCGCACCAAAGACTTCGCCTTCCTTGGCCCTCTCAAAATCTATCGGGCTAAGTGCACCCCTAGACCTTGCGGTGCGCAAAAATAGGTTTACAGGCGCAATAATAACGTGTAAAAGCTTGCAGTAGGGCATAAACGCTATAAAGGCAAGGGCCAGGCAGAGATGAAACCACCACAAATTGCTGTGAAGATTTCTCAGAGAGTATTCATCCAGCATACCTCTTAACACCCTGGCAGTCAGGTACCCTACTGGCGAAAAGACCTCCCATGGTGGATTAAGGACTGCAATCCTTGAACCTTCTACAAGAAAACCTGTAAGCAATATTAAAAATAACAGGCCAAGAATTAAGACATCTTCTATCTTATTTTCAAAGTACCTATACCCTTGAAAGTATCGTCGGTAAGAGGCCAGAAGTACTCCAATCAGCATGAGGGCCCCGAAGAGGTCCAGTGTAAATGAGTAGTACAGGTAAAATTGCCCATAGAGGATAGGACAATGAAGGTGTACCTGAACGGCCACGATGCAGGTGCCTATGAACAATACGAAGAATCCGAAGAATATTAGCGCATGGATAATACCAGACCATCTTTCCCTGAGAATTTCTTTATGGCTGAAGATAAGCCAGAGGGCCTGACGCAAATTTCTGGTTAAGGGATGGGGCTCTGGTCTTCCCTTAAACCATAACAGGTATCTCTGATAAACCCCATAAAGGAAGAAGCCAAGGGCAAGGCCAAAGAGGGCATACATCCACTGGTGGCTTATTATGTTCCAGAATATTTCCCTTGTGGGGACCATGTATAAATCAGGCAAAGGCCTTAAGGCCCAGTATCTCTCTACCTATGATAAGTTTTTGTATCTCGGAGGTGCCTTCGTATATGGTAGCCACCCTGGCATCCCGGTAGTGGCGCTCTACCGGGAATTCATTAGAATAGCCATAGCCCCCGTATATCTGGAGTGCCATGTAAGTGACCTTCTGGGCGGCCTCTGTGGCAAAATACTTGGCAATAGAGGTCTCAAGGGTAGATTTTTCTCCTTTATTTTTTACTTGGGCGGCCTTATACACCAGTAATCTAGCAGCCTCTGTGTCCACCACCATTCTGGCAATCATGTCCTGCACAAGTTGAAAAGAGCCTATGGGCCTGTCAAACTGTACCCTATCCCGAGCATACGCTATACTTGCATCAATGCAGGCCTGACAGGTACCCACGCAACCAGCCGCCACACTAAACCTTCCATTATCAAGCCCACTCATGGCCAGCCTGAAACCGTTTCCTATACCACCCAGTACTGATTCTTCCGGTATGGCGCAATCCTGCATAATAATTTCAGCCGTATTGGAGGCCCTTAAGCCCAGCTTATTCTCTATATTACGGGTCTCATAGCCCGTCACCCTGTCACGTTCCACTATAAAGGCGGTAAGTCCTTCGTGCTTTTTGGTCTTATCCGTTCGGGCCACTATGACTGCAATATCAGCCACTCCAGCATTAGTAATCCAGGTCTTTGCGCCGTTAAGTACCCATCTGTTTCCTTTAAGCACTGCGAAAGTACTCACGCTTGCCACATCACTACCGGCGTTGGGCTCTGTTAGACCAAAACACCCGATAACCTCCCCACTACAGAGGCGTGGCAGGTGTTTCTTTTTTTGTTCCTCTGTGCCCCAGTTGAGTATCAAAAGTTCTACCAGGGAAACTTGTACTGAAAGGGTAGTCCTTATTGAGGAACACCCCCTGCCAATCTCCTCTGTAATAATAGCATGGCTAATGAAATCCAGCCCGGCCCCGCCGTACTCCTCTGGCACGATAGCGCCCAATAGGCCCAGCGGCGCCATTTTCTGAAGGATTTCCCTTGGGAAGTGGCACTTCATGTCGTTCTCCCTGGCCACCAGGACTATTTCCTCATCCACAAACTTCCTTACCATCTCCTTTACGAGTTTCTGTTCCTGAGTAAGCTCAAAGTCCATCGGTGCCTCCCATTCTCCTCTTGTCAAGAATCTGCTAATTAGTAATTACCAGAATTTATCACAGCGATGGAAAAAGTAAATAGCACCGTTACACAGGATTCAAAGAGATTCTCCAGAAGGGCCTTACACCCCATTAGATTTAAAGGAGAAGAAAGACTTGGCCGAATGCAATATCAAATTGTATATCCTGCGCATCACCTGAAGGCTTGTTTTCTTGATTGATTGCTGGTATAAGTAAGAAACACGTAAGTTTATGAGACAAATTGTAAATAGATTTGCCTTAGAGGAGTAAAAGATGGACGACAAGCCTGATATTTCTGAACTGATACAGCTAATGTTTGTGGGCCTAATAGGGGCTTACCAGGAATCTGAAGAAATAGTACAAGACTTTCACGATAAACACGATAGGCGTCGGCGTGGTTTTATATTATTTGAATGTCTTGCACATCAGCCATTACATAGAGAGAAAAATAACAAAGTTAAGGTTATACCGATAATTGGCCCTTTCCCTCATCGGCTGGCACGGAGATCAATTTATTGGAAACACGAAGATATTGCAAGTAAAATTATACAATCTCGGTCACCCTTTGCAGAAAAAATATATGCGCGCTGGAATACTGGGTCTGGCAATAATGCTGATGTTGAGTTTTCTGGAAGGAACTTTTGGTTAGAGTATAAGGAATTTAGAGTACCGCCTACTACCGATCCGGAAGTAAGGAAGGGTTTGTTTTTTGCTAAAGGTGTTAGAGGATTTACGTATGAGAATACAAAAAACGCACTTAAAGGTAATGCTAAAGATGGATCTTTAGAGCTTCTGCAGAAACTTTACTTGCCACTTATAGAGCCATTTGGCGAGGATGAAACAACTTCTTTGTTTATCCCAATAGCCTCTAGCCAGGTCTTTTATGGGTTCCTTTTTGCTTGCATACCTCACTTTAAGACCGATGAAGACTGGCACCTCGAGCAATTAGCTTCTGAACTACGCAAATGTATTAAGAGATACTACATTCCGGCCTTGGCGCTAATTCACGAGCATTTCTTTGAAAATCTATCTTATGAAAAACTGGTAGAGGCTAAAGACGATCCAGATAAGCTAAAAGAGTATTTAGCTAGTAGTATCCGAATAAGCGATGAATTAGAAATCGATTATAAAAGCTTTATTTGCCGAAGAGAAGGAGAAGAACGACAAAACCCATGCTTTGAATGTCAACATTTTAGGTGGGAAGAATCCTCTGATAACACCGTGGAAAAATACCTCCATAAGCTCTGGCAGGACAGGAAAGAAGGAAGAATAAAATTAGAAGAAAGTCTTTTCTTTAAAGAACGTATATATGCTGACCCTAAAATGCTTGACTTATTAGAAACATTTCTTAAACCTTCCAAAGCTAAACTGAAAAAGGAGGGGGATAAAGTGCCCTCTATATTGGTGGTGGCAACTTCTGGGGCAGGCAAAGAGGATGTGCCAAAACTCTTAAAACTTTTCGGTGATTACTACAGAAGGGGTGAGATTTATAAGCTAAACATGGCCGCCCTGAAGCCAGAAGCGGTTGCACCTTTGGCAATGATGGGGGCAACAATTACTGGAAAAAAAGATTGCTTGCCAGCTACCAAAGTAGAATTAAAGGGTATGTTTTTTAAACTAAGAGAGCAAACGCACCGAGAATTTGAAAAATTCGTTATTAAAGACAGAGGATTAGATAAAGCAATAAAGTGTTACCAACACGAACTAAGTTTAAGAAATAAAAATATTCAAGATGCAATAAATGAAAATGAATTAATACGTGGGCTGATAGAGAGTACGTTGCTAACCTTTCTAGAAAAAGAGGGCTATAGTGATGCCCTACAGTTTATAGTAAAAGAAATAGAAAAAGCCAAAAATGGGAACCAACGGATTTTAAAAACTTTAAATAAGCTAAAAGAATTATGCCTTGAGTTATATAATAAAAAGGGTTTATTGGATAAACTTTCTGGCATATATAAAAAATTAGAGAAATCTAAAGCAAATATACGGGAATTAGTAAAAAAATTTGAACCTGAAGAAAGAGATGTCGTTAAGGAACTTTACGGATGTTTCCCTACTATAGTGCTGGATGAACTCAACAGCCTGAGCATGGATTCACAGGGTGTACTCTTACGCTTTTTAGAGCAAGCAGAAATCACACCGATAGGTGATTATAAAGATGAGATGGGGTCAGACGGCAAAGCTGAAACGGAATATAGAAAATTTATAACAGACTTCCTTATTGTTGGGCTTATGAATGAAGAACCTGAAGAGATAACCAGGGAAAAGGCTATTAGATTCCTTAAAAGGGAGAGTTATATTGGAGGTCTTCTTGGGGACTTGCTCTACGAACACATATTAAAGATAAGGAGACTCCGTCCAGACCTCAGATCCCGAATGATGCGGAACGGTACAGTTAGAATACCTAGTCTCAAAGAGCGAAGGGCAGACATTCCTATCAACTTTTACCTCAGTGCAAGCAAAGCTAAGAAATGTTATTTCGCGAATGGTGAAATCAGAATAGTCATGGCAGCACTTGACTACCTAATGAGGCCTGATTTGGAATGGCACGAAAACTTCCGTCTCCTTGAGACACTAACCAAGAAAGTTATGGAAATTGTTTACGAGGATTACTGGGATAAAATGGATAGGGGAGATAAAATCCCTACGATTAACGGAAAAGATTTGATTCTAATAAGAGAGAAACATATCAGGGAGGCCATGAAAGAGATTGGTATGATAAAAGAGGAACGACCTCTGATTGGCGAGTAGCACTAGTCAGAACAAAGCGTGACAGTGGTCGGATTTTCACTGGGATGTTCAGTGTAGCGAAGGTAGAGTATAGCCCTAACCTGAGTTACGCTGAGGCAGGCATGGATGACGTATTATAGGAGGTGCGTACTGTAGAGGTATTTTTATCTATCTGACGTTTTGTTACAATTTAGATCTTCTCCCATTCTTCTAAGGTGATTTTCCTGCCGAGTTTTTGCTCAATCTGTCTCAGTAAAACCCTTAGCTGTGGAATAGAGAATTCTGTATTGCTAGGGATGACTTGTTTATAAGAACCGTATCTCATAATGGCATGACGTGTACCATATTCAGGCTCTTCAAAACCTAACTTCTTAAGCTTTCTAATAAAATCCCTTCTCTTGCACGGCAGCCATTTAGTCACTTATTTCCAGGAGTTTTTTGTTGAGGTCTATTCCGTCAATAACGGGTAGTTCATCTCCATGCCTTATACCATTTAAAAGCCAATCTTCTAAAGCAGACTGCAGGTTTTTCTGGCATTCGTGGAGGGTGTTTCCAAAGGCCACAGTCCCAGGACATGCGGGTATTTCGCCGCTATATGTGCTATCTTCCAGCTTCTCGTAGACAGCTTTCTCCATGGCTTTATTTATATAGTTTAATAACATTTTGTTTCACCTTGCTTTGTTGAGAAACCGTCATTGTGTTTTACTCCCTTATCTGCCCTTCCCCGTGTATCACATACTTATAGGAGGTGAGTTCTTTTAGGCCCATGGGGCCGCGGGCATGGAGTTTGTCTGTGGAGATGCCTATCTCGGCCCCCATACCGAATTGCCCACCATCTGTAAGCCTTGTGGAGGCATTGACATACACTGCGGCAGAGTCTACTTCATTGGTGAACCTGTTGGCGTTTGTAAGGTTCTCTGTTACGATGGCGTCTGAGTGGTTTGAGCCGTATTTGGCCACGTGGTCTATTGCGGCCCCTACTGAGGGTACAACCCTAACGGCAAGGATAAGGTCAAGATATTCGGCGTACCAATCTTCCTCGGTGGCCTCTTTGGCCCAGGGTAGGTGCTGCCGTGTGGTAGGACAACCCCTTATCTCTACCTTTGCCTCCTGGAACTTCTTCCCCATGGTTGGGAGGAATGTTGCTGCTACTTTCTCATGCACAAGCATGGTCTCCATAGCGTTACAGGTGGCAGGCCTCTGTACCTTAGCGTTGTAGCATATCCTCTCAGCCTTTCCCAGATCGGCGTGCTCGTCTACATAAATGTGACAAACCCCTTTGTAGTGCTTTATTACAGGAATTCTAGATTTCTCAGCCACGCTACGAATAAGCCCCTCCCCACCCCTGGGTATTATCACATCAATAAGGCCCTCTGCTTTGAGGAGATAATCTACGGCCGTCCTGTCGGTGGTTTCCACAAGCTGTATGCTTCTTTCGTCAAGACCGGCCTTTTTCAGAGACTGCTTTATTAGCCCATGAAGGGCCAGGTTAGAATTGATTGCCTCTTTCCCACCTCTAAGTATTACGGCGTTGCCTGCCTTCAGGCAAAGGGAGGCAGCCTCCACTGTGGCATCTGGTCTTGATTCATAAATTATGGCGATAACCCCAAGGGGTACCCTCACCTTTTCAATCAGGATTCCATTGGGCCTCCTCCATCCTTCTATTACCTCCCCTACCGGGTCTTTTAGAGCTATTACTACTTTGAGTCCATCGGCCATGGATTGGATTCTAGAATCATTGAGTATAAGCCTATCTATAATGGCCTTACTCAGATTGGCCGCCTTTGCGGACTCAATATCCTTCTGGTTGGCCTCTTTAAGAACCTCTTTAGATTCTGTAAGTCCCTGGGCTAAATTACTCAAAAAGGCATCTTTGGACTTTGTGCTTGCATGGGAAAGGCTTCTGAATGCCTCTCTGGCATTAACACCTAGTTTATTGGTGTATTCCTCAATATTTGTTATTGGGGTCATTTTAGGAGTAGTTGCGACGTTTCTCATACCAGTAACTTAAACTAAAAAAACCAATAGTTATAACTATTATACCCACAAAGAAAAAGAAAAGCTTTAGCTTCTCAAACTTGCCTAAGACATATTCAGACCCGTCCCCTCTTACGTGGGGTGTCATTTCTTTTTGGGGAATACTGGGAACTTGCTGGGTACTTTCAGTGGGATTGGAAGTCTTAAAGATAATCTCTTCAGGGAGGCTATAACCCATTTGTTCTCTAACCTCTTTTTCTATCTGTACCGGATCGTAAAGCAAGTTATCTCTCAAGTGAAGCAGTTGTAAGTTTTTTTCCTTAAGTTGTGCTACCTCTCTCTCCAGGGCTTCTTTTTTAGAGAGGACGAGTCTCCATTCCTTATACCGACCAGTAATGACAATTGAAAAGTAAACAATGACACTCATAGCCATAAGTAAGGGAATGATAAAGGAAAGGAATTGCTTTATACTTGCGTTCTTTTCTTCCATAGCATTCCCCCATAGACCGCCGCTCCCCCCAATTCTTCCTCTATCCGAAGAATTTGGTTATATTTAGCCGTGCGTTCCCCTCTGCTGGGGGCACCCGTCTTTATCTGCCCTGAACCCGTACCCACTGCAATGTCGGCAATTATAGAGTCCTCCGTTTCGCCGGAGCGATGAGATATGACATTATTATAGCCGTGTGCCCTGGCCATCTCAACGGTCCTCAGGGTCTCTGTAAGTGTGCCTATCTGGTTGACTTTTATAAGGACAGCGTTTGCCACCCCTTGCTCTATGCCCATTGAGAGCCTTTTGGGGTTTGTAACGAAAAGGTCATCCCCCACGAGTTGCACCTTTTGCCTCAGGGCCAGCGTAAGGGCCTTCCATCCCTCCCAGTCATCTTCGGCTAATCCATCTTCAATAGACCATAAGGGGTAGTTTGAAACTAACCTCTCGTAAAACTCAATCATCTCCTGAGAATCCCTCCCCTTCACTGCGCCAGTCTCAAAGTGATACTTTCCATCCCGATATAGCTCTGTGGCCGCAACATCCAGTGCAAAATATATATCCTCCTCGGCCTTATATCCTGCCCCGGCCGTAGCCTCCATAAGCAGGTCAAGGGCTGCCTCATTACTGGAGAGCTGCGGGGCAAAACCACCTTCATCTCCAACCCCTGTAGAGTAGCCTTTGTTTTTAAGAATACTTTTTAAGTGATGAAAAACCTCTGAACCCATCCTTATCGCTTCCTTGAAGGTAGGGGCGCCAAGTGGGACTATCATGAATTCCTGAATATCTAATTTGTTGTCGGCGTGTTTGCCACCGTTGAGGACGTTCATAAGGGGGACTGGAAGTATCCTTGTATTGACGCCACCGAGGTATCGGTAAAGTGGGATACAGAAGGCGTTGGCTGCGGACCTTGCAGTAGCAAGGGAGACACCCAGTAGGGCGTTGGCCCCCAGATTCTCCTTGTTACTGGTTCCGTCTAAGCGGAGGAGCTCATCATCAAGGGCCTGTTGATAAAAGGCATCCAGCCCTTCCAATCTGGGGCCGATTACATCGTTTATATTCTTTATGGCACTGAGCACCCCCTTACCCATGTACCTGGAAGGGTCATTATCTCTGATTTCCAGGGCCTCGTGGACCCCGGTAGAGGCTCCTGAAGGCACAGCTGCCCTACCTAAGGCTCCCCCCTCTAATAACACATCAACTTCTACTGTGGGGTTCCCCCTGGAGTCCAGAATCTCCCTAGCCTTTATCTTCTTTATAGTTGTAAGCAAAGGTAACCCGGTCAATTTAAGGGGTGAACTTATATTTCCTGATTTTAAATAGACACCTCCCCTCCTGGGGCTGGCTCACACAAGTCCTTTATCCTGGCCAACTAAACAAATTTCTTATCAAAATTCCCCTATTTTGTCAAAACTTTTCTAAGCTTGCTTTAAGCTAACGGTTCAAATATCTTCCATCTCCACACCCCTTTGCATCTGGATAGAGAATTTCTCCTTCTATACATCGCTTCTTTTGTTATAATAATAGTTCTATCCAAATAGGAGATAGGAGACCTAGTTGGGAACCCAATAGCTTAGACAGAACAAAACTGGGCGCTAAAAGCGGATGCTGGTGGACTGGCAAAGTAGTGATAAGATTATTAAGTATTAGTCCTTGGAGAATTAAAGATGCACGAACAAGACGATCCCTTTCACTTCTATAGTAGACTCTATCTGGCTGAACTTACTGGACTTAGAGCAAGGGACTTAAAGGAACTTCTGGAGAACTTAAAAACTATACCTGAGTCCTCCATTTACTATCATACCCATAGGTACTTACAACAGTATCATTACCTTTCCCCTGAGCCTCCTAACGATTTTGCCTACTGGATAAGAGACATGCTTCAAGAAGAAGAGCTGGGGGAAAGGATAGCCTCCGTAGATACCGTCCAGTTCACCAACATTAATACTTTAAGAGCAAAATTTATAGAGATAATGGAAGACTTTATCAAAAGAACCGGAAGAAATTCTATCGCTCCTGAAGGTTATGAATTTCATTTTATGAAGGCTGTGTCCTTTATAATACCTACACGTTATTATGCCCATTCTCTTAAAGAATTTTATGAAGCAGTGCAAAGGGTTAGCATCCATTCCATTTACTATCATATGTTTGACGCAAGGCTAAGGCTGGGAAGGGAAACGAATGATTTTTCAAATTGGCTAGATGATAGCCTCGGAGAAAAAGAACTAGCAGGTAAAATTGCCCAACTTGACCCCTATACCCATACATTGGAGGGCCTGCGTAAGAGAATCCTTGCACTTGTTAGAAGGAGACTAGATGCCTAAGATAGACGACTATATCCCTATAGTGGGAGAGGGGGTTATTGAGGAATTAAAGTTACTCGCAGAGAGACTCTCCGGAGTGGTCATTCAAAACATTAACTCCACTGCTGTTGGGGGTGGCGTAGCCGAAATTCTCCATCAGCTTATCCCACTCTTACGGGAGCTTAACGTGAACGCACATTGGGATGTGATAAAAGGCGGAGAAGAGTTCTTTGCTATTACCAAAAAGATTCATAACGCATTGCATGGGGCTAATGTAGAGATAACACCCGAAGAACTTGACCACTTTCTAAAGGTAAACGAAACTAACGCTAATGAAATGAACCTTTATGGGGATATAATATACATCCATGATCCCCAACCCATCGCCTTGATAAGAAAAAAGGAAACCATTGGGAAAAAATGGCTCTGGCGGTGCCATATAGATTTTTCTAACCCTAATCCCAAGGTCTGGAATTTTCTGAAGGGATACATTGAACAATATGACAGGGCAGTCTTCTCTGCCCCCGCCTTTAGCAGGAAACTCTCAATCAGACAGGTCTTAATATCCCCTTCTGTTGACCCGCTGAGTGATAAAAATAAGGAATTATCCCAGGAACAAATCAACAAGATATTTGAAAGATTTGGGATAGACCAAACGCGTCCCACTATTACTCAAATCTCACGCTTTGATTACCTCAAAGACCCTGCTGGAGTAATAAAGGTCTACAAGATGGTAAAACGATATATTGACTGTCAACTAGTCTTAGCGGGGAGCCCCGCCACAGACGACCCGGAGGGAGAAAAGGTCTTCTCCGAAATAAAACAAATGGCCGAGGGGGACAAAGACATTTTCCTTCTACTCTTGCCTGCGGGTAGCAACATAGAGATAAACGCACTTCAGCGCGGCTCCCATGTTATTTTACAAAAGTCCTTAAAAGAAGGATTTGGATTGACCGTTTCAGAAGCCCTCTGGAAGGCCAAACCTGTTATTGCCTCAGCAGTGGGAGGTATTCCATTGCAGATAACACACAAGTATTCTGGCATATTGACACGCACCCTAGAGGGAACAGCTTATTATGTCAGGCAAATACTTAACAATCCAGAATATGGACAAGGATTGGGTACAAACGGCAGAGAACACGTAAGAAACAATTTTTTAATAACCCGTCATCTCAGAGATTACATGCTGTTATTCCTTTCCCTTTTAAAGGAGGGCGAAGTAATATACCTGTGAATAACCTGGCCCCCCTGCCTGGCAAACTCTTGAAGACATATCAGTATGCCTTGCTTTTTTGAGTTTGCCGCTGCTCTCACGCCCAGCGTCAACAAGCCATATTTGGCTGTGCCACCCTCCACGAAAACCTCCTCTAACATCTATACCCAAAGCAATATATAGGCCACTCCTAAAGCTATTTGAAAAAAGGGCCAATTTCTGAGATATTGCCTATTAAGATTCACCCGTGTGCGTTGCTGTTGCTGAACTTAGAATAGAAGTTTAGAAATTATAAAAGTTATCCGCCAAGGCGGACGTTCGGGAATCCCCCTTTGGTAGAGGGTGGATTCAAAAATATCCCATAATTTCCCTTCTTCAAAGAGGGATAGTAAAGAATAAATATCCAATTCCACCCATGCAAGAGTTGCTCTGGGCAATAAGATTCTTGACCATTATACCCGCAGGCAAGGAGATGGAACTACCTCAGGATAGGATAGGTAGGGTGATGGCCCTTTATCCAGCGGTTGGATTAATTATTGGCCTGTGCCTTGTGCTGGTTCATTACCCGTTAGCTACAAGGTTTCCCTCAGCCCTGGCCGATGCCTTTATAATCCTCTTTTATATCTTTCTCACAGGCGCTTTGCATATGGACGGCTTAGCCGACTCAATGGACGGTCTCATGGGAGGATGGGATAAAAAAAGCAGGTTGGAGATAATGAAAGATAGTCGTATCGGGAGTCTAGGCACAATAGGAATCGTGAGTGACATCGGTCTGAGATTCCTGTTTTTGCAATTCTTGCCAACTCTGCCAGAAATAGGCGAAATTTCCTTTGCAGAAGTCACGGGACTTATCTATCCCCTAGATAGAAATGAATCTTACCTGCTCTCAGAAGAGACGCTAGAAAAGGAACTCTCCCTGCTAATAATGCCGGTAGTAGGTAGGTGGGCTCAGACCCTATCTGCCTCTACTTCCACCTATGCCAGACAGGAGGCAGGAACGGCCTCGGTGTTAGTAACTAACGCTAGGCTGAGCCATTGCTTGGCTGGTTCAGTGTTGCCAATCGTTTTAATGGGTGGACTCTACGGAACAGGTGGGGTAATAATGTTCGGCCTGATGTGTGCAGCAGTACTACTCCTAAACTCCTATACTAAAAGCCGCATAGGGGGGATAACGGGGGATACTCTTGGCATGACTAATGAGGTCTCAGAGCTGACATTCCTCTTTTTATTCTTCGTCGTATAGATATGGCAAAAATAATTTTCGTCCTGGGTGGTGCCAGGAGTGGAAAAAGTGCCTTTGCAATGGAACTTGCAAAGGGCTATAGGAGGGTCACCTACCTTGCCACCGCCAGGATTCTTGATGAGGAGATGGCTGAAAGAGTGAGAAGGCACAAGCAGATTCGCCCCTCCTCATGGCAGACGATTGAGTCCCCATTAGAAGTTGATAAGAAGATTCTTGAACTGGAAAGTGGCACAGATTTGGTACTACTAGATTGTCTAACACTTTATATTACCAATCTCCTCCTGGATGATAACCAAAAGGAGGCCAAAGAGGCTTATATCATGGAAGAGATGGGGAAAATATGCCGTGCCTCAGCAAACGCCACCTTTGACGTTATAATGGTATCCAACGAGGTCGGGCTAGGCATCATTCCAGACAATCCTTTGGGCAGGCAGTTTACGGATATTGCAGGGATTGTTAACCAGAAGGTGGCCCAGCATGCCAGCGAGGTTTACTTTCTCGTGGCAGGAATAGCTAAAAGAATAAAGTAACTACTGATGAGTTACTTCTATAACTTTAGTATTGGTTAAATTTCAGAGATTATGCAAAAAGGAGTCTTCATTACTGGTACTGACACAGAGATTGGAAAGACCACGGTGGCCGTGGGGCTAGCGAGCCTGTTGAAGGCAAGGGGTGTGGACGTGGGAGTTATGAAACCTGTGGCTACCGGGGCACAGTGGTTGGATGGCAAACTAGTATCTGAAGACGCCAGTCTCCTGATAGAAGCCTCTGGGAGCAATGACCCTTACGAATTGGTAAACCCTGTTTGCTTCTCCACCCCTACTGCCCCAAGTATAGCCTCCAGAGAAGAAGACTATACCATAGAATTAAGTAGTATCTGGCATGCCTTTAAGACATTAAAGGGCAAGCACCAATTTCTTTTAGTAGAAGGAATCGGTGGTTTGTTAGTGCCTATCAATGAACATATACTATTGGCCGATATTGCTAAAAAGATGTCCTTACCGCTCATTATAGTGGCAAGGACCTCTTTAGGAACTATAAATCACACCCTCTTAACTATTGAGGCAGCAAACAAGCGCCGACTAAAAGTCCTGGGAATAGTCTTAAACTCAACCAGTGCGTGCAAAGACCCACAGTTGATAGATTCCAATAAAAAGGAGATAGAAAGGCTGTCTCGTACGCCCATCCTGGCTACAATCCCTTATGTTCCAAAAGAGAGTTACGCAAACTTCTGGCCTGTTATCTCTAAGGCATTAGAAACTCTTTTGGTCCTCTTAACCTAGCTAACAATGTTGAAATTTGCCCAGGTTCGGTTACTTTCCCTTGACTGATTGGCATCAAAATTGTAATAAACACCTTTTTGCAGTCTCTTTTTCCCTGCATAGAGATACATCGGAGAAGAACGGGTGACGACCATAGAGATTGTTGACATTGTCTTAAGCTTTTTCTTACTGGTGGTGGCTGCATTAACACTTACATCTCTTTTAAAAACTAATCGCACTGCCCAACTAGAGCCGCTAAAGAGGGGTATATTTTTAATGTTTGCACTCATTATCCTGGAGCTAGTGGAAGATACAATTGAATTCGTTTATCTTGCTGAAGAGGTAGACCCAGATAGTATTACGCTAGAAATACTTATACTAGCCCTTATAGCCACAGCACTTTACTATGCTCACAAGGTAAAAAGATTGAAGTCTAAAGAACCTCTGGGTACTGCTACAATCTGCACAGTATGGCTTGTGGTAGCTTACACGATAGAGTCCATCATGGGGTTGCTTATAGCAATACTTTTCTAGCAACTAAAAGACCTTCTCGTATTTTACCCTCCGAACCGATAAATAATATTCTGTATAGCTATTACCCCCTTTATTGCAAAGGCTCCAAAGATTAAGGCTTTCAGTTTAAATCTTCTAATTTATGGTATAATATTTTTGCTTAAAATACAGAAGGAGGAAGGATGGCAAAGAAAGTAGTACTGGCTTATTCAGGTGGATTAGATACCTCCGTAGCAATCAAGTGGCTACAGGAAAAGTACGATATGGAAGTAATCACACTGACAGTAGACCTTGGCGAGAAAAAGGACCTGTCAGCCGTGAGGGAAAAGGCCCTTAAATTAGGTGTAAAGAAGACCCATGTAATAGATGCCCGTGAGTCTTTTGTGAAATATTTCATCTTTCCGGCTCTACAAGCTGGGGCAATGTACGAGGGTGTTTATCCGTTGGCTACTGCCCTTGGAAGGCCACTTATAGCAAAACTCCTGGCAGAGGTAGCTGAAGAAGAAGGGGCGGCGGCAGTGGCCCATGGTTGTACAGGAAAGGGTAATGACCAGGTCCGTTTGGAGCTGTCCCTCCAGGCGCTGGCGCCCCACCTCAAAGTCATTGCCCCGGTTAGGGAGTGGGGGATGTCACGAGAGGAGGAAATAGAGTACGCCCACGCTCATGGCATCCCAGTAGAGGCAACAAAGAAGAACCCTTACAGCACTGATGAAAACCTGTGGGGGCGCAGTATAGAATGTGGTATACTAGAAGACCCATGGCAAGAACCCCCGGAAGAGGTCTTCCAATGGACTAAACCCCTGCAACAAACACCCAATGAGCCAGTTACCATAGAAATAGGCATTGAAAAAGGTATTCCTTTCCGGATTGAGCACAAGTATATGGTCGGGGTGGGGCTTATAGAGGAGTTGAACTACCTTGGAGGGCTTCATGGGGTTGGACGTATAGACCATGTGGAAAACCGTGTGGTAGGCATTAAATCCAGGGAGATCTACGAGGCCCCAGCAGCGATTATACTCCACAAGGCACACAGGGCGCTGGAGGGAATGGTACTCACAAAAGAAGCCATGCGCTTTAAAGAAATAGTAGCCAGCCAGTACGCAGACATTATCTACAATGGACAGTGGTTCTCAGCCTTCCACTTAGACCTTATGGCTTACGTACTGAGCACCCAGAGACTGGTCACCGGGACAGTAAGGGTTAAACTTTTCAAAGGGATGGCTACGGTAGTGGGACGCAAATCCCCCCTATCCCTTTATAAATATGACCTTGCCACTTATGATAAAGGGGATGCCTTTGACCAAAAGGCCGCAGAAGGCTTTATTAAGTTACAAGGTCTGCCTATCAAGACCCAGAGCCATACCCAGGGCCACCTGCTCTTCGGCCACCCTGAGATTGACCTTGCTAGCTTCCTTCCACCAAAGCTCGTACCGCTGCTAGAAAAAAAAGAGGGGTAGCTAGAACCTTACTATCTATCCATCAAAAATGCAGGGCATTACAACAGAAATATTGTGGCTAAAAGCCATGACTTTCAAATCTCTCTTTTTGCCAAAAGGTGGAATTTTTCAAAATTAAACAGGTTTAAACAGGTTTAAACAACTTTAAACTAGTTTTAACATTGTCCAAAGTACAGCTATTACCCTTGAAAAAAAGCCCAATGGTGATAGTATGATAGCCCTGTCTGGTAGATTGCTGATTGACTTTATAGTTTAAAAAAACAAAGAAAAACATTAAAATTTATATTGGGTGCGATAGAAGTACATGACCCGGGATAGAATTCTGGGCATTAAAGGCATTATCTTTGATATGGATGGCACCATCACTGAGTGTGATGTAGATTTTGTAGCCATAAGGAGGGAGGCTAATTTACCAGACGTGCCCATCCTTGAGTATATTGAAAGTTTACATGAACAGAGGCGGAAGAAAGAGGTGCTTGCAGTCCTTGAAAAGCATGAAGCCCGGGCAGCTGAAATATCTAGATTAAGGCAAGGAGTAACTGAAGTGTTGGAAAAGCTCAGAGAAAAAGGTATAAAGACTGCCCTTCTAACACGCAATTCCAGCCGCTCAGTAAAAACAATATTAAGAAAACATAACCTGAAGTTTGATGTAATAGTAACCAGAGACGATGCCCCGCCCAAGCCCTCTCCCCAACCTGTACTCCTAATAAGCAAAAAACTGGGACTGCAACCCGAGGAGTTGTTGATAGTAGGGGATTTTCACTTTGACATACAGGCAGGTAAGGCTGCTGGAGCCAAGACAGCTTTCCTGATGAATAGCATTCATCATGCACCTAATGATGCTGATTACCAGATTCACAACTTGAGGGAATTACTACAAATCATAGGGACCCAACAATGATAAAAACCTTATCTTACTTCCTTTTTGCGTTTCTACTTTTTTTCTCTATTTCACTGCTAAACACCCAGCCTTCTCTGGGTGCAAAAGACTTGGAAGAGGTATTGAATGAGATAGAAAAAGCTAACCAACGTTTTACAAGTCTTGAGGCAGAGATTACCTATACTAGGAGCATCTTCTTGCTGGAGGAAGAGGAGGTCTCTCATGGAAAGATGTTTTATAAGAAGCCAAAGAAAATGCGTATGGAACTAAAGCCTCCCAGAGATGAGATAGACATAGCAGATGGTGAATACTTATGGTGTTATCATCCCGAAGTCAAGCAGGTAGAAAAATATCTCCTTGCTAAAGGAGAGACCAAGGAACTGGATTTCTTTCAGTTTGGCTACGAGGGCTCTGTAAAAAAGGCGAAGGAGAATTACCTTATAGAGATGATCTCTCAGGATGATGGGGATGATATTTATATTCTCAAGCTAATCCCCAAAGAAATGGACCCTCCACCACAGTATTCAGAGATAAGGCTATGGGTGGAAGAAGGACACTGGCTCCCGACCAGGATTGAACTCTACGAAAGTGAGGGAGAGGTGATAAACCGTATTGAATTGTGGGACATGAAATTAAATAAGCCCCTGAAAGACTCACTCTTTCAATTTACTCCCCCCGAAGGGGTTGAGGTAATAGAGTCTTTTTAGGACACCGCCCAGGAATAAACACCAGGGATTATTTTTGTGTGTGAAACCTTGTAATCTCCTGCAAAGAGACATATAATTTTTCGGATTAAGGCTCCGTAGGAAATATACTTCTTTTTCGCATCTAAGCCTAACTTGTACTTAAAGGAAAGGAGCTAGGGATAAATGAAAATGAACCCAGAAAACAAAAAGAAGATCATAACAATTCTTAATGAGGCATTAACCGAGGAACTTGGAGCCCTCATCCAATACATGCAACATCACTATCTTTATAAAGGAGCTAACTACATCTCTGTGGGTGAACTCTTAAAGAAAATCAGTATGGTAGAGATGGACCACGCCTATGACCTTGGTGAAAGGATTGCAATGCTGGACGGTATGCCGACCACCAAACCAGGTCCAATAAAGATACCACAAAAGAGTATAGAAATGATCAAAGTAAACCTTGAAGATGAACTAGTAGCCATTGAGAGTTACCGGAAATGGATTAAAGAAGTGGCAGCACTGGATGACCCAGTTACACGCCGAATGCTTGAATCAATCCTGGCGGATGAGGAAGAGCATGCTCATCAGCTGGAAATGCTCCTGGAGGAGTAGGTGGGTATGTAATGTTATTTTCGTCACATTCCAGAGATTCTCAAGCAAGCGGGGATAGAAGTAACTGCCAAAAATAAAAGGAATGTGGACAAGCTGATTCACTCACTGGTGGGTGTAGAGTATAAAAATTGTATGCCTACATGGAAAGAGATAAAGAGCCACCGAGAGGATGCTAGCTGGAGAGCCAGAATTGTAGAGGAGCTAAAAAGACAACATGCGACACTAGAGCCAGAGGATTAGAGTCTTGGAAAAAGAAGGCACAATAAAAATCATTGAAGCTGCCATTGTGGAAGAAATAAAGGCAAGAGATTTCTACAAGACTATTTCTGCCCAACTTCCCGATAAGGGGGCGCAATTAAAGCTGGAGGTTATGTCCAAGACAGAGGATGAGCACCGGCAAATCCTTTCCACCTGGTATACCAAACTTACAGGAAAGGAGTACTCCCCTCCTGAAGAGAAGAAAGAGGGCTTTGTAAAGATAGAAACACCCAGGCGAGACTCAAAGCTCTCTGATATACTAAAAATCATCTATGAGGCTGAAGCAAGGGCCTATCAATTTTATAAAGATGCCGCTGATAGAGTGGAAGACCCCGAAGAGAAAAAGATTCTCCTAAAACTGGCCCAGATGGAACAGAGTCACGAAGACTACTTCAAAGGGGAGTATCAGACCTTAGTGGAAGATACCTCCATAAGATTCGCCGACGAAGAAATCCCCTGGATGATAGAGGCTATGGAGTGACGCATAATTTTTGGGGGAAGATAGGTGCACCAAATTGCTTGCGCAAAGAAGTTGAATGCGCCACTAAGGTTATTCTTTTCAAGAAGGTATTAGGCTGGCCATCCTAACTAATGGAGTCACCTGGTAGTTCTACCTTCTTTTACACGAAGGGAGTTGGGCTATTTGGTAACCCTATCAGTGATTTAAGAATAGAAGCTCAATAACCGTAGCAAGTTACTATGCCATCCAAAGACACCCTTAGCGAATACAAAAACCTCAGGGATTTTTCAAAGACACCTGAGCCGAAAGGTAAGGCGAAGGTGAGCCCCAAGAAGGTAGAGACTCGCTTTGTTGTCCATGAACATCATGCCAGCCACCTGCATTGGGACCTGCGGCTTGAAATGGAGGGAGTACTAAAGAGCTGGGCCATCCCTAAAGGCCCACCCACTACCCCTGGCATAAAGCGCCTAGCTGTACAGACTGAAGACCATCCACTTGATTACATTGACTTTGAGGGTATAATCCCTGAGGGTGAGTACTGGGCGGGTACTGTGAAGATATGGGATACAGGAGCGTTTGAACTTTTTGGACAAAAGGTATCTGGGTCACTCCAGAAAGAAGTAAAATTCCACTTGCAAGGTAAAAAACTTAAGGGTATTTACTATCTATTGCATTTTAAGGAAAAAAACTGGCTGTTCTTTAAAGGGAAGGAATAAAAAGCGGCCTTAGCGGGATATAAAAAAGACTATTGTGACACAATTTGAGATTAAGTACGGTGGGGATTTACCAAAAGAGCCAGGCATAAGACATGCCTGCTTTTTCACCATAAAACATGGTGAAAAGGTGTTTTCGTATGAAGTGTTTTTAGGTAGGCCTTTGTCGGCTAGCTGGGGAAACATAAAAGAGGGAGAAATTAGACTCTTCTTGGTGGAACTGGGGCTAAAAGAGACCCAGGAGCAACTTGCCAAAGGTAATGAGCTAAATGCCTATAGAATCAACCTTACCCGCAACTGCCCCCGCCCGAGGCTTTCTAAAGAGAGGAAAGACCAGCTATCAGCCTTTATCAGGGGTGAAACTTTAACCATTGACATCTGAAATCTTTGAGTAGCCTACAAACACTTCCTTAGAGCCATCCCCGTATAAGACCTTTTACATCTTGCTACCTCTTCGGGTGTACCGGTTACCACTATTCCCCCCCCATCCTCTCCACCCTCCGGTCCTAGGTCAATAATGTAATCAGCTTGCTTAATAACATCCAGGTGATGTTCAATAATAACCACGGTATTGCCCATATCCACAAGGCGATTGAGAATTTTTAATAAGTTATGGATGTCGGCAAAGTGCAGGCCAACGGTAGGCTCGTCCAGAATGTAAAGGGTCCTTCCGGTGGGAGCTTTAGCGAGTTCGGTGGAGAGTTTAACCCTCTGGGCTTCTCCACCAGAGAGTGTGGTGCTTGACTGACCAAGTGTTATATAACCTAAGCCTACCTCCTTTAAGGTCCTTAAGATTCTTTCCACTTTAGGAATGTTACGAAATAGTTCGTATGCCTCTTCCACCCTCATTGCCAGGGTATCTGCTATATTCTTCTCTTTGTAAGTAATCTCCAGGGTTTCTCTGTTATAGCGCTTACCTTTGCACTGGTTACAGGTAACGTAGGTATCGGGTAGAAAGTGCATTTCCATTCGTATTATCCCCTGTCCCTCACAACCCTCACAGCGTCCCCCTTTTATATTGAAACTAAAACGGCCAGGGCCATAACCCCTTACTTTAGCCTCCTTCGTCTCAGCAAATACTCGTCTGATATGGGTGAAGACCCCTGTATAGGTAGCGGGGTTAGACCGTGGTGTTCGGCCTATGGGGGACTGGTCTATCTCTATCGCTTTATCTATCTTTTCTATACCCAGGATGCGGTCGTGGGCCCCTGGCTTAACATTGCTCCTGTAAAGGGCCCTGGCCAATGTTCTATGGAGGATCTGGTCCACAAGGGTACTCTTACCAGAACCGGAGACACCCGTAACACAACAAAATACCCCTAGTGGTACCTTCACATCTATTGCTTTTAGATTGTTCTCCCTTGCCCCTTTAACCTCTATGCAATTCTTCCAGTCTGTCTTTCTCCTCTTGGCAGGTACTTCCACTTTTAGTTTCCCCTTAAGATAGCTGGCAGTAAGGGAGGCATTCTTCTTGAGTACTTCTCCTAAGGAGCCTTGAGATACTAGCCTGCCCCCTCTATCGCCAGCCCCTGGGCCAAGGTCTATTATATGGTCTGCACTGCGTATAGTTTCCTCGTCGTGCTCCACCACCAGTACGGTATTGCCCAAATCTCGTAAAGCCTTAAGGGTAGAAATCAAGCGTTGTCCATCCCTGGAATGAAGTCCAATAGTAGGTTCATCAAGGACGTAGCATACACCCACAAGGCCAGAGCCTACCTGAGAGGCCAACCTAAGTCGCTGGGCCTCTCCACCCGAAAGCGTTGTACTTACCCGGTTAAGCGTGAGATAACCAATACCTAGCTCTGCCATGAATTCCAAGCGGCTGATAATCTCTTTGAGAATCTCACTGGCGATACACCGTTCTTCTTCAGCGCGAAAGAGTTTCTGGAGTTCCTCCAATACGGAAAGGGCCCTACGGGCATCAAGCTCCACTATCTCCCCTATACTTTTCCCACCAATTTTGACCGAGAGGGCTTCTAGCCTGAGCCTGGTTCCCCTACAAGACTTGCAAATTCGTTCACACATATACGATTCCAATCTTTTTCTAACAGCCTCTCTGCCGGTCCTGGAATGCCAGTCCTCAAGAATAGGCACCACCCCTTCAAAACCATTACCCCCGTAAAGGGTCGCCTCTTTGGTTTCCTTCGGTAGCCTCTTAAAAGGTATATCCATTTCCCCCAGAAAGAAGTCCATAATCAGCCGTTCATAATAACTATCAACCCTGCTTCCCCAATCTCTTAGGGCGTGAACGGCACCTTGTCTCAGGCTGAGGGATTTATCTGGTACTATCAGGTCTGGGTCAAACTCTAATCTATAACCTAGCCCCTCACACTCCTGGCATGCACCGTAGGGACTATTAAAGGAAAAAAGTCTAGGTGTGGGTTCTTCAACTCCGGTACCGCACTGCCTGCAGGCATAACGCTGGCTATAAAGGGTATCTAGCCATTGGCCTGTCTTTCGTTCCTGCGCAACTATCATTATCCCTTCCCCTACTTCTAGGCAGGCTTGGATGGAGTCGTAGAGCCTTGGGCCGACATCCTCCTTCATTATGAGTCTATCCACCATCACTTCTATACTGTGGGTCTTATAACGGCTAAGCTTTATTGGCTGCGTAATATCCAGTATAAGCCCATCCACCCTTGCCCTAACGAAGCCTTCCTTCCTTATGGTCTCAAAGACCTCCCTGTGTTCACCTTTCTTTCCCCTTATGACCGGGGCCAGGAGCATTATTCTAATTCCAGGGGTTATCCGCATTATTCTTTCCATAATTTCTTCGGCACTTTGTCGGACAACTTCATGGTCACACTGGGAACAGTAAGGAGTACCCAACTTAGCAAAAAGGAGCCTGAGGTAGTCGTATATCTCCGTAACGGTAGCTACCGTAGAGCGGGGGCTAGCAGTGGTAGTACGTTGTTCAATAGCTATTGTAGGCGGAACACCTTCTATGTGATCTACATCTGGTTTCTGCATCTGCTCTAGAAACTGCCGAGCATAGGTAGAAAGGCTCTCTATGTATCGCCTTTGTCCTTCAGCAAATATAGTATCAAAGGCCAAAGAGGACTTACCAGAGCCACTCACACCGGTAACCACGACCAGCTTGTCTCTAGGAATATCAATGTCAATATTCTTAAGATTATGTACCCTGGCACCCCTTATAGATATGCACTGGTCTTTTTCTTCCATAACTAAAATTGCTATAATAAACCTTCTTATAAATACTTTCAACCCCTGTCAGATTGGCAGGTAAGGAGGTAGTTTATGGTAAAAGCCACTTTTATAAATCCCCATTTTATAATATACTTATAAACATTAACAGAAAAAGTTTTTGGCATGCAGTTTGCTAGTAAATGACTATATTTGATATGAAAATATAAGCTAAATAGGAGGTATCTTAATGGCAGCCAAACAGCTAGCCTTTAAAGAAGAAGCAAGAGAAGCTTTACTAAGTGGAGTCACGAAGTTAGCACGCGCTGTAAAGACTACTCTGGGTCCCAGAGGCAGGCACGCTATACTGGACAAGGGGTACGGTAGCCCAACAGTTACCAAAGATGGGGTTACCGTGGCTGAAGAAATAGAGCTAAAAGACCCTTACGAGAATATGGGGGCCCGTTTGGTAAGAGAAGTCGCCTCTAAGACCAGTGATGTGGCGGGAGACGGCACCACCACCGCTACCGTCCTAGCCGAAGCTATCTTTAAGGAAGGGCTGAGGAACATTGCTGCTGGGGCAGACCCCATGGCTCTGAATCGTGGGATGCACAAGGCCGTAGGGCGTGTGGTGGAAAAACTTAAGGAAATGAGTAAAAAAATAAAAGACCAACAAGAAATTGCCAGGGTAGGCACCATTTCGGCGAACAATGACACCGAGGTGGGGAAAATGATTGCAGACGCAATGGAAAAGGTGGGCAAAGACGGGGTCATTACCGTAGAGGAAGGCCGCCGCCCTATAACAGAGGTGGAAGTAGTAGAGGGAATGCAGTTTGACAGGGGCTACCTCTCTCCTCACTTTGTAACCGATGCAGAAAATATGCGCGTGGAGCTAGAATCCCCCTATATACTTATTTACGAAGACAAGCTTTCCAATGTAAAAAGTCTGCTACCGCTGCTAGAGAAGATTGCTAAAAGTGGGAGACCGTTACACATTATAGCCGAGGATGTAGAAGGGGAAACATTAGCTACCCTGGTAGTGAACAAACTAAGGGGTACCCTTTCCTGCTGCGCCGTTAAAGCCCCGGGCTACGGGGACAGAAGGAAGGCTATGCTTGAGGATATTGCAATCCTTACAGGAGGAAAGGCCATCTTCAAGGACTTGGGCATACAGCTAGAAGGGATTCAATTAGAGGACCTTGGACGTGCCAAAAAGGTAACAGTGGACTCTGAGCATACGATAATAATTGAAGAGGCTGGTTCCAGGCAGGCAGCCATATCTGGACGCATAAAACAGATACGCTCCGAGATAGAGGCTACAACCAGCGATTATGATAAGGAAAAACTTCAAGAAAGATTGGCAAAGTTGGCTGGCGGGGTGGCGCAGATAAACGTAGGGGCTGCTACCGAGACAGAAATGAAGGCAAAGAAGGCCCTTATGGAAGATGCCCTACACGCTACAAGGGCAGCCATAGAGGAAGGTATCTTACCAGGAGGTGGTGTAGCCCTTCTAAGGGCCCTTTCTGTGTTAGAAAGCGGCCTTGGTCTTAAAGGTGATGAGGCGGTAGGGGTAGACATAATCAAAAAGGCCCTTACTGTACCGGCTACTCAGATTGCAGAGAATAGTGGGATGGAGGGCTCAGTAGTAGTAAAGAAGATACTGGAGTCTAAAGACCTAGCCTACGGGTTCAATGCCGAAAACCAAGAATTTTGCAATATGTTGGAGGCTGGGATAATAGATCCGACTAAGGTAGCTAGGTGTGCCTTGCAAAATGCAGTAAGCATAGCTGGCACGCTCCTTATGGTAGATTGTGTGGTAAGTGAAATACCAAAGAAAGAAGAGACGGCCAGTCCGGGTCCTAGACCGCCACGGATGTAAATAATTCTGTAATCGGTAAATCGCAGTTTAATTTTTAGAGGAGGAAATAATTACATGCCGATAAGACCTTTAGATGATAGGGTAGTAATAGAAAGGGTAGGAGCAGAGGAGAAGACTCCAGGGGGTATAGTACTACCCGACACTGCTAAGGAGAAACCACAAAAAGGAAAAGTGGTGGCTGTGGGAGAAGGCAAACTATTGGAGTCTGGCAAAAGGTCGCCCATGAGTGTGAAGAAAGGGGACTTTGTACTATTTGGTAAGTACGCCGGGACGGAAATAACAGTGGATGGCAAAGAATATCTTATCGTGAAAGAATCTGACATTTTGGGCAAGATAGGGGAGTAGGAGGTAAAACTGTGGCAGCCAAACAATTACTATACGATATAGAAGCCAGGAAAAAACTCCTTGAAGGTATAAAGAAACTGGCCGATGCCGTTAGGGTTACGATGGGCCCAACTGGCAGGAACGTTATCCTAGAAAAGAGTTTCGGTTCCCCCACTGTAACTAAGGATGGCGTTACTGTGGCTAAAGAGGTGGAGCTTAAAGACCCATTTGAGAACATGGGCGCTAAGCTGGTAAATGAAGTGGCCTCTAAAACTAGCGAGGCTGCTGGAGACGGTACTACTACCGCCACCATCTTGGCTGAGGCTATCTATAGGGAGGGGCTAAAATATATTACTGCCGGAGCCAACCCAATAGCCTTGAAAAGGGGCATAGATAAGGCAGTGGAGGCGGTGGTTAAAGAGCTAGAGAAACTCTCCAAAAACGTTAAAGGTCGTACAGAGATTGCACAAGTGGGCACCATCTCTTCCAATAACGACTCCTTTATAGGTAATCTCTTGGCCGATGCAATGGAAAAGGTGGGTAAAGATGGTGTGATTACCGTAGAGGATGCTAAGGGGGTGGAAACGCGACTAGAGGTAGTAGAAGGTATGCAATTTGACAAAGGATATATCTCACCCTACTTTATTACTAACCCCCAGAAAATGCTAGTAGAGTTTGAGGATCCTTATATCCTTATCCACGAGAAAAAGATATCAACCATGAGAGACCTTATCCCCCTGTTAGAGAAGACCACCACCGGTGGTAGGCCTCTCCTGATTATTGCAGAAGACGTTGAAGGCGAGGCTTTGGCCATGCTGGTAGTTAATAAACTCCGCGGCGTAATTCAGTGCTGTGCCGTTAAAGCACCCGGGTTTGGTGACCGTAGAAAAGCCATGTTGGAAGACATAGCCACCCTAACAAAAGGTAGGGCAATCACAGAAGACTTGGGAATAAAACTTGAGACATTGGAGCTCTCAGACCTTGGCCGTGCCAAGAAGGTGACCGTAGACAAGGATAAGACCACAGTAGTCAGTGGAGAGGGCAGAAAAACGGATATCCAGGCACGCATTACCCAAATTAAGAACCAAATAGAAGCCTCAACCTCTGACTACGATAGGGAGAAGTTACAGGAGCGACTGGCAAAGCTCACAGGCGGAGTGGCAGTAATAAAAGTTGGAGCAGCTACGGAGGCGGAGGTGACCGAGAAAAAAGCCAGAGTGGAAGACGCCCTTCATGCCACTAGGGCCGCAGTAGAGGAGGGCATAGTCCCTGGTGGAGGAGTAGCTTACATAAGGACAATATCCGCCCTGCAAGAGGCCAGAAAGAAGTGCCGTGGTGATGAGAAGTTAGGTCTTGATATCATAGCAAAGGCACTAGAAACACCCCTTAGGCAGATTTCAACTAATGCTGGTGAAAACGGGGCCGTAGTAGTAGAAAGAGTAAAAGCAGAGGCCCCTAATACGGGCTTTGATGCCAACACCCGCCAGTATGTTGATATGATAAAGGCTGGCATTATTGACCCCACCAAAGTAACAAGAGTCGCCTTACAAAGTGCGGCTAGCGTGGCAGGACTCCTCTTGACCACTGAGACTATGGTCACCGAATTAAAGGAAGAAGAGGAGACCGAATTACTAGTGGAGGGGGCTGTTAAGTAAAACAATTCAGGGGATAGCCAATAGTTACATGGCTCATTTTAATTTGTTTAGCTCAAATACATGGTAAGCCCAGGGGGGCATGTCAAGGTAAAGGCCCGGCGAAACCAATTGGCTTCCATGCCTATCATAAGTGGCGTGGCTCATGAGATCCTTAAGACGCAAGGTCGTACCAGGCAGGTCAGGAAATGAAAGTGGCACATAACACTGACTATTGTTGGGGGCATAATTCACGACGATAAGTCGTTCCTGACCTGTAGGGCCCTGGAAGGCAAAGGCGATGAAGCAGTCCCAGGTCCAGTTGCCTTCCCAAGCAGGAAGGCATTGAAGCAGTCGCCAGTCACCCTGCCGGAAAACAGGGTCTTTAAGGCAGTTTAACAAGCGCCGATAGAATTCCTCCAGATGTTTGTTAGTTGGTTCTGCTGGACCGCGCACAAGATGAATTGAAATTTTTTTGGTGTGCCCATTGAACTGCCCTTGATGAAAGAAACGCAAGCCTGGGGATAAAAAGGTCAGCACTGCTGCCACCTCGTGCGCCTGAGGCGGAAAGACAGCGGCAGCCCTTGGTTCGTCGTGATTTTCCGGAAAACGGGCCAATTTGTCTTGAAAATCCAAACCAGCAAAAAAGTGCTCCCGCACCGGTCTGGCATGCCCCTCCTTTAAGCGGTCATACAGCCGTTTGTCGTAGCAGTAATTGAAGCCCTGCTGTTGTAGTTCCCACTCCAGGTCCCAGTACACCTCAGCCATGAAAAAGAAGTCGGGAACTTTCTCACGAACTCGCCAAATTGCTTTGGGCCAGAAGGACTCAGCTTTGATGCCCCACGTGCGTTCAAAGACCCCAGGCAAAATTAACATTGCCATGTCACAGCGCACCCCATCACACATGCTGGCAACCTTCAATAACTCTCCTATCATGGCCTCTTGCACTCTTGGGTTGCCGTAATTTAGCTGAAATGTATCCGGCCAGCCCGGGAAGAACGGGTCCCGACCATAAGCCATAACTCTAGAACCCATAGGGGTTTTGACCTTACAGTAGTTGTGTGGTTCTCTGACCAAATTGAATTCTGTACCATTTACGTAGAAGTCAGGATTTTTAGTTACCCAGGGATGATCCGGCGCAGTATGATTGGGCACGAAATCCAACATCAGCCGTAAGCCACGCTTCTGAAGACGCTGCCGAAGGTGGGCCAGCCCCGCATTCCCTCCCAAATTAGAATGAACCGTATAATCAACTACTGCAAAGCAGGAGCCGGCGATATCGCTATCCACCAGGTCTGGCAGGAGTTGCTTAAATTCCTGTCGCCAGCCCGGATGAGTGAGGGAAACCTTCTGCGCGGCTGGACCGGTCTGCCAAACTCCTAAAAACCACACCCAGTCAAAACCCAAGCTTGCCAGCTCATCTAGTTCACTATCTGGAAAATCATCCAGAGTGGCGGGGCGCCCCAGTTCCCTAGAAAGTTCACGAAGGCGCACCCTGGTATTAATCTGAAAGAGGGAAGGATAGCGTACTCCAGGCATTATAGCGCTCCTTTACTTGGAAAAGTTGGGGTGTAGTCCATGATGTTAATCTGTTGTTGACGCCTCTATTAAAAGGCAGGGGGCTTTATCCTTTTGGTCTAATCGCCTTGAATGCTCCTCGCCTGCCACCTTCCAAAAACTGCTGGCTAGTAAAGGAGGCGAATATGTGTATGAGGAGGGCGACGAGCCCGGTCCAGCCGGTCTGGTGACTTGCACCTATACCGGCGCCGTTATCACCGTGAAAATATTCGTAAAATAGAATACAATCCCGCCAGTGTGGGTCGTTCTGGAATTTCCATGTACTTCCATAAACTGGCCGCCTCCCTTGCTCATCGCGCAAGAAGATATTCCCCAGACGCTGGGAGATATTCTCGGCAACCTGGTAGAGGGCCATCTGTTTCCCTGACCCCGTGGGGCATTCCACCTTGAAATCATTGCCGTAGTACCAGTATAATTAAGAAGCGCACGGACAATCAGCGCATTAACAGGCATCCATATCGGCCCACGCCAGTTGGAGTTGCCACCGAACATACCGGAGTCAGATTCCGCAGGGAGATAGTTGACGCGGTATTCATGGCCCCCTACGTGGAAGATGAAGGGATGTTCGGCATGGTAGCGGGAGAGGGAGCGAATGCCGTATGGGCTCAGGAACTCCTTCTCATCAAGTAACTTAGAAAGCACCTGTCGCAGTTTTCTTTCGTCAAGTATAGCAAGCATGCGACGGTCAGCATAGCCAGGCTTGCGTGGATCATGAATGTTTGAAAGTAGGTCCAGTTGGTTCTTTAAAAACCAGTTTGCGCGCTTTCTGAGTTCCTGAACTTTTTCCAGTACCTCTGAAAAGAAAATGGTCGTTGCACAAAACGGTAGTAACCCCACCATAGAGCGCACCTTTAAGCGCTCAGACCGCCCGTCAGGAAGGCGCATAACATCATAAAAAAAGCCATCCTCCTCGTCCCACATCTCATCGTGGCGCTCTCCAATACGGTCCATGGATGAGGCTATCCACAAAAAGTGCTCTAAGAATTTTAAAGCCATTTCCTCATAAATAGGGTCATGCATGGCCAGCTCTGCGGCAATCTCCAGCATATTAATAGAGAAGAGGGCCATCCAGGCAGTTCCGTCCGCCTGTTCTAACTGACCACCCGTAGGCAGTGGTGCGCTACGGTCAAAGACACCAATATTATCCAATCCCAAAAAACCACCCTGGAAGACATTCTTTCCGGTAGGATCTTTACGGTTTACCCACCATGTGAAGTTCAATAGCAATTTCTGGAAGGCATGCTTGAGAAATCCCACGTCCCCCTTGCCGGTCCGTGCTTGTTCGGCATTAAACATGAATATGGAAGCCCAGGCATGCACGGGGGGGGTTGACATCACCAAAATTCCACTCGTAGGCAGGTATCTGACCGCTGGGATGAAGATAGTGCTCTCGCAACATTAGGTCCAGTTGTTCTTTTGCAAAGTCGGGGGCCACCATCTGCAGTACTACGGTATGAAAAGCCAGATCCCAGGCTGCATACCATGGATACTCCCACTTATCAGGCATTGAGATAATATCCTCATTTACCATGTGGTACCAACTCTCATTTCTGGGGGCAGGACGTCTTACTGACGCCAATGGGTCGGAGTCTCGTTCCTTAAGCCACCTGCGCACATCATAGTGGTAAAACTGTTTACTCCACAACATCCCCGCCAGCGCCTGGCGCATCACGTTGGCAGCATCCGGGTTTAACTTTTCCGGGGTGATAGAGCGATAAAACTCGTCTGCCTCGCGCAACCTGGTATTGACCACTTTATCAAAGTCGCTAAATGGCTTTTCCTTTCCTGCGGAAAGACTAACGTTGGTGAGCCGGAGCCGTATCACCTTTGTCTCTCCGGCGCCCACAGTTATTTTGTAATGTCCAGCCACTTTTGTGCCTAGACCTTCAGGGTTCACGGCATTGGTATGGCCATGCACAAGGTAATTGTTGATAGCATCCTTCACATAAGGAGTTTGGTTGGGTATGCCAAAGATGCGCTCGGTATTAGTCTCATTTTCAGTAAAAAGCAGGGGGGCGTTCCCTTCACAATAAAAGCACCTCTCTCCCAGTTCAGGATGGCTCACCGACACAACACTTATATCATCACGGCTATCCACTCGCTTCAGTACCGGCTTTTGGGCATCAAGATACCATGACCAGGTATTGCGGAACCAGAGGGTGGGCAGTACATGCAGCGGTGCAGCCTCAGGCCCACGATTAACTACACTTATTTTAATCAGTATATCCTCTGGCGACTCTTTAGCATACTCTATAAAGACGTCAAAATAGCGGTCATCATTAAATACTCCTGTATCTATCAATTCATACTCAGTTTCATTTAGGCTGCGTGAGCGGTTCGTTCTTACGAGATCAGCATAAGGGTATGCTGCCTGTGGGTACTTATACAGGTATTTCATGTACGAATGCGTTGGAGTGCTATCCAAGTAAAAATAATATTCCTTGACGTCCTCGCCGTGGTTTCCCTCGCTGTTAGTCAAACCGAAAAGCCGCTCTTTTATGATTGGGTCTTTCCCGTTCCACAAGGCGAGGGCAAAACAAAGGATTTGCTTGTCATCGGAAATGCCGCCGAGGCCATCCTCGCCCCAGCGGTAAGCACGGGAGCGAGCCTGGTCATGGGTGAAGAAGTTCCAAGCGTCACCCGATTCGCTGTAGTCCTCACGTACAGTACCCCACTGCCGCTCACTCAGATAGGGCCCCCACTTTTTCTAAGGAATTTTCTTAAGGCGGGATTCTTGCAGTCTTAACCTTTCAGGGTTGATGGTAGGTGCATCGCTCACGGTCAGTCCCCTTTCTACTTAGTCGGATCCCTGATTCAAAACAGTATCTAATCCTTTCCAATTCTTCCGACCAAATTGTATATTAGGGCACAACCTTTTCAAGGGGATTTTCTTAAAGCGGACCTCTTGCAGTCTTAACCTTTCAGGCTTGATGGTAGGTGCACCGCTCGCGATCAGTCCCATTTCTACTTAGTCGGATCCCTGACTCAAAATAGTATCTAATCCTTTACAATCTTTCCGACGAAATTGTATATACGGAACTGATCTAATCTGGAGACAAGAGAGAAGCTCTTAAAGGGCTCATATTTAGAGTAAGAACCCGCTATCGCAAGGTCATTATTTATATAAATTTCGTAGAACTCTTTTTTCCTTATCACCCTAAGCTTATTATATCCCTTGGTATCCACTTTTGATTTCACACTTTTTGGTCCAGGCAGTACCAAGTAGAAATTTTCATCCAGAAGCTGGAAGTCTAATCCAAACTCATTTCCCTTAGCATCAACGAATTTTAAGGCATTCCAGAATTTACTGTTCCCCTTGATTTCAAGTTCAAAGGAAAAATTTGTGGGGAAATCTAAGTTCCTTTTTACTGTAACATAATCGGAGCTAGAAGCTGAAAGGTATGGACGCCCATCTCCCTCTTTCAAAACAACAAGTTTATCGCCCCATTCCAGAATTCGTTTAGAAACATCCTCTCCACTCAAATCCTCTTTAAAGAACATATCTTCGGTAGAGACACCTACACCCCCAGCCGTTATAGCCACCGGCATAGTGGGGGAAAAGGCAGTAGAGGAAGCAAGTGTCTTGTTTTGAAGTTTTTCTGCTGACGCAAGGAGATATTTCACGGTATCATCTTTAGGTATTTCTACCGAGGCGGTACCAACTGCTAACCCAACAACTGTATTAAAGACCCTTGCATTTACTTTTAAAGTGTTAGCTAGCTCAACAACATTTCCAGTAATAACGGCGTGGATACCTAGTTGTTCGGAAAGAAGTTGCATAACGGTGGGATCACCTATATCCGCACTGGTCAATCCCTTTTTGGCTAGGAACTGATTTACAGTTTCATCTGTGATCATACGGCAATCTTTATCGGACAGCAACCTGGTTATACACTCTTCTTTCAAGTACCTACCCAAATAGTTAACTTCCCCCCCCAGGGTAGCAAATGGCTTTTGATACAGCTTTAACTCTTTCTCTACTTGAAAATCCTTTAGTATTTGCTCTATTTGCCAGACAAGGGAATCCAACTGAACATCTAAAGTACTCCTATCCTCAACCACTTGCTCACTGATTTCGGCATCAAGCAATTTCCCTAATCCTTCTGACCAGGGTATAGAAGTAGAGGCTGCACACATAAGTACCCTGGAATCAATAGAAATAAGCCGCACATTAACTTTTATGTTCTCGTCTAATCTAGCGATAGTTCCAGAAAGGACCCCATCTAAACGTACTGGATTTCCTGTTGATGGGCCAATTCTTTCCAAAGGGGGATTACAACAAATGTTAATGCTATTTCCAACCTGTGGGTTCAGTGATAACTGTGTCGTGAGTTCTTCCGTCAATAGCTTAGAGAGGTAGGTTATTCTGCCATCCAGAGAGGTAAAGGGTCTTATAAAAATGTTGATCTTTTTGTCCTGTGGGATACCCTCTTGTAGCCTTCTGACCAGTTCATAAACAGCTATACTAATCACATCGTCAGGGTTCTGGGAACCCACAAGATCGGGATTTTCTTTGTCTTCGGAACCTTCCTCTGTTTTGCGTGTAGAACGTTCCCTTTCAGCCAGCAAAAGGGCCTCCTTTGAGTCTTTAGGATTATCGCCCTCTTCGTCAACTCCTTTTCTAGCTAACAATTTTTCTTTTCTTTCATCCAGCAGTGTCCTCTTAACCCCTTGATGTGATATAGTTCCTGCCGTTTCTGTTTTCGCCACTAATTTTTTATCTTTAGCCTCCAAAGATGTTTCACAGCCTAAAAAACACAGATGACTAGCTAATAAAACAAAAATTCCTAAACTTTTCAGACAATGCCTTAGATTCATTTTTTCCCTTACCAAAATTTGGATTAAACCATGAAATTGCCTATTCTTGAGTACTAGTTAAAAGTTATCCCAATATTAAAGCAATCCTTACTTATATGCAAGAGTAGAACTTATTTCTTTTAGATAAAAAATTTGGACAATTTTCCCCCCCACCAACTGCATCCCACCTTTGATTTGAAGCAACCACTAAAGCGCGTAAGACATTTGAAAAGGATCTTACAACAAAAAATGAGCTGTTGGTTTTTCCTGCAGCTAAATGCTCCCATCATCTAGAGCAAAACCTGCTCTAGAGCATTTCTTTACAGATAAACCTTTTAGTATTTTAATGCTAAACTACGGAGAGGTTGGTCTCTTCTTACTATGACTGCTATCGTCATCACAGTCCATCAAAAGAAGAGCAATTCCTGCACCAGCACCGGCAGACCCAACCCCTATTAAAACATATTTCCACCATTGGGAACTGCCTCCTGCACCACCAACAGGTGCAGTAGCCGCTGGTATAGCCATCTTACCTAGTAGTTGTAGATTTGCAGTCTTTGCTGACTCCAAAAGGACAACGTCCTGGCTATCCATGTCTATCCCGTGGGATGCTGTTACAGCGTACTTCTCTCCAAGAGTGAGGTCGCTAAAATTGTACATGCCGTCCTTCCCTGTCGTGGTAACATTCACTAGATTACCCTCTGTGTCTTTAACTCGGACAATCACCCCCGGTAAAGGTTTCCCATCGGCACCTGTTACTTTACCTGAAATCTCCCCTCCATTACTTAAAATTGCCCCAAAATCCTCTGCTACTACAATGTTGGATACGGTTCCCAGCGGAAGCAAACAGAGTAAGAAAACCAGCAATAAACGTAACCCCGCGTAATAAAGTCTCCCCATGGCTGTTTCTCCTTATTTCTTGAATGAGATTGTGCCACCCGAACGTTACTTATGAAGAAAATTAACACATCAGAAAGCCCTTGTCAAGTAAAATTTACCAGTGTGAGTTTCTAAAAATTTAATAAGAAAAGACATGGCAGAACTAGCTAGGTAATCCTTTGTACTTAAAGGGGGGACTGCCTTCTACTAAACTACCATGTGGTAAAAATCTATTCTGGAAACCCCTTCTACTTGCGATACTTAAAATGCAAGGGAAAAAGAGGGGTTGAACAACCCCTCTTTTTTCTTTTATAATTGTAACAGTGAAGTCAACGGATCGCAAAGAAAATTTAAAAGTAGCTTATCAAGACGCCCGTGTTGCCCAAAATTATGATAAAGATAGGGATTTTAGGGCTACGGATGTTTCTCTCCATTATGAAACCGAGATAATATGCCTCAGGGAAATTCTACAAGAGATAAAAGGGCCCATTCTGGAGGTGGCCATTGGGACAGGGAGACTCTGCCGAAGGCTTAAAGATATTGGACCGCCTGGGATGGATTACATAGGATTGGACATCTCACTCCCTATGTTGCAAGAAGCAAAGAAGTCCCTTGGAGAGCCTTCTGCACAATTTGATACCCATACTGGAAGACCTGTCCATCTGCTCAGGGCTGATGCCTTCCAGATGCCCTTTACCAACGAACGATTCCATGCCGTTATAGGATTCAGATTTATAAAGCACCTTACCCTGCCCAATAGGCACTTGATATATAAAGAAATACATCGTGTGCTCGTAGAGGGGGGGTTGCTGGTCTTTGATTTTCACGGATGGAGAAAAAGGGCCATAAGTCAAGAAGCGGGCCACAGACTCACACCAAAGGACTTGAGGGTGGAACTGGAGGAAAACGGTTTTCAACTCACCACAATCTACGGGACACGCCACCTCCTAACAGCCCTGCTATCTTATCCCTTCAGACTACTAAAACTAAAAACCCCAGTGAAGGCACTGGGTTTTTTTGAGTTTAAGGTGCTCAGCCCGCTAGACGCGCTGATTGATAGGTCTAGGGGAGGCATTGCAGTAGCCAAAAAGATAAGCAAGTCGGGGGGATGAAGACTGAGATGCTAAATTTCGGAATCCTTAACCTTTTTGCAACCCCCTTACTTAATGTGCTACTGCGTGAAGGGTTTCAGGCTGAGCTTCTCTTGCTATGCTAGTGTGTTCCATTACCTCTGATTTTGCTTCAGCCAAGTAGACCCTGTGGTTAGGCCTACCCATTGCACAAAGCAACTCATAGGGGCTACCGCCCATAACTAGTGCCATATCCTTCACAGAAGGCCCGTCCTCTCCAAAAAGTGTCACGGTATCCCCTATTTCTACCCCCTCATCCTGCCCGAGGTCAACATGTATAAGGTTCATACGTATCCTGCCTACCACTGGAAAATTCTTTCCTCTTATTACAACACAGCTTTTATTAGACAATCCCAAGTTGTATCCACTGGAGTATCCAATGGGCAGGACACCTATTTTGGTATGGCTAGGTGCGGTATAGCTACGCCCATAACTAACCGTCTCCCCAGGCTCTAAGGTCTTGACAAAAGCCAACTTGGTCTTAAAGCTCATAGCCAGCTTCAATCTCATAGAAGACTCAAGACACCCGGGAGGAGTCAACCCATAAAGTAAAAGGCCAGGCCGTACCACATTAAAATAAGCTTCGGGAAAATTAAGAACTGCCCCACTATTGGCAGCATGCTTAATGGGCACATAAATTCCCATTAACTCAAGCTCCATTATCACTTTCTTAAAGAGACGCAACTGCTCATAAGTATAATCACTACGATTGTCGTTAGACGAAACAAAGTGGGTAAAGATACCCTCCACAAAAAGACCATGTAGTTCTGTCATTTCCCAGATAAATTTGGAGGCTCCCTGCGCCTTCACACCCAACCCACCCATACCAGTGTCAACCTTAATATGAACCTTCAGGAGTTGACCCCTTTTAATAGCCTGTTGGGAGAACTTCCTAGCAAGTGCCAAATCACAAAGGCTAGGGGTCAAAGTATAGGTAAAGAAATCCTCCACCTCCTCAGGAAAGATACAACCCAGTACTATTATCGGCAGCCTTATCCCCCTCTGCCTTAGGATTGCCCCCTCCTCTACACTTGCTACCCCCAACATCTCCACCCCACACCTCTCAAGTAATAGGGCGACGGCCTCTGCACCATGACCGTAGGCATCGGACTTCACCACTGCCAACACCTTCACCCCCCACCCTACTTTATTGCGAATCTCCTGGAGATTATGCGCAATAGCCCTTAGATTTACCTCTACCCAACTCTTGCAAAGGTTCAATCTGCACCAGCCTATCTAGTGTAACCCGCCTACCCAACTTAGCTCAGATTACAAAAATATCCCACCCAGAGGCATAAGAATACATTTATAATTTCTTTTGTCAAGGAAAATCCAATTGGTGGAATTTCTCAGATGTGAGTTACTTTGCAAAAGCTAACATTTGACCAGAAATAGCCCATTTCAGGATGTGCCAGCCCAAAAATTGTATATTTAGCTCTTTGGACTTTTGCATAAAAAAGACCCCTAAAAATATCCTAAAGATAGAAATCAGCTAGAGTTAACAAAATACACTTTATCCCTTTTTAAAAAGAATTTTAAAAACTCCTTTAGCAACAAAAAAGAGGAGATTTTCATAAATGTTTCTGGCCGACTAACAGGGGGTGTTAGTCATTTTAAGCCTAATGCGGCCAGCATTTTCGTGGCAGCATGTCTAAAACTCAGTACCGCATATTGACATTTTTAGTCTTTTTGTTAAATTTGAGTGAAAATAAGGGATTTTAATCTTAGGAGGAGCGTGTGTCGATCATCACATTAGAGGAACTTGTAAGAGCGGGTTTCCATTTCGGCCATAGAACCAGCCGATGGAATCCAAAGATGAAGCCTTATATTTTTAGTAAGCATAATCTTATTCACATAATAAATCTTAAAGAGACCCTTCGGGGCCTCATAACTGCCCAAAAATTTTTATATAAACTTTCCTCAACAGGTAAAGGGGTACTCTATTTAGGGACCAAGTGGCAGGCAAGGGCCCTAACAGAGAGGGAGGCTAATAGGGTGGGTATGCCTTTTGTAAACGAGAGATGGCTTGGCGGTACTCTGACCAACTTTAGCACAATCCTTGCCAGGCTTAAACACCTTAAGGAGCTGGAAGAATTGCAATCAAGTGAGGAGTTCCAAAAATATAGCAAGAAAATGGCTGCCATGGTCAACCGTGAGATAAGCAAGCTGCGGAAAAACCTTAAGGGCCTCACGAATATGACCGAACTACCAGGGTCATTAATAGTGATAGACCCTAAAAGGGAGATTACAGCAGTTAAGGAGGCAAATAAGCTAGGCATACCAACGGTTTGCCTCACCGACACAGATTGTGACCCAGACCTAGTTGACATATGCATCCCCGGAAATGATGATGCTATGCGCTCAATTGAACTATTCCTTTCTAAGCTAACAGACGCCATCCTGGAAGGAAGGGCCTCTTTGGCTAAGGTAGCTTAGCCCTGTCCATTCAACAGCTACACAACCCGTGCTAATGGAGAAATATATAGTACTATGCCAATAGATATGGAAAGTATAAAAACACTGAGGGAAAAAACAGGAGCAGGTATCCTGGAGTGTAAGGGCGCCCTAGAAAAGACCGGTGGGGACATGGATAAGGCGGCTGAAATTCTCAGGAAAAAGGGGTTTCTGGTCGCTGCGAAAAAAGCCACCCGCGCCACCCAGGAGGGCCGCATTGGCTCCTATATCCACTTCAATGGAAAGGTCGGCGTCTTATTGGAATTAAACTGTGAGACAGACTTTGTAGCAAAAAATGAAGTCGTAGAACAACTTCTTAAAGACCTCTGCATGCAGGTGGCTGCTACTGACCCAGTAGCCGTCAGCCGCGAAGATATACCCACAGAGCAGGTTGAAATCCACAAAGAAACGTTCAAGAAGGCTTTTGCCGACAAGCCCCCTCAGGTTCAGGAAAAGATACTTCAAGGCAAACTGGAGACCTTCTTTAAAGAAAAATGCCTCCTGGAGCAACCATTTATAAAAGATGATACCCAAACAGTAAGGGATATCATTACCTCCTGCATTGCAAAGGTAGGGGAAAACATAAAGGTCAAAAGGTTCATCCGTTACGAGATTGGGAAATAAAGAGAAAAGTGACTACAAGTTGTGCCTAAGACAGATCTGTCAACTTGTTGTGAATCCGTCTTTGGCAAGCTTAGCTTGCGCTATTAATAAGGTAAAATTTTGCCAGTTCTAAAATAGGAAATAAGTGCTGAAACAAAAGGGCTACAAGCGTGTAGTGCTTAAGGTAAGCGGGGAGGGTTTTTCTTCAGAAAAGAAAGTAATTGACAGTGAAAACGTAAAGAATATAGCCCAGGAACTCAAGGAAATCTGCGATATGGGTGTAGAATTGGCTGTAATGGTTGGGGGAGGTAACATAGTGAGGGGCGATGAACTGAGTCGTCTGGGCATAGACAGGGCGCAGGCTGATTATATGGGTATGATAGCCACTGTAATCAATGCCCTGGCACTCCAGGACGCCATGGAAGACCTGGCAGTAGAGGCTCATGTACAAAGTGCTATAGAGATTGGTGAACTAGTGGAACCTTATAGTAGAAAAGAGTGTCTGAGATATTTGGAAGAAAAAAAACCTGTGCTTCTGGCCGGAGGAATAGGGAACCCCTTCTTCACCACCGATACAGCGGCAGCCCTTAAGGCAATAGAATTAGGGGCAGAAGTACTGCTAAAGGCAACTAAAGTGGATGGCGTATATTCAGCTGACCCGATGATTGACCCCAAAGCAAAATTTTATAATAGACTGAGTTATTCGCAGGTACTCAATGGCAGACTTGAAGTCATGGACGCCACAGCCATCACCCTCTGCATGGAAAACCATCTACCAATCGTTGTCTTCAATCTCAGGAAAAAACATAACATACGCCGTATCCTTCAAAAAGAGACCATTGGAACCTATATAGGGGAAGAAGAAAGTTGAGTCGCGAGGAAATCCGCAAAGAAACCGAGAAGAAGATGGAGAAGGCTCTGGGAGTCTACCATGAGGAGCTTAAAGGACTACGAACGGGGAGGGCGACCCCATCCCTGGTAGAACACGTGAAGGTGGACTGTTACGGCACACCAACCCTGTTGAAACAAGTCGCCACTATCGCTGCCCCTGAGCCACAAACTATCACCATAAAGCCTTACGACCCAGCCCTGCTGAAGGACATTGAAAAGGCAATCCTGCAGTCAGACCTAGGCTTTAACCCCCAGAGCGATGGGAAGATCATCCGCATCACAATTCCTCCCCTCAGTGAAGAACGCCGCAAGAAATTAGCCCAACAGGCCAAGACACTGGCAGAGGAGGCAAAAATCTCCGTAAGAAACATCCGCAGGGATGCCAATAAGCATATAGACAAGGAAGAAGAGGAGTCCACCATTACCGAGGATGATGCCAAGAAAGCCAGGGATGACATCCAAAAGCTCACCCGTGATTACGAAAAAAAGATAGATGAAGTTACTGCCAAAAAGACCGAGGAGATACTGAAGGTTTAGTAATCTTTAGGGCCCGTTGACCTTGTAAATGGGTTTATGCACACTCTTTTTAGTTCTTACTCCATTACTAAACTGAAATCTTTTAGCACCCGGGGTTGATCTTTTAAAACATATAACTTGAAATTAGTTTAAGATAAGGGTATAAACCCTTTTATGGTACTGGACTCTGGTCTGGGCTAAGTGATATTCCTTTAGGTTGTGAATAAGTAGCCACAGTCTTCTGGTTGCCAGCAAGAAATATAACCGTATTATTTGGCTTGTGTGAAGGCAAGGCCTGAGATTCTTTGGTGGAGCCCTCATGGTGGGGGGCATAGCTCAGCTGGTAGAGCAACGGCCTTTTAAGCCGTAGGTCGCAGGTTCGAGCCCTGCTGCCCTCACCAAAATTATACAAAGTTTCAACCTTAAAATTTGGAATTGCAATTCAAAATTCTAATTTGATATTCTGATACTCGCAATTTGAATTCTGCAATTTCTAATTTGTAATTAAATTAGACGCTTATGGCCCCTTCGTCTAGTCCGGCCTAGGACATCAGATTTTCGATCTGAGAACATGGGTTCAAATCCCATAGGGGTCACACTTACATACAGGCTTGTACTTATGACATAAGTGCAACCTTTTCCCGGGTAAATTGACCACTATGACCATTTTAGGGGTAGATGGGGCAATAAAAAGATACAGAAATGGTCCAGTTTTGGTATAAATTTGTACAGTCTAAGCAAAGTGAAGATATGCCTTGAACCCAATAGGCATGGAAACTACTTTAAACCTTTGATTTAAAAATGAAAAGTAAGGATAATATCACACAGGCTAGGTCTGCCTATCGTAACCTACTGGAGCAATCACTCAAAAAAATTGTTGATACACTTTCCCCTCTGAAGGAAGTGGAGAGGATAAGTCTCTTTGGATCCTATGCCCAAGGTAGAGCAGATTTATTTACCGATCTGGATATCCTGGTAGTGATGAATACCGATAAAGGGTTCCTGGAACGGTTACGCATGCTTTATAGCATGTTGGTAGTTCCTGTGGATATGGACCTTTTGTGTTATACTCCGCAAGAACTAGAAAGATTAAAAGAGCGTCCGTTCTTCAAGCAGATGCATCAAGAAGAAGTGGTGCTTTATGAGAAGAAAGGCACTTGAAGAGGGAAAGCGGTGGCTTGAGCAAGCAGAGGAAGATCTGCGCTGGGCGAGGGACCTGGCCGAGCGAGGGGGTTATCATATTGCTTGCTTTCTGGCGCAACAGGTCGGAGAAAAGGCATTAAAGGCGTTCTTATACGCCCAAGGGGAGGAGATTGTTATAGGCCATTCAATAGAACGTCTTTGCCGGGCCGCTTCTTGTTACGAAGCCGAGTTCGGTGAGCATTCCAAGAGATGGTCAATCCTGGACGGGTATTATGTACCTACCCGCTATCCAAACAGCCTCCCTGACAGTATCCCTGCCAGGGTTTATACCCAGAATGCGGCAAAAGAGGCAGTCCAACTAACAGAAGAAATTGTTATAACCGTACACAAAAAGATATCAGAAATGGAGAAGTCCGAACGATAAATTGACAGCTAAGTTTTGTCGGAAGGGCAGTAAATGGACATAGATATTTTTGCTGAACAAGAACTTAGTTATTTCCTTCAGCAAAGACTGGACGCATTGCAACAAGAAGTAGATGCTCAGAACAGGGACTATTTACTAAATATAAATGAGACACAGTATGTTGAGTACATTATATTTTGTAATCGTGCTGCCATGTCACATTAAACTTCTCTAATAGTTGGTGTAACTTTATGCCATTTATCAATTCTAACTGCCCTTGTCTTTCGCAAAAATTGATACAGTCTTTCGTGAAATCAGAAGTAGATACGATAACCCCTTTTGTCCATTGAGCATCAGATGCAACTACGCCTAAGAGTTCTCTAGCAATCGGTTCACCAACTGGCCCTTCATATCTTTTACATTGAATAGCTATTCTTTCCACACTACCAATATTTTGCTTTGTGGCAATTATATCTACCCCCTTATCTCTTGTTGCTGGCCCCCGCCTTGTCCCGTAACCCATTTTCCGGAAAAGTTTTTCAACAATATCTTCAAAATCCTTTGGAGAAATATCCTGCAAATCTTCTTTAGCTGTGACTGCTTTTTGTGGTTTTTCTAAACCGAACAATTCAAATAGCTCCTCTTCTGAAAGCCCAGTACCTTCTACGTTTTCCAGACTTTCTATTACATCCGCGAATAACTTTCTCTTTCGCTCTAAAATTTTATAAATACGCTCCTCAATTGTGTCCTTCACCCAAACGTGATATACAAAGACTCCTTTTTTCTGGCCAATACGATGCACTCGGTCCTCCGCTTGAATCTCGGTAGCGGGATTCCACCAATGGTCAAAGAGAAAAACATAGTTAGCCCTCACAAGATTTAAACCTAGACCACCCGCCTTGTATGAAATAAGTAAAACTGGATGTCTATCCTCATCGTTAAACAGTTGCAGGACTTGCCGCCGTTTACTGTCTGATTGCCCGCCCTTTAATACGAGTGGATTAAATTCCTTAAGTTGACTTTTTAGCCAGTCAACTCCTGACTCCAGGAATTGCGAGTACACAAGGGCTTTGTCACCTGAAGGAATGGTATCCTCCAGTTTGTCTTTTAACCACTCTAGTTTGGCACTCTCATCCGATTCTAAATCCGCATTGCAGATTTGCTTAAGCTTTGTAAGCAATGCCAAAATATGTTGAACAGTTACTTTTGCGCCTAGAGATTTCAAATAAACAATTCCTTCGTTTTCTGCTACCTTATACGCCTGGTACTGTCTACCTTCAATAGTGATGAACTCCGGCTCTAATTTTTTCTTTTCTGGAAGGTCTTTGAGGACATCCTTTTTTGCTCGGCGCAGGAAAAAAGGCTTAATGAGCTCCTTAGTAGCTTCCACTGAAAGGTTCTCACTACTTTTAAATAGCCCAGGTTTTATAAAAGAGAAGATGCCTGCAAGGTCTTCCAGTTTATTTTCTAAGGGCGTAGCTGATAGTCCCCATTTAATTTGGCAGGGTACTTGCCTTAATGCCTTTGAATAGCCAGTTCCAAGATTCTTCACCTTTTGTACTTCGTCAGCAACAACAATATCGTACCTGTTTTTCTCTTTTAATTTCTGAACTATATCAATATCTTGGCGCAAGGTATCGTAAGTAGTGAGCCAAACATGCGCCGGATGCTCCCAACACTTCTCCCGATATTCTTTCTGGCCTCTAACAACTGTGACACTTAAAAAGGGGGCCCATTTTTCTAACTCTTTATCCCACTGCATGAGAACACTAAGAGGACATATAATAAGTGCTGACCTTGTATTCCCTTTTTGGAAGAGACATCCCAGTGCGAGAACTGCTTGAATCGTTTTGCCCAAACCTGTATCGTCACCAAGAAGGGCATATTTGTCTTCAGCAAGAAATTTGATACCTTCCCATTGATAAGGGTAAACGTCCTCTGGTAAGTCTAAGATTTTGGGGTATTCGTACTCAAGAGGGGGCTGTAAGAGAGGAAGTATTAAGTCCCATATAGATAAAGTCTTACGTTCTGTAACAGGGCCTCGTTTTACCTCCGTAAATGTTGTTCTTAACTTACTCGGCCCAGAAGGTGCTAGAGCTAATTCCCCTTGTATGTTTTCTTTTTCTATGTCATAAGCCTTACCACCAACCATTGAAGAGCCTAATGGTTCTAGAAGATTATTAGAAACTATTGACGATTCAGCTAAGTAGGGAGAGTCAAATTCAAATGTCTTTGTAAAAGGGAAAAGGTTAAGGTCTTCCGAAATAACAGAAATACTCAGTGAAAGTCTTTGTTCAATGACAGAAACGGTTGGAAATACAAAATCTATTTCTGGTATACGGATACTAACTTTGCAATCTGGTAAGGGTTGAAATAAATTTTCAGATACTTGGGTTCTCTTTTTCTTGAACATATTTTACATTACGTACCTTCCTCTAGTATTTTCCGTTTCTCAACTTCTTCTATAGCTTTCTCTACGCGCTCAAAAGGCTCTAACAAATCCACGTTTTGATACACTCCTCGGAGTTTTTCCCTCAATCCCTTCATATCTTCAGTACAGTTTTTATCAACCTCTATCACAATGGGCTGAAACGTATCGGATTCTATTAGGACGGCACTTTCTTCTCTTGAAGGGGAAAATTCACCTTGAGGTCTTAAAGAAATAACTGGCGAATCTACCTTTCTTTGCAAAGCAAGAAAACCTCTGTTTGTAACTAAAAGGCACGAAGGCTTCTCTTTTAATGCTGTTATAAGAGGAAAGCCAATCAATTCAACCAAGATATGAGGGAGGAGTCTTTTCCCATATAGTATTTTTTGAAGGGGATTAGGGCAAACTGGTGATGTAGCACGAAATTCCAGAGGTTTACCAGTTTCATCAGTAATGAGAATGGCCCCTCTATAACGCTTCCCTTCATTAAACTCTTTGTAATACAAAAACCCAATCTTCAAAAATGCTTTTTCAGTACCTTCCTTTTCCATTTTTTGACCCCTTGTGCCTTACAGAGGCTCCACATAAATGTATTTACTTGCATCTAACAATTTAAGATTCCCATTTACTTTGTCAACTATATTTTCTTAATAGTATTTGGAAACTATATGCATATGAAGCGCGGGAAAGGTGTTACTCCTAAGTTTGCCATCTATAAGGGTCTATTTAAGGCAAACACAAACCTACACCTTCTTCTCCCTACTCTCCCATTTCCCCCTGAAGGTTATCCAGAAGGAGAGTAGTACGAGCTTGAGGTCTAGGAGGAAGGAGCGTTTCTTGATATAGAGCATTTCGTAGTGGAGTTTTTGGCCGGGTGGGGTGTCGTATCTGCCGTAAATCTGGGCAAGCCCGGTGAGTCCAGGTTTGACTGAAAATCTGCGTGAATAGTTGGGTATCCGTTTTGAGAATTCTTCAACCAGTTCAGGTCTCTCTGCCCTTGGGCCTACAAAACTCATATCTCCTTTAAAGATATTTAGTAGCTGGGGCAGTTCATCCATTGCGGTATTTCTGAGTATTCTTCCAACCTTTGTGACGCGGGGGTCGTCTTCTGAAGCCCAGACGGCCCCTGTATGCTTCTCGGCGTCTGGTATCATGGAGCGGAATTTATAGACTTCAAATTTTTTGCCATCCTTCCCTACCCTCTCTTGTGTATAAAACACTGGGCCTCCATCCTCTAATTTAATAGCTAAGGCAATTAAAATCCAAAGGGGTGAGGAGCAGATAAGGCCTATGCCTGACAATATAAAATCAAAGAGCCTTTTAAGGACATCTCCTGCCATAGTCTTAGTGAGATAGAATAGGAAATCTTCTTAAATAAGTTGTTGGGATATGGCACCTTAAGTATCGCTTACTTTTCATCCCTTCCCTGCCATGTTATTTATTATTTAAACTGCTCCTTAAAAATTAGAAAAAAGCCCTTCCCTGGGACCGAAACCTTTCAGCGTCCGCACGAGTTGGGAAAGAGAAATAAGTTGCCAGGTTTCTATCATTAGCAATAGGTTTCACCATGCCTTTTCCCAGCTGATCTAGTGCCTTAAGAAGGGCTTCTACCCCTATGTGCTTGCTACGTGTAATCAAAGAATCAAGTGAATCGTCTTTGTAAATAGGAACTGGCTCCTGAATAAGGATGTCTCCATCGTCCAATTCCTCAACAATATAGTGGACACTTACGGCGGTAGACTTTTCCCCATTCAGCAATGCCCAGAAGTTTGGCATCATCCCTCTGTACCTGGGTAGTGGGGCAGAATGTACGTTAATGCAACACTTGGTAGGGATGGAAAGGATTTCCTTTTTAAGAATCTGACTGGCTGCTATTGAAACTAAGATGTCCGGCTTAAGTTCATTCCTTAAGCACCTCAAGAAATCAGGACTATTTATGTTCTGAGGACTATACAGGGGCATTCTCTTACGCTTGGCCAATTCAGCTATGGAGTAGGGTCTTGCGATTGGAATTATCCTATTAATATAATCCGCAATCTTAGCAATCAAAAAGCGTAAGCAGAGCTTACTGAAATCGTATAGCCCATATAAATCATACAGCATCTTGGAGACCTTCCAGATACTTTTGTTCAAAGGGGGCAATACTACTACAGCAACAACATCTTTTCTTGCCTCAATAACCCGAAGTAAGAAGGTGGGTAGATAAAATGGTTCCTCTTGGGTTACAAGTACGATACGCATGTTCTACTTTTCATTTCTTGTTGAATATTGTTGAAACAGATTGAAAAGTGGTGAAAAAGAAAATTCCTTGAGTAACAAACACAACCGTTCTTCTGTCTTTTTAGTATTGGCAAAGGCACGGAATCGGGAAATAAATGATGCACCGTTGACATTGGGTGGATTTTTGTCAATTTCCCAAGGATGGGTATAAAACACAACCGGCATACCTTCCCTTTGGTTTATGAATGAGAGCGCCCTCGTGGTAATGCCCAATGGGAGGAAGCGAAAATAGCCACCTCCCCCTACAGGGAGGTTCCAGCGCCCCAATCTTATTGTGGCCACGGGGAACTCCCACAGCCCATTGGGGAGTTTATAAGGATGACGCGGGGAGCCGTGCATTCCGTAAAGGTCATGAAATGGTAAAGGAAATATGCTTGAATCATATACCAACCCTAACTCTTTGATTATATCAAGAGCCCAGAGGGTTTTATCAATGACTGAAAAAGAAGGGGCCCTGTATCCATAAACTCGTGCACCAGTGGTGTCTTGTAGTATATCAATAGAACGCTTGAGGTCTTCGTAAAATTCTTGAGGTGTTTGTTCGTATATCAGATGGTGACTGCAACCATGAGTGGCTATTTCGTGTCCATTTGCCTGAATTCTCCTCATCAAAGAGGGATATCGCTCAGCTACCCAGCCAAGTATAAAAAAGGTGGCCTGTACACCATTTTGTTGCAAGATGTCTAACATTCTCAGAGTATTCTCTTCCACTCGTGATGGTAGGCTGTTCCACATGCCGGGAGAAATTGCCCCTGCAAGGGCATGTGCATGGAACCATTCCTCTACGTCAACTGAAAAGGCATTCTGAAGCTTTGGTGCGTTATGCATTTCTTACAGCTAAAATGGGTCCCTAGGCACCCTCATGCATTGCTTTACTTCTTGTTTGTGAAGAATGCGTGTATGCGTAGAGGTATTGAGGTAATTTTGACAGAGGTTTTAAAAGAAGTGCGAAAGGGTTCACTCGTAACTCATTAATTTGCCATGCCTTATAGCATCCCAGAGTATGTTTAAGAGTAGGCAACAGGCCAGGCCTGGAGTCACCTCCTATCCTTACCCTGGTCGTAACCTTTGGGATATAGGCAGATGAAACCTTGAATTTATACAAAAATCGGAGCATCAGCTCGTAATCGGCTACCACTGGAAGGTCTATTCTAAATATCCCGTATTTGTCGTAAACTTCCTTTTTTACAAAAAATGCAGGGTGGCATGGCATCCACCCCCTACGAATATTGTCCCTGGAAAATTCACCAGCTTTCCAATATCTTACAGCCTTGTCTATATTGTCCCTATCAACATATAATGCATCTCCGTAGCAAGAATCCACTCCCTCTTCGGACAAAATCCTAACCACCTCTTCTATTACAGTATCACTGTCGTACATGTCATCACTATTCAGTATACTAACCACATCACCAGTGGCGGCCCTTATGCCCTTATTCATGGCGTCGTAGATGCCCTTATCCTTCTCACTTACCCAGTAGGCTATATTTTTGTGATACTTTTTAATTATCTCTGGCGTCCCATCAGTAGAACCGCCATCAATAATAACGTATTCAATGTTTGGGTAACTTTGATTTATAACACTCTTTATTGTGTCTTCAATTGTGCTTGCACTGTTAAAACATACAGTAATAACTGAAACTTTTAAATGCTTCATCCCAGTATTTTCTTGTCAGTTGATAGTTGAAATGCTGTTTTTAATGAAATCTACTAACTTGGTCTTAGTTAATACCTTACCCTTTCCCTGCCTGTTTTACCTGGTTCTCAATCCATCTATATGTCCTTTCAAGACCCTCTTCCAGGTTTATCTTTGGCTGCCAGTTGATGATTTTATTTACTAGAGTCAAATCAGCATTGCGGCCCCTTACTCCCTGTGGGGCTGAGGTGTTGTACTTTTTGTCTAGCTTTTTTCCAGAGACTTTAATAATAATATCCGCCAGTTCATTGACAGTAACAAGTCTGTCAGAGCCGATGTTTAGCGGTTTATCGCAATCGCTCTCCATAAGCGTTATAGTCCCTCTAACGCAGTCGTCTATATAGCAAAAAGACCTTGTCTGCTTTCCATCCCCCCAGATTTCAATAAAACCAGGGTTAACCGCCTCGGCAATCTTTCTGCAAAGGGCGGCAGGTGCCTTTTCCCTACCTCCGCGCCATGTACCATAAGGCCCATAGATGTTATGATACCTGGCAACCCTTACCTCAAGACCGTAGTCCTTCTTGTAAGCCTCGCACATCCTCTCCATGAACAGCTTTTCCCAGCCGTAATAAGTATCTGGCTCGGCAGGATATGCGTCCTCCTCTTTTAATGGGACCACAATTGATTCCAGTTGCTTATGCTCTGGGTAAACACAGGCTGATGAAGAGAAGAAAAAGCGTTTTACTTTATTCTCTGCGGATGCCTGTAGCATATTTATGTTCATCAAACAGCTGTTATGCATTACATCTGCGCCAACCGCTGTAATGTAGCCTATGCCGCCCATATCTGCCGCAAGGTGATATACATAGTCAATCCCCTTTGTTGCTTTTAAACAATCCTCAGGTTTCCTCAGGTCAAGGGTAAGTTTTTCAGAACAATAGGGCTCTTCAAGATAGCCATCCCATTTAATATCTACTGCCCTTACGAAATGTCCTTGTTTAAGAAGTTCTTTAGCGAGATGGCCCCCAATAAATCCTCCTCCACCTGTAACCAAGATTCTTTTAGACGACAAGTTCATTATCCTCCCGGGTAAGCTAGATAAATAAATATGAAAACAAACCTAAGGACTTTGGTCTCAAATCTTTAACCAACCCTCTTCATGTCTAATTGGTCCTTTTATAAGAAAAGGACTCCTTCTGGTAAAACGTACTCGCCTTTTCAAGGTCTTTGAACCCATCCACTGAAACCCAAAAGCAGTTTGATTCCTTATAGGAGAGTAGTCTCCCCTGGCTGGCTAGCTTGGGGAATACGTCATGTTCTAAGCTCCCTTGTTCAGGAAGGCTAGAGAATATTTCAGGGCGGAAACAGTATACCCCAGCGTTTATCCAATAGTCCTTAAGTAACGGCTTTTCTATAAACCCCTTAATAACACTTCCTTCGGTCTCAACTATGCCATAAGGAGACGGTAACGGCACCAGTGAAAGGGTGCCGACAGCACTGCGGTTTGCATTAAGAGTAGCTATCAGTTTCGTGACATTCAAGTTAGTCAATACATCCCCATTAAGAACAAACACATATTCGTTATTCTTTCCCAACAGAGCACTTGCGTTAGAAATTGCCCCTGCCGTACCCAGCGGAGCTTCTTCTACCGCATACTTGACCTGAACTCCCAACCCTGCGCCATTGCCAACCGCATCAAATATCACCTCTTTCAGGTGCGATACTGCAAGTACAAACCTACTAACCCCATGGTCTCTGAGCCATTGTATCTGGCGGAAGAGGATTGGCTTACCGTCTACATCCACCATTGCCTTTGGGGTTGCATCTGTCAGGGGTTTAAGTCGTTTCCCAAAACCACCTACCAATAATACCGCTTCCATAGCCTCTTATTTCTTTGTATTCTTTTGCCCCCTAGAGCCCTTTTGAAGGTAACAGGCCGCGTAGAACCCTTATCCCAGAGTATGTAAGCATGCTTTGTTTTCTACGTAAAAATAGCCAAATTTTGCCAGATTATTAAATACCAAAATTAGAGCAACTTGTAAAGCCTAAAATAGGCATCCAAGATTTTGCTCATACTGTTGACATTACGGCTTCTTTTAATAAAATTATTATTACTATGGACGACCTGATACCTACCTTTTTAGATAGAGTAAGTATGTGCTGGCAGACAATAGCTGCCACAGGAAAGAATGGTAAGGGTATACCCTCCTATATTCTGGAGAGATTTCCCTATGATGTCCCGAGGGATTTCATTACTGCAGGGCAGGCCAAGGATGAATTGGCAAAGGCTATATGTAAGACACAAGACTACTTTCTGAGGACACAGAAACCCGATGGATATTGGGCAGGGGAACTGGAGGCTGATACGACACTTACAGCCGATTACATCCTCCTTATGCACTTCCTTGGAGAGGTGGACGAGCGGGAACAGCAACGGGCTGCAAGATATCTCCTGAAGAAGCAACTTGAGGATGGTGGATGGTATATTTACGCCAATGGCCCCAGCGAGATCAGCGCCTCAGTAAAGGCCTACTTTGCCCTGAAGCTGGCTGGCTATTCACCGGACGAGTCTTTTATGCAAAGGGCCCGTCAGTGCATTTTGAACCTGGGCGGTGTGATGAAATGTAACGCCTTTACCAAGATATACTTAGCGATATTTGGGCAACTGGATTGGAAGTGGACCCCTGCCACCCCTGCTGAGATGATGCTCTTTCCCAGCGTCTTTCCATTCAACATCTATGAGATGAGTTACTGGTCAAGATGCATAGTGGTGCCATTAACTATTGTGGCTGCAAGGGGTTACACCGCAAGGGTCTCAATTAATATAGACGAATTATATACTATACCCAGGGCCCAGGTGCAGGATGATATAAGGCGAGATAGCAGGTTAAGCTGGCGTAATTTATTTATCACCGCGAATTGGCTATTTAAGAGATACGACAGGTTCCACATAGGTTTCCTGAGGCGATGGGCCGTGAAGAAGGCTCTTACCTGGGTCCTTGCACGTGTTGAGAAGTCCGGTGGATTAGGAGCTATCTGGCCAGGGATGATAAACACCATATTTGCCCTAAAGGCATTGGGGTATCCTAATGACCACCCTCAGATAAAGCGTGCCCTTCAGGAGGTGCAACTACTTAAGATAGAGGACGAGGACAGCTTACACATGCAGCCCTGCGTCTCTCCTGTGTGGGATACTGGATGGGCGGTGATTGCCATGCATGACTCTGGTTTGGCCAGTAATCATCCTGCTTTAGTGAAGGCTGCGGAATGGCTTATTAGCAAGGAAGTCAGGGAGTACGGTGACTGGAGGCTTAAGTGCCCAAATGTTGAACCAAGCGGTTGGTACTTTGAGTATGCCAATGAGTGGTATCCCGATACAGACGACAGTGCGGTAGTACTCATGGGGATACAAAGGGTTTTACCACCTCAAGGTAGTAACAAAGCGAAGTCCCTGTTGAGGGGTACACGTTGGTTACTTGGGATGCAGTGCTCTGACGGAGGCTGGGGTGCGTTTGACAGAGATAACAATCGTAAGGTACTTAACCACATCCCCTTTGCAGATTTCGGTGCCCTTTTAGACCCTTCTACCAGTGATGTAACTGGCAGATGTCTTGACTGGCTAGGGAGGGTGGGTTTTGACCTCAGCCACCCAGCCATAACAAAAGCGGTAGAATTCTTAAAGAAAGAACAGGAGTTGGATGGCTCGTGGTTTGGCCGCTGGGGGTGCAATTATATATACGGCACATGGTCAGTGCTCTCTGGGCTATCTTCTGCTGGGGAAAATATGCAAAGCGGATATATAAGGCGTGCCGTTGCGTGGCTAAAGAGTGTTCAACTAAAGGATGGAGGCTGGGGGGAAAAGTGCGATAGCTACGAAGACCCCAGGCTAAAAGGCAAAGGCCCGAGTACGCCAAGTCAGACCGCCTGGGCAATTATGGGACTACTGACTGCTGGAGAAGCCGACTCTCCAGAAGTAGAAAAGGGCATCAATTACCTACTACACACGCAGAGGGCAGATGGTTCGTGGGAGGAAAATGAGTTCACCGCCACAGGCTTCCCAAGATTTTTCTACCTGGAGTATCATGAGTATCGGAACTATTTCCCACTCATGGCAATAAGCCGGTATAGAAATGCAAGGTGCAAACAGGAAAAGAAGGAAGTGGCAATTGCTGGGCTGCAATCTTGAACTGGTTGCGGTGAGTAAGAGAAGTACTTTCCTTATGTTAATAAACTAAACCTTGCAAGAGCAAATATAACCTTTTACTACACTTAATGACAGAAAAAGCGGAGAGCATACAATTTATGAGAGATTCAACTCTTTTCACAAAGTTTAACAGAGTTTTACTAAGTTTGATAGCAGTTTCTCTCTTTATTTCAGCGTCAAGCCGATTACAGGTCTATGCAGAAGGGAAGGAGACAGTTATTCTAGTCCGTTGTGCAGACCCAAGAATTAATGAGGCCTGTACGAAGCTTATAGGCCCTGAGGAGCGTGCTGCCATCATATCGGATGCCGGCAGCATTAAGTATTTTCTTCTAGGAGGTAAATTGTCGGAACTCTACGACCAGATTCATCTCCTGGTTAAAAAATTTGGTGTAAAGAAACTAATCATTACCAATCATACCCACTGTGGGTTTTATAATGAGCTACATCTTGGGGACGATGTGGAACTGGCAGACCTGAAAGAAATGAAGAAAAGACTCCATGGGGCCTTCCCCTCCCTGGATATTAAAGGTTACATGATTGACACTGAGAGTGCTGAGCTTGTACCAACAGAATGAAAGAGTCCATCTCCGGATAAGCGTTACTTCTTCTCTACTTCCAGAATCAGACCTGCAGTGAGGGTACCGCCCGTTTTTATCAATTCCTCCTTCACGGCAAATCCTTCTATGGGAACTATTGCCTTTATGTTGTAACGGGCAGAAAGGGTTACAAGGGCGTCCTTAAAAATTTCACAGTAACTGATAATAGTTATTTTGGCCCCTTTTTCTTCCTCTAAAGCCCATGTCTTCGGGACTATCATAAGATGGGTCTGCGATATTTCTATCACCTCAAAACTACCTTTGGCTCTCGCATCCTTTGCAAAAGAAAGTACGGCTACCAAAGACAGTATCAGTATAAAAATTGATTTAGGCATGGGATAACTCCTTTTTAAATAAAATAAAACAGCAACAAAGTGTTCACAAGAGGTTGCACTAAATGTGGTGGACCTACCCTTGAGTTACTACTAACAATGCTGAAGGTAAGAGATATGTATAAGCCTCCATGTCTATGCCTAGCTGAAGCTCCACTTGGCCATTTCCAACATATCTGAGAGGGTGTTAACGCCTTCGGTAACAACAGTGGGTTCAAAACCAGAGTGCATCATACAGTGCTGGCAACGGGGATCCTGGCCGGAACGATAATATTCCCAATCCGTCTTTTCCATTAGCTCTTTGTAAGTACTATAGTGAGTATCAGTTATGCAATAACATGGGCTTTTCCATCCAAAGGTATTACGAGTAGGATTACCCCACGGGGTGCAACGTAATTCCTTTTCCCCTCTCAGGAAGCGCAGGTATATAGGGGTGTTTAAGAGGCGGAAACGCTTGGAGAGCTCGTAAACAAAGCCGAAATGACTTTGAATATCCTCCCGCCTCAGGAATACGTCATTCGTATTTGCCTCAAAACTGAAACCAGGGGAGACGAGCATGCCATTCACCCCCAGGCCTTCTAAGTAGGTAAAGAGTTCCTCTATTTCTTGAGGCTTGGTCTGCTTGAATATAGTAGTATTGGTGCAGACTTTAAATCCCTTCTCTTTGGCTAACTTAATGGCCCTGGTGGCCTCCTCAAAGGCGCCTGGTTGCTCCACTATTGCGTCGTGTGTAGGAGCTAGCCCATCTATGTGTACGTTTATGTTGAGGAAGGGATGCGGCTCTAGTTTCTCCAGTGTCTCAGCTAAAAGAAGTCCGTTTGTGCAAAGGTATAAGTATCGCCCCATATTTATCAGACCTTTTACAATCTTGTCTGCTTTTGGGTGTAGTAGTGGTTCTCCGCCTGTTATAGAGACGACCGGTGCCCCACACTCCTCCGCAGCCACAAGGGCCTCTTCTACGCCCATAAAGTCCTGATTATTCTTAAACTCAAGAATCCTGCCACAGCCCTTGCAGTTAAGGTTGCACAGGTGGGTTAGTTCCAGCATAAGTACTAGCGGGAATCTCACCTTCCCGGATATTCTATTCTTTAAGAGATACCCGGTTAAACTGGTGCCTAATTTTAGGGGGACTTTCATTGTCTGACCTCAGAACCTCCCATAGGGCTTTCTATTGGTACAAGGGACCTCTCAATTTCTGGGGTTTGCCATGTCTTAGCCCTCATAGCGTTACCGATTGCACCCACACCATCTTCTGCATGAAATACACCACGATAGAAGGTTCTGGTCGCCGTCTCTATCACAGCCCTTCTTATTCTATCCATGACAAACTGGGGATAGTCTATCGCATAGCGATGGAAGTATTTTGTCCCGGGAACGAGCCCTTTCTTAAAACCATACACTGGGGCACCAGCAAGTTTGTTTATATCACCCAGGACGTCCTGTGACCAGTCTATTACTAGATTAGCCCTTAGAAAGTTTTCTTCTGTAAAGAAGTTCCCAAACACTATCATACTCACACCGTCCGTTACGTTGAACTGTTTTATCCTCAGGGCACCCAAGAGCTGGGCAAAACGGTTGGTGAATACGTTCTCCGGTATTGCATAGTAGGCATCTTCAGCGAGGTCAAAACCCCTGTTAATCGGCCTTATGGGCGCACCTGGTATGAGCAAGTCCAGGATGTCGTCGGGCATCCTTGTAGCCCTGTAATCAAAAATGCTAGCTACATCTGCAAGCAGGTAATGTGGGTCGTAAGCACTGTCAACATTATGCGGGGTGTAACCCATCTCCAGCTGGGGCTCTTCATATTCCATAGGTAGTCCCCTATCGGTATGGAACCCTACTAGCTCTTTAGAGGGCTTACCCTCCGCTACCCCTTCATAAATTCCCATGATAGGTTTACCGTCCATTAAATTGGGATCGTAGCTGGCACCCGCTATATTGAGGACGGTGGGCAATATATCCACAATTCTGTGAGCCTTGGTAAGTACAGCCCCTTTCTTTATATAAGGACCAGTTATAAGGATAGGTATCCTCATACTCTCATACAGGGGGTAGCCGTGGTCACTAGCCAGCCTTGGATCGGTCTGAAAACTCCATCCCTTCTTAGCCGTTATTGCAAAGTCTGGGGCATACCGATCTTCAAGGTTTTTGATAGTGCTATCCCAAATCCCAAAGTGTGCAAAGCACACAACTGCGTCTGGATATTCGGTATTTTTAGTGGCCTCAAGCCACTCTTCTGAGGAATGGAAGTCCTTACACCACTTGGCTGCATCTTGAACGTAACCCACAAACTCTGGGGAGCTAAAGTACCCTAATGGGTCTTCTGCTGGCCCGTTCACCACCTGGTACGAATTATTTCCATTTTCGTCCTGAGTAAAACCGGTAACAGCCTGATAACGGTATTCAAAGCTTCTTTTACCCTCCTCTATGGAGCGCCTCTCTATGAGTGCCTCCTGACCCCTGCTGTTTTTCACGTAAACACTTCCTGGGGCCACTCTTACAATCACCATATCTATGGGGTTAGAAGAAACTACACCAGGAAATTTGTTCTTGTTAGAAAGGTCCACCCGAAGTACCTGATCTAGTATGTTCGCCGCTTTCATGCCCGGATAGATTTCGTAGTGGGTGAGGTCATAGTAACTATTAATTTTGTTCCAGTTCCTGGAATATTTGGACTTATACGGCAGATATGCAACAGCTGCTCCATAGCCGACATTGCCCACGGCTGCGAAGTCCTCTTTAGGCCTATCAGTATGCTCCCTGTGAAGGATTAAGTCTTGCTCTACATATCGGACGTTAAAACCAAACCCGCTATCTTTATCAAGGACTCCATCACCGTCTAAGTCCTTTATGGTCTTATAAAATAGGTCGTTGATAACATCAAAGGACTGGTTAACGAAGTCTTTTCCCCCTATATGGCCGTGGTCAGCATAAAGCACCATATAGGTCTTATCAAATACACCTATCTTTTTGAGTTTATCAACCATACTACCGATATATCGGTCAATGAGATAAAGGTTTTTCCTGGCTGGCCCAAACTGCCCCCTCCCGTTCTCGTGACATGCTTCATCTACGCCGGGAAGCCACACGTACATCACCCTGTTTTTCCTCTCTATCACTTCTTCCAGTGCGTACTGGGTATTAACTTGATCAATTTTATGTCTTAGCTCATGCATCCCCAAATAACGAACCTTGTTTGTCAACATATCCTGATAAAAAAGAGGGGGGTGCTCGTACATAACTGGCAGTACGCTGTTAGCATAAGTTATTTCTGAATCTTTCAGATAGTCGCCAATCGCTTTAATTGATTCCGGCCTGGGTATCGGGTCAACAAACTCCCCTGTCCATCCAGGCTTAAAGCGTCTTGCAGCACTAATAGGACCGTAAGGGGTATAGAAATGTTTTACCCTTGCAAAATATCTATCAAAAAAGGTATCGGACTTTATACCTGTCAGGTCGTTAAAACAACCCGTGACGGTAGAGGCGGTGCTGCCAAAGGAGATGCTAGGGAAGCCTGTAAAGGAATTCACTACGTCCACACCGTTATCAATGAAATACTTTTTTATATTGGGCAGATACCCCTTGAAGGCCATCTCCTTCATAACGTCGTATCTGAGACCATCTATATAGAAAATGATGACCCTTGCGTCTTCCACCATTGGAACAGGGTGCGGCTCCACAACGTCAATTACACTACGGGTATCCCACGTCAGAAGTTCTTGAGGTTCTTCCTTGTGAATTTCTACATAGGCTTTAAAATGACCATCATTATCTGTGACATCAAAATCATTCATCCCCAGGTAAAGAGAACCACTCTGGGGTGCCTTTACAACAGAATTATTGCCTATCAGGAAAGGTTCGCCGTCTTCGCCTACTTTTCCTATGAGGGCATAACAGGGGTTAGGTCCAGCCACTGCAGAAGCCAAAGGGAATTTTTTATCCTTTACCTTTTCAGCATAATTATAGGTGCCCTCAGGCCCCACCTTAAAGTCATAATCCCTACCCACATAAGACCATTTTGTGACTTCCACCTCTCCCTCAGCAGCAATATGAACATATTGGTCTGCTTCTACAGCAATGCCTGTATTTGTCCACTGCACATTACCGGGCACTTTTATCCAATTAGATCTGGGATTACTGGCGATAGCAGCAGTGCTTGCGGTACTTGCTGGACTTTGTCGGCCGGAAAGTCCCACACAACTAGAAAGATTACAGGACAGAGTAAATATTATAGCTAAAAGGAGATACCTTTTCATTCTATTCTCCGCATTTTTCGTTTATTTTATATGGCTATTTTATAGGGACCCCTCAAGTAACCTAACTAAAATTTGTCCAAAAAGCTAAGAATAATCAATTATTTCGGAGTTTTTTTAACATATGTTGCACAAAAATGCAAGTTAATTGTATGCATTTTTGCTCAAGAGAATAATTCAAAACACCTACAAAGATTACCAAAATAATTGACATCAAAGGTTAAATATGTCAAAATTTAAGCCACTTATTCATTTATTTTGAGCAAAATCTGATTCTTTTAATCCAAAAATGATGCGTTTTGAGACGGTTGAAGGTATTCGCCGGGTCCTTGCATTTGCAAGGCCGTATTGGAAGATATGGGTTATAGCCCTCCTCTTTATGTTCGTATATACCCTGGCTATGGGGGCAAGGCTTGCCCTGATAAAGCCCATAATAGAACGGTTCACAGAAGGAAGTGTTCAAGAAAAGGTATCTTCCCAGCCGCCCCCCACAAAACAGCCCCCCCAACAAATACAACAGTGGAAGAAGAACTTAAAAGATATAGCCTGGCTAAGGGAGTTTGGGGCCTGGGTGAAGAATAAGACCCACTCTTACAGTGGGATAGGGCTACTAGCTATACTGCTAACACCTATAATCTTCATATCTTACTACTTCTATAATTACCTATTGCAACAAATAATCTGGAATGTAAAGGTAGACATATCTAACCTTATTTGTACTAAACTTCTCTACCAACCTGTAAGCTTTTATGATAACAATAAGAGTGGTGAACTCATCTCAAGAGTCATCAACGATCTCAAAAACATACAGCAAGCTGTGTCAGCAAGCGACATTATGATACAACCTTTAAAGCTTGTAGCAGCCGTAGGTCTGGCCCTTTACTTTAACTGGAAATTGTTCCTGTTTTGTCTGGTTGCACTTCCAGTACCGATGTTATTGGGTGCTTATTTTGGTAAAAAGGTAAAAAAGTACGGCAGGGCAAACCTGATACGTATGGGCCGCCTGACCGAGACATTAAGGGAGGCCTTATGCGGCATAAGGGTAATAAAGGCCTATCAGATAGAAGAAACTAAGGGTATGGAATTCCAACAGATAAATAAAGACTGGTTCAACAAGAAGATGAAGGCGAATAAAAACATCCTGCTCAATGAAAGTACCAGTGAGGCGTTTTATACCCTGGCGCTAGGTATGGCAGCTATGGGAGGTGGTTACATCATCACCTCTGGTGATACAAGTCTCGGGGATCTTGGGGGTTTTGGTGCAGCTTGTGCCATGGCCTTTCATTCTGCCAAGACTCTTTCCAAAGACTACACCAGGTTTCAGGAGCCTCTGGCAGGAATCACCCGTACCTTCCAATTTCTTGACCACCTAGCTACTGGAGAGGATACACCCGGAGCTTTGGAACTTCGTCGCATGGAAAGAGGGATTGCCTTTAAGGACGTGAGCTTTGCTTACGCGGGTAAGGCGGTGCTTAAAAACGTGAATTTCATAGCAACTAAGGGGGAAACCATCGCAATTGCAGGAGAAAGTGGGACAGGTAAAACCACCCTTCTCAATTTAATACCACTCTTCTATGAGCCTACAAGTGGTTCGGTAGAGATAGATGGCCAAGACACCCGTAGGATAAAAAGAAGCTGCCTGCTTGAACTCATGGCGATAGTTACCCAAAACAGTTTCCTCTTTAACCGTAGCATTGCCGAGAATATAGGCTTCGGGAAGAAAGGGGCCAGTCAGGAAGAAATAATAGAGGCGAGCAAGCTGGCTAATATTCACGCCTTCATTATGGGACTTTCCAGTGATTACAACACCGAGGTAGGGGAGTTAGGGGTAAAGCTATCCGCCGGTCAGATACAGCGTATTGCTATCGCCCGGGCTATCCTCAGAAACGCCCCTATCCTTATTCTGGATGAGGCTACAAGCGCACTAGATTCAGAGCTGGAGAAACTAGTTCTTGAGTCCATTGACCGATATAAAAAGGATAGGATTACCATCGTTGTAGCCCATCGCCTCTCAAGCTTGAAGTGTTGCGATAGGATAATTGTGCTTAAAGAGGGGGCGATAGCAGAGATGGGCACCCACGAGGAGCTGATAGCAAAAGAGGGGGAATACTGGCGACTCTACCGTAAACAAATGGGCGAAAAGCCCGCCTACATCTCAGGCCAGCCTTTGACCGAAACTTAGTAGAGATTTTCTTTGCCTTTGATTATCATGCACTGAGAGACCCACCCTAAGCGTAAAAGAAAGACCGCAGATGAACAATTTGATATACATTATCATGGACAGTTGTCGTTACGACTCATGTGAGGCAGCTCGAAAACCTAACATAGAAAGGCTGGGTAAGATAGAGAAAAGATACAGTTACGCAAGCTGGACTTCCCCCTCCCATTACGTCTATCTAATGGGGATGATTCCTCATGAGAACCCCACCAGGGTTTTTGCCTCAGAAGTATATAAAAAAGATTTTACTAAATGGGCAGAAAGGTTAGGTGTTCCTAAACTTGAATTCAAAAATTTCTTACCGCAACTTTCCTTGCCTAACCTGCTAAAAAAACTTGGCTATAGAACGGTGGCAAAAGTCTCCATGCCCCTGCTAAACAACTTCACAAGCTTTTCTGCCTACTTTGACGAGTATAAGCTGATGGAAAATCATAACGACTTTGCCGGAATGGTAGCAGAGATAAAGTTTTCCGATACTTATCCAACCTTTTACTTCTTGAACCTGGGAGAAACCCACTACCCATACATGCTCAAGGAGGAGGATATACCTCACATCCATGGCGTGCATGGGGTCTTAAAACGCCTGGACGACCTTATGGCCTTGGGGTCAAAGGGAGAAGATAGATTCTTTTCTATTGAGCAGCTTAAAAGATTTCATGACAAACAGGTTGAGTGCGTAGAATATGTAGATGGGCTTTTAGGGAAGCTATACCAAAAATGCTCCAATAATACCTTTGTGATAATCACCTCTGACCACGGAGAGCTCTTTGGTGAGGGGGAACGTTTTGGACATGGCCCTGTCTTTCATGAGAAAGTATTTGAGATACCTTTTGTAGAGGGCAAGGTCTAGTAGTTCAGGCGGCTTCCGGTAGATTGAATCCTTTTGTACAAAGACTCCATAAGCATTTATACCCCATTCCAATATTCTATTAAAGACATCCCCCCTATATATATGAAGCCAAGGGCGTATATCAATAGAAACGGCCCGAAGAGGAATGCAGGACTGCACCGTAGATATTCAATAAATCCCAGAAAACAGTAAAGACCCAACACTATTTCCAGTATTGCCAGGGCAGTAGGTACGTTTACGTACTCCCTTGTCCCCCTTTTTATAACCTTATCACAATCGTTCACCCCATATTTAGGCGTCCTCTTAAACTCCCCACCTCTAGTAAGAAGACCTTCTATAACGGCCCTTGTATTGTTCAGAGTGATACCGGAGTATATGGCCATCATGGCAGGGATGTAAAGGCAGCGTTGTCCCCAATCTTGATATGCAGTTTTTTGGGAGGTCAGATGAAGTATGGAAGGGCCAAGGGCACCCGAGGCTACCCCAGCTGCAAGTATTAACCCCAAAGGTGTGTAGAAGGAAGAGTAATGGCTAGCAAGAATCAGAGGTAAGGTCAAAAGGGCTACGACGAGTAAGGAAGGATAAACAGTAAAGTTAGCCAGGTGGAAAAGGGCTTCCAGTTTCTTGACCCTAGAACATTCGGTCTTAAAAACGCCTGGCAGCAGTTTCTTAGCGGTCTGAATGGTACCCTTAGCCCAACGGTACTGTTGATTTTTAAAGGCATTAACATCTATAGGTAGCTCAGAGGGGGTGACAACTTCATAAAGGAATTTGGGGGTCCAACCCCTGAGTTGAGCCCTGTAGGAGAGGTCAAGGTCCTCAGTGAGGGTATCCATATGCCAACCTCCCGCATCTATTATGGCCGCCTTTTTCCATACACCCGCTGTACCATTAAAGTTCATGTATAGCCCATTCCAGCACCTGGCACCTTGTTCTATCACAAAGTGGCCATCCAGGGCTATACCCTGGGCCTTGGTCAGAAAGGAGTAATTACGATTTACATATCCCCAGCGCGTCTGAACGAAGGCTGTCCGATTATCCTCATAGAAAAAGGGTATGGTCTTTTTAAGGAAGTCCCTGCCTGGCAAAAAATCGGCGTCAAAGATGGCAATAAATTCACCCTCAGCCTGGCCCAACCCTACTTCAAGGGCTCCCGCCTTAAAACCATGGCGGTTTTCCCTTCTTATGTATTTAATGTTATAACCATCCTCGTGGCATTTCTCTACAAGGCCTGCCAGTACGCCCTTAGTCTCATCCGTAGAGTCATCCAGAACCTGTATCTCATGAAGTTCCCTGGGATAGTCTAGATTCAATATGGCCTCTAAAAGGCGTTGGGCCACGTGCTTTTCGTTGTAAATGGGTAATTGGGTAGTGACCTTCGGGAGGGAATATTGCGGGGTCATTTCCCAGAATTTCTTTAAAAAGTGGGCATTTTTCTCCGATTCCTCCCTGAAATTTTTCAGAAATTTGTAAGTCATGTAATAGTTGTTAAAGCCGTAAAAGAGGAGACAGAAGGCTGCTAAGCCATAAAGCACCCCAAGACTTGGTTGTATTATCTCGTACATTTTTTCCATAAGGTAGGTAGACGCCAAAATTTAGATTAGAAATAAGAAATAAAAATATAATAAGGTGTGCTGATAAGCTGTCAAGGTAAAAATCGTCTGAACTCAGGGAGGAAAGTTAGGATAGGATGACTTTTTTCAAGGAAAAGGCAAGTGTACAACCATACAGACTGTTACCCCGGCCCTAAAAAGGGAAGGGCTTATCGCCAATGGCCTGTCATTGCAAGAAGCAAAGCGATTAGGACTGCTGAAGGTGGCATTTGCCTTTAGCGAAAAAACCTCTCTTCCTAGGGGTGCACACCCCACAGTCCTCTCCTTTTAAAGGGAGGCGGTTAGGATATACCTATCCCCCACAAAATAGAGGTGTGCGTATGCTCTCTACCAAAATATTCGTCCATACGCAGCCTACTTCTGATATGCCCTTACAGAAAATGCAGGGTCACCTGCCACAGTCCAGGTAAAACCTGCCGCAAAGACACTAGTGCCACTGCTGGCCACGGCCATTGCCTCATCGTCCAAGGTGTTGTTTTGCCTATTATAGTAGTCTGACCACAGCAGCGCCCCAGTAGTGGAATTATAAGCCCTCACTGTGAATGCCCTCCCACGTGCGGCAGTCGTGGTATACCCTACCGCAAAGACCCTTCCACCATATACGACCACATCCTTTGCCTCGTCATCCAGGTCGCTGCTTGCCCAATTGTGGTTGCTTGTCCACAACCTTGCCCCAGTGGTGCCATTATAAGCCCTTACTGTGAATGCCTTGCCACGTGTGGCAGTCTCAGTATAACCCGCAGCAAAGACCTGCCCAGCCCTTGCATCCACCGCATTCGCCACATCATCCCCACTGCCTTCCCTATCGTAGTAGTTTGACCATACCAGGTCTCCAGATGCGGCGTAAAGATTGGTGGAAGAAATAAAAAGTACCAGGCTAAACAAAAGAGCTACCGCCATCCCCATGGCTTTTTCTCCTTCTGACTGAAGTTTTGGGAAGATTGCTACTATCGCAAAATTGTTGCTACGATAAATCAGTTTTCATAGAAATGCAACAAATTTTTTGAATTATTGGGTATCGTTGAGGTGATTTGCACATGCAGTCTATACCTCGGGGGGAGACCTGTCCACCTATGGTAGAATGACCTCTGGCAAACAACTCTTTTGATTAAGGTGACAAGAAAGCCAACTCTTGTCTGTCCGTAGTATTCAAAACCTGCTTGAATACATTGACGCATACCAACGTAGATGTTATATTTTTACAATGCTTTAAGGGCAACAATCTTATCTAAAGGAGAGTAATGGAAGAAGCGATACAAAAGGCATCCGTCCTTATTGAAGCACTGCCTTATATTAAGGCCTTCAGGGGTCGCATTGTGGTAATAAAGCTAGGCGGTAGCGCACTCACGGATTTGAGTGTCCTTCAAGGACTCTTGGAGGATGTAATATTCATGAGAACGACAGGCATGCACCCCGTACTGGTTCATGGTGGTGGACCTCATATTACCCAGGAGATGGCCAAGAGGGGCAAGTCTCCACACTTCATTCAGGGCTACCGGGTTACCGATGCAGAGACGCTAGAGGTGGTGCTGGATGTGTTGATCAATCAAGTGAATGCCACTATATTGCGGGAACTTGAAAGGCTAGGGGATGGTGGGGTCAACCTGTGGAACAGTGGGAGACCGCCCTTGGAGGCAAAAAGATATATGCCCCTGAATGGAAGTGGTACTCCTATTGACATTGGATACGTGGGGGAGCTCTCCTCGGTAGATACAAAAGCCTTTCTGAAGGCCTGCCACGGGGGCAGGATACCAGTAATTCCACCGCTGGCGTATCCAAGAAGGGGCAAGGGGCTACTTAACATCAATGCGGATAATGTGGCCGCATTCTTAGCTACTTCATTAAAGGCAGAAAAACTGGTCTTTCTTTCAAATACCCATGGAATTATGCTTGACCCTAAAAGGGATGACTCCACTGTTTCAACGCTCTCCCAAAAAGAGGTGGAATCACTGATAGAAAAAGAAGTGATATCGGGTGGTATGCTGCCAAAGGCAAGGGCATGCCTAAAGGCTCTGGAGGGCGGTGTAAGAAAGGCCCATATTATTGATGGGCGCCTGCCCCATTCGTTACTGCTAGAAATCTTTACCCATAAAGGGGTAGGTACACAGATAGTCCTTTAAAACGGGTGGTCTTTTGAGGAAAAAAGGGAAAAAAGCTGACAGATTCTTCATCCTGCTAGGGCAGCGTTTATTGGATTTCTTCCAGACAGTGGGGGAGATGCTTCAACTGCTGGCAGAGGCGGTATTATGGTGCAGGGTAGTCTTCAAGAATCTGGATAAAGTACTTCCCCAGATGGGTAAGATGGGAGCTGACACCTTACCTATCGCTTCCTTAACGGCGGTATTTGTTGGGTTTGTCCTGGCTTTACAAGCCGGGGTGGCGTTACAACAGTTTGGTCAGGAAGAAAACCTTGGGGCGGTAGTCTCTGTGTCTATGGCCAGGGAGCTTGGACCGGTGCTCTCTGCCATACTGGTTATAGGTAGGATAGGGGCGGCCATAACTGCCGAGATTGCTACTATGAGCGTCTCCGAGGAGGTAGATGCACTAAGAACCCTCAGCATAAACCCCGTCAGGTATCTGGTAATGCCCAGGTTTATTGCCTGTGTGACCATGTTGCCAGTACTCGTGATATATGTTGATGTTATTGGCACTCTAGGGGGTGCCGCGGTGGCTAAGGCCTACTTTAAGGTCGGATTCACTGCATACCTTGACAATGTGGCAGATTATCTGGATTTTGAAGATATTGCGAAGGGTCTTGTTAAGTCTGCCGTGTTTGGAGTTATAATCGCTATAGTGAGTTGTCACAAAGGGCTAATGACTACCGGTGGTCCAGGAGAAGTAGGGCTTGCTACCACAAACTCAGTTGTGCTATCCTTTGTAAGTGTTTATGTCTTCAACTATTTTATAACAAGGCTGTGGCTTGACTAATTATGGAAGGCAACGGGACTGCTATTAAGATACGGCAGCTTCACAAGTGGTTTAGGGACAACCACGTCTTAAGGGGAGTAGACCTGGAGATACAAGAAGGTACGGCCACTGCCATAGTGGGTGGAAGTGGTGCCGGTAAAAGTGTATTACTCAAACACATGGTCGGTCTTGTTAAGCCAGATTCCGGTGGTGTATATATCTTCGGTCAGGAAATACCACGCAAGCATGGCCGACAGCTTGAAGAGATTCGGCGCAGGTTTGCCATGGTATTCCAGGGGGCAGCCTTACTGAACTCCTTAACCGTGGGACAAAATGTTGGACTCGGCCTTATTGAACAAGGCAAGTTAAGCCGTCAAGAGGTAGATAGAATTGCCAGTGAGAAACTAACCCTTGTGGGTCTGAAAGGAAAAGAATCGCAACTACCAGGGGAACTCAGTGGCGGTATGAGAAAGAGAGTGGCCATCGCAAGGGCGCTTGCAATGAACCCAGAAATAATCCTCTTTGATGAGCCTACCTCCGGGCTTGACCCTGTAATGGCCGATAACATTGATTCTCTTATCGCAGACCTCAGATACAGATTAAGAAAAACAGTTGTAATTGTAACCCATGACATGGATTCGGCCTTTCGGATTGCAGACAATATATGCATGATTTATGAAGGTAAAATTATTGAGCAAGGTCCACCGGAAATATTTCGTAACAGTACAAACCCCATAGTGGAACAGTTTATCAGTAGATTTAAGAGGCAAAATCATGTAGAAGTACAAAAGGTTAGGGAGGGTAGTAATGCACACTTCTAGTTCTGCCAAGAAAGTGGGGATATTCTTTATCGTAGGAATGGTGCTCCTGGGGGTAGTTACATTCAGGGCCGAACACCTTGGTAGATTTTTCAAAAAACACAATGTCTATAAGGCTTATTTTGTCAGCTCTAAAGGGCTTAAGAAGGGGGCAAGGGTCAGCCTTTCAGGTATGGATATTGGGGAGGTAAAAAAGATAGAAGTGGAAGGAGACAGGCTCCTGGTAACAATGGCTATAGATAGAAGAATTCCTATAAGGGAAGGCTCAGTTGCCACCATCATCCCTGACTTCCTCTTTGGCAAGAGTTATGTGGATTTAGCCCTGGTGCCATCCACCAAGCCCGTATTACCCCCGGGAAGCTTCATCAAGGGGGTGGACATCCCTGGTTTTAGCGATATGGTGATACGCTTTGATACCGCCCTGGGTAACCTTGAGAGGATGATAAGCGAGGAATTCATCAAGAACCTATCGGATACAGTAAAAAGGGCCAACACTATTTTGGCCAGCATGGAGGAAGGTAAAGGCACAATGGGGCGCCTTTTAACAGATGAAACCCTCTTTAGCGAACTAAAAGACACGGTGGGCAATGCAAACAGTATCTTAAGTAAACTCTCAAAGGGTGAAGGCACTATGGGCAAACTACTTGTGGATGAGACCCTGTTCGGTGAGCTCAGGGGGACCGTCAGCGGTGCTAGCGAATTGTTGGGTAAGTTATCCAGGGGTGAAGGCACTATGGGCAAACTTATGATGGATGAAACCTTATTTATAGACCTCAAAGAGGCTATGAGTAACGCTAATGTACTCTTAGGTAAGGTATCAAGGGGAGAAGGAACCCTCGGAAAGCTGGTAACCGGGGAGGATCTTTACGAGGACATAAAGAGGATGACTACCAACCTTACCGAAACGGTTAATGGATTCAGGACTTTTATGCCCCACGGGGCATATAGCACCGTCCTATACAGCTCCTTTTAAGGCGCGTCTCGGAACTCCCTCTCTTTTTAGTTACTAGTATGTGGATTCGCAAGGAGCGTATAGCTATCCCCCACCTTCTTCAGCAACCGCTCAGTTACTGCCTCGGTAGCCTTACCCACAAGCTCAACAGTTTGAGTTTCATCAACAAATCGCCCAAATGGCACAGAAATAACATCCTGCCTTTCCTCTTCCTTCCAATATGTATAAAGGGACAGGTTAGCAGTCTTGGTGAAGCCATCAGAATGGAACCTCAGCAGAACCATCCAACCTTTTAAATCTTCCAGCCCTTTTTCCTCAAGCTTCTTTTTTATCTCTTGAGCAAAGAGAATCTCAAATCTCTCTTTTGCCTTTTGCAAACGCTCTCTTTCTTCAGGTGTGAAGTCAAGTTGGGGGATAGACCTCATGCCCTTTACGAAGCCTACCGTCATCTGCTCGGACATCCCAGAACAACCGACTACGAAGACAAGAAAAAGAATCACCCTGGTTAATTTCATTTCAGTAAAATAGCAACTTCTGGCGAAAAATTCAATTGCTTCGTGCCGAGCTCTAAACAAAAATCAGACACCCCCAAAAACTGCTCTAGAAAGGCCACTTTTGAAAATTTCCCCTCAGAAAAGGAGAATGGGGATTAAACACTCAGGCGTCATTATCGGAAAATCGGCAGACCGGTTCACTTCAGGTTAATGTACCTGCTCTATCCGAAACCCCTGACGTGTAATTTAAAACCTGTAATTTGGAATTTACTGCTTTAGAGACAGAGTGTATGCAATTGCCCCCAGCAGCTCGTCGTCTTTAACATACGGGTGGCACATCTTACACTCCTTGAGAACTACTGGTACGGGGGTGGCGGCACGGTAGAGTTTCTTATCTCCGGCTACCTCTGTCTTTTCAAAGAAGGGCTGGCCCTCTTTCAGAGCCTTGATGGCCTCCTTCTCAAAGTCGTCTTTAGGCATGTTTTCACTATTGATAGCTTTGTCAGTGGCGGAGACAAGTCTAGCAGTGTGCCAGCCTTTGGTTTCCATTTCTTTAAATACCTTCTTAGTGATGGTGGCGGCTGAGACTCTACCAGGATTGTCCACGTGGTTGGCTGTATCAAAAACTATGTAGTACTTGTAGAGGTCGTCTAAAAGTTTCACGACTGACCTTGCCTCTTGTTGACTGAGTTTGTCCCACTGTTCAAAAGCATACGTGACCTTACCTAAGGAGAAGAAAAGTATTGCAGTTATAAATATTTTTGATAAGTTCTTCATTTTGTCCCTCGGAATTTAATGCCTTTCAAAAGCTTTCAACAAGTATAACAAGCATTGCACCAAATTCAAACAGATTTTTTTATACTAATTGAATCTTTTGATAAAAACGCAGCGCATGAATAAACACCAGTTTAAGAGGTGCGCACTTATTTGTGTGAATATATACGAAAACTTCAGAATACATTTGCGTAAACGTTTGTACACAGTAAAATGTTGAACAAACCTAAATGGTAAATATGCTGGCAGGTTTAAGCTACTGAAGTATAAAATCTTACTCTTTCCTCAGTATAAAGGTTATTTTTAAAGAGAGAAAAATATCGGATGGTACAATAATTGCTAATGTGAAACATCTATGTCCTGGTCTTCTTGAGATTGATTTTGTCATGCCGTAACGGCACTTGTTTGGTGTTTCCTATAGAGGAAGGTGGGCTGTGCTTTTTTGTTGGGTAGTTTAGCTTTTTGCTAAGTGCATTATTTATTCTACTTGGAGGCAGAAAAATCTAATGGCAGAAACTGTGGAAACAATAACAAAAGAGGTGCTAGCCGAACAAAAAGCAAAGGTGGTGCCGCCAGAACCTCCAGGGAATGAAAGGATACTATTTCTTTCCACGCTAGCCTTCTTTTTAAGTTTTTCTGTATGGGCACTGTATGCCCCCTTTGGCCCCTATTTTAAAACTTGGTTTAACCTCACTGCTGGCCAGGCCTTAACCATCGCAGCAATACCTGCCCTTCTAGGTTCAGCCATGCGAGTACCTATGGGCATTCTAGTGGACCGTTACGGTGGGCGCAGGGTTTTTAGCATACTCCTTTTTTTCACGTTCTTTCCTGTAATGGCAGCCATGCTTGCCAACAACTATCTCACCATCCTTTTGTGTGGTCTATTCTTTGGAATAGTAGGCACATCCTTTATAATCGGCATAGCCCACGTCTCTTCATGGTATCCACAGGCAAGGCAGGGCACCGCCCTTGGCATTTATGGTATCGGGAATGTAGGCACCATCCTGGCTACTATCCCTGTCCCCATCCTACTAGAAAAGGTGTTTAAGGATATGCAGTTGGGGCCAATTTCTGGGTGGCATTTTGTATTCCCCATCTATGCGATCCCAGTATTAATAATGGGCTTCGTCTACTGGACATTGGCTCCAGATTACCCAAGAAGGGGTAAGCCGAAGAGCTTTGGGGATCTCTTTTCAGTCTACAAGTCTAGTAGCTTGGTCTGGATACTGTCCTTCCTTTACTGGATGACCTTTGGCGGCTTCGTGTGTTTTTCCCTATTTAGCCCTACCTATTTTAACGACCAGTGGGGTATACCGCGTGCCCAGGCCTCCCTTATTTATACCACTATCTTCGTCATTATCACGGCCCTTATCCGTCCTGTAGGGGGTTATCTTTCTGATAAAGTTATAAATGCTAGAAAACTCCTGACCATTACATTCTCCGTAAGTCTGGTGCTATTGGTTGTTATAAGCGCACAGATATCCTTCCCAATAACAGTGGGGTGCATCTACGCATTAGGATTCTGCTGTGGGATTGGGAACGCCTGCGTATTTAAACTTATCCCCACTTATTTCACACAGGTAGGTGCGGTAGGTGGGCTGGCAGGTGCAGTAGGTGGTGTAGGTGGCTTCTTCATGCCCATTATTATGGGGCGTCTCAAAGACCTTACTGGCAGTTATACCCCTGGCTTTTGGGTGTGGTGCGCTGTATGTATAGGTTGCCTTGTTTTGACGCTAATGCCCAAATTATTCCATAGACCAAAAATTTAGAAACGTACCGCAAGGAGGTTAAAACTGTGGCCGAAAGACAGACGCTAGGTACACCCCAAGGTAATACAACGGTTTTGGCCTTAGCTACTTTATCCTTTGCTGCTTGTTTTGCCGTATGGGCTCTGTATTCCCCTCTGGCACCTCGCATGCGGGAGGAATTCAAGCTAACTGAGACTCAACTAAGCCTATTAGTCTCCATCCCCGCCCTCTTAGGCTCGGCCTTTAGAATGCCTATGGGTATACTAACAGATATGTACGGCGGAAGAAAAGTTTTCGCCGCCCTTATGGTCTTCTGTTTCTTCCCTACTGTCTTGGCTATGTTTGCCGACAGTTATACATTGTTACTATTCTGCGGCTTCCTTTTTGGTATATCCGGGACGTCCTTTGCCGTTGGTATTCCCCATGTATCCAGGTGGTATCCGCCCGAGAAGCAAGGGGTAGCCTTAGGAATATATGGTATAGGAAATATGGGGGCAGCCCTGGCTACGCTACTCGCCCCAAGAATAATACACAACTACCTTAACAACCAATGGCATTATGTATTCCCTATATATGCCTTTCCTTTACTTATCATGGCCTTTCTGTACTGGAAATACACCACTGATGCCCCCACCACCGCCAAGCCCAAAAGCCTTAGAGAACTCCTTGAGGTCTACAAGAAGACTCCGCTGGCCTGGACCTTCTGCCTCTTTTACTGGGTAACCTTCGGTGGGTTTGTATGTTTCTCCCTCTACCTGCCAGCCTACTTCGGCAAGGTCTATAAAATTTCTCCCGTATCGGCTGGAGACCTTACCACTACCTTCATCTTTACCACCTCACTTATAAGGGTGGTGGGGGGATATTTAGCGGATAGGTTGCCAGGGAGGAAAATACTGCTGGTACTTTACACCATAGCTACCGGATGTCTACTTTTAATAGGTATGCAACCGTCACTCAATGTGGCAGTTGTGGCATTCCTGCTCCTTGGTCTTTGTTTTGGTATAGGTAATGGTGTAATATTTAAGCTTGTACCTACTTACTTTGCCAGGGAGACGGGTGCCGTAGGGGGTCTCGTAGGTGCTGCTGGGGGATTGGGTGGATTCTTTACACCCATAATACTCGGCGCCTCTAAGGACCTTACAGGTAGCTATTTCGGCGGCTTTGCGGTTGCAGCCTCCTTCTGCGTTATGTGCCTCTACCTTGCAAGGAAAGAGTTCCAGCGGGTAGAAAACTAACCTACCCCAAAAGAGTCGCTATCCTCAAAAAGTGGCACTGGGGGGAGAGTTCCTCCCCCTTTTGTCATCGTCCATAGAAAATCGGGTTTGATAAATCAATTACTACAAAGCCCAAACGTGGTATTAGTCTATTTCTTCCTGGTAAAACGCAGTTTTTATTGTGTGGGCAAAATTATCTGACCAATGAATTGGAGATTGAGAAATCAAACCTCTATAAGTATAGTAAAAGCCCCGCTTTCATGGTTCAATATAATAGATTTATAATTAATAGTAGTGCATATACTATCTCATTCCTTTGCTTACATAACCAGTTAAGCCTATGATTTCAGACGGAGAAAAATTTACCACCAGCAGGCGGTTCAGGCTGGGTATAATCCTGATTATAAGCAGTATGCTGTGCAGTTACGCAGCCCTCGCTCTCTTAGGAGAAGCCTCTCTTGCAAATAATTCAAGGTTAAAGAGCATAGGCTTTTGGGTATATCTTCTCACATGGATACCTTTCTTTGGTGGATTAGCTTTAAGTGGAAGGGAGGGTTATACATACGCTAAGAAACTTATCTGGAAACGCCTTTTTTGGTACAAAGATACGCAAACGGTGGACGATAAGAAAGAAGATTCCTGATAAGTTGCGCTAGTGTAGTAGACGGGGCTTACTTTCCAAGATAGGCTTTAAATGCTTCAGGGAGTTTTTGTAATACATCAGTAGCAATCATAGAAATCTCCCCCTTCTCTGTGACTGCCAGGTCACCAGCAAGGCCGTGCAGGTAGGTCCCTAGTTGTGCGGCTTCAAAGGCTGTAAACTGCTGGGTGCCAGGCGGTGCCACCAAGCCCTGGGCCATGAGGCCAGCAATAAGCCCCGTAAGGACGTCACCTGTCCCGGCAGTAGCCATTCCAGGGTTGCCTGTCACATTTACGTATAACCTCTGGGCATCCGCTACAAGACTTTCGTATCCCTTGAGCACCAGTACCACCTTAGGGTATCTTTTAAGCAATTCCTCTACCGCCCCCATTCTGTTTTTTTGAACCTCCTGGGTGGAAGCCCATCCCAGTAGTCTGGCCATCTCCCCCGGATGTGGAGTAATGACACAATCCTTTTTAACTTTATTTAATATCTCTGGCTGCGCTGCGATGGCATTAAGTCCATCGGCATCCACCACCATTGGGAGAGGGATATTCTCAATGAGCCAGAGGACTAGTCTCTGGGTGTCAGGATTTCTTGATAGCCCTGGCCCCAGGGCTATTACATCAAACCCCTGGGCCAGTTCACTTATCAGATGTCTTGCCTTATAAGAGGGAGTCTTCTGTTTAGTTTCTGTTAGAGGGCGGGTCATAACTGCAAAGGACAGTGCAGAGGCTACTACTGGGTAAAGGCTTACTGGGATACCTAGCGTAACCAACCCAGCCCCGGCCCTGAGGACTGCCTCACTACACATACAGGCCGCCCCTGTCATCCCAAGAGAACCCGCTAGCACCAGCACCCTCCCGTAATCTCCCTTATGGGTATCACTCTTTCGCTTGGGAAGGCGAGGGAGTTCTTTAATCTCCCTCATGAGGCTCCGGGACTAGCTTAAAGGGCCAGGCAACGAGGCTGCCGTCCATGTACTTAACGTTTTTAAAATCGGCATTTTTTAATATGCGATAGGCAAGGGCTGCCCTTAGACCACCTTTACAGTAGGTTACAACTTCTTTTTGCTTATCCAGCTCTCCCACTCTCCCAGCAAGTTCAGCAATAGGTATATGCTTGCAATCCTCTATGCGGGCCTCCCCGTATTCCCTGGGCGTTCTCACATCAAGCAGTATAAAGTCTTCACGCCTCTCCTTTTTGGACATCACTTCCAGGGCGGAGATTCCTACGGTCTCCCCTGTCAGTTTGTTTCGCAGGACATTAGCAGCAGTGATGACAGGGTCCATCGCCGTGCCGAACTGCGGGGCGTAGGCAAGGTCTAGTTTAGAGAGTTGCTCCACTGTGGCACCAAAATTTAAGGCAGTGGCTACAACGTCTATCCTTTTATCCACATTGCCTTCGCCGATTATCTGTGCCCCAAGCAGACGGCCAGTGGCCTTATCGGCTATCAGCTTTACTGTTATTTCTTTTGGATTGAGAGACCTATCATTTCCGGGGGCTATCGCCATTACTGTATCGTAGCCTTCTTTTTGTGCATCTCTCTCAGAAAGACCAGTCTTGGCAACGTTAAGCCCGAAGAGCTGCACTACCCATGTACCCACTACACCTTTGAAGGTATCGTATCCACCGGCGGCGTTTATTGCTGCTACCCTGGCCTGCTTAGCTGCCGTAGTGGCAAGTGGTATCCAGGCAGGTTTTCCTGTTACCAGATGAACGGTCTCGGCACAATCCCCTGCTGCATAGATGTCGGGATTACTGGTCTCCATCCGCTCGTTGACCTTAATAGCGCCGGTAGGGCCAAGTTCCAGGCCTGCTTCCATAGCTAGCTGTACGTTAGGCCTGGCCCCTACAGACAAAACTACCAGTTCTGCCGAAATCTTCCGCTTGGAAGTGTTGACAATGTAAACCTTTCCATCCCGCTTTGCCTCAAAGTTCTCCACAACGTCACCCGTAGAGGTTCTTAGTCCCTGTTCTCTTAAATACTTTTCTACAAGGAGCGCTATATCTCTATCTATAGGGGGTAGTATTTGGTCTAATTTTTCAACAACAGCTGTCTCTATCCCCCTCTTCACCAGATTCTCTGCCACCTCAAGCCCTATCAGCCCGCCTCCTACCACCACCGCCCTCTGGGCTTTCTCCAGGGCTGATTTTATTTGCAGCGCATCAGGGATAGTCCTCAGTGTAAAGATGTTCTGGGACTCTATGCCTTTTATCGTGGGTTTGATAGGGCTTGCCCCGGTAGTCAGGATTAATTTATCGTAAGGAAAGGTCTTTTCTTGTTGGGTCTTAAGATCAATAGCCCTTACTTCTTTTTTGGAGGTATCTATTTTGGTGGCCCTGTGCTGTGTGAAGATATCTATATTAAACATGTTTTTAAAGTAAGAAGGCTCCTTTACTATGAGTGCCTTTTGCTCCTTAAGGATGTCTCCTATGAAGTAAGGCAGCCCGCATACAAAATAGGATATATATTCTTCCTCGGTCAGAAGGGTAATATTTGCCTTCGGGTCCAGTCTGCGTATCTTTGCAGCCGCTTTTGGCCCGGCGGCGATACCCCCTATGACCAAAATATTTTTTGCCTCACCACCCATACAAAATCACCTCCTTTTTCTATGGCCAGTTGCTAAACCTATTTCACGGTGGGTAGCCCTTCCTGTTTCCATCCAGCTATTCCGCCCAGCATATTGTAAACTACTTTAAAGTTGAGTTCCTCCATCACATCCAGGGCCATTGCACTGCGCCGCCCAGATTTACAATGTACGAGATAGGTCTTGTTCTTGTCTAATTTGTTAAGCTCGGCCCTAAAATCATCATCATAATAATTTATGTTAATGGCATTTTCTATAGACTCTTCATCAAATTCCTCTGGGGTTCGTACGTCCAGTATTACGAAATTCTGATTCGTGCTATTTTTCTTTATCAACTCAAACGCTTCTGCCGGTGTGATATTTTTTGTGTCAGTCTGTGTTTCCTCTGCCACAGTAATAGTTTTGCCATGAAAACTTCCATACCCAAGCATGATACCTATTATTAGTGATACCAGTATCGTTAAATTTCTCCTTTTCTTTTTTGTCATGTTAGTGACCTTTCTTCTTCAGTATATTCCAACAAAATAGAACCGTATCCTGCGCTGATTCCTTTTCTGTCTTCTAGCGAGAGGAAGTTGTCGCAAAGAGGTCTGGCAGGTACAAGTGTGGGTGATGAAAAAAATCCTGTTTCATCCTCCTTCCTCATCTTTTATTAGAAGAGGCCTTTTGGTTTATAAGCGAGGCCACATACCCTGCACCGAAGCCATTATCAATATTTACCACAGATACCCCTGCCGCACATGTATTGAGCATGGTAAGTAGGGGTGCAATACCAAAAAAACTTGCCCCGTAGCCTACACTGGTGGGCACTGCTATGACAGGACAATCCACAAGCCCTGCCACCACACCTGCGAGTGCACCTTCCATCCCGGCTACCACAACTATAACTTTGGCCTTGGTTAATATCTCTCTGTGTTTCAGCAGCCTATGAATTCCAGCAACCCCCACATCGTATAGGGCCTCCACCCTGTTACCCATAAGTTCTGCGGTTATCCGCGCCTCCTCCGCTACTGGTATATCAAGCGTACCAGCGCTAACCACCAGAATAAACCCTTTTGCTGGGCGTTTGTCAGCCCGCCTGATGGTAATGGCTTTGGCCATCTCATGATAGTTTGCATCTGGAAAGTGCTTTAGCATAGCTTGATAAATCCCTTGATGGGCCCTGGTGGCCAGGAGGTTGCCCTTGCCCCTGACGATTTGCCTGGCAATCTCCACCACCTGTTGAGGGGTCTTTCCCTGACAGAATATAACTTCTGGAAACCCACAACGAAGGGCCCTGTGGCTATCCACCTTAGCAAACCCTATGTCCTTGTATGGTAAATCCTTAAGGTGTTGCATAGCCTCCTTAATGGAAACATCCCCTTTTTGAACCTTACCAAGCAAATCCTTTAGATCCCCTATATCCATGCCTCAATTCCTGCAAATCATAATCTTATAATTTATAGTTCCAATTTTAAAATTAGGCCTTGTTATTTAGAATAGGTGGTGTGAAATTTGACTTTGACGATTGTCATTATGCCATCGCCTCCACTTTCAGTGAGGCTATCTCTCCTTCCAAGTATTTGTAGTAGGCCAGCCCTGCTACAATAGCTGCATTATCTGTGCAAAACCTGGGAGAGGGGAAGTAATGTCTTGTGTTTTGTCCTTGTAAGGCTTCGGAAAGTTTCTTCCTCAACCGAGAGTTAGAGGCTACACCCCCTCCAACGACTACCCCTTTCACAGTGTGCCTTTTTAAGGCTAGTAGTGTTTTTTCAACCAGTACATCCACTACCGCCTCCTGAAAACTGGCCGCCAGGTCTGCCGTCTCTCTTTCACTCAGAACCCCCTTAGTTTTTAAAAGTCCTTGATAATGATATAGCACTGCGGTTTTTAAGCCACTAAAACTGAAATCTAGTGAACCTGGCTCAAGGTAAGAACGTGGAAAGGCCACCGCAGAGGGATTTCCCCTTCTGGATAAATTGTCAATAGCTGGGCCACCCGGATAACCCAGCTCCAGTAACTTGGCCACCTTATCAAAAGCTTCCCCGGCTGCGTCGTCTAGAGTAGAGCCCAATAATTGATGCTGAATCTCATTTTCACTTAAAAAGAGACTTGTATGTCCTCCGGACACAACCAGACTAAGACAGGGAAATTCTACGACATCTCCAAACTCTAGTTTCGCCGCAAATATATGGGCGTGGAGATGATTGACTGCAATCAGTGGTAGTTTGAGTGCCCAGGCTAATGCCTTGGCAGTGGTAACGCCTACGAGCAGTGCCCCTATGAGACCGGGTGTTGTGGTTACAGCTACTGCATCAATATCTTTTAAAGTCACCCCTGCTACCTTTAAGGTTTCGTCTAAGATAGGTAAGAGGGTTTCCATATGGGCGCGACAGGCTATTTCTGGTACGACCCCCCCATATTTTAAGTGAAGCTTTTCCTGGGTACTAACTAGGTTGGCACGTATATGGAGCCCGTCTTCCACTATTGCTACTGAGGTCTCATCACAAGAGGTCTCAATACCAAGGATTAGCATCTTGTAGTAAGGACAACGTCTGCGTAGGCTCGGTGGGGCCAGGTAGCGGAGGTAATTTACCCTCTTTTATAATCTCAATAGCTTTTTGAAGTTGGATATCACAAAACGTCTCTTCTTGGTGGGTTTGTTGCGGAACCCGAGCATTGACATTAACCTTGCTGAGGTGCTCATGAAGTAATCTAGTTTCCTCAGGGGTTAATTCAATTGCCACATCCGGTTCTATACCAATTCTGTCTATACAAATACCTGCGGGAGTATAGTATAAGGCAGTGGTGAATTTTACTGCACAGTGACCCTCCTCCACTGCTATAAGGCTCTGGACTGAACCTTTCCCAAACGATTTGGTCCCTACAATGAGTCCTCTTTTGTGGTCCTTTATCGCCCCGGCTACTATCTCGGCTGCACTAGCACTTCCATTATTCATCAGAACCACAAGGGGAATATTCGGATAGGTATCACCTTCCATCGCTAGATAAACGTGGTTCTGTTCCTCCTCCCGCCCTTTGGTGGAAACAATTACCCCCTGGGACAGGAACCTGTCTGATATTGCTACTGCTGCATTTAATATGCCACCCGGGTTAAAGCGGAGGTCCAGTATAAGGGCCTTCATATCCTTAGCTACTAGCTCATAGAAAGCCTTATCCACCTCTTCCAGGGTATTATCTTGAAAATTGGTAAGCGCCATGTACCCTATCTTTGCCTCATCATCCAGAATCCTGGCACCTCTGACACTCTGAATTTGTATAACGTCTCTAACAATTGTAACATCTACTGGTTGTGATTCACCGGGGTGCACCACAGTAACGGTCACACTTGTCTTGGGCTCTCCCCGGAGACGTTTAACGGCATCTCTCAGGCTCATTTTTTCGGTAGGATCACCTTCAATCTTTATTATTCTGTCCCCTACCATTATTCCAGCCTTGAAGGCAGGACTATCCAGAATTGGCGTAATAACGTAAAGTACACCGTCACGCACAATAACCTCAATACCCAATCCTCCAAACCTGCCTTCTGTCTCCACCTTCAACTCTTCCAATTCTTCAGGACCAAAGAACTGGCTGTAAGGGTCTAATGCCTCCAACATCCCCCTATAGGCCCCTTGGAAGAGTTCCCCGAGTTTTATATCTTTTACATACCTTTCTTGGATGAGTTTTACCACCCTCACTAACTCTTCATAATTCTTATAGTACTCCTCGTATTCATCAGCAAAACAGATGGAAGAAACTGATAGTAAAAGACTTAAAAGGATAGAAAAAAATATATTTTTAGTCATATGGTTTTACTTTCTAGCATAAACCTTTAAAGCAGCATTAACAATATCCTCAGGAGTAAGACGATATTCCTTGAAGAGCACCTCTGGGTCTCCTGATTGCCCAAAGCGACTCTCTATAGCCACCGCCTCTATTGGTACAGGGTATTCCTTAGCCAGTGCCAGTGCCACTGCGCTGCTAAGTCCCCCTTCCATAACGTGCTGTTCTGCTGTTACAATAGCACCGGTCTCCCTGGCATAAGCCACCAAAGTCTTTCGGTCTAAAGGCTTAATAGTATGGAAATTAATTACAGATGCCTCTATCCCTTTAGTGGACAAGTCTTCAACAGCCTTAAGTGCATTAACTACCATAAGACCACTGGCCACTATTGCCACATCTTTCCCTTCTCTGAGGACATTAGCCTTTCCTATTTCAAATGGCATTGACTCATCGGTAATAATCGGGGAAGGAGACCTGCCCAACCTGACATAGACAGGCCCTTGATAGTTTACCACAGCCTTTATTGCCTTAATCGTTTCAAAATAATCACACGGCTCTATAACTGTCAAACTGGGTATGGCCGTCATGAGGGCAAAATCTTCTATACACTGGTGAGACGAACCATCAGCCCCCACCGCTACGCCCCCGTGGGTGGCCACTATCTTTACATTAAGACCACTGTAACATATAGTGTTCCTTATCTGTTCCCATGTCCTTCCACTAGCGAAGATACAAAAGGTGCTAACGAACGGTATCTTACCACAGGTAGCTAGCCCCGCCGCTACATTCATCATGTTGGCCTCTGCTATGCCCATGTCAAAGAAATGCTGTGGATGCTTCTCGCCGAACTTATAAGTGGTAGTGGATTTTGCAAGGTCGGCATCCAGCACTACTATATTTTTATTCGTTTGGCCTAATTCCAGCAGAGCCTCTCCATAAGCTTCACGTGTGGCCTTTTTCCGTACTTGAGTAGTAGTTGTTGTGGTAGTAGTAGTCATGTCTTAGTTTCCCTATCCTAGTTCTGCCAGTGCCCTTTCTGCCTCTTCAGACGTAGGGGCCTTACCATGCCATTCCACTTTATTCTCCATAAAGGAAACCCCTTTGCCTTTTACAGTCCTAGCGATAATTATGGTAGGTTGACCTTTTATAGTCTCCGCCCTATCATAGGCCTCAAGGATTTGGGCAATATTGTGCCCATCAATGACTATCACGTGCCATCCAAAGGCATCCCACTTCTCAGGTAGTGGAAGTGGGGACATAACATCGTGAATCGGGCCGTCTATTTGTAGCCCATTATGATCCAGAATTGCACAGAGATTATCCAGCTTGTAATGTCCGGCTGCCATAGCTGCCTCCCAGACCTGGCCTTCTTCCACTTCACCATCCCCTAGCATAACATAAACCCTGTAATTCAGGTCATCTATTCTGGCAGCCAGGGCCATACCTACACCTACTGATAGTCCCTGCCCTAATGAACCACTGGATATCTCTATCCCAGGGGTCCTCTTCATGTCAGGGTGACCCTGAAGGCGGCTTCCAAACTGACGTAAAGTATCCAACTCACTTAGCGGGAAATAACCCATCTCGGCCAAGGTGGCATAGAGTGCCGGACATCCATGGCCCTTTGAAAGCACAAACCTGTCCCTCTCTGGCCATTTAGGGTTCTTTGGGTCATGTCTAAGTTTACCGTAATAAAGGGCCACGAGTAGGTCAGTAGCAGAAAGAGACCCCCCTGGATGGCCAGAACCTGCCCTGGCAAGCATTCGGATAATGTGTCGGCGAACTTGCCTGGCCTTTTGAGTCAACTCTTCAACACTTGGGCTAGAATTTGTTAACACGGTACTACTTAATCCTTTTGTTAAGTTCTTCTATTGCTTTTTCTAACTTCTTAATACTTTCCGTAAGGATGCTTATACTGTTCTCGTATTTACTGTCTCTATCCCTAATAAACCACAAAAACACAATTACTAAAAATACCAAGACACCCAATGGACCACCGGAAGTGATCAGTACCTTGAGTGTTTCTGGATCCATTATTAAGTCTTGGAAATCCTTTCAAGTAAGTTATCAATGGATGAATTTAGCTCTTTGACACTTTCAAAGAATTTTCTGTCTCTTTCCTTGCTGCGTACTAATATACGTTGTAAGACGATTGACGACACAGCAACTGTTAGTAGAGTTACGCATATAGTGGCAGTCTCTAAAGGTGGTATCAACCCTGGAATTATTAGGCTGGAGATACCTATGCTCACAAGACCTAGAAGACTTGCAATAATCAAGGAAGAAATTAGCCTATCAAAAGGGGAAAACCGAACATAAACCTTTTCATTATTCATAATCCATTTTCCCTTTATTAAGAGTGGGCAGAGGCGGGATTGAACCGCCGACACCAGGATTTTCAGTCCTGTGCTCTACCAGCTGAGCTATCTGCCCACAAAATAAAAACTTACGCTAACATTATAGGAACGACATAACCCTCTGTCAAGGCGTTTCTACCTAACCTCTTTAAGACCTCTTCCTTGTCCTTGTCCATCTGTGCCTTCAAAGCCTCTGCACTGGGGAATTTTAACTCTTCACGAATCTTATAAATAAACTTAACCTCCAATACCTCGCCATAGAGATTTCTTTTAAAATCAATAATATATACTTCCGTCGTCTCTTCCCCTTTTTCTTCAAAGGTAGGTCTTGTACCTATGTTAGTAACGGATAGGTAGTCTTTTTCTTCAATCGTCACCCACGTGGCATAAACGCCGGTAGGGGGCTTTATTTCGTGATGAAGGTCCAGGTTGGCTGTGGGATAACCCAATTTTCTGCCCCTCCCACGTCCCTTTACTACCGTTCCAAGTATGGAAACTGGTCTACCTAGCATCCCCTCGGCGGATTCTAAGTCGCCTGCTAGAATGGCCGTCCTTATCCTGGTACTGCTTATAATCTCTCCTTTGAACTTTACCGGCGGACAGGTGCGGAGCTGAAACCCATAATGCTCTGAAAGTCTGGTGGCCAGGGAAAAATCCCCCCTCTTATCCTTCCCAAAACGGAAATCAAAACCCATAACCCACCCTTTGGCCTCCAAACAACCAATCACCACTTGTTTAACGAAGTCCTCAGCCCTAAGGTGGGCTACCTTCTTAAAATCAAGGACAACGGCAAGCTCTACCCCTAGCCTCTCAAAGAGTATTAACCTGTGTTCAAGGGAGGTTATAAAACTGAGGGGTTTATCGCTCAATATGCTTTTGGGATGGCTCTTAAAGGTTATTACTACACCTTCACCGCCCCTTTCCCTTGCCCAATTCCTGGTCTCCTGGATGATTTTCTGATGGCCAAGGTGCACACCGTCAAACCCGCCCACGGTTATTACGGGCCAATGCATCTCCTTTGGCAACGGATTTATACCGTAAAGTATATCCATTAACTTCTTGCAAGCTTACCCTTAACCCGCAAAATCTCGGCCCATTCCTTTAGAAAAGCCTGTTGTTTTTCTGCTAGATACCTTCTCAGGTATTTTTCTTTTTCTTCATCAAATTTCTTGCGCTCGGCTTCTTTACGCTCAATCAGGCGTATGACGTAGCCTGCCTTCTTATCGGCCTCTTCCACCACTGAGACAACTTCTTGTGGCTTAAGGCTAAAGGCCTTCAAAGCAAGGTTGGGGACGTCCGCATCCAAGGACTTTAAGTAACGGTAAGACCGGCCCTCCACCCTCTCTGGTCTAGCAAAAAATTCTGTCTCCCCCTTATTGTAGATTAGCCCCCCAAATGCACCCCTCAGTTTTTTGCTCTCTTCCTCAAGGAACTTAAGCCCCTCTTCCCAAGACTTCTCCCGTATCTTGCTGGCACATGCATCCACCAATTCCCTTGCCTTTTGAAGGGCCCTCTCCTCCTTCAAATCCTTTTCCACCTTTTCTTTTATCTCTTCTAAGGAGGGAGGGGCGGACTCTTTTCTTGAAACCACCTGGAATATATACTTCCCGGCAGGAGCATCCTGTGGAGGGCTAGGGTCAAAAGGCTCCCGCTCAAATACTTGTTTTGCCAGGTCCTCGGCCTCCCTTATCACCTTCTCAGCCTCTTCCACTCCAAAGTAATCAGTCTCCTCGTAATAGATGCCCAACTCCTTAGCCACTACGGAGAAGTTCAGCCGTTCCGCCTTTCCTAAACTTTCGTATATCTTCTCATCGGCTTTATTTATACGGTTGTTAACCAGTTCCTTTGTCTTCTCTCTACTGAGAGAATCCCTTATCTCCCCCTTTACCTCTTCCAAAGGCCGATAGGTTGTTTGTCCTCCGGTGGTTGGGGGTTGCTCCTTTTCTCCTTCCATTGGTTTTTGCACCTTATAACGCCTATCCTTGTTTTCTTCATAGTAAGACTTTATTTCTGCATCAGTTACAGAGACCTGTTTTTCTAAGTCCTGATAACGGGCCATTATGTATTCAATCTTCACCTTCTCGGGTTGTTTATAACCTACCATGCCCTTTGCAGGGTCAGGGAAGTTGTCCTTGTTGGCGTCATAAAAGGCTTTGGTTTCTTCTGGGCTTATTTGCATATTCTCTGCCAGGTCGCCGGCCCTAATTGCCAGGTACTCTACCTTAGCCTCTTCATTTTCTCTTGAGTACTCTTGCCACGCCTCCTCTTCTGTAATCTTCACTGCACTGGCAAGTAAAACGCTCATCTTCTCTATGAGAATGGCCTCTCTAAAGGTCCTCCATAGTTGATCTTCATTAACTCCGTAACTCTGACAGAATGCCCTTATAATCTCCCTCTTGGGGGGCAGCCCTCCCTTGTGGCTCATCGTAAGAAAGGCCATCTCTTGCAGCCTTTCCATGATTTCCCCGTCGCTTACTTCAATACCCATTTTATCCGCCTGTCTGGACATAATCATCTGCTCCCAGACTGCCTTCCCCAATGGTATATTAGCTTCCCTAAAGAACACTCTGTGCCAGCGGTTCACGGCATCGCTGTACTCCTCCTGATAGACCTTCTCGCCCAAAATGAAACCTATTGGCTTTCTAGGAATCAAGTAGGAGGCTGAGTACCCTATACCCCAGGCCGCCATGGCAAAGACCATGATAATATAAACCCGCTTCTTTTGCCTTCTTAACCAGTCAAGCATCTATTAAATACCCTCTAAAATCAGTGGGCCAAATCCATAAAACACAAAATCTCCCGCATAGTTAATCTTAAAAAGATATAAAATTATTTTTACCACCTATCAACCCTTTTTGCAAGTGCGTACCGGGACAAGTCATTTTGGGCAGGCAGCGTCAAAAACCGCTACAAATATTTACGCTTTGGCCGTTATATTTGTGGGCAGTGGCAGTATCCAGATAGTGCCAGGTATAAATACTAGTTGACTCTCTTCCTTAGCCTGTTAAAATAAATTTGTATCTTCGGATAACATGTCAATATTATGTAGCTAATAAAAAGAAGAACCCGTGTTTATTACAAGAGAGTGAATATCCGTGAATAAGTTTTTTGTATTTACATCCCAGTTTACTATAAGGAGTCGTCTATATTGGGTAAAGATCTTACGAAGAAATCTGACCAGAGAGTGGGGGTATTTGTAGATGTACAGAATATGTTTTACTCGGCCAAGGCCCTACACCAGTCAAAGATAGATTATAGCAAGTTACTGCAAGAAATAGTGGGCGATAGGCAATTAGTAAGGGCAATTGCATACGTAGTTCAAAAGCCTGAGGTGGACCAGTCCAGTTTTATAGAGGCCCTGGAGCGGCTCGGCTACGAGATAAAGACCAAGGAGTTACGCCTTCGCCCGGATGGTACCGCTAAAGGGGACTGGGACATGGGAATAGCCATTGATACTATAGCTATGGCCACACGGCTTGATACGGTGGTGTTGGTTACTGGTGACGGCGATTTCGTCCCCCTGGTAGAGATGTTAAAGGCCCATGGATGTCGTGTGGAAGTGGTATCCTTCCGTAAAAGCACTTCTAATGACCTTATCCAGTCCGCCACCAAGTATACCGCCCTAGATGAGGATATGCTCTTTAAGGAGAGAAAATTCCAGAAGGATGAGGTTCCAGGAAGCTGATTATCCGCTCAATCTAGATGAACTCCAAAGGTGTCAGGCAGACATAGGCTATGCCTTTAGAGATATCTCCCTCTTACATAAAGCCCTAATACACACCTCTTGCAGGATTGAATACGACGGGAGTAATGAGCGGCTGGAGTTCCTGGGAGATGCTATCCTGGGCATGGTTATATCAGAGCATCTCTACAACACGTTTCCTACCTGCTGCGAGGGGGAGTTAACCAGGATAAAATCGGTAGTGGTAAGCCAGGCTATACTGGCAAAGGTTGGGGATACGTTGAATCTAAGGGAGTATGTTGTGGTGGGGAAGGGTCTGCCTGAGCGTAAGAACTTTCCACGGTCGCTTATCGCGAATGTGTTTGAAGCAGTGGTAGCTGCCATATACCTTGACCGTGGGCTGGAGGTAACGAGGGGCTTCGTCGTCTCACACTTAAAAGACGAAATAGAGCGTGTCCGCAATAGCGAGCATGAGGGGAATTATAAGTCACTCCTGCAACAGCACTGCCAGAAACACCTGGGCACTACCCCTTATTACAAACTGATAAATCAGCACGGCCCGGAGCACGGGAAAACCTTTGAAGTCGCAGTGGTAATAAAGGACATTGAGTACTCCCACGGAAAGGGCAAGAGTAAAAAACAGGCCGAGCAGCTCGCAGCAGAGGCTACCTATAGGAGTCTAACCAACCCCACTCAGCCAGAGGAAACCGCAGTAAGGCTGTTCGCCTCGCAATAAGGAATCGGGTCTCTGTACCCTGCTTCTTTAAATGCCCCTAGCCGTAACTTACAGCTACGACACTCACCACAAGCCTTTTCTTCAACCCTGTAACACGACCAGCTCAAATGAAACGGTACACCAATAGTCATACCCCTTTTTACGATATCCGCCTTTTTGAGGTGCAATAATGGGGTTTCTACCACTATTTGAGAATCCGGGCGTGTACCCACCGCAACTAGCTGATTGAAAGCCTTGTAATAGGCCTCTCGGCAGTCTGGATATGGGCTATCAGATTCCACCGCCCCTATGAATACCTTTCTAGCCCCCAGCACTTCCGCCCATGAGACTGCTACGGCAAGAAGATGGGTGTTCCTGAAGGGCACATAAGTTGATGGGATACCACCAGAAAGCAGGTTGGCAGTGGTAGGTATATCCATCTTAGGGTCGGTGAGGCTAGAACCTCCCATACCGCCCAGATATTTCATATCAATGACAAGTCTTCTCTCGGCGGTGACGTGATAATGTTGTGCAATCTCGCTAAAGGCATGGAGTTCCTTCTTCTCGGTCTTTTGCCCATAATTAACGTGCAGTAAGGCTATCTCGTGGCTTTCCCTGGCAATGGCGACTGTTACACAACTATCCATGCCCCCACTAAGTAATACTACTGCTAACTCCTTTTTCATGACGACACGTACTCCTCAACAACGTCCCTTCCTGTGTGCCGGGAGGCCATATGTAACGGTGAAGCTGGAGTTGAAGGCGCACTTCCAGCCCATCCTGGAGTATCCAGTAAGCTAAAGGCCTTGGCTCCATTCTGCCAAAGGCTATACCCAGGAGCACCTTTGCCCTCTTCTGCAATTCATACCTGTCTATGACCTCTTTAGCCCAGTCGTAATCCTCTCTAGAACTCAGCACAAACTTTACCTCATCGGTATCCTTGAGCCTCTCTATATTCTTCCAGTCCATCTTTTCAGACATGCCACTACCCGGGCACTTGATGTCCATTATCCTTATGGCACCCTCTGGTAGTAAGTCAATATTCAAACTCCCATTAGTCTCCACTAAGACCTTGTATCCTTGTCTAAGGAGTTCCCTGACAAACTCCGGTGTAGTCTCCTGTAAAAGGGGCTCACCCCCCGTAATTTCTATCAAGCTACACCCCAACAGCTCCATGTCCTCAAGGATTTCCTCCATACCCATGTCTATACCCTTCTCGTAGGCATAAACAGTATCGCAGTAGTTACACCTGAGGTTGCAGCCCGTTAGCCTGATGAAGCTACAGGGTAACCCTGCATAGGAAGATTCTCCCTGTATACTCTTAAAAATTTCATTAACCTTCAGCTTCACTGTAGTATTGACCAAAGAGAATAACAGTTTTCTACCGCAGAAATTTCAAAAATTATAACTAAAAAAAGTGGAATCTTCAATTAGTATTTCTCCCTTTGCCTTTAAGAGATTTTCATTGACCTCCGCACGGGGAGCCGTGCTACGTAAGCAAGAACGAAGACCGAGAGGCATTTATGGGCATTTTTACCACTTTACATCCTTGTTGTGCATGGCACCCCCTCCCTGCAATTTAGAGATTGCCTGAATACCTGAGCAGAAAGCTGGCGCCCTACACCAAATTAAGGCACGCATGGCTATTTCTATCGTTCAAATTAGTATACATGTGCTAATTATGCCTATATATTTACATATATAAGCAATTATTATATACACAATTAAACCTTTTAAATATTGTTTGTAATAGCTTGTGTTTCAAAGACTTAAGACAGAATTCCTTACTGTTCTTTTTTTGTTTTCCATGTCAAAGTGAATATTTATTAGCGGAACCCGCTTGACAAAGAAAAGAAAAAGGGTAAAATTAAAACAAATATGTTTTACAAAAAACAAGGAATGAAGAGGTGAGGGAGGCAGATTCATGACTACGTTTAACACACAAGCTGTATGTTGCATAGTAGGGATAACTCCCCGTCAGGTACAGTACTGGGATGAGACTGAATTCATAAAGCCTTCAGTCAGGCAGGCAACTGGCTATGGTAGCAGTCGGCTTTATTCTTTCCTTGACCTTGTCCAGATGAGGGTGGCCAAGACCCTTCTAGACGGTGGTGTAAGCCTCCAAAAAATAAGGAAGAGCTTGCAGTATCTTAGGGCGCATGCACCCGAGGTGAGGAAGCCCTTTGCCGAACAAAGGTTCTTGACAGATGGGGACTCTATATTTGTTCTGACTAACGATAAGGACAAAATTATAGATACCCTAAGGAATGGTCAGCTCGTCTTCAGCGTAGCCTTGGGAGACCTGGTAAAGGAGCTAAACTCTAAGGTACAAGAGTTTATATTATCGCGAGAGGTAACTTTGAGGGTAGGGGGTTTGGAGTTGGCAGCATTAGTTGAATCTGACTCAGAGAGGGCCGGTTTTGTGGCTCGTTGTCCTTCTTTGGGCCAGGCGTTTTTTGGGGAAACAGAAGAACAAGCAGTTGAGGGCTTAAAATTAGAGCTTGAAAAAGGTATAATAAAAAAGGAAAAAGTAGGCTGAGTGCCGCAGCTTCCCACAAAGCTCATGGCAACTTTTCTCCTTTCAGTGTCATGAGTACCCTCCTCTAAAAGCTGCGGCACTTTTTATTTCTAGTGCTTCCGGCCGTACAATAAGACCTTCCAATCTATCAGTTAGTTCAAACGATACCATTACCCTGGACTTCTTATCTCTTCTTAGTTTTGATGTTATTCCAATCCCACTTAATGTTAAATTTTCCCTTTAGCTGGAAGGACTCATCAAAGGCGGTCTTAAAGTCATAACATCCCTTAAAATCATCCTTTGTATCAGTATTCGTCTTGCCCATCAAACCGCCTTCTACCAGATTGAAGACAATCTCACCAAAGTCCTCGCATCGCTTTATGCCCCAAATCTCCAGTGCAGGCCTGGCCATATAACCAAACTGCTCTACTGCAAATTCCTTGATGCCTTCCAGCAGTTGCTGGCCTGTAACGTGCCGCTCCGTTTCCTTAGAGCTTCCCGGATTCTTGCCAAGTTTATTTACTGTAAAATCTAATGCCTCAAAAACAAAGTAGTAGGCCTGTAAACTATAACGGGAATCTTTTCTATTTATATTCAATAATTTGTCAAAAAATGTCTTAAAAACAGTCTTTTCGCTCAATTTTTCACCTCAATTAAAGGCAAATTTGATGATTCTATTCGTGGAAACAGGGCCTTACCCTTTACCACCCTTGTAGAGGGCCTCAGGGTTCCCCATAGATAGCTACATCTCTGCTCTTTTTCTTCTAAAGGAATCCCCAGTTGTCTCTGTATCTCCTCGGCAGTATCAGGCATAAAGGGGGCAATATACGCGGCTATGAGCCTTAGGGCCTCAGCAAGATTATAAAGCTTTACAGAAAGTGCCTTGCGGTCTTGTTTTGCCAGTACCCAGGGTTTTGATTCCTCCACATAGCGGTTAGCCTGCGAAATGAAACCCCATATGGCCTCAAGGACCTTGCTGAACTGGAAGGACTCTATCTCCTTCTCCACTATTGTCTTAAGTGCTTCAGCCCCTTCTACTAAGGATTTGTCTAAGTCTAGCATGCATGCTTCCGGCTGTGGTACGTATCCATCATAGTACTTCTCAATCATGGTCAGCATCCTCATTAGAAGGTTACCAAGGTCGTTACCCAGGTCACTATTGATACGGTGCACTAAGGCAGTATAGGAAAAATTGCCATCCAGCCCGAAGGGTACCTCCCTGAGGAGGAAGTATCTATAACCATCCACCCCAAATTTATCGGTAATCGTAAGTGGGTCTATAACATTTCCTAGGGATTTAGACATCTTTTGCCCCTCAACGGTCCACCAGCCGTGGGCAAATATAGCCCGCGGCAGAGGCAATTCTAAGGCCATAAGAAGGGCAGGCCATACAGCCCCATGGAACCATAGGATTTCTTTACCTATAAGATGGACATCGCAAGGCCAGTAGCTATGAAATCTGTGCAAATCATCATCGTAACCCAATGCTGTTATATAGTTAAAAAGGGCATCTACCCAAACATAAATAGTCTGCGTCTGGTCTATGGGTACAGGTATGCCCCAGGAAAGTGCCTGACGGCTGACACTTATATCCTCCACTCCTGCCCTCAGGCGGCTACTTAATTCATTCCTTCTGGAGTCAGGTTGAATAAACTCTGACTGATTTTCTATGTGTTTTAATATCCTATCCCTATATTTTGAGAGCTTAAAGAAATAATTCTTTTCTTTGAGGCGTTCAACCGGACGTCTGCATTCAGGGCATTTGTTGGCTACTAGCTCGCTTTCTATCCAGAAACTCTCACAGGGAGTGCAATACCAGCCTTCATAATCCCCCAGGTATATATCCCCTTTCTCATATAGTTTTTGAAATATCCTTTGCACCCTGTTCGTATGTCTGGGCTCAGTGGTCCTTATAAAATCGTCGTTTGATATATTAATGCATTGCCAGACCTTCTTGAACCTTTCTACTACGCGATCAACAAGCGCCTCTGGCATTTCTTTACGGTCCTGAGCAGCCTTGAGTATTTTTTGCCCATGTTCATCGCTACCGGTTAAAAAGAATACATCCTTCCCCCTGAGCCTGTGGTAACGTGCCAGGACATCTGCCGCTATAGTGGTATAGGAGTGCCCTATATGGGGTACATCGTTTACATAATAAATAGGGGTTGTGAGATAAAACTTACTCAATGTACTTCAAACCTTCTTATACCTTGAGAATATCTTTAGCACCTACTATAAGGGTGCGTTTATCCTCTGTCTGTATAGTAACCTTTTGCCTTAGTATTTGAAGGTCAACTACCTTACCTGTCCCGGCAGGGGTACAGACAGTGGAACACTTTTTGGGCAAATTTTGCTTAAACTCTTCATACACATCGTTTTCGTATCGTAAACAGCACATTAACCTTCCGCAGCGCCCTGATATCTTAGCTGGGTCAAGGGTGGCCATCTGATTCTTTGCCATCTTCATGGTAACCGGCTCCAGCCTCGTAAGAAAACCCTTACAACAGAGCTCTCTCCCACAGTGCTGATACGAGGCGAGAACCTTGGCCTCATCCCTTACACCAATCTGCCTCATCTCAATCCTGGTATGGTATTTCCTAGCCAGATCCTTTACCAGTTCACGGAAATCAACCCTTTCCTTGGACACGAAATAGAAAATTACCTTCTTAAAATCCAGGAGGTGTTCCACGGCGGTAAGCTTTATAGGTAAAGCTCTTTCTTTTATCTTTTGCTTGCAGAAGGTAAATGCCTCAGGGGTCTTTTCCTCTTCAATCTCTTTTAAGACCTTGCTATCATCTAGCGTTAGCTTGCGCAGTACCCTTGGACAAGCACCGTTACATTGACAAGGCCCCTCAGGCCTAGTAATTATGTCCCCTGCCTCTTGCCCCCTTTCAGACTCAACGACCACCTTATCTCTTAATTTAAAATCCTGGTTTTCGGTGAAAAAGTCCCCAATATGTCGCATCAAGCTATATCTCACCTTTACCTTGTATAGCATGTTAGCAGGACCTCCATTAATTCTTATTTTACAAGTGATTTAACAAAATCAAAATGAAATGGAGACACTCTTCACCTCACCCTTATAGCCATTCCATACACTGCATATGTAAAATTGCCATTTGTATAACTATTACCCTAATCTAAGCCCAAAGTCAAGGTAAGAGACCCCAAAACTTGTCCTTTATAATGTCACTACCAGTAAAGAAAGGGCACCAAGTAAAATTTCAAATCTAAGATTTAGGTGCGGTGGGCTATCCGTCTCAAGTGTATATCAAGGGTCTAAATCTTTGTCTACCCCATTGACAGGCAGAAGCACTAAGGATATAAATGTCTGCAAAGCTGTTTATTTAATATTATGGGTTAGGATGGCAAATGTTTCGTATTAACTCACCATTTGGTGCTGAGGGAGCACTTCTAGGGTATGTCAATGCTATACCCGCCTCATCGGTAGAGGTCTCAACCGTCCCCAAGAAACTCCTGATTGTACGCCTCAGTGCTATAGGGGATGTGGTGCACGTACTGCACTCTCTCAAAACCTTAAGGGAGAGTTATCCCTCTTCTCATATCGCCTGGCTGGTGGAGGATAAGGCAGAGGGAATCCTGAGGGGGCAGGCGGACCTGGACGAAATTATAGTCTTCCCTAAAAAGAAATGGCTCGCTGGACTCAAGAATCCTCTTACCTTCATACAAACCACCCGTGAGATTTATTCCTTTATCTCTGCCCTGAGAAGCAAAGGTTTTGAGCTAGCCCTGGACTTTCAAGGAAACCTTAAGAGTGGGATAATGACCTTTCTGACTGGAACCCCCCTGAGGGTGGGTTTTACCAAGGGATATTGTAGAGAGGGTAATTTCTTATTCACCAATTACCATATAGCCCCTGCTCTAAAGAGATTGCATAGGATAGAAAAGAACCTTGCTCTCCTGGAAGGACTCGGGCTCAGACCGGCAAGGGCAGGCGTGAGCTTGTTTACCTCAAGGGAGGACGAAGAATTTGTTGATTCTTTCTTGAAGAATATTAAAGGCCCTGTCAAAGGTGAAGCCGTCGTAAAACCGCTGGTGGTAATCCATCCCGGCACCAGTGATTTTGGGGCATATAAGCGCTGGCCGATTGAGAACTACGCCCAACTGGCAGACAAACTTGTGGGAGAGCTTGGACTGAATGTGGTATTTACCTGGGGGCCTTCAGAATTGGAGAGGGTAAAAGAAATAATTACCACTATGAAGCAAACTGCCTATCCCGGCCCTAAGACAGAAACATTGGGACAGCTGGTTAGTCTTATCCGCAGAGCAAATCTCTTTATCAGCGGGGACACAGGCCCAATGCATATCGCCTCCGCACTAGGTATATCCCAAGTGGCCATATTCGGTCCCAAAGATCCCGTCATTTACGGTCCCTACCAAAAGAATGCCATAGTAGTGCGAAAGGAATTTGACTGCAGCCCCTGCACCAAAAGGACGTGCGATGACCCTATTTGCATAACCTCTATAACACCGGAGGATGTTTTTGGGGCGGCAAAAGTCCGTCTGGTAAAAAACTTCGTTAAAAATTCTTGAATAATTCCGACTTCCTTGAAAAAATAAAGAGACTTGCAAGTGCCCGTAAAATTGAGTGGAAGAAACATGCACTCAAAAAACTTCTTGAAAGAAACATCCAAAGGGCTGAGGTCTTTATGGCATTAGAGAATTGTGAAATTGTTGAGGCATACCTTCAGGACAAGCCCCTACCAAGTTTCTTGCTCTTGGGTTATTATGCGAAAAAGGCTCTGCATATAGTGGTAGCAGTGGATGAGAAGGAGAAAATTTTATGGGTTATTACGGTGTATGAACCTTCTCCAGAGGAATGGAAGGAGGATTTAAAAACGAGGAGAAAGAAATGAAATGTCCTGTTTGTGGAGGAACTACTAAAAGAGATACGACTAACCTCCCGGTAGAGATTGAGAGAGGAGTACTTTTCATAAAAGGCGTTCCAGCCGATGTGTGTACTCAATGCGAAGAGGCATTCATTCCTGATGAGGTGGCCTCTTTGGTGGAAAAGATTGTGGCCAGGGCGAGGGATATGAAGGTGGAGCTGGAGGTAGTCTCTTTTGATGCGGTTGCGTAAAGATCGGTCAGCAGAACGGGTCTGTAAAAGAGGTTAGAAATATGAATAATAGTTGGTATGATACCGCTCAAATCTGTCTTAACGGACATGTTGTCAATTCAATGGCGGGCTCTGTACCTGGACGCAATCAGAAATTCTGTGATAAATGCGGAGAACCAACCATTACCTCTTGCCAGTATTGTACTACGTCCATTAGGGGTTATTACCATATCCAAGGGATTTTTGGTCTTTGCAATTATTCTCCTCCTAGCTTCTGTCACAATTGCGGTAAACCCTTCCCTTGGACAGACACAGCAGTGAAAGCCGCCCAAGAACTAGCAGATACACTTGATAGTTTGACAAATGAGGAGAGGAACAACTTAAAAAGAAGTCTTGACGATATTGTTCGTGAAACTCCAAGAACTACTGCATCGGCAAATAAATTTAAGAGGTTGATGGCTAAGGCTGGTAAAGAAGCGGCAGAATGCTTTAAAGCTATATTGATAAATGTCGCTAGTGAAGAAGCAAGAAAGCTAATCTGGCCGTAGCAGGGTATATTTCGTAATAAGTAACGTGTCAATGTTGTAACCTAAAAAGACTAGCTCATCCCTTTAATAGAAACAGCTCCATCAACTCATGTCCCCTTTTCAAGTGAAATCTTGTCTTCTTTGCATTAGCCTCAGTGATAACAAGGCCAGAGGGATTGCCCAAGTCAGCTCCACACATTGCAAAGGGGACTGGCTCGGAGGAGTGGGTACGTTTCTGGGTTACCGTGTAGTGGTCACACATAAAGAGTAACCTGTACTCCCCTTTACTTTTTAGGGCGTCATGTATAGGACCCAGAACGAGTGAGTCAATATTCTCAATAGCCTTTACTTTTTCGCTGGCATTACCCATGTGGGCTGCTTCGTCAGGTGCCTCAACATGTACCAGTACCAGGTCATACCTCTCTAACGCTTCTACTGCGTAACGCCCCTTTGCAGCGTAATCTGTGTCAAGATAGCCAGTCGCTCCCGGTACTTCTATAACCTCCCAGCCTATAAGGCGTGCAATCCCTTTAATGAGGTCTACAGCACTTATCGCCGCCCCTGAGGCTACACGAAACTTGTCCCGGAAGGGGGGTATATTAGGTTTCTTCCCTTGACCCCATAGCCATATCATATTGGCAGGCCTTTTCCCCTCACTTAGCCTCTTGAGGTTTATACCGTGTTCTTTAAGGAGTGGATGGGATTTTTCCATTAACTCTATTAGTAGCTGGCTCCCTTTGCCCCTCGGCAGGTTTTTTCTTATGGGTTTATCTAATATATCATGGGGTGGTATACAATTAGCGTTCATCACCATAGGACCTTTATAAAGCATAATATTTCGGTAGCCCTTCCCCGCAAAGAAACGTACCTCTGATTGAGACGTTGTTGCAAGGTGTTCGTTGAGATAACTTATTAATGCGGTAGCCTCTCCGGTGGATACATGCCCGGCACTGAAGTCTTCCAGCAGGCCATCTCTAACCGTTACAAGGTTACAGCGGAAGACCCAATCCTCCGGGCCCAGTTTTATCCCCAGGTTAGCTGCCTCAAGGGGTGCCCTCCCTGGATAGTATTTTTTAGGCTCATAGCCCAACAGGCACATAGTAGTGATGTCACTTCCAGGGGTAAAGCCCCTCGGCACTGTCTGAGCAGTACCAAGTAGTCCCGAACGGGCTATCTCATCCGCACAGGGAGTGCTGGCGGCCTCAAGAGGGGTCTTATTTCCCAATTCAGGCTGGGGATAATCTGCCATCCCGTCCGCAATGATAATGCCGTATTTCATAATAGTCTTTCTTAAGATAAAAATGTATTTTGCCAGTATATACATAATTTTGTCAATATCCAAAGCGGAGTGGAGTTTAGAAGGGGAGTTGCAGGAAGTGTACTAAAGGACTTGACTTACTACCCCCGCTTGTGCTAAAAACCCGCTTAATGGGGGATAACAATAGTATAAAAAAATTTGAGAAAGGAATCGGGGAGATCAGGGGAACATCCCTAAAAGAATCGCCTTTGGTGCAGGTCACAAACCTAAAAAGAATAACCTCCCGCAGAGTGCCCTATCCACAGCTTTTTCCATTCGTAGAGGATAGCCAACAATCGTCAGAGGAAATTGAGTGCACATTTATGTAATTGTTGACTGCCCCATGCGTACTTTTTATAAAAGGGGGAATTAGATGAGGAGCATCGCCCTGGCCAATCAAAAGGGTGGGGTCGCCAAGACCACTACGGCCGTAAACCTCGGGGCATGTCTTGCAGAGCTGGGTAAAAAGGTGCTACTTGTAGACCTTGACCCTCAGGCTAATTTGACCAGCTGGTTAGGGATAAGTCAGGTAGAGTTAGAAAAATCTATGTATAACGTGCTTCTTGGTGAGACAGGTCTGGAAGATATACTGAGGGATTCAAAGGTCAAGGGGTTGTGGTTAGCCCCTTCCACCGTTGAACTGGCTGGGGTTGAAAGATTACTGTCAAATGAAAAGGGTAAGGAGATTGTCCTTAAACAGAAGCTGGAACCCTTGGAGGAGAGTTACGATTACGTCCTACTGGATTGTCCCCCCTCTTTAGGAATCATTACAATTAACGCCCTGACAGCTTCCAGAGAGGTGTTCATTCCGGTGGAGACTAAGATTTTAGCCCTGAACGGATTGGTTACACTTGTAAATACAATAAATCTGGTGAAAGAGAGGGTAAACCCCTCACTGGAAGTTACCGGGATAATCCCCTGTATGTATGATGGGCGCACTAACTTGAGTCGGGAGGTTGTGGAACAACTCAGGGGCCGTTTCGGCCAAAAGGTATTCAAAACAGTTATCAGGGAGAACGTGCGTCTTGCGGAGTGTCCTATCTCTGGACTTCCCATACATCTTTATGCACCTTTAAGTCCTGGTGCAATAGACTATATGAATTTAGCGAAGGAGGTTATTCAAACAGAGCGGCAAACTGATGAGGATAGTGGACCTAAGAAGTGATACGATAACAAAACCCACGACAAAGATGCTAGAGGCAATGGTAAAGGCAGAAATAGGGGATGATGGATTCGGAGAGGACCCTACCGTCAACCGCCTGGAGGAAATGGCAGCAGACACGATGGGTAAAGAGGCCGGGCTGTTTTGTGCCAGTGGAACGATGGCTAACCTTCTGGCCATTATGGTCCATACAAGGCCCGGAGATGGGGTTATATGCGACGAAAATGCACACATCCATCAACTAACTATGGGGGGCACTCAAGCCCTGGCTGGGGTACTCTTATACACACTAAGGACAGATAGCATGGGGAGGCTGGGTCTCCAGGAGATAGAGGACACAATAAACCTTCATCCGCGCTATCCGAGACCGAAACTACTGGTAGTTGAGAATACCAATAACCTTGGAGGGGGTACGGTACTCAATCCGCAGGAAACGCAGGCCACTGCCTCTTTGGCCAGACGCTACGGCCTTGCGTTTCACATTGACGGGGCACGCATATTTAACGCCGCCGTTGCCCAAAGGGTGAGTCCTAAAACGCTCACAAAAGACTGCGATACGGTCATGTTTTGTCTATCTAAGGGGTTGGGTTGCCCGATAGGCTCGTTGCTGACTGGCTCAAAAAATTTCATAAAAGAGGCCAGGCGCTTCAGAAAAATGTTAGGGGGCGTTATGCGTCAGGTGGGGGTAGTGGCCGCCTGTGGTATAGTGGCCCTCCAGGAGATGGTAGATAGATTAAAGGAAGACCATCAGAAGGCCAGGCGACTGGCGGAGGGACTGGACAAGATAAGACCGGGTATGGTTCGCCTGCAAACAGTGCAAACCAATATCATCTGCTTTGAATTCTCCAGTCCCAAGATGAGTTGTGAAGAACTGATAGCTAAATTGGCAAGTAAGGGTATTTTAACTATCCATCTCAAGGGCAGCCTTGGCAGGATGGTTACCCATAAGGATGTTACCTTTGAAGATATTGACTATGCTATTGAGGTAATGGGGGAGGTGTTAAAAGCCTGTGGGGAGTGCTAATAATTAACCTTAAGCGTAAACTCCATTATCCTCTATTTTTTTCTCAGAGATGCTTTATCTGCTCAAGATAACCGTTGTAGTTTCTCTTAATTTCCTCTATGGAGTCACCACCAAATTTTTCCACAAAGGCGGAGGCCAGTTCAAATGCAACCACTGCCTCTAGCACCACCGAGGCGGCAGGTACTGCGCATACATCCGAGCGCTCTGCGGCAGCCTCCACGGTTGCCTTACTCTGGAGGTCCACGGAATGAAGCGGCTTCCTCAGGGTAGGTATAGGTTTCATTGCGGCCCTCACTACCACTGGTTCACCATTGGTTACGCCACCCTCAATGCCGCCAGCGTTATTAGTCTTTCTATAAAATCCACCCTTTGGGTCTGTTACCAAAGACTCGTCATAAAATATTTCATCATGAACCTGGGAGCCTAAACTTTCCGCTGCTTTGAAACCTAACCCTATCTCAACGCCCTTTATAGCCTGGACGGCCATAACGGCCCTTGCCAGTCGCCCATCAAGCCGCTCTGTCCACTGGACATAACTGCCCAGACCAGGTGGCACGCCAAAAGCCACTACTTCCACTACTCCCCCTACGCTATCTCCACGGGTTTCCGCCTCTTTTATTTCCCTTATTATTGCTTCTTCTGCTCCTCTATCAGGGCAATAGATTGGGCTTGAATCCCTGAAAGACCGTATCTCTTGGGGGGTTTTGGGCATGTTACCTGTCAGTACGCCTCCAATACCGACTACATAGCCAAGCACCTGAATGTTGAATTCATTAAGGAGCATATTGGCTAAAGCACCAGCCGCTACCCTGGCAGCGGTTTCCCGGGCACTGGCCCTCTCCAGGGTGTTGCGCATATCCTTGAAGCCGTACTTCATTGCCCCCGCTAAATCGGCATGGCCGGGCCTGGCCCTGGTAAGTTCCGGTAGTTCTTCTATACTGTAATCTAGATTTTTAATATTGAGGGCGACAGGACTGCCAATGCTGATGCCTCTTCTTGTGCCAGACAGGACTTCCGCTTCGTCCTTTTCAATCTGCATCCTGGGCCCACGGCCGTAGCCCCCCTGACGGCGGGCTAGTTCTCTATTTATTGCACCGGAATCTACCTTGAACCCTGACGGCAAGCCCTCCACTATCACTATCAAACACTTGCCGTGAGACTCTCCTGCTGTGAGGTATCGTAACATGAGAAACCCTTTTAATCCTAACTTTTATCATAAAAAGACCTAGATTTCTACTTGCTTTTATTGCCGTGGGTTTAGCCTCAAAGGCTTCCAGTGTTTGTGAACTAACTTTTAGGCGTTTGATAAATCAAACCCCTACTTATTTAACTCTCTAACCGGGGAGGGCGGTGACTTTTGTTTCAGAAGAAATAAAAGAAGGATGTGTAAACAACTATTTGGTTAAAACTTTAAAGGATGTTCGTGGCCTTGGTTTGCTGTACGGCCTCGTTTAGTTCTTTTAGAAGACTGCCGAGGTCAACTGGGTGGATACTTGCGGCTGTGCCAATGTTCACAGTCTTGGCCACTGTATTTAACATCATTGGGTTCTTTAGCGGCGTGAAGCCCTTGTTTACCAGTATATCAAGACATTTCGGATACTGTTTGACAAGGAGATAGACGTTGGTCTCAGGGGTAACCACGGTAATCCTTTCTGCCAGTTCCTTTTCCTCTAAGGCCCGTCGTTGAGCAACTGTCTTCCAGACATTGTAACCGAACAGTACCAGGGCAGTATCTTCAATAAAGCCACTAAGCCCCATTGGTAGGAATAGAGCGTTAATATGATAGTCCACAGCCAATGGCTGGCATAGTACCCTGAAGGCGTTACCCAGGTTAAGTAGTACAAAAGTCCAAAAGAGGATTCGGTAGCTATAAAGTTGGGTCCCCAGGCTCATCGGAATCATTTTTGAGGCACACCCTATAATCATCATACTTATAAACCCTACGAATATGGCATGACGGTAAGACCCAAACATGGCGTAAGAGATTTCTTTGCCAGTAGTGAATTGATAGAGGTTGAAGGTCAACAGCCCCGCCTCCGCCACAAAGAACCAGAAGAGGGCGGCCTTTATAAATTTCCTGAACTCCTTCCTGGGTGCCCCTGACTCCAGTTCCCCTATACAATGGAGCCTAAGGTTATAGAAGAACAATAGCACTGCCAGGCCCTCCAGACATCCGGCAAGCAAAAACACCTGGCCGTAAAATGGACTAAGGGGATATAGCTCCTTTAGCGGGAGGCTTGTTACTCTTAGAAATATAGAGATGTTCAGAAGGAAAAAGACCCACAGGTTTTTTGTGCGGTTGGGTTCCTTTATCCCAAGGAAGACCGGTAAGGTCTTGGTAAGGATTCCCAGTATAATCATACAGGCAAAACCCATAATCTGAAGATGTAGTAAGGGTTGCTCTACAACCCTTGGGATGGTATTACCACCAGTTTTGCTAAGGTATATCATGGTGCCAACGAATATCACGGCCTGGAGTAAAAACCAGCCGTAACCAGCAAAGAAGTAGCCTTCGTAAACCTCAAAACGCCTGTCCTTAGCCGAACGGTAGGTCTTTGTAAGTATATATACTAGCAACACTATGGCTGCTGTCTCTATTAAGCTACCCATTACACTCATTGCCCTGAAGGGAAAATAGTCGCCTATTAGCAATAGATGTCGTGATATAAACACCAGAGAGATACCAATAACCATAGGTAGGAAGGACATCTGGGCGAGGAGGGCTTTATGAAGGGTGGCATTCCAGAATCTCGGCAGGGCAAAATAAGATATGCCCATTATGAAAAGCCCTACCCAGCCATAAACCTGGGTATGCCCATGGGCTTCAAGAATGGCCCTGGGTACGCCAGCCAGGCTTCCGTAAAGGGCCATGTAGGCTAGTAAACTGGCTCCGTACAGACACCCGGTGGTGACACCAAAAACTACGGCAGCCTTTATAAAAGGAACATGTATATCATTAGTATAGAAGGGAGGGGTTGTTGCAGTAGAGCTGGGCACACTTTTATTCACCGCCTCCTGGAGCTCTTTAATCAATTCCTCAGGGGCCATTTGAAGGGCCATAGCAAAAAAAAAGACTTTCTCATCGCACCAATGTTCCTTGGCAAGCTTCAATACGCCATGCCTTTCAAATACCCGTGATGTGGCTGGGTAACGCGTTGTGACAAACCTAAAGGTCATATTCCCATGAATCTCACCATCTTGTTCCTCTGTCAGAGGGCCTGTTTTTACTTTGTTTGGGATAGAATCCTGTATGGCGTCGTTGAGCTCACTGATTAATTCCTCTAAGGTTGTGGTTGAATTTCTGGTTAATGTCTCTAAGGTGCGATTTATGTTTTGGAGGGGCTTGAGGTGAAATCTGTGGAAGACCTTTATAGCGAATGGGTGAGTCTTCAGTATACTTAAGACCTTACTATCCTTATTTATCTCCACAACTCTTCCTGCCTTTAAAAACTACAGCATTTACAAACCTAGTTAAGGAAGGGAAATGTAATAAATTTAACACAAAAATTATATTAAGTCAACAATCAAAAAACTACATTTTGTGTATATCCACTGCGGGTGGGCCCATTTTTGCCTTAGGAAACTGGTCATGGGGAGCGGATTTAAATCCACCTAAGGCGGATACCACAATCTACCTTGCTTCCTTTTTTTACTTTGGAAATACAGCTAAAGTTGCATCTTCTCTGATTTGGCAGCTATATATGCAAAATTAGCCATTCCCCTTGAGTCCACCTAAAAGGAAGTTGTAGAAAAGTTCTGTTGGGCAGAGTGGTTCGCCTGGAACAATTGAAGTGGACTTCTGAAGAAGAGCAAGATCACCATGCTTTGACTGTATGTAGTCAGCCTTACGCTGAAGACTATCTAGGTTATATGCAATGGCATCTTGCTTGGTAAAATCTGTATGCTCCCAGACGAAATAAACCTCGTCCAATCGTGGCATCTTTTTATCCTTAAGCCATTGCTTGGGACCCCAGCACTGCCACAGGTAAGCAGAGAATGTTGCCGTTTTATCAAGGCGGCGAGATATAGTGTGCTGCTCGTCATCCTCATTAAGCAGAATGCAATAGTCAAAGGCCTTACCCCACTGGCCCAGGCTAGTAAAAAGGGGCTTTGGAAGATGGCTCCGATGATATAAGAGACCTTTCACTTCAGCCTCGAAAACCATCTGACCACCCAATATATTCTGACGAACCGCCTTAGCCTTCTCACCAGGGATAATGACGGGGATTGAATTAACTTCATCTCCAGCCCCTAGTTGGGCGAAGATATACGGGCTTATCGCTTCCTTTGCAGAGAGACTTATATCCCACGAAGGCCCCCACTGCTCAAACCCATGGAAGAGCCATTCCTGAAGATTGTCCTGCCAGACAAGCTCTGGTACCTTTACCTTACCCTGCCGTTCCCACCACCCGGAATAAAGGAGCAGGCAGGGAAAGAACGTCCCCTCCACTGCCAAGAAACCCGGTTTTTTTGAGACTTTCTTCTCTATGAGCTTTTTCCTGAGGTCGTAAATGTCTTCGGTTCCTTGAAAGGTTAGTTTCTTATGCAAAAATAGGCCCTTCGCAAAGTCCTTAACATAGGAAATACGTCCAGCAAGGTAGGCTGTTACCTCAGATATGTCTTGTTGATTTATACGTATATCCAGAAGTCCTGGAATTGGATGCAAAGCAACTTCAACCATTGTTCCCCTCCTGTTACATCCATAAGACAGCAAGGACTTTACTTACGAGGCGCATGTTACTGTAATGAATTAGAGATTAATTGCATAAAGAGAACTGGTCGGGGTGAGCGGATTTGAACCGCTGACCTCTTGCACCCCAAGCAAGCGCGCTAAGCCAAGCTGCGCCACACCCCGACCTATACAATAAATTCTAGCAACGCGATGCAAACGTATGCTTTGGAATTGTTGGCCTTCAGTCTTAAGGCACCCCATCGCAATTCTAAAAGGCAAATAGTTTGAGCATTTAATTCCTCAAGGACGGTGCTTAAAACCCAAGTCATTCTAACTTAGCCAAAGGACGTCTGTCAAAGGGAAATGGCAGATATTTCCTTGATTTTGGTTGAGGCTTTTGATATTTTGAAAACTTTCTGATTTAATATTGAAATGGCCACGAAGGCAATATTAACAAAAGACATTCTCACAAAGGACCCTTATCTGCAAAGGGTTGTGGAAAAAGTGGAGGATGGAGAGCGCATTGATTTGGAGGAGGCACTGAGGCTGTATGAGTCAAACGACCTCCTTTTAATAGGCCAGTTGGCTAATAAGGTGAGGGAAAGGAAAAACAATAACAGAACATTCTATATAGTAAATCGCCACATAAACTACACCAACGTATGCAGGAATAGCTGCCGTTTTTGTGCCTTCTCAAAAGAGGAGGGCCAGACGGGTGGTTATACTATGGGCGTGTCTGAGGTTCTAGAGGAGGCCGCGGGGGTAGTAGAACAAGGTGCCACTGAAATTCACATCGTTGGTGGACTCCATCCGAGCCTGAGTTTTGACTACTACCTAAAGATGCTTAGTCGTCTACATGAGAAATTCCCGCAAATACATCTTCAGGCCTTCACTGCTGTGGAAGCGGCACATATTGCCCAAACGGCAGGTCTCTCCGTTAAAGATGCCCTAGAAGAATTGATGAAGGCAGGCCTTGACTCGCTCCCTGGAGGAGGCGCCGAGGTATTTTCTCCTCGTATAAGAAGTGAACTATGCCCAGATAAACTCAGCGGGGAAGGATGGCTGGCAGTAATGCGTCAGGCCCACGAACTTGGTTTAAGGAGTAATGCCACCATGCTCTACGGCCACATAGAGACACCCATTGAGAGGATAAAGCACCTTCTTGCCCTCAGAGAGCTACAAGATGAGACTGGCGGGTTCATGAGCTTTATCCCCCTTGCCTTCCATTCCGACAATACTAAGCTTGCAGGACTGCCCAGGACTACGGCTAATCTAGACCTCATGACCCTTGCCATTAGCAGACTCGTATTGGATAATTTCCCACACATTAAGGCCTTTTGGGTAATGTTAGGTGTGAAACTTGCCCAGGTCTCTTTAAGTTTTGGGGTGGATGATATAGATGGCACAGTCGTCCAGGAAAAAATTACCCATGCCGCTGGGGCCGACACCCCGGAGGAGCTTTCAGTGGAGGAGATAGTGAGGCTTATTAAAGAGGCGGGAAGGAGTCCCGTGGAAAGGGACACCTTGTACAAAAAGATAATAAGGCCCGAAGGAAGGTTAGGGCCGGATTGGTATATAGAGGATTAATGAGGAGGGGAGATGTATAGTTTTACAAGACTTTTTAGTCCTTTCAAAATAGGCTCCATGGAGGTAAAGAACCGTATTGTTATGCCAGCCATGGAAACCCACCTGTGTGACAAGGATGGATTCGTTACTCCTGAGGTTATCTCTTACTATCGCGAAAGGATCAAAGGGGGCGTAGGATACATAACGGTAGAAAACACGAGCATTGACCCCGCCGGAAGGGTTAATGACGGTATGCTTTGTATACATGATGACAAATATCTGGATGGTCTTAAGCGTCTTGTGGAAGAAATACACCGTGTAGGGGGCAAGCTTGTAATCCAGCTCAATCATGCCGGCAAAGAAGCCCTTAGTTACTTTACCGGTATGCAACCCGTTGCCCCTTCCGCCATAGCTAGCCCCCTAACAAGGGTCATGCCAAAAGAGCTTTCTATCTCTGAGATAGAGGCTGTTGTGGAGGGTTTTGCCAGGGGTGCAGAGAGAGTGTATAAGGCTGGGGCTGATGGGGTGGAGGTGCATATGGCTCATGGCTATCTGGTATGTCAGTTCCTCTCCCCTGAAAGCAATATCCGCACAGACCGTTATGGTGGAGATACAGAAGGGCGAGCCAGGTTCGCAGTAGAGATAACCAAAGCCATAAGGTCAAGGATTCCCAAAGATTTCCCATTGGTATGCAGGATAAGTGCCGATGAATATACAGAAAATGGAATAAAAATAGAGGAGGGCAAGGTAATAGCCAGGCTGCTAGAAAGTGCCGGGGCCAGCGCTATCCACGTCTCCGCCTGCAACAGCACCTCAGCCTCTTTCAATATCCCCTGCTATTACCTGGACGAGGGGTGTTTTATCCACCTGGCCTCAGCAGTGAAGTCTGCGGTAAATGTACCCGTCATCACAGTGGGCCGTATTCTTAAGCCAGAGATGGCTGAGAAAGTGTTAGAAGAAGGCAAGGCAGACCTTATAAGCATGGGTCGGACACTAATAGCCGACCCTTATTGGCCTAAGAAGGTCGCCGAGGGCCGATTACAGGAAATCCGCCCCTGCATCTCTTGTAACCGCTGTATAGAAAGTGTGGTGGAAAGTAGGCTTGTATGCACCGTTAATCCTTACATAGGTAGGGAGTGGGAGTTAGAGAATAGACCCAAGCCAAAGGCTAAAAAGGTTCTGGTAGTGGGAGGGGGACCAGCTGGACTTTCCGCCGCTGCCGCAGCCGGCCGTTCTGGCCACACAGTCTGGTTATGGGAAAAAGATTCCACACTAGGAGGGAAATACCGCTACGCCTCTATGGCCCCAAAGAAAGAATACATGAGAAAATTTTTGGACTATCTTATTGAAGAGTCAAAAAAATATGCCACCCATATAGAGTGCAATAAAGAGGCGACGTTAGAGACCGTGAAGGAATTAAGCCCTGAGGTCGTCATCCTTGCTACCGGGGCAAAGGATGAGTTTATCAACATACCTGGCACTGGTAATAATCACCTTATGGAGGTGCGCGACGCCTTTGACGAAGCTGCTAGCTTGGGCAAAAACGTGGCTATTGTGGGTGGAGGACCAGAGGGTTGTGAACTTGCAGACTACCTGCTTACCCGTGGAACGCAGGTTACTATAATTGAGATGAGAAGGATGTTAGGACTTGGCCTGGTAGCACACCCCAGGTACCATATATCTGAAAGGCTTAAAAAGGCTGGGGCAAAGATTTTGCTCAACACTAAGGTAGTGGAAGTGGGAACTGGTTTCATAGTGGTAAGCAGACGTGGGGAAGATACGCAAAGACTAGACGGATTTGATAGCATTGTAATGCCCTGCGTCCACAAGGCTAATGATTCCCTTGTAGAACCCCTCAAAGCGTTTGTGAAGGAGGTATACGTGGTGGGGGATGCTACCCAGGGGCGTACAGCCCTAGAGGCAGTGGCTGAAGGGGCTAATGCTGCCCTTACGCTTTAAATCTAAGCTCAGCCTGGCTTCAGGCGCCTTAACCTATGCATGTTGTGCTTGGTTTTCCTCCTTAGAGAACGGGGGTAGTAAGGGTTATACCTCCCACTAAGGGGCCCTTTGCATCCGCCCTTGTTTAGACAATTCTCAGGTGCTTAAGTTTTTATCCGAAGTTCAGCTTAATCAGGTCACTCAGGGCAAAAAAAATATAGCTTGTAGGGATTCTACCGAGGAGAACTAAACCCATCACTGATATTATTGACACCACAGAAAGACCTTCAGAGGAAGTAGTAATATTAGGTTCTGGAACGGGCGTTCCTTCCCTCAAGAGGGGTTGCCCAGGGATAATGCTAAGGGCAGATGAACAGGTTATCCTCTTAGATACAGGACCAGGCACGTTGCAGAAACTTCTAAAGCTTGGTATAACCTACGAAGATGTTGATAGGGTGTTTTATACCCATTATCACCCGGACCACTTTGCTGAGTTCATACCGATGTTGTTTGCTATGAGACATGCCTACCCCAGAAGGCAAAAAGCCCTTTGGCTGTTTGGTCCCCCGGGTCTAAGGGAACTTTATGACGGCTTAAACAATCTCCTCAAGGGAAGCCTTTCACCCAAAACTTACGATGTGAGGATAGTGGAACTTTGGGATGCGGAGGTTAGCTTCGGGAGCTGGTACGTAGTAGTAAGGCCTCTTGTCCACCTTGTACCTTCCGTGGGTTACAGGGTCGTGCTCCCCAGCAGCAAGGCGGTAACGTATTCTGGAGACACAGACTACTGTGAGGCCATGGTGGATTTGGCCAGGGATGTAGAGGTTTTAATCCTTGAGTGTGCATTTCCAGAGGAAATGAAGGTGGAGGGCCACCTAGTGCCATCCCTCTGTGGGAAGATTGCCCAGCAGGCATCTCCAAAGCAGTTAGTCCTAACCCATTTCTATCCCCAGTGGAATGACCGCGATATAAACAGCGAGTTTAGGGAATTTTATCCCGGGGAGTTCTTAGTAGCAGAAGATATGACGAGAATAACTTTGTAGCCCAATGTTCGCAAAAAAATATGAACCCCAAATCAACCAAGATTCTACCCCTCAGTAAACGGTACACCAGCATTAGACAAGATAGGAAGGCACTCTTAATAATAGATATGCTCAATGATTTTGTCAGAAAGGGTGCCCCTCTAGAAGTACCCAAGGCCAGGGGTATAGTTAAAAACATAAGACGTGAATTAGAGAGGGCCCGTGAGGCTGGTATGCCAGTAATATACTGCTGTGATAGACATGACTCAAACGACAGGGAGTTTGAGGCATGGCCACCTCACGCCGTAAGGGGGACCGAGGGATCTGAAGTCATTGAAGAATTGAAACCTGTAACGGGCGACCTCGTTATCGGCAAGAAGAATTACTCTGCTTTCTACCGTACCAACCTGGACAGGGTACTAAAGAGACTAGGCATAAAACACCTCATCCTCACCGGACTGGTAACTAACATATGTATACTTTATACAGCGGTGGATGCCCACATGAGGGGTTATGAGGTAACTGTCCCAGAGGACTGCGTAGCAGGCTTAGAAGCAGAGGATAATCGCTTTGCCCTCAAACAAATAAGGAAGGTACTGAAACTTTGCTAAGCCTATCCTCAAAAAGGGCAAAAAAAAGGCCCACTCATCCTGTTTACACAGGACACAGTGGGCCATTTTAAAAAAACTTTTGGAAAGGCTTTTTTACTTGCCGCCGAAATTCCTCACTATTTGTAGGAGTTTGGCCAGCATTTCATCTGTTTGTTTGCCCCTGTAACTGGGCATCTTTCCCTTTCCTGCCTTAACGGTTTCCATAAGTTGGTCATCTGTCCTTGAAGCCTGCCACTTGGCATCGGTAAAGTCTGGTACGCCAGCATCTCTACCAAAGCTAGTGCCCTTTCCACCATTCCCATGACAATAGGCGCATGTTTCTTGAGGTGCAAACGAGCCTTGCACTGAACCACTACCAAAGATAAAGTAAGGGCTCTTCTCAGGGTCACCACCCATGACGTCTACCGCAGCCTGAGCATAGGGAACCAAAGCCAGAGCTAAAACTAAAAAGGGGACTGCTAGAATCAAAAACTTTTTCATATCTTAAACCCTCCTCTTAAGAAGAAAGTCTTTTCTCTCCGTTGAAAAGATTGGTAAATTTAACATTTTCCCGAGGTAGAAAGTTAGAAGCCTTTACGGGGCAACCCCAGCCTCTGTGACATATATCTGGTGGCAGCTCCTGCAGGAAAGGAATAGGAATCTGAAGTTATGGCCAACATCCTCTATGCAACCCAGACGATCCTGTTTGCATCTTTCTGCTATCCTGCCGGCATGGGTTTGTACAAGCTTACTAATATTTTTGGTATTAGCATCAATGTTAAACTTGCTCTGCCTTGTGTTCTCATTATTCACCATCTTCTCAGCGGCCTGCTCAATGTTCTTATAATCGGCATCCGTGAGCTGATCAGGCATGAACCCCTTCAACTGGTTTATCTTCTGGAACTCCTTAGCTGAATCGCTACAGAGATCCTTTACAGAACTAAAACAATATCCATTGACTGAAAGGGTACAAACCAGAAAAGACACTACACCCACCGCAAAAAATTTTCTCAGCATTTATCTGCCTCCTTCTTGGCTAAAAACCCTCCTCTAATATTACATCCAAACTCTCCTCAAGCTTGGGTTCGGTGCGATAACTCCCCTCACCTCCCTTCCAGAAATTTACACAGAAAAACTCTATTATAGATAATGTGGGATTAACACTCTAACATCATATACTTTTTGAGTCAAGGGCAAATTTATGCCTTTCGGAATGCCATTATCTAATACGCTAGTCACCCCCGTGGGAAGCCTCACCAGGATACAGACTTGTATAAATCTGCAGGCCCAGGTGATTGTGACAGTTTTTACATGTGTTGCGTAGCCGGCCAAAGGCATATTGTATGTCTTCATACGCCCCAGTATAGCGCTCTCTAGCAGCCTTAGCTATCTCTTCTGAATGTTGCTTCATGTCCTTGGTCTCTTTCAGGTATAGCTTGTCATCGGGGGGTACGAATTTCTTGAGCATGACCTCGGAGTGATTGGCTATTTTTTCCCCTGCGTTTAGGAATACATCCCAATCCCCTTCCGTTAAAAGATAATAGCCCATCCTCTCCTGCGACTTTTTATACCATTCATCTATCTTCTTCATCAGTTCCTTTATTTCCTTCTTCTTCGGGTCTTCTTCCTTTTTTTCCTCTGCAACTAATACGGACCCCATCCAAAGGACACAGAACCCCATAATAAAAAGTGCAACCCTCCTTTTCCCAACCAGTCCAACCGCTGAAAACATAAAAAATCTCCATCCCTAGAAATATAAATTATCCTGCCATTACCCCCAGAAAACAAAAAATATAGCCAAAAAGTGTTAATAAATCAACTGAAAATTCGTTAACCTTCACAGAGGACCGCAATAGCATATAAATCATTATTATACAAACACTTACAATATTCCTTTTTAACATAGAAGAGAAAGGGGGTTTTTAATCCGTACTTAATTCCACCCTTTATCAAAAAAAAGGGTTTCACTAATCAGGCCCCCACTACAAATTAGATTTAAAATCCTTAAAATTAAGGGGTTTGTCTGTCCAGCACGGCTTTAACCCTCGCCATAATTGCAACACCAGTTTTTTATTCTCACCTTAAAGGGATAAATAAATTAAGCGTTCTGGAAAATTTCAACCACATCATATTTTTTAGGCCTTTTTAAAAATTTTTCTTCATGTATTTCATAAAATGGTCAACTAGGTGTCTTTCCCCTTGCTAACCCTCAAACCCTTTTGATAAAATTGTTCTTCACTATGATAAGCATACAGGACTTCCAGAAAGTAGAGTTGGTTGTAGCTGTTGTGAAAGCCGTTGAAGACCATCCCAAGGCTGACAAGCTTCTTATCCTAAAGGTTGATTCAGGAGAAGGAGCGGAGAGACAGCTTGTGGCTGGCATAAAAGGGCACTACCGCCCAGAAGAGCTCCTGGGGAAAAAAGTTATAATTGTCAGTAATCTTGCCCCTGCTAACCTCAGAGGGGTAGAGAGCCAGGGGATGCTCCTCGCTGCGCAGGATGGAGAGCGGGTGGTGGTCCTTACTACGGACAGGGATGTAAAGCCTGGTGCTGTTATTAGATAGATGGGTACACGCCTTTACCCTCTCAAGTTCAATACTATATTTAGGGAAACCCCGTGGGGGGGGAACCGCCTCCTGGAGGTCTTCGGTAAGGGTGCACCTGGTAGTGCAAAAATCGGTGAGTCGTGGGAGATTGTAGACCGTGATGATTATAATAGTATCGCCTCCAATGGTCATTACCGTGGGCTAAAGCTCAGGTCATTGCTGGAACAACATGGTAGCGAACTGCTTGGCACCTCTTCTACGGCTTACGAAAGATTTCCTTTGTTAGTGAAGTTTCTTGATATAACCGAAAGGCTTTCCTTGCAAGTCCACCCCGATGATGCGTATGCAATGACCAGGGAGAGGGACGGGGGAAAGACAGAGGCGTGGTATATTATTAAGGCAGAACCAGGCTCATGGGTTGTGCAAGGGTTGAAGCAGGGTGCCTCTTTAGAAACTCTTGAGGATTTCCTTATAAAAGGAGACGAAAAAGGTATAGAATCCTGCCTAAACTTCAGACCTGTAAGACCTGGGGACTTAATTTTTATCCCTGCCGGCACCCCTCACTCAGCCGGGGGTGGGATATTGCTACTGGAGATTCAGCAAAACTCAGACCTCACCTACCGCCTTTACGATTGGGGTAGCGACAGGTCTTTACAAATTGATAAAGCCATGGATGTATTAAAAACCACTTCGCACGCCGAAAAGGCGGTGTCCCTTAGGCCTGGCCCCGGAAACGGCAGCCTCCTGCTCAAGTGCGACAAGTTTGCCATGGAACTACTTGAATTAAAAAAGGAGTACCAACGCCAGGCCTCTAGTTTTCATATTCTCACTTTCATAAATGGCAAAGGTGATATATATTATGGAAAAGGAGAATATCTGGAAGCTCATGCAGGGGACAACATACTTGTCCCGGCTATGGTAAAAGACTATAAGATATATCCCAGAGCTACTTGCAAGCTTGTACTTACTTCTTGCTAGAATAGATTATGATACGACTTCAAAAATTACTGGCAGAGGCCGGATTGGGTTCTCGCAGACAATGTGAGAGGCTCATCAACGAGGGCTACGTTACAGTAGATGACCGGGTGGTTAAAGAGATGGGCCTTCTTGTGGACCCAAAAGGTCAAAGGGTTTGCTGTAAGGGTGTCCCCATAAAGGTAGAGCCAAAGGTCTATTACTTACTCAACAAACCCAAGGGTTTTGTGTGCACCAGCCATGATGAGATGGGTAGGCCCAGGGCCATTGACCTCCTCCCAGGTGTAGCACAAAGAATTTACTGCGTGGGCAGGTTAGACGAAGATAGTGAAGGGCTTATTATCTTGACCAACGACGGAGAACTGGCCAACCTTCTTACCCACCCCAGATACGGCGTGGCCAAGACTTACCACACAGAGGTAAACACCTGGATGAGGCCTGAAGACCTAGAAGCACTGAGGAAAGGGGTGTGGCTGCGCGAAGGCAAGACCGCCCCCGCCATTGTGAAAATACTACGCAGGGGACCCAATAATACCTGGCTTGCAATAACCCTTAGGGAAGGGCGTAACAGAGAGGTAAGAAGGATTCTCGCAAGACTGGGCTACAAGGTGAGGATACTAAGAAGAGTCCGTATAGGCTGGCTTGAAGACCCACGCCTTAAAGTGGGCAGGTTTCGTCGTCTCACCCCAGCCGAGGTATCCAGATTTTACTCAACAGCAACGCAAAAAACGCACAAGACCAGCACCCCCGCACCCCACAAACGGAGCAGTCGTGGTAAATACCCGGTCAAAGGAGGAGTATGACACAGTTAATTAAAGCTAGAGAAGGTGTTATCACTAAAGAAATGCAGCAGGTAGCACAGCAGGAAGGCTGCGACATAAACATCCTTAGACAGCGCCTAGCCGAGGGTAAGATAGCCCTGCCATGTAACCGCCTCAGAAGGGAAAAGAAAGTATGCGGGGTGGGACTGGGCCTGAGAACCAAAGTAAATGCAAATATCGGCACCTCCATGGATTATCCTTCAGTGGAAGAAGAACTGGAGAAACTCAGGGCCGCAGAGGAGGCTGGAGCCGATGCGGTTATGGACCTGAGCACTGGGGGTAATCTAAGAGAGGTACGGAAAATAATCATGGAGGAGGCCAGTGTAACCATAGGCAGCGTGCCTATTTATGAGGCTGCGGTGAAAGCCAACCGTCGGGGACGCTCCATTAAGGCAATGACCGCCAAGGACATGCTTGATGCGGTAAGACAGCACTGTGAAGACGGCGTGGATTTTATAACAGTTCATTGCGGTGCCACTCGTGGCGTACTAAAACTCCTTGAGGATTCCCCCAGGATTTGTGGAGTAGTAAGCAGGGGCGGCGCATTCCTTGTGGAATGGATGAGTACCCACGGCAAGGAGAATCCCCTATATGAACAGTTTGACGAAATACTATCAATAGCCGTAGAAAATGATGTAACGCTTAGTCTTGGTGATGCAATGAGGCCTGGGGCCCTTGCTGACGCCTTTGACAGGATACAGATACACGAGCTTAACGTCCTCGCTGAGCTATGCCAGAGGGCGTGGGAGAAGGGCGTACAGGTCATAGTAGAAGGGCCTGGCCATGTACCGATACACCAGATAGAGTCCCAAATAAAGTTACAGAAAGAGCTCTGCAAAGGGGCGCCCTTTTACGTGCTTGGACCTCTTGTGACGGATGTAGCACCCGGCTATGACCACATCACCTCTGCCATTGGAGGGGCTATTGCGGCAAGTGCCGGGGCAGATTTCCTCTGCTACGTAACCCCTTCTGAACATCTGGCACTACCTACCGTGCAGGACGTGTGGGACGGGGTCATGGCGTCAAGAATTGCGGCCCATGCTGCTGATATAGCTAAGGGTATCCCCTCCGCCTGGCAATGGGACAAGGAAATGTCCGTAAAACGGAGAAACAGGGACTGGGAGGGGCAGTTCTCCGTCTGCATAGATAAAGACAAGGCAAAGAGTGTGAGAGCCTCTAGACCCTCAACCGACGATGTCTGCTCTATGTGTGGAGAATACTGCGTCTTTAAGGTAACCAGTAACGAAGGTGCTCCACTTGCGCACTAAACCCGTCCTTATCATCAAACATATTGCCATTGAGGGACCTGGCACAATAGAGGAGTTTCTAAGGAAACATCACCTAAATTATGAAATCCTTGAACTCTATAAGAAGGACACCTTTCCTGAAAATCCAGCGGACTATTCGGCAGTAATCCCACTAGGTGGCCCTATGAACGTATATGAAGAGGAAAGTTATCCCTTCCTTAAATGGGAAGATGGCTTCCTCAAAAAAGCGCTGCAAGAAAATATCCCTCTTCTTGGTATATGCCTGGGCGCCCAGCTTATTGCTAAGGCCGCAGGAGCCAGGGTGAAGAAGAACTCTGTCAAGGAGATAGGATGGTTTGATGTATCTCTATCACAAGAGGCCGTCACAGACCCCGTTCTTAAGGGCTTTGGCGGCACACTACGGGTCTTCCAGTGGCATGGGGACACTTTTGACGTGCCAAAAGGAGGTGTGCATTTAGCCAGCTCCTCCCTATGCCACAATCAAGCCTTCAGGATAAGCGAAAGGGCCTACGGGCTTCAGTTTCATCTTGAAGTAGACCAGGGCATGATAGCCCACTGGACCGAGGCATACAACGAGGAGTTAGCCACCCTTAACCCACCGGTTAATACTGATAAACTCCTGTGGGAGGCCCGTACCAACCAGAAACACTACCACGCCCAAGCCATGACTTTCTGTAAGAACTTCTTCCGCCTGGCCCAGTTAGTTCACTAAGATACACGTTGAAACGGTGGTGTTGCCAGTCTCTGCATCTGTATTTCGTGCTATAGTAGTGGTACAATTCTCACCCTGGTGTAGGTGCTGGTAACCGTGGCCTTACCATCTATTCCTGAAATATTAAATTTGTCTATGAAGTCTCAAGCCAAGCTTACCGAACCATTTGACTTAAGTCCTCACACCTAAGGGTTTGTGGTACAAGCTTTGGTCTGCACAAAAATTTTTTTTGGCTTACATGGTGCGTCACAGGCAAACTCATAACAACACAAAAGGGGGACCAAAAAGTGTATATTATTCACCCCTCTGAACGTCTGCCTGAAGCCCTAATATCTGTGAATTGTTTTTTCTGGCATAACTGTTAAAATACCTCTTAAAGATTTGCTTTGCGTCAGGCAACTAAACATATTTTAGAAAAACACCTGTCTTGGGTACTTCTAACATATTGACACCATTAGACTTAGTAGTGCTTATATCCGGAGGAGGCAGAACCTTACAAAATCTTATAGACAGGATTAAGGATGCATCTCTGGCAGCCAGGATACAAATAGTTATAAGCAGTAACCCGGAGGCATTTGGCCTGGAAAGGGCCAAAAGATACAATATACCTCATGTGGTCATATCCAGAAGAGATTTTAATAGCGTTGATGCCTTTAGCCAGGCTATCACTGAGGAGCTTGACAAGCATAAGTTAGATTTGATTATTATGGGTGGTTTTAACTGCTTATATCGTATACCAGAAAAGTATCTGGGGAGGGTTATGAACATACACCCCGCGTTGATACCTGCCTTCTGCGGGCAGGGGTACTATGGCGAGAAGGTTCACAAGGCAGTAATAGAGTCTGGCGTAAAGGTTACAGGGTGTACTGTGCACTTTGCTGATAATAGCTATGACCACGGTCCTATCATCCTGCAAAGTACCATACCAGTTTTTGAGGACGACACCCCCGAGGGCCTTGCTGAAAGGGTTTTCCGTGAAGAATGCATTGCCTACCCACAGGCTATAAGGCTATTTCAGGAGGGCAGATTGAAGATTGAGGGTCAAAGGGTAAGGATACTTCCAGAGAAAAATGTATAGCTACGAAAAACAGGTTCTCCCAAATGGTTTACGAGTCTTATACATACACCTACCCCATATCCATTCGGTGGTAATGGCGGCCTATGTGGGGGTAGGTTCCCGCTACGAAGAAGAACAGAAGTTGGGTATCTCTCATTTTCTGGAGCATATGCTCTTCCGAGGTTCCAGGAGCTTTAAAAGCTCACTTGAGCTCTTACAGGCGGTAGATGATATAGGAGGAGAAATTGACGCTTACACCTCCCCTGAGCACACGGCAGTACTACTTCAGGTGCATAGTAGGCACTGCCAGAGGGGGCTGGAGCTACTGGCGGACGTGGTACTGGGTGGGCATTTCAGAGAAGTGGACCTGGAAACTGAAAGGAGAATTATCCAGGAAGAGATTGGCCAATTCATGGACAGCAAGGGGGATTACATCTGTATTGATGATCTTTCCTACAATATAATGTGGAAGACAGGCTCGGTAAGTGCCGCCAGTTTCGGAGATAAGAGGACTATTAGCAAAATCTCAAGGGAAGATATTGAGGAACACTATTGGCGGTTCTTCGTACCAGAGAACATGGTCTTATGCGTAAGTGGTAACTTTAATAAAGAATCAACCGCCAGGTGGGTTGGAGACGTCTTCTCAAAGTTTTATGGAAACCTGGAGGTACAAAAACCGCTTCTCACCATAGAACAAAAGACCCCAAGAAACTTCTTCAGAAAAATTACTTCCAAGACTATATATATGAAACTCTGCCACAGGGCCTTTCCCTATAGACACCCCAAGGTTCTTATAATGTATCTCATTGCAGATGTATTGGGAGGGGGCATAAGTTCAAGGCTTCTATCCAGCGTAAGGGAAAGTCTTGGGCTTGTTTACGAGATTTCCTCCTACCCCACCCTTTTCTCAGATGTGGGTTCGGTAGATATTTACACTTATACTAAGAAAGCAAATTTTGAGAAAACCGTCCGTGCCATCATGGATGAGATTAAGAAGCTGGTGGACCATGGCATAACACAAACCGAATTGAAAAGGATAGAAGAGCGTGTCTTCAGCCAGATGCAACTGACTATGGATAGCCCTATATCTATGGCCAGTTGGTTCGGTATAGAGGAACTCCTGATTAGCCCCAGTAAGCCGGAAAGACCCGAGGTCCAGGCAGAAAAGGTGCACAATATAAAACCAGAGGAAGTGGCTGAAGTAATCAGGGAAATCTTTGCCCCAGAAAGGCGTAACCTCGTTGTGGTTGGTTCAACTAGCTGGTGGGAAAGAAAAAAGATTAGAAAACTACTGGGGTAAACTGTAAGTAGGAATCCGCCCCTCTTTAAGTTGGGCAATCATCTTCGCAAGAAAACCTGTTAATTCGCCCCTATCCTTAAATATGCAGCGCTCCCACAGGGCTGCAAACTCGTGGTGGAAGGCCTTCAAAAGACCAGGGTTCTTTGATACAAAAAAGGATGTCTCGCCATTCAAAACAAGTCGCTTCCCATAGATTACAAAGGATAGTTTTGCAGGGGTCTCAAGGACCCTTATCTCAAGAGTTTCTGGGTAATCCCTCAGACGCTTTATTACTAGTTCTAATTGACTGACCCTTTCTTCTAACGGGATACTATTGCACTTACCCTTACCTTGACAGAAATCCATTATCGCAGGCAAAAAACATATCTCTTGACTCACATAACTCCTGGCTTTAAAGAGGTCTACCCTCTTTCTCCAGTGTTTCAAGAAATCCCCTATGTTAGGGTTTCCCCGCTGTTCTTCTATTACGATGTTGGAAAATTCGCTGCGGTGTATGCGGCTGAAAAAAGGTAGCACCACCTTTCTTAGCGCAACTAAACCCGAAGAGCTACCCCTTATCTCTTCTTCCCATTCATGGACATACCTTGCTATATCTTCAGAGGTGGAAACCACCTGTATATATTCTTCCGTATCAAAAAGACTGTCTATGCCCACCCCGAATTGAAGGGAAATATTATAGAGTACCTTTGCCTTCGGAATCTTTAGACCCTTTTCATACTCGTAAAGGTTCTGTACCCTGGTAATCCCAACCTTTTCGCAAAATTCAGGTACGGAAAGACCAAACCTCTCCCTGAGTTTTTTGAGGTTTTTCCCTACCTTCAGTGCCAGTGAGTCTGGAGCCATATCCTCTTCTTTAAGTGTCCCTTTCTAACCCTTCGTGTTCCTTCTTATTTCGCTAAGGAGTTCCTCCCTGCGAAAAGGTTTCTCCAGAAAAGACACATTACCCAGCACCTTGGTACAGGTATAGGAATCCTTTCTAAAAACCGTTGCAAAGATTACTGGCACTTCTTTCAGCTGTGGGTTCTTTCTAATAGCGGCAAATAGCCGGTCCCCCGTAGGTTCCTCCATTATGATGTCCAATATTATCAAATCATATATTTCATCTTTAACGCAATTTAGGCCTTCCTTCCCACTGGAGGCAAAGGTAAGGTTATAGCCCTCACCCTTCAGTATTTCTTTGTAAAAGAGCTGCATATCTTCATCATCTTCCACAATGAGAATCCTTTTAGCCATGGCGCTCTTTCTCCTTTCCAAAAACCACCGGGATAGTAAAGTGAAAGGATGTCCCTTTGTTCTTCCCCTCTGACTCTGCCCAGATTCTGCCTCCATGACCTTCTATAATCTTCTTACATAATGGGAGGCCGATGCCTAGACCTGCAAAGGCTGGACTCTCCTGCACAAAACGTTCAAAGATTCTGTCTAACAATTCCTTTTCCATCCCCCTCCCCGTGTCTGCTATGGTTACCTCCACGTATCTAACAAAAATCTTTACGCTTAAAGTAACAGTGCCTTTGTCGGTATATTTTATGGAATTATCCAACAGATTTACCACCGCATGCCACAACTTCTCTCCATCCCCTAACACAGTGGGAATTTCTTCTGGAATCAAGGATACCAACTTAAGGCCTTTCTGCTTGGCCTCTGTTTCCGCTTCCCTTAAGCCCTTTATCAAGACCTCTTTTAGCCCCATCTCTTCCTTCTTGAGCTTTACCTGCCCTGATTCCAGACTGGAAAGTTCCAGTGTATTCCTGACCGAATGCTTTAACCGATAGATGTTCCTCAGCAGAGTGTCGTATACTTGCTGTCTTTTTTTGCCACCCTCTCCATCCCCCTCGGTGAGGACCTTTTCATAAAGTTGAAGGACCATCTCCATCTTGGCAAGGGGAGTCCTTAATTCATGGGTTATGTCCCTAAGGAGATTATCCTTCATCTCTTCCATCCTTTTAAACTCGGTAATATCAGTACAAAAGCCCTCCAAATAGACTACCTCCCCAGAGTCATCCCTTATCGGGTGGCTATCCTGAGAAAGCCATACTGTACGGCCATCCTTGCGAAAAATACGATATTCCAAGTTCCTGGACGAGGGACTTGCCCCACTCCAGACCATATCAAGCTCAGTCCTTACCCTTTCCCTATCCTCAGGGTGGATTAAGGAATCCAGTAGTGAACTATTTTCATAAAACTCCTGCTGCTCATGGCCTGTAATTGCCTTCACTGAAGGACTCATCAGGGTAAATTTGCCTTCTTTGGCACGTGTAAAGAATAAGTGGAGGAAACTGTCAACCAGAGTCCTAAACCTCCCCTCTGAGTCCATTATCTTCCTAAGAAGCCTGGAGTTCTCTACTGCTATCGCTAACTGCGGGGCGATATACCCCAGAAGCTTCAAGTGAGATTCCTTAAAGTAGGCAGGTCTCCTGCTGCCAAAATTCAAACTCCCTATTATCTGCCCTTTACACTCCAGGGGAAAGGAAAGCCTGGAGCGAACACCCTCCTTAAGTAGAACCTGGTCCGTTTTTACAATAGGGAAGCGGGTGTCATCCACAATCATCGGGCTCCTCGTATCCATTAGCCTCTCCAATATGCTACCCTTTATAGGAAAGTGGGTACCTTCCTTTAATTCCACTTGTTCGTAACTTGTGGCTAGCACAAAGACTTCCATGGTGCCCTTAGACGCCTCATCTAATACAGTTATGCTCATCCTGTCAAAATCTATCGCCTTGCTTAACTCCAGACTTACTAGATTGTAGACCTGGCGGATATCTGGATTAGAGGCAATAATCTCAAGGATGTTCAACCCCACCTTCGCCTCTGTAACATCCCTTATTATCTCTACTGTACTCCACTCTCCATTAAGGTGAATAGGAATGGAAGTCATCAAATAAACCTTGCCATCCTTTGCCACCTCCTCCCTGCTCTCAGGCTTTTTGCTGACCAGGGCCCTGTCGGATACGCAATCTCTACACGGGATTTCCCTCTGCCAAAACTTGTAGCAAGGCTTACCAATGTTGTTGCCAAATCTCTCCTGGAAGAGAGGGTCTTCATACTCCACCCTCTTTGCCTGATTGGCAACGCGGACGAAAACCTTTTCCCAAGACTGGTCACTGTAAGGCTTTAAACTATCTTGTAGGAAGTCTAACATCTTCTACTGTTCAAACTGCTCCAAAAATTTATAATCCATTGTCAACATCCTGATGTAGAAACATTACGCTCTCAATGTAGCCTCAACTTTTAACCTCCATCTAGACGCATTAAACAAAGGCATCTTTAAGCTTTCTGTTAAACGTATCTGTCTAAATCTGTAACAAAGATTGTACCACACTCCCTGAGGCTTTTAAACCAGGATTAATCAATTTGCCAGTAATAAAACAAAAAAGGGAAGGATGTATCCATTGGACTTTGAATGACATCCTTCCCTCCGTTTCAGGTTCGACGCCAACTATTCAGGGTAATCGGTAAGGAACTAATAACTCTTGTTACAATTTACAGTGCTTCTCTACAGTGCCTTCATGAACTCCACCAGGTCTTCCAGGTCCTGCTTGCTGAGATGGCTGGTAACTCCGTGTTTGTCCTTCTCAGTGGTGGTGTTGTTGATTGTCTCCATTAGATTGATGGCACTGCCGTCATGGAAGTACGTGCCGCTAGCATAGATGTCCCTCAGTGTCGGGGTATCAAACTCCTTCACCAGGTCTAGCCCTACTATTGGCACATCATACTCCTCACCATACGGGTCAACGCCCCTGTCCAGGGCCGTAGTGTTGAATACTGCACCGGGCGTCGTCCTGAACCCATACCTACCTATCCTGCCCGTTCCTACATCATGGGTCTGCCCATCACTAAAGAGCGCCCTGGGGTCCATAGCATCTCCGGGGTGGCAATTGACACAGCCTACCTTGGGGTCATTGAACAGCTTCTGTCCCCTCTTCTGGGCCTCTGTCAGCGTCCCATCGGCATTCCTGAACGGACTCCCTGTAAACTCCAGACTCCTTACATACGCTATTAGTGCCTCTAGCCTCTCGGGGCTAAAGTTCTCACTACGGAACACGAATCCAGGGTCGCGCCCACATACCCTGTCCAAACTGCTGGTGGCTCCCACTATCTCATCGGGATGCCCGGTGAAACCCTCGTGTCTGAAGGGCGGCAGATACCTGGCCCCACGTATGTACTTCACGTTCTTCCAGGAACCCCATCCCTCATCCCCAAGGTCCCATATCAACCCTGTGGTCTGACCCCTCTCGTAATGGCAGCTGGCGCAGGCGTACTCTCCCTGTAATCCCCAACTGGCGTCGTTGAATATGAACTGCCCATACCTCACTAGCTCCATCTTATACGGGCTGTGCTTCACCCTGTAGTGCACCTCCGGTACGGTTAGCGGCTCTCCCCTGCCCAGCGGCTCCCACTCCGGCCCGGTCTGTATGGTCGCCACTACCTGAGGCTCTCCTGCCATGGCAGGACAGGCAGTGAACCCTACTAGTATCAAGCCAGCAACTACTAAATAAACCAGGCTTTTAGTCATAATCCCTTTTCCCTCCTTATCTTACATTCCTACAAAACCCTACAAAAAAGCTACTGTTACCCCCAGTCTATTTTTGCTACAGTTATATTCCTCCACCCCCTTTCCCACAACATGTAAAATCATAAAAAGTATACCACAAAAATTAATTCTGGCAACAAAATATGTTAAAAAACACAAAAAATGTTGTTGGTTTGCGACAAAAACCCACATTAAACGCCATTTGTATTTAAAAACCATCACCAATTAATTACAAGTACGTAGGCTATTTGGGAGAATGACGAGACAGGATTTACAACCCAGCGCTATATGATAAAGCAACCCTTTACAAAACCTGGGGGCCAAAAATGGGGTGGGCGAGGGGATTCGAACCCCCGACCCTCAGAGCCACAGTCTGATGCTCTATCCAACTGAGCTACGCCCACCATTTTCCTGATGCGGCCGTCTGAGGCGATTCTATCACCCTGTAAATAATTGTCAAGGGATGTTGGCCAAAATCAGAAGCTAGTTGGGGCTACTATGAAAATTAAGAATAAGCTGTCGCAATGTGCGGCGTGCGGAGTAGCAACTAAAGGCAGTCCTGTCACATCGTGTGTGTAATTAATAAACTGATGCCAGGTAAAAGTGTAGGTGGGCCCCACACACTTCTCAGTTTATTTTTGGGAATGGTAGCCTTTTCCCGTGGGAATAAGCGCCCTTCTACCGACTTTCTTTACTAGTGGTAAGAGAAAAGGGGAGGATGTATATTAAAACTCTAAATAACACCCTTCCCCAATGCTGTCGTCGCCCTACAAATTTTGATTAGTGGGGAGTCACGCCAATCCCAAACATATTACCTTATATTACATTACATTAGCACCACTGGTTCCCAGGCATTATTGGGAGAGGTAGCCCACGCTTTTACCTAGTCTTTCTCTGTATCCCTGATGACTACGGTATTTTCGTCGTCGGTACGTAGTACGCTGGCGTAAGCCTCTTCCGGGGCTAAAACTTTAATTAACTGCGCCGCGTCATTGAAATCAGGCTTCTCAAAATTATTAAGCCGATTGCACCTGTCTGTTACTCCACCCACCAAGAAGCCAGCAAGAATCAAGCAAGCCCAGCTCCTGTACATAGCTTGTTTTCCTCCTTTCAATTTGTTCTCTGAGCCCAACTGGGAGAGGTGGCCCGTACTTTTATTTAGTCTTTCTCTGTATCCCTGATAGCTACGGCATTATCATCGTGGGAACGTAGCGCACTGGCGTAAGCCTCTTCCGGAGCTAAAACTTTAATTAACTGCGCCGACTCATTGAAATCAGGCAACTCAAAATTGTTAAGCCGATTGCACCTGTCTGTTACTCCACCCACCAGAAAGCCAGCAAGAATCAAGCAAGCCCAGCTCCTATACATAGCTTATCTTCCTCCTTCCAATTTGAGCGATGTTATTCCACCCGCTTACTCTATTCAAAAGTGTCAAAATATTACCTCAACAAATCCACTTTGTCTAGTAAAAAATTTATTATTCTGTCAAAAGTGCTCCCCAAACTTAATGGAGAATCTTTTAGTCACCTGTCGGGATACCTGCCGTGTTTTTTAGTTACTCAAAAGCTCTGAGGCTAAAGAAGTTACATGTCGTCCCGCCCTCTGCTCTCAACCTGAAGTTTACAGCAATTTTTTCCTTGACAGACCACTAACCATATGGTAACTGAAATGAATTTAAAAGGGTGGCTTGCTGGCTGAAGAGATTGGTTACTTGAGGCCTATCTTCTCATAGTATCTTCTTTATTTACCAGAGCAACCTCTGGGAAAGAAAGGGAGGGGTATGGAAAATTACAGACCCTATATTGCCGAAGCCTTGGGGACTTTTGCACTTATCTTCATTGGTGCGGGCTCGGTATGTGCCGACTATGTATTGAAACAAGGTGGGGGGGCAGGGGTTGGGTTACTTGGAATTTCCGTCGCCTTTGGTCTAGTTGTAGCCACAATGGTATATGCCCTGGGCTACGTATCTGGTTGTCACATTAACCCTGCGGCTACAATTGCCTTCTGGGTTACCAACAGAATAGAGGCAAATAAGGCCATCTTTTATATTGGTTCTCAATTAACAGGTGCTGTGGTAGGGGGATACCTTCTAGGGGTATTATTCCCTCAGGCCATTGCCCCGGTACACCTTGGTGTAACTTCTTTGGGAAAAGGGGTTACAATGTTTCAGGGTATACTAATGGAGTCTATTATCACCTTCCTGCTGGTATTAGTAATCTTTGCCACAGCTGTGGACAAAAGGGCTCCTAATGGTTTTGCAGGGCTTGCCATTGGGATAGCAATACTCTTAGGGGTTATGGTGGGTGGACCTATCACAGGTGGTTCTATGAATCCTGCCAGGACGTTTGGCCCCGCCGTAGCCTCCGGTTTCTTTGACAACCACCTGGTTTACTGGGTAGGCCCAGTAGTGGGTGGCATAGTGGCCGGGTTAGTTTATGACAAGGTCTTTGCTGAAAAGAGGAAATAAAAAGATAAGGATGGGGGGCCAGGGATTGGTGGTTAAGAATTAGCAGTGTTAGTCGCTAGTTCAACCTTATTCCTTGGCCCCTTGATGTTTATTCTAATGGTGTCCGGGATGGGGGCTTGATGCTATATCCCCTTCCTTCCTCTTCCAACCCACAAGCAAATCTGTGTACTCCCCGTGCTTCCAGAAATCGTAGGCCTTATATTTTATACCTACTTTCGCTTCCAACTCTGCAAAGCGTCTTAGACGGCTGGCTTCTGCTTTAACCTGGGTGAGCCACCTATCCTGCATGAATGCCCCTAGCCCATAAGTGGCATTATACCAGGCGAAGTGGGACATAGCCTTGTAAACAGCATTAGTGATATAGACCAGCATCTCAAAGGTAAGCCTCTCCACCTCCGAGTGATTAAACATGCGGCCCTCACCGCCCGGGTAAAGGCTAAAGGTATAGTGCCCTGTCCAGTCTGGAGCCAGGTCTTCAGGCATGGGGTCTAATACCCCATCCTCGTAAAGTGCAGCCACAATGCCTACTGCCTCCCTGTACTTGGTGAAACTCAGTTTCACTGCCTCATCCATTGCCGCAAGCTGATCCCTGGCAAACCTGGGGGAATGACACCCCCCGCAAGTCTTTATCCAGCCCTCCCTCTTGGCGGCATACTGAGGCGCCCCACGGTCCACAAGGGACGTCCCCATATGGCTATAAATAGTGGAATCCTTGGTAACATTATGCTCGCCGTCTTTCATATGACAATAGGCACAGGTAGGCACCTTGTAGTTCTCAGCATTCAGTGGCTTTGTCCAATCTACACTTGCCGCCTCAGCCTGGTAAATCATCCCGTGATAGGATTGCTGGTACATCTCATATTCGTAATGGTCAAGACCTGTGTGGCAGACGCCACAGTTGTTGGGTCTCCTGGCTTCGGCAAGGGAAAAATCATGCCTCGTATGACACCCGTCGCAGCGGTTCTCGGCAATAGCGTGGCATGTAGCACAGGCAGATACCTCCTCCGCAGGTTTCTCTATCTGCCATGCTGCCTCAAGGACACTGACCTGATAGGCATGGGCATGAGAGCCTTGCCCGCCGCTCCTGTGGCCACTCGCCTGCTGGTGATGACACTCTCCACAGCTGTTATAGCTAGGCATCTGCAATTTCTGATGATTGGTGCCGTGGCAGCTGTCACAACCTATCGGCTCCGCCCCTTCAGATGGATTCGCATGCTTGCTCCTCCTCCACTGAGCCACTATCCCAGGGGTTTGTGTAGAGTGGCATAAAAGGCACTGGTCTCCTTTGTATTCACCCTCTACCGAGCTACCGGGATGATACTGAATATTGTTAAAGTAGGAATCGGGCGCATACCATCTTATTAACGGCAAAAAAGAAAATAGTTTCCCATACTTACCCTCTGCCGGGAAGAGTTGCTCTGGTCCTGTGTAGGTCAAGGTCAGCCCGCCACCATGAGAGATGGTGCCGGAATCATCTGGCTGTATTGGTTCTTTCGTTAGCTTTGAAAAGAATTTCTGGGTAGGTACCGTAGCTTTCACAAGCCTTTCTTTTTCGGCTTTTTCTTTCTTAAACCATCCTGCAAAGCCAGATTCCGAACCCAAGTATACATAAAAAACAACTCCTGCGAGCACTGCTACTGCAAAAACAAGAGACCTTACACGTTTAGCAAGTTCCACGTTGCCCTCCTTCTTACCCAAGGTTGAATCCCAGCCAGAGGTAGGTCGGCCTATTATTTGCCTATGGCAAATCTACCTCAGGCACTATATGACGCTTCCAGCGTTACTGATACGCTAGAGAGTAAGCAACAGAAAACCGGCCTATCATTTACTTCCCTGGAAAATTAAACTCGCCACTTTTCCCGCCCGACTTTTTTACAAGATGAATATCCGAAATAACCATCGCCTTATCTACGGCCTTACACATGTCGTAGATTGTCAGGGCCGCGGCGCTAACTGCCACCAGGGCTTCCATCTCCACCCCTGTGGGTGCAACAATCTTAGCCTCGGATTCAATCTCAACAGTATCAGCCCCGTTGTTAGAAAAATCTACCCTTACGGAGGTCAGATTTAATGGGTGGCAGAGGGGGATAAGTTCCCCGGTACGTTTAGCCGCCATAATGCCTGCTATACGGGCAACCTCAAATACATCGCCCTTGGTCACCTTTTTATCAAGGATTAGCTTAAGCGTCTCTGGCTTCATGGTGACCCTCGCCCTTGCAACAGCCCGGCGCTCCGTGGCTTCCTTTTGGGAGACATCCACCATCCTTGATGCCCCGGACTCATCAAAATGGGTTAGCTTGGTCAAGACCTTCCTCCTTAACCATTTCAATTTATCACAAATAAAGTACAGGTCAATTGTTTTTGTAGTGGTTTAGATAGTGTGTAATTCCTTTGTAGCCAATCCCTTAACTAATCAAGAAACCTTTTGTCTCGTATAACCTGCTTCATATAAACGTAATAAAAATGCAATTGCAAAAACCCGGGCAATTTGTTTTGATTAAAAATCTCTTAAGGTTAGGATAAGTATGGGAATGTTAATATGGTAGCCATGTAAGATTAACAACAACATTAAAAGGTGAACATCCTATTACAATCCCCAAACATAAGTCTCTGAGAATTGGTACACTAAGCAAGTATACTACAAGATGTATCTACCCATCTGAAGATACCAAAGGAAACGTTGTTAAAGGGGCTGTTTGGTTAAATTGAAAGGTCTGTTTATCCTATCTCTACTGTTAGGAAGTTAACTGCATCACGGGGCTTTTAGTAGTGGAGGATGATAGGAGGTTGCTGGGGCTGGTCTTTGCACTTCCAATGGAGTTGGCACCCCTCAAGGCACAGCTTAAGAGTGAGGGTCATCCTTACTCCCAATTGCAGACAGAAGGGCTTGTTTCAGCTAAATTCCACTTCGGCTCACTGGACGGGGTTCCGGTAGCCCTGGTAGCCAGCGGGATAGGGGCGGAAAGGGCAAAGGAATCCACAAGAAGACTACTCCTTACCTCGGATGGATTAGATATAAAAGCCGTTTTATCTCTGGGCTACGCAGGGGCGCTGAGAGAGGGCGTCAAAACAGGGGAATTAGTAATAGCACATAACATATTAAGATGCACGGACATGGACAATAAAATCTTTGAGGATTATCCCTGTCATTCTACGTTGATTGCGCTTACTAAAGGGGTGGCAGAGGAGAAGGGGTTTAAGGTGAATGATGATGACCGCCCTCATGCCTATATCGGTAACCTCCTTTCCGTGGCAGCACCTTTAAGCCAGCCAGAAGAAAAGAAGAGGGCAGGCCAATTAACGGGGGCAATCGCCGCAGATATGGAAAGTGCAGGGGTGGCCATGGCAGCACGGGAGGCCCAAATCCCCTTCCTCGCCCTAAAGGTTATAGTGGATGAGGTAGACGAAGAGCTTAAGGGCACTGAGCTTGTAAATGGGGAGGGTAAGGTAAATTTCCTTAAGGCCATTGTTTATCTGCTTTATCACCCGTGGGATATAACCTACTTTATAAAGTTTCAGGGAAAGGTCGGACGGGCTAGTGGTGAACTCACCAGATTCCTGCTCGTTCTGGTTAAAAAGTTAGCTGAGGGTCCAATATAGGACAAGGAGACAGGATGGCGAAAAGGCAGAAAAAAGAGGTAAGAGTAGGTATAGTGATGGGCAGTAGTTCAGATATGGAGACCATGAGGGAGGCCGCAAAGGTGCTGGAAGATTTTGGGGTGGGATTTGACGTGGACGTGGTCTCTGCCCATAGGTCACCCCTTCGGGCCCATAAGTACGCCGTAGATGCCCAGAAAAAGGGCTATGAACTAATAATTGCCGGGGCGGGTGGTGCGGCCGCTTTACCGGGTTTCATGGCCTCTTTAACTACGTTACCCATAATTGGCGTACCTGTGATGGGGAGCACCCTTGGCGGTGAAGATGCCCTGTACTCTATGGTACAGATGCCCGCTGGTGTGCCTGTGGCTGTGGCTGGCATAGGGAAAGTCGGGGCTAAAAACGCCGCCCTGCTGGCAGTCAAAATACTTGCCCTGAAAGATTCTGTACTGGCTGAAAAACTGCGCCATTATAAGATAACCATGGCCAAAGATGTAGAGCAACGCTCAAAGGAATTAAAAAGGGATATTGCCAGGGAAAAGAGTAGAAAATAGTTGCAAGTCGTTACAAGTTGTTGCAAGCGGTTGCAACTAACGACAGCCCAGAGTTGTTGCAAGTAGTCTAAAGTTGTTGCAAGTAGCAGCAAGTTGTTTCAAGTGGTGTATTCTGCTCTTTTAATGGCCAGCCAAAAACCGCTCCCTCTGCTACTAGAACTTGGCCAGGGTAAGTTTCGGTTTCACTATTAATTGCAAAGGATTTAAGGAGAGAATCATTGAGGAAAAGCGCACATCCGAGCATCAGAAAGGTAGATAAAAAGGCGGCTATTCCAACTATAGAATGGGAGGGCAGAAGGGACGGCAGGATGAAGATTATAGACCAGACCCTGCTGCCCGGTGAACTGAAGTTTTTATATTGTGATGATATTGAAACGGTCTGGAAGGCCATAAAGGAACTAAAAGTAAGGGGTGCCCCCGCTATCGGCATAGCTGCCGCCATGGGTGCTTATGTAGGCATAAAAGATGTAGATACTGATGATTTTGCCGTGTTCTGGGAGAAATTAACAGAAATTACGGATTATCTAAGGACGTCAAGACCTACTGCTGTCAACCTCTTCTGGGCCCTTGAACGCATGGAACACGTTGCCCAGGCCTACTCCCACGAACCGGTGGAAACTATAAAGCACATGCTCTTTGAGGAGGCCCTGGAGATACTTGAAGAGGATAGGGACTCCTCTAAGGCTATTGGACGTTTCGGGGCAGAACTCGTACCAAAAGGCGGCACGGTGTTGACCTACTGTAATGCGGGTGGGCTAGCCACCGGGGGCTACGGGACCGCCCTGGCCGTGATTTATGCCGCCCAGAAGGCAGGCAAGCGAATAAAGGTCTATGCCTGTGAAACACGCCCGCTACTTCAAGGCGCAAGGCTCACTAGCTGGGAACTCCTCCATCACGGGCTAGACGTTACCCTCATCTGCGATAATATGGTGGCCCATACCATGGCAAAAAAGAAAATTGACCTCGTGGTGGTGGGTGCAGATAGGATAGCCGCTAACGGTGATGCCGCTAATAAGATTGGTAGCTATGGGCTAGCCATAATAGCCAAGGAACACGGTGTGCCGTTTTACGTCGCCGCACCCTTATCCACATTTGACCTCAACATACCCTCTGGAAGCCACATACCCATTGAAGAGCGCCCCTCGTATGAAGTAACCACCCTGGGAGGTCAATGGATAGCCCCGAACGGCATAAAGGTCTCTAACCCCGCCTTTGACGTCGTTCCCACACGCCTCATAGCTGCTATAATCACGGAGAAAGGCGTTATAAGTAAACCCAACTCGTCTAAGATACGAAACCTGGTAAAGTCCACAGGATAAATTTGACAGTTGGAATCCTTGAAAATATAAAGAAAGTATAGCTAAAATGCTGTATGCTGTACAGGAGTTTATGAAAGGCATGAGCCTTGACGTGCTTATACGTAATGATAAAATTTGAGAAGGGGTATAACTATGCATCGTATTGTAGAAGTTAAGCCACTGGCAGGCTTTAAAGTCTGGTTAAAATTTTCGGATGGTGTAGAAGGGGCAGTAAACCTCTCTGGCCTTGCAGGGAAGGGGGTCTTTGAGGCATGGAATGAACCAGGCGTGTTTGATTCAGTATTTATTGACCCTGTAAGCCACACCATAGCCTGGCCCGGGGGGATTGACCTTTGCCCTGACTCACTCTACGCCGAGGTGACTGGAAGAGATAGCTTGGTCACTAAGGGCGAGAAATGCCCGAAATAAGCAGGTTTTATGGAATCAGTATTTATATGTACTTCAGGGAACACAGGCCCCCTCACTTCCATGCCGTTTATGGGGAGAACGAGGCTTTAATCTCTATAGAGACTTTGGGCATTGTATCAGGATGGCTACCTCCAAGAGTAATGGGATTGGTAGTAGAGTGGGCTTCACTGCATAAAGAAGAGCTAAAAAGAAATTGGGATAAGGCCTGCAATCATCAAAGACCCGATAAAATAGAGCCATTAAAATAATTCCATGAAAGGTAGTAGGTGCGTTAGCACGCACCCTACAAGGCTAACACAACATAAGGACGAGCCAAGGAAAAGATTCAAGGTAAAAGAGATAGGTATCTTTGGTTCATTTGTCAGAGAAGAGTAGAAAAAGGCAAGTGACGAGGACTTATATGAAACGGAATAGTGCCCTAGCGCAATATAAGAGAGAGCATCCCCCTGATTTTGTAACGCATTTAAATTATGTTTCCTACTTGAACAACCTTTCAAAAGGATTAAAGCTGGAATATAAACAAAATATTAAAAGTAAGATTGAAACACCAAAAAACTTAGATAAAAAACTGCGTCTTATTCAATTGATTAAAAAAAGTCTGGACGAGGAATGGAGAACAGTTGACGGGAATCCGGAGTTTGCGGAAGTATGCGTCCCCTGGATTGCTGTTAAAGCGTATTATTTATTTTTTAATCTATTGTTGATACTAGACTATTTTGTTGGAGGTCAAGCTGCCTCTTTCAATTCTACTCATAAAAATTTACTTGAAGGATTTAAAAAATACCTTGACCAAAGCAAAGTAGAATTCAATAAAAAGAGTTTCAATATCAACTTTGTGTGTCAAGAAATAAAAGATTTACCGGTTACACCTGGTGCAAATTTACAAGTTAGCGGTGTCAATTTAGTAGAAAGGCGTATACAAATACTCAAAAAGCTTGTTGAATATAAACTTGAGGACTTTAAAAGGGAAAAGAAATTTAAAGATTTTAAATCAAAACAACGTAGGCAAGAGAAAGATGCTTTTTTAAAATCTAAAACTGTCAATATTTGTGAATTTTTTTACTGGTACAGGATAAAATCCAACTATCGAGATTTAGAATTTTTAGATAAGGATATAAGCGATCAACAATTTCATAATTTCTACAATAACTATTTTAATCTGACCAAGAACTTTTACAACGCTCTGCAAGTATTGATTAATGATTTATACCAAAAACGATTAGGTAAAAATTCAGATCTTACACCGTGGCAGTAGTGTAGGGTGCGTTATTGACGCACCATCTTTTAAAATGCCTAATTATCATGCATATGTCCTGGTTCAAATCAAATCCGATGGTCTGGGTTGTATGCAAAGCCATCCAGTTCCTTCGCTTCGCTCAAGGACGAGATTTTTCCGTCACCAGTCCCACGGAATCCAAGAGTCTCTGCATAGTCCGCCGGAAGCGGCCTATCCGCCTGAGGCGTACCTATCTTACTACCCCTCACCCCCTTTGGGTCCCACCCTACTTTTTAAATAGTCAGCTACGGCATCCAGGAGTTTTACGATAGACCCGTGGAATAGTATCGCCAGGATGAGTAAAACCGTAGGCCATGCCGCAACATCCAACAAACGTATAAAAAAATCGCCGTAGTCCTTAAACCTGATGGTTCCAAACAGGTAGTACATTAGCCCCAATACCAGGATTAAAGTAACGGCAAGTTTTATTAGAGGCGTTTTTAATGGTTTAACAAGGTCGTATAGAAAGCCGTTCATGGGTCTATTACGCTCCCTTCCGAAAAAGTGAGAAAATGGTCAATCGGCTCTGTGATTATACTAAGAAAGCATTTAAAAGTACACCTCCTCGGCCCTCCCCATGCGAGCCAATTCTCTTAAGGTGATTTCAATTTGTATCACAAGGCAACAAAGAGACTTGTAAAAAATTCTGTTCTCTGTTAACATGAAATAAATTTCTATGGGGTGGCATTATGGACAGTATAATAAAAAGAATTCTGGAGCTAAAGAAGAAACGTAAGGCGGTTATTCTTGCCCATAACTACCAGCGTGGTGAGATTCAGGATATAGCCGATTTTACCGGGGATTCTCTGGGTCTTTCGCAACAGGCGGCAAAGACAGACGCCCATGTTATAGTCTTCTGCGGGGTACACTTTATGGCAGAGACGGCCGCTATAATTTGCCCCGACAAGGTAGTGCTCATGCCCGATGTGCAGGCCGGCTGTCCAATGGCCAACATGATTACGGCAGAGTCCCTTAGAAAGAAAAAGCAAGACCTCCCGAATGCGAAGGTAGTCTGCTACGTCAACACCACCGCCGAAGTGAAGGCCGAGAGTGACATCTGTTGTACCTCCAGTAACGCCCACAGGATAGTAGCCTCCATACCCCTGGAGGAGGAGATACTCTTTGTGCCTGATAAGAGCCTGGGGGCCTATGTCTCTTCAAAGACCGGCAGAAAAATGCATCTGTGGCCCGGCTACTGTCCCACCCATCACAGGATACTTGCACAGGACATAAAGAAGCGTAAAGAGGAGTGGCCTGGGGCAAAAGTGGTGGTCCACCCCGAGTGTACCCCTGATGTTATAGCCCTCGCAGACCATGTGGCAAGCACCACCGGCATTGCTAAATATTGTAGGGAAACTGATACCAGCCAAATCATAGTAGGCACAGAAAATGGCATAATCCATCGCCTCCAAAAGGAAAGCCCTGACAAGACTTTTATCCCCGCAACCCCTCAAGCGTTATGCCCTAACATGAAGAAAAATACCCTGGAAAAACTCCTCTGGTGCCTTGAGGATATGCAGCCGCAAGTCGCCGTACCCAAACCAACAGCTAAGAAGGCCCGCCTGGCTATTGAAAGGATGCTAGAGCTTTCCGCAGAACCAGCCTATGCCACCAGGTAATAACCTAAAATAGTTGTAACAGGAGGGGAAAAACACAGTTTCATTACGGCAAGACCAAAAATATCTTCCTTTAATTCTCAGATTGCTTATGGAAACTAATGGGAAAGCCGCAGTTAAGAGCCATGCAACTTCTCACTCTAAAATTATCTTCGCCAGATTTTTTAGCCTTATGCAATAGTTTTAAGTAACTTATCAAAGTGTATCCAGACACTAACAAAAAATTAGAAAATCTGAGAAAGATCATCCGCGAAATGGAGAGTGCCATAGTAGCCTTCTCCGGAGGTGTGGATAGCAGCCTGGTGGCAAAGCTTTGTTACGATGTCCTCGGAAGGGAAAAGGCACTGGCCGTTACAGCCCGCTCTGAAACCTATCCCTACTATGAGCTAGAGAACGCTAAAAAGGTGGCAAGAGAAATCGGTATCCCTCACCTGATTATTGAGACAAAAGAACTGGATATACCCGGCTTCAGCAGTAACCCCACCAACAGGTGCTATTTTTGTAAATCAGAACTCTTTAGTAAACTCAGGGAACTTGCCGAAAAGGAGGGATACAGGGAGGTGCTGGACGGGACAAATGCGGATGACTCTAAGGATTATCGGCCGGGTGCTCAGGCCGCTCAGGAGCTCGGCACTAGAAGTCCCCTGAAAGAGGCTGGTATCACTAAGGAAGAGGTGCGTCAAATATCCAGACTTTTGAAGCTATCCACCTGGGATAAACCCTCCTACGCCTGCATGTCCAGCCGTTTCCCATACGGACAGGAAATCACCCAGGAGAAGCTAACTAAGGTAGCCCGGGCGGAGGATTTTCTTCGCGCCCTGGGTCTCCGCCAATTCAGGCTCCGCCATCACGAGGGTGGGGATGGCACCTGCCACATCGCACGCCTTGAGGTGGCCCAGGAGGAGATACCCCTTGCAGTAGAAAAACGAAACGAAATAGTTAAAAAATGTAAAGATTTGGGCTACACTTACATTACACTAGACCTCCAGGGCTACCGCACTGGAAGCATGAACGAGGTGCTGGAAAAAAGGTCTTAACTTGTAAACTAACCATCAATGCCCAGGAAGAGGCAAACCACAAAAAGCTACTTAGTATTTATCAGCCATTCAACAATGGATCGCTGGATAACCAAACAAATGGCTAGCATTATTGAAGAAAAGGGTCTAAAATATGGTCTTAAGACATTTCTTGATGAAAAGGATATAGAGGGAGGAGAGTCAATCCCAGAATCGGTACGGAAAAATATACAAGAGTGTAAGGAGTTTCTCGTTTTTCTCAGCCCATATTCAATTGACCGCCCCTGGGTGTTAGTAGAAGTGGGTGCAGCTTGGGCACTTGGGAAACATATTACACCTATCACATATATGGTTACACCAGAAGAAATACCAGATATAATAAGGCTACATAAGGCCATTGACCTAAATAGCTTTGACGAATATCTTGGGCAGCTTCTAAAGCGTGTACAAGGAGAGTAAGAGGATAAATATGAATCAGAAAGAAAAACACAAAGAAGCCTTAGAAAAAGATGAACAATCTTCACGCTTCCGACTGATTGGCAGTGTTGGGGAATTACGTGTCTTCTTAAGTTATGCTAGAGTAGATCGTGAGCTTGCACGTAAAGTACGTAGTGTCCTGTCCCGTTGCCTCAATGCTCATATATTCACACCAGAAATGCTCAGCGCGGGAGAAGACTGGGAATTTAAGCTCAAAAACGAACTTTCTAGATGTGATATCTTTTTCATAATCCTTTCACCAAGCTTTGTGGATTCAAAGTGGATATTACATGAGCTAGGTGCCGCATGGGCACTGGAGAAACCAATCATTCTAGTTCTTACACACCGTAAGATACTCTCCAAAATCCCTGTCGCATTAAAGGATGATGTTGTAGCTGTAACTATGGAAGAGCTTGAGAAACCTGGGACTATAGATCAAATCATTAAACGTTTTATACAACCAGCAACTTCCCATAGCAGTAGATAAAAGATATTGGTCATCTAGTCCTTTGTCCAAGCTATTGCTACTGGTACCACAGCAGCATAACGAGCGTTTCAGAAGGCTCTTTTGCCTTATGTGGTATAAACTACCGCCAACATTTCTTTCTAAGACCAAAAGGAGATAGTTTACCTTGGCCTACAAAGACCTCTCTGAATTCATCCACAAGTTAGAAACCGCCGGACAATTACAAAGGATTAAAGTAGAGGTAGACCCCGACCTGGAAATTACAGAGATTACAGACAGGGTAACCAAGGCCGGTGGGCCGGCCTTACTATTTGAGAACGTAAAAGGCTCTGAAATACCCCTGCTAATAAATACCTACGGTTCGTATGAGAGGATGGCGCTGGCCCTGGGGGGAAGGAGTCTGGAAGAGATTGCCGGTGAGATAGAAAGGCTCGCCAAGCCTGCCGTGCCGGAGTCAATCATTGAGAAGATAAAGTTTATCCCCACCCTGCTCAAGCTGGCCAACTTCCCCCCGAAGATTGTAAGCAGTGCCCCATGCCAGGAGGTGGTAATAAAAGATAATCCCTCTCTTTCCAAGTTCCCCATAATAAAATGCTGGCCCCTGGACGGTGGTAAATTCATTACCATGCCCGTAGTCTTTACAAAGAATCCGAGGACAGGTACCAGAAATGCGGGCATGTACCGACTCCATGTATATGACGAGCGCACCACCGGTATGCACTGGCATAAACATCATGACGGCGCACGGCACTACCGGCTCTACTGCGAAATGGGCAAAAGGACTGAGGTGGCAGTGGCCTTGGGAGGTGACCCCGCCATCACCTATGCCGCCACCGCACCCATGCCCCCAGACATAGACGAGATGATGCTTGCCGGGCTACTGAGAAATAAACCTGTGGAAATGGTCAAGTGCCTGACTATAGACCTGGAAGTCAATGCCGATGCAGAGATAGTGCTAGAAGGCTACGTGGAGCCCGGGGAGGCACGTATGGAAGGGCCTTTTGGAGACCACACGGGTTACTACTCACTGGCAGACTATTACCCGGTTTTTCATATAACCTGCATCACTCACAGGAAAAATCCGGTCTACCCCACCACCATAGTTGGCAAACCACCGCAGGAGGACTACTTCATGGGAAAGGCCACGGAACGGATATTCCTCCCACTGGTCAAACTTAACCTTCCCGAGATTATAGATTTCAATATGCCCATCTTCGGCGTATTCCACAACTGTATATTCATCTCAATAGATAAACAGTACCCCTTCCACGCCAGAAAGGTCATGCACGCCATCTGGGGTATGGGGCAACTCATGTTCAGCAAGATTATCGTGGTAGTGGATAAAGATGTAAACGTACAGGATACCAACGAAGTCCTTTGGAAGGTAGGCAATAACGTTGACCCGAAGAGGGATATTGTGATTGTGGAGGGGCCTCTAGACGTACTAGACCATTCCGCCCCGCTACTCACGGCAGGGAGCAAAATGGGTATAGACGCCACCAAGAAATGGCCCGAAGAAGGTTTCACCAGAGAATGGCCAGAGGAAATCAAAATGACCCCGGAGATAATGGAGCTGGTGGACGGGCGTTGGGCGGAGTATGGGATAAACTTGTAGGGGCATATTGCAATACGCTCCGTGGAGAAATGTAGCGTGCGCTCTCGTGTCGCACGATTTTAGAAAATTTTTTACGGTAAATGGGAGTTACAAATGCAAATAATTTATAACGATAAGATTGATCTCCTTTACATCCGCCTAGATGAGCGAAAGGAAAATTAAATGGAAGGTTGTATACCTGAGAAATGTTGCGAATTAACAGCTTATAACTTAGATTGTGAAGTACCTTTAAGCTTTCACTTACTCCCTCCAAAAAACGAGTCTGGCATATTAAAGACCTACAAAATAACAATAAACAAAATTGAGAACAGCCCGCATTTTGTTCTTGAAGATAAATATAGAGTCCAGCGACTAACTGGAGTACACCCTGTAAAGCTCATAACAATTGTCCACCCAAAAATTGATTATGATTCAATTATTGATGAAGCAGGCATCAAAGAATTAAAACAAGTCTTTAGTGAATTTACAGAAGAACAACTGCGAAAAAATTGTATAGCTGGTGTAGAAGAAGACGTAGACGATTACATAAGAGAAACAGCAAATTCTTTTTTAATCGCTTTAAGATTACTAAAGTCCAGGCGCATTTGGATGTCGCATATTCACACTTTTTTGTATTCTGATTTCTTCCCTACTCATCATCCGTCTCTCTTTGGAGGCATACCCGTTTATATTCCTTTAAAACCGTACATACTAGAAAATAAGAACCCAGAATTAATTGAAAAAATAATACTCAAGACGTTGGATCTTCATGAGTCTGCGATGTCTTCCGCAAAGGGCATAAAACGTAACATAATGCAATGCAAAATAGAAAATAAAACATATCCGCTTCACCTGTGCCCTCCTCGTGACTGCATAGAAAAAACACATTTATATAGGGCCCTTTCGTATTATATGCGGGCTCACGATGAATACTTTTACCGAGGAGATGTTTCGTTCCTTCTGTTATTTATAGCAATGGAGGTGCTGTTTACTACTCAAACGGATCAAGTGAAATCTAGGCTAAGCAACCGCGTGGCTATGCTCCTAGGAGAAAACGCTGAGCAGAGAAAAGACATACGAAAAAGAATGGAAGAATTGTATAAATTTAGGAGTGAGATAGTGCATGGGTCGCATGATGTTAAACTTGAAATAATAGAAAAGTTGTTAGAAGATTTATTTGAATATACAAGGCTTGCGATATTGTATTTTCTGGCGGTGAGTAAACGTAAGAGAAAAGACGTCATCAATACCCTTGATAATAGAGGGGATATTGAAATGCTTAGAGAAGAGATTAAGAAATTCTACTCTCCTAAGCTACACACGGTATTGCAATTCCAACGTTGAAAGCAAAGCGTACCAGAGAGAGGGAGGAAAGGTTATATGACAAAGACCCGACTGGCTAAAAGTAGTGTTGAATTTGACTGCCGATGTGATTCAGGTGATGATGTGTATGAGCTTATAGTTATATCAAAGGCAACAGATAGGCGTTGACCGTGGTGCTTTGATAAAGGTCTGGCTGCATGAAAAAATAAAAGAGGAAAAATCTGCTTAAAAGCCTTAACCAAATACTTGACTAATGTAGTGAAACTAGAAAAACAATCCCCCACCCCCGATAAACTCCTCAAAAAAGAAGGACGTGACATCCGCCAGATGTTTGCCTCCATTGCCCCTACTTATGACTTGCTCAACAGCTTACTGAGCCTGGGCTTTGATGCACGGTGGAGGAAGAAGGCGGTGGAGATGGCTGGGCCACATCCCGAGGCAAAGGTTTTAGACCTGTGCGCAGGGACGGCCGAACTGGCACTGGCTTTTGCCAGTAAGCTCAGCCCTAATGGATACGTAGTGGCCTCGGACTTCTGCTGGGAGATGCTTGCGTTGGCACGCCCCAAACTAGAAAAGGCTGTCCCCCCTTTGGAAAAGGGGGGTAGGGGGGATTTTGCACACGGCGTCACCTGCCCGGTGGTCTTGCTCCAGGCCGATGCCCTCTGTCTGCCCTTTCCTGATAGTTATTTTGACGTTGTCTCCGTGGCATTTGGCATACGCAATGTGTCCAGTCTCCCTCGGGGTCTTAAGGAAATGGCCAGGGTTACCAGACCGGGCGGTCAGGTGGTCATCCTTGAGTTTAGCCTGCCCGAGTCAGCCCTCTTTGGCCGCCTGTATCGCTTTTACTTCAATACCCTACTCCCAGCGGTGGGTAATACAATCGCCCCCGGAAGGCTGAAGGCATATACCTACCTGCCCACCTCCGTAAGTCAATTCGCCAGGCCGGAGGAACTCAAACAAGAGATGCTCTCCTGCGGCTTTGATGAAGTAAAGTCCTATCCGCTTACCCTTGGCATAGTCACCCTTTATATAGGCAAAAAAGCTTTGTAATATAGAAGGGTATGAAGGCATCTCAAACCCTGATGAAAATATACAAGAAGCTCTTTAAGGCCTTTGGCCCGCAGGGCTGGTGGCCAGGAGACGGGCCTTTTGAAGTGCTTGTGGGAGCAGTACTTACGCAAAACACCAACTGGGCCAATGTGGAGAGGGCACTGGAGAATCTTAAGTCGGCCGACAAGCTCGGCCCCGAAGCCCTGCACCATTTGACACCACAAGAGCTGGCCAGCTACATCCGCCCGGCTGGCTATTTCAACGTCAAGGCCAAACGACTCAAGAATCTCATTGACTGGCTATTTGAGCGATACAATGGAAACCTGGAAGCAATGTTTGCCGAAAAGTCGGATACCCTTCGTGAAGGACTATTATCAGTTAAAGGTATAGGAAGGGAAACAGCCGATTCTATCCTTCTCTATGCCGCAAACATGCCCTCCTTTGTGGTGGATGCCTACACCTACCGCGTACTCTCCCGCCACCTCCTCATCCCAGAGAATAGTACCTATGAAGAGATAAAGGCATTCTTTGAGGACAATCTCCCCAGTAATGTACAACTCTACAATGAGTACCACGCCCTTCTGGTACGTGTGGGAAAGGACTACTGCAAGCCCAGGAATCCCAGGTGCCAGGATTGTCCTGTGGGAGAAATCCTGGGCATACCATCATTAGAGACTTGACGCCCGGATTCTACACCTCCTGAACCAAAGGCCTGCCATTGCATCTTTTCCCGTTTATTATTATAAATAATTAACATTCTGCAAAAATTCACAAAATGAGACCTCTGCAAAAGTCAATTTATCAGATGCAGTCATTCTGAGCGAAGCGAAGAATCTAGTCTTTTGAGAGATTCTTCGGTCGCTACGCTCCCTCAGAATGACAGATGAGCGGAGTTTTTCAGAGGTCTCAAAAATATCATTCTGAATTGCCGAAGGCACGGAAGAATCTCTACTGTACCACTACATTCTTCGCTCAGGATAACAACAAGTGTTAGAATAACTTTTGCAGGAGTCTCATAACTTTTATCAGAGAACCAAAACATAAAAACTTGTATGACCAAACCCGCCACCATCATCCTCAGCACCTATAACAGGGCTAGCTACCTAGAGTTAAGTCTCCTGGGTTACATGAGGCAGACCCACCCACACTTTGAGGTGGTCATAGCCGATGACGGCTCCACCGATGAGACCACTGGTATTATTGAAACTTACCAGAAACTGGCTTCCTTCCCGATAAAGCACGTCTGGCAGGAAAACAAAGGAATGCGGAAGGCAAGAATCCTGAACAAAGCCATCAAGCTGGCCAGTTACGACTACCTTATCTTCAGTGATGGGGACTGCATACCAAAGGGCGATTTCATTGAGGCGCACCTCAGGAATTCCCAGAAAGGTTACTTCCTAGGCGGAGGGCATATCAGGCTTACAAAGGAATACACTGAGTCCCTCACACCAGAGGCGGTCCGCCAGGGGCACTACGAGCAGGCGCTCACCTCCGAGCACCTCTGGCAGCTCAGGCTGAAACACTGGCTAAACCTCTTTTATATGTTAATAGGCAAAAGCCGGCGCCCTAAATTCCTTGGACTCAACATCTCCGCAGATAAACAGTCCGTAATTGAAATAAACGGCTTTGATGAAAACTACGAGGGCTGGGGACAAGAGGATAGCGATTTCAGGGAGCGACTAAAGAGATGGGGCTTGAGGCCCAGGTCCATCCTTCCAGAGGCCATAGTATTTCACCTCCATCACGAACCCCAGCCCACTAAGGCCATTCGGCCCAACCTCGCCTACTCCAGAAGGGCCAACATACCCATCCGCTGCCTTAACGGACTGGAAAAATTGTAATACGCCCTGTGAAAATCCCCCTCTCTCTCCTCATTCTTCGGTCGTTTCACCACCTCAGACGCCGTCCTGAGCGGAGCGAAGGAATGACATCAACTGTACGGAGTTTCTCTCGTCTCTTTTCTTATCCCCCCATTTGGAAAAGCGAAACCAGGGGGGGATTTTGCCAAACGAGAAATTTTTATAAATACCCCTCGTTAATAACTCCACGGGCCACCCAAATTAGCACCCGATGTCAAGCATTCCTTGCCTATCTCTCACAATACCTCTTATATTCACAACTCTTACAACTTCTTCTCACTTGAGCAGACAAGGTAGCCGACCAAGCATGGCTTGGCATCTTTTCGCATGCGTCAAAAAAAGTTCCCAGCCACCTATCCAGCTCGCTCATTACCTTCGGAGTTATATCCACCGCTACCCCCTTCCCTTCCGGAAGGAAGAACAGCATGGCTTGCCCTGGAAGACGGCCAAAAATCACCTCCATCGCCAGACTATAAAGCCTCATCTGTACCGAGTAACTATCAATGATATACGGCGTGCTACTGGAGGACTTATAATCCAGCAAGTACCAGTCCTCCCTCCTCGGAGAGAAGAGCAAGTCTATCTTCCCCCTGATAGGTATGCCCTGGTAGTTAAAAATGAATGGCATCTCCCGCCTGACCTCTTTGGCAGTCATCACCGCTTTACCCTCCCTGGAGGCGTAGAAGTTCTTCACCCACCCCTTCAACGCATTTACTTCTTCCACTGAGGCGGGCCTTGATAGAGTCTCCTTGAGCGCCTGCTGTATCGCCTCTTCCAGTCCATAGAGGTTATAATTCTCAGCCGGGCGGTAGAGTTCAAGCGCCCTGTGTGCCGCATTCCCTAGCCCTATCCAGGGAGAATCCTCCAGCTCATCTTCAGTCTTGACAGGTGACAATGCCCCTTCCGCCTCTATGCTGGGTAATCCCAGTCTATATCTAAAGTAATACAGTTGGGGACAGCTGTGATAGCTCATTATCTCTGTTACCGAATATATGTAATCCCTATTGCTGGCCTGTCTCGGAATCGCGACCGTAACAGGCAGTTCTATCCCATTCTTTTTAGAGACCTCCAGGCGTTCTTTCCGGTGTATCTTTTCCCTTTCCTTTCCAGAGAGCCTTGTATAGTCATATTTCGTCTGTGGGAATCCTTCCTCAAGGGTTGCCTGGACCACACTTACCTTGAACCCCTCCCCGGTATAGGTTAGCTCATTTTCAGCGGTGGTTGAGTCAAGGGATAAACTAAGTGTTTCAGTCATTCTTTTTAATGGTACACTCTTGGTCCGTTCTGTGTATGAACCGCTAAGGATGAGGTGCTCCTCCGCACGGGTAAGCGCCACGTATAAGACCCTTTCTTCTTCCTTCTCCTCCCTTGCTTTTATTTCCTGGTATATCTTTGTAAAGCTGTCTGTATCTTCCGGTTTTCGTGTCAACGGATTTAGCATCCTTAACCCAAGACCCCTGTTTTTTGAGAAAAGCACGTCGGACCTATCATTTCTCCCGCTCCTCCCGAGGTCTGCTACAACTGCAACCGGGAACTGCAGCCCTTTAGCCTTATGTATGGTCATGATTTTCACCACGTTGTCTTTTTCCAGCCCGGTGGGGGCCTCAGACTCCCTCGTCTCCGTTACACGAAGGTTCTGCACTGTCTTTAGGAACTCACGCAGGGACATAATCCCCCTTTTCTCAAAGCTTCTCGTAAGCTCAATGAACTTGCGCAGATTGGCATAGCACTGCCTGCCATCAGTTAAGGTCAACACCTTGGCGTCATAGTTGGTCTCTGCCACTATATCTTCTATGAGGGAGGCAAGAGGGAGCCTTTCCCTCTGACCCCTGAACCTCTCCAGCCACTGCCGTAACTTCAGCAACCTGTCTCTCTGGTCAGACTCTATCTCGGCTATACTATCCAGTTTGTCCAGTTGCATCAGCACTGGTTCGTCTTTCGCCCTGTGTTTGGCATTATAGGCCAGCCAGAATAGAGTATTATCGGTAATCCCCACAAGAGGGGACCTCAGCACTGCCGCCAATTCTAAATCACCACGGGGGTTGTCTATCACTCGCAGCAGGTTTATTAAATCTATGATTTCTCTGGCGTCGTAAAGACCCCTCCCATCCACCACAAAGAAGGGGATGCCCATCTCCTCAAGCGCAGTCTCAAATAATTTAACGTCCGTAAACGTGCGCAAAAGTATCCCGCAGTCGCCGTAGACCAGTCCTCTCTCGCGCCCCACCCTCGTAATCCTGTACTCACCACCTTCCACAATCTCCTTAATGCGGCTCGCCAGGAGTTTGGCCTCTAACTCGCGCACCTCCTCCATCTTCTTACCTTTTCCCCCGCTAGCCAGAATAAACTCTATAGAGGGCACTTCTTTCCCTACGAAGTGCGCCCCTGCTATCAGCGGCCTCCACTCCGTAGAATCATCCCCACCCCAGTACCCTTTAAAGAGCGCATTAACAAAGGCAAGGATTTCCGCCCTGCTACGGAAATTACTGTCAAGGTGGATTACCTCGCCCCCTGTCTCCTCGGTCTGCCTCCTATGCCCGAGGAATACCTCTACATCGGCATTCCTGAAACCATATATGGACTGCTGCGCATCCCCCACCACAAAAAGATTACCCTCCCTCTTCAATAATTCCAGCAGCGTCCTCTGTGGGTTATTCGTATCCTGAAATTCATCCACCAGTATATGCCTGAATTGCCTCCTCCGCTCCTCCCTTAAAACGGGATAGGCCTGAAGCAGATGAACGCTCTTTTCCACCAGGTCACTAAAGTCAAGCACCCTGCGCTCATGCTTCTCTTTCTGATAGCTAAGTTGCAACTGGCATAAAAACTCTTTAAACGCACGCCTCGGCCCTTCAGACTCCTTTTCCCACCAGGCTTGCTCCTCGTCCAGTTCCCCCTGACAGTTATCCCCCACCGGTATATCCCCCGCAAGAAACCCATGGCTCCTTATGGTTGCAAGGAGGCCAGTAGAGCTCTCGGCAAGGTCATTACAATGGAGCTTTTCAAGCAGGAGCTTGTATCCCTCCGGGTTGGTATTTCCCCATCGGGCAAGGAGTTCCTTTGCCAGTGAACCCAGGAGGAATCTTGCCTCGTATTCCTCCAGGATTGTAAATTCCGGGTCCAGCCCCGCCTCCAGGGCGTTCTCCCTCAGGAGGCGACTACAAAAGCTGTCTATGGTAGAGATATAGGCGAACTCCACCTCCTGCCTCTGTCTTTCCATTCCACGGGAATGCAGCCTCTCAGCCACCCTCTGCTTCATCTCCGCTGTGGCCTTCTCCGTAAAAGTTATACAGAGAATCTCGGATACCGGTATGCCCTTCTTTACAAGCCTGACAAACCGCTCCACCAGCACCCCCGTCTTGCCAGAGCCTGCCCCAGCGCTAACGCAAAGGTCCCTACCCACTAGCCCTATCGCTCGCTTCTGCTCCGGAGTAAACTTTTCTACCCTGGCGACTTGCTGCCCTGCCCCTACCATCTGGCACGCCCCTCATCCAGGCGACATCTGTGAATACGATAAGGTCCTCTCCTTTTACCCCACACTCTGGACAAATAATACCCTCCATCTAACATATTTGCTCAAAGAACTTACAGGCTTCTTTTTCACTTTTTATGTCGTCTAAATGCTCTTTTGTGGCTATCTTTCGCCATTTCCTTTGAAATAAGTTTACCACAAAAGCCTTTATGTGTTAAGAAATCTCTGAAAAAGTCCTAAAACAACGCAACATGTCATGCCGAACCTTGTGCTGAACTTGTTTCAGGGTCTCGTAAATCTATAATTTAGTAGCTGTTGAAATAAATTCAGCATGACATCCCACACCGTTAATGTCACCCTGCATCTGTCATTCTGAGTGAGCCAAAGCCCTGAGCCAAAGGCGAAGGGGAAGCGAAGAATCTGACACAGGCTGTCACCCCGAACTTGTTTCAAAACCCTCTGTCACCCTGACCCGAAGTTCTGAACGTAGTGAAGGAGCTAGCGAAGGGTCTGGAGCAGGGGCCTATTGCCATACACCCCTGCAAAGTCCTCTTTCCCCCTTTGGAAAAGCCATTCCTATTGTCCCCCTTTTGAAAGGCTGTTCCACTTTTCCCCCTTTGAAAAAGGGGGATAGAGGGGGATTTCCCCCTTTACAAAAGAAGCCACTTCTAAATCCCACACCCCCGCCTCCTCTCCCCACAGGGGAGAGGACCGAGGTGAGTTTTGCCCTTTTGTAATAATGTGGTATACTTACCTTCGCAAGGTTCAATCTTATGGATTGAACCACATTTTTATATTCTTCTCCACTCCTTTAAACAAGGGCTTTTACTTAAGGAGGGCGTATCATGCAGTGGGGCAAACTAGTTATCATGGTAACCTTATTCCTCTACTTTCCCGTCCTCCCTGCCTTCGGGTGGGAAGACTTCCACGACTGGGAAGGAAGCCTGGATGATGGGGCAGAGGCAGTGGCAGTAAGCCCTGATGGGAGCAGGGTTTTTGCGGCAGGTGTTACCGCAACTACCGCAGGTGGCGGGGCCTTCACAGTGAGGGCGTATAATGCCTCTAACGGGACACCACTGTGGACACAGAACTACGACAAGGAAGGAAACAAGGATGATAGGGCATGGGCAGTGGCAGTAAGCCCTGATGGGAGCAGGGTCTTTGCGGCTGGTACTACCGCAACTACCGCAGGTGACAGGGACTTCACAGTGGAGGCGTATGATCCATCTAATGGGGATGTGCTGTGGACACAGAACTACGACAGGGAAGGAACCCTTAGTGATAGGGCATTTGCAGTGGCAGTAAGCCCTGACGGGAGCAGGGTCTTTGCAGCTGGTGTTACAGAAACTGCCGCAGGTGGCAATGCCTTCACAGTGAGGGCGTATAATGCCTCTAACGGGACACCACTGTGGACAAAGCACTACAACAGGGAAGGAACCGGGAGTGATCAGGCATATGCAGTGGCAGTAAGCCCTGATGGGAACAGGGTCTTTGCAGTAGGTGATACCACAACTTACGCAGGGGGCTCTGCCTTCACAGTGCGTGCGTATAATGCCTCTAACGGGACAGTCTTGTGGACTAGGAACTACGACAGGAAAGGAACCCTTAGTGATGGGGCAAGTGCAGTGGCAGTAAGCCCTGATGGTAGCATGGTCTTTGCGGCTGGTACTACCGCAACTACCGCAGGTGACAGGGACTTCACAGTAAGGGCGTATGATGCCTCTAACGGGACACCATGACCTGTCCCTTTTCACCGACGAGCATGACGGGCCTGGAAGCCTTTCTGTAGAAGCAGGGTGCGTGTCCCCGTTAAAATCGGACGCCCCTTTCGTTATAGGACATACGCACACCCCTATCTTTAGAAGGCAGTCATACAACCCACCCCTACTGCCCCACCTCCTCTCCCCACCGGGGAGAGGACCGAGGTGAAGGGGACTGCCTTTCCCCCTCTAAAAACAGGCGAATCACCCCCCACCCTACTATCCCCCTCAAAGGGAAAGGCGTAGCGGCAGGTTTCCTGTCCTACCGAAAATAAACGTATTTCAAAAACCCTCTGTTTAAAATCAGCACATATTACTAAATACAACTAAATACTTGCAATTAAGCAATAAATATTTGATAATTACAATATAATTATCTACATTATTAGCTACTTAAAGCATTTTTCTTCACAGTCTTTTACTTGTAAGGAGGTTGTATCATGCACTGGGGCAAACTAGTTATCGCGATAATCTTATTCCTTTATTTTCCCATCCCCCCTACCTTCGGGTGGGAAGACTTCCACGACAGGGAAGGAACCCTGAGTGATTGGGCACAGGCAGTGGCACTAAGCCCTGATGGTACAAAAGTCTTTGCGGCTGGTTATACCCGAACCGCCGCTGGTGGCTATGCCTTCACAGTCAGGGCGTATAATACCTCTAACGGGGAATCGCTTTGGACAAGTAACTACGATAGGGAAGGAAACAAGGATGATAGGGTACATGCAGTGGCAGTAAGCCCTGATGGTACAAAAGTCTTTGCGGCTGGTGAGACCGAAACTGCCGCTGGTGGCTTTGCCCTCACAGTGCGTGCGTATGATGCCTCTAACGGGGCAGTGTTATGGACAGAGAACTATGACAGGGAAGGAAACTTCCCGGATGTGGCATATGCAGTGGCAGTAAGCCCTGATGGTACAAAAGTCTTTGCATCTGGTTATACCGGAACTAGTGCAGGTGGCAAGTCATTCACAGTGGGGGCGTACGATGCCTATAACGGGACGATCTTGTGGACAAATAACTATGACAGGGAAGGAAACTTCCCGGATGAGGCAAATGCAGTGGCACTAAGCCCAGATGGCACCAGGGTCTTTGCGGCTGGTGTTACAGAAACCACCGCAGGTGGCTATGCCTTCACAGTCAGGGCGTATAATCCCTCTAATGGGGCTGTGTTGTGGACACAGAACTACGACAGGGAAGGAATCGGGCTTGATTGGGCAAACGCAGTGACGGTAAGCCCTGATGGCACCAGAATCTTTGCGGCTGGTTATACTGAAACTACCAAACGTGGCATGGCCTTCACAGTGCGTGCGTATAATCCCTCTAACGGGACACCACTGTGGACAAAGCACTACGATAGGCAAGGAGGCCTCTGGGATGAGGTACGTGCAGTGGCAGTAAGCCCTGACGGAAGCAGGGTCTTTGCGGTAGGTGTTACCACAACTTCCGCAGGTGGCTATGCCTTCACAGTCAGGGCGTATAATTCCTCTAACGGAAAAGTGTTGTGGGCACAAAACTACAACAGGGAAGGAAACGGCTGGGATGTGGCAGATGCAGTGGCACTAAGCCCCGATGGCACCGGGATCTTCGCGGCTGGTGTTACAGAAACCACCGCAGGTGGCTATGCCTTCACAGTCAGGGCGTATAATCCCTCTAATGGGGCTGTGTTGTGGACACAGAACTACGACAGGGAAGGAACCCTGAGTGATAGGGCACGTGCAGTGGCAGTAAGCCCTGATGGGAGCACGGTCTTTGCGGCTGGTGTTACCACAACTTCCGCAGGTGGCGAGGCCTTCACAGTGCGTGCGTATAATGCCACTGACGGGACGCCATAACCTGCCACATTTCACCGCAGAGCATGACGGGTCTGGACACCCTTCTGTAGAAGCAGGGTACGTGTCCCCGTTAAAATCGGACGCATCTCTAGGCTGGTTCAATCTACAAGATTGAACCAGCCGAAGCCCTCCTTTACATCGTATTTTCTAATTCACAGGTAGGTTTCTCTGCCATTTTCCCTTTTTGTAATAATGTGGTATACTTCCCTTGGCAAGGTTCAATCTTATAGGTTGAACCACATTTTTGTATTCTTCTCCACTCCTTTGAATAAGGACTTTTACCTGTAAGGAGGGCGTATCATGCAATGGGGCAAACTAATTATCACGGTAATCTTATTCCTCTACTTTCCCATCCTTCCCGCCTTCGGGTTGGAAGACTTCTACGGCTACGACAGGGAAGGATTCTTGTTGGATGGGGCATATGCAGTGGCNNGCAGTAAGCCCTGATAGCACCAGGCTCTTTGCGGCTGGTGTTACCACAACTGCCGCAGGTAGCTATGCCTTCACAGTGTGTGCATATAATACCTCTAACGGGGCACTTCTATGGGAAGAGTACTACGACAGGGAAGGAAACAAGGATGATAGGGCATATGCAGTGGCAGTAAGCCCTGATAGCACCAGGCTCTTTGCGGCTGGTGTTACCACAACTGCCGCAGGTAGCTATGCCTTCACAGTGCGTGCGTATAATGCCTCTAACGGGGCGGTGCTGTGGACACAGAACTACGACAGGGAAGGATTCTTGTTGGATGAGGCACATGCGGTGGCAGTAAGCCCTGATGGGAGCAAGGTCTTTGCGGCAGGCGAGACCGAAACTGCCGCAGGCGGCAGGGCCTTCACAGTAAGGGCGTATGATGCCTCTAACGGGACACCATGACCTGTCCCTTTTCACCGACGAGCATGACGGGTCTGGACACCCTTCTGTAGAAGCAGGGTGCGTGTCCCCGTTAAAATCGGACGCATCTCTAGGCTGGTTCAATCTACAAGATTGAATCAGCCCTTTACTGTTTTTTCATTCTGAATTCTAAATTCTCTCGGCCGGTCCAACCTTGCGGATTTAAACTCAAATTTATACTTTCCCCCCACTCCCCCTTTCCTAAAGGGAGGCACAGGGGGAATTAAAGCCACTACACATTAAGCATGCCCCTACCATCTGGCACGTCCCTCATCCAGGCGACAGACGTCATTATAATCGCACAGGCGCTGGCAGAAACCAAGGTCCCTCGGGCTAACACTCCTCCCCCCCGCCAGTATGCCCTCTATTTGTTTGAAAAGGTTCGCTTTGCAGGTCTCCAGTAAGTCTTCCATCTCCTCCACGCTCAAACTTTCGCACTTATAGGGTAGCGGAACCACGGTTATACCGCTTCTTTCCGGGATTTTTGCATAGTAAAGCTGGGCACCCACCGCCCTTAGCCCCAGTAACTCACCGGCAACCATTACATAGATAAACAGTTGCAAATCAGTGCCTTCCCTCATCTCATCAATTAACTTCTTCCTCTTTATTTTGTCAGTGTATTTGTAATCTATAACCAGCCCCAGGGTTTCTCCGCCTATCTCCGCCACGTCTATCCTGTCTATCCTGCCCTTCAGTTTGAACTTCTCCCCCTTGCTATCACTGAGTACGAGCGTGGGAAGCGGGGCGTTCTGCTCGGCGAAACCCCTGTTCATTGCACTTTCCCCGAAAACAATCTCCAGATACCGCGGGTGGAATGACGACCTGGCAATGTATTCCTTATCCTGCTCCACTACGGCTTTAACGGACTGTAACATTTCCCTTCTGATTCTTGCCTCGCTAAATCCCATAGGAATACCCATGGTCTTCCTCCCAAAGGACTCCTCAAAAAGGGTCTCAATATTTGCACCCCTTCCCCTTTTCAGAACATAGTAATAGTGCATCAATACCTCATGGACAATATCCCCCTGGAGCAGGGCGTTCAGCCCCTCTTCTGCCTTATTGGGCGATGGATTGATTTTAAGTATCCACCTGCAAAAATGTAAGAAAGGACACTGCGAGAAGTGGCTGAGCTGTGTGGCATTATAGGTAGTTATTATCTCCCTGAGTAGTTCTACCGCCTGGGGCTTACCCTCCTCCGGCCTCCCCATTGCCACCCGGAGGTCTTCCAGCCAGGCAGTCCCTCCCGTTAGCTCACGGTTATAAAGCCCCAGCGCCAGCTCGTGCGGGGGGACTACGCCAGGCATATCTGCTGAGCCCTCTTTCTTAAACAAATAGGGTGAGGTCAGATGATAAAAAAGGAAGTTCCTGAGGTCTCTTTGCGTCAATATATCCTCTGGTCCTGGGATGAAGTCCAGGGGCGTCCGCTTTACGGATACAGCCTTACAGGATTCCCCGGTAAAGAGCCCTTTTACTTCCTCAAGATAAAAGGAAGGCAACGTGGGCCTTCCCCTGTCATCACTTGCGGGGTAGGAGAGGGTGAGTTTGCGTCGGGCACGGGTTAAGGCCACATAGAATAGAAACCTCTCCTCTTCATTGGAGCGTCTGAGCGCCTCCTGAAGGTTTACCCCTGTCAGTTTCCTGAAGGCCCTCCGCTCTGTATCCTTCAGGAAGATGTCCTCTCTGGCCTGCTTCGGGAACTGTCTCTCAAGCAGCCCGCCCACAAAGACCACAGGCTTTTCCCACTGCCTCGCCTCCAGGGCATCTATCACGTTTACTACCTCGTGCCGCTTATCCCTTACTGTATAGTGGGCAGTGGATACATTGGCTTGAAGTTCTTCCAGGAAATCCCCGAACGATAAGGGGGCATCCGCCACCTGGCACTGTCTTTCAACGAGGTCCAGAAACGCCCTCAAGCCCCCTGCCTCCTCTCTCAGCAAATCCTCGTCCTCCCTCTGGCTGCCAGGCGCCTCCTCCCTACATCTCATCACACCTGAGAGGGAAAAAAAGTTGTTTATCAGTTTTAATAGCCACGCCCTGAAAAAAGACGCAGGGTGAACACCTTCCAGTTCTCTCCCCCCTTCCGCCAGGTAGCTGATAAACTCCCTTGTTTTAGACAGCGATTTAAACGCCTTACCCGAAATCAGCCTGAGCCATACCTCTCTAGAATCTAACCTGCCCCACTGTAAAACCTTATGCTCCAGCAGGTCCACCTCGCCCTGGGGTAGCATCAGGTAGGGGGACTTAAGTACCTCTAAGACCTCTTCATCCTTCCACGGCCCGGTAATAACCTTTAAAAGTGAAAGGATACCCTTCACCAGTGGATTCTCAATCAGGGGCCATCGGGCATAAATCCTTACAGGAATGTTATACTCCCGAAAAACTGCCTTCAGAATGTCCCTGTACGGCGTAACATCCCTGAATACGATAACTATATCCTGGTATGCCGCTTCCCCTCCCGATGCCATCCGGTAAATACGGCGGGCAATCTGCTCCACCTCGTCCCTTATATCAGTAGCCTCTATCACCTCAATGGCAGAATCGGCCTCTATGGGTTTGGCAGCCGGGTCAAAGAGACCCTTTTCTATCTGCGTCAGACTGCCGGAGCGAAAACGTCTGGCCTCCTCCAGTACTATCGGCCTCAGCCCCATTTTCTTGAATTCCTTGTAGAGTTCCCTGCAATGTGCGAATACAGCCTCCTGTCTTGGAGTAGCCTTTTCCCCCTCCAGGGGCAGGCTGACGATTACCCCCGGTATCTTCTTTATAAGCAGCTTGAGGAGGCGGAACTCCACAGGGGTGAAATCGTGGAATCCGTCCACAAGGAGGAGCTTGGTCTGCGATAGCAGGGTCTTGTCCGCCTCAAGACCCCCAAGGAGTTGATTCAGCAGGTCGTCCTCATCCAGTAGCCCCCTCTTACCCAGGGCCTCCTGGTACAGGGTGTAGGCTTCCGCAAGGGCTACATACTTGTCAGGGGAGTGGGTAGGATTTTTCTTCAGGAATTTATCTACGGCGTTACGGAAATCTGCGGGATACTGTCCATCCTCCTTGAGCTCTTTAAAGAAACTAAGAAGGGCCACTTGAACACCGGGAAACCCCTCCCTCCCTTCAAAGTACTTTAGCGGCAGAGGCGCCTCAGCCCCGGTGGCAGACCTGCCCTTATAGTCAAAGACCTCCCTTAGGATAATACCCTTCTCAAGCGCGCTTATCGGCCCCTTAAGCCCGTAGTAGCCCAGGGTCTCCCTGGCCAGCTGAGAAAAGCTGTATATACCCTCCCCCACAAAACCCGCTGCAAACCCCCTCCTTATAATCACATCCTTTATATGCTCCACCTGACTATAAGTGGGCAGCAGGAAGAGGATGCCTCCAGAAGACCCCTCGGAAGAATCCAGCTGGGCCTGTGTAGCTCTACAATAAAGCTCCAGCAGTAGCGTGGTCTTTCCGCAACCAGCCCTCCCAAGCACTAAGAGAGGCCCTTTCGGCAAGAGCTCCTTCCAAATCTTCAGGGCATCATCGCCCGCAATGCTTACCATACGCACTCAGCCGCAAGAAAATATATGCGCCTTTTTCCCTCCCCTCCGCTAACCCCACCACCATTCAGCAGCATTTTTACCCTGTTAGACTTTGCTGCAAAAGTCGGGGTTGATGCAAAACTGGCATGCGTGATGCAAAAGCCGAGTAGTGTCATCGCTTTGCCTCACAGCCGGACAATGCAGATTCAAGACTTTCTCTAAATCGGTTTTCGTCTTCGTTATTGTAGAACGGCACGCCAGTCAAACGATATTTTCTGTCTTCAAATGCCAGCACTCTGCCGTCAAACTCAGAGGTGATTTCCTTCAGAAAATCCTCTTTCCAGCGGTCATGCTCTTTGAGGTGTCTCCCTTTTGGCTCAATGAAAAGTTGATAAATGAGCATCTTGCCGCCTTTCTCGCGCAGGAATAATACAAAGTCTGGTCGGAAGGGTTGACCATCGGCATAGTTGTAGATGGCAAAATGCCCTTCACTGCGTAGCAGGTAGATTTGTTCGTATTGCGCCTGCAGTTCTTTCATTTGCCTGTCCAGCATACGCACAAAGGCTTTTTCTTCGCTGGTGCCGTAAATAGTGTTGAAGGCAAACCAGTCTTTGGCGGAAACAAAATGCTCAAACTGCGCATCGTCTGCGGCGCGAGGGTTTTTGGCGTCATACTTCAGTACCTTATCTTTGAAGACTTCATGCACCCAATCACGCCTGAAGTCTCGCGTGCCTTCGTAGTCAGTGACGTTGGCGCGGATTTCGGCTTCTATTTGGCACAGTAGGCCAGATACAGCGGCAAGTTTCTCTGCACGGTTGTTGTCCAGCCCATACACATTGCCCTGAAAGGTGATTTCCAGTCCGCCGAGATACTCATCCGATGCGATAAGGTCGCGCATGGAGCCCAAATGGGGAAAATAGCGTTTGAGCGTTGCAAAGGTGAAAAACGGACTTCGGGCAATGGCAGATTGAACAATGTTTCGCTCAATGTCTCGCACCTTCACATCCTGACGGGTTTCGTCTGCCAAGACTGCGCCTTTCTTCCCATTTGCCAAAGCAATTATCTCGCCGCCGTGACCCGTGGCAATCTCGTGGACATAGTTTCTTCTGCTCACACCCAAATCGGCAAAAGAGTGGATGTGCCGGTAGTCTTTGGGACGGCGGTCATTGAGCCAGACCACCCCGTACTTGTAAAACTGCGTTTTCTTGAACGATTCTTTCAGTTTCAGTTCGCGGGTCACTTCGCGCTCGTCCATCATGCCCTGCTCAATCAAAGCAGCGCGAATCTCGGCAATGTAGCGCGAGTCGTTGATGCTGTGATAGTGCAATTCTTCCAGCACGCGCAGTTCGTGTTCAAGGTCGCCGTCTAATTTGCGGCGAAACCTGTCCTGAGCGAAGTCAAAGGAACGGTCATTGCTCACTGGCAGAACAAAGGGAAAGTAACGCGCCCCTCGCCCAATCAGCTGCGCTTCGGACAGAGTGGTTGTGCCGATTTTTGCCCTGCCCGTGTCGCGCGCCTCGTAACACCGAACAATATCAAACAGGTTCAGCACGTCCCAGCCTTCGTTGAGTTTCTGCACGGCGAAGATGGCGCGAATGCGGTTGGCCTTATCTTCCAGCGTATTGACGAGAATTTGATAGTTCTCCTTTTCTTTCTCATCGTTCACCGACAGGCAAAAATCAGGGTGAAATTCCTGCTTCAATCGTTCCACCAGTTGCTCGTCGCTGATGCCGTGTTCATCAAAGAACTGGAATGCGCGCCGCATAAGCGGGATGTTTGATTTGCGGATGCTGGCGATATGCTTTGCCGTAAGACCGTCAATGAGTTTGTGGAATTCAGCTTTGTTTTCCTGTGATTGCGAGATGGTGCGCTGGGCTTTGAGCAAAATCACCGGCTTGAGATTGATGCGGTATTTCGCCGCCACTTCCTGCTTGTATTGGCTCAAGATAAGGGCTTGCAGGATGCGCTCGCGCTGGTCAAAATCCGATTGGACGATAACCACATCCTTTGAAAAACGGTCGTTGCGGAATTGGAGCAGGTCGTAGCGGATGATGACCTTGTTGCGGTATTTCTCCACCATCGCGGGCGTGGCGTAATCGTGCGTGGCGGTGAATTCCAGCAGCAGGTTATCTTCGTTCTGCGTAAAGATGCGCTCTACGGTGTTCTCCCAACTCTCCAACAGCTCGCCCTGCGCTTTGGTCTTGACGCTCATGTGATGGGCTTCATCGGCAATCAGCACGACTTTGTGCTTGCGAAAGTCTTCAAAGGTGAGGGCGTTTTCCTTTTCGCTGGTCAGGTCGGAATGCAGTTTCTGGATGGTCGTAAAGCAGATGTTGATGTCACCTGGGTTGACCGCCTCAAAGTTCTCCACCTGCGAAACGCCCACGCGCCGACCTGTCCTGAGCGAAGCCGAAGGATTGCTAATGTGAATGTCCTGCCTGTCCTGAGCGCAGCCGAAGGAATTGAACAGGTATTTGATACTGGCAGGGTTGAGAAAGTTGTCCCTGGTCTTTTCAATGATGTTAGTGGAATTGACAAAGAACAGGAAATTGCGATAGCCCTGCTCATAGAGATAGAGAATCAGCCCTGCCATAATGAGCGTCTTGCCGCTTCCCGTTGCCATGTTGAACAGCAAGTGCAGGGGACAGGCTTTGCCGGGGAAGTCGTTTTGGTAGCAATGGAAAAAACGAGCGAAGGCTTCCACCTGATAGGGACGCAATTCGTATTGGGGGTTCAGGTTTTGCGCCACGCTGTCGGGGACTTCCTTCTTGAGAAAGCCCATACTGGACGCTGCCTCAAGACGTTCGTAAAGAAATGGCTCAGGCATGGGTTGTCTCCGCTGCTTTCTGGTAGAACACAACCCCCACCCGCTGAATATGTTCAATCACATCGGGGTCGCTAATGTCGTTGAAGATGGACAGGTCAATGGTATACGGCAGGTGCAATTCGTCTAAATCTTCTAGGATTCTGTAGACCACGTTCAGCGTCAAATCTGCGCTGCCACGCAGGGTCAGGTCAATGTCGGAGCCGGTTTTGTAGTTGCCTTTGGCGCGTGAGCCGTACAGGATTACCTGTTCCACTTGCGGGTATTGGCTTAAGACAGCGCATATCTTCTCTATGGCGGATTGCGGAAGACCGTATTTCATGCCCCTTCCTCCCGCCTCAGTTCATCCAGTTTGACTCGGAGCGCCTCAAATTCAGCGAAGTAGGTGTTGCGAATGGCGGAAACGATCTGGGTGGCTGTGGCTTCATCATACGTGTGCGAGGTCAGATTCCGGCTCTGAATCATGTCCATCCATGCCTGGCCGTTTTCAATCAAGCCGGATTTAAAGGCTTCACGAGTTGTGTCCTTTGAACCGTACAGATTTTGAACACCACGATTTTCCAGAAAATCCTTCAGCGTGTTCCATGCCAGTTCATGGGTAAATTCGAATGCCTGGATCAGTCCCTGCCCTTCTAGTTTGGAGAGGGGGCGTTGTTGTGCCAGCGCCACGGCTTCCTGCAATTGCGAAAGGGCTTTGAGAAAGTGATTGAAACGTTGAATCCAGCGGACGTCTTCGGTGCTCATGGGGATTCTCCATAAAACGCCTTGTTCAATGCCTTGTCTTCTTCGCTGACCTTGAACTGCGCGTCGTCAATCTCCGAAAGATTGACATACAACTGGTTCTTGTCCAATAGTTCCGCCAGCAACTGTTTCTGCTTTTCCAGCCCGTTTTCTTCTTCGCCAACGGCCTCAAAAACCCTAACCGCTTCTTCAGGCATCTTGGAGTTGACGTACCAATTCAAGAATGAACCTTCCGCCATATCACGCCAGATTTGCAGCATTTCTTCATTGGACTTGGCGACTTGAATGCGCTCCATGAAGGCTTCGTTGTATTTCATCAGTTCGCAGTAGATGAAGTCCCCGCCGTTTTGCTCGATTACTTTCCTGACCCGCTCTCTCGTTACAGTTTCAACATAGTCCATTTGCTCGCAGATGATGACCTTTCGGTTGCCTCCATCTTCTTTGTTAAGCTCCAATACAGCATGGGCAGTCGTTCCACTGCCAGCAAAAAAGTCCAGTATTATTGCATCCTTATCATTGGCTACAACAGCATACAAACAATCATAAACATTCCAAAGTGACTTGGGAAAATCAAATGGAGAATCAGGGACAAATGTTCGGACTATCTTAGTCCCATACTCATTAGAATCGTAACGCGGATCAATCCACACCGTACGATAAGTTCCAAAATCCTTTCCAATTTCAATTTCATAACCATTTCGAGTTTTCTTGGCTCGGAGAAGATGCGATACTTCTTCAACACTTTGTCTGGCATACCGCCATTTCCGTTCAATTCCTTCTTTGTCAATTGGATAGATGTAAAATTTATTGCCGTGCTTTTCTATTTGCTTGGGGTGTTCATCATTTGGAAGTACGTCGCCAAAACCTACCACCAGATCATCTTGAATGATGATTGGATAAAAACAATTCTTGGCATCAGTCCTAAGTGAGATACCACCATTGTCTCTAAGGTTTCTCCAGTCAATATCTTCCTTTTCAATTTTTCTTTGTCCTATTGATTTCATTCCTGCGGGTATCACAAAAAAAGCGAACTCGTGGGTGTACGAAAAATTTGTTCCTTGAACACCGCGGGGATTATGCACTATCGTAATGCAATGAACTTCGTGTTCGGCAAATAATTCATTGAGCATTACTCCCAAGTAAAACACTTCATTATCATCAATCGCAACGATTAGAACGCCGTCTTTCGTCAGCAATTCTTTTGCTACTTCCAACCTGTTCTTCATAAAGGTCAGCCATGCGGAATGATTGAAATTGTTGTTATATGCAAAGGTATTTGCCGCACTTGCCGTGTTGAATGGCGGGTCAATGTAAATCAGTTTGACCTGTCCGCGAAACTGGGTCTTGAGCGTGTGCAGGGCGAGCAGGTTGTTGCCCTTAATAATCAGGTTCTCACGTATTACACCGTTCTCATCGCGCTTGAAGTCTTTTGCGGGCTCTTTGCCCTTGGCCGTATAACGCACAAAGTTGGTCAATACCTTCGGGTCAAGCAGGCGATTGATTTCATCCTGCGCCAGCACTTCGTTGAAGAAAATCTCCTTGCGCTTTTCTTCCTCCTTCGTCTGCCCACCTTCCAGCACCGTGTCCTTGTAGGGCCACACCAGCGCCACCTCCCCGCGCTCGCGCAGGTATTTGCCGCCAATCGTCAAGCCAATGCGATTGCGAAAGCGGGTATACGAGTTGTCCAGAAAGTTCTTTTGCGAGATGTAATCAATGAAGGTGTTGAGGTTGAAAATCCAATGGCCCCCGATTTCGTCAAAGAACTTGGCTTTGATTTCTTTATCTGAAAGGAGCAACTTTACAAGGTCTCGGTCAATCTTCCAGGCGCGGTCTTGCACGGCAGCAAGGACGAGTTCGCCCTTGTCGTCCACGAAGCGCGGGTCTGTTTTGAGCAGGTTAATCAGTTTAGTATTGAATGACATGAATTGCTCCCAATATAATAGTGCTCCCCCCTCCCACGAATAACTCCATATGAATGGGCGTAGAAAATCTGCCCGGTGATCCGACCTCTAGCCATGATCCCGCACCCCGTAATCTTAACCAGACGATATGACCATCAAAAGTACAGCATAAACAATAGAATAAGTCAAGCATGATGCCAGACTGGACACACTCTATACCGATATAACTTCAACCGTGAGAAATTTCTAGAGCACTGTCACAAGCGGAGCAACGTCGCGAACACGTTTGCCATGACCATGGGCAAGTTCGGCGAGAAGGTACGCTCCAAGACTGAGGTTGCACAGATCAACGAGATTTTAGCAAAGATCGTTTGCCATAATATCTGCGTGGTGATACGACCCATGTACGAGCTGGGTATCAGTCCGACTCTTTCATTAGATTCTACGCTTGATGCAAAAGTAGCTCAATCTTAGGACTTTTGCAGCAAAGCCACCCTGTTAAATTAGACCCCAAAAAATACGCATTTTTCCACACATAATTTGATTAAATTTCGCAAAAAAACAGGTATTTTCTGCAGAAAATTGTGCACTTTTTTATTATTTCCATACACTTTTGGATTGTCAAGAAATTTCCCTCCCCAACCACACATATAAATTATTTCAGCCATAACATATTGATATTATTGTACTTAACTCCTACCAAATGAGCACAAAAAAATTTACAAAATTTCCTCCACCGGCCATTACTTGACTCCAATAAAATTTAGTAATATCTTTTATTCAAAGGATTTAGGTATCAACCAACTGAAAAATCATATTTTACCAATTTTAAAAATTTTGACCGGCCCGACCGCCACCGGCAAAAGCGAGGTGGCCATCCGGCTTGCCCACTGGGCAGGCGCGGAGATTATATCTGCTGATTCCATGCAGGTTTATCGCGGTATGGATATTGGCACGGCTAAACCTCCGCTTGAGGTAAGACTTGAAATACCGCATCACCTTATAGATATAGTAGACCCGTGGGAATCCTACAGCGTTGGACGTTATGTGCAGGATGCGCAAGGGGTTATAAAGGATTTGTCCACCTCAGGTGGATGCGGGAAAGAACACATCGTAGTGGGGGGTACCGCCCTTTATATAAAGGCTCTAACTGAGGGGTTATTTCAAGGGCCTGAGGCAGATTGGGCGATAAGGCAGGAGTTAGAGGGGATGGCTGCCAAAAGAGGAGTTAGCTACCTGCATAGCCTTCTGGAAGAGGTGGACCCCATCGCTGCTAAGCGTATAGAAACAGGAGACTTGCGGAGGGTAGTCCGCGCCCTTGAGGTCTACAGAAAAACCGGCCGCCCCATCTCCTCCTGGCAGAAGGAGTGGGTTGAGTTCAAGACTGAAGCCGACCTTGCACCAGAAAGCCATTCACAAGACATAAAAATAGTTGTCCTCTCCATGGATAGAAAAGAACTGTACCGGAGGATTGAGGAGAGGGTGGAGGGGATGTTCCAGCAGGGGCTGGTGGAAGAGGTGCAGAGACTCAGGGAGCATCCGCTGGGACTGGGACGGCAGGCCAGAGAGGCCCTGGGTTACGCCGAAGTGTTGGAATATCTGGAAGGCAGACTGAGCCTACCGGAGGCAAAGGAGTTGATAAAGAGAAACAGCAGGCGCTTTGCCAAGAGGCAACTTACCTGGTTCAGGAGTTTTAAGGGGGCAAAGTGGTTAGAGGTGACGGGAGGGGCGGAAGAGACCGCAAAGAGGGTTCAGGAAGTTTTTTATTCCTAGCGCTACGGTCTCTTGCTAGTACATCAATGGTCAATAAACTGGCTTTACACCACACCGGGAGAGAGGTAAAATCTAACACACTGAGAGAAGGGCACCGGTTCCGAATAACTAAACAAGCAGGACATCCCATCATAGACAGAAAAATAAAGTAATGGCATGAACAAACTTGATAGACTTCCCAATGGTAAATCACTTACCGTGTATTGCCTCAAGCGGTCAATGAGCCTGAAAGTACCAGATGAGGTCAAGGTCAATCGGATACCGAAGGAACTGCAAATCCCCAGGTATCTTTTGGCCATGCAAAAGCAGAATGGAGGCGAAACATGAAAACCTTTACCGCTTATGTGGAGTGGGACCCAGAAACGAAGTTGTATGTGGGGATTGTGCCTGGTATTCCAGGTGCCCATACTCAGGGAGCTACACTGGACGAACTCCAAAAGAACCTCAAGGAGGTTCTGGAGCTGTGTTTAGAGGAGTACAAGGTATCGGACGAAGACCTCCCGAAGTTTGTCGGTTTACAACAGATTGAGGTATCGGTATGACCCGCCTCCCCATAATAAGCGGATACCGAAGGAACTGCAAATCCCCGGGTATCTTTTAGCCAAAAAGGAGGAAAACAGTGTCTAAAAAATTTACAGCCATAATCACTAAAGAGGAGAACTGGTATGTAGCCCACTGCGTAGAGTTGGGAGTGGTCAGCCAGGGCAAGACGATTGAGGAGGCACAGAAAAACCTCAAGGAGGCGGTAGAACTTTACCTTGAAAGCTTCGGGACTGAGGACATTCCTGAAAGTATTGGGGAGGTAGTTCTGTACCCCCTTGAGGTAGCGGTAAGTGGCTAAACTTCCTGTCCTTTCTGGAGAGGAACTGCTAAAGGCTCTCAAGAAGGCAGGTTTTCAAGTGGTGCGTCAGAGAGGAAGCCATGTGAGTATTCAGAAGGAAAATTACAAGACGGTTGTTCCACTTCATTACGAGCTGGCAAAAGGGACACTGCTTGGAATCCTTAAGCAATGCGGTCTCAGCCGAGACGAACTTAAAAAGTTGGTAGAAAATATATGAACATTGTGCAGGAACTAATCAGGGATATGGGTCTCTGGAAACCTCTGTGTAAGTAACTCGTTGCAAATGAAATCAATATTCTTAAAAAAACATGAACTCTTAAAGGAGCTAAGTCTTACAGCCAACAAGGCGGTGGATTTCTGCATCTTGAGCACATCCACCTTAAATGAGGAGCTGGCAAGACGGTGCTTAATTGAGTGTACTAGAATAATTAAAGACGATGGGTTACTTTTTGTACATGGTCTGCCCCAGGAGCTACCCTGTTTATTACAACCATTGATGGAAAACCTTACCTTCAAATACTGGATTGCGATAGAGTCTACTACGATAAAAGAAGGGAATGGTTTACCTACTACGCATTCCGCAGTTGTACTCTTTGCAAAGCAAAAAAGACATTTTAGAATAGCCAAGGTGCGCTTCCCTCACAGGTACTGTACCTTTTGTAACAAGACCTTGAAAGATTGGGGCGGTAAGGCCCACTTAATGCATCCCGATGGATTTGCAATATCTGATGTGTGGAGGCATTTTCCAAAGACAAATAATTACACAAAGATTTCGTTGCCTGTGCTACAAACACTTTTTAGTCTGGCAAACGTGGATATCATCTCTACTGGGATTGTGGGTCCGGTGGAGGCCATCTCTTTTGAAGAACCAGACTATTTGGAGGGTGCAAAGAGGCTAAAGCTAACGAAGCCATGCGTGGCCGAAGAGCTTTTTGATAAGTTATACAGTCAGTACACCTTATCTTCTGATGATATGTCCAATGAAAGGCACAAAAGAAAGAAATTCGTCAACGAGAGTAAGGTAAATTCACTGAGTGAGGACATGGTGGATAAAGTGTATCACGGGGATATTGTAGAAGTACTGAAGAATTATCCATCCAACTCAATAGATTTGGCCTTTGCAGACCCCCCTTATAACTTAGACAAGTTGTATAACTCTTACGATGACAAAAGGAAAGAGACACTTTACCTTGAGTGGTGTAACACCTGGCTAAAAGAGTATATTAGAGTGTTGAAACCCACAGGCTCGCTTTTCTTGCTAAATCTTCCAAAATGGACGGTCTATCACGCAAACTTTCTAAACCAGTATTTGTTCTTTCAGAACTGGATTGTCTGGGATGCGGTATCTGAGCCACGAGGTAAATTGATGCCTTCCCATTATGCCCTGCTCTTTTACACAAAACATCCTTCTGACTACACCTTCAACTACGATAGGGTTTCTGAGATAGATGCCCCAATTTTTTGTCTCAGGGCAAGCTGCATAAAAGAAAGAAAGAAACAGACTATAGACCCCAAAACACCCCTTACAGACATCTGGTGGGATATACACAGGATTAAACACAAAAAGGAACGAGACCCTCACCCATGCCAACTGCCTGAAAAATTAATGGAAAGAATATTCCTCCTTGCCACAAATGAAGGAGATGTTGTACTAGATGGCCTGTGCGGTACAGGTACTACACCCGTCGTGGCCGCTAAGCTACGCAGACGATATATTGCTATAGACCTAGATAAAAACTATGTAGAAATAACAAGGAGAAAACTACAAGAAATAAAGACCAAAGGTTATATCTGGAGAGAACCCATCAAGAGACATAAAAAACCTATCACTAAAAAACAACTGCAACTTGAACTACGGGAGTTAACAAAGACCCTGGGCAGACTACCCACAGAAGAAGACATAAGATTGTTGAGTAAGTACGGCCTGGAAACATTTAAAGAGAACTTCCCCTCTCTAGAAAAGGCCCTCAAAGCAGCAAAATTGGAGGTAGTGAGTGAAACCCCTTGAACCAAGAAAGTTATCCTTTCAAGAGGCATGGGAGAGTACAACTGAATTCTTTGTTGATGATAATATTGAGAAAGAAGTTGATAATAAATTTGAGGAAATATGTTTGGGAACTGGTGGCTTTTCAAGATTAAAAATTCTAGATATTGAAGGGTTTGCTAAGTTTTTAAAAGATGAAAAGAGTGCCTTAGACATGGTATTAGCAGATATTGGTTTATCTCAAGAAAGATTTAAAAGGATCGTCACCCTATTGCGGAGAAAGGGAAAGATTACCGGAGGGTTTGATAGAGAATGGGACATTAAGCAGATAAGAAGGTCTTTGTCTGTAGACGATGTTTTTGCCCGCATTATTTCAGAAGTTCTTTTCAATGGCAAGGAAGACCCTTTCTTTCAAAACCATCTACCGAGGTATTACAGGGAAAAATTGAATTGGAAAGCAATAAGCGATCCCGAAAAGAGGGGGGCGAAGGTTAAAGAAAGCATCTATCGTAAAGAATATGCAAATATTAAAGGCAGAAAGATAGAAGAAATTATAGGCAGAAAACTTGAAACCATTAAGCGTAAGCACGGGATAAACTACGGGCGTGGACGCTCAAGGGTAGTAGATGTTAATATTGACTGGGCTATTCCTGGAATAAACGACCCCTGGGTAATTGTAATGGCTTCCTATATGGAAACTACTTCAAGTGGCCAGACAACAAAGGCCAGGGATATGTATAACGCCTACGAGCGTATCCGCAAGTCAAACAGCCGAAACAGAGAAAATAGAGCATTCGTGAACTTTGTTGACGGTGTAGGCTGGCTTGCTAGAAGGACTGACTTTGAGAGACTTGTGAATGAGTGTCATTACTTTTTAAATCTTAAAACTTTGGACATGCTGGAAGGCGTCGTGCTAAAGCACGTACCAAGGTAACTACCATATAGGCAAACGGCAAGGTCAGTGGGAGGATAATTATCCCAGTAAGCCTTAAGGGAGAATAGATTAAGCCGTGTATTTCAAAGTTCATCCACGGTGAATTTTCTTCTGGCACAGCATGACGCAGTCTAGACCTGCCCGGTGGAGTCCTAAGTTTTGTGAGTTGTGTGCAAGGCACCGTTTTTCTCCAGATTCTTTTGATTTTATTATGTGCGCGATATCTTATTTCACTTATGCTTACTACCGTAAATAAAGAAGTATGACCCGCCTTCAACTTATGCACGCAGATAGTCAGGCGTTTCTGAAAGATGGTGCTGCGGTTGTCAATGTTGCTACGTTTCATTTTCCCCCTCACCCTGACCCTCTCCCCGTTGGGGAGAGGGGACTGATTTGGACTAACTCGCTCTCAACGGGGAGAGGGAACTGGTTGGGCTAACCCTCTTCTCAAGGGGGAGTGGGGGCGGGGTGGGGCTAGAGTATAATCCTGAAGAGGGGGTCTCAAAATAGGTTTTGAGACTCTTACAAAAGTCGTTCTAACACTGTTTGTCATTTTGAGTGAGCCGAAGCCCCGAGCCAAAGGCGAAGGGGAAGCAAAGAATCTTTAGACCTTTAATCCCCCCTACCCCCCTTTAAAAAAGGGGGGGATTTTGGGGAGTGTTTAGAAAAGGGGGTAGCGGAGAGTATAGCGGGACGGGCTTGCCCGGCAAGATTAAGGTAGGGGCGACCCGCTGGGTCGCCCCTACTCCTAAAGTCTTAACAACACTATCTGTCTTCTGAGCGAGGCGAAGAATCTTTAGACCCTACTCCTTCGTTTCACTCAGGGTAAGGGTGACTCTTTGTGTCAGATTGTTCGGTCGCTTAGTTCCCTCAGACGCCGTCCTGAGCGGAGCGAAGGAATGACATCAACTGTACAGGGTTTTGCAGAGAACTCATTTATCACTGAGACACTTCGCCTTGACACCTTTGGCCTTGCAGAGCTTTATCCTGAAAAGGAAAGTGCCCTTTTCAAACCTGGCTTTTTAGACTGTCTGTCTCTGCCACTTACTCTAGTCGCCTCCTGCGTGAGGTCAGGCAATTGGTATCACCCTCAGGGTTGAATTTCAACCAGTTCCAGGCGCTCACCGGTTTCGGGGTTGACTTCCAGAATCAAACCGGTATTGGGTTTGTAGTACTTGTGTTCAACGGCATCTGGTTCAAGAGGCGTGAAGTCCTTGGTGATAAGACAATCGCCGTCACACGAAGTGGCAGGCACGTCGGCGGAACCCGTCAGGCTCAGGACTTCTGCGACGTCTTCCGCATTACCGAGGGAAAACTCCTGTCGGTAAACCTCGCCTACGGCGGGAGCCACTTTCATGATGAAGCCAGCCTTGGCGCCGTCCATGCCAGCAGTCCAGGAACCGTCAATGCTCACCAGTTCGCCGTCTTCAAAGTCCATGGCGATCTCTCCAAAATACCAGACGTTTCCGACGGTGTCCTGTGCGAACCAATCTTTGGTGTCCTCAATAACCTCTCCGTCTTCTTCTACTACATCATGTACGACAGCGCAGGTGACACCGAGAATCTCTCGGGTTTCGTCGGTAACGGTAACCGTGACCGTTTCGGTATCATTTTCGTAGATCCAGATCCTGCCACGGATAAGCGGGAAATAGGGATTGGCCGCAACGCCGTTTCCAATATCGGCTGGGTCTACAAACATGGCAGGGTCTATCTCGGGGTCGTAGGGCGCTTCTCCGAGCACCTGGCAGAGTTCCAGGCGTGCGTCTTTCTGCTCGCCGCACTCCCCTTTGCCCTCACTAAGTGCGTCTTTGGCCTCTTGCTCGCACTCTGCACGTGCGTCCGGGTCGGACAAGTTGTTGCAGTTTCCTATAGCAATCCAATAATCGTCCCTTACTTCGTGCTGGCATGCTTTGAAAGCTGCGTCTGCCGTTTTTGAGCAAGAATTCCCTGCGTTATTCTTTGCTAGCACTGGGGCGCTGCCGAGGCAAAATACGACAAACAACATCAGTAACATACATATGTGCGTTATTCCTGGAGCGACGGCTGCGCGGGGCAAAATGTATCCGTGCAAGCGAAGTCTGTCCATCTGACTACCCTCCTTTTTTATTTTCAAATATTACTCAACCGGTGGCACCATAACTATACGATGCTATTGGCCCGAGATTTGTTGTCTTTATGGTTTCCACAAAGTTAGCAAAACTATTATAAAGCTGTCAAGCTTTTTCTTATTGAAAAATTATAACACTAATGGTGGGGTCAGGGTGTGCCCCTGACCTAAAACTTCTTATAAAGGCGTGGCCTTGGCCTACACGGCTAAGGGGACACGCCGCTGTGTCCCCTCTTTTTGGAGGGGACGATTGGGTTGCATACCTGCCCTTTGCAAGATGGGGGTGTGCGGCTTTGCCCATCCTCTACCAAGAGGAACTATAAGTTTTGCAGGGTGCGATAATGACCCCCTTGCGCAGTGTCTGAACCTTCGTCCTGAGTTCCAGAGAGACACTACTTGACCTGTTAAAATGATTTTGTTAGATTTTACACAAGCACCAGTAAAGGATAGAAAGTTAGATATGGACGAGGGCTTCTTTAAGTAATGCGTTATAATACAGTCCCAAAAGATTTAAGGTACACGCCCACTCATGAGTGGATAAGGGTGAGGGGCAAGAAAGTTACAATTGGGCTTACTGAGTTTGCCCTGGAAGGATTAGGAAAGATAATAGACCTTTCCTTGCCAGATAAAGGGGACGAGCTCCTGGCGGGCATGGCCTTTGGGGATATAGAGACTACAAAGGCCCTCCATGAAGTAATTTCTCCCATAGATGGAGAGGTGATAGATATAAACAAAGTCTTATATAAGGACTTAGACCTTATAACAAGGGACCCTTATATCCGGGGTTGGTTGGTAGAGTTAAAGATTGTGGGTCCTTTAAAAGAGGATGGTTTGCTGAACTCTGAGGAGTACGAGGTTCAGATTAATAAATTAAAGAAACCGGGCTAAGAATGGGAATGGGGAGGCGTTACATCTCTGAACTTAAGCCGGGGGAACAGGTGGATGCGGTATTTCGCCTGCATAGCAGGGAAATCCGTCCCTACGGTAACGGAAAGCTCTCCATACAGGCCCAACTGGCCGATAAATCCGGCACACTCTCGGCCGTTATGTGGGATGCTAACCCTGAGCAGATAGAGTCTTTTGGGAAAGAGGGGATGCTGAGGGTTCAGGGTGTAATAAGCCTGTATAAGAATGCGCCGCAGTTAGAGATAAAAACCTTCAGCCGTGAAGAACTGTTTTTCAATCTGGAGGAGCTTTTTCCGCAAAGTAAGGCGGATACCAAAAAGCTCCAGTCTGAACTGAAGGAGATAATCAACGGCATTACTGACCCTTTTATTTCCCAACTGCTTAAGTTATTTCTTTCGGATGACGACTTTATGCATAGGCTGAGCCTAAGCCCAGCCTCTATGAGCTATCACCATGCCTACCTGGGAGGGCTGCTAGAACACATTGTGTCTGTGGCAAGGCTTGCCACCCAGGCCGCTAAGCTTTATCCCGGGCTGGATAGAGACCTCCTGGTTGCAGGGGCTTTACTCCACGACATAGGTAAACTAAGGGAACTTTCCTATCATAGCAGTTTTTATTACACGGACCATGGAAGGCTTGTTGGCCACCTGGTCTCAGGAGTACTGATGCTGGAGGAGAAGGCTACTCAGATAAAGGGATTTCCTCAGGAGCGATTAGACCTACTCAGACATATTATACTGAGTCATCACGGTGAGGTTGACCCTACTTCCCCCAGGGTGCCGATGACGGCTGAGGCCCTGACGATACATTACCTGGACAACCTTGATGCAAAATTACAGGGCTACCAGAGGGCAGTTGAGGAAGATAGAGACCCTGAAAGCCGCTGGACAGACTTCCAGAAGATGTTCGGGACATGGCTCTACAAAGGGAGTAAATAACCAAAATCTCACCATGTACGTAACCTGGTCTGCCTCAGGCGAGCTGGGTTAAATCCAAATCCCGGTCATGACTGAATTCCCCTTCTTACACCTTACCCTCTCTGGAGTGATAGGCTTTGGGATGGCAATAGCTGTATATCTCTCCCCAGGGATACGAAGCATAATATTTCCATTTAACGTAGCCCTGTACTGTCTCGTGCTCACCCTGATAGCTATGTCCAGACTCCTTTTGCCGTTATGTTATCAGCCGCGTCTTGCAATTCCTGACCTTTTTGCCAGGGTGCTAGGGGCATCACTATTTTTGTTGGGCATCTTCTTAATATTTTCGGCACTATTTCAGCTTGGTCTGCCGAATGCCTTTAACCCGCCCCAAAAGAAGCGGAAGCTTGGTAAAGAAGGGGTGTATGCAGTGCTCAGGCATCCCATTTACCTGGGTGAGTTTCTGTGGTGTTTAGGCTGGGCAATTATATTCAAGGCATCATGGGCAATACTTGTTACACCAATCTGGCTTTTCATGCTTCTGACCATTGCCCTCCTGGAGGAAAAACTACTGGAGCGTGAATATGGAGAGGAGTATAGGCAGTATAAGCAAAAGGTGGCATTTTTTATCCCTGGGATTTGGTAGGATTCTTTGTTATTCTTTGATAAAGTAGATTAAATTAGGAGTATTTGTAAGAATTTGTGTGAAATATGATAGAATCCAAAGATTTACTCAAGTTTCTTCGTGGTCGGCGTTATAGCCCGATGAATGCGCGGGAGTTGGCGGAGCATTTTGGCCTGCCAGAAGCGGAGTTTGATAGCTTTCGTAAGTTATTGTGGGAATTAGAGTTAAGTGGGGAGATAGTCCAGATAAAGCAAAAGCAGTATGCCATTCCGGAAAAGGTGCATCTGGTGGTGGGGAGGCTGAATTGTAGCCCAAGGGGTTACGGCACTGTGGAGCCTGTGAAGGAAGGCTGCCAGGAGGTCTATGTAGGGGAAGAGGACATGGGGCAGGCTATGCATGGGGACCTTGTGGTGGCCAGGCTACCTGTGGGAATGCCTGCCAGGCGTCCCAGGCGGAAGCGCTCTTACACGGGGCAGATTGTTAATGTGCTGGAACACGTGAATGAGAAGGTCATGGGTACTTATCAGCGTACCCGCAGACTAGGTTTTGTGGCACCTGACAATGTGCGACTCTTTAGAGACATTTACGTGGCCGAAGAGGATTCAGCGGGGGCACAGCCTGGTCAAAAGGTGATGGTGAAAATAACGCAGTGGCCCTCCAGACACCTGGCCCCTGAAGGGGTGGTGGTGGAGATATTAGGAGAGGAAGGTGACCCACGGGTGGATAGTATCTCCATAGTGCACCAATATAAGCTTCCTAATAAGTTCAGCCCTGAGGCAGAGGGAGAGGCGGGTGCCGTCCCTCAGGCGGTGCTGGATAGGGAGCGTGGGGGGCGATTAGACCTCAGGGAGAATCTGATTATCACTATTGACCCTGAAGACGCCAAGGACTTTGATGATGCAGTATCGCTGGAGAGTTTAGAAATGGGGCGTCTGAAGCTGGGCGTACACGTAGCCGATGTCTCCCATTACGTAAGACCAGCTATGGCAATAGACACTGAGGGTGCAAAGCGGGGCACAAGTGTTTACTTCCCGGGAGAGGTAATACCCATGCTGCCGGAGCCCCTGTCCAACGGTATTTGTAGTCTAAAAGAGGGGGTGGATAGATTAGTTAAGACCGTCTTCCTTTATTATTCCCCGAAGTGGGAGCTGCTTTCTTCTGAGATTCACCACTCGGTTATTCGTGTGACCAAGAGGCTTACGTACAAAGAGGCCAGCAAAATCCTTGCTAAGGATGCCGAGGCCACTTCCGGGGTCTCGGAGGAGGTGAGGGATTTACTCTTCCGTATGGCAGACCTGGCACAAAAGCTCTGGGCGAAGAGGCTGGAAAAGGGGGCACTGGAGCTAGACCTTCCTGAAGTGGCTTTAAAGTTGGATGAGGCGGGTAGGGTGGCCGAGGTGGAGAAGGTGGAAAGGGATGTCTCACATAAGCTCATTGAGGAATTTATGCTGGCGGCTAATGAGGCCGTGGCAAAGTTCATGCACGAAAGGAGCCTCCCTTATTTTTACCGTATCCATCCAGAGCCGGAAGAGGAGACGATGGAGGATTTTGCCGAATTCGCAAAAACAGTGGAACAGATAAAGATAAACCCTTACAAGAAAAAAGATATACAGAACCTCTTAAAGCGGGTGGCGGGGAGGCCAGAGGCCTACCAGGTAAACATGGCCCTCCTGCGTTCCCTCAAGAAGGCCCTGTACTCAGACCAGTGGGGCCCTCACTTCGCCCTGGCTATGGACCATTACACGCATTTTACCTCTCCAATAAGGAGGTATCCTGACCTTATCGTTCACAGAACGCTAGACCACTACTTTTTAGAAAAGAAGGGTCCGGAAGATATAAAAGCCAGCTATGAATCATCCACTATTGGATTTGCCCAGCTGGCTGAGCACTGTTCCTTTACGGAGCGGAGGGCTGAGGAGGCGGAACGGGAGATTACCAAGCTGAAACTGCTCCGCTATCTGGAGAACCGAATAGGGGAGGTAATGGAGGGTGTCATTACCGGGGTGGAGGAGTTTGGGTTATTCGTCCAGCTGAGAGAGCTCTTACTGGATGGGCTGGTACACGTGCGCAATCTAGCGGATGATTTCTACAAGCTTGATAGAAAACGCATGGTCATGGTGGGTACACGCAGGGGCAGGGCCTTTCGGGTGGGTCAGGAGGTCAAGGTAAGGATTGACCACATAGACTTTTTTAAGAGGGAAGTGGACTTTGTGCTTGTAAATTAACTTTCTTTTCAAATTACGCCTGGGCCGTGATTAAGACAAGATTCAGGACATGGGTGGCGAGGCTCTACATTGAAATTGTTTTTTGGGTGAACGTAAAGCGAAAAGAAGGATTGGTGAGAGACTGTATAAGAGGGGGATAGGGCTATAAAAGGTTGAACTTTCTCAACACCTCAGCCACCTTCTCATCACTCTGGCTAAGGGTGCGGAGGGCATCAAGAAGGGTATGGAGTTTTTGGCGATTTTGCGAAAGCTCCTCTTCCATTGTCTTTACCTTAGTTTCAAAGGGACGCACCATGGTGCGTCTGTCCCAGATGGCAAACCCTATTGTAGTGGTCACCATAGCCACAAACGCCATCAGTATGCCTATCATCAGATTTGCTATGCGGTCAAACTGGGCGTCTATGCTGGCGAATCGGGCATCTATGCTGACGAATCGGGCATCTATGTCTTTCCGAAGTTGATGGAATTCCGCTCGCAAGGAGTTTTGTCCCTCCCGCAAGGAGTTTTGCCCCTCCTCCAGCCGGGTCAGCCGCTCAATAATCTCCCTATCCGTGAGACCTGGCGAAGGCTCAATGGCAAGGGCGGGAGAAAGCAAAATCGCCTGTAAGAGAGTTAAAAAAATAAGGCCCCGTTTCATAGCTACATTATTAATACTAAATTGAGGTACGTCAAGCCATAAATTTTGAACCGGTGACGCAAATCCGTCTATGAAAATCAGAGATAAATGGACTTGTCTTTACCACCGCTAAAATGCTATCATTATTTTATTACACAAAAGGGGATTACTAATGAGACTTTGTAACAATTTGTTTAGATACTGGTTAGTCATTTCTATTTTGTTGAGTTTTATCTCTTACCCCATCAGACCGATTTTAGGGGAGAGCCAGAGCCTTTATGAATACATCAAGGTGGCGGAGGTAGACCCTGAGAATTTCACGGAATTTCTACTGCCTAATTCTACCATACCTATTGAGAAGGTAATAAAATATGAAAAGCGCCTGACGGCAGACCTGCCGATACACAGAGAGGAACGCACCGTCACTTTACCAAAGGATTCCATCATGGCGGTAGAATATCGCCTGAGGTACAACTACGGAGGGGAGGTCTATGAAGCCCTTATCCATGAGGTAGACTATTCAAAAGTTTACACAGGTCGTTTAGCCTCTTTTGTCTCCCCTTCCTGGATGAAGGCCTATGATTTTATCAGGAGTAACACCGAAAGGGATGCCCTGTTTGTATGCTGGTGGCATCATGGGAAAAGGCTGAGGTTATTTACTGGAAGGGAGTCTGTGGTCTCCAGCCCCAGCCTGGAACTCCTTCAAGGGCTTTCTATACCAAAAGGCAGGCACGAGAAGACTACCCTTGATTACCTTACAAGATGGTTTAAAGATAAGGAAGGTCTTGGAGATGAGCGCAAGACCAGAGATGTTGCAAGGTTTTTCTGCTCCAAAGATACCGAAGCTAAAGAAATCCTGAGGTTTTTGACCCTTGAGAATAGGCCCATTTATATCCTGGTTAGTTCTGAAGATTTTCAGGAAGTGATGACCATGAGCAGCCTTGCTAGTGCAGATTTAAAGCTAGAATCCAGAGACATAAAGCCCATGTCAGTGGTGGGTGTGGCAGGGGACATGTCTCTTATAAACCAGTGGATAAAAAACTCTGGTATTACCTCCTACTATGCTCAGATATTTCCAAAGTATTATTCAGTTTGGTACCTGGAGGACTACGAATACCCAGAGATGAAGGAGACCTTGATACTCAAACTCCTACCCCTTAATACCGGGCAGGGACAGGGGCTGAGGTACTTCCAGCCAGTTTTCAGGAGTGACGAGGCCCATGTGTGGGTCTACCGTTTTGTCCCAGAGGGGTTAAAAGAACCCGTAGGCTCTGGCGGGATGGGGATGCATGGAGGACATGGAGGAGGACATGGCGGCGGAGCCCACATGGGACATGGAGAAGGACACGGCGGTGGTGGTGGAGGCCATATGGGACATGGAGGACACGGTTATTAGGTGATATTGAAATCTCCGTATAGTATAGGCTTATAGAAGTAGAAATTAATAGAAATGGATATACAAGACCGTTTTCAGAGGAAGGTGACACGCCTGAGGGTTTCAGTAACGGACACGTGTAACCTTTCGTGCGTCTACTGCAAGCCCCCAGAGGGTATTGCACATCTGGAGCGAAAAGAAATCCTCAGCTTTGAGGAGATAGCTACCGTAGTGAGGTACGGCGCCGAATTGGGCATTCGTAGCGTCAGGTTAACCGGGGGGGAGCCTCTCACAAGAAGGAATATTGAGCGACTGGTTGCCAGCCTCAGTGAGATTTCCGGAATAGAAGACCTGGCTATGACTACAAACGGTATCCTTCTAAAGAAATATGCATCCATATTAAAAGAAGCTGGCCTGAAGCGTGTGAACATTAGCCTTGATAGCCTCAGGGCAGACCGCTTCCACCAGATTACAAGGGGGGGTAATATCGCGGACGTCCTGGAAGGTATAGAAGAGGCAATAAGGGTGGGCTTCCAGGAAGTAAAGGTAAATATGGTGGTGATGAGGGGTACCAATGACGATGAGGTAGAGGAGTTTGCCAGAATGAGTCTGGCAAAGCCCATTGAAATGCGGTTTATAGAGTATATGGCCTTCGGTTGTCAGATGATTGAAGAACGCAAATATGTACCTAATAAAGAGGTTATGGAAAGGATAAGCCGTATCGGGGAACTTATAGCACTTGAAAGTGGTAGGGAAGCTGGCGTACCAAAAGGTATAAACTTACGTGGCCCTGCAAGACATTACAAACTCAAAGGTGCAGTAGGCACATTGGGCTTCATCTCTCCTGTAAGTCAGCCCTTCTGTGGGGATTGTAACCGCTTGAGGCTAACCTCTGATGGTAAACTAAGGGCCTGTCTTCTGGCGGGGGGTGAGGTGGACATAAAGACAATTCTGAGGAGCAATCCTACACCGGAGGTAATCAAGAGGGCCTTCATAGAGGCCTCCGTAATCAAGCCAGCTAAACACTCAGGTGTTGGAGAGGCAGTTATGTGTCAGATAGGGGGATAGGAGTGCCTAATCCCCGATAGCCCTTGCGCCTCGTACCTTTAGCAGGGTAATGTAGAAAAGGGCTAGGAAAATGACAGTGCTTACCAGCCCCAGCAGATATTCCCCTATATAAAAGGTTACAAATAAAATAAAGAGCATATTGAGGAAGTAGCAGGCTGGTCCCATAAGTGCATTTCCAGCCCTGGGCGTTGACCAATTCATCTTCCTGTCAAGTCTCTGGAAGCAGTATATTATCGCCAGCCCCACCACTAACCAACCTAGAAAATTGGACAAAGGGACGTCAAAGTACACCCCTCCATCAGGATAGTAGAATATCTGGCCAAGGAACCAGTCGGAGCCTCTGAGGGCTACCGGGTCTACCACAACGTCTTGAAGCATAACTAATATTGCCGCAAGCAATAATACCCCTCTGGAGTACCAGGGTGGGTTTATGAGTTCAAATTTCCACCCCTTCCTTTCTAAAGGAGATAGCAATAGCAAGGCCAGGCTGTAGCTAAAATAGGCAAGAAAAGAATAGGAGAGTGAGTCCATGAAGGGGATGTTTGAAACGTATAGCTCCTTGCCGTGCGTCTCCCCGGTATAAATGTAATACCCGTAGGGTATGCCATTACGGGTAGAGCTGTATTCTGAAGTAAAGGCTATGAGATAAGCCAACAGGGTAAAGACGATTATCCTCTTAAGCCCAAGCTGTAACCCTCCAGAGAGTAAATGCAGCCCAAACAATATGAACACATAGGGGCGAAGCAGGATAGTGGATAATAGTAAAGTGATAATCTCCATATGGTTTGCTCTTAAATTGAATACCCTGAGCTTCAGACAAAGCGAAATTTATATAAAATAATGCATTAGTCTTCAAGTTCCGAAAGGGACTGCTTTGGGCTAACTCACTCGCAATGAGATGCCTGAGGCAGACAATAATGTTACCTTTCAAGGTGGCTAGTAGGGAATGTGGCCTACCTTACCTGTCTTTAAGAAAGGGTAAATGGGCCAAACTCTTAGAGGAAGGCCAAAGGCACAGCATTGTCCCGGGCCACCCATTCTGCTATACTTTAGCCAACGATTAGTAACGCCCCCACCGAGTAAATCACTTGTGGGTTTGCAGCGTTTGACAATAAAGTGAAGTTTCATTGTTACAACCTACAAGACCAAAAAATAAGAGAGGGCAAGATATTATGGCAAAGGCAAAAGTCTATTACTACAAGACGGGAAAGACACTTACAGTGCGGTTTGATGAACCCTCCAAGGAGTATATCTGTGAGGAGACTGGGGAGGAAGTGGTTCTCATAAAGGACAAGGAAGGCAGGGTTATTGGGTTTGAGCGTCTCAATTTTGCTTTAGAGGAAGAGGAGGCAGGTTTTGCCTTTGGGGCTGTGACTATTTAAAGGAAATAAGGGTTAAGTGAAGGAAAAATAAGCTGTGATGAAATGTTATCCTGAGATTCACCGTAGAAGGTCAATACGACTGAATGGATATGACTATTCACAAAATGGGGTATATTTTATAACAATATGTACTCACAATAGGGAGGTGTATTTTGAAAGACACCCAAAATTGAGGGAAATTGTTGCACAGTGGTGGCAAGAGATACCAGATTGCTTTCCTGGCGTTACAATAGACGAATCTGTAATTATGCCAAACCACATTCGTGGGATAATAATTGTAGGGGCAACCCTTGCGGTTGCCCCAAACAGAAGTAAAGATGTGGGGGTAGCCATTACGGTTACCCAAAATAATGGGGCAGGTGCAAGACCTGCCCCTACAATTGGTGAAATCGTTGGAAGGTTTAAATCTTTGTGCGTATATGGTTGGTTAAAATACACAAAAGAAAACAGAATTAATGCAGTAGGTAAATTCTGGCAACGTAATTATTACGAACACGTCATTCGTAACGAAGACAGACTAAACAAAATAAGGGAATACATCATACATAATCCATAAAATGGTCATTAGATAGAGAAAATCCGTATAGACAGGGTAATGACGACCTAGAAGATGAAATTTTTAAATATTCACAGGACAAATAGGACACATCCGTTTCCATCGGATTTAAACGCCTCAATTTTGCCTTAGAGGAAGAGGAAATGGGTATTGCTTTTGAGGCGGTGTCTATATAACCTTAATAGATAATTGTAGTAGTAGTGCTTACTCTGTTAGAGATAAACTTGTGAGAGGATATTAAAGCATATATAAAATGACAAGTAAGATTTGGGAAAATCTGCAATCTGTACCTGCACGAAGGTATTGTTGTGCCTATTGTGGAGCTACAGTTGCATCTGCGGAAGGATGGGAAGCACGTGAAAGCGAACACGGCCCTTGCATAGGTGTTATCCACATTTGTCTATTTTGTAATAACCCATCTTTCTTCAAAGGTCGGGGACTTGGCTCACACAACGAACTGCTGTCAGCACAAATCCCCGGCGTGGCCTTTGGAAACCCTGTGGGGAATGTGCCTAAAGAAATAAATACCATTTACGAAGAGGCAAGGAAATGTACAAGTGCAGGTGCTCACACAGCAGCAGTAATGGCCTGCCGTAAGTTGCTCATGCACATCGCAGTAGAAGAGGGAGCAAAACCAGGAGAAAGTTTCATAAGTTATGTAGACTACCTTGCGGATAAAGGTTTTGTGCCTCCTCATGGTAAACATTGGGTAGACCACATTCGAGAAAAAGGTAATGAGGCAAATCATAAAATCAAGCTCATGAGTGATAAAGATGCAGAAGAACTCATCACTTTTATTGAGATGTTATTAAGGTTCATTTATGAATTTCCGGGCAAAATACCCAAGCCGGAGCAGCCTAAAACATAACAAAGCCAAATGAAGTCCATCTTCCTCACTACTTTTGGCTGTCAGATGAATAAGGCGGATTCGGAGCTGGCCCTGGGTCTGCTCTTTGAGAAGGGCTTTCAGATGGCTAGAAACGAGGCCAATGCTGACATCATCCTATTTAATACCTGTAGCGTCCGTCAGCATGCCGAAGACAGGGTTTATTCACGGCTCGCCCAATTGAAGACTCACAAAACCAGAAGACCCGGTCTGGTAATAGGTGTTTTGGGTTGCATGGCGCAAAAGGAAGGGGAGGCAATCTTCCGCAGGTATCCTCATGTGGACATGGTATGCGGGACGAGGATGTTTGATAAACTGCCGGAGTTGCTAGAGAGATTGAGTCTCAGTAGCAACCACCTGCTAGCTATATCCGATGAGAAAGTAATAAGTTACCCCAGGCAGCGTCCACCGGGGGAGAACCCCTATCAAGCTTATGTCACTGTCATGCGCGGGTGCAACAATTACTGCTCCTACTGCATAGTCCCCTACGTAAGAGGCCCCGAGGTGAGCAGGAGCGTAGAGGAGATTGTCCAGGAGGCGGAATCACTGGTGAAGGGGGGCTGTAAAGAAATCACACTGCTCGGGCAGAACATAAACACTTATGGGAATGACTTGAGCGACGCTTCAAACCTTTCCAAATTACTCAGGGCCGTAAGCGAGGTGGAGGGGCTTAAGCGCCTACGCTTCGTCACCTCTCACCCAAAGGACATGACAGAAGAGGTGTTTGAGGCTATGGCAGAACTACCGAAGGTCTGTAAGCATCTTCATATGCCGGCCCAGTCCGGTTCAGCACGCATACTGGACAGGATGGAGAGGGGCTACACGGCAGCTCATTATCTAGGGTTAGTGGACCTCGCCAGAAAACTAGTGCCAGATATTGGTATAGCCAGCGACTTCATCGTGGGATTTCCGGGAGAGACGGACGAGGATTTTGAGGATACAGTCAGGTTAATGGAGGCCGTCAGATTCCAGAATTCTTATATATTCAAGTATTCGCCCAGGCCCGGCACCAAAGCCGCTGAACTCCAGGACGACGTCCCCATTGCAGTGAAAAAGGAAAGAAACCAGAGGCTTTTGGAGTTACAATCCAGAATAAGTCTGGAAGAAAACAAGAAGATGATTGGGCGAACAGTAGAGATGCTTGCGGAGGGGCCGAGCAAGTCCAATAAAAGAAGGCTCACCGGGCGTACCTCCCAGAATCAAATAGTGGTCTTTGAAGGTTCGGATGACCTGAAGGGGCAACTTGTCAAAGTAAAGGTGGAAGAGGTCACCGCCCTTACGCTTTTCGGAAGGTTAATTGCCTGAAGGGAGTTTTAGACCGAGATATTTTTGAGAGCAACTGCAATTTTGCTAACAGGCCCAACAGCCGTTCTTAGAACAGCCCCCCCTTGGTCATCTTCTTAAAGGACTCTAAGTCAGCTAGTACAGCATTCTTAACCGCCTCCCGTTTCTTTTCAGCAAATCTCCAGCAGGCGCTGTCACCGACATCATTATGCCAGAAGAGGCGCGTCTCACCCTGGGTCTCAGCAAGTATGAGGTTGTTGTCAAGGTCTTCATGGTCTTTAGCTAGCTTTAACAGGGCAGCAAAGTCAGCCTCCGTAAGACATTCAATCTTACCGCTCACCAGCCTGCCTGTTTTTGCCATGGGTATAAGGCCCAGGGTATCCTGTGTAACTTCAAAAGAACCAGGAGTCCTGGCATCAATCATATCGCCGTTCATAATTATTATTTCTCCTTAAAAGGGTATCCTAACACCCAGAGACTTCAGCATACACCAACCCTTAAGGCCCTCAAATAATACGAAGACCCCACCGAGGCCCAATCCCCAGTAAAAAATCCTTCCACAAGCATACTTATAGGCCACGTTTGCAAGCACCAAGAGTATCAACCCAAATATAATCCTGCGCCATCGCTGGGCCTGTTCCAGATTACATTCAAACAACCTTTTACCCTCCTATTTCTATCGGGTGAGAGAGGTGAGCTTTGAACTCACACAGCTTATTTACCCAGAAAATCTTAAGTCGCTGCCTAAAATTTAACAGTTTTCAAATGTGTTTTCAAGTGGTTTAATTTTTTATGACTCAAGGTTGATACACCTGCCAGTGCTTTTGAGATTTTAGAGTGCTTTTAGGGTTTGCTTGTGGAGAGTGTTTTAACAGTATCCACTTTATTCCACAGCGTTCAACCAGTCTCCCCATTTTGGGAATGTAATTTGCTAACTTTTGCTTTTATGGCTACAACTTTACCACCGTATAGAGAATTTTTTTTACTGAGTCTCCTGCTCGGTTCGCATCTTTTCAGCAAGTTCCTTAAGGACTTGTTCAACCGCCATTGGGTCTTTCCCTGTAAGCTCTTTGAAGCTGTTATGAGAATAAACCGTGTCGTTTATAAGACTTTCTGCAAGCGCTGTTGCTGTATTGTTGGGGACTCCTGTTATCAGTTCTATCCACCACGCAGATAATGATATGGCAAATAAGGGGACAGGGACGATTATGTTTTTATAACCATAAATGGCCTTGCCGCAGAGAGTCAGCAAGTCCCGATAACGCAGTATATCCGCGCCAATCTCAAAAATCTCATGATTCTTTATGTCCCTTGTAAGTAATGCAATAAGTGCATCAACGGCATCCTCCAGCGCAATAGGAGCGCACAAAGAATTTAGCCAGCGGGGGGTGACCATTACAGGCAGGCGCTTTGCAAGGAAATACACAATCTGATACGATGCACTGCATGTGCCAAGTAATATACTGGCCCGTACCTCTGCCACCGGAACACCCTGAGACGCAAGGGCAACCCCTGTAAACATCCTGCTCTTTAAATGGGGTGAGAGCACCTGGCGTCTTGGAATAATTCCGCTCAAGTAAATTACCTTTTTTGTGCCTGCCTTTTTTGCGGCACTTGCAGTCTCTTTTGCGAGCTGTACGTCAAGACTCTCAAACTGGGGGGATTCCAGGGAGTGTACGAGGTACACCAACACCTCGCCCTGCTGGAGAAAATCCTGAACACTAATCGGGTCAGAGAGATCTGCCTTTACCCATTGTATACGTGGATTCTTTAAATTCCTACTGAGTTTCTTTTCAGAACGATAGGAGGCAACAACCTCGTGTTCGGTAGATTTTATTAGTTTATTAATCAGGTGATACCCGACACAACCGGTTGCACCAAGGATTGCTATGCGCATATAATCTAAGCTCGGTTTTTAAATTGAAGGCCATCATTCTCCAGACAAGCCCTTTTTTGCCCGATAGTTCTGGGCTTCATTGAAAAGCCACTGATAGCTTTGCGCCCAGTCTTTTGGCCTATCAGGATATATTGTGTCCCTGTATTTATCAAAAAGAGGCCAGGTCCTAGAAACTGAATTATGTAACATCGCTAGCATAGTTTCTTTTGCTTCGTTTGGAAATAAATTCCATCCTCCTTGTAAAAACATTCCGAGACCTTCGTAGTAATTAGCAAGCGCAGAAGCCTTAAGATGAATATCTGGATTTACCTCAACCAATGGTCTTCCCAGTGATTTTGCCTTTTCTACCTCCGTTGGCAATTCTCTCATAACAGTCCTACGCAGGTCAGTAATTTCCTCTGTATGGTGTCTTTTGATCATTTCGTAGAATTGAATATAAGCCAACTTTCTGTGTTCTTTTAGGGTGTCATAGATAAAATAAGCAGTTACAAGATAAACAATTAACATTGCCAAATTGACTATGTCAATAGAATTGAACATTACCTTACCCTCCAATTGGTGGGCGAGGTGGGAGTTGAACCCACACGGGTTATACACCCAAGGGATTTTAAGTCCCTCGTGTCTGCCATTCCACCACTCGCCCTCTTTCGGCAGATTAAGGGATATACACCAGGGATTAGATAGTGCCCCGGTGTAGCGGGTTTTCGTTAATCCCGGGCCCCTCTCCCCTAATCCCATAAAAGAAAAGGCGGCTCAGGGATTCGAACCCTGGAATAACGGTTTTGCAAACCGTTGCCTTTCCACTTGGCTAAGCCGCCACCACTTTTATGCCGATTATAAGACACACCCCAGAATTGTCAAGCAAGGCAATATATATATGAGGCTTATGAAAATTTCACAAGTGGGGTGATTGACAAACTACTAAATATCCGCTACGGAAAGCGTTAAATAACCATAATTCCTATATTTTTAAAGTTAGCTTAGAGATGTTAAAATACAATTGATGGAAAGAGACTTCTGGCTTGAGCTAATCTTAATCCTTGTCGTCACATACATCGCCCCTTATCCGATTTGGTTAACCCTGCTACATATAGCAGCCAGGAAGAAGGTTAGATTCACCCTACTTTTCCTGCTATATCTAAGTATTGGGGTTGCGTGGCTCATCCTCTTTTACTTTTGCTTTACCCATAAAGAGGCTCTATTCTCTGGCCGGTTTGAACCCGGTCTTTTTCTCCAGGCCCTGGGGTTTTTACTCTTAATCGGGTCTTTACTGATTGAATGGCAATCAACAAAGGTTATGGGTATAAGGCGTATTACCTGTTTACTAGAAATACAACAAAAGGGGGGGGCCGGTGGATTAGTTACCGAGGGCATTTATAAGTATGCAAGGCATCCCCGCTATCTAGAGTATCCCTCAGTACCCCTTGGTCTTGGACTAATTTTTGGTTATAGTTTTTTGATTCTATTTTCAATTTATCTCTTTGCTGGCTACACGGTGGTCTCTTATTTTGAAGACGCCGAGCTCCTCCAACGTTTTGGCCTGGCTTATGAAGAGTATCAAAGAAGGGTGCCGAGGTTTTTTATCAGATTACCTTTCGGTAGGGGTTAAAATTTTTTAACCGTTGCCTCTGTTTACATTGCAAACTAAAATAAAATCTCTAAAATTTAACGTATGAAATACCTGCTTGCTTTGAGCTTTCTGTGTGGGCTATTTTTGGCCCAGTTAATTGGAGAAGATATGAAGACCTCAGCCTCCCCAAGGGTTAGGGCCCCTGAATTTCCTGAAGGGTTGGAGTGGCTTAATACGGACAGACCCCTGAGAATTGCGGAGTTAAGGGGGAAGTTTGTACTGCTGGACTTCTGGACTTACTGCTGCATAAATTGTATGCATGTAATTCCAGACCTCAAAAAGCTTGAGAAGAGCTATCCCAACGAATTAGTGGTGATTGGTGTCCACTCTGCTAAATTCCCCAACGAGAGGCTAACGGAAAATATTCGCCAGGCCATATTGCGCTACGAGATTGAGCACCCGGTGATTAATGATAAAGAGCTAAAGGTGTGGTGGTCTTACACCGTTAGGGCATGGCCCACGCTCGTGCTTATAGACCCGGAGGGTTACCTGCTGGGGATGTATGGCGGCGAAGGCAACTATGAGGCCATAGACAGGCAGATAAAGGAGGCCCTTGCCTATTTCCGCCCAAAGGGATTAATTAAGGAAGAGCCTCTGAACCTATCACTAGAAAAAGGGCGCTTGGGGCCCAGTCCCTTGTCCTTTCCAGGGAAGATACTGGCGGACACAGAAAAGGATAGGCTCTTCATCAGCGATTCAAATCATAACCGTATAGTCATCTGTACCAGTGAGGGGAAGGTTATAGACGTAGCAGGTTCAGGGGAGATAGGTAGAGAGGATGGGCCTTTTGAGCGTGCCAGCTTTTTCCACCCCCAGGGCATGGCACTCCAGGGTGAAATCCTCTATGTGGCAGATACAGAAAACCACCTTATAAGAAAACTGGACCTCCAGGCCAAAACAGTCTCCACAACAGCAGGGACTGGCAGGCAAGGGAGTATGCTTAGTCTGGGAGGGATAGGTACACAGGCGGATCTAAATTCCCCATGGGACATCTGCCGTGTAGGGGAAAAGCTATTTATAGCAATGGCGGGGTGTCATCAGGTTTGGGTCATGGACCTGACTAACTCCCTTATCCAAATTTTTGCAGGAAGTGGTAGAGAGGGAAGGAACGATGGCCCGCTTGACCGCAGCACCTTCGCTCAACCAAGCGGTATTACTACCAATGGAAAGAGGCTTTTCGTGGCAGATAGCGAGAGTAGCTCTATAAGGAGAATAAATCTTGAGAATGAAAAGGTTTCTACCATAGTAGGGCTTGACCTCTTTGAATTTGGCGACGTAGATGGGCAGGGGGATATTGTACGTTTGCAGCACCCGCTTGGAGTTCTATCCCATGAGGACTTAGTTTACGTAGCAGACACCTATAATCACAAGATAAAGCTAATAGAACCAGTAAAGAGGACCTCCAAAACACTCTTGGGCGATGGTAAGCCGGGGCACAGGGATGGCACACAACCGACATTTTATGAACCCAGCGGATTGACCTTCTTGCAAGGAAAGCTATATATAGCCGATACCAACAATCACGCTATACGTGTGTTTGACGGCAAGGAAGTAAAGACGCTGACGCTTAGCGGTCTTAAACCCCCGGAGACCAGACTTGCTGTGGGCTTATCATTCCCAGGGGTAAAGGAGATTACCCTGCCACCACAAACCCTGCGTGCTAACGGCAAAGTAGAGTTGATTATAAACGTAGACTTTCCAAGCGGTTATCATTTTTCTCCCCTTGCACCCTTTCTGTATAGCATAGACGTGACAGAAGGAGGAAAGGCATCCGTTACTCCGAGCCAGGAAGGCTTAGTCAAGATAGAATCCCCCAGCCTCCCGGTGAGAATCCCTTTAGAGACCAAAGGCCCCTCTCGTGAATTCCCTTTGAAGGTTGCTATTACCTTTTATTATTGCAGGGAGGACGGACAGGGTGTTTGCCTCGCGGATTCTATACTGTGGCGCATTCCACTGACATTAGGAGGCAAGGGGAATACGGCACTCAAACTAAAGCACACCGCCAGGGGCTTGTAGCCCGCCGTAAGCCATATATTTCTAAATAATGTCTAAAAGTCAACTAATGCTATTGACAAAATTTAGAGAATATTATACAAGAAGGAACTCTCTTTAGTAAAAGCTTTGTATCTGAATGTTTTCCATTCCTTGCGTTTAGTTTTTGCGCCGTAGTTAACCCTTTAAATCCAGTATCTAGGACTCAGTGCACAGGCAAGAAGGTCTGGGAGTAGTATCTATAATAGGCCCCGGGCTCATAGGCGGTTCCATTGGCTTGGGGCTGAAGCAGCACAGGCTTGCTGACCGTGTAATCGGGGTAGGGCACAGGGATTCCTCTTTGAAAAAGGCCCTGGAAATGCACGCCATAGATTACGCCACCAAGAATATAAAGGAAGGAGTAGAAGGGGCTGATATAGTTATCCTTTGCACTTCAGTAAGGCTTATTCCAAAAATGGCGGAAAAGGCAATGCCGTGGATGAAAGACTCCTCCATCCTCACAGATGTTGGTAGCACAAAGGGTAATATTATGGAGAGGATACTGGCGCTAAAACGCGGGAATGTGGAATTCGTAGGGGGGCATCCCCTAGCAGGTTCAGAACAAAGGGGGGTGGAGGCCGCCAGGGCAGACCTCTTTAAGGGTGCTACCTGCATACTTACTTCTGTTGGGGATAATGGGCGCACTTCGTTGTCCGTCAAGAGCCGTCACGCCAGAAAAATACTAAAGGGTATGTGGGAGGCCCTCGGGGCAAAGGTAAAGTTTCTATCCCCCAAGGAACACGACTTAATAATCGCATTCATAAGCCACCTACCGCAGTTAGCAGCTACGACTTTAGTTAATACACTTCGCCCAAGGCAACTTGCTTTTACTGCAAGAGGGTTCAAAGACACCACAAGAATTGCCTCCAGCGACCCTGCCCTCTGGACGGATATTCTGCTTGAGAACAGAGGGGCAATCCTTGAAGCCATCACAGATTTTCAGGGAGAGATAGCCCTGATAAAAAAGGCCCTTTTAGCGAAGGATTCAAGACACCTCTTATCCCTTTTAAAGAGGGCTAAAAGACGTAGGGACAGTTTGGTAGCTAGTAAATCTCATGCCGTACAGAATTGAGGTATTTCAAAGGGAAGGGGTTCCAGACCGCCTGGGAGAGGCACTACTCTCAGAGATACGCACCCTTGGTATTGAAGAGGCAACAGAGGTGAAGGTTGTGGAGGTATATTTCCTGGAAGGGGACCTTTCTAAAGAGCAGTTAGAAAAGATAGGTTCTGAACTGCTATCCGATACAGTGGTACAGGACTTTGCCTATAATTCACATATTTCTAAGGCCGTGGGGCTAAAATGCCATGTCATTGAGGTAACCAAGAAGCCCGGGGTAATGGACCCGGTGGAGGCCACCGCTATTAAGGGTATAGAGGACATAGGAATAAAGGTAAAGAGTATCAAGCGAGCGAGGAAGTACCTTGTCCAGGGTGAATTACGCAGAGAAGAACTTGAGACCATCGCCAATAAAATACTGGCGAATAATATTATTGAGGATGTATTTATTGAAACCAATAGCCTTGCCCACAATAGAAAGCCCCCTGCTTATACACTGAGTAAGGTTACCATACCGCTAATAGAGGCCAGTCCGGAAAGACTTCTTGAGATAAGCGCACAGATGCACCTGTCCCTTAACCTTGAAGAAATGCAAGCTATACAGACACACTGTAAGAAAATAGGTAAAGAGCCTACTGATGTAGAATTAGAGACCCTAGCCCAAACCTGGTCTGAACACTGTATGCATAAGACCCTTAGAGGGCGTATAGAATATCACGATAAAATTATAGACAATCTCCTTGAAAACACCATAATGAGGGCCACCTATGAACTCAGAAAGCCATGGTGTGTGAGTGTCTTCAAAGATAATGCGGGTATCATAAAATTTGACAGGAAATATAACCTCTGTTTTAAGGTGGAGACCCATAACCATCCCTCTGCCCTGGAGCCCTACGGTGGAGCCAGCACAGGTCTAGGGGGTGTGATTCGTGACATACTTGGTTGTGGGCTTGGAGCTAAACCCATTCTCAATACAGACGTATTCTGCTTTGCACGCCCAGATTTACCTTATAGTCACCTGCCAAAGGGTGTCTTGCACCCACGGAGGATATTTAAAGGTGTGGTACAGGGTGTAAGGGATTACGGCAACCGTATGGGTATTCCGACTGCCAACGGGGCTATATATTTTGATGACAGGTATGTGGCCAATCCACTTGTGTTTTGTGGTACAGTGGGAATAATACCTGAGGAATGCTGTGATAAGGAAGTAGTGCCTGGGGATGCTATCCTAGTAGTGGGAGGCAGGACGGGGCGCGACGGCCTGCACGGTGCCACATTCTCTTCCATCCAATTAACGGAAGAATCGGAAGCAATTTCAGGGGGTGCAGTACAGATTGGTAATCCGATAACGGAGAAAAAACTCCTTGATCTTTTACTAGTAGCAAGGGGCAAGAACCTTTACCGCTCCATTACCGATTGTGGGGCTGGTGGACTATCTTCAGCAGTAGGGGAGATGGGAAAAGATACAGGGGCGGTAGTTGACCTGGAAAGGGTGCCTCTTAAGTATAGTGGCCTTTCCTATTGGGAGATATGGCTATCGGAATCTCAGGAGAGGATGGTGCTGGCCGTACCCCCCAAAAACGTGGAAGAAATAGTGAGGCTCTTCCACTCAGAAGATGTAGAGGCCACTGTTATTGGCAATTTCACGATAGACAAAAAGCTTCGCTTGCGGTATCAGGGTGAGCTAGTTGGGGATCTGGATATGGCCTTCCTCCATAAGGGTGTCCCTCGCCCTCTGAAAAAAGCCAACTGGACTCAACACCATCATCCTGAACCAGACCTGCCTGAAAAGAAGGATTACACAGAAGACCTCAAAAAAATCCTGTCCTCATGGAACGTTTGCAGCAAAGAATGGGTAATCAGGCAGTATGACCATGAGGTGCAAGGTGGCTGCGTACTGAAACCCCTCCAGGGAGTAGCCAACGATGGGCCGGGAGATGCCTGTATATTTACTCCAGTGTTAGGCTCCCACCGGGGGGTAGTAGTCTCCTGCGGGATGAATCCTAAGTATGGAGATATTGACCCCTATCACATGGCAGCCTCGGCCATAGATGAGGCCCTGAGGCAGATAATTTCGGTAGGGGGTAGTCTTAAAAGGGTAGCCCTCCTGGACAACTTTTCCTGGGCAAACACGGATAACCCTGAACAACTAGGGGGACTAGTTAGAGCCGCTCTGGCATGTTATCACTTTGCCCTCTATTACGGCACACCCTTTATTTCTGGTAAGGATAGCCTTAATAACGAATTCCGTAGTGGTGATACCACAATCAAGATACCACCAACTCTGCTCATCTCCGCCTTAGCCGTGATGCCAGACGTGAGAAAGGCAGTCTCTATGGATGCTAAAGAACCAGGTAACTTCATATACATTGTGGGTCTCACTAAAGAAGAGCTAGGAGGTTCACATTATTACTCAACCCATGGCTCTATCGGCAATAGCGTACCTAAAGTAGACACTAATTGGGCCAGGAAGACTATGGAGGCCCTTTCTAATGCTATTAAGGGGGACCTCGTACGGGCTTGCCATGATTGCTCTGAGGGGGGGCTTGTAGTGGCTGCTGCCGAGATGAGCTTCGCGGGGGGCTTAGGCATGGAACTCAGCCTTAAGGGGGTACCTATAGAGGGAGATATACAAAGGGAAGACACGTTGCTATTTTCAGAATCTAACTCCCGTTTCATAGTGGAGGTTAACCCTAAGATAGCCCGGGCCTTTGAAAAGGCATTAAAAGGTATCCCGTTTGGATTGCTGGGCCGGGTAAAAAAAGAGCCTGTTTTTACAATAAAAGACAGACACGATAGAACACTAATTTCAGACACCATCTATAACTTAAAGACCTCATGGCAGGCACCCTTACACATATTAGGTGGATAAAATGAAATCTTTCCGGTTTAGCAGCTGTTTTGTGGGAGATAGTGCATATTGGGCATTAGTTTGAGGCTTTAACGCTAGATATGAGAAGGAGATGAAAAATGGTAGAGGCAATAACGGCAAAGAAAGTACCTAGCGATATTGAAATAGCACAGGCGGCAACGTTAAAACCTATCCAGGAGATTGCGGATTCCCTGGGTATCAGAACGGATGAGTTAGAACTGTACGGCAAAAACAAGGCTAAGGTTTCTTTAGGAATAGTGGACAGATTAAAAAATGTCCCCAATGGAAAATATATAGTGGTGACAGCGATTACGCCTACTCCCCTTGGTGAGGGCAAGACTACCACTACAATCGGCCTTGGTATGGGTCTTTGCAGGCTCGGCAAGAAGGCTGTCATAACCATAAGGCAACCCTCCCTTGGGCCAGTCTTTGGCATAAAGGGTGGTGCCGCTGGCGGGGGTTACTCTCAAATAGTTCCCATGGAAGACTTTAACTTACACCTCACGGGTGACACCCATGCTGTATCCGTTGCCCACAATCTCCTCGCTGCATTTATTGATAATCATCTCCTTCACGGAAACAAACTAGGGATAGAACCCTTTAGTATTACCTGGCCCAGGGTGGTGGATATAAGTGACAGGGCCTTGAGAAATATAGTCATCGGTCTTGGAGGTAAGGACCACGGTGTTCCCCGGGAATCAAGTTTTGATATTGCGGTGGCCTCTGAAGTAATGGCTATCCTGGCCTTAGCCACCAGTCTTCAAGACCTGAGAAAGAGGCTAGGCAGAATAATAATTGGTAGCAGTAAAGAGGGCAAACCGGTCACAGCTGAGGACTTAAAGTGTGCAGGTGCTATGACCGTCCTTCTCAGGGATGCCATCAAGCCCAATCTGTTGCAGACTTTGGAGAACACACCAGCCTTTGTGCACGCAGGCCCATTCGGCAATATAGCTCATGGCAATAACTCCATAGTTGCGGACCAGATAGCCCTAAAGTGTGCTGATTATGTAGTAACAGAGAGTGGCTTTGGGGCCGATATGGGGGCAGAGAAATTTATGAATATAAAGTGTCGTTACTCTGGCCTAAGCCCTAGCTGTGCAGTTGTGGTAGCCACTGTAAGGGCACTAAAGATGCATGGTGGGGTAGGAAATATCGTGGCAGGCAAGCCCCTACCTGAAGAGCTCCAGAGGGAAAATATCCCCGCAGTAGAAAAAGGGTGCCAGAATTTAGTTAAGATGATAGAAAATATGAAACTCTATGGTATCCCTGTGGTAGTCGCTGTTAACTCCTTTGAGACCGACACCCGCGCTGAAATGGAGGCGATAAAGGCCATAGCTTTGGAATACGGGGCGGAGGATGCCGTTGAGGCTAACCACTGGGGCAGGGGAGGAAGAGGGGCCGAGGAACTGGCTGAAGCTGTAGTAGCTGCCACCAACAAGCCTTCTAGGTTCACGTTCCTCTACCCACTGGAAGCTGGGATTGAGGAAAAGATAGAAATTATCGCCACCAAGATGTATGGTGCCGATGGGATTGACATCATGCCTGCCGCTAGGGAAAAGATTGAGCTATACAAAAAATGGGGGCTAGACAAACTCCCTATCTGTATGGCAAAGACGCATCTTTCCCTTTCCCATGACCCAGCCTTGAGAGGAAGACCAAAAGGTTTCAGGGTCCCAGTAAGAGACCTTAAGGTCTCCGCAGGTGCAGGATTCCTTTATCCACTCCTGGGAGCAATGAGGACCATGCCAGGACTACCCTCCAAACCGGCAGGGGAGTCTGTGGATATAGACCTAGCTACTGGGAAGGTGGTTGGCCTATTCTAAAACCGATTGCTAGCCCCCTTAAAAGGCTAAACCTGGCTCAAAGAATCAAAGTCACCCCACATGGAGAGGGCCAACCCTTAACCTTATTGGTTCAGGGTTGATAAGGATGAATGTCCCTCTATTTCTGCATTATGCTATGAGAAGGGGGTTAGAATCGGCAGTTTCGGCTTGATTGCGTGATGGTTTCACCTTTAACGCTTAGAAAGGGGTGTTTACAAAAAAGACTATGTTTGTTATATTTAATTTGTATTTAAAAGCGAATAGACACAATATATTTTAATGGGAAAGGTAAAGGCCCTCGTCCTCCGAACTGCTGGGACTAACTGTGATTGGGAAACTGAGTATGCTTTAAAGAAGGCCGGTGCAGACGCCCAGAGGCTGCACGTTCAGAGGCTATTAGAGGAGCCTACCCTTTTAGAGGGTTACCATATTTTTGTACTCCCTGGTGGATTTACTTATGGAGATGATGTCGCAGCCGGTAAGATTCTGGCTAATATCCTCCGTTTCCACCTGGCAAAGGCTCTTGGGCAATTCCTCCAGGAAGGAAAGCTAATAGTAGGGATATGTAATGGTTTTCAAGCCCTGGTCAAAAGCAGGCTGTTACCTGCCATAAGCAGTGACTTATCAGAGGCAACCCTCACTTTTAATGACTCTAACAAGTTTGAGGCACGGTGGGTGTATCTTAAAGCTAGTTCTGGCAAGTCAGTCTATATAGAGGAGGGAGAGTTACTATATCTCCCTGTTGCTCATGGGGAGGGTAAATTTGTAGCGCAGGATAATTCTGCCCTCCAAAGACTAAAGGACTCTTCCCAGATAATTTTCAGGTACGTTAACGAAGAGGGAAAAAGCGCTGGATACCCTTATAACCCAAATGGTTCAGTAGAAGATATCGCAGGGATATGCGACCCTACCGGGAGGATACTGGGCATGATGCCCCACCCGGAGCGTTATGTAGAGCCCTATCAACATCCACGGTGGTCAAGAAACGGGCTAGGCGAGAAGCCAGACGGATTAAAGCTCTTCCTTAATGCCATAAGGTACATAAGGAAAAGCCTTTTATAAGTTAATCTATTAAAAGTAAGGATTGGGAACTATTGTTCTAAGAGTTTACGGAGAGACATGAAGAAAGAGATTCTTAAACAAGAACCCCCAGTTGAACTGGGAAAGTTAGAGGAGTACATTCAGAGCCTGAATCACAGACTAACCGCATCCGATGTCATACCCCTGCTACAGTATACCCAGGAGACTTATGGCTACCTGCCTAAGCCAGCCCTGGAAGTAATATCTAAGAATACCCGTATTCCCATGAGCAAGGTCTTTGGGGTAGCTTCCTTTTACTCACAGTTTTCCTTTGTCCCAAAAGGGAAGTTCACTGTTAAAGTATGCATTGGGACTGCTTGCCTTGTCAGGGGTGCAGAAAAGGTAAAGGATAAAATAAAGGAACTATTGGGCATCAAGGATTGTGAAACTACCTCTGACTACAAATTTACCCTTGAGTCAGTGGCTTGTCTGGGTACTTGCGCCCTGGGGCCTATAGTAGTTGTAGGCAGTAGCAAAAAGGAAGAGTCTTGTTGTTCTGGCGCGACGAAAGCTGCGCCAGGGGCTGGTGGAAAATTTTATGGTCAGGTTAGTCCCGAGAAGATACAAGAAATACTAGAAAAATACTAACAAACATGAAAAAACTACACAGTATAAAGGATTTAAGGAGTTTAAGAGATGAGATCAAGAAAGCACAGGATGCCGAAAGACCTGCTGTGGTGCTTTGTGGCGGCACTGGCTGTGAAACTTTTGGTGGTCATGAGCTTTACCAGTCACTTGAAGAGGTCATAAAAAATAGGGGTCTTGAAGGTAAGGTATCCCTAAAAAAGACCGGTTGCCAGGGTTTCTGCGAAAGGGGACCACTGGTTACCATCTGGCCCAGAAACATCTTCTATCAAAAGGTAAAAGAAGCTGATGCTTCAAAAATTATTGATGAAACAATAATAAACAATAAAGTTGTGGAGAGTCTACTTTACACCGACCATCAAACCGGTAAGAAAGTTATCCTGCAACCAGAAATTCCTTTCTATAAAAAACAGCTTCGTCTGGTATTGCGTAATAACGGTATAGTAGACCCCACCAGCATTTACGACTATATTACATTCGGTGGTTATTCATCTCTTGAAACAGTACTTGAGAATATGAGCCCTGCTCAGGTGGTAAAAGAGATAACAGCCTCAGGTCTAAGGGGGCGAGGCGGTGCCGGATTCCCAACGGGTAGAAAGTGGGAATCAGTCAGCAAGGAGAGTAGTGATATAAAATATATTATTGCTAATGGAGATGAAGGCGACCCAGGGGCCTTTATGGATAGGGCTATACTGGAGGGTAACCCACATCTTGTCCTGGAGGGTATGCTAATCGCCGCTTATGCTATTGGCGCAAGAAAGGGTTATTTTTACATAAGGGCTGAATACCCGATGGCAGTGGAACACGTACAAAGGGCCATTAGCCAGGCTAGTGAATTAGGGCTACTTGGGGAGCATATCCTCGGTAAAGAACTGAATCTTAGTATTGAGATAAAAGTCATAAAGGGAGGCGGCGCATTCGTTTGTGGGGAGTCTACAGCCCTAGTAGCCTCCATAGAAGGCAAAAGAGGGATGCCCAGGGTGAAACCCCCACATTTGGCACATCATGGCCTCTGGGGGAAGCCGACCTGCCTAAACAATGTAGAAACCCTTGCCAATGTACCTATAATAATTGAAAAAGGTGCACAATGGTATAGCAGTATAGGGACGCAAGGGAGCAAAGGGACCAAGGTATTTGCCTTAGCTGGCAACATCAGAAATACAGGTCTGGTAGAGGTGCCCATGGGTATTACACTGAGGGAGATAATTTTTGATATTGGGGGTGGGATTGCCAGAGGAAGAAAATTTAAGGCAGCTCAAATTGGGGGTCCCTCCGGAGGTTGCGTGCCGGAAAAGTACCTGGATACACCGATAGATTATGAATCTCTACAAAAAGTAGGGGCCATTATGGGCTCGGGAGGGTTAATCGTAATAGATGATAAAACCTCTATGGTAGAGATAGCACGCTACTTCATGAATTTCTGCCAGGATGAATCCTGTGGCAAGTGCGTGCCCTGCCGTATAGGCACAAGGAGGATGTTAGAAATTCTAAACAGACTCGTCCAAGGAGAAGGCAAAGAAGGTGACCTTGAGATTCTAACAGAACTTGCTGAACTTACCATGGAGACCTCACTGTGTGGCCTGGGACAAACAGCGCCCAACCCTGTCCTTTCTACCCTAAAATACTTCAGACATGAGTATGAAGCCCTTCTGGGAAAAGCCTCCGCAGAAGCCAAAAGGGTTGAATCTCCAGAAGGGGCAAAAGCCAGTGCAAACCCAAGACAATGAAAATAATCTCAATCACCAGTACTTCTAGTGGTTCGGGAAAGACCACACTAGCAGCCTTCCTGATAAAAACACTCGGGAAGACGAATGCACTAAAAATTACTGTACAACATATGGGGGCCTGTCCGAAAGAGATAGATTGTGATGGCTGCCCTACCATGGGAGACCTTACTTTCAAGATAATCACTGACCCAGTTGTGCTCAAACAACCGGGCAAGGACACCGCCCAATTCCTTAAGGCTGGTGCCGAGAAGGTGGTTTGGCTCCAGACCCAACGTAAACACCTGGGAACCGCCATTGACCACGTCCTAAGCCTCTTTCCACCAGCAGGATTACTCATTGTAGAAGGCAATAGTTTTCTTTCACTACGAGAGGTCTCTTATGCTATTATGGTAACCACCCCAGGGGCCATTGAGCTTAAACCCTCTGCTACAAAAATACTAAAAAAAATAAACCTGTTTGTCATAAACAAAAAGCCCTCTCACACAAAAAAAGACATAGAACAAACACGAGAAAAACTGCTTTCCTTTAGGGCCAATTGCCCTATAGTAGTGCTTGACCCATTTCATCCCAAACTAGAAAGTAGGGCTATTCTATTGAAATCAATCAGAAAAGCCTTGCAAGAATTTGGGGCTAAGGAATATAATCTGGTGTCTTAATTTCTAAACCCTTAGCCCCTAAGTTCTGAAGGTGGCCTGATGAAGAAGAGGTGGATAAGCAAATCTCCTGATGAAAGCCTGCAAGCCCACCTGGCCCATGCACTCAAAATTTCTCCCGTCCTCGCCCGGCTCCTTATAAATCGTGGCGTAAAGGACCTGCATTCAGCGCATAGTTTCCTTCAGCCAAGACTCTCGGGACTTTCTGACCCAATGCTGTTACCCGACATGGAAAAGGCTGCCCGCCGACTGGCCACCGCCCTAAGTAAAAGGGAGAAAATAGTCGTTTATGGAGACTACGACGTTGACGGAGTAACCGGTACGGCTTTACTGCTCCAATGCCTTACACTACTAGGGGGTGATGTCCATTATTATATCCCAGAAAGAATTCACGAAGGCTATGGGCTCAATATTCAGGCCCTAAGGAAACTAGCCCATGAAGGCGCAAAGGTAGTGGTAACGGTGGATTGTGGAATCACCTCAGTACACGAAGCTGAAGAGGCCGCTAAAATAGGTCTTGATCTGATTATTACAGACCATCACCAGCCCTTTAAAGATTTACCCAAGGCCTGTGCTGTCATAAATCCAAAACTTTGCCAGGGCTTTTGCGAACTATCTGGAGTAGGAGTAGCCTTTAAGCTAGCCTGGGCCATAGGGATAATTGTAGGGGGAAAAAAGAAGGTATCCGCACAGTACAAGGAGTTTCTCCTAAATGCTATGGGGCTAGCAGCCCTTGGCACCATTGCGGATGCAGTTCCACTTGTTGGAGAGAACCGAATATTAGCCAAATACGGGCTGATGACCCTAACACAGTCAACACAGCCAGGGATAAAAGCCCTTCTGGAAAGGGCCGCTCTGGAGGGTTTTGTCATAAAAACTAATCATGTGGAATTCCGTCTGGGTCCCAGGCTCAATGCCCCCGGCAGGCTAGCGGATGCAAGGCTCAGCGTGGAACTCCTTGTTACCCAATGCAGCGAGCTGGCTACTGAGATAGCCTCTCAATTGGAAGAAAAAAACAGAAAGAGACAGGACATCCAGTCCGAAATTTTACAATCTGCCGTAGAAATGGTAGAAAATGATATAAACTTGGATAATATGAAGGTCTTAGTCCTGGCAGGAGAGGGCTGGCACCCAGGGATTATAGGAATTGTGGCCTCAAGACTCATGGAGGAATTTCACAGGCCCACTATGCTAATAGCCCTGCAAGGGGAAATTGGATATGGCACAGCACGTTCCATACCCGGGCTTAACCTAATTGAAGTCCTCCAGGCCTCAAAGGAAAGGCTCCTCAGGTTCGGAGGGCATGCGCGGGCAGCCGGTTTTAGAATCAGGAAGGAAGAGGTGGAAAGCTTTAGAAACGAGGTGAATCGTTTTGCATCTTGTTGCCTCCAGAAGGAACACCTGGAACCTTTTATCCATATAGATGGCGAATTATCATTTAACCAACTTTCCGTCCCTTTGGTAAAGGAGCTAAATAATCTCCAGCCACATGGACAAGGTAACCCTGAACCCCTTTTTTCTGCCGGAAAACTCTCAATTGCAGGTGAACCGGCAAGACTGGGTACTTCCGGACAGCACTTAAGCCTTTTCTTAAGGCAAGAGGATACCACTTTCAAGGCTATTGGTTATGGTATGGGTGCGTTACTTCCTCAAATAGAGAAGGCCGCTTGCCTATCCGCAGTCTTCAGGCCAAAGCTTAGTAATTGGAAAAATGAGGCAATAGAGTTGGAGATTGAAGACGTAAGAGTGGATCTATGAAAAAGGAGAGTCACGATGACAGTAGCAAGGAAATTAAAAGAGTTTCTTGATAAGAGTAAAACACCTTATAAACTTTCCACCCATCAGGAGGTCTATACAGCACAGGAGGTAGCGCACAGCCTTCACATAAAAGGTCAGTACTTAGTAAAGGTCGTAATGGTCAGGGGCAAGGACAAACTGTATATGTTTGCGCTGCCAGCCAGCCATAAAGTAAACATGGAAAAGATTAAGACCCTCCTGAAGGACCCTGCTGCCAGACTTGCCACAGAAGCTGAGTTTAAGGGCGCATTCCCTGACTCCGACGTAGGGGCTATGCCACCCTTTGGAAACCTCTACAACGTGGACCTTTATTTAGACAAAGCAGTTACAAAAGATGAGGAGATAGTCTTCCAGGCGGGCAGCCATGTAGAGACAATAAGGATGAAGTATAAAGACTACGAGAAGTTGGCAAAGCCACAACTGGTGGAGTTCGCTGAACACTTATAGGAGAAAAACGATGCCCAAAAAGCGTCTTACAGATTACGCCCTCTGCGGGGGCTGAGCCGGTAAGGTCTCCATTGAGTGCATGGCAGAGGTTGTAAAGGGCCTGCCAGAGTTTCCCGATAAGAATCTGCTGGTAGGACCCAAGACCTTTGACGATGCAGGGGTCTATCAAATTAACGCTAAGTTGGCGCTGGTTCAGACCCTGGACTTCTTTACCCCTATTGTGGATGACCCTTATGACTACGGGCAAATAGCCGCCGCTAATGCACTTAGCGATGTCTATGCAATGGGGGGGAAGCCCTTGACGGTGATGAACATACTGGCCTTTCCCATGCGGGAGATAGAGCCAGCAGTTATCTCCGAAATCCTCAAGGGCTCGGCCACAAAGGTCCACGAGGCAGGGGCCGTAGTTGTAGGGGGACATACCCTACAGGACACAGAAATAAAGTTCGGCCTCTCCGTAACTGGGTTAGTAAATCCCAAAAAAGTGGTCACCAACGCTGCGGCTAAACCAGGTGACGTACTGGTGCTAACCAAACCCCTCGGCGGCGGTATTATAATCTCTGCCTATAAGGCCGGGGAGACCGCGGAGGAGGAAGTAGAGGCCATGGTTACCACCATGAAGTCACTCAACGCCGTAGCCTCCGAGGTCATGCAGGAGTTAGGTGCCAGTGCCTGCACAGACATTACAGGCTTCGGCCTGCTGGGACATGCCATGGAAATGGCCCTTGCAAGTAATGTCACCCTGTCCTTTAAAGCAAGCAGCATACCCCTCATGCCAGGGGCCTTGCGCCATGCCCAATCGGGTCTGATGCCGGCGGCATCTGTACAAAACAAACACTACGTATCCCCCACCGTAAGGTTGGATGGAAAAATCTCTGACGACCTCTTAGATGTACTCTACGGGGCAGAGACCTCGGGGGGACTTCTCATCTCCCTGCCCAGGGAAAAGGCCAACTCTTTACTCAGTCAACTTCAGAAAAGGGGAGTACAGGAGGCTACCGTTATAGGAGAGGTCATGGAAAGGCATGATGTCTGCTTGGTAGTGAAACCCTAACAGTGTATAGTCAAATGAAAGAATAAGGTATATCAAGAAACGCCTTACATGCTAAAATAAATAATATATTTTATAATCTTTCATCTTCCCATATAAGTGAGGAGGCGAAAAACGATGAAAGGCGTTACTTTTGATAAGGTCATTGAACTTGTTGAATCCTTGTCTGAAGAACAAAGGGAGTCGCTCATTGAAATTGTTAGAAAGCGTTTATTAGAGGAGCGAAGAGACAGACTTGCCCAGAGCATTAAGGAGGCAAAGGAGGAATATGCGAAGGGCGAGGTTAGAAAAGGAACAGTGGATGACCTTATGCGTGAGCTTTCTAAATGAGAACGCTTGTATGGAGCAATACATTTATACGAGCCTTCAAGCGAGTAATGCGTAGACAGCCCGATTTACGACAAGACATAGAGAGTACTTTAAGACTTTTAGTTCAAGACCCTTTTGCCCCACAACTCGAGACTCATAAACTTAAAGGAAAGCTCTCAGGTTCATGGGCATGTAGCGTTGGATATGACCTTCGCATCGTTTTTGATTTTGTAAAGAGTAAAAAACAAAAAGAAGACGATATCTTCCTAATAGAAATCGGAACGCATGATGAGGTCTATTAGTAGGCGGAAGGCCAGGGAGCGTACCAAAAAAAGTGTGATATTTGTGGAAAAGAGGGTGTGCGCATCCGCCGAGCGGCCAGAATTATTGGTAAAACTGTATGAAAGGTGAGTTATGGTAGTACGGTATATATTAAGTGAGTATATTGAGCAGGCTATGGCCCAGGCTGCCTACGATAAGCTGGAAGATAGCACATTCGCTGGACGGATTCCTCCCTGCAAAGGGGTTGTTGCATTTGGAGTTACATTACGTGAGTGTGAGGAGGAACTACGTTCTACATTAGAGGATTGGGTTTTGATTGGTCTCAAACTAGGTCATCCTCTTCCTGTAATTGGAGGCATAGATTTAAATAGAGAGCCAACTCGTGAGCCGCTGGACGCCATGTAAACGACGGGATTTCATTCGGCGATTACGCGAACTTGGCTTTGATGGCCCATTCTCAGAAACAAGGCATCAGTTCATGGTTTACAGTCAATACCGCTTGGCAATACCCTCAAATGTTGAGTACTCTGTAGCTCAACTTAGGATGATGATTCGCGAGATAGAGGAAATCCTAGGGCGCGAAATAACAGTGAAGGAATGGAATCGTTTATAACATAGCGGTGAGTAAAGTAAAAACGGTGTGTGACATGTGTGGAAAAGAGGGTGCGTACTAAGAAAATGTAGCGTGTGACCTTGTGTCACACGATAAAAAACGTGCCAGACGAGCTGGCACGCTACATGGCTCCCAACATCGCAAAGAGTGTTAAGGATTTTAATTTCTAATGCTTCTATGAAAATCTTGTCTAAGTTACTACCCATTCTCTTAGTCTTCCTTTTTGCTAATTGTCTAAGGGCAAATGACGAGGAATTCTTTGTAAAGGCACGCAAGAGGATGGTGGAGGAGCAGATTATAGCAAGGGGGGTAAAAGATAAACGCGTCCTGCTGGCTATGGGGACCGTACCAAGACACCTCTTTGTGCCCCAAAATATGAGAAACCATAGCTATCAGGATACTCCTTTGCCCATAGGTTCGGGACAGACCATCTCCCAGCCCTACATAGTGGCCCTTATGACAGAACTCCTTTCCTTAAAAGAAGGGGACAAGGTACTTGAGATAGGTGCAGGCTCTGGCTACCAGGCCGCCATTCTCTCATTGCTTGTAAAAGAGGTGCATACAATAGAAATAAAGAAGGAACTGGCCGAAAGGGCAGAGAAGATCCTGTATGAGCTAGGCTATAGCAACGTAACGGTTTATATACGTGATGGCTATATGGGGCTTCCTGAGGAGTCCCCTTTTGATGCCATCATAGTTACTGCCGCTGCGCCCGAAATCCCCCCTGCACTGATAGAGCAACTAAAGCCAGGGGGCCGAATGGTAATCCCGCTGGGCAAGCCCTCACACACCCAGAGCCTTACCCTCCTAACCAAAGAAGCCAGCGGAAAGATAAAGAAGGAGGAATTAGCGCCGGTGCTCTTTGTACCACTCACACGGAACTAAGTGCTTCAGATTAAAAGAGTTAGGTCTAATGGCTCGCTGGTAAGGAGCTCGTGCGGGAGAGCAATGAAGATTTTTTTAATGGCTTCTAACAGGTGGGGTTGCAGGTCCTTACTCTTTAGCAAAAAAGTATAACGAGTAAATTCGTTCAGATGCACGCAGTCAAACAAAAACTCATCTGTCTCCTTTGATTTCTCAGAAAATTCTACTGGCAACGTAGCCCTCTTTTCTTTTACTATTATCAGGGCTTTGATATTTGGATAGCTGGAAAGTCTTTCATGGATTGGATGCATGGCTACTTCCAACTCTTTTACCTCAATTCTTTGATTATGAATGACAATAATCCCTGGTTCATTCCTGGGTAGTTGTCTGGACTTGTTATCTATTGCCCTTTTAATTCTGTCCACCTCTGTGAGTTTCATTCTTGGGAGTAGCCCTCGCCACCCGCCTTTGGGCTTCTGCATGAACATGGTCTCAACATTTATTTTTTGGCTATTTATCCAGGCTAGCAGGTCTGGGTTTTTGGTAGTGGCTTTGGGACTGGAGAAAGATACTCTATGCCCTGCCTTTTTAATAAGATAAGCCGTCTCCATCTCTGGGTACGCCCCGGGCTCTATTGTGGATAATGAGAGCCTGTTTATTACATGCTTAGCGTTAGGAATTTTTTTAATTGTACTCAGGAAATCACCAAACTTGTAGAAAGTAATTGAAGTAACATACATATTATGTCTTTCTTGAAATAGTTAATTTAAGCACCTTTTTGGTGAGGTTTGTAATCTTAACCCTATCATCTATTCTCAGGCCCTCTACCCATATAGGGTGTTTACCATCGCATACCAGTAGCCAGTCATCCCTCCGGGGCCTGGGGATTTTCTCGTCAATGAAGAAATCCTTTAATTTCTTTTCCCCGGTGGCTCCGAGGGGCCAAAAGCGGTCACCCACCCTTCGCACTCGTGCCCGTAGGGGCAATTCCAGTTTTTCCAGGTCAAATAACTCCTCCTCTTTGGTCTTTGTTCGCTTAAAGTGTTCAAGAAACCCTTCCTTCCAATCCATCACTTCTGCCTTCACCTCTGACCCATTAGACAATTTTGTTATCCCAGGGACGTTCAGGATTGTTTCCGGGGGATTGTGTGCAGGAGAAAACCTCCTCCTTGGCCAGCCGCTAAATATTATTTTCCCCTCACGTCCTTCAGCCTCCCATCCCAGAGGCAAGGATATAGGCCCAGACCAGCCCTCCACAAGGGATGCTAACCCCTCATAATGCTTGCTATCTACTTTCTTGAGGGGCAGGTCAATCCGGCCCAGAACTGCCCTAAAGACCATATGCTTGAGAAAGGAGGGTTGCCCTCTAAGCGGAGTAATTTCAAGGATATAATTCGTTCCCTCCTGCGTAAGGTAATTATCCACAATCCCCTTAGCCTCTTCTTCAAGGATTGCATATTCCCTTCCTACGGTATCTGCCAGTCTCACCAGTGACTCTTTCACCTTCGGGTTACATTTTTCTAAAGACGGCAGTACCTCTAAGCGGATACGATTCCGTAGGTGGCTCGCCTGGAGATTAGAGGAATCTATGCGATAGCTCATACCCTTTTCCGCCAGGTAATCTAATATTTCTTGTCTCCATGTGTGAATTAGTGGCCTGATTAGCATTATTTTTGAACCAGAGGAAATCTCTCTAACAGGGGGTATCCCTGCAAGCCCTGCCAGTCCGGTACCACGGATTATCCTATGAAGGACGGTCTCGGCATTATCGTCGGCCGTGTGGCCTACTGCTACTACACTTATCCCAAATTCTTTGGCCATCTCCTCAAAAAAAGAATATCTGGCCCGCCTGGCGGCCTCTTCTATGGTAGACCTTGTCCTTTGGGCCTCCTGCCTTACATCAACCTTTTTGCTGTGGAAGTTCATTCCCAGGCTTGATGCTAATTCCGCAGCAAAACCTTCGTCTCGCTCCGATTCCTCTCCCCTGAGCATGTGGTTTAGATGAGCCACATAAAGCTTCCAATCCTGACCCTTTGACTGATTTATATCATAGAGGAGTTTTAGCAATGCCACCGAATCAGGCCCACCAGATACGGCCACAACCACGCCTTCTTTAGCCCTTAGCAAGCCCCTTTCTGAGACAAACTTCCATATCCTCTGCTCTAATTCAAAGGCCCTCATAGTAAAAGCCCTCCTAAAAGGAAGCATATCCTCATTACTACACCTAGTCAAGAAATGTTATGTGAGCTTCAGAAAGGGAGTTACGACCTGTTATAAACGAGTATTTGCTAAGCCCATGTGACCAATTTACACAACTCAGGCTGTACTTTACGGTACAGGGCTATTATCAAGCAAGGCCATTGCTACGAAAGAAGGATTCAGGTCAGTAGATGCTAAGCTACACTGCTGAAACAACTTAAGTTCCCCATCCGCTTTGGAAAGTAAGAGGAAAAGTTGAGCACGCACCTTTTAAGCTAGCAAATTTTAACCCAAGAAGTTTCACACTATTTACTAACCCTTGTCCAAATCCAGGTAAAATGGCAGCAGGTCTTTTTACTGAAATCCTCCGTTGCAAGAATAAGCTTACGCCTCTATAATCATTCATCAGAAGCATTAGGAGGAGCAATGGGCTATAAGGCATGGTTTCAATGCAGTGCTGGTTGCGGCGAGCGTTATGAGTTAAACGAAATCGTCTATGAGTGTCAGAAGTGCGGCGAGCTTCTAGAAGTAACTCACGATATTGAGAAACTACGGCAGAAGAATCCCACTGCATGGCGACACCTCTTTGACCGCCGTTATATGCGTACTCACTGGCCGTACGGCAGCTCCGTATGGGGGAAAAAGGAGTTAGTTTGTCCGAATGTTTTAAATAAAAACATAGTTTCCCTATATGAGGGGGGGACGAACCTCTTTTGGGCCGAGCGATTTGGCAGGGAAATAGGACTAAAGGAACTTTGGCTGAAGCAATGTGGCAATGCCCACACAGGCTCCTTTAAAGACCTCGGGATGACAGTCCTTGTCTCAATGGTCAAACAGATGCTATACGAAGGGAAAGAAATCCTTGGTGTTGCCTGTGCCTCAACGGGTGATACGTCTGCCGCACTGGCCGCTTATTGCGCAGCAGCAGGCATTTTGGCCATCGTATTTCTTCCAAAGAATAAGATTTCTACCTCCCAGTTGGTCCAACCCCTCGCTAACAATGCCTTAACGCTATCCATTGATAGTGATTTTGATGGTTGTATGAAGCTAGTGCGGGAAGTATGTGCAAAGAATAACATTTATCTGGCCAACTCTATGAATTCACTCAGGATAGAGGGCCAAAAGACGGTTAGCATAGAGATTGTTCAACAGTTTGATTGGGAGGTGCCTGATTGGATAATCATCCCGGGTGGCAACCTTGGGAATGTTACAGCTTTGGGGCGAGGTTTCTTAATGATGAAAGACCTGGGTATTGTGAATAAACTTCCAAGGATTGCCTGTGCCCAGGCCCAGAAGGCCAATCCCCTTTACCTCAGTTACTTGACAGAGTTCAAGGAATATAAACCCATCAAGGCTGAGAAAACGCTTGCAAGTGCCATTCAGATAGGTAACCCGGTAAGTATAAAGAAGGCAATAAAGGTGCTAAAACTCTTTAAAGGGGTTGTGGAGCAGGCATCCGAAGATGAACTGGCCAATGCTGCTGCTATGGCTGACCGCACAGGGCTCTTTAACTGCCCACATACAGGTGTAGCCTTGGCCGCTTTACTAAAGCTCTTGCAAAAGGGCGTAATAAGGCGTAATGAGCGGGTAGTGGTTATCTCCACAGCCCACGGGCTAAAGTTTCCAGACTTTAAGATTCGTTATCACGAAGGCACTCTGGAAGAGGTAAAACCTTTGTACGGGAACCGCCCTGTTGAAGTCCGGGCAAATTACGATGTGATAAAGGATACTATTCTCAGAACGGTTGAAACAGGTGACTACGAATATAAGTACAGTGCAGCCACTCTACCATCTGAGACCAAAAGTTAGTTTAATGCATTGAACGTAAGGTGCTTACCTTGCTCTTGCCTTGATGATGCTCTACTGTATCTCTTGACGTGGCCACTTTTTTTCTTTGTGTTTTGTCCTCTTTCGGAGGATGTTTTGCCTGTTCCTCTTGATATTTTTTGATCAACTCCTCGTTATTGTATCCAGAACATAATCCGTGGCGCCACTTTTCCCTAGGACTGGGAAATACTGCGCAACGGTCACCCAAGTTTAATTTACAGCCGCTACATTTGCGAACAGGTTTTAGCCATTTTTCCATTTTTTCCCCTGAATCAAAGGTTACTGTTCCCCTATGAATTGAAAGTCATTAGTAAACCTATATTACTTCTATTACTTCTATTACTTCTATTACTTCTATAGAAAATACCAAAAAAGGTACGCATTAGCAATATTTTTCTTGAGGACGATTACACTTACCATCTGCTTTTGGCCTTTCGGCAGACCTATACAGGTAAACTTGCCTCACTTAAAAATTTATTTCATCTCTTTCCAAAGATACTCGGGCATATCGTAGGCAAGCCTCAGTGAACCATCGGCACCGGCATAAATAGGTTCTTCCACCCTTGTTACCTTACCTCCTCCAAATTCTTCCAGTCCTGCCTCAATAAGTTTATCTAATCCCCTGAGTTGGCTCATACCACCTGCCAGTATTACGTTATTAAGTATGACTTGCAGAAATTCAGGGTCATAAGTGGAGATTAGGCTGCCGACGGCCTCCAAGATTGGTGGCACAATGGACTTACAAGCCTTATGGCATTCCCCTGTAATATCTATTGTCTTGGGCCTACCTCCCACTGGTATCTTTACGACCACCCTATCATTGGTATCAGTTACAAAGCCATATCTTTCCTTTATCTCCCTAGCCATGTTAAATGTAAGTTGAGTGTCGGGGTGGCTTTCCTTTATTAGCTGGAAAAGCAATTCATCCACATAATCACCTGCCGTTGTCAGGGTGATTTGGTCTCCTTCCTCTGGTAGGCTTCCATGCATACGGCACAGGTCAACAGTACCTCCACCTATATCTATTATTAAAGCGTTTTCCAGTTTTTCTAACCCATAAGCAACTGAAAATGGTTCAGAGACTATTATGACAGAGTCCAGGCTCTCCGCCGCTGCCTCTAAGAGAGACTGTTTATTGACTACGCTGGCCTGGGCTGGGGCACCTATGACCCCGTAAACCTTCTGCCCGTCTCTAGGTTTTGCCAGTCCCACCACGTGCTTTACTAGTTGCTTGGCAGCATCCTTATAATTAGCCAGCTCCTGTGGGCTGACTTGATTTGGATTATCCGAATATTTGATTACCCCTTTCTCAAAGGGCCTTATAAGATTTAAGGCAAGACGGTGCTGCATAGCTTCGTATCCAAATGCCACCTCTTTGTTTAGCAGTTTCCTGGAAATATCATCTTTAGGCCAGCCCACTACGCTCAGCACTGTTTGACGAAGGCCATTGCTAGCCGTTATAGACGTCTTAAAAGTACCAAGGTCAATCCCTAGAAACAATATATCACCATAATCCCTCACTGCCTCGGCCATGTTAATCCTCCCGCTTGAGTAAAAATGTCAACATTTATGCGCTAGAGCGCCCTTTGGTTGATTCACGTAACTGGAGATTTTCTTTAAGGATACTGTCAAAAAAGCCCCCGCTCTTTGTTATAGGTTTTACTTCTTGCCCCGTCTTTGGTTGTTCAGAATAGGTGCCCGGTGCATGAGTCTCTAAACCTTCCTCTAATCCCTTCAAAAGGGTCTCCTCTAATTTTCTTACAAATTCCAGGGGAAGGTCCTTAACAGCCGGATCCTCTCTTGCCTCTTTTAGGATACTAGATAGCATTTCCTTTAATTTTTCTTGCCAATTCCCCCTTAACCTTGTCGGGCCAGGACCGTCCGCCCTGTTAGCGGTCTCCAATTCCTTTCTTAATTTAGATACTTCCTCCTCCAGAGCTATGCGGTCCTCCCTCTCTCTATCTAATTTTCCCGCTAACTCTTCCACAGCCAGATTTATTAACTCTTCCAGGTCTTTCTGTGTTATTACCTTCAGCTTTTTTATGCCATGTTTTTGAAATTCCTTGAGGGTTACATAGGCAGACCTTTGCAGGACGGCTTCTTCAAGAGGAAATGATTGCGGTAACCCTTGTTGTTGAGAGGAATTATCTTTCTCTGCTTCCATACCTCACCTTCAGCAGATAGGCCCTTGCGACTTCAGGGGAAGTCTACAATAACCTCATGCAGTTGTCAACACTCCAATTTCCAGTAAAATTCAAATAATTGGGGCTTATATGAAAAGTCTTTGATGCCTTTTGCACAATTGTTATTAAATTGTAAAGCTTATCCTTTCGGAGTTTATTGACAGCCCGATTAAGGTAAAACTAGAATGACCCGTTTTAACTACATCTTCAAATATGAAACCTTCTTATCTTCCTAAATTTTCAGAGTTTAAGGAGTTGGCCGGGAGGGCAAAAAAGGCGCCTGTTTATCGTCAGCTCATTGCAGATACACTGACCCCTGTCTCCGCCTTCAAGAAACTTTGCCCGGATGGGCATGGCTTCTTGCTGGAGAGTGCGGCTGGAGGGGAAAAAATGGCCAGATACTCCTTCCTGGGGGTTGAACCATTTATGGAAGTCAAATGCTCCGGTAAGCAGATGGAAATATCGGAAGGCACTTCTAGAGTACGACTGGAAACCCAGGACCCACTTGGGACACTGGAAGGTCTGATAAGAGAACACTCTCAAGTCGGCCTCCCAGATTTACCCTGCTTTTCCGCAGGGGCAGTGGGATATGTGAGCTACGATACCGTAAGGTTTATTGAAAAACTACCTTCAAAGGCCGTGGATGACCTTCAATTGCCCGATTTGTTTTTTATGTTTTTCAGTTCCCTGGTAATCTTTGACCATCTAAGTAAGACGCTCAAAGTAGTCTCCAACGCCAACCCGGAGGACGGGAAAGACCCCTTACAGGCATACCAGGAGGCCACCCGCAGAATTGATTCCCTCGTTGAGAAGCTTCAAACCCCCACGTTCACCCTCAGCGACGATATAGCTACCGATGGAGAAATAACTTTACCTTTTGTTTCCAGTTTTGAGAAAGAAGATTTTCTCCAGGCGGTTCAAAAATGTAAAGAATATATAAAAGCTGGGGATGTTTTCCAAGTTGTTATTTCACAACGGCTTACATTAAATACCCAGGCTAACCCCTTTAATATTTATCGCGCCCTTCGTGTAATAAATCCATCCCCTTATATGTTTTATTTAGACATGGGGGACCTCAAACTCATAGGCTCGTCCCCTGAAGTGATGGTAAAGGTAGAGGGGAAAAAAATAACTGTGCGGCCTATCGCAGGCACCAGAAAACGGGGCCTAAATGAGGAAGAGGACTCAAGGCTTGAAAGAGAACTAATAAGAGACCCTAAAGAAAGGGCCGAGCACATAATGTTGGTAGACCTGGGGAGGAATGACATCGGAAGGGTGGCCCAGTACGGCAGTGTATCCCTTGAGGAAAAGATGGTAATAGAGAAATACTCCCACGTCATGCATATTACCTCCTCTGTGACTGGTAAACTCCGAGAGGATAAAAGCGCCCTGGATACCTTAAAGGCCTGTCTACCGGCCGGCACATTATCAGGGGCACCAAAGGTTCGCGCCATGGAAATAATTGAAGAACTGGAACCCACCCGCAGGGGACCCTACGGCGGTGCGGTAGGTTATCTGGATTTCTTAGGCAATATGGACACATGCATAACGATTCGTACTATAATATTAAAAGGGGATACGGCTTATATCCAGGCAGGGGCCGGTATAGTGGCCGATTCTATCCCGGAAAATGAATACGAAGAGACCCTTAACAAGGCAAAAGGACTCCTTAAGGCCGTAGAAACAGCAGAAAAAATGGAAAAATAGGAATAAAATTTAACGTTTTGTTTTAATTTTGACAGGTTTGACCCTTCCTGTTAATATCGCCCAATTATGAACTGGTTAGGAAAAGTTTATTGGAATCTTGATTCGTTTAGGCAAGGCCTCAGACACGCCTTTTCCTTAAAGGAGGATGATGCCCTAACGCCTGAAGAAACGGCCTTGATTGAACGCCTGGCCAAGGCAGTGGTTAACCGCGGTATGGCTAGCCCAGCCATCCTCTTCCTTGAATCCCTCATACCGCTCAGCTATCTTGGTAGCCAGGCGATGCACTTTATGAGGCCATTTATGACTTTTCTCTTCTCAAAGGAAGAATATGACAGATTGGCCATTTTGCTTGAAAAACGTGCCACCATTGAACTACTTATAGAAGCTATAAAGAAACTTGAAGAAGAAAACTAACAACTGGTATCTCTGAGATGCAAGACGCACCAATTGACCCTAAAGAGCTTAAAATTGTACTAGCCACGGATTGCGGTAGTACCACCACCAAGGCCATCCTTATAGAGAAAAAAGGAGAAGAATACAGGCAGACCTACCGCGGGGAGGCACCTACCACGGTTGAGGCACCCTTTGAGGATGTAACTCGGGGGGTGCTGAATGCCTTCACGGAGTTAGAGGAACTCTCTGGAAGGAAGCTGCTGGATGGGGAAAAAATTATTATGCCTGCCAAAGATAAGGCAGGGGTGGATGTTTACGTATCCACCAGTAGCGCCGGGGGAGGGTTACAGATGATGGTGGCCGGGGCAGTAAAATCCATGAGCGCTGAGAGTGCTCAGAGGACGGCCCTGGGGGCAGGGGCCATTGTTATAGACATCATCGCCTCTAACGATAAGAGATTGCCCCACGAAAGAATAGAGCTAATCCGTCAGCAACGCCCCGACATGATACTCCTCTCGGGGGGTACAGACGGTGGTACGGTATCTCACGTGGTAGAACTGGCCGAACAAATAGCCGCTGCAAACCCCAAGGCCCGCCTCGGCACCACTTTCAAGCTCCCAGTACTCTATGCAGGCAACAAAGACGCAAGGGATGTCATCAGCAAGACACTAGAGGAAAAAACTTATTTACAGATAACAGACAATGTACGCCCCACACTGGAGACAGAAAACCTGATGCCAGCCCGGCAAAAGATTCAAGACCTTTTCCTTGAACACGTTATGGCCCACGCCCCCGGGTATAAAGAACTAATGACCTGGACCTCTATACCCATTATGCCTACTCCAGCAGCGGTAGGGGTAATTATAGAGAGTGAGGCCAAGAGGCATGGCATAAACATAGTAGGTGTGGATATTGGCGGGGCCACAACAGATGTGTTCTCCGTGTTTGACGGTAACTTTACAAGGACCGTTAGTGCTAACCTGGGCATGAGCTATAGCATATCCAACGTCCTGGCAGAGGCAAAGGCAGAGAATATACTCAGATGGGTACCATTTGATATGACAGAGGCGGACCTGCGTAACCGTATAAAAAACAAGATGATTCGGCCAACCACCATACCCCAGCTCCAGGAGGAATTGCAGATGGAACAGGCGATAGCGAGGGAGGCCCTAAACCTGGCCTTTGAACAGCACAAATCCCTGGCAGTGGGCCTCAAGGGTGTCCAGAGGGTAAGGGATATTGCCGAGACCTTTCAGGAGATAAAGGAAGAGAGCCTTGTAAAAATGCTAAAGCTTAACCTGCTTATTGGCAGCGGGGGGATACTCTCCCATGCTCCAAAGCGCTCCCAGGCCATGCTCATGCTAATAGATGCCTTCCTGCCCGAAGGTATCACCCAGCTGGCGGTTGACAGTATCTTTATGATGCCCCACCTAGGGGTATTATCTACTGTCTATCCAGATGTGGCCCAGGAGGTCTTTGAAAAGGATTGCCTGGTTCCGTTGGGTCCCTGCGTATCCGTGATTAATGCCGGTAAGATGGGTGAAAAATGCCTGGATATTAAGATAGAGTATAAAGACGGAAAAAAGATAGAAGAAACCATTCCCTTTGGAGAATTAAAACTCTACACACTTGGCCCTGACGAGGAGGTTGAGATAGAGGCTAATCCCACAAGGTCTTATGACCTTGGTAATGGCAAAGGGCATGCTGTCAAAGCCAAGCTTACGGGTGGCGTGGTAGGGCTAGTAATAGATACGCGGGGAAGACCTTTAAATCTCCCTAAAGAAAAGTCTGCACGTGTCTCCTTGCTAAGGAGGTGGGCTGAAACCATAGGGGCCTATTCCTTCTCCAGCTCTAAAACCTAAACTTTAGACCTTTTTAACTTTTTAACTTTTGAACATTGTAGGAAAGCCATGGCACATGCCTATACCCCAGGATTAAGAGTTGCTGAAAAGACGAAGACAAGTAAGCACAGGATGCTGCCCCTTCCCGGAGAGGTAGTGGCCAAAAAGGGCGATGTAGTGAAGGCGGAGGATGTAGTGGCTAGGACAGAACTCCCAGGCAAGGTCTTTGCAGTAAATGTGGCAGGAAGGTTAAATATTCCGCCCCAGGAAGTACCCAAATACATGCTCAAAAAGGAGGGAGACCCGGTAGAAAAGAACGAAATCCTTGCTGAAAGCAAGTCCCTCTTCGCCTGGCTTAAGGCTACCTGCACCTCTCCAATAACCGGGACGGTAGAGACCATCTCAAACATAACAGGTCAGGTACTGCTCAGGGAACCACCTCAGCCCATTGAGGTCCGTGCCTATATTGATGGCCGTGTAACAGAGGTTATGGAAAAGGAAGGGGTTGTGGTGGAGACAACCGCTACCTTTATCCAGGGTATATTCGGCATAGGAGGGGAGGTGGTGGGGTTACTGGATGTGGGCGTGGACTCTCCGGAGAAGACGCTTGAGGCCGCTGGCATAAAGCCCGAACACAAGAATAAGATACTCGTGGCGGGCTCTCTTGTAACCTGGGAAGCACTGGATAAGGCCAGAAAGTTAGGGGTAATTGGAATTGTTACTGGTGGAATCTATGATGAGGACCTTAAATCCCTGCTGGGCTACGACCTCGGTGTGGCTATTACAGGCTCCGAGAAGGCAGGACTGACGATTGTAGTTACAGAAGGTTTCTCCAAGATTAATATGGCCAAAAAGACCTTTGAAGTATTACAGTCAAAAAAAGGCATGAAGGCTTCTATCAATGGGGCTACCCAAATAAGGGCAGGTGTGGTCAGACCTGAGATAATCATCCCTCTAACAGATGGTGCCGCAGGGGAGGAAGAGGCCCAGGCTGAAACTGGAATGGCAGAGGGTGACATGGTCAGGGTTATCCGTGAGCCATACTTTGGAAAGATTGGTAGGGTAAAATCTTTACCCCCCGAATTACGCGCCATTGAAACAGAATCAAAGGTCCGTGTAGTAGAAGTGGAACTTGGTGATAATTCTACTATAATAATCCCGAGGGCTAATGTGGAGGCTATAAAACTTTGAATCTAGTCTTTATCTTGGGTGTAATAGTATTCACCTTATGGGGGCTAGTCCCCCTGGATGCTGGTGAACTGGTACCTCCCAAGAAGTTTGAAGCGTCTGATACCCCTAATGACGGGGGTGAATCAATTACCCTAAGCTGGAGCGCCTCCCCCAGTGATTCCCCTGATGTAGACTACGTAATATACATAGCCACCTCTTCCGATGGACCCTGGCTAGAGGCTACAAGAGTAAAGTCAAATACCTACTATAAAGTCCTCTTACTTGAGCGCCTGGGTCTTCGCAAGAACAAAAAGGCATTTCATGTCACACAAATAGACCCCAGGAGATATTTCGCCAGCGATAGGAATCGTAAGGCGGTCTATTATTTTAAGCTGGCAATGTCAAGCAGTGAGGAATTTATGCCGCTAGAGCAGGTGGTATCTGCAAGGGCTAAAGGCAATTGGTTTAATCTGGGCAAACTAAACAACCTCATAATAATGGTGTTGTTTTCAGGAACGGTATTATTTTACATAATACACGCCAGGAGAAATCCGAGAATATTTCTTAGGAAGATAAGTGGACTAGATGCTGTGGACGAGGCCGTTGGTAGGGCTACTGAGATGGGCAGACCGGTGCTCTTTGTTCATGGCCTGACCACAATAGGCACCATCTCTACTATGGCGGCAGTAAATATCCTGAGCCGTATAGCCTGTAAAATAGCGGAGTACGATGCCGTACTGAAGGTAGTAAACAATGATCCGATAGTCCTCTCTATAAGCCAGGAAGTGGTGAAAGAGGCCTACCTGGAGGCTGGCCGACCAGATGCCTATAAACCGGATAATGTGGTGATGGTAGCCTCCGAGCAGTTCCCTTATGTGGCAGCAGTGAGCGGTATTATGACTAGGGAGAGGCCAGCCGCTAATTTCTTTATCGGTTACTTTTATGCAGAGAGCCTGATCCTGGCGGAGACAGGGGCCACCACGGGGGCCATACAGATAGCCGGCACCGATGCCTACACCCAGCTCCCCTTCTTTATCACCACCTGTGACTATACTCTTATAGGGGAGGAATTATATGCCGCCAGTGCCTATCTCTCCAGGGAACCTATGCTCCTGGGTAGCCTGAGGGCACAGGATTTTGGTAAAGCGGCTATCATAATTATCCTCTTTTTTGGAACAATCCTATCCAGTTTCGGCATAGGTTTTATTAGCCAACTCTTCCGGGCATTATGACCTAGGAGGCCTACTTTGCATTTCTTACGTATGACCATACCCTTAGCTATAGCCTTCACCGTAGGTGTGTTAATGGCCTTTCAGTATTTCATCCCTCACCCCCTCTCCAGCGCCTTCCTGGAGCTTATGACTCGCTGGGACAGGATAATAGCAGGCTTCGCCATCTTCATAGGAGTGTATAGCCTATTACATCTGCATTGGATACGTATTCGCAGGAAGGTTCCTGGGTGGGGATACAGTATTTTCGTATTCGTTGGTGCCAGTATTATGGTAGCTTTTGGCCTCTACAATGGCGGAGAGGCCTTCTGGCACGACAAAAAAGAAGGTACTATGTTTGACTGGCTTTTTTTGTATATCCAGGTACCAGCAGGTGCCACTATATTCTCTATCCTTGCCTTCTTCATGGCTTCGGCTGCATACAGAACCTTCAGGGCTAGGACTATGGAATCAACTGTACTACTGGTGGCAGCTATAATCGTAATGCTGGGGAGGGTACCGATTGGAGCACTCATATCGCAACATATACCTATTGCGGCGGATTGGATTATGGGCGTGCCAAATCTAGCCGCCAAAAGGGGTATACTCCTGGGTGTAAGTCTTGGGGCAATTGCTACTTCTATAAAAATAATATTCGGGGTAGAAAGACAGTACCTGGGTGGGGGAGACTAATTGAGCTTCTACACGGTACACTTTGGTTCTTCTTCCCCTCTCAGAAAGGGAGGTTTTTTTAAATCCCTTATTCCCTATTTGTTAAAGGCAAGCTTTTATAAGCTCCCTCTTGAGAATTTTCGCCTAAAGGGGAACAAAATGGATAAGGCAAAATGGAAAAATTCCTAAACATAGACAGGCGAATAATCTTTGCCGGGGTGGCCATTTCAGTGATTGTGTCACTGCTTATTAGGTTTAGTCTGCCAGTGCCCCCCACTTCACCTGTAAAGAATATTTTTGACAAAATAGAATCCTTGCCAGAAGGCTCTCACCTCCTTCTCTCGTTTGATTATGACCCTTCCAGTAAGGAAGAGCTGCAACCCATGGCCCTCGCCCTGCTTCACCACGCCTTTCAGAAGGGATTGAAGGTGATAGGTATGACTAATAACCCGGGTGGTACGGGGCTGGCTGAACAGGCATTGAATTCAATGGCTTCCATTTACCAGAAGAAATATAGTGAAGATTACGTCTTCTTAGGATTTAAGCCAGGGGGTGCCTCACTTATTATCAATATGGGGGAAGACCTGCATACTGCATTCCTTAAGGATTTTTACGGAAATGATACCACCACTATACCCGCTTTAGAAGGTGTGGAGAGCCTCAGGGACATAGACTATCTTATAGACCTGGCGGCTGGAGCTACTATTGAGATTTGGATTGCCTTCGGAAAGGAAAAATATCTGTTTGAAATGGGGGCCGGTTGTACTGCTGTTATTGGCCCGGATATGTACCCATTTCTTGATAGTGGCCAGATAAATGGACTTCTTGCAGGGTTAAAGGGGGCGGCCGAGTATGAAGCTATGGTGGAACAAAGGGCCCAAGCCTATGAGGGTATGCGGCCTCAGAGTGTCACCCACTGCCTGGTAATACTTTTTGTGCTCTTCAGTAACATAGCCTTCTTCATAAACAAAGTGAGCGGGAGGCGTAGGCGGTGAGAACAAAAAACAATTTTAAAAATAGAAGTTTTGACTTCTGGCTCCTTGTTAGCACACTAGGGTTTTTCATCCTGGTTAACCTCTTGTTTTTTGTGTTCGGCAGGTTAAGCCTTAGTTGGGAAGGTTTCGGGATAATGATCGCCGCTGGTCTCACACTGGCCATCTATAGCTTCCTTTACAAAGATAATCCAGCCTTCAAGGTGGTGGAAAACTTGTACGTAGGGGTAGCTTTAGGTTATACGATTATAATCACCTGGTTTAACGTCCTTAAGCCAGACCTTTACGACACCCTGCTAGTGCCTCTTTTCACAGGGAGGCACCCACAATATTTACTCTTTGTCCCACTTATGCTAGGCATATTCATGCTCCTGAGATTCACGTACAGGTTAACTTGGCTTAGCCGCTGGAGTTTCGCCTTTGTGGTTGGGCTGGGCGCTGGCATAACCATCCCAAATTCTATACACGCCTTTATACTTAAACAGCTTGAACCCTCTATGCAACCACTATTCAGCTCTGGGGAGACAATACTCGGTAGCATCAACGGTGTGTTAACACTACTTGGGGTTATATCTGTTCTAATCTATTTCTTCTTCTCTGTGGAACATAAAGGCCCCTTAAGGGTAATCTCTCGGATAGGCATCTGGTTTCTCATGGTCTCCTTTGGCGCCTCCTTTGGCTACACCGTCATGGGCCGTATGTCACTTCTAATAGGCAGGGTAATTTTCTTAATGAAGGACTGGCTGGGGGTGATACAATGATTTGGGGTTAGCCCACTAGCTATATTTCCTCTTTATCTCCGATATTATCCCCTTCTGGTAAGCCCTCTCAAGGGCCTCTACTTTCATAGGACTGAGTTCCTTACCCTTCATGGCTCTAATCTTTTTAAGCGCCTCTGTTTCGCTAAAGATGGGTTTATAGGGGCGTTTAGTAGTTAGGGCATCAAAGACATCGGCCACCCTCACTATCCTTGCCTCTATGGGTATATCCGCACCCTTAAGCCCTATGGGGTAACCGCTACCATCCCAGTTCTCGTGATGATAGAGTGCAATTTTTCTAGCTATATTGAAGTGCTCAGAGTTGAGTATATTCCCTCCAGCTAAGGCATGGGTCTTCATCACCTCAAACTCCTCAGCGGTTAATGGAGCTGGCTTCTTAAGGATACTATCAGGGATATGAATTTTGCCTACATCGTGGAGGACGCTAGAGATGCCTATCTCCTCAGCCCATTCCTCCGGCAACCCAATCTCCTTAGCAATAGCCGTGGAGTATTCCCTAATTCTGCGGACATGATTACCAGTTACCTCATCCTTCGCCTCACAAGCTATGGCAAACATGTATATGGTATCCTCAAACTGCGCCTTAAGCCGGCTGCGGAGTGCTTCAATGTCTTTAACTTGCCGCTCAAGCAATTCCACCCACCTCTTTTCTTCTGTAATATCACGCAGTATTGCCACATAACCCTTGGGGATACCCATAAGATCCCTAAAGAGCTTGATGGAGAGTTGACAGTCCCATAAGGCACCATCCTTTTTCCTATTCACTACTTTCCCCGACCACAGCCCTCTTTTAATAAGGGCATCCCCTATTTCATCAAACAGGTAGGGTGTAGTTTTTTCACTACTGAATACTTTCGGTGACTGTCCGACAAGTTCCTGCTGTGTGTAACCAGTCATACGCACACAAACAGGATTAGCTTTAATTATTTTCCTCTTAAGGTCTGTAATAATAATACACTCCTCTATGCTCTTCCAGGCCTGATGCACTGTTTGGATTTCTTCCATACTATTTCTTAACGCCTCTTCCACATGACTGTTCTCAACAGCCATGCCAAGTACGTTTGCAACGGCCTGTAAAAAGTTTACGTCATCCTGGGTAAATGCACGCCGTTTGGCCGTGTGGATACCCATCACACCAAAAGGTTTCTTCTTTCCACGTATGATAACACTCATCCCCGACACCACCCCGTGGTCAAAAAGTAATGGTGGCCCGTTAAAGCGTGTCTCCGTGCGTAGGTCCTCCACAATCACTGGTACATCCGAAAGCAGGGTGTAACCCACCTGGGAACCCCTCTCAGTACCCACCGTCGCGTGCCCCACAAGCCCTTCCTTCCAACCTACACCAGTGCTCAATAACAGGGCATTACCCTCTGGGAGAAGTTCTAAGACCTTACAATACTCCACACCGAGAGTTTCAGCAGTAAGAACAACAGCCTCTTGCGTTAGACTGGAAAGTTCGTCACCAGCAAGGGCACGATGACCCAATCTAGCCACAGCAGCCTGCTGCCGTCCACGTGCCTGAAGCGTTTCTAACTTCTCTTTTGACTCCCTTGTATAAGACAACTCGTAAGCCTCAAGAACCCACTGAGTGTCAAAATAAAGGATACCATTTATAGCCCTCTCCACCCTAAATAACCTATCTGCGTCTAGATTAGTGTATCTACGAAATAATTCCATCAGCAGCCATTCGTAGCGCCGTACAGCCCCTATATACCACTTAATGCCTAACCCAATTTTGTGATGGACTTCCCCTATTCGCATCCTGTTTTCTACGTAATCTAAATCATAATTTCCCGAAAAAAGGCTGGTCAGGTAGCGCTCTTGGGCCTCTTTCAATCTATCTACAGTGCCTGCATCCTTGAGCAGATTTTTGGTTTCTTCAAATTTAAGCAGATGGATAAAAAAGGCTTCTATTAATTCATCAAGGTGGGCTACTACAAGGGGTTGCACTTCTTTAAGCAAAGCAACGTCTTCTTCTGTCAGTTCTGTGTAGAACTTTAGCTGGGTTATTTCTTTTTCATTTACCGGGGGTTCCATTTCTTACCCGTTTCCGCTCTTGATAAAAAGTTGAATCTAACCCTTATTTTTAAACTTATAGTACATAAAAATGTTCTATTTATCAAGAACTTTTATGTTCTAAGAAAAATAAGAGTAATTTTTGTAAAAGAGTTGGTAAATCTATCTGGAAATGATTTGGTCTGTTAGCTTGAGAATAATCTTTCTTCTGCTTTTATTAGTTAAGATGAGTCTATTAGGAGTGGACTTATTTTTTTCATATTCACCCAGGTAAGGGCAAGAAAGTCTGGTAAAAGTGACACCTGTACTTAATTCTATTCTCACGACTTACCCCTGAATGGTCTCTTTCTTGCTGTATGCGCAAATAAATATTATACAGTAGAGGATACTTCTGCCTTTTTAATATTTACCTGGGCAGCGGCAAGTCGAGCGATAGGGACACGATAGGGGGAGCAGCTTACATAGGTCATCCCCACCCTGTGGCAGAAGCCTATGCTGGCTGGGTCTCCACCGTGTTCACCACAGATGCCTATCTTGAGGTCGGGTTTGGTGGTACGCCCCTTCTTTACCCCTATCTCTATTAGCATGCCGACACCTTCCTGGTCTAGAGACTGGAATGGGTCTTTCTCCAGTATGCCCCGTTCAATATACTCAGCAAGGAAGTTACCGACATCGTCACGGCTGAAACCATAGGTCATTTGTGTGAGGTCATTTGTGCCGAAGGAGAAGAAGTCGGCCTGCCGAGCTATTCGGTCAGCGGTTACGGCAGCCCTGGGTAGTTCAATCATAGTACCCACTGTGTAATGAACTTCTACCCCTTTCTTTTTTGTTATTTCATCGGCTAGTTTATGAATATTCTCCCTGAAAATTCGTAGTTCCTCTTCTGTACAAACTATGGGTATCATTATTTCGGGGTAGATTTCTAACCCTTTCTTTTTTACATTGCAGGCCGCTTCTATAATAGCCCTGACCTGCATATCGTATATTTCCTTATAAGTTACACCGAGTCGGCACCCACGGTGGCCTAGCATTGGGTTGAACTCATGGAGCCTTGCCACAGTCCGTTGTACCTCCTTAATACTCACACCCATCTTTTTAGCCATCAGAGTCTGGCTCGCTTCATCCTGCGGCAGGAACTCATGAAGGGGCGGGTCCAAAAGCCTTACGGTTACCGGCAGACCCTCCATTGCCGTAAATATCTTCTCAAAATCGCCTCTCTGCATGGGAAGGAGGGCATTTAGTGCCTTTGTATAAAGTGATAATGGCTGCTTCAACTCCGCCTTTGTCTTAACAATTTCTTTCTTGATAGCAGCTTGCTTGTCCTTTGGGGCTTTTTCCAATTCATCTCCCATGGATTGAAGTTTGGCCTTCATGTTCTTGACGTCGGCGGCCACCAGTATCATCTGCCTTACACAATCTATACGGTTTTCACCAAAGAACATATGCTCTGTACGGCAAAGGCCGATACCCTTTGCGCCGAACTGCCTTGCCCTTCTAGCATCTTCCGGGGTATCTGCGTTAGCTCTTACCTCCAGTCTCTTTAACTCATTAGTCCATTCCATAAGAGTGGCAAAATCTCCAGTTAGAGAGGGCTCTATCGTTGCAACTTTCCCCAGGATTACTTCTCCGAGGGTGCCGTCAAGCGATATATAATCACCCTTTTTGAGAGCCTTTCCGTTAACTCTGAACCGCTGGGCCTTATAGTCTATATCAATGGCACCAGCCCCTACTATGCAGGTCTTACCCATTCCCCTGGCTACCACTGCGGCATGGGAAGTCATCCCACCACGTGAGGTAAGTATGCCCTGCGCAGCGTACATACCAGCTATATCTTCTGGGGAGGTCTCCTTCCTTACGAGGATTACCTTCTCCTTCTTAGCCGCCATGTGCTCTGCGTCTTCCGCATTAAAGACCACCTTTCCCGTAACCGCCCCGGGGGAGGCTGGTAGCCCAGTAGCTATTACCTCCTTCTGGGCCTTGGGGTCAAAGACTGGATGCATGAGCTGGTCCAGTTGTTGCGGGTCTATCCTCAACAGGGCGGTTTGCTTCTCTATCAACCCTTCCTTTACCATATCCACGGCAACCTTGAGGGCTGCTTGGGCGGTACGCTTGCCATTACGGCACTGTAGCATATAGAGTTTATCTTCCTGGATTGTAAACTCTATATCTTGCATATCCCTATAACGCTTCTCCAGAATATCCTTATATCTAATTAGTTCGTCATAGAGATGTGGCATCAATTCTTTAAGGTCGGCTATGGGCTCTGGGGTGCGGATGCCTGCTACTACGTCTTCCCCCTGGGCATTCAGTAGAAACTCCCCGTAAAGGGTATTTTCTCCATTGGAGGGATTCCTTGTAAAGCACACACCTGTGGCGGAGTGGTTACCCATGTTCCCGAATACCATTGACTGTATATTTACCGCCGTGCCCAGTAGGCCAGTGATATTATAAAGCTCCCTGTACTTAACCGCCCTTGGGTTATTCCAGGACTTTATTACGGCCTCAATGGCCATTTGCAATTGCTTCTCAGCATCATCAGGAAATGCCTGTCCCGTTTCCTTTTTATACACCTGCTTAAATTTTTGAGTTATATCTTCCAAATGTTTGGAGGTAAGTTCTGCATCGCTTTTTACTCTGACCTTTTTCTTTTGCTCATCCAGGTGTATCTCAAAATTCTCCCTATCTATGCCCATAACCACACTGCCAAACATAGATATAAATCTTCGGTAGGCATCCCATACGAATCGCTCGTTATTGGTCTTTCTGATGAGACCCTGGAGGCTATCAGGGGTCAACCCGAGGTTCAGTACCGTATCCATCATACCCGGCATGGAGGCGGCAGCCCCGCTCCTAACAGAAACCAGCAGAGGGTTTGTGCCATCCCCTAGCTTTGCTTGCATGGTTTCTTCCAGCTTTCTTAGGTTTTCTTTCATCTCCTCTTTTAGACCTTCGGGATACTGGCGATTATTCTTATAAAAAAACTCACAAACCTCTGCACTGATAGTAAACCCCGGGGGAACGGGTAAGCCCAGGTTACTCATCTCTGCGAGGTTTGCACCCTTACCCCCCAAGAGCTGACGCATCTCGGCATTACCTTCAGCCTTGCCATTGCCAAATGCATATATGTGTTTTTTCCCCGTCATCCTTTGGGCCTCTCCTTTCAACTATCTATATGGGGATTTTCCTAAATATTTGTTTTGTATAGAGTTAAGAACAATTATATTCCTATATAGAGTCCTTAACTTTATCAAAAACTCTTTTAATTATCAAGAGTCATATATGAGTTAGGACAAAAATCAGACACCGCCCTCGTATTGGGTAAGAAGCGTCTATTATAATCGGAACCACGATAGGAGTGGGTGAAGGGAAGGGCCCTTTTGTTTCCTCCCCATTGAGTGGGAGGAAAAAAAGTACATTGTCTCCAATAACTTAAGAACAAATAAAACTGCATAGTGTCTGACCACATACCACGGGCTAGAGATAAGCTACAAGCCCCTTTACAAAGGATTGGCTGGTAAGATGCTAATGAACTTGTTCGCTAGAGCCGAGATTACATTTGGTGTCTACAGTAGATTTACTATAGCGAACTTACCCCTGCAAATAAACCTTAAAAAATCTACCATAAAATCCTCTAAGGCTCAATAGCAAATAGTGGTTGTTATGCCCCAGAAAGAGAGAAACTAAAGAGGGCCTGTTGACAAGTATAAAGAGAGTATTTATACTCTTTTGGGCTTTACTCTGCTGCACAATCATCGCACCCGTAGCTCAATTGGATAGAGTAGTGGACTTCGAATCCAACGGTTGCAGGTTCGAGTCCTGCCGGGTGCGCATTACTATTAGGTGGCCTATCTGGTCAGGAAATAGGAGGAACAATATGGCTAAAGGATTTCAGGTCATTAAGTTTGTAATGCTAGATTTTGACGATGCCTGGGTAAGGTTGATGCTGGTGACCGGGTATGCCAATATCCGATACACGGCAACCCGGAGAGGTGCCAGGCTAGCAGTCGTATTCGAAGGTGCAACCGGCGTCATGCGAACCTATAGATATCAGGTTGAGGCACAAGAAGAGGTATATGTTGTGGATCAGGTGGTCCACATCCCCGCACGGTGCCAAAAGGAGGAGCCCGGCAACACCATTAAATGTGAAAAATGTTGAATTACTATAGAGGTTCCTAGAACCTAATCCCCTTAAGGTCAAAAGACGGCAGGTTTTTGACTCGGGGGTTACCCTTTAGTATAATTGGCGAAAAGTTGAGCGCCCTTAGCTCAGCCGGTAGAGCAACTGACTCTTAATCAGTGGGTCGGAGGTTCGAATCCTCCAGGGCGCACTTTATCATGCAGTAGCTCCCCCCAAGTGTATCTTTCTTCATTCTTCCGAAGTACTAAGACAAATGTACTACTTTGTCTCTATAACTCTAAATACAAATAGGGTGAATTTTGTGGAATCTGGGTGAATTTGGTTAAATAGTAAGCGGAAGGAGTCGTTTTGCATGACTGTTTATAAAAAATCTACAGTATGCAAAGCGTTTGTAAGGTTCCTCCTTGTCTAAGTTTTAAAAAGGAAACAGCCTCCACAAAGTTTTAGGCCGCCCCTCCAGAAGCCTTACAATTTCCTTCTCAAGTCTGGCCTTATTTACTTCGTGATCTTTTTCTGCTTCCTCTTCTCGTCCATCTTTCCCAATTAGGATAATGGAAGGTAACGTATGTATGTCATAGGCGTCCAGCACATCCGCGTCCCCCATGAACACAGGATAATTTATACGCATCCTGTTAACAGATAGCCACACTTTTTTGGGGTATCCGACAAGCGAAATGCCGATTACCATAATATCCTGGGGATGTTTCTGATATATTTCTTCCAGTGTGGGTAAGACTTCCGTGCATTTCTTACAGTAGGGAGAAAAAAAGCTCAGTACCACCACTTTTCCCTTATACCGGTATGCAAGCATTTCTGTAAGCTCCACCAGTGTGATTTGTTTTATTTGTTTTTCCTCCTCTGCGGGTGCAGGGGGTGTGGGGGCTGCGGGAGGTATGGGGGCTGAGGGGGCCTTTTCTTTGGCCTCGGGGGCTGGGGAAAGCACTTCTTCACTAATAGGAGGTAGTTCTAATTCCTCTTGCTGAGCTAAACAGGTAGAAGAAACCAGTAGACTTAGGCAAAAAAGGATTGGAATTACTCTCATTTTCAGGCCTCCTTCTGGAGGGGTTTGTTTTAACAGGAAACCCACGTCTAAATCGTTGAGGTTTCCAAAATATTGCCTCACCTTGTGTCTGTAACCATTGGCTGGTCTTTAGCTTTTTTCAATACCTAGCACCCTAACCCATTGTACAATTATGTACTTATATTTTATAGTATCAATGGCCTTTTGAGTGCACATTATACCTGTGTTAGGATGAAAAAACAATAAATTTACTCCTGCTAGAACCTACGAAAAAGAAGGCTTCAGGCTTCATCAACTGCCATTTTAACATTTAGAAAATCAAATACTTGAAAACAAGCCAGAAATCTGTTAAATGTTAAATAATAAACTCTTGGTCGGCGGTGCAAAGCTACGAGTCCTCCAGCGCATAAAGTTCTTAGAATCATCAGGCGAGGATGGCGGAACTGGCAGACGCAGTGGACAACAGAGATAAAAGTGTTAAAAGGTTATTTGCGGAAAAGTTTGCCGATTTAGCCAATATCGCAGCAGGTTCATTGATTTTTGGCCAATTTATATATCCACAAAGATTTAGCGTTAAACTTGCGATATGTGGCTTAATTGTTGTGATGTCTTTATACACTTTAAGCTTCCTTCTACATGTTGAAAGAAAGGTAATGAAATGAATTTTTTCATTGAAGATCCTCTAATATTGTTTCTTTTTGGGCTTGTGTGTATTGCAGTTTATTTTACTTTTATGATTATGTATGGCTCTCAAAGGGAATGGTTTGTTAGAACCCCACACGAGCCAAGCCCAAAGAAAACAGGCGTCACTAAATAACTTAGCGAGGATGGCGGAACTGGCAGACGCGCTAGACTTAGGATCTAGTGGGTAATACCGTGGGGGTTCAACTCCCCCTCCTCGCACCATAAAGGAAAAGCTATGGACGATCCGGATAATCTTGAAGAAGGAAAAGATAATCAAGACTACTCTATTAGGGAACTGGAAGAGCGGGTTAAGGTATTGAGACTAAAACTGGCATTCTTAAAGGAAAGACTGGAGGCTAAAAAAGAGAGGGCTGAATTCCTACTGAAAGATCTTAAATGGATGACTATCGCCCTCTGGATAATGTTGATGCTCCTTATCCTCAGTGCATACTTAGCAAAATAAATACTTACTTGAAGTATAAGAGATTGCTTGGTAATCTAAAAAGATTGTTGATTAAATCAGAAGGAATAAAAGGGGCGGGTGTAGCTCAGCGGTAGAGCGTCACGTTGCCAACGTGAATGTCGTGGGTTCGAAACCCATCACCCGCTCCATACATTATTTACAGAACCAATGGAAACAACCACCCCAAGCTATAACCTAGTTATAGAAGAAATTAGCCCATGCAAAAGGCGCCTCAAGATAGAGGTCCCCAAAGAGGGCGTTGAAGAGGAAATTAATAAACGTTTTGAGGAGTTGAAGACTCGCCTGGAACTGCCAGGTTTTAGAAGGGGAAAGGCTCCAAAGGAACTAATAAAAAGACAATTCTCTAAACGAGTAGAAGAGGACGTCAGGGATTCCCTTATAAGTAGTTTATACAAGAAGGCAATAGAGGAGAATAACCTAGAACCCATTGGGGAACCAGAAGTCACTGACGTAGAGTTTGACCCTGCCAAACCCTTCCACTTTCAAGTTACCTTTGAGACAAAGCCCAAATTTGAGCTAGAAGGCTATAAGAAATTAGAACTCCGTAGAAAGTCTGCTGAGGTTACACCCGAAGAACTACAATCGGCCCTTAACCAAATCAGTGTAAGCAAGATGCAGCTAACGCCTGTGGAGGGAGGGGAAGCCTTAGCGCAGGATTTGATTCTATGCGACTATCAGTTAGAGGTGGAAGGAAAAACGATACAGAAGGAGGAAGAAGTAGGGGTCTGGATATCCAGCCAGAAGATACGAAATATCCCCGTACCCGACCTGGCCAAGCTTCTCGTGGGCGCTAAGGCCGGAGAAAGTAAAGAAACCAAGGTAAACCTTGGAGAGCAGTTCCCGGTAGCTGAGTATAAAAATAAAGAGGGCAATCTCAAACTCCTCCTAAAAGAAATAAAAAGACCAAAGATCCCAGAAATTAATGATGAGCTGGCCAAACAGCTAGAGTTCCCAGACCTTGAAAAGCTAAAAGAAACGGTACTTGGTAGGCTACAAAGGGATAAAAAACAGTGGGTAGAGCGAGACCTCCACAACCAAGTCTACGCCAAACTCCTGGAGATGGCTAAGTTTGAACTGCCGAGCGATTGGATACAGTACAGGGCAGCAGAGAGAACCTACCGACGCCAGTTGGAACTCCTTCGGTCAGGGGTACCCCTTGAAGAAATAGAAAAGTCAACAGAACAGCTCAAAACAGCCTCTCAAGAGGGTGTAACAGAAGACCTGAAGCTATTCCTCATAATGGAATACCTTGCAAGTAAGGAAAAGATTTACGTTACAGAAAATGAGGTAGAATCAAGGATAAATGAACTGGCAAGGGGCCATGGAACTACCCCTGCGGCAATTAGACGCTATCTGGAAAAAGAAGGTACCCTCACTTCACTCAGAAACCAGCTACGGGAAGAGAAGGTGATGAAGTTGCTCTTAAAAGAGGCTATAATTATAGAAGATAAACAAGAAGTAGCTAAAAAGGAGTAATAAAAGATGTGTACAGACCAGAAAGACAATCTAGTGCCCAAGAATACACTTTTCGTCCCTTACGTGGTGGAGAAAACGGTGTATGGAGAAAGGCATTATGACCTCTTTTCCCGGCTGCTAAAGGACAGAATCATCTTCATTGGTTCACCCATAGATGACACAGTGTCTAACCTGGTTGTGGCTCAAATGCTCTTCCTCCAGAATGAAAACAAGAATCAGGACATAAACCTCTACATCAACTCCCCAGGTGGCTCTATCACAGCAGGGCTGGCCATATACGACACCATGCAGTTCGTTCATTGCGATGTAGCCACTTATTGCATAGGACAGGCTTTTAGCATGGCTGCTGTGCTTCTAGCGGCAGGGTCAAAGGGAAAACGTCACGCCTTACCCCATGCCAGGATAATGCTACACCAGCCCTGGGGAGGTATGAGGGGTACCGCCACTGATATAAGCATACAGGCGGAAGAAATCCTGCGTCTTAAAAACTATCTAAACAACATACTTGTCAAACATACCGCGCAACCTCTGGAGAGGGTAGAGAGGGACGTGGACAGGGATTTCTATATGTCGGCACCCGAGGCCAAGCAATACGGGCTAGTGGACGAGGTAGTGGAGTCACTAAAAGAAAAGAAGGAATTAGTCGGGGTGTGAGTCCCTGTGGACCCTAAACTCTTGAAACTAGGCGGTTGGGGCGCATTAATCTATGCCACCTCAACCGCCTTTTTTTATGCCTATCTCTACTGGCGATGGCCAGCAGTAGGGAGACAGGAGGCCGCTGAAGAGGTATTAAAGGCCGCAAGTCAGAATATACTCTGGTGGCAGGCCTTCTGGTGGACGGGGATTATGCTCTCGTTTTCTCTGCTCCCCACCTTCCCTGCCCTATGCCAGGTTCTCTTAAGGTCAGACCCCGCTTATGCCTATACCGCCGTTTTCTTTGCCTTCATTGCAATTATACTCGGAACCCTCAGTCCGATTAGACATGCCACACTTACCCCCACCCTTGCCGAGCTTTACGCTAGAGCCACAGAAGAAAGCACCAGACAAGTTATCACACTAATTTATAGGGCGCAGGAGTCCTATAACCAGGGTATATTCTGCGTCTACGGTACTACGTGACTGGTAGGATGGGTGGGCCTGGGAGGCCTGGCTATGCTCTCTAACCCCCATTTTCCCCAATACTTAGGATGGCTTGGTATATTAGTAAGCATTCTATGGATTCTAAGCCTGATTTCCCGCATACTTTATCCCATCCAGTCCCTTCAGGGTCTAGTCCTATTTTCTTTCCTCCTATGGGTATTTCTCACAGGACTAAGGTTAATCAAACTCGCTGCCTTGCACGAGTCTCAGGCTTCTCCACTCTAACTTTTTGTGTACTCACTGGTGTGAATATTCTCAAGAAAATCTTTTATTGGAAGATTTATGCCTTCTTGCCCTTTAAGCAGGTTCCAGATACCACTGGTCTTCCCCTTCGGCATAGTAGAGTTTGTATATATCCCCCTCTTCAGTAAGCACCTTAAAGCCGCGGATTCTCCTGCCAGCTCTTTCCTCGTGGGTGGTGCGGAGCACTTCCTTTACCTGATACTCCTTACCCTCAAGGAAGAAGCTCATCGGCCTTTCTTCTATGCGGTAACCAGAGTAGGCTTTTACTTTTATGGGTATGTCAGCCATTGAGTTTGTTGGGCACTGTGAATCGTACCCCTACCTTAGACTGGTTGTTGTAGGACTTTGATTTATCAAATACGGTCTAGCTCAGGCTAAAGCATTGCTGCTAATTTATCAGGTACACAGATAAAAGTCGGCTTGGCAAATCTGCCGTGCCCAAAACCAGTCCACTTGTGGCGGATATAGGGCACTATCTGCTGCTACGAATTTGTGTTCACTGCTATTGTGAATTTTCCTGCCAGTTGGTGGCCACAGGAGAGACATTTTCCATCCTCTATGCCGTGGAACGTAATCTCATATACAAATCTCTCTATGAGTAACTTGCCACAACCAGGACAGTAGGTGTTTTCAGCTGGATGGCCGGGGACATTACCGATATATACGTAATGCAAACCTGCCTCAAGTCCAATCTCCCTGGCCCTCTCTAATTTGGCAATGGGGGTGGGAGATAAATGAGAAAGGTGGAGGTGAGGATAAAACCTGGTAACGTGCCAGGGTGTATCCACGCCCAGGGAGTCTCTTATCCAATTGGCAATGCCCCGCAGTTCTTCTTCTCCATCGTTAAAACCAGGTGTAACATTGGTCACCACCTCTACGTGCATGCCCCACTTATGCCTTGCCATTTCTGTTACTTTTAGGATGCCATTAAAATCTTTTATATGGGCGATTCTGCCATAAGTACTTGCTGTGAAAGCCTTTATGTCTACACGGAAGATGTCCAGGTAAGGCCCGATGGTATCCAGCGCCTCTTCTGTAATAAAGCCGTTAGTAACATAATTGGTGAAGAGCCCCTCTTGTTTGGCAAGGATTGCTCCGTCAAGCGTGTATTCAAACCATAGCGTAGGCTCATTAAAAGTCCAGGAAATTCCCAGGCATCCGCTTTCTTTGGCGAGTCCTATCAATCTCTCTGGAGAAAGAAATTCAGCCCCTCCCAATGGGAGTTCCACCCTTGAGTGGGCAATCTCCCAGTTCTGACAACCGGGGCACAGAAAATTGCACCCCAGGCTACCCAGGGATAGCCACCTGCTGCCCGGATAGAAATGAAAAACAGGCTTTTTCTCTATGGGATTCACAGAAATAGATGAAACTAAGCCATAAGTCAGGCTGTACAGCTTACCCCCACTATTGAGGCGGGTGCGGCAGAAGCCCCTCCTGCCATCACTAATTATGCACCTCCTCTGGCATACGTTACACTGGAGATTCCCATTTAACCTCTGATATAAAATTGCCTCTTTCATTTAGTCTAACTCTAGTTAATCGCCAAATTCTAGTGACTGATTTTTTACCCTATTAACTTAACGAGACATGCCTGGCTACACCAGAGGCTTTATACCAGTCACAACTCGCCCCACCTATTATTCGTAACGTAGCGCCTCAATGGGGTTCAGTTTTGAGGCCCTATTGGCCGGGTAGATTCCGAAGGCCACACCCACAATTATGGCGAAGAAGAAGGCCACGAGGATTGTTAGAGGTGATATGAGTACTGCCCACTGTCCCATAAAGGATAAAAGTATTGAGCTACCTATACCCAGGACAAGGCCTATTAGCCCTCCTATGCAGCTAAGGACGATAGACTCAACGAGGAACTGAATTAATATGTTGCTCCTCTTTGCCCCTATTGCCATCCGAATCCCTATCTCCCGAGTCCTCTCGCTCACCGAAACCAGCATTATATTCATTATCCCTATACCCCCCACAATAAGGGAAACCGAGGCAATAGCCCCCAGAAGATAAGTAAGGGTCTTTGCAATTGATTGCTGCATTGCTGAAATATCCTTGAGGTTCATTAGGATAAAGTCATCATTCCCTTCTTTAACTATACGGTGCCTCTGGCGGAGTAGTTCTTGAATCTGCTCTTCCGCAGCAGGTATGGCCTCCTCAGAGACAGCAGAGACATAAATTATGCTCACATAACCAGGTAATACTGAACCAATAATCTTCCACTCGGCAGTAGTAAAAGGTATAAAGACCTGGTCATCCTGGTCACGCCCTTCACCAGGAACAGCACCCCTTGCTTCCATTACCCCTATCACCCTAAAAGGTATCTTCTTTATAATTACCGTCTTACCCAAAGGGTCTTCCCACCCAAAAAGTTGCTCTGCCACTGTATGCCCGAGCACGCAAACCGTATCTGCCCTATCCATATCCCTGTGAGTGAAAAAGTTACCCCTAGCTACAGGCCAGTTCCTTATAAACTGGTATTCAGGTGTAACGCCCGCAATTATGGTATTCCAATTCTGGTTTCCATAGATTACCTGGTTAGTCTGCCGCTTAGCATAGGAGACCGCGGCTACGGCCGGGCACTCTCTTGCAATGGCCTTTGCATCCTCTACCGTTATAGTAAAGGCGGTACCGACTGCACCCCTTGCTCCACCAGCTGTAACACTACCGGAGAAGACAAGTAGCATATTGCTTCCTAATCCTTCTATCTGGGACCTGATGGATGCCCTTGCCCCTAGTCCCATACTAACCATGGCAACCACAGAACCCACCCCTATTGTAACCCCCAGCATAGTCAGGGCTGAGCGGAGTTTATGCTGGGATAGCGTCCTTAAGGCAATACGAAAGATTTCCAATAACACCATAATAATTACACCTCTTTAAAAGGATTGCAGCTGCCTGATAAGCGATGCAGCGCTATCTTCTATTATTTTACCATCTTTAAATAGCAGTTTCCTCCGTGCGTATTGCGCAATATCTGACTCGTGGGTAACCAATATAATGGTTATACCCTGAGCGTTTAACTTCTTAAGAATGGCCATCACCTCGGCTGCATTCATGCTATCCAGGTTACCAGTAGGCTCGTCCGCAAGGATGAGCCTGGGCTCATTAACGATAGCCCTTGCAATGGCCACCCGTTGCTGTTCTCCACCAGAGAGTTTACTGGGGGTATAAAACTCCCTACCCTTTAGTCCCATAGCCCAGAGCATCTTCAGGGCACGATTCTTCCTCTCCTTTCTGTGTACCCCTCCATACATCAGCGGGAGTTCCACATTCTCCACGGCTGTAATCCTGGGCAGGAGGTTGAAACTCTGAAAGACAAAACCTATCTTTTTATTCCTTATCTCCGCCAGTTGGTTTATAGTAAGTGTTGAGACTTTTTGTCCATCAAGTATATAGTTACCCCTTGTCGGGTAGTCTAAACAGCCCAGGATATTCATAAAGGTGGATTTTCCTGCGCCCGAAGGACCCATTACCGCAACAAACTCCCCCTTTTCAATCCTTAAGGACACACTCTTGAGGGCTTGGACTTCCACTTCTCCCATACGGTACACCTTACTCAAATCTTCTACAACTATTAGTGCGTTATCCTTCATTAGAACATTCTTCTGGGTATTGCGGAGCGTTTTCCGGCCTTCGTTATCATACTAACAACTACCTCTTCACCCTCCTTGAGGGGCCCTTCTACAAGCTCAGTAAATTTATCATCCGTGATTCCCGTTACCACTTTCAAAGGTTTAAGCTCCCTTTTGCCCTTTAGGACGTAAACTACCTGACTTGAATCACCTGGCCCAGGGGTGGGGGTATTTGCCCTCTTCTTTTCATTTTCTTTAGGTGGCTTGAACCGCAATGCCGCATTAGGAATTTTTAACACATCATGCTTTTCTGCTGCAACAATCGTCGCATTAGCCGTCATACCGGGCTTCAGATGAAGTTTGTCATTTTGCACCGCAATAATTACGTCATACGTAACCACATTCTGTGTAACTTTGGGAGAACTTCTGACCAATACCACTTCCGCATTAAAGGTTGTACCCGGATAGGCATTCACGTAAAAGGTGACAGGCTGGCCAGAACCTATCCTGCCAATGTCTGCCTCATTGACCTCAAGATTGGCTTGCATCTCTTTTAAATCCTTCGCAATGACAAACAAAGTAGGTGTCTGAAAGGTGGCGGCTACTGTCTGCCCCACGTCCACTGTGCGGTCTAGTACAATACCATCAATAGGGGAGTAAATATAGGTATGACTAAGGTCTAGTTCGGCTGACTCCAGTGCAGCCTCGGATTGCTTCAATTCTGCCGAGGCAAGTTCTTGCTTGGCCTCTGCCGATTCAAGCTGGGCTACCGCCACCTCATAGTTTGCAAGGGCTGTATCGCGTTCTTGCTCGGTTACCGCCCCACTTGGCAACAAGGCCTCAAAACGGGTGTAAATCCTTTGGTTATCCTTTACTTTCACCTCTAGCTGTTTGACCTCAGCCTCTGCACTGGAGGCCTTGGCTCTGGCTATCTCCAGATTAGCCTTAGCCTGTTTTAATTTAGCTTCAAAAGGAGCAGGGTCTATCCTGGCCACGAGTTGCCCCTCTTTTACAAAGGATTCCACACCTACGTAAATCTCCTTTATGGTACCAGAGACCTGGCTACCTACCTGCACAGATAGTAAAGGGTGTAGCGTCCCACTGGCTGTAACCACAGAGACAATATCTCCCCTTTCTACACCAGCCAAACTATAAGTAACAGAGTTCCCTTTTAACTTCAGTACACTTACGGTGCTTGCCGTAGCTACTATGGGGATTACAATTGCCAATATAATAAAGATTTTTTTTCTCATGAAGGGCCTAGCTCCCTTTACTATTTTACCCCGTACACATCAAAAGGATAATGGATTTTTAAAAAATTGCCGAACCTGGTGGAACAAACTTGTAGAATTTACAAGGATACCTTAGAATAGCCTTTTGTGAGATAATGTGGCGCTATAATTTATCACTACAAATAATTAGGGAATCAGGGTTGTATGTTAATAAAGACAAATGACCCTGTACCGTGCTTAGAATCCTGTTATAAAATTAAATGAATAACCCTACTGAACGACCGCAACACACTGGGAACACCTACCTTAGGCTCCTTGAATATGTAAAGCCTTACTGGCACAAGGTCTTCCTGGTGCTGAGTCTTTCCTTGTTCGGTTCTTTTGTATCTGTGCTACCTACGCAGATAATGGGGGTAGCAGTGGACGAATTAAAAGTGGCTGAACGGCTCCTGGGCAATCAACACTCGGCTAATACCCCCCAAAACACCTCTTCAGACATGCCAGTGGAGATACCCCTATCCCTCGCTACCACCAGAAAAGTGAGTATTCTTGAATCCACCGCAGTTCAAAAAATTGGTGGCCTGGAGTCTACTGACCCTGAGCATGGAGCGCCTGCCCAGACCATAGCTAACGATATCGCTCCCCCTACAAGCCAAATCCCTTTGGCCGCTCCACTAAAGGCGTTATCACAACATATCAGCCATGAGTGGCTGCCCGATATGAACCCTGCCCTGCTGACTTTTTTTGTCCTGGCTCTTAGCTTCTTTACCCTCCAAATTTTAACAAGCCTCATTGCAATGGGGCACGGCTACTTTATGGCTGAACTGGCGCAGAGAGTAATCTTTGACCTGAGAAACCAACTATACCAGCACCTTCAAAGCCTGCCTCTGAGTTACTTTGAAGACCGCCGAACAGGGGATATCATGAGCCGTGTGGTAAACGATGTGGATTCCCTGGAACAAGCGTTAGTAATCCCACTTACCACCTTTATAACCGATATGCTAAGGCTTGGCTGGATACTCTTCTTCTGTATGCGGTGGGACTGGCAACTTACTCTACTCGCCCTAGGGCTTTCACCACTACTGGTATGTATCACTTACACCTTTGGCAGGATGATAAGGCGCACTTATCGGGAATTAAGGGAAAAGATGGGTGAACTAAACGCCCTGCTACAGGACAACCTGTCAGGGATAAGGGTAATTCTGGGATTTGCCAGACAGGACTTAGAACTCCAAAAGTTTACACAAAAAAACAAGGAGAATTATCAACTCCATGTCCGTATATACCGAATATTCACCACCTATAAGCCCATAGTGGAGCTCTTCGTGGAGACCGGGGCGGTAGTGGTACTCTGTTTTGGTGGCTACAAAGTGCTAAAAGGGGAATTGAGCGCAGGCACCTTCGTCATCTTCTTCCCTTACCTCAGGATGAGCTACGAACCCATAAGCGGCATAACAAGGTTTTATAATACTGTCCAGAGGGCGCTTGCCTCCACAGAGAGGGTCTTTGAAGTGCTTGACACCAAACCGTCCTTACATGATGACTCCAAGGCAATTGAATTGCCCTACTTGCAAGGTTATGTAGAATTTAAGAGAGTACACTTCAGCTACCCCAACGGGGTTAAAGTGCTTGAGGACATCAACCTGGAGGTAGAGCCCGGGCAAATGGTGGCATTGGTAGGCCCCAGTGGGGCTGGTAAAACAACCCTAACCTATTTACTGCCAAGATTTTACGATCCTACCGAAGGCTCAATCCTGATAGATGGGCAAGACCTCAGGCAGGTGAAATCCCAGTCCCTGAGGCGACAGATGGCTATGGTGCTACAAGAAGCCTTCCTTTTTAACGATACTGTTAGAAACAACATTACCTATGGAAAACCAGAGGCCACAGAGGAGGAAATAATCAGGGCAGCCGAGATGGCGGGGGCTCATAACTTTATCCTATCCCTACCCCAGGGGTATGACACCGTGGTTGGAGAAAGAGGGGTGAAACTCTCCGGCGGACAGCGACAGCGACTTGCCATAGCTAGGGCAATACTGGCTGACCCGAGGATTCTTATACTGGATGAGGCCACTAGCTCCGTAGATGCAGAGACCGAAAGGCTCATCCAGGAGGCCATTTACTGCTTAGTAGAAAACCGTACCACCTTCGTCATTGCCCATCGTCTCTCTACCATACTACACGCAGACCTGATAGTTGTCCTGGACGGGGGGCGAATCGTGGAGAAAGGCACCCACGAAGAACTCCTCTCCGGAGGAAACCTGTATTCTAAGTTGTTCCGCCTCCAGTTTTTAGAAAAACAAGAACCCTCCGCAGAAGAAACCACTCCCACTAGACCTGTAATAGAAGAACCCTCCATCCCCTTCGGTACCTACTCAGAGGAAAGGGGGTGGTAAGGGGGAATAAAGTCCGTTCATTCACCTTAAACAAAAAGACAGTAATTGTGAGCATAGTGTCTATGAAGAAAAAGAGAGGAGTGCTTTCCAGGCGAATAACAGGTCAACTTAACAAAGTTTCCTATACAACAAAGCTAAACATGCATGCCTGGGGGTAGGGTAGTTGATGGAATTATTTCGCAACGTGATGGATCCCATTGTGAAATCCTTATAAACTTATCTTTATTATATCTAAGGATGTCATACCTTCCATGAATTTGTATCAGAAATTTTAATGCATCGCTTATCCCAGCAGGAGACAATAAAAAAGCATAACTAGGTCGTGCAACGAGGCTATATCCTATTAACTGACACAAATCTCTAAGAGTAAGTGGGGCCAACTTGCACTCAACAAATACTAACTCTGCACTAGCTTCAGAATCAATTATAAAGCCTGTTACATCTAGTTTTATGTCATAAGCAATATATTGGGGAAAGGCCCTCTGGAGGCTAGTATCTTCTATAAATCGTCTTAATGTAATTTTAGAAGTATCTTCTACAATTACTTTTTTTTTCTTGTGCTTCTCTTTTAATAAAGAGGTTAACCAGTATCTCACGGGAGGATACATCTGTGATTCTTTACTATACATCGCTTTCTAATACATCCATAAAGTCAAAGCTTATCTGCTGACTTGGTTTACCCTGCATGCAACCTAATCCCTGACATATTTGCCAGTACCCATCAAAATGCCTTCCTCTTATTTCGGTAGGTATCTTCAGGTGGTTTTCACAAGGATGTTTAGGCTTAGGCTCTCTTATCCCTTTTTCTAAAGGGTTACACTCTTCATGCTTTTTCTTGAACATATTTTTATTATACTCAGCAAATTCTTCCAATATCTTTTGTTTGTGTGGGGAGTAAAAACCTACCGATTCAAACTCTTCCGCAAATATCTTAATTTGGTGTTCCCTTGCCCACGAAGACTTTTCGGCATCCACGTCTGTCTTGCCGGGCTCCCTCATGTTAGGATGACCCCATTGTATTAACTGCACACCTACACCCATCTCTTGTAACAGCTTACATATTTGAATAGGTAAATACCAATTAGCATTGTTTATTTCTAGATAAATTCTATGTCTGCCATAATATTCGTTAGAAGGCCTTATAAATCCTGTGGCATCTGCTATACCCCTAACCAATTCCTTTTTAATACTTATTTCGAACTCATAGAAAATCGGATTAAGTTCAAATTCGGAGTAACTACTCTTATCTCCTAAAAGTAACTTTAAATTTCTCCACGCCAGAGTATTTTTTGTAAAGACTGCGGAAAGGACTACTGAACCACTCATATTCTCTACCTTCAAATCAACGCCTAGCAGCTCATTTATTCGGTCTCTAATAGAATTGGCTGATAATTGCAACGCTGATTTTTGGTTGTAGGAAGTGCTTATTCCTTTAGCCTCCAATGACTTGTAAGGAAATTCTATAGCTAATCTTTTTATGTCTTTGTCTTCTGTAAGTGTGCCCCTCACAAGAATAAGCCCTAATAAATATGCTACATCCTCATCCATATAATCCTGGTTTTTTGTAATGAGCATAGTTTTTAATGTTCTTTTAGCTTTTGGAATATAAGAATAAATTCATGTATTTTATTAATACGAAAAACTGAAGGATAACCTAAAGGTCTTAGATTGTTATACTCCGACCTTCTATCCCAAATTATAATGTCCTCTAAGATAAATCCTAAGTCTTCTGTCATAAAACGAGTTATATCCATATGAAAAGGATAAAATTTTGGCCCTTTTCTTATGTCCATCACTATGACACAACAGCGGGCAAATGGTTTTAAAACAGTCTTGACCTTTGCAAAGATAGCCCTCAATTCTTGTAAAAAGGCCTTATAATCCTGGATGATTCCTAGATTGCTGCCCTTTTCAGCATAATCACGGATTTCTTTAGAGTCTGCGGTTCTTTTTTGTGAAAGGATATTCCAATATGGAGGGGAGGTGATACACAAGTCTATCGTACCTCTTCTAACATGATTAAACAAGTTTCTAGCATCTTCACAGTATAATTTATATTCGCCCTTTTCAGCAAAGTGTCCCTGGTTGAGTCTATTTTGTGCAATTTCAACATACTCCTTTGAAATATCAAATCCTACTCCGTGTTTACCAAGGTTCTTTGCTGCCAAAAGGGTTGATCCCACACCGACAAATGGGTCTAAGATATTTTTTTGTTGGTTAGTTGTATATACCTGTATGAGCCTTTCAGCAAGCGGGGAGGGAAACATCGCAGGATGTTTAAGCTTAATCTCTTCGCTAGTTTTTTTAATATCGTTCCAGACGCTTATAGAGTATTGTAACCAGGTCTTGCCATTTAAATCATTTGCACGCTTTAGACTTCTTGTGCGTTTTAATTTTTCACCTGAAATGTGAGGTACAATTAGAGGTAACTCATTATTGACAATAGGCTTATCTCTATCCATAAATTTCTCCAAGACAATTCCTTTTATTTCATGATTTTCTTATATTATTCAGTAAAGTCAAGAAGGATTATTGCGGACTAGCAATGACAATAAGTCCCTGAGAATTTAGTTACGAGACGTCAAGGTGTCCCAATTTTGCTCAAAGTTCAGAAAGAAATCGGCTTATTAACGCTTGAGCCGACTTCCACTAACTTTTTGTAAGTTTCTGTAACACAACATGTTAGCTTTCCAGGCACTGGCTTACTTATCGGTTTGTCCTCAATTTGGGAGACTGGCACTATTTCTGCCAGAGAGTTGGTCAAAAAAACTTCCTCCGCCCCACATAGCCTTTCTTTATCAAATAGCTCCTCTGAGGCAGGGATGCCCTCTTGCTTGCATAGCTCTAAGACCTTTTCCCTGGTTATTCCAGGGAGGATATTAGCCTCTAAGGAGGGGGTGATTACCTTTCCAGATTCTACCAGGAAGATATTACTCGTGGTAGCCTCGCAGACGTGACCATTTGTGTTAAGGAAAAGGGCATCGTGGGCGCCCTTTCTAGTAGCCTCCTGCTTGGCCATTACCGCCGTGAGGAAGTTAGCAGTCTTATGCCTGAATATAGGACATGAAACACTACGAAGATAGGTAGAAATTATAAGATTCAAGCCGTTTTTGTAATATTCTTCAGGGTGAGGCTGAAAGGGGTGACACTGTATGATAAGGGTTGGTGTGTGCTTCTTTGGGGGTTGGAGTCCATAGTGGGGGCTCTCGCCGCGGGTGAGCGTGATTCGTATGATTGCGTCTGCTACCTTGTTAAGCACCAGAAGGCTTTCAACAGCCTTGCGTAACTCCTGAGGGCTATAAGTGAGGGGTATCTCCAGGGCTTGCGCGGAAGAATCCAATCGCTGGAGATGCTCTCTGAGAAGAAAGGGCTTGCCGTCATAGGAACGCAAGGTTTCAAAAATTCCGTCCCCGTAGAGAAAACCCCTATCCCGAATAGATACCAGAGCCTCATCCTCCAGCACCATATCGCCATTTAGAAAGACATATGAAGGGGCACCCCTTTTGCCGGGATGGATGCGAGCCTCTGTAATCATCTCTACACCTTTTACTTAGTTATTCGCAGAGGGCTTCCATAAGCGCCCTAGACTTAAAAAGCGTCTCTTGATACTCTTCTCCGGGCTGAGAATCTGCTACAATCCCACCCCCCGCCTGAAAGAAGGCCGTGGAGCCTTTCACCAGGAAGGTCCTGATGGCCATGGCAAGGTCCATAGAGCCATCAAAGCCGATATACCCAATGGCCCCGGTGTAAACACTTCTGGAGGTGGGTTCAAGCTCGTCAATGACTTCCATTGCCCTTATCTTGGGGGCACCAGTAACCGACCCCCCTGGAAAGGTAGCCTTCAATAGGTCTACCAGGTCGTACTGGGGGTAGAGTTCACTCTCTACGGTGGCCACAAGGTGGAAAACGGTAGGATGAGACTCTAACCTCTTTTTATCCACTACCTTTACTGAGCCATATTTAGAGACCTTTCCCAGGTCATTCCTCTCAAGGTCCACAATCATGGTTAGTTCTGCACTATCTTTGGCGCTGGAGAGTAGTTCGACCATGAGTCTTTCATCAGAGGCTGGGTCTTTACCCCTGGGCCTTGTACCCTTAACGGGGTAGGTCTGTACGCGCCCCTCCTTAACTTTTAGAAACCTCTCTGGGGAAGCACTGATTATGACATTATCCCCAAATTGTAGATAGGCAGAAAATGGGGCGGGATTAATTGCCCTTAAGCGTAGGTAGAGAGCATGCGGAGTTAGACGTGTGTCCGCCTGAAATCTTTGAGAAAGATTAACCTGATATATATCCCCTCTGGCAATATACTCTTTGGCCCGCCTGATGGCCTCAATGTATTCTCTTTTAGTGAAATTGCACCTGAGTTTATATCCCTTTTCAGCAGGAGTTGGATTTATAAAACCAGATTTATTGGGCACGATGAATCGTGCCACTTCATCTTTGGCTGTTCTAAGCCCTTTGATGGAGCCTTTTCTTCCCTTGTTTTGGGTGGAAAGTAAGCTAACGAGCTCTCGTATATCTTCTTCCAAATCCCTCCCCACTATAAAGCACCGGTCCTCTTTATGGTCATACACAACAAACTTAGTATAAAATCCAAAACACATATCTGGAAATCCCAAGTCGTCCAGTGTGTTCTTGGGAAGCCGCTCCAGGAAATGACAGAGGTCGTAACTCAAGTAACCTACGACTCCACCTGCCCAGCAGATACCCGGCAGGTCAATCATGGAAGAGGGCAAGGCGGTAAGGCCTTTTGATAGGTCTAAAGCGGGTGAGATAGCCCCTGCATCCTCACCCCTGAAGGCCTGCAAATAAAAGCGCAATACCTCAAAGGGGTTACCTTTCTTCTCCTGTACCCCACTGGTATCAATTACGGTAATTCTGTTCCCCTTACTCTTAAGGATCAAAAAAGGCTGGAATCCTAGCAAAGAGTACCTGGATAGACTGGAAGCCCGGAGGGCACTATCCAAAAAGAAGTGAGGGGCTCGGGTTCCATAGTAACTTAGAAGTCGCTGAAAGGCGGTCAATGAATCACAGTGAGGTCTAACCTCTGCAATTGTAAGTTCCTTGGTGGAGGTGAGTTCACTTAAAATGGCGTAGGAGGTCGGTGCTTTCATGTTAGTTTCAAACTGTTCAAGCTATCCGGAGAGAACAAAGCAACAGCTTTTAATGATTTCTATCTAGCATAATCTTAACCTATGTGTTGTGAACAGGTTATAAAGAAGCAGAGCTTGCCCTGCATGGTCAACCACCTTTGCAAAAGTGGCGACCCCCTCGGTACATACTTTCCTAACCACGTTCAGCACCTGTTGGGAAGAGCATAAGGTCTGTGTCTTTCACCAGCTGGTACATCCTCCTTGCATCCTGAAGGGCCTGTTCCTGGGGTACCAATGGGGTTATCTCTATCTTGGTAAAGAAGGGAAAGAGGGGGAGTTTAGTTACAATCGCCTCTATCTCCTCACTGGAATCTGCATTGAAGATAGCGGCAGCACCCCGCCTGCCCGCTAACTTCCCACCGGCCAAGACCTTACCCCTCTTCTTCATCCTCTCGTAGTACTCCCATTCCTTTATTAGCAACTCAAAAAAACTTCTGGTAGGTATTTGCGGAAGTTTTTCTATCTCAACTTTTACAAGAAAGAGCATTTTTTTATCCTAATTTTCAGTTTTTTGTTCAAAATTTGCAATTTTTGATTAAAAATTTAACGTTTTACATAGCTAAACCACCATCCACATTCAGCACATGGCCGGTTATGTAACTAGCCTCTGGCGAGACCAGAAACAGAACGGCCTTGGCTACTTCTTCTGCTTTACCTACACGCCCTAAAGGGATTAGCTTAAGGGCCTCCTCCATATACTTCTTATCCAGTACCTGTGTCATCTCCGTATCTATAAACCCAGGCGCCACAGCATTAACCGTTATATTAAACCTTGCCAGTTCCTTAGCAAGTGACTTGGTAAACCCGATAAGGCCTGCCTTAGATGCTGCGTAATTGGCTTGGCCCATCATCCCTATGATTCCACTTACCGAGGTTAGATTTATGACGGCCCCACCCTTCTGCTTCATCATGGGAAATACGGCAGCCCTTGTGCAATTAAAAGCACCATTCAGGTTGGTATCTATTACCTCTTTCCACTGCTGCTCGCTCATCCTCATCATTAGATTATCATGCGTAACGCCTGCATTGTTTACGAGTATATCTATCTTTCCGAAGTGCTTTAAGGCTGCGTTGACCATCTCCTTTGACTGATTGAAGTCTGCTACGTTGCTTTGTATGGATAGTGCCTTTACACCCAGCTTACTTAGTTCCCCTTCCAGTTCTTTAGCCTTATCTGCACTCTTAAGGAAGCTGAAGGCTACATCTATGCCACTTCGGGCGAGTTCCAGTGCTATGGCCCTTCCTATACCCCGCGTCCCTCCAGTAACAATTGCCACTTTACCTTTTAATGACATAAGATTCTCCGTTTCTATATATTCAGCGAAACCCTAAAGCCTTCGTGAATAGCCTCCATTGCTGTTCTTACCTTCACACAATCTCCTATACTATAAACCTCTGGCACCAGACCATCAAGTTGCTGATAAAGGGAATTATTGGGGACATAGCCCGTTGCCAGTATTACGGTCTCGGCAGGAAGAAATGTCTCCTTCCCCTCTTTCTCGTAGAAGACGCCACTGGGAGGCCCTTCCTGTATCCTGTTTACCTTAACACCAGTGAGTTCCTCTATACCTGCCTCCTCCATCTCCTTGAGTATGACCCAACGAGTGGAAAGACCGAAGCCACTTCCTACCTTCCTCTTCATCTCAAGCACCGTGACCTTGCGGTGTCCATGGTGGCTCCTCAACAGGGCATTGGGAAGATCAATAATCTGATTCCTCAACAGGAACAATGCCACCTCTGGGTTCATGCTGCCTAGTTTGGTTACGTAAAGGGCAACCTCGCATCCCACAGACCCTCCTCCTATAACGGCTACGGGATTACCTATGGACAGCTTCTTCTCCAAAACATCTCTAGCTAATACTACGTTTTTGCCTTTTATTCCTGGAATGGGAGGAATTATAGGAGTGGAACCTGTTGAAAGGATAATAACCTCTGGGCGTTCCTTTTCTATTAGCCCCAAATCTACCTTTACCCCCAGGGCTACTTTTACCCTTAATTTGGCTAGCTGTCTCTCAAGGTAACCTATAACATGCTGAAACTCTTCTCTACCTGGGGGTTTCCAGGCGTAGTGGAGCTGTCCCCCCAGTTGGTGTTCCTTTTCGTAAAGGGTTACCTCGTGTCCCCTCAGGGCGGCAACCCTTGCGGCCTCCATCCCCCCCGGGCCGCCTCCTATCACCATGACCTTCTTCTTCGCAGAGGCTTCCCTGATGACGTATTCCTTTTCGTATCCTACCTGTGCATTATATAAACACGATACAGGCCTCATGTTAAGTAGTTCGTCAAAGCATCCCTGATTGCAGGCAATACAGGTTCTAATGTCCTCCCGTCTGCCCTCTCTATATTTTTTGGGCAACTCCGGGTCTGCAATAAGTGGACGCCCCAAAGCTACGAGGTCTGCTTGCCCATCTCTGAGGAGTTCTTCTGCATCGTAGAGGTCGTTTATTCTGACAGCCGCTATAACAGGCAAGTTAACCTTTTCTTTGATAGAGGCCGCCAGGAATGTGTAGGCCATCCTTGGGATAGCCATAACCATTATGGGGGTCTTGCTCTCGTGCCAACCCGGTGAGATGTGGAAGGCGTCCACCCCTGAGCTTGCCAGCTCTCCGGCAATCAAGATGTTCTCATTGATCTTGTTTCCCCCTTGCATGAGCTCATCCCCTGAAAGTCTGAAGATAATTGGGAAATCCTTCCCGACTAGTTCCTTTGTGGCTTGAAGTACCTCTCGGGCAAACCTTAGCCTGCCCTGCAGGTCCCCACCATATTCATCCTCTCTATGGTTAGTGATAGGGGATAGAAACTGGTTTATCAGGTAGCCCATGCCACCATGTATTTCTACTGCATCAAAGCCTGCCTCTTTGGCCCTCAAGGCGGCCCTAGCGTAGTGGGATACCATCTCCTTTATCTCGGAGACGGTAAGGGGTCTCGGAACGTCTCTGGCCAGGCGGGAAGGGACGCTAGAGGCTGAAACAGGTTGGCTCTTTGTAAAGAGGCTGGAGGCATAGCGCCCACCGTGCAAAAGTTGCGGAGCAGTCTTGGCCCCTAGTTTATGCATAGTTTCTGTAAATTTTCTTAAGCTTGGGATGTAGCGGTCGTCATCAAGCGCAAGTATGCTTTTCCACGCCTTACCGCTTTCATGCGGATAGCAACCCCCGATTATTATCAGGCCTACACCCCATTTTGCCCTCTCAGCATAAAAGTCTATGAAGCGGTCGTTAGCAAATCCGTCCGTGGAGAAGCCCACATCCATAGCCGTCATAACCAGACGGTTGTCAAGCCTCATCGGGCCGATATTTATAGGGTCAAAAAGGCTCACCATCTTTACTTGCAGGTGTTTGGTTTATCAAACCCATTTTGATAGGCACTACGATTTATGCCCATCTTTAAAAATAATTAAGAATTTAAGCTTAATAGTGGCAAATAGAAGGACTCACTTCAGGCAACCCCGGAGTAACGACAAATTACCTTTTATCGTTAACCTTTTCAAGTACCAAACAGGAGCAATTACCTTCGGGGTCTATAGAGTTTACCATAGCAAACTGAATGTCTCTTGGTAGTGCTTTCTTTACAACGAAGTTAAGACTACATTCAGAGTCAGGTTCTTCCAGGTTTACGATGGGAGGGACAAGGGAATTGCTCATGGATAAAACACAGCAAACCGCCTGCATAGCACCGGAGGCCCCGTAGCACTCCCCTAGAAGCGGTTTTGCCGAGGTTACCAAAATCTTTTCTGAGGTATCTGCCATAAAGCCCTTTATCGCCTTAGCCTCTAGTATGTCCATTTGTTTGCTGGAATTCCCGTTAGCAAAGATAAGGCCTAAAGATTCTTTTGAAATGGCTGCATCCTCCAATGCAAGCTCCATGGCCTTCTGAATCTTCTTAACCTTTTCCCCGGCATCAAATCTGCTACTGCCCATAAAAGTAGTGCCAGAGCCTATTATCTCGGCATATATTTTTGCCCCACGTTTTAGGGCGGACTCAAGTTCTTCCAGTATAAACACATAGCTGCCCTCACCGAGTATAAAACCATTCCTACACCTATCAAAGGGCCGGCAGAGTTCAGCCCCAGAGTTGTTGGAGCCAGAGAGAAGTCCTTGCAAAAAGAATATAAGATAGCTATCCAGTGATATCTGTTCCACCCCACCCGTTATTAACAATGTCTCCCTATTATTTCTTATAAAGTTAAAGGCATTACCTATGGCATCTAAGCTGGACGTGAAGCCAGAGGAAATGGTTCTGGAAGGGCCTTTTAGTTTGAAGAAGACAGAGGCAAAATTGATGGAGGAGTTGAGGGCCACATCGAAACTGGCCATGGGAAGTAGCTTTTCGGGTCCGATGTTGAAGATGTCATAAGTATAATCAGTGGTCTGAGAGTAATTGCCCAGTGCGGAGCCTATTATAATTCCTGAATATTCAGGGAGGTTTTCATTAAGTTGGGCGTCTTCCATGGCCAACTTTATAGCGGAGGCCAGTAACTTTGTACCCTTAGTGAGATATTTAAGGCCTTTGTCGCCCAAGTAATCAGCTGCATTAAAGTCCCTGACCTCTGCGGCTAACTTGCAAGGGTAAGGAGAGACGTCAAAAGAGGTTATAGGTGCTATTCCGGAACGGCCCTGGATAAGGTTTGACCAGAATTCTCTATGGCCTGAACCCAGCGGTGAGACAACACCAATACCTGTTATTGCTACCCTCTTTTTGTTATTAGTGGGGCATCCCTGACTGGGGTAAGACATTTTTAGAAAACCTTTTTCCTACTAGCTGAGTGGTCTTTGCCAAAAATAATGCCAACATTGTTGCCCCCGAAGGCGAAGGAATTATTTAAGGCGTAGTCCGCCTTACATTCTCTGGCTTCGTTCGGCACGCAATCAATGTTGCACTCCGGGTCTTGGGTCTCGTAATTAATGGTGGGGGGAGCAATTCCTTCATTCAAGACTAGACAGCATACTATGGATTCAATAGCACTGGCTGCCCCCATTGTATGGCCTATCATAGACTTTACGGAGCTACAAGGTATGGTATGGGCCCTTTCCCTAAAGATGGTCTTCAGTGCCATGGTTTCCATCTTGTCATTAAGGGGTGTGCCTGTACCATGAGCGCTTATGTAGTTAATATCCCCGGGGGATACCTGAGCTGAGGCGAGGGCCAATTCCATGGCCCTGACTGCCCCCTCCCCGGTGGGATGGGGGGCCGTCATATGATAACCATCGCTACTAAGGCCGTAGCCTTTCACCTCTGCATATATCTTACTATCCCTTTTATGGGCAAGTTCCAGGTCTTCCAGTATTAACACCCCTGCACCTGCCCCTATCACCAGTCCCTGACGATTCTTATCAAAAGGCTGGCACCTCTCAGGGGCCAAAGCCTTCAGGTTATGGAAATGTGTAAACTCTGTTTGAGGTACTACATCGCTACCCCCCACTACCACTGCATCCACCCTGCCTTCTTGTATAGCATCAAAGGCCCAACAAATGGCATGATTGCCAGAGGAGCAGGCGTTTATAAGGATAACGCTGGGGCCTTCCAGGTGGAACTCCTCTGCCAGTTTTGTGGAAAGCGTTACGGGTGGATAGCTATGGGCAACCTCCAGGTCAAATCCATCTGCCTTTTGATTATGGTGATTTCTGATACGCTCTTCAAAGAGGGACAACTCCCCAGCCAGCGTACCCACGGATACGCCTGCTCGTTCCCTATTTAAGGGCTTATAGTCATCCAGGCCGCTATCTTCAAAGGCCTCCCTTGCCGCTGCCAGCAGACACTCGTACACAGTGTAAGACTTTTTTGTGATAATGTGCCCATTAGAATTTAACTTCCTCACCTCACAGGCCTTGTGTACCTTGTATCTTGAAGTGTCAAAGGTGGTTATCTCCGAGATGCCATTTTTACCTGCCAGCATTGTCTTCCAGGATTCCCTTACATTAGCCCCTAGGGCAGTCACCAGACCTATCCCTGTCACCACTACTCTACGCATAGCAATCCCTTTATATCTTTGTCGTTATTAGTCGGGTAGGTTCTTCATACTTTTCTTTTTTACCTACGCGTTCCAGGGCCACATCATAGATCCCCGAGGCCTGCAGATTCTTGAGGTTCTCTAGCAGGTGTTTGAAGACATTTCGCCAGTCCCAGTTGACCTTCAAAGCAAATAGGGAAGAATTGTCGTTCTTCAGCACATCCCTGGAATTCTGGAACCTCTTCCTTATTGCCTCCGTAGAGTAGAGCCTTTGGTAAAACCTCTCAAGCCCATCAATTAGTTCCTGAAGGGATAGTTTCTTAAGGACATAAACAAGGTGGTGGGAAGTGTAATAAACCCAATCTTCAGGGAAGCTGGTACGGAAGAGCCTATTTTCCTGTTCTAGCCGCTTATAAAGGGGTGTATTGATGAAGGGGCAGAGTATACCACAGGTCGTAATATCTATCTGAGAGCCCAGTATAAAATCTGCTACGTCATCAAAGGTCTCAGGGGTATCCTCATCGTTGCCAAATATGAGTGTGCCCCAGACAGCTATGCCATGTTTACGGATGCTTTCCACTGCCTCATAATATCTATCAATGGTAATCCTCAAGTTTACATTCTTGTTCATAGAATAGAGGGTGTCTTTATTCAAGGATTCTATACCTATGAGCACCCCCACACAACCGCTCTTGACCATGTAGTCAAGGGTCTCGCTGTCTTTGTAAATATTGAGGGAGGTAAAGCCAAACCAGTTTTGATATATCTTCCTGTCTACCATCCCCTTAAATAGGTCTCTGACCCGCTCGTTAGACTTCTTGCTATGGCCGTAGAAATTTTCATCCGTAAGCACCAGGCCCCTGTACTGTCCCTTTATAGCCCCGAACTCATCCAGGACATCTCCTATAGGCCTTTCCCTGTACTTTTGGCCCTGGAACTGCGGTACCGAACAGAACTCGCAACTGAAAGGGCACCCTGCCGTAGTAATTATACCGGAGTAGCGATACTTGTATTTTTTCTTAAGAAGGTCTCTGGCAGGGTATAATCCGTTAAGATTTTCCAGGGGTGTTAGTCCACCGTCGTAACGTTTTTGAAGCTTTCCCTTTTCAAAGTCAGATATAAGTCTACTCCATACGGATATAGCCTCCTTTGTTACCACGCAATCCACATGCTGCGCAACCTCATTGGGATATATGGTAGCGTGTACTCCCCCCATTACCACAGGTATACCTTTCTCCCTGCATGCGCGGGCAATAGCGTATGCCCTTGGTGCCTGGTAGCTTACGGAGGTTATACCAACAAGGTCTGCCTCCTTGAAAATCAATTGATTGTTCTCATCCAGTGCAAGCTCGGTAGTCTCATCTACAACATCCACCTCCCAGTGCTCCGGGGTAAGGGTTATGAGATAACCTAGGTTTACCGGCATCTGGTTAAGCACTGAAACGTTTTCTTCTCCAATGTTTCCTATTGGGTGAGGGTTTATGAGAACGAGCTTTCTTTTTTTCATCTTCTCTCTCTTAAGAATAAGGAATTCCTAAAATATCTTAAAAATAGTATCTAAGTTGTCACCTTTCTAACTGCGTTTAAGTTAAGCCTTTGACAAAACTCCTAATCAAGAGGATAGACCCTTATCAACTAATTTTGGCATTAGTAGCACCTGGGCAATAGCATAATCCTGGGTGTGGGTAACAGAGACCTCGTATTTCTCAATTCCCTTTGAATCCGCCCGCTTTTTTGCCCTCCCATAGAGTTGGAGATATGGACGACCCGTGGGGTCATTAAGGAGTTCTATATCCTTCCAGTTTGCACCCCCTCCTAATGCCTTAATAACCGCCTCTTTTGTGGCAAACCTGGCCGCCAGGTGCTGAAACTTATTCTTCTTCTCCTGACAATACTCTACTTCCCTCGGGGTGTAAATCCTCCTCAAAAAAGATTCATTCCGACTGAAAAGGACTTCTATCCTCTTCACCTCCACCAAGTCAATTCCTATATACACCCCTCACAATCCTTCCCAATAAGTGAAAAATTTTACCCACTATACCGTGAATTGTCAACACAATTTCCATTAGGAACTTTAAAAGCCAGGATGTGTTAAAGTTATTTAAAGATAAACATTTATAAAGAATTCCCTCCATTAGCAAAGGGGGCGTGGGGGTTAAAAACCCACACTAAGTTAGTCGCTGGTTTATGGCGAAGGTGCTGAATATGCAAATCTGTATCGCCCTGTAATGCCATCGGCAAACCCGCCTTTGGCGGACTTTGGTGGACTTGCTATAAGGGTAAGCTACTTGGGTGACTCCTGTTTCTTTAAATAAATTGAGCGCATTGAAAAACGCAACTTTAACTCTGGCTGTCAATCTTGAGCGAAACGAAGTTACGTCAAAGCGTGGGTTGTTGCCTAACCTGTAAACCGATATGGGATGTCATACTTAATTTATTTCAGCATCTAATAAAACCAATATATTAAGAGACCATGAAACAAGTTCATGGTGACATTTTGGCACTTAGCCAACAGCCCCCAGTGGTCTTGTTATTGGTGTGCCGGTTTTCGGTGTAAATTCGATTTGGGCGAAAACTTCAAATTTCAAATGAGACTTCCGCCCGGGCCGGAGCTGCCTCCAGCACCACAAATCTGGCCTCAGGCATAGGTAGGGTGAAGGTGGACTTCTCTCCCATCTGGTGGAGAGTTCTGCGAATTTCCCGGAGCTTGCTATTTTGCCCTTGCCAAGTTACGCGGTGCCGATTATTATCGCCATGTACATTGGATATGTTAAGGGAAAGGAGAGTAAAGGAGATGACTACTTCACGGATTGTTTTTAACAAAAAAATTTCCTCTCTCCTTGACCTTGACAGCTCTACAGAGGAAGTTATAATTTTTTTCGTCTTACTCGCCTTTTAAGGATTTCAGAATCTCTAGGGTTTAATCAAAAGGATAAAAAAAATGCTCGTCGTTGAGGTAGGTAAGATGATAGTTAAGCCTAAAATAGAAGAGTGGGCCAATAAGCGAAAACTAGAAAGACTAGCGTTAATAAAAGAACGCTATAAGAAACTGGTCTTGGAGCCTCGGAAAGAGATTGAGTTCGAATTGGATAAAGACCTAAAAGAAGACGCCTGTAATGGCCTTCCCAACCCACCTCTTCTTTAAGAAGAGGTGGGCTCTCTCAACCTTCCCCCATCTTAAATTAGGTCTTTTTCTTTTCCGCAAGCCCTCTGAGAACCTGAGTCCATGGATATTTCACAAGTGCTTACTATCTTAGAGCAGGAGAATAAGAAATACACTAGACCTGCTGTAAGTGTAGTAGCCGCTAGTAGAGACCCCTTTAAGGTGTTGATATCCTGCCTCCTCAGCCTACGAACCAAAGACCCAGTTACTGCCGAGGCCTCTGCGAGGCTATTTAAGTTAGCAGAAAGCCCAGGAGAAATGGCCTCTCTATCTGCATCAGATATAGAGAAAGCTATTTACCCTGTGGGCTTTTATAGAACGAAGGCCCATCGGATTAAGGAGATCTCCCGGGTGCTCCTAAAAGAGTATCGGGGCAGGGTGCCTGATACTCTTGAAGAACTGCTCAAGCTAAACGGGGTGGGCAGGAAGACGGCCAATCTGGTGGTAACAATGGGGTTCAGTAAACCTGGCATCTGTGTGGATACTCACGTCCATAGGGTTATAAACCGCTTGGGTTATATCAGCACTAGAAATCCAAGAGAGACCGAATTTGCCCTAAGAGAGAAACTCCCCACGCACTACTGGAACATCATTAACGAACTTCTGGTTATACACGGACAGAATATATGTACTCCAATATCCCCCAGGTGTAGTATTTGCCCAGTAGAAAGGTATTGTCAGAAAGTAGGGGTAAGCAGGCACCGCTAGCAGTGAACAGTACTCTGGGTCAGGGCAGAATTTCTTCTAATTCTTTTTTACCCCACCTGGCATAAATAATCTTCCACGAGTAAGGCCCTTTTATCCCCTTGCCTGATAGGCTCACGAAGGCGTCTATTTTTCCTAGTCTGTGAAATCTCTCTTCTTCTGCCCAAAGCTCGTAATACTCCCACAATTTGTCTCTGTTTCTGCCTTCTTCTGATGAGTAGTACCATCGTACAAGGTCATCTGCTACTATATCAGCCATGGTTGGCGGTTGCTGTCCGCTAAAATGGAGGGCTATAACGTTTAAGGCTTGCGCTGAAGGTGTAGGGAATTTTAGCTCAGAGTCTTTGATGCCCCTGAGTACACTATGCTTCAATTCCAATTCTACGAGAGAGTCACTGTTATCCTTTAGAAATTTATATCTTCTAATATTACGCTCGTGCACGGTCCTGGTCATGTCGTCCTGAATGGATTTTACCGAGGCCTTTGTTTCCTTCTCCAACAGGTTCTCCAGGTATTCTTCAGAATAGAGGCAGTAGGGCCATCTCTCTCCAAACCCATAGCGTCCCAGGCTACAAAAGGGAAGTGGGGATTTCTCCAGTGAAAAACTCAGCGAGGCAGACTTCTGTGAAGGGTAAGCTATCCAGCCCTGTCCACCTTCTTTTTCCAGTTCCTCCTTTATCCTCTCCACCAGTGGCTGGAAGTTTTCCTGGGAAAGCTTCGGCATTTGAGGTCTAAAGAATCTGAAATGAATAAAATAAGGGTAATTTATTCTGCTAAGCGGCAGGCGAATCTTATCCGCAAAATCATCCTTCAAGATCACTAGCTCTGGTTCATTTACATTCTTTATCTCTATATAAAGATCTTTTTCCCCGAAGACCATTATATCTACGCGTTTATTACTGTCTGGCCTTACCTTTCTCTCTACCCCCACCGCCTTGTTCTTGACTTCTAGTAGGTGATAAACAAGATTAAGATGAACCAGATGATTCAGGAGTAGGTTCCTATCCCCTTTGCTTTTTATTATGTTTTTTACTAAGGACTGCACCCCCTTTATCATGTAACTTTTGTGTAAAAGTTTCCCTGCTCTTTCTAGCACTATCGTTATTTCTTCAGCGGGCAGTCCCGACGTGGTTATCAGGGTTGTATTGAGAGATTCTAACTTCTTTAGGACAGCATGGGGGCAACCCATAGAAAGGTACTAAAGTGACAGGTCTTTACCCGTTAGCCTGCGGTAAGCCTCTAGATACTTTTCCGTGGTCTTGTGTACAACTTCTTTGGGCAGGAAAGGGGCAGGGGGATTTTTATCCCAACCTATCTGTTCCACAAAGTCCCGCACATATTGTTTATCAAAAGAGGCCTGGGGCTTACCCGGTTTATAATCTTCCAGTGGCCAAAAACGGGAACTATCTGGGGTAAAGACCTCATCAATAACTATAAGCTCCTTGTCTGCTATTCCCCATTCCAGTTTGGCATCCGCGATGATGATTCCTTTTCCCAAGGCGTAACTACTAGCCTCAAGAAAGAGCTTAATGCTCCTTTCTTTAAGCTCTTTAGCGAGTTTTTTACCGACCATTTCTTCTACTTTACTGTAAGGGATGTTCTCGTCGTGGCCAAAGGCAGCCTTGGTGGCCGGGGTGAATATTGGTTCTGGAAGTTTGTCAGACTCGTTAAGACCAGGTGGAAGCTGGACGTCCTGGCATCTTCCAGTAGCCTCGTACTCTTTCCAGGCCGAACCCGAGAGATACCCCCTAACTACACACTCTACCGGAATAGGCTCTGCTTTCTTGACCAGCATTGAACGCCCATGAATTATGTCATCAAAGGACTGTACCTCTCTACCCATCTCCTTAACATCAGTAGTGATCAGGTGGGAAGGGGCAAGTGATTCTAATTTCCTAAACCAGAACTCCGAAAGGGCAGTGAGTATCTTTCCCTTACAGGGGATAGGGGTGGGAAGTACGACATCAAATACGGATATCCTATCGCTGGCAATAATGAGCAGGTCTTGCCCTAGCTCATATATATCTCTGACCTTCCCCCTTTTGAGAAGTGGTATAGGGAGATGGCTTTCATGTAGGACACCGTGATTAATCTTCACTTAACCACTCTATTGCTGCGCTGAGGGGTTCGGTTAAGCCAGGCAAGGAGTCTATGAACTCCCCTTAGATTAGGCTTCAAGGAAAGTGCGAGGTTAAGATGTCCCGATGCTGAATAAAGATCTCCTTGTTTAAAATGGCATTCGGCTATCTTTTTGTGTACAAAGGCCCTTTCCGCCCGACCAAGGTCTAACTCCAAAGCCTTTTCATAGTAAAGAATAGCCTCCTTTGGTTCTGCACGTCTTGCCAATACTCGGCAGTATATCCTTTGTATCCTGTCTTTAATCTCATCAAAGAGGTATTGCCTCCTGGATTTCTCCAAGAGCTGGTCATAAGCCTCTTCGTAGAATTCTAAAGCGATTGTATACTTCTTCTGCCTTTCATATTCCTCAGCAAGCAAGAAGACGCAGTCAATGTAATCCTTAAACGTAAAGTAATTCAGGAGGTGGAAGCCCTGTACGGTTTGTCTCAGTTTCTCGTAACTCTCAAGGGCGATACCACCTTTACCATCAAGGAGGTCCAACAGCACATTCCTGACTTGTGTATGGATGTTGTTTTGATACCTTCCTAGAGTCACACTTACACCATTTCTCCTTAAATTAAGCAATTTATCGTAAAGCTTCCTACAAGAGTTATCACTCAAAGTCTTGTAGGCTTGTATAAGCAACTTGACTTTATCTGCTGCCCAGGGCTGATTACCATTCTGGTCAGGATGGTATTCTTTTACCAGCTTTCTGAAGGAACGCTTTATTTCCTCCGGGTCAGCCCCTTCATGAACCTGTAAAACTTCGTAGTAATTAATGAGCCTTGCGTCCCCTAGCATGGTTGTGGGATACAAAGCTCCTTGCTAAGGGCGATACTGCGGATAATCTCCTGATTCTCCTCAACAGAACCCTTGGCTGTGTTTACCATGTAAGAATCCGCGACTTGACAGAGCTTCCTGAAAGAGTTTTCCTGAAACTCGTCATCAGGGTCCAGTAAATAGGGATTAAACCATGGTTCGTTTCTCATCTTACCCCATTCAGACCTGGGACCTGCCCCTGGAAGTACCATAAACCGCCCTTCCTTAAGAATCTTGACAGTCTCATCCTCATCCAGTTTCTTCGTCTGCGGCATGGCATCATCCCTGGTGAGAAATATTACATGCCTTATGTTGGTTACCTTAACAAATCTATCCCTGCCTACTACCCAGGTGGGGTCTAGCATTGCCCGGCTATTAGGGAAACACCAGAGACAACAGTCATCCCCTTCGTCAAAGCCGCATCTAAATTTTCCCATTTTGGCATTGTCCATAGAAGATGTACGCTCACAGTCTTCCCTGCGGGTTATCACGTTCTCTGTCTTACAACGTTTAAACAACTCTCTCAGGCGAGGGATTTCTTTTGCTATATCAGTTCTCAGGTAGAAATTCCTTTCCGAGATGGCAGCCCTTGCATCCATCACCTTCCCATTCTCTTCAGCGTAATCAACGTAAACCCAGTCATCTGAATGTACATTACTTTCGGGCAGATCTAGGAGTTTATAGGAATGTGTACTCTTGCCAGTTCCAGTGGGAGCAATCATTAGGATGCCCACCCCTTGCATGTCCACACATGAGCCATGAATGGAATGAATGCCCTTATTTCTCAGTACACAGTCGGCAAGCCCCAAGGCCCAACTCTTACATTGTCCGTAGTAGTCTGTGTTAAAGAAAACTATGGTCTTAGTAGCCTTGCAGAAGTGGGCCTCGGAATCCCTTCCAGGGACGCCCAACACCGAATATATTACCGCATCTGGAGTTTCATCAAAGGGAGATGGAAACCAGTTCTCTACCCAGAAGTCATACTGATGTAAGGAGTTAGTTTGTAACTGGACTATTACACCATTTATATCAGCATTCCAGCGGTAGGTCTCATTATCCCTTAAACATTCTGAGGCCTTCTCCACCAGACGACCCATCTCTTCTCTGGTCACCTTCTTATTGGCGTAAGTCGTCCTTCTCTTAATATGAGTTACGGCATTTGTATATAAGGCTCTATTTTGTATATAAGCAGATACACCTGTCAACTTACATGTCCTTTCAACACCTTATCTTAAGCAATACGCTCTAGTGTTTTTCTCAATAATGAATAGAACAAATATTTTACGAAGTTATTATAAAGAAGTCAATTAAAATTATATAAAACTTTGTTTCTTTATTGACATAATTATAACATTAAATTTATTAAAAAAGTATAAGACTTTTTTTCACTGAAGCCTGTCTTACTCCTACATGCCATATAAAATGGTCCATGGCGCTCTAAAGATTAATGAATGAATGTAATTTTGAGGGTTATTGGAATAAAAAGCCTATATACACCCACCGTTCCCCCTCCACCTTCGCCTGCCGGTTATAAGAACTTAGTACTATTGAATTAATTCCATAGTGTAGATTCATTAATTATCTGAAAAATTCCATAAAGGATTACTATCCTCTTTTCCACATATCTTACCTGAATAGATCTTCTCTTATCTCGTAAGCCTCACTCCTTTAACCACATAACTTCTAATAAACGGAACGGGGAAAATATTGAGAGTGGTTGGTATCTCAATTGCTCCCTACTAATCTAGAAAAGATACCACATTAGGATACTAATGTGGCTGAAAAAACCAGGCATTCCAAAGGAGGCAGAAAAATGGGCGTCAGTACTTATTTCAATTGGGTTGGGATAGTGAGTATTTTCTTGGGCATTGCCACAATCTGTCTTCCTACCAGACAAGAAGTCTTTGCCCTCATGAGAAAAGCGGAACTGTCAGAATTGAAACAAAGTGCAGACGCAGTAGTAAGGGCTAAGGTGCTAACAGTTAGGAGCGAGTGGAACGAGGATAGGACTTTCATATGGACCTTCGTGGAGGTAAAGGTGTCCAGGTGGATAAAGAACCAAGGTGTAGAGGGAAAGGTCGTTACTATAAAAACCCCCGGAGGTACAGTGGGTGACATAACCCAGGTCGGCTCTAATGATGTGGCTTTCAATGAGAAGGAAGATGTAATCCTATTCCTAAAGAAGAGCGCTCTATCCTACTTCAAGGTGGTGGGTATGTATCAGGGGAAGTTTACGATAAGCGATGAAAAGGTTGTGGGAAAAGGTGTTTCCGTAGACAGTTTTATTGAAGAAATTATCCGCAACTAATTTCAGTATTTAGCTTTAAGGGACAAAATTATGAAAACTAAAACCATTCTAACGGTTTGCGCGCCCTTTTTATCGTTAATTTTTTGCAGCTCTACGTTACTGGCTTACACCCTCAGCGGGAGTGACTGGAACTACCAGCCTGACCCGATGGGAGAGTCCGTCCTTGTTTGGGATAACACATCCGATACTGCTGACGCACTAAACGCAGTACTCAATGCAATGACTACATGGAATAACGCCGGCGCAAAATTTACATTTGCCTGTGGTGGAAACTCAGATAGTGCTGCACCTAGCTACAACGGTATTAACCAAATTAGATGGGAGCAACGTAATGACGATTTTGCACTTGCGACGACAACCAGGTGGATTAGCAAAGGGAGCATACTTGAGGCAGATATTGTAATAAACGACAGGTATCAATGGGCAACGGGGGACAACATCCCCAGCGGCTCGTATGATGTGGAAAGTGTTGCCTTACACGAGTTAGGGCACGTCCTGGGGCTTGACCACTCTAATTCTCCTGCGGTTATGCAACCATCCCTAAGCTCTGCAACCAAAAGGAGAACCTTAACAACTGATGATATTAATGGTTTAATGGCCATATACGGGTCAACCATCTGCGTTGATGCCGATTTGGACGGATATTTCACTTCCTCTGCCTGTGGCAATCCTGTTGATTGCAACGATACCGATGCAGCCATTTATCCCGGTGCTATAGAAGTCTGCAATGACTTCAAGGACAACGATTGCGACGGGTTTGTGGACTGTAACGACCAGGACTGTGCAGGGGCATCGGTATGTAACACCCTTCCTGACCTCACTGGTGAGTGGATTGAGGCAACGAAAAACAGTAACAATACAAAAGGCAAATTAAAAGTTAGCAATATTGGAACAAAAGGTATTTCAAGCACTTTTTATGCGAGAGTATATCTCTCAAGTGACGCAGTATTAAGCGGGGATGATACTTCCATAAAAATTTTTGAGATAAGTGGGCTTGCTGCTGGTAGTTCCACCACGTTATCCGTCTGGACAAAAAAGAAGGGTACATACCTGATAGGATTTGTAGACTCTACAAGCGTTGTCGGGGAGAGTGACGAGACAAATAACATAACTGCGTCCCTTATAGCCCAATAGTCACGTCTACATCTGCTTATTAGAATTTCCAAATTTTCTCCTACCCTTTGCCAATTGATGTTTCTTTCTTTTTTATTTCCCCCCTTGAAAACGGCTGAACATACACATCAGAGGTCTCTAATAAACTACAAATGGGGTGTCCTAAGATTCCCATAAAAAGACCTCTCCAACAAGAGGCAGAGGGTGATGCCACAGATATCTAATCTATCATCCTCAAGCTTCTACATGACAATTCATTAAAGGCGGACCTTACTGTAATATCGTATTGGGCCTTTCCTACCAAGTTCTGGATTAGCTGTTGATTTTGACAGGGAAATAACATATAAAGTAGGCTCTTTAAAACCCAACTCCTACAAACAGGAAACAATTCATGAGCAAAATAGGCATCATTGGTGGCAGTGGACTTTACGATATAGAGGGGATTAAGGACGTCCAGAAGATAGAAGTAGATACTCCCTTCGGGAAACCATCCGATGCCTTCACCGTCGGCAAGCTATCGGGAAGGGAGGTGGTATTCCTCCCCAGACATGGTACCGGGCATACCATACTGCCCAGCCAACTCCCTTTCAGGGCCAATATCTACGGGATGAAAAACCTGGGGGTAGAACAAATTATCGCAGTTAGCGCAGTAGGAAGCATGAGGGAAGAGATAAGGCCACTGGATATTGTCATCCCTGACCAATTCTTAGACCGCACTAAGGCCCGTCAGGACAGCTTCTTCGGCAATGGGCTAGTGGCGCACGTAAGCATGGCTGACCCGGTCTGTGCTAATGTGGCAGAGGCTCTCCACAGGGCCACTAAACATCTTGGGGTAAGGGTTCATAAAGGGGGTACGTATATCTGTATTGAAGGTCCTCAATTCTCTACCAGGGCCGAATCACTGCTTTACCGCCAGTTAAACGCATCAATAATTGGTATGACAAACCTCCAGGAGGCAAAGCTAGCCAGGGAGGCAGAGATATGTTACGCCACACTTGCCCTATCTACGGATTACGATTGCTGGCATCTGACAGAGGAAGTGGTCACTGCGGAATTAGTTATGGCAAACCTCAGAAAGAATGTGGAAAACGCCAAAAAGATTATCAAGGTGGCCTTAACCGAACTACCCAAAGAGCGTAGCTGCCCTTGTTCCACGGCCCTCAAAGAGGCTATTGTAACAAGGCAAGAGGCCATCCCAGAGGAAAGAAAAAAAGAATTGGGGCTAATAATTGGGAAGTATATGTCAAAGGGCTAAAAGCCGAACAGAAAACCCTTAATGACACAGAAATAAGAGCGCTTTCTCTTTCAGATGTCCCTGTTCATTTATTTAGCTTATATCTAACAATTAATTTAACCGGTCAATATGGAAAAAGAGATACATAAGAGAAGCCCATTTAAACCTAATCTCTCAGACTACAAAAAAAGCTATAAAGGGTTCCGATGGGAGCATGTAACTGAAGAGTTAGGGTTACCTGCCTCAGTGGGGAAAAAGCATAGCTCACAGAAAGTTACTACCGAAAAGGTCAATATCGCACTCAGTGCCATTGACCGGCATGTAGAGTCCTGGAGAAAAAACAAGGTAGCTCTTTACTGGGAAGGGGCGGCAGGGCTAGCGAGGGTAAGTACAAGCTCTAAATGTACCTTTGCAGAGTTGCATGTTGAGGCTAACCGTATCGCCAATATGTTATTGAGCCTAGGTGTGAGACGTGGCGACAGGGTCTTTGTCTTTCTCCCCAGGATACCTGAACTCTATACAAGTATTATTGCGATAGCAAAGATTGGGGCAGTAGCAGGCCCGATGTTTTCAGCCTTTGGGCCGGAGGCCCTACGTGACCGCCTTCTGGATAGTGGCGCGAAGGCACTAATCACCCACACTTCCCTTAGGGAGCGTATACATCACGTTTGGGATGAGCTGCCAGATTTAAAACACGTGATAATAATAGGGACCAAAGACGAGCTATGGAAGGGTGAGGTAAGCTTTGAAAGTGAAGTGCAAAAAGCTTCAAAGAAGCTTGAGGTGGAGGACATGGAACTAGACGACCCCCTCTATATCCTTTACACCTCTGGGACTACCGGCAAGCCTAAAGGGGTAGTTCATGTACATCATGATATGATTTCACACCACATTACTGCCAAATGGGTCTTAGATTTACAGGAGGAAGATGTTTACTGGTGTACGGCTGACCCCGGCTGGGTTACAGGCACAGTTTACGGCCTCTGGGCACCGTGGCTAAACGGTTGTTCACAGGTAGTACTTGAAGGGCGATTTGATGCCGAGCAGTGGTATTCTACCATAGAACGTTATGGGGTAACGGTATGGTACACCGCCCCTACGGCCCTGAGAATGCTCATGAAGGCAGGTCCGGACGTAGTCAAAAAGTATAACCTTAAGAGTCTCCGCCATATATTGAGTGTGGGGGAGCCGCTCAACCCAGAGGTAATTCGCTGGGGGATGGAGGTGTTTGACCTGTGCATACACGATACCTGGTGGCAAACAGAGACTGGCTCCATAATGATAGCTAACTATCCCTGTATGCCAGTAAGGCCCGGCTCCATGGGCAAACCCTTCCCCGGTACAGAAGCAGCCATTATTGATTATAAAGGCAATAAACTCCCCCCTGGGAATAGTGGCATATTGGCCTTGAAGCCGGGTTGGCCTTCCATGATGCGGGCACTCTGGGGTGATGAAAAGCGATACAAAGAGTACTTCAGCATCCCGGGTTGGTACACCACAGGGGATAATGCCTATATGGATAAAGACGGCTACTTCTGGTTCATAGGACGGGCCGATGACGTGATAATGACAGCAGGGCACAGGGTTGGGCCTTTTGAGGTAGAAAGTGCATTAGTAGAACACAGGGCAATAGCCGAGGCAGGCGTCATCGGTAAGCCAGACCCGGAGAGGGGGCAGATTATAAAGGCCTTTATTGTACTGAGATATGGTTACGAACCCTCCAGAGAATTAGAGGACGAGATAAAGGAATTTATCAGACATCGCCTCTCTGCCCACGCCTATCCGCGAGAGATACAATTCATGGAAAGCATCCCTAAGACCCGCAGTGGCAAAATCATGCGACGCCTGCTAAAAGCCAGAGAGATGGGATTGCCAGAGGGCGACCTTTCTACGCTGGAAGACTAAGGTCATCTATTTCACAAAATTAGCTTGACGTAGAACACTGGCCAGTATTTAATTAAAAGCAGCAAGGGAGAGATTTGAGATGGGGTAGTTTTAATATTCCTATTTTCTCTATCAGGTTGTGTTTATTCTTCTCCTGCCCCTTATTATTCTAGCTCTGGTTATGTTTCTCCGGGCACTATTAGTCCTCCTGGTACACTACTTTCCCATAATTACCTCGGAATCTTAGGTAGTCAAGATATAAAACTTAGGCAGGATTACTTTGGAGGCTATAGTGGTGAACTGGACGGCTATGATGTGAGACTAAGGCCGAATTACCTGGGAGGCTATAGGGGAGAGATAGAAAACCCTTACGACCTTTTGCGGGATAGTTATGACATTAGGTTGAGGCCCGATTATTTAGGAGGATATAAGGGAGAAATAAAGCATCGTTACGACTTCCACCGAGGTGATATAAGGCTAAGACCTGATTATCGTGGAGGTTATCGTGGCTATATAGAAGACCCACATACGGGTGAAGAAATCCCAATAAGAATTAAACCCAGATAATTGAATTTACTTGTTTAAAAATGCGTTTTGATAATCCGCATTATTATGAAATCTTAGAAGTTGCCGAATCGGCAACTCAGCAAGAAATTTCTGTTTCGTTTCGGCGTCTAGCCAAAGAATACCATCCCGACAGGATACCCTCCTACTTATCCCGACTGAAGCAAGAGGCTCAGGAAAAAGTTAAGTTGATAAATGAAGCGTACCAAATTTTAAGCGACCCGGAGAAACGAAGGCAGTACGATGCCTACTTAAAGGAGCTAGAGAAAGAGACGGAAGAAAGAGGTAAATATCAGACTAACGATTATTGGGAAACACGAAGCACTGAAGAGGAAGAAGAGGAAGAAGAACCTGATGTTGAACAAGAGCCGGAGAAAGTAATTATCACTTGCCCTAGCTGTGAGCAAAAGCTTAAAGTCCCTGAAGGACTGGCCTTGCAAGTTACATGCCCTTCTTGTAGTGAAGTCTTTGACTATCCTTTCACAGATAAAAAAGATTTTATTACACTCCAAATTTCTAAAAATAAGGCGATTACTTTTTCAGAGGTGTATGTTGAATATGATGGGGAAAAACTTTTTTATAAAGACATTGTGTCCATTTCTTATGATTCAGAACGAACTTCAATAATTCTTATAGACCAGAGCTACAGTTTTTCCATAAAGACGGACTCAGACATGATATTGGTTACTTTTAGCTCTGGGCTTTTTCTAGCAGGAAATAAAGAAAAGACGGAATTGTTTGGTAAATTGATTTTTTTGTCTAAATCTCTCATTGAACCAATCATAGTAAAAAAATTTTATCGTGTAATATCAGAGATTGAAAGCTCTGTATCAATTGCGGGAATAACACTATCAAAAACCGGATTTTGGAAGGAAAGATGGTTTAGAGATCCAGAGTTTCTTGCATGGAATCAATACGATGGTTCTGATATTCAGGAAGGCTACATCATATTATACAAAAACGTAATAGGTAAAGGACAGCGTGAATTTACAAGAGTACCAATGTCAAAAGACAATGCGGTTATACTTCCAGAATTAATGGCGTTGTGTGCTAATGAACTTAGAAAGCACTCTAGGCGTAGCGCTAGAATTTGCCCATCTTGCGGAAAAGAAACAGAAGGAGAGGGAAAATTATGTCAACACTGCCAAGATAAAACAAAAAAGGAATCTCACAGTAGAACTGAGCGGAGTTGGGATGACCAATGGAGGCATCAAAACCAAGAACCGCCCGCGTCGGGCATGAGTGGGAAATCTAAACAAGGGGGGCCTTCAACCTCTAGTGACACGCCTAGAGCTGGCATTTGGTTAAGGGTTTTTGCTTACATTATAGATTTTTCAATTTTGACCTGCGGTATGGAAGCTCTTTTGTGGTATGTATATATTGTAATTTATCCTAGCTTATTAGTATTCCTAGGATATCTTCTAATTTTCCCACTGTACTTTATCTACTTCATGTATCTGCAATCACACGGCCGACAGACCATTGGGGAAAGATTCATAGGTATTAAAGTTTTTACACTTCCAGAAGCACCACTAACGAAAAAGAGGGCCCTTTTACGATATTTATGTTTTTGATACCTTTTTATACTTTAGCAACTATACCTTCCCTTTTAAATGCAAAACGAAGTATTGCAGATGCCATCATAAAAACACAGGTTTTACAAGTAAAAAAAGTTGGAAGAATCAGATTTGCGCTGCCAATAGGGCTACTGATTTTATGGTTTTGGGTAGAGTCCGTAGCACGTCAAGAAAATATTGGAAAGACTATTGCTCGTTCACAAATTCCTACCACACCAAAGCCACCTGAATATGCATAAAATCTGCCATCTCGCCAAGAAACTAAAACTGGAGTGTTATCTACTCAAGATATAGCCTCAATGTATTGGAACTCAGTAGTTTCAATTTCTATTTACGATTCTTATTTCCAAAAGGGTGGGCAAGGAACCGGATTTGTGATTGACCCAAATGGGATAATCGTTACCAATAATCATGTCCTCCAACCAGGCTTGACTCCTTTTGTAACCTTTCCTGATGGGACCTACTATTGGGCTAATGTCTTAAAGAGGGACAGTATCAATGATATTGCCATTTTAAAGATAAAAACTAACAATCTTCCAATAATACCTTTAGGTAGTTCAGATAAAGTATCTATTGGGGAGAAGATAGTTGTTATTGGCAGTCCGCTAGGACTTCAAAATACTGTTACAGAGGGAATTATATCCGCTATTAGAGTTTCGGAAGATAAGAAAACTAAAATCCTGCAAATAAGTGCGCCTATTTCTCCTGGGTCTAGCGGGAGTCCAGTAATAAATATTTCGGGTCTGTGTATAGGTATTGCTACTATGTTTATTGAGAAAGGGCAAAGTATCAATTTTGCAGTGCCGATTGAATATGTGACCTCGCTTCTTAGTGCGACTGAATTATCTGGAAGACCAATTCCCAAACTGGAAGAAGTATTAAAGGACAAGACGCCCGACATCGTAAACGAGGCTTATAAGAAAGACAAAGATATAAACAGAACGGCAGAGGAAAAGCCCCAAAGCCCACCTCCTCTAAGCCTTTTTACTGGACTTGTGGTTTCTCAGGGTGAGCAGGGGGCAAGGGTGATACAAATTTACCCTGGTTGCCCTTCCGAAAGGGCAGGGTTGCTAGTAGGGGACCTCATTTTGGCAATAAACGGACAAAAAGTGAACACGCTGGATGAGTTCGTTAAAGTATCTGAAGCACGGGGAAGGACCACTGAAATAACTTTATTCATACAGCGAAAGGATATATTTTTGGAAAAGAGGTTGCAGAGGGAATAGACACGACCTGACTAAATGGTAAATGTGCTGTTAGAGGGTTAAGACTTCTGAAGTGCAGGGAGTCTTGCCTCTAGTGCCGCAAGGCGTTCCCTTATCTCTATGTATGATTGACAAATTAGATTAGATGTCCTCAACTAATTTACACCCTTTTCCACTCTTTTCACCCACTCTATCACTTTTTCCACCTCTACTGGCTCTCCCCCGGGGCTTACCTTGAGTTGACGACCTCCCAGGACCTCTTTCTTCTCTTCCCCAATTGTTACAACCGCCCTGCCCTTTACACATGTAATTGTAGTGGTGTTCGCAAGCACCTTTATATTTATCTCTCCACCCTCAAAGCTTATTGTGCAGGAGGTGGTATTTATAGCAAAGGGGCCTTTACCTTCCTGAAGTGCAACAAAGAGCTCTCCTTCCACTACTTCTACACTTTGTTGCCCCAGAAATACAACCTTAGAGGATTCATTGATATATAGCGTAGCGCCCTCGCCTTTGTAAATATATCCGCCACCCCTTAAGGCTAGTTTAGCGCTGGAGCTCTTTGCTGTGAGCAAAGTGGTGCCCTTGTAAAGCTTTACGGGGGTCGTATCGTGCTTAACCTTTGGTAAGGCTTCCACCACACCCATAGTCTTCTGCACCTCACCGACGGGCGGGAGGGTGAGGTAGGCGTAGGCACCCAAAATCAGTAATAAAATTGCTCCTGCAAGGCCCCCTGCGTAAAGAAACCCCTTACGGGTAGGCCTTGCCAGCAGGATTCCCACCTCGTAAAGGGCCATTATGGGCAGGGCAGTACCGGTCTGGGTAAAGGGGTCGGCAGTAGGCGTAATAAGGGCAGCAAGTATAAATGCACCCAGAATGGCAAACTTTCTCCACCTGACGTAGTCATCTGCTTTAATAAACCCAATCCTGTTAAGTAATAACATAAGCAGGGGCAACTGAAAGACTAATCCCAAGGCCAGCGTTAGGAGAAAAACAAGAGATATGTACTGACTAATGGTGATGATGGGTTCTATGTCAGGCCCCAGGATGCGGATCAAGAATTGGAGTGCTAGAGGGATAAGGATAAAGTACCCGAAGAGTCCACCCAACACAAAGGCCCCCATGGAAAAGGGCAGGAACATTTTAATGTAACGTCGCTCGTGCCCGTAGAGTCCAACGCTTACAAACTTCCATGCCTGATACAGGGCCATTGGGTAAGAAAGGAATAAGGCGCTTATAAGACACAACTTTAGATAGGCAAAGAACCCTTCCTGATAGCTTAGCACCTTAAGGGTAGCCGATAGACCGAGGGATTCCATAGTAAGGCTGTGGGGCCTTTTGGCTATCCAGAGGATTTGGGATTTAAAGAACCAGGAGATTATGAAACATATAACAAGGGCGATGATGCAGATAATTACCCTGAGGCGCAGTTCCTCCAGGTGTTCTCCGAGAGAGAGCCTCTTTTCTTCGCCTTCTTCTTTCAATTGTTCAGTAGTCATGGCACTTTTTGTGCTATAATATTGCAATATAGAAAATTTACAAGGGACTGAAATATCTTGAAACGGGATTACCTTTCTGGTATTTTAGCCCAGCATGTGATTTTAAACCAAAATTTAATCTATTCACCTTAAAACAAAAAATGGAACAACACATGGGTGAGACATATCAGGGCGGTTTAATTGCCACTGGTAAGGCATTTGGTATAGTGGTAAGTAGATTTAACGAGTTTATTTCCAGGAAACTGCTGGAGGGTGCACAGGACTGTCTTATCAGGCATGGAGTTAAGCCAGAGGATATAGATGTGTATTGGGTGCCAGGTTCCTTTGAGATACCTTTAGTAGCTAAGGTTATGGCAAAGACAGGGCGTTATAATAGCGTAATATGTCTCGGGGCCGTACTGAGGGGACAGACGCCCCACTTTGAGTATGTAGCCGGCGAGGTTACAAAGGGTATCGCCCAGGTAACCCTTGAGACAGAGGTACCCACGATCTTTGGTGTAATCACGGCAGAGACATTGGAGCATGCGATAGACCGCGCTGGCACAAGGAGCGGAAATCGCGGTGCCGAGGCAGCAATGAGTGCGATAGAGATGGCCAACCTCCTTGAGAGGGTTAAAGGCCAAAAATCAGTTAAAGCCAGATGAGAAAACGTACCAGGGCGAGGGAGTTAGCCCTTCAGGCCCTTTACCAGTTAGAGATTCGCGGAGAAGAGGCCCTTGAAGATGCCCTGAACTTTTGCATAGAAAGTGCAGAAGACACAGAGGTATCCCAGTATGCCACACAACTGATTGAAGGCTCTTACGGAGCAAAGGCCCAAATTGATAAAAAGATTACAGCGGTCGCCGAGCATTGGGAACTCCCCAGGATGGCTACCGTTGACCGCTGCATATTGAGATTGTCCATATATGAACTTTTATACAAGGAGGATATTCCACCCAAGGTTTCTATAAATGAAGCGATAGAACTGGCCAAAAAATACAGTACTGCTAACTCCGGCACCTTCGTTAATGGTGTTTTGGATAAGATTTATTCAAGTTTTTGTAAAAAAGAGATGAAAGGCGAGGATAGAGAACAACTTTTGGAAGGTAGCGGAGAGGCTGACCTACACGTACACACAATCTGCTCTGATGGCACCTTTACCCCAGAAGAGATAGTGAGAGAGGCCGCTAACGTTGGGCTTAAGGCAATTGCCATAACCGACCATGATAGCATAGACGGTATAAGGATTGCCCAAAAATTTGGTGAAATTAGCGGCATATACGTTATACCTGGGATAGAACTTTCGGGTTATTTACATCCAAACGAGATACACATTCTAGGTCTCTTCATAGACATTGAAGAAAGTAATCTATTGAACAAGTTGGAAGAGATGAAGAGGGACAGGGTGGAGAGGGTCTCGGCCGTACTGGAGAAGCTGGAAGTCCTCGGTGTACATTTAGAGGCCCAGGAGGTTTTAGACCTGGCTGGCAACAGCCCCCCTGGCAGGATGCACATGGCAGAAACGCTATATAAAAAGGGTTATTGTTTTGACATACAGGAGGCATTTAACAAATATCTTTCGGATAGTGGCCCCGCTTATGTCCCCAAAAAGACGATTAGCGTACCACAAGCCATTGAACTTATTCTCGGGGCCGGTGGCGTACCCGTCTACACCCATCCCGGTCTTACCATGAGAGACGACCTGATACCCTACCTGGTGGACTGGGGTATTCAGGGAATAGAAGTATATTACCCCACTCATACCCCTGACCAGGTAGAAAAATATCTACAACTAGCCCGAAAATATAATCTTGCAGTTGCGGGGGGCTCAGATTTTCATGGGCAGCGGAAACCTAGTATACCATTGGGTAAGGTCAGAGTACCCCTGAACCTGGTAGCAGCCCTCAGGGAAAAAAGAAGACAGAAAAGGGGTGTCGTTATTAGCCGTTAAGGAAAAGCTATGGTTTTTGAACTAATTAAAGGATTAGTAGGGCAGGAAGAAAAGAAGGAAGCCCAAACAACAGAACAATCCACGACGCAGGGCTCTTCGTGGCTATCCCTGGATAAGTGGGTTTCACTGGAAGGCTTAAAGAAAGGGCTGGAGAAGACCCGTGCGCGTCTGAACAGCCACTTAGAGGGCCTCTTCGCCAGTGGTAAGGGTATAGACGAGCACCTCATGGAGGAAATAGAGTCCGCACTTTTAGAGGCAGATATGGGGGTAAAGCCCGTTGGACGTCTTGTAGAAGAACTAAGACAGGCCTACCAGGAAGGGAAGTTTGCAGATGCTGCTGGACTAAAGGATTATTTAAAGACCCAGTTGAGAGAGAGATTCAAAGATTATAATCTGGGACTCAACTTGGCCCCAGCCCCGCCCACGGTGATAATGATAGCGGGGGTTAATGGCAGCGGTAAGACTACTTCTATAGCAAAACTAGGCTATATGTTTGTTAAGGAAGGCAAGCAAGTGCTTTTAGCGGCAGGGGATACCTTCCGTGCTGCTGCCGTTGAACAACTGGAGATATGGGCAAATCGTATAGGTGCCCAGTTAATAAAGCATCAGGCGGGGGCTGACCCGGCGGCAGTGGCTTACGATGCCCTTGAGGCGGCAATAGCAAGGGGAGTAGATGTTGTAATCGTAGATACCGCAGGGAGGCTCCACACCAAACAGAACCTTATGAACGAGCTAGGAAAGATAAGAAACGTCATGTCTAAGAGGATAAACGGTGCCCCTCACGAGGTGCTATTAGTGCTGGATGCTACCACGGGACAGAATGCCATTTCCCAGGCAAAACTATTCAGAGAGGTCATTGATGTCACCGGCATATTCCTTACCAAATTAGATGGGACTGCTAAGGGGGGCGTTGTGCTAGGTATGCAGGACGAGATAAAGATACCCGTAAAATTTGTGGGACTGGGAGAAAAGGTAGAGGATGTACAACATTTTGACCCTGAAGGCTTCGTTAATGCATTATTTGACTGATAAGTCTGTTTAGTTTTTGTTATTGTAATGGATTTAGATGGATAATGGTTGTATTTCAAGAAGGTCGTTTATTAAGACAACTATAGCGGTAGGGGCCGGTTTATATGGCCTGAATTATCTCTCCAAACATCCCCCCTCTAAACCACTTAAAACACTCAAGCAAAACAGTCTTAAAAAGGGCCTGGTAGTAGCTCACGGGACTCAAAAAGAAGGAAGGGAAGAGGAAGAGACTATAAAAGAGATGCTTAAGAGGTCCCTTGAGGCCCTTGGAGGTATAGAAAGGCTTGTGGCAAAAGGAGATAGGGTTGTAATAAAACCGAACATGTCCTGGAATCGTACACCTGAATTTGCAGCCAACACTAACCCCTTCCTCATAGCCGGTCTTATAGAATTGTGCAAAGAGGCTGGGGCAAAAAGGGTGAAGGTTTTAGATAATACATGTTCCAGTAATCCAGTAACCTCCTACGAGCTAAGTGGCATTGCCATAGCTGCAAAGAGGGTTGGGGCAGAGATCTCCTACGTTGACCCCTCTCGCCTAAGAGAGATTCAAATCCCTGCGGGTAAGGCCCTTTCTTCCTGGGCTTTCTTTGATGATTTTATTCTCCAGGAGGAAGTAGACGTCCTCATTAATGTACCGGTAGCCAAACACCATAGCACCTCCAGGCTTACGATGGCACTTAAGAATATTATGGGAATGATAGGTTGGGATAGAGGGGCATTACACAAGGATATACACCCCAGAATTGCTGACCTTAATAGAGTAGTAAAGGTGGACCTAACTATCCTTGATGCCTACCGTACATTAAAAAATCATGGGCCAACAGGGGGTAGGTTAGAAGACGTGGATAACTCCCTTGACGGGGCAAGGCGGTTAGTAGTGGGCACGGACCCCGTAGCCGTAGATTCGTACGGCGCCACCCTCTTCGGCTTACAGCCACAAGACATCGGCTTCATCCGTGAGGCACATGAAGCAGGGCTGGGAGAGGTGGATTACATGTTATATGGCATTGAAGAATTCTCGGTGTGAACAAGATACAAAGGGAGAACCTGAGGAAGTTTTTTATAAATTTTGCAAAAATATCTATAGCTACATTTGCTCACCAGTCCTCCCCAGAAACCCTAATGATTTATTTTGGGTGCAACTCTATCACACCCTATTTCTTTCCATAGGTTTTAAGGTCTTGGGAGGTTTGCAAAATGATTGTGAGTATTGGTTATTTTTTGGAAAAGAATACACCTGAATTTGGGCGTATTGGTTCATGCCTGGAAAGACTAAAAAGTTGAGAACCATCCCCACTGGGAAATAAAAAGCTTGGTGCGATTATAAATAACACAGTATATAATTTCCCTTTCACATCCTATGCAAAACAGAAAAAATTATTTTAGAGCCTACAATTTACGGAAGCTAACCCAGGCCTTAAGCTTGGCAGTATTTCTAGTTCTCCTGGTATATCTTGACCCACTCACTACCATGGGAAAGCCCGCCAATTTCTTTCTCAGGCTTAGCCCCCTGGCAGGCCTTGGGGCAAGCTTGGCCTCTAACGAGTGGATAAGGGCGTACTGGCCTGCCATGCTGCTACTGATTGCCACAGTATTTATGGGGAGATTTTTCTGCGGGTGGATTTGCCCCTTTGGTATAACGATAGACTTAACGGACAAACTTCTGAAGGCTTGGAGAGATAAAATTGGGCCAGCCTTAAGGTTATATGATGGTAAACAACTGAAATTTTATATACTTGCCTTCCTGTTATTGAGTCTTTTTATAAGCCGACAGATGGTGGGGTGGCTTGACCCCCTTAGTCTTGCTACCAATACCTATGCCCTTCTCGCCCACCCCTACCTGGTGGCTCTTTTGAGCGGGTTTTTTGATTCTATGCAAGCCCTACCAGTGGCAGGTAGTCTGGCTGGGGAGGCCCAAGCGATTTCCCATAAAATCCTCTATGCCCCTAAAGAGCCCTTTTATAGGAATCATTCTTTGTTTTTAATATTCTTCCTTTTTATCGCTTCTATGGGCCTTGCGTACAGAAGGTACTGGTGCCGTAACCTATGCCCGCTAGGGGCTATACTGTCCCTAGCTTCTATAGGCTCCTATTTCCAGAGGAGGGTGATAGAGGGCTGTACCGTTTGTGGTATATGCCAGAGGGAGTGCCGGATGGGGGCTATTACCCAAGAAGGGATGGCTACCCAGGCTGGCGAGTGTATCCTGTGCATGGACTGTCAGGAGGTATGCCCGAGCAATGCAATACGTTTCAAGGGTAAAGGCGCACCACAGCTTGTGGAGATAGACCTCTCCAGAAGGGGGCTAGTCACTGCTTGCCTTCTCAGCGTGGCCAGCACCCCAATGTTAAGCTACAACTTCCCCTGGAGGTCTGGCAAGGGAGGGCATAAATTAATTCGTCCTCCTGGTTCTTTGTCTGAGCAAGAATTCCTTGCCAAATGCATCCGTTGTGGGGAGTGTATGAGGGTGTGCAAGACCAATGGTCTGCACCCCACGGTGTTAGAGGCTGGGCTGGAGGGGGCCTGGACACCAAGGCTCATCCCACGGATTGGGCATTGTGACTACACCTGTACCCTGTGCAGTAAAGTATGTCCCTCCGGGGCGATTACACCACAAGAATTGCCCCAAAAACAGGCCCTGGCCATCGGCAAGGCCTATATAGACCACACCCGCTGCATACCCTGGGTGGCCTACGCCAGGTTGCCCGAACTCCAGGAAAACTGGAAGGACCATAACTGTGCGGTCTGCGAAGAAGTCTGTCCTGTACCCACAAAGGCCATACACTTCAACAAATACAGAGATGAGCAAGGCAGAGAGCTGCGCCGCCCCTTCGTAAGGGAGGAGGTATGTACAGGGTGCGGATTCTGCGAATATGTCTGTCCGGTAAGAGGTAAGCCTGCAATTTTTGTTGAAGGGATGCAGCCCCAGGTGGCAGTTGTCCCTGTACAATTTGAAGAATACGAGCCTAACGGGATAGTCAGGCTCTTTCCTACAAAGGTAGGCGACTGGACCCCGAAGGGTGAAGTGGAAGTGTTCTCTGGAGAAAATGAGTTGTACGAATACATAGACGGTGGGGCCGAGCCTTATCTGTCTTATTCCTTCCGCCAGGTGGCCGCTGCTACCTATGAGGATGGCATGGGCAGGGAAATCTGGGTAGAGGCGTGGGAGTTTGATAATCCGGAGGATGCCTTTGGTGCCTATTGCCTGAACAAGGCCGGGACGAAATATCTCATAGGAGACGAAGGGTTTCTCCAGGACAATAATCTCTGGGTATGGAGGGGTAATTACTACCTGAGTTTCTTACCAAACGCTTTAGATATTGGAACTGATTCCGTTATAAGTATAGCCAAATTTTTACTTGATAAACTGCCTGGAGATAGGTATGCTCCCCCGAGACTATTGAGGTATCTTCCGACGGAGGGCTTGATTTATAGTAGCGTAAAGTTCTTCCACAAGAAGATAGTTTTAGACAATATTTACATAACTAAAATGCCTATAGATGAAAATATTTTTGGGCTTTATGAAGGTACAGATGCAGTCTGCGGAGAATATATTATAGAGAAGGGCACTCCTACAAAGAAGTTGCTTTTGGTAAAATACCCTAGCCTTGAGAAGGCCAATCAGGCCAAAAGAAGGTATGTTGAGCTTAGACAGTCGTGGGATGAGCCTTTTAAGGCATTAAACGGTATAGCTTGTTTCAAGGGTGATGAAGGCTTTAGCGGGGTTACCAGTAAGGGGAGTTACCTGATAGCAGCCTTTATGGCCTCAGATGAACTATGGATTGAGAATTACATTAGAGATGTGGTAAGAAAACTCCCCGTGGAATAATCTGAGTTTTGATATTGCAAAATTTAAAACAAAGCTTAAAATATTAAACTTTGGAGAAAAAAATGGCTCTAGAAAAAGACCGTAAGACGAATATTATACATGGGCTTAGGATTCACGAAACAGATACAGGTTCTCCTGAGGTTCAGATAGGGATTTTAACCGAAAGGATTAATAAGCTCAGCGAGCACCTAAAAGTGCATAAAAAGGACCACACTTCACGAAGAGGACTTCTTATGATGGTGGGTAAGCGCTCATCTCTGTTAAAGTATCTTATCGGAAAAAACCCGGAGAGACATAAGAATGTTATAGATAAACTTGGGTTAAGACGGTAGAGACAGGCGAAGGGATTTGGAAGTTAAATTTTTTGATTCAAGGAGTTAAAGAAGAGGATAGATGGTAATATTTAAGGTTGAGAAGATAATTGGCGACAGACTTTTAATTATAGAAAGCAACAAAATGGCCAAACAGGCCGATGGGGCAGTAACAGTCAGATATGGAGACACCGTAGTATTAGCAACGGTTGTAGCGGGGGATGAGAGAGAGACAGACTTCTTTCCACTGACGGTAGACTACCGAGAAAAGACATACGCAGCAGGGAAGTTCCCAGGGGGCTTTTTTAAACGTGAAGGCAAACCCACCTCAAAAGAAATCCTGACGATGAGGCTAATAGATAGACCACTTAGACCTCTATTCCCCCAAGGCTTTAAAAGAGAACTCCAGATAATGACCACAGTACTCTCTGCCGATAAAGAAAATGACCCCGATGTGCTGGCAATGATTGGGGCCTCTGCCGCTTTATGCATCTCTGGCATCCCGTTTACCAAGCCTGTTGGTTCTGTCCGGATAGGCAGAGCAAATGGTAATTTTGTGCTAAATCCAACCCACAGCGAATTAGTGAATAGCGACTTGGACTTAGTGCTTGCTGGGACAGAAGACGGCATTATTATGGTAGAGTCTGCTGCCAAGGAGCTCAGTGAAGATGAGATCGTCAACGCTATTGTCTTTGGCCAGAAGGCTATTAAAGAGGTTGTCCAGGTCCAGCAAGAATTAATGAGTATTTGTGCTAAGAAAAAAGAATCTGTCAAATTCGCCCCATTTCCACAAGAAATATACGATGCAATAAAGGCAGAGGCTTATGAGGAGATAAAGGCCAAGAGCCTAACGCCCGGTAAACATGCCAGAAACGAGGCCCTTAAGACCGTGTTAGATTCTTTAATAGAGAAATATGCGAGGGGTGAAGAAATTAAAGCTTTAGATGGCCAGGTCAAAGCCATCTTTACCCAGTTAGAGGAGGAAGCCGTCAGGAAACTAATAATAAAAGAACGTAAGCGGGTAGACGGTAGAGGCCCAGAGGATATAAGGCCAATCTCTTGCGAGGTCGGGATTCTCCCTAGAACACACGGCTCTGCCCTATTTACGCGTGGGGAGACGCAGGCCCTTGTAGTGGCCACCCTGGGCACGGCCCTGGATGAGCAATGGGTAGATACGCTGGAAGAAGAGTATTCCAAAAAATTTATGCTTCATTATAACTTCCCACCCTTCTGTGTAGGGGAAGTCAGGCCTGTTTACGGCCCCTCCAGGAGGGAAATAGGTCATGGAAACTTAGCGGAGAGGGCACTTGAGGCCGTTCTTCCTCCCCATAAGGAATTCCCCTACACCATACGAATAGTATCTGACATATTAGAGTCTAATGGGTCCTCTTCTATGGGCACAGTTTGCGGGGGTACCCTTTGCCTGATGGACGCAGGGGTGACTATAAAGGAACCCGTGGCAGGCATAGCTATGGGCCTGGTAAAGGAAGGTGATGCAGTAGTAGTCCTATCAGACATACTGGGAACGGAAGACCACTACGGAGACATGGATTTCAAAGTAGCTGGTACGGCATATGGTATCACGGCCTTGCAAATGGACCTGAAGATACCATGGCTTAACGAAGACATCCTCAGGATAGCCCTTAATCAAGCCAAGGAAGGCAGATTACACATCCTTAAGGAAATGCTCATGGTGCTTGATAAGCCCAGGAGGGAAATATCCATACACGCCCCTAGGATGCTCAATATCAAGATAAACCCGGATAAGATAGGGGCTGTTATCGGCCCAGGGGGTAGGACAGTTAAGAAGATTCAAGAGGACACCGGGGCCAGGGTGGAAATTGAAAGTGATGGCACAGTAGTCATATCCTCCACCTCTGCCGAGGCAGCCGAGAAGGCCAGGGCTATCATAGAGGGCATGACGGAAGAGATAAAAATAGGGAAAATATACCTGGGTAAGGTGGTGGCTATTAAGGAATACGGGGCCTTTGTGGAGGTATTACCAGGTCAGGATGGACTATTGCATATCTCAGAGCTTTCTGATAGCTATGTAAAAAAGATTGAAGACGTCTTAAAGGTTGGTGACGAGACTTGGGTGAAAGTAATAGGGATAGATGACCAGAAGAGAGTTAGACTAAGCAGGAAGGCCGCTCTTAAAGAACGCGCCACCAACCCTCCTGTGAGCGAAGCGGTAACATAATTTAACTATCCTCAAAGGCACTTTATTTTTAGGAGGTGAGAAAGAAAAGAAATCTTTTGGGTCTTTGTGACGCGGTTCATCAGTAAGAGTTGACAAATCTGTAATCTTTAATGTTTTTTCAGAGTGAGGAGATTTTATAATGCCAAAGGTTAACGGTAAGGTAAAGTGGTTTGATGCAAAAAAAGGTTATGGCTTCATTGAACACGATGGAGGAAGGGACGTCTTCGTACACTTTACTAGTATTATGGGAGATGGTTTTAGAACGTTAGAGGACGGGGAGAAGGTGGAGTTTGACCTGGTGGAGGGAGCAAAAGGACTGCAGGCCCAGAATGTAGTTCGTGCAGGTTCCTAAACGGTTGTAGATTTAACACTGAGCCGGGAAGGAGGAGTATGCTTCCTGGCTCATTTTTTCCCATAAAATATGCCTACAATAGGCCTTTTAGGTGTTACAGCTTTAGTAGTTTCCCTTGCCTACTCTTTTTTTCATAAAGAGAAGGACCAGTCTCTTTCCGATAAGGACAAAAACACCCCATCCCCTCCACTGGGCACCCTGGCTGCTGGACTAGTCCATGAGTTAAGAACCCCGCTGAGCACCATTAGCCTTAACCTCCAACTCCTACAGGAAGAACTCCAGAGCCATCAAAACGGAAAGGCACAGGCAGCCCTGGATAGGCTCTCCGTCTTGCAAAAAGAAGTTCATCGACTGGAAGAGGTCCTAAGCGACTTCCTCCGTTTCGCCAAAGGTGGTAGCCTGGAATTAATGGAAGAGGATATAAATCTTGTGGTGGATGAAGTAATAGACTTTATCGCTCCCGAGGCAAGACGAAACAATATAGAAATAGTCAGGAATTATGCCCCTAACCTGCCAATAGTCAAACTGGATAAAAATTTAATAAAACAGGCCATCCTTAACCTTATAATTAATGCACAACAAGCCATGCCGGAGGGGGGTAAACTACTGGTAAGCACCTTGCAGAAAGGAAAAAATATAAATATTGAGGTGACCGATACAGGCATAGGAATCCCACCAACTCATTTGGACAAGATATTTCAGGCCTACTACTCCACAAAAAAGCAAGGGACAGGGCTTGGGCTTCCCACAGTAAAACGCATCGTGGAAGGACATGGGGGGGCTGTTTCCGTAAAAAGTCAGGAAGGAAAAGGTAGCAGCTTTACTATCCAATTACCCGGGTAGATGGGGTAAACATGAAGTCAGCGATAAAAATATTAGTAATAGATGATGAAGACCTTCATGCGAAGGTTACAGCTGAGGCCCTGGAAAAGGTTGGTTACCAATGCATAGTAGCCACAGAAGGAAAAGAAGGTCTCAAATATATAAACCGTGGAGACCTTGATATAATCATCACAGACCTAGTCATGAAAGATGTGGATGGAATGGAAATACTTAAGGAGGCAAGGGAGTACCTCCCCAAGGCTCAGGTAATATTCCTTACAGGCTACGGCACAGTAGAATCTGCTGTAGCAGCTATGCAAAAAGGGGCTACTACATTCCTGCAGAAACCCATAAACGTTAACCAGCTAAGGGTTACAGTAGAAGAGACGCTAAAGAAACAGACCCGGGAGGAGAGTTTCCCACAGGGCATTAGACCATGGGCAAAGGGGCTCCTCCTCCCAGAAATTGTGGGCAGAAGTCACAAGACGGAACGTATCGTTAACCTCGTTAGACAGGTAGCCTCTACTAACGCTACTATCCTCATAAGTGGAGAAAGCGGTACTGGAAAGGAGCTTATCGCCAGGGCACTCCATTATTATAGCCCAAGAAGAAGCCGCCCTTTTGCAGTATTAAACAGCGCAGCTATACCAGAAAGCTTGCTAGAAAGCGAACTATTCGGTCATGAAAAAGGGTCTTTTACGGGGGCCATATGTCAAAGAAAAGGAAAGTTTGAACATGCCCACAGGGGCACATTGTTCCTTGATGAAGTAGGAGACATGCCCCTTGCCATCCAGGCAAAACTCCTGAGAGTTATAGAAGATGGGAGGGTAACCAAGATAGGGAGCAATGAACCCGTAACAGCAGACGTCAGGATAGTTGCTGCCTCCAATAAGAACCTGGGGGAACTGGTAAGGGCAGAGAAATTCAGGGAAGACCTTTATTTCAGGCTCAACGTGGTCTCCATCAAAGTACCTCCACTAAGGGAAAGACAGGAGGATATACCCCTACTTATAGACTACTTCCTCAAAGAGTTTTCCTCCATTTACGGGAAAGCCTGCTCTATTACCCACGAGGCCAGGAAGAAACTACTCAACTATCACTGGCCCGGCAACGTCAGAGAATTAAGAAATTGCATAGAGAGTATGGTAGTCATGAGCTTGGATGGAGTCCTCAGGGTAGAAGACATTCCAGAGCACATCTCTTTCGGACGTATAGAAAAAGAAAAGACCCCCACTAACCTGGTAGGGGTATCCATTGAAGAGATGGAAAGAGAACTCATAAAGAACACCCTCGCAGCCGTTGGGGGCAACAGAGAGGCATCCGCCAAAATCCTAGGCATAGGCGAACGCACCCTCTACCGTAAACTAGATAAATACGGACTGAAGTAAAAAACCTACCTTCAATAAGCTATTATTAATGAGAAAGCGCATTTCTATTGCAGAACAAAGATTTTCTCAGGGCAGATACTTTAGTAGCCTATCAATCTCCTCGTAGGTATTATAGAAGTGCGGTGCGGCCCTGAGTCTATCATCTCTGAGGCTCAGGACTATCCCCTTTCGGCGTAAATTTCTCCAGATTTGAGCCTGGCTATGACGTTCGGAGTAAAAAGAGACGATCCCAGAGGCCTCTCCATCCTTCCTGGAACTGTAAATATTGTAGCCTTTTTTCGTAAGTCCCTCGCAAAGGTAGTCAGTGAGCGTTAGAATCCTTGACTCAATCTGGTTAATGCCGACCTCAAGTAGGAGCTCCAGGGCCCCCTTCAGGCCATAAAAGCAAATGGTACTAAGAGACCCACACTCCATGCGGGAGGCATCTGGACGTAATGTGAAATCATAATCTAGGTAATCTTCTTTATTTATGACACTTGCCCAGCCTACCTCCCTTACGGCAAGCCTATCAAGTGCACTGCGCCTGGCATAAAATATACCTGCCCCCTCCGGCGCCATGAGCCATTTTTGCCCATCGGCCGCCAGGAAGTCTATCCCCATCTCTTTCACGTCTAGCCTCAAGGCCCCCAGTCCTTGTATGGCATCCACAACAAGCGTTATGCCCTTATCCTTACAAAATTCCCCTACCTTTTTTAGGTTGTTACGAAAGCCTGTGCTAAACTCTACAAAGCTTAGCGATATTACCCGGGTCTTATCATCCACCATGGCAGCTATAGCCTCAAACGGTATCCGCCCCCCTTCCTCCTGTACAAAACGCACCTCTACCCCTTTTTCTTTCAGGTTCAGCCATGGATAGACATTGGCCGGGAATTCTATCTGGGTTATCACTACATTATCTCCAGAGTTCCACTTTAACCCATTAGCCACGAAGGAAATTCCCTCGCTTGTATTCTTAGAAAAAGCTACTTCCCCAACCTGGCAACCTATTAGACCTGCCACCAATCTTCGGGTTTCCTCTACATTTTCTACCCATTGCTCCTCATATACGCCTGCATTAGTATGCATGTCCTGTATAAAGGCCCTCATATATTCTGAGGCACGTCTGCTCAGTGGACCTATACAGGCATGGTCAAAAAAAGTGTATTTCTTTGTAATCGGGAATTCCTTCCTCAGGCGCTTTACTTCTTTTTCAGAAAGGCTAGAAGTAACAGTTTTTATGGTAGACATAAGGGAGTTTTATATCAGATTCTATTTAATTATTCCATTACCATATTATATAGTGCTAGACATTATTAGAAATATGGCCTACAATATTTCGGGCTTTGATTGAGCAATAATTTTAGTCAAAATTGGCTCATTTTTATGAAAAATACGTACAATCCATATGCTAAAACAATTAAACTCAGAATAATCATTTTTGGTATCCCTTTTCTAGCTATTTATCTTTGCTGGTGCACATTTGTTATCCATTCTTGTTTGGCTGTCTGGGCAGAACTGGCCGAGGAACAAATGAAGCAGGCTATTGAATACGGTAAAACCCATAAGGACTACGATAACGAGAGGTTTCTTAGGGAATGGACAGTGGTTTTCCAGGGCACTGGGGAGAAAGTCAGCCTCTATACAAAGTATAATTCTTTGGCACTATCGGCAAGAGAGGCCGCAAGAGAGTCGCGCGACCTCCGTCCAGAAGAAGTAGAAGCCATACTGCTGAAGATGGAAGGTAAACTAGTATTTCAGGCCGTCTTTTATGGTAGTACTGCCGATTTTGCGGATAATTTTCATGCCGTCTTGTTGTATGAGGAACGCATAATCCAACCCATACATAAAGAGACCCCTGTAACCAAACCCTATGTCTGGGCGCCCATGGCCACTCCTCTCTTCATGGCCCTTTGCTCTTATGAATTCCCGCTGAAAAATATTAATCCCAATGGTGCTGTAACCGTATTGTTTATCAATCCAAAGTCGGGAGAACGTGAGGTGAACTTTGACCTCTCCAAGATGCGGTAAGTACAATCCTTAACTACTTGTATTAACGAGGGTTAAATCAATGGGCAAAAATCTCCAGGAATTTAGAAATAGTGTAGTAGAACTCGGATATTCCTATTTTTATTCTAAGACGCTCCTAACGGCTATAAAACTAGACCTGTTTAACCTGTTAGGAGAATTTACCCTCTCTGCAAGCGAACTGGCAGAAAAAACTTATTGTGAGGCCAGGGCTATGGAGCTAATGCTTAATGCACTGGTGGGAATGAAAATCCTTGGGAAGCGCGATAAACTATTCTACAACACCCCTTTTGGTAAAGAAATCCTCCTCAAAGGTAAAAAACTATACATAGGCAATATATTAAACTTTCACTGTAATATCTGGGAGGGGTGGAACCAGTTAGAAGAATCCCTCCATAGTGGTAAGCCGGTAAAACAACATGAGATGTACCTGGAGGATATAGACGTGCTCCGCTCCTTCATTGGCGCCATGCACAACACCGCCATGGGGCATGCTGAACTACTGGCAAAGGTTGTTCCTTTGAAAAGGGCTAAAACACTCCTGGATATCGGAGCAGGCTCTGGCGCCTTTTCCATATATTTCTGTAAGGCAAACCCTAACCTGAGGGCCACTCTCCTTGACCTTCCTAAGACCCTTGAAATAACCAAAGAGTACGTGGACAGCCATGGCATGGAGGACAGAATTACTTTACATGCAGGGAATTACAACGAGTCATTACCAAAGGCATTTGACGTCGCATTCCTCTCCCACATTATACATTCGGAAGGCGCAGAGGAGAACTTGGCACTCATGAAGAGGGTGTATGAGAGTCTGAACCCGAAGGGGAAGATAATCATACAGGACTTCTTCCTCCAGGAAGATAAGACAAACCCACCCTTTGCCTCAGTTTTTGCCTTGAATATGCTCCTTTACACTGAAAAAGGCAGGTCATACTCTTTTGAGGAGACAAAGGGCTGGCTGAAAGCAGCCGGTTTTAAGTCCATAAAATGGCCAAAACTCCGATTACCGCGAGCCATCTCCATTGTCATTGCCCAAAAACACTAACCCTAACAAAGTAGATACAATGGGAACTATTAATGCAGAAGAACAAACTCAGTAGCGTGCCGGTTTACCTGGTGCGGTTTTTACATTTTGCATAAACCTTTGGATTATTACGCCACATAGGACCTTACTGATATGAATATATTACTCTTTAATATGCCCGATTACCTGCCCTTTATCGCCCAGAGCACCTTAAAAGCCCCTCATCTGGGGCTTTGCTCTATAGCTGCCAGTTTGCCTTCGGGACATAACGTCTTTATAGGCGATCTGGTAAACAGGAGAAGTAATGTGCGGGAATCCGTTATACAGGCGGTGAATACTTATAAACCCAACCTGGTAGGCATAGCCTCTATGACCTTTCAGTACCGTACGGCGCGCAAAATCGCCCAACTGGTAAAACATTTGAAGAAAGACGTAAAGATATGCCTGGGGGGCTACCACGCCACCCTTATGGGCCGGGAGATAACCGAAGGCGAGGATGGCGAACTCTTTGATTTCATAGTCCAGGGGGAAGGCGAGGCCACTTTCAAGGAGCTTGTGGAGGCACTTGAGGGAAAGGGGGATTTTAGCAGGATTCAGGGGCTAATCTACAAAGAGGATGGGGGCTGGAGGCATAACCCCCGCAGGCCGCTGCTAGACTTAAAGACCTTGCCCTTACCAGACAGATCTAAAAGAATCTGGCGCGGTAACAATTACTACCACATTATCCTGGACACCCTTGAGACCTCCAGGGGATGTACCTTCACCTGTAATTTTTGCAGTATGCACCACATGTATGCCACAACCTTCAGGACTTACGAAATTTCCAGGGTTATTGCAGACATTGAGAACTGCAAGAGGGTAGGGGCAAAGATGATTTTTATTATAGATGATAACATTACGCTTAATACCAGGAGGTTTTTGGAGCTCTGCCAGGCCATCGTAAAAGAGAAGCATAATGACCTCTGGTACTGGGCACAGGTTAGCTCACGGGGCATCGCCAGTACCCCAGAACTTTCAAAGGCCATGGCACAGGCAGGCTTCAAGAGTGTCTTCCTGGGTATAGAAAACGTCTCCAGGCGCAATCTGGAACAACTGAACAAGGGAGACATCGTTGAGTATAACAAGAAGGCCATCCGCCTCCTTCACGAGAACAAGATATTGATTGTTGGGGGAATGATAGTGGGCAATCCAGAAGATAATTATGAGGATATAGAAGAAAACTTCCAGTTTTTCAGAGAGCAAGGGGTAGACTTTTTCTTTGACCAGATACTGACCCCTTATCCCAAGACGGGCATAAGGGAAGAACTCCTGAGGCAAGGGCTTGTAACCAACCCGGATGACTTCACCAGATACAACGGCTTCTGGGCCAACGTGAGGACAAAACACCTCACCGACAAAGAACTAGAATTTGTCCGCTGGAAACTCCATAGAGAGTATTACACCCTCTCCGAACCCACCCCCCTTTACAGAGAAGCCATGGGCTCTATAGCCTACGCCTACCGAAGGCTCAGAAACCTCTGGAAAAAGTCCCAGCTACTCCTCAACACCGAAAGTGCCGTATTTGAAAAGGAGCTAGAAGGCTACAGGAGGGTAAATGAGTATCTGTGAAGCCACAGCAATTTTTGAAAGTGGTCAATATTGCAAAAATAATATAAATTTATGAAGTATCTTTTATTTGTTTGTTTAAATTTTCTATTTTTAGATCCTCATTTAAAAAATCTTTTGCTCCTTTACTTATAGAAATAATTTGATTTTTATCTTTATATTGCAGCTTACTCACAATGTTTCCATCACTATGTGGAGAAATTAATATTAACTTTCTTTCTCCATTGTTCTTAAGGGCTTGACTTAATATGCCATTTATATGCTCATCTCCAAAGCTGTAGCCAATTACCAAGATGACACGAGTCTCCAAGGAGTATTTCCTTAATTCATATGCATAAAAAAGATAAGGATCAATATATTGCATTTTATAATCAGTACCAAAAATAAGATCTGGAACCTCAGGAATATTGTCAACTTCTTTCAAAATATCACCTTGCTTCTTGTCTCTTTCCCAATCAATAGAGCCGTGCAGCTTGTACAAGTATATTGGATATTGGTATTCTTCCCGCGGTTCAAACCTTCTCCATTCCCAAGCTCTTGTTTGTGGATCAAAACCTCTTTCCAATTTTTTGTCTTGCGGTGTGTTTTTTTCAAGACATGTATCGTAATTTAAAGAAAAGATTCTTAGGGAAAAATTATACTCGGATTGAAAATGAAAAAACTTCTCATAGTAATTAGCACTTCTGTGATCACTCAGGGAAACCCACTCTCGTAACTTTTCTAATATCTCTCTTTTAAATTCTTTTATAATGTCGAAATTATAACCAGCAATTTCTAGCAATCTTGGTTTCCAGCTTCCAATAAAAGGGTATAAAATACTATTTTCCTTTTTCTCCACTTCTCCGAGAGTATTAACTAATCGCTCAATATCATAATTGTTTTTGGAAATTCCCTGAATGCCATCTGCATATAGAATTGAACTTTTAACACAATAATAAAGAGTCTCGTATTTCCTCCAAGGCCCGTTATTCCTTAGAAGTTCTTCAAGTTTTTGCACCATCTGCCTAGAAGTTGGTATTCCTGCATCTGCACTGCACCCCGCACCAATTAAGATTATTATTTCATTTTCCCTAAACATGTTTCACGTTGCCTTTAGAGAAACCATGGCACAGGTATATTTTCTATGTTTTCAATTTCCTCTGGAAAATTCTTTAGAAAATCCGATACTAATTGACAATAGTAAATTGATATGGGTAAATTCTTTGCGTTGAATCCTCTCCAATTTGCACCGGATAAATTTAAGACCTCCTGCAAATATTCCTTTTGTTCTTTTTCGTCAAGTTTTTTACTACTCCAATAAAATTCAACATATACAGGACCTGGCATCCTTTTATAAATAGTTTCTCGATGGTATTGAAGGCCTTCAAACCATACTAAGTAAGAAGCTCTTGGTTTATTTGACAAAATAATATATGAACTCTCATAAGGAACAAGGCTATTGGTGTTGGCATAACCAAAAAATTTATTATCTGGATTTACCTTTAATACTATAAAATCTAAATTAGCCTTAATGCTTGTTATTTCTTTTATCGTGTCTTGTATTGTTTCCAGTTCGCGCCTCTTAATCTTAAATGGTATGTGTAAGACACATTTGTTATACTCTTGGGTTAAATTCTCATTAATGGTACTTATAATTCTTTTTTTAAGTTCTCCTAAATAACTTTCCTTATCATTAGATTTTCCAAGTATGTTTATTTTTTTATATATGCCGCTTGAATCGGTACAGATTGAATAAGCAAAATACTTTACTATTTGTCCATTAATTTTTTGGTGTGCTTGTCCTACCCCAAAAATAATAGCATCCTTGTGGCTTGGTAATACCTTCCATGCTTTACCTCCAAGTTTAGCGAAAATTTGCAATGCAATATTAGAAATGGACCATTTCAAATTTTCTTTTCTTTTGAGTAAGTCTATAGTCACTACTTGTAATGGTAAATCTTCTTTAAGTAATCTGTATTTTAAATTATAGTATGTTTTGCTATCTTCTTTGTAACCTATAAAAATAGGCATAACCAGGGTATTCTTATTTGCTTGTCTAATAGCGATTATTTTTTTTGTTGCGCATTCCAAATTTTCTTGAGAGAATTCGGCAATGGGTAAATACTCAATATTTCTGTGTCCCAAATTAAATATATTTTGAATACCCTTAAATGGAATTCCATGGAATTCCCCACCTAATGCCTTGATCAAATCACCCGGCAAATCCTTATCTTTTTCCTTATACATGCACACGAATTTTACTTCACATCTAACATCTTCCAATGGGCCGTGTTCTTCAACCCCGCGATATTGAGATATATCTGTTTTGCCTTTTCCAAAAACATACTTTTTTGCTTCTAAGTGTTTAGCGTGTAATACCTCCAAATCTGCTGAAATGTCAATTTTTAAGCTTTCATCATAAATGAGAGGGAAAAGAATATCCCTGAAGTTTCTAAGGAATTCCTCTATTTTTTTATATTTGTCTATGTAGAAATTCCTATTACTCTTATAGTCTTTATCAAGGCTAAGGCTTAGCTTTTGAATTTTTTTTGAAAACGGGATGTTAGGTTTTCTCCTGAACTTGAAATCCAAAAGAAAACCTACCTTTTGAACTGGCTGGAGGTAATAAGGCTCAAGCCATACGGTTTCCCTGCCTTCTGGATACTCTTGCAAAGTAAAAAAAAGCATTTTCCTGAAAAGCTTATCAGGCATACTATACAGAGAGCTTTTCAAAGAACTCTTTGCCTTCTGAAGCAAAAGGTAAAACAAAAAATGCAGTGTGACTAGATGGTTATAGTCCTGTTTGCATGTGAATGGTTCAAATCCGTTTTTTCGTTCAAAAGAAATCCAATAATCCTTGCGATTATCGGGGCTGTGAATGCCCTTGCCTATGTCTACTGGTAAAGAGTTTTTGTAAAGATTTTCTTCACCCTCTCTTTTTTCTCCTCTATATTCTTTCCTGTATACACGAAATTCAAATTCTTGCGTTGTTAGCGGTAAAAAGTTTAACCTTATCGGCTCTATTCTCTGTTTCGTATAAATCTCAGTCACTTTTTGCTTACTCCTTGAACTTATTATTTTTAATCCACCACCCCTACCTCGCACTCACACTCAAGGGCCAGGGCCTGGGAGATTCGGGTGGTGTCGCGATAGACAGTAATGCCTTTACAGCCTAACCTGTAGTAAAGTAGGCTTTGTCAAGGCACACCCCTAGAAGCCAGATGTAAACGTTCAATAAGTTTTATACTTTATACCCTTCTTTTCTGAGATATCCTTCAACACTCCCAACAAATTTTTTTGCTTGTTTAACCAACTCATTGGCTTTGTCGTTGCTTATAGAGCCTGGAGCCCCGTAATCTCCCAGCTGCCTGAACTTAAAAGCATTTCTGATATACCGATGTAACTCCGCAGAAAAAAGTCCTGTTTTAACAAACTCTTTCCCAAAGACACTAACTACTGACTTATGTTTTGAAAAAGACAGGTCTTTTGTTAACAAGAGTACTTGAGTAGCGTAAAACATTGCATAATAAGAACGGCTTGCTGAAAAATCATAGTGTTTAGTGTTCCAAAGGTCTTGTGCAACTTCTAGACTCTCTTTTGCTTTCTTTAAGAGGTCAGAAATTTCTTTATCTTCTTTCACACTATGATTCCCTCTTTTTTGGCATTCGTAATAAACGGGAATCTTCTTTCTGCGAACTCTTGAGCGTCAATGGGTATTATTGAGATTAACGTGTCGTACTCTAGCTCCATTTGCCCTATCCTATCGGAGATTCTGTCTATCTCAGCACAGGTATCTTTCATATTTTCTAGCAAAATGATAAGGTCAATATCTGAGCCCTCGTCTGCATCGCCCCGCGCATACGAACCGTATAAAATAATCTTTTTTAGCCTCTTACCATATATTTCTTTAAGCCCCTGTTTTACTTCTCTCAAGATTGATTCTATATTCTCTGGAACCTTTTTTCTCATTTTGTTTTTACCTTTATACCTTTTATAATTTCTGCTCTAGTAACGCAAAGAGGTAACTGTTGACAAGCATGCGAGAGAGGCAAATGCCGACTTCTCCAAAAAGATTACTCACTCTTTTATTGTCTGCTATCTTACACTGATACTGCCCTCACGTAAAGGTCGCCCTTCTACTCTCAATCCACCACCCCCACCTCACACTCGCACTCCAAGGCCAGGGCCTGGGAGATTCGGGTGGTGTCGCGATAGACGGTGATGCCTTTACAGCCTAACTTGTATGCAAGCAGGTAGGCATTTTCTACCTCTTCTTTTGGGCTGCTGGAGGAGAAGTTTATCGTCTTGCTGACTGCGCTATCTGTGTACTTCTGGAAGGCTGCCTGCATCCTTACATGCCATTCTGCGGAGACGTCCCTTGCGGTTACGAAAACCCTCTTAACCTCCTCTGGTATGCCAGGTATATTCTTTATAGAGCCCTCCCGTAGTATCCTCTCCATGAGATCCTCCGAGTAGAAGCCGGCCCTTTTTGCCCTATCCACAAAGGGTTCGTAAACCTGGGGGATGCGGGTATTGTCAAGTATCTGGCGCACGTAGGCAAAGGAAAATATGGGTTCTATACCGCTGGAGCTATCGGCAATAATGCTTATGCTCCCGGTAGGGGCTACCGTGGTGCGGCAGGCGTTTCTGTATCTAGGGCCACCAGGTTTATTGAATACACTCATCTGGAAGTAGGGAAAGGTGCCCCTGGTCCTGGCCAGCTCAATTGAGGCCTCGTTGGCCTCCTTTGAGAAGAAGGACATAATCTCTTCGGCCAGTTTCAGAGCTTCCTCTGAATTGTAAGGTATGCCCATCTGTATCAGCAGGTCTGCAAAGCCCATCACCCCGAGGCCTATCTTACGGTTGCCTTTGGTCATGCGTTCTATATGGGGTATGGGGTAGCGGTTTACGTCTATGACGTTATCCAGGAAGTGTACCCCGCATCGCACTACCTCCCTCAGCCTCTCCCAATTTATCCCCGGTTTATCCCCCTCAATCACCATCTTGCCCAGGTTGACAGAGCCCAGTACACATGACTCATAAGGCAGAAGTGGTTGTTCGCCACAGGGGTTAGTGCTCTCTATCCTTCCAAGTTCGGGGGTGGGGTTAGCTTTGTTTATAGTGTCCAGGAAGAGCATTCCCGGTTCGCCTGTCTTCCATGCCTCTTCCACAATCTCTTTAAAGACCTGCCTTGCCCTCAGTGTGCGGATGGGGCGGCCTGTTCTGGGACTAATTAGTTCATACTCCTCATCGTTCTCCACCGCCTTCATAAAGGCATCGGTTACCCCCACTGAGATATTGAAGTTGGTCAGGATTCCTTGCTTATTCTTGGCATGGATGAATTCAAGGATGTCCGGGTGCTGTATGTGAAGCACGGCCATATTGGCCCCACGGCGGAAGCCCCCCTGGTTTATCACCTCTGTGGATTCATTGAATATCCTGATAAAGGACACAGGGCCGCTGGCCGGGCCACCCGAGGTGCTTACGATGTCATTTTTTGGCCTAAGACGCGAGAAGGAAAAACCAGTCCCGCCACCGCTCTGGTGGATTAGGGCCGCCTGTTTTACACTCTCAAAAATACCCTCAAGGGAGTCCTCCACGGGAAGGACGAAACAAGCGGCCAGCTGCTGTAACTCCCTCCCGGCATTCATCAGGCAGGGAGAGTTGGGCATAAACTCTAAACTTGCCAGTATCTCAAAAAAATCCTCCTCTGCCCTTTTTGGGTCTTCCTTATGTATTGCATCAGGCTGGGCCACGTTCCTTGCCACCCTGCGGAAGAGTTCCTCGGGGGTTTCTATGGGATTACCTGCCAGGTCTTTTTTCAGATAGCGCCTCCTCAAGATGAGCAATGCAGTGGGGCTTAATTTTATTTCACGCATGTAAAAATTACCTCTGTTCCTACTACATATTGTATACTATTGCTGGAATAATATCAATAAGTAGTATGGATATTAGAGCACCGGTTCGGATACTCCACACAGCGTTACCCCGTAACAGCTAGTTAGTAGCCTCAACTGTACCAGAATCGTCTGTTTATGTTGGCCTGTATAAGAGAAAAAAAGAAGAATGAATCAGAGTTTACCATAATAAAATTTTTTATAAAGCCAGTGTTTGAACAATTTTTAGGGTAGGCTTATTTTTGTATGGAGTCTTAAAATTTTTTATATTCCTTGAACGCTGGCCCATATTAGCTATAATCTGCGTTTGTGGAAAATGCTTTTGATGTCCTTATCAAAAATGGCACTATAGCGGATGGCACTGGTTCCCCAGGTAGACAATTAGACCTTGCCATAAAGGGGGATAGAATTGCCCGTATAGGTAAGCTAGACTCTACGCCAGCAGGGGAAAGTCAGACCATAGATGCCACTGGACTGGTAGTGGCCCCGGGCTTTATTGATATACATTCTCATAGTGATTTTTTGTGTCTTATTGAACCTAAAAGTAATAGTAAGGTACTGGATGGTGTCACCACTGAGATATGTGGCAATTGTGGCTCCTCTCCTTTCCCACTTTCGGAAAAAACCTACAAGAGAAAACAGGAAGGCTACCAGAAGTATGGACTTGAAATAGATTGGCGTGATGCCTATGGATTCTTTGAGAGGCTGAGGTCTACACCGAGTTCCATTAACAGGGGTTTCCAGGTGGGACATGGAAGCTTAAGGGACTTTGTTATGGGTTACGAGGCCCGTGACTCTACCCCTGAGGAGTTTGGGCGTATGAAGGAAGAGCTTGCAAAGGCCCTTGAGGCCGGAGCGTTGGGTCTTTCCAGCGGGCTTATATACCCGCCTGGCTGCTTTGCCTCTATATCGGAACTCTTAGAACTCTGCAAAGTAGTGGCCCAAAAGGGTGGGCTATACGCTACCCATATGAGGGACGAAGGGGATAAGGTATTAGAGGCCCTAAAGGAGGCCCTGGAGATAGCAAGAGAGGCCGAGGTTAGCCTGGAGATTGCCCATCTAAAGACCTCCGGACAAAGGAATTGGTCTAAACTGGATTCAATGATAAAACTACTGGAAAAGGCTCGGGCCTCAGATGTCCAGGTCTCCTGCGATAGATACCCTTACATTGCAGCGGCAACTGACCTGGGGGTCTTGTTGCCCTCGTGGGTTCAGGAGGGTGGTATAGATAAGGTGATTGAAAGGCTCACCCATCTTCCCACCCGAAAAAAAATTACCCAGGAGATGATGCAACAAAACAGGCGCTCTAACGGATGGGATTCTATTGTCCTCTCGGCCGTTCATTCCACCGATAAAAGGGACCTGGAAGGTAAAAGCCTGGCTCAGCTTGCCAAAATCCATAATAAATCCCCAGTAGAGCTAATTTTAGACCTGCTGATAGAGGAAAAAGGGAGGGCATGGATACTCATCTTTAGTATGAGTGAAGAGAACCTGGAGAGGATTCTATCCCTGCCCTTTGTGAGTATAGGGTCCGATAGCTCTCTAAGGGCTAGGGAAGGACCACTCTCTGAGGGTAAACCCCATCCCAGGGCCTACGGTACCTTCTCCAGGGTGTTGGGAAGGTACGTAAGGGAAAAGGGGATTCTTTCCCTGGAAGAAGCAGTACATAAGATGACAGGTCAACCTGCCCAGAAACTTAATCTCTCTAAGCGAGGGATTATCAAGGAGGGCTACTTTGCCGATTTAACTATATTTGACCCCAAGAATATTATTGATAGGGCAAGTTTTGAAAATCCTCATGAGTATTCTACTGGTATTGAGTACGTTTTTGTGAACGGAAGGCTTACCGTTGAAAAGGGACAACACACAGGAGCCACTTGTGGAACGGTACTAAGTCGTTAAACTTCAGGGAAAAGAAGTGAAGCCTATTATAGGAATTAACTGCGATTTAACAGAAGGTGAAACCTCCGGCGCATCCCTGCGGCGTGAGTACTACGAGGCAATAAAGAGGGCAGGTGGTATGCCAGTCCTTTTTGCCCCGCTGGAAGAGGTGAAAGATATTGAAAGGTTGCTAGGGCAGTTAAGTGGTTTGATCCTCAGCGGTGGACGCGATATATGGCCAGTGCGTTACGGAGAGATTATGCACGAAAAGACCCATCCTGTCTCCGCCGAGCGCGACGCTTTTGACTTTAAAGTGGTAAAGCAGGCCCTGAATATGGATATGCCCGTGTTAGGCATTTGCTACGGTGCACAATTGCTAAACGTGGCACTGGGGGGTAGCCTCATTCAAGACTTGCCTTCTCAGCGCCCTTCACCGATATGCCATAATTCTGAGACCGGTCACAAGATAAATGTGGAACCGGGGACATGCCTCCATAAGTTTCTCCAGACAGAGGAGCTAACTGTTAACAGTACCCACCATCAGGCCATAGACCGTCTGGCGGAGGGGCTAAGGGTGAGCGCCAGGGCAGAAGATGGAGTTATAGAAGCTATAGAGAGCATAAGACACTCCCTGGTCATAGCCGTGCAATGGCACCCAGAGAGGATGTCCAGCGATTCTGCACAGGAACAATTATTTAAGGCCTTTGTGGAAATGACAAGGACGCATCGTAGATAGAGGAAACAGGTGTTCTCAAAAGGCCTGAGAAAAGTACCGCAAAATTTACCTGCATCTGCTAAGTTTACGGAGCTAGCCTACACCCTGCTACTATGTTTTTTTTCACTGTTTAAGAAGGGGAGATTAAGGAGGATTTGCAGGTCCTCCCTCCCCGCCTTTACCAGAGGAGGGAATTTTTACGATCATTCCTGCTTGGATAATTCTCAAGTTGTTAGAATTTTTCTCCAAAGTTTAATACTGGCGCTCCCATTATTTTGCCTATCCTGTGGTGGCCCTCCCCCTACCAAACTAGAGGAAGATATTGCAAGGTATAAGAGGATACTGAGGGCCTTACCCAAGGATACAGACACCCACTTCCGCCTGGGAGTCGCTTATTATAAAGATAAGGAGTATAAGAAGGCGGTAAGGGAGTTAAAGGAGGCCATCAAAGGGTCTCCAACCGTACCTGCTATGTATAACCAACTGGGCCTGACTTACCAGGCAATGGGTAAACCCGAGGATGCAGCCGAACAGTACCAGAAGGCGCTAAGCCTTGAGCCGGGTTTCCACGCAGCCAGGGTCAACCTCGCTATAATCTACTATATACTCCGACAATTTGAGCAGGCTGCTGGTGAATTCACACAAGTCCTTAATAGCGTGCCCGAGCATGTGGGGGCACACATTGGCTTAGGACTTGCTTACATGCGACTTGACAGGGTTGATGAGGCCACCAGCCACTTCCAGGAAGCAATCAAGCTAAACCCAACAAATCCGGAAGGTTATAAGCAACTCGCCCTGGTTTACAAAGCCAAGGGGCTAAATGATGAAGCCTTTTCTAACCTAACCACAGCAGCAAACCTAAGCCCTCATGACAGTGAGATTCATTTTCATCTGGCAGAACTCTATATGGAAAGGGGCAAGCTAGATGAAGCAATAACCTCCTATAGTCATGTAACTGACATCATGGCGGGTATGCCCATGGCCCATTATCAGAGGGGTCTGGCCTTGAGGAGAAAGGGCGCTGACCTGGAGGCACTTGAGGAGTTTAGAAAAGTAGAAAAAATTAACCCCAAGTATCCAGGTCTCCAGTCCCAGTTAGCTGTGCTTTACCACAGATTAAACAGACCTGAAGACGCTATTGAGCACTACAAGAAGGCCATTAAGGAATCCCCCACTGAGGCCTGGCTCCAAAGGGGACTGGGCAAGGCCTATGCCGAACTTTGGGACTTCAAGAGGGCCATTGCGTCTTACCAGAAGGCCATTGAGCTAGAACCCGAAAATGTCCAGGCCCACAGAGAAATCGCCGAAATATACGCACTGAGTCATGATATACCACAGGCAGTAGCACACTGGAGAAGGGCAGCTCAACTGGACCCCGAACGCGCACGAGATATATGGGAAAGGGCCCTGGACTTTGATTACTCTATTGCAGAGGCTCACTACAACCTAGCCCTAATCTATGAAAAAGATGGTCAACTTGACAAGGCCCTCACCTCCCTCACCAGAGCAGTACAGCTTAGCCCACAAGAGACCACCTATCAAGCGGCGTTAGAAAGGGTGAAAAAAGTAAGTAGTAAGCAATAGATAATAGTAAACAGAAAATTAAAAGAAAATAGCACACAATATAAAAACCTCTGCAAAAGCACTGTTGTGTCAGCCCGAACTCGTTTCGGTGCCCTGAACTTGGTTCAGAAACCCCTCTATTATCTCTTTTTATTCCTGTCTGTTATTTACCATCTATCCTGGTTCCAGTAAATCTAACCCTGTCTTCTCATCAAACTGTCTCTTCAATACACCCCCTTCAAGTTCAAATATCATGGCCTCTATGGTGAGGTATATCTCGGCCCCCTTTCTTATGCAACCCAGTAAAAGTTTTTCCTCACGGCCGATACTGCTATGGATATGAACCTTCGGCTGGTCATCCTTCCATAATATAGTGCCTAACCCCACCACCTCTCTTGCATCCTCAAACTTCCTCCAAACAGGTGTTGGAGGGACCTCCGGCCTTTCCGGCCCTACCACCACCTCCGCCCTCCTTAAGGCCCCAAGGAAGTGGATTACTCCGGCCTTAATATTTTCTTTCCTTATAAACTCCGTTAACTCCTTGAGAAAATCCTCCCCATGGTCAAATCTAACCACGAACACACGTCCCAAACGGCATTGAGCGTATTTCATCATTCCTCCTCAATTAGACCAACCATCTTCCAACTAACTTTCAAAAAAAATATATCTGACTTTTGATATAATTGATAATAAATATATAACATGATGCGCATAGATATTCTTACCCTTTTCCCAGAAGTCTTTCCAGACTTTCTTGGGCACAGCATCCTCAGGATTGCCCAGGAGAAGGGGCTTGTGGAGTTACATGTCTGGAACATAAGGGACTTCACCCTGGACAAACACAAGAAGGTAGATGACAGGCCCTATGGCGGAGGGCCCGGAATGGTTATAAGGCCGGAGCCGGTCTTCAGGGCAATTGAGGAGGTAGAGAAAGACTCCCCAATTCCTTCAAAGAAAATCCTTCTTAGCCCCCAGGGTGTCAAGTTCAGCCAATCCACTGCAAAAGCACTTTCCCAGCAAAGCCGCCTCCTGCTCCTTTGCGGACATTACGAAGGGCTTGATGAGAGGATAAGGGAGGGGTTTGATTTCCTTGAGATCTCCATAGGGGATTACGTGCTTAGTGGTGGGGAGGCCCCTGCCATGATAGTAATAGATGCCGTGGTGAGACTCATTCCAGGGGCTTTAGGCGATGAGTCTTCATCCGTAAGTGAATCTTTTAATGAAGGGCTGCTGGAGTATCCACAGTACACCAGACCCCAGGACTTCAGGGGGATGAAGGTGCCAGAGATATTGCTATCTGGAAATCACGAGAAAATAAAAGAGTGGCGGCTGGAACAGTCAAAGCTTCGCACCCGCCAAAAAAGGCCTGATTTACTGAAGGACCAGGGGGATTAGACACTACGCAGAAAGCGATAAGCAACCCTTTCTTCATCCTTCCCCGCAGCTAAACGGCTTACCCAATCCCTACTTTGTAGCAACGTACCGTCTAACTGAAAGGCTCATGCATCGCGATATCCTGCCCCACTGCCTCTTCCCGTCGGGGAGAGGAATTAAGGTGAGGGGGATGGCCTTTCTTCTTTTCTATAAGTTTTATGGGGAACGAGCAACGCACCCTTTATCTACGGCAAAGAGAAGCCCCACTTTTTTAAGATTGTCTTCCCCGCATCGCTCGCCAAAAAATCAGCGAAGGATTTAGCCGCCTCCCTGTGCCTGGTACCCTTTACCATTGCAATATGATACTCAAGCGGGGTATACAATTTATCCTCTACGGGAACATACTTCACTTCCGCAGAGGCCTTCAGTACCATTGCGCCAATTCCTACGGATACCTTCCCATCTTCTACTAGTTGGTGGACATCCATGACACGGTCTGCATAGAGGATCTTATTCTGAAGTTTTAACCACAAACCCGCCCCTTCAAGTGCTTGTTTAGCAGCCCTCCCGTAGGGGGCATGCTGCGGATTAGCAATGGCAATCAAGGGGAAGTGGGTGACGTCATGGATATTTTTTACTTCCGTTAAAGAATCTCTCCTGACAATAATTGTAAGTTTTCCCTTACAAATCATATAAGCAGTATCAGGTACAAGTAATTTCCTATGATAGAGCTCCTGAATAAAATCATTCCCAGCTGCTATGTAAACATCATACGGTATTCCACCCTCAATCTCATGGGCCAAACCGCCAGTAGAGCCAAAGGTAAAATGCATCTTATAACCTGATTCTTTTTCAAACTCAGGACCAATCTCCTCTAAGACGTCCCTCATGCTGGAGGCAGCCGCCACCAAAAGGGCCTGACCAAAGACTTCCTTACATTGGAAAAACATAAACATCGCAACGAACGCAAAGGCAAAAAGTTTCCCTTTTCTCATCTTCCTAGCTCCATTAAAGTAAGCGGTTCACCTGACCGATATTAGTTATAATGCCTTAAAACCTTCTATGCCAGAAAAAAGGCCCGTAACCCTTCTTCCAAACGTAAATACTTTTGGAGACCGAACCGGCGGAAAAAACAATCTCCGAATAATAAGGCATCCCGATGCCCGTTACAGTAAACCTTGCCAGCCCATCTCCATCTGTTAACGCCTTTTCTTCAATGTTGGCCACAGACGGGTCTTCAACACTGGCAAATACAACCTGATTGGGTACGGGATTCTTGTCCCTGTCCATCACTCTGACGAACACTACATGAGTAGAGCCAGAACCCACCACCACCGCCCAAGGACTTACTTCTATTATCGTCGGGCCGGCTACGGGAAGCGACTCCCTGGGGACTTCATACGCCGAACAGGAAGATACCAGAAACACACCTACCAAAACCCCAAACCACATGCTGCGATTGGAATCGTCACTCATTGCATTTAGGCGCTCCATTTTAACTGAAAAACCAATTATTTGGCACTACATAAAACTATCAAAAATTCTATTGACTCCCAAAAAAACTCCCTCTAAACTTATTATTATATTAACTGCGGAATTTGGAAATGGAAATTACAGCCTATACCCCTTTCTGGCTGATAGTATTCTTTTACCTCCTTGGTGGAATATGGGAGGTTGGGCATCTACTCAGACCAGAAAAATTCAGTAAGCAGTGGGCAGACCGCCTACCCCTTGCGGCTTTCGCCCTGCATACCCTCTTCCTTATATATCTGGCCTCAAGGGTAGAGAATATACCGGTCACTACTCTCTTTGAATCCATTGTATTCCTCACGTGGTGTGTGGTGGCGGTCTTTAACGGTATGGAGTATCTTTACGGAGTCCCCTCTTTAGGCGCATTCCTCTTCCCGCTCGTAACAGTCCTCAGCCTCTGGGCACTAAACCTGAAGGACCACCTTCTCAACGTCCCCTCTGATTTGAGTAAGTTCTGGCTGGTAGCCCACACCATCCCCCTATTTATGGGCTATGCCGCCTTCACGCTTACTTTTGTCTTGAGCTTGATGTATCTTACCCAGCAGAGGCAATTGAAGCACAAATTTTTCGGCCCCCTGCTGCTTGGGTTACCTTCACTGGAGGGGCTGGAAAGGCTCATGTGGAAGACCCTTAGCTTCGGGTTTCCCTTACTGACCTTAGGACTTGTGTTTGGCATCTTCTGGGTAAAGTATACAAACATTCTTGGCCCCAAGTGGTATATGGACCCAAAGGTAGTGATGGGGACGGTTACATGGCTTGTTTATGCCGCACTACTGCACTTGAGAATAGGGGTAACTATGCATGGCAACCGCGCTGCTATGCTAAATATCGCCGGCTTCGTCCTGGTACTATTTACCTTCCTGGGGACCTTTTTCCTGGGAGGCCAGCACGGTTACAAAAAGCTCTCCAAAGAAGACACAATGGTTATAAAGGAAATTAGGAAGTGAGCGTATGGATATCCTGGTTGTAGGGATAAATCACAAATCTGCCCCAGTAGAAATAAGGGAGCAACTGGCCTTCAGCGCCTCAAAGTTGACCGAGGCACTGGTGCAGTTTCGCAAATGTTTCCCCTCAAGCGAGATAGTAATACTCTCCACCTGTAACAGGGTAGAACTCTACGCCTGTTCTCCAAAAAACCCTTCCGAGCTTACAGGGGAATCCATCCTGGATTTTCTAGCAGAAATTCATGCCCTGGAAAAGGAACGCTTCCGGGAAAATATTTATATACATAAGAACCTGGAGGCCATCAAACACCTCTTTTTTGTTACCTCTAGCCTGGATTCCATGGTGCTGGGCGAGACACAAATCCTGGCCCAGGTGAAAGAGGCGTATTCTACCGCCTGTACCAATGCCTCTACTGGTAAAATATTCCACCAGCTCTTCCAGCAAGCCCTTAATGTAGCTAAAGAGGTCCATACCCACAGTAACATTGCTAAGGGCAAGGTCTCAATTAGCTCTGTATCCGTTGAGTTTGCCGAGAGGATTTTTCAGGATTTTTCCGATAAGACTGTGTTTATTATAGGCGCTGGTGAGATGGCAGAACTCGTCCTAAAATCCTTGGTAGAGCGCGGGACAAAGACGGTTATGGTCTCCAACCGCAGTTATGACCGTGCAGTGGCCCTTGCCAGTGAGTTTGGCGGTAAGGCCGTACGCTTTGATTGCCTCGCAGAGGAACTTGCCAAGGCCGATATAGTCATAAGTTCCACCTCCGCCCCTCACTACGTCCTCCACCCAGAACATGCAAAAGAGGCCATGCGTATACGCAAGGGTGCTCCCATGTTTCTCATAGATATCGCTGTACCAAGAGACATAAACCCCGAGGTAGGCAATATAGAAAACATCTATCTTTACGACATAGATGATTTACAAGGCGTAGTAAGTCAAAACATGGAAGAGCGGACCAAAGAAATAGAAAAGTGCCGGGGCATGGTAGAGAAAGAGGTAGAAAAATTTATGGCCTGGGTAGAAGAGATGAAGATTGGCCCTGCCGTTGCCCGCCTGCGTGACCACTTCCACGGTGTAGGAAGAGAAGAGTTGAATAGATTAAGGCCAAAACTGGGGGATATGAGCGATGAACACTGGCAAGAAGTAGTTTACACCATGGAAAGGACTCTCAATAAACTGCTCCACCGTCCCCTTGAGGTGGGCAAAGAAGAGGCCAAAAACGGAGGGGGCTACCGCTACATAGACACTATCAAAAAACTCTTCGGTATAGAGCATCACCACGATTCATCCAAAACCTGCCCACCCAACCCCTGAAATAAATGGTGTGTTGCATGCACCCTACAAAATTGTCCATTGAGAACAAGCAGAGGGTAGCCACACAACTCAACCCTCCCTACAGCCCCACTTCCTCTCCCCTTTGGGGAGAGGACTGAGGTGAGGGGAACTACCTTTTTCCCCTCCCCTCCAGAAAAAGGGGGTGGAGATGGTGTATGCTTTAACGTTTTCTACGGTGCTTCCAATGCACCATCTATCTGCCTCATGGGGCTGTTGCCTGTATGCAAAATGTCACCCTGAACTTGTTCCAGTGTCTTGTGACTTGATTAAGGAATCTGACCCACCACCAAGTTATTATCCTCGTCCAGCTCCTCTACCACTCCCTCAACGTCTATCACACAAATCAGATACTTCCCTGTCACTAAATTCTTATCCTTGACCTTTATCTTTTTGTCCTTATATTCCCCCACTTTGACTTTACTTATCTTTTTGGCCTTATAGAGTGTATCCCCAGGGTCAAGGGTAGTGTCATCGGATAGATAGATTCCGACCTTGCATTTCCCCAAGTCCATGTTCCCCTTATTCCGAATCCTGAGTACCGCCGACACCTTCACACCCAACTCATCACTGTCAGGGCCCACCACATACTGCCCCTCAGGCTCACCCACCAAATCAGGCTTCATGCAGGGCTGGTTAGTGGCACACTCTGAGTCGTAGCAGTCCGTTTGCCCATCACAGTCATTGTCCTTACCATCCTGACATACCTCCGCAGTCCCAGGATTGCTGGTGGCATCTGAGTCATCACAATCGTTACCACATGGGGGTATGAGCCATCCATCCCCATCTGCATCAATTTGACAGTTAGAGTCATTGCAATCTATTGCCCCATCACAGTCATTATCCTTCCCATCCTGGCATGCCTCTGGTGCCCCTGGGTAAACCGAGGCGTCTGCGTCGTTACAGTCGTTACCACATGGGGATACTGGGTGGCCATCTCCGTCATTATCAATCTTACAATCAGTGTCACCACAATCTTTTTTCCCATCACAGTCATTGTCTATGCCGTCCTGGCAGTTCTCAGTAGCTCCAGGGTTTATGGATGCGTTTGAATCGTTACAGTCCTTCCCGCAAGGTGGTGCAAGGTAACCGTCTTTGTCTTTATCTATCTTACAGTCGGGGTCATTACAATCTGTTAAGCCATCGCAGTCGTTGTCTTTTCCATCCTGGCAGTTTTCCTTGCTCCCAGGGTTTATAAAATAGTCTGCGTCATTACAGTCGTTACCGCATGGAAGTGCCGGGTAACCATCTCCATCCGTATCACTCTTACAATCCCCATCATTACAGTCCACCAACCCGTCTCCATCGTTGTCTATCCCGTCTGAGCAATTTCCCTCCACAGGGCACATGAATTCTGCCTGAACATTTGTATTTTGAACTGTCGCCTGCGAACTCTGTGATGTTGCAGTGCTCACGCCTACACGGGCACTGCTATTCATGGCTGAAGAATTAGTAGACAACACCCCAGCATGGGTATTCTGCACACTAGCACAACCTAAACCCATGGTACCGTTGGGACTTAGCTTCAATACCCAGAAGTCGGAACTTTCAGCTCCGAAGGAATAGGTATCACCAGCCATTATGTAGCCCCCATCCGTGGTCTGCTGGATGGCGTTGGCCCAGTCAGTAATAGAACCTCCATAAGTCTTCTGCCACTGGACGTTGCCCCCGGAATCAAGCTTCAATACCCAGAAATCATTAAACCCGGCACCGAAAGAATAGGTATAACCACCCACTATATAACCCCCATCGGTGGTCTGCTCTATGGAACGGGCATACTCATCACCAGAACCACCGTAGGTCTTCTGCCACTGGACGTTACCATCAGAATCAAGCTTCAGTACCCAGCTGTCAGAACTCCCAGCACCGAAAGAGTTGGTATACCCTGCCACTACGTATCCCCCATCCGTAGTCTCCTGGATGGAATAGGCCTCTTCCCAGCGAGAACCTCCATAAGTCTTCTGCCACTGGACGTTGCCACCGGAATCAAGCTTTAATACCCAGAAGTCATCATCTCCTACACCTAAGGATTGGGTACGCCCAGCCACTATGTAGCCTCCATCCGTGGTCTGCTGGATGGAATTGGCCTGGTCATAACCAGAACCCCCATAAATCTTCTGCCACTGGACGTTACCCCCCGAATCAAGCTTTAATACCCAGCAATCATTAAACTCAGCATTGAAGGAGTTGGTATAACCAGCTACTATGTAGCCCCTGTCAGTAGTCTGCTGGATGGAATTGGCCGCCTCCCAGCCAGGACCCCTGTAAGTCTTCTGCCACTGGATATTGCCATTAGCATTAAGCTTCAATACCCAGATGTTATCATCTACAGAACCGAACGAATCAACTGTATAACCAGCCACTATGTAGCCTCCGTCTCCGGTCTGCTGGATGGAACGGGCCTGCTCATGGCCAGAACCTCCATAGGTCTTCTGCCACTGTACATTGCCCCCAGAATCAAGCTTCAATACCCAGATGTCACTTTTCCCGGCACCAAAGGAATAGGTATAACCAGCCACTATGTAGCCCCCGTCTCTGGTCTGCTGGATGGAACGGGCCTGCTCATAGTCAGCACCCCCGTAGCTGGCTGTCCACTGGGCGTAAGAAGGTCGGGCAATAATCGTGAAAAGCAATGCGGAAAAAAGCAGTAAGATTGAGACCTTGGTGGAGGTGGTTCCCATGCTACTCTCCTTCACAGCGCTTTGCGAGAGTTACTTTAGCGCCGTCCTTCATTTAAACTGCGACCCTGCTCCGCCTCAAACGGATAAGGGGCAGTGAAGAATCTGACACAACATGCCACCCTGAACTAAGCGAAGGCTCTAGAGATTTTTTCCACCCTAGGCAGACTTCCCCCCCTCAGACTCTGTCCATAAGGGAGTGAAGAAATACCCTTGCTGGTGCTTCGCAGTGGTCTCCTCAACCATAATAGTCCCCACAAGGAGCCTTTCTAAACTTTGCCTATTCTTATATCCCCCAAGAAAAAAGTCAAGGAAAATTACCAAAACTTAAGAGATAAATCAGGCACCATACAAACAATTTAACCACAAACAGTTAATATCGCATTTTTAAATCAAAACATCTTAACGCCTCCCCCTTAGCAAACATCCCAAAACCTCCCCCCCTTACTAAAGGGGGGTTTTTAGGAATGTTTATTAATGTGGGGAATTTGGGGTATTCGCATGAGCCAACGACCGTCCACCCACGCCCCCACTTCCTCTCCCCATCGGGGGAGAGGACCGAGGTGAGGGGGAATGTCTTTTTCTCCTCTAGAAAGAGGAGAATGTAGAATGTAGGGACAGACCTTCAGGTCTGTCCCTACATTCTTTAATCCTGTGCGTCATTCTGAGCGGAGTGGGGAGGGCGACCCGGCGGTTCGCCCCTACCGGAAACTTCCCCCCTTCAGCAAAAACCTTTGCACGATGTGGAGGGGGAAAAGGCAGTGCCTCCCTCACCTTAATCCTCTACCCAAAGGGGAGAGGAAGTGGGGCCGGCGGAATGTCATTTCTTCACTCTGCTCAGGACGGCGTTAATCCCCTCTCTAATCCCCCCCTTTAGCAAAGGGGGGAAGGGGGGATTTAAGAATCTCTCTCTGTCTCCTTGTGTCAAATGGGAAAAAGGAGCCCCCCTCACCTCTAGAAATAGAGACAGAAGGAGCCACACACCCAACCTTTCCTCCATCCCTTTTGGAGGCAGATTTTCATAAACGGGGGGGTAGAAGTGGATTTTGCAAAAGGGGCAATTCTTATAAGCACCTTTGTCTGAATAACTTTTATAAAATCTGGCTTTTCTTCCGTGTTATGTTTCTTACAGTTGAGCATCTCCTTTATTGCGATATAATACTTCCTTACGCCGTCTAAAAGGAGAAAAGATATTCATGGCGCTTTATTTGGTTACCGGTGGTGCTGGGTTTGTTGGTTCTCATGTAGTGGCGAAGCTCATTGACGAAGGAGAAAGTGTTAGGGTTCTGGATAATCTTGATACCGGCAATAAGAAAAACATTTCACCCTTCATTAAAAAGATTGATTTTTGGAGGGCAGATATAACAGATTGTAAAGCCGTTAAGAAGGCCGTTAAAGGGGTAGACTATGTGCTTCATATAGCGGCCCAGCGGGCTGTGCCTCGTTCGGTGGACGACCCCCTTTCAACCGACAGGGTCAACGTTCAGGGCACACTCAATATACTCTGGGCGGCAAGGGAGGCCCATGTAAAGCGGGTAGTCTACGTCTCCTCCTCTGCTGTTTACGGAGATATTACAGATATGCCACTAAAAGAGAGCTATCCCCCCGCACCTACCTCCCCTTACGGGGTCTCAAAACTTGCCGGAGAGTATTACTGTGCGGTGTTTTCCCAAATCTACGGGCTTGAAACGGTAAGCCTGAGATACTTCAACGTATTCGGCCCCAGACAGGACCCGCATTCCCAATACGCCAATGTTATTCCACTGTTTATAGAGGGGGCACTGGATGGTAAACCGGTGGAAGTGCACGGTGATGGCTTACAGTCCAGGGACTTCACTTATATAGAGGATACGGTTAGTGCCACCCTGCTCGCCACCAAGGCACCAGGAGCATCCGGAAAGGTATTCAATGTTGGCACCGGAAAAGAATACTCCATCCTTGAATTAGTTAGGGTTGTGGAGCAGATTACCGGTAAAAAAATACACTATACACATACAAAGGCCAGGGCTGGGGACATCAGGCGTGCGGTAGCAGACATCTCACTGGCAGAAAGCATACTGGGTTACAAAGTTACCGTGGGGTTTGAAAAAGGGGTAGAAAAGACGGCACAATGGTTTAGAGCACAGTCAAGAAGTTCTTTACAATACACTTAGTTATATTCGTATCTCGTAAAACATAGAAACCTTTCTGCCAGCCTCAACAGGACCCTCTCTCAGCAGGGTTTCCAAAAGTATCCCCCAGACGTAGTGGATGACCCCTCAGATATTCTGAGGCCGTCATAACCTTTCCGCCCTCTGGCTTAAGTAGGGTAATCAATAAGGCCCCCCCTTGTTCATCATTGGTAGCGACCAGGATGCCCTCTTCCGATATTCTAATTATAGTCCCTGGTTTGGGGTGAGAAAGTTCACCTGGTAATCCTTCACAGACAAGCTTACTTTGTAAGATTAGAAGTCTTTTCCCATCGGGTAGGAAGGTGTAAGCCCCCGGTCTGGGATTCATTCCACGGACAAAGTTGTGGATTCTTTGGGCCGGTTGCGTCCATTTTATCAGGCCATCCTCTTTTTTAAGTTTTGGGGCCATTGTGGCCAGTTCGTGCCTCTGAGGCAAGAAAAGAATACTGGCGAGTTCAAATCCCTCCAACACCTCAAGTAGCAAGATTGCCCCTACACTGGCAAGCCTTTCTTCCAGCTCGCCTGCGGTTTCCTCGGGATCTATTTCTATTAACTCCTGTGCCAGTATATCCCCGCTATCCATCTTTTCCACAACGCGCAGAACTGTTACCCCAGTAAGTGTCTCGCCATTTATAATGGCCCAGTTTATAGGAGCCGCACCCCTATACTTTGGCAGTAGAGAGGCATGAAGGTTTATGCAGCAAATTTTGGGAATATCTAGAAAGGCCCTGGAAAGCTTCTGCCCAAAGGCCACTACTACGATAATATCGGGATTTAGGTCCTTTAATTCCTTTAGGAATGACTCCTCGTTTACGCTAGCTGGCTGGAGCACCCTCAGTTCATGTTTGAGTGCAAGTTCTTTTATTGGAGGGGGTTGAGGATGACCACTACGCCCCCTGGGTTTATCGGGTTGGGTTACAACGGCAGAAATTTGGTGATGAGACCCGGCCAGGCTCTTGAGGCTGGGTAGGGCAAACGAGGGGGTGCCGAGAAAGACAAGGTTCATTGTAAGTGAAAATTTTTGGTTCCAAATTTCAAAATCCGAATCAAAAACGATGAATTTTAGATTAAAAAATACAAATTTTGAATCAAAAACTGCAATTTTTGAATCAAAAAAATGCAGATTTTATTACAAAGTCCTTATCTTTCCCCTTCCTTCCCTGTGCATCTCTTCCAGTTCTTTTAACCTCCTTGAAGCCGAAAAGCGGCTCGCCGGGGTCATACGGTCAATAATCAATACGCCGTTGAGGTGGTCTATCTCGTGCTGCCAAACCCTGGCTGGCAGGTCTTCCACCGCCATCTCCACCCTCTCGCCCCTGAGATTATAGGCTGCCACTACAACCTTCTTTGCCCGTACAACCTTGCCAAACACCCCAGGTATACTGAGACAGCCCTCCTCCTCTAAGAGTTCGCCTTCCTGGTGTATTAGCTGGGGGTTAATAAAGATCCTGTCGCCAGTTCGTTCCCCCGTTTCATCCTTAACTATAAGGCGTTCAAGCCAGCCCACCTGATTTGCTGCAAGGCCAATTCCGCTAGCCTCATACATGAGCTCAAGCATCCTCTCCGCCTTCTCACGCAGGTCTTGCTCTTTACTGATTATGTCCTCTATGGGTTTAGCTTTTTTTTGCAAGGCCGGCTCTGGATAATACAATATGTGCATACTTTACATCCCTCCGCCCAAATTATGGCGGATTTCTAATTTTACAATTTAATCTATTATAAAAATCAAATATATCATCAGGTGTAAGTAAACGCAAGGCTGTAAACCCGCCGTAATTTTGGGGGGGGAAGTGTAGTTTGGCGAGTACTTACCACTCTGAGGAATTAAAGTCTAAAAATATTGGCCTGGGAATTAGCTGTATTTTCGGTGACCAGGCATAAAAGCATTTTTGCCACCCCGGCGAGAAACTTGCTCTAGGGTCGTAACTCCCTGCCTATTATCGCTCTCTTTATATTCACGATGGAGCGTGGGGGGTCCAGGTTTTTGGGGCAGGCGCGTTGGCAGTTATAGGCGTTGTGGCAGCGCCAGACTCCGTAAGGCCCCTCGGTAGTCTCTAGCCTTTTGGCCTTAGCCTCGTCCCTGGAATCCCTCAGGAATCTGTCCACCTTCAGTAATGCCGCAGGGCCTAAGTAGTCCTTACTAGTAAGGGTAACAGGGCAGGAGGCATAGCAGCAGGCGCACTGGATACAGTCTACAACCAGGTTCATATCCTCCCTTTGTCCTTCACTCTGTACCATTTCTTTAGCAGGGGGAGGGGAGCCCGGCATCAGGTAGGGTTTCGCCAGTTCATATTTTTCCCAGAAGGGGGACATATCTACGCAGAGGTCTTTCTGGACCGGGAGGTGGGCAAGGGGCCTAATGGTAATCTCTTTTGTCTTTAACGACGCTATAAGGGTATTGCAGGCGAGTCGGTTAAGCCCATTGATGTGCATGGCGCAGGAGCCGCAGACCGCCGAACGGCAGGAGGAGCGAAGGGCCAGGGAGTCGTCCAGGTTCTCCTGTACGTAAAATAACGCCTCAAGCACTGTCATGGCCCTGCTTTCCCAGGGCACCAGGAAGGACTGGAAAAGAGAGCCATTTTTAATGGAGTCGTAACGTTCTATTTGAAGCGTAATTTTTTCAGGCTTATTTTTTTCGGGTTTATTTTTTGCCATACCGTTTCATCCTTCTTCGGGGAAATTATCCTGAACGCAAGATTTCCTGCCTTTACACTTTCCTCCACATCTATTGAGACGGGGAATTTTCCCATCCTTTTGGCATTTGTAACACGCCCCCATGTCTCCCAAACCTGTGCCACGTAACTGCCAGAGGGTGACAAAAAGATATCAGCCGTAGTGGAGGGCAACTCATTGTAAAAATAATACGCTGTGCCTGGTTTTTCACTCACCACAGGAGGATATATGGAGGAGAAATAAAAGACATACTCAGAGGTCTCAAATTTCTTATACTCCCCGATGGGAGTTTGCACTCCGTCCGGGAACACGAATCTGTCATTTTCTAATCTTACATCCAATCGGTAGAACATGGTTTAGTCTCCAAAAACAAGTGGCCTGAGGTCTAAAAGATTCCTACATATAAAATCCAATAGGGTGTTGCTTCCCCTTAATAAGGGAGGACGATTATAAAGCCTGTGTGCATCCAACCTCTCCCTGCGTTCGGTTGAGCGGTTCGGCCCCGGGCTCACCGCCGGAGGGCTCACGGCCGAAGCCTCCTCCAATCAAGGGACTGTGTCACATCCCCAAAATGGGTTTCTTTTTGTAATTTTAGCTGTTGTAAGTCCTTAATTTTTCGTTGCATTACTGAGACCTCTGCAAAAGTTTTACGAGGCCAACGTGTCATTCTAAGCGAAGCGAAGAATCTAATGGTTTAGCCGAGATTCTTCGTCGCCTTCAGCTCCTCAGACGCCGTCCTGAGCGGAGCGAAGGAATGACACCCAGGACTTTTGCAGAGTTCTATAATCCAACTCAAGGCTTGCGGCTACTTTCAGGCCTCGCACACTAATATATTAGAAAATCCCTGATAGGAATCAAGGGTAGGATTTCGGCAAAACGAAATCGGCAGAAAAACTCGCCTTTTAAAACACTCTTTCTTATATTATAGATAGAAGAATCTGAAAAGAGTGTTTTTCTGTCACCCCGAACTTGTTCCGGGGCCCTGAACTTGATTCAGGGTGTTGAAACGATACTGAAACAATTTCAGCACAAGGTTCGGCATGACATACCGCATGTTTTATGCCCTTTTCAGAGGTCTCATATTATGGGTTAGTTCTACCATAATATCTCACAGGCTTTTATCTGTAAGGAGGGTGTATCATGCACTGGGGCAAACTAATTATTATGCTAATCTTATTCCTCTACTTTCCCATCCTTCCTGCCTTCGGGTGGCAAGACTTCTACGACAGGGAAGGAAGTGGGGGGGATGTAGCATATGCAGTGGCAGTAAGCCCTGATGGGAGCAAGGTCTTTGCGGCTGGTACTACCTATACTGCCGCAGGTGCCGAGGCCTTCACAGTGAGGGCGTATAATCCCTCTACCGGGACAGTGCTGTGGACACAGAACTATGATAGGGAAGGAAGCAAGGGGGATGCGGCATATGCAGTGGCAGTAAGCCCTGATGGGACAAAGGTCTTTGCGGCTGGTACTACCTTTACTACCGCAGGTGGCTGGGACTTCACAGTGGGGGCGTATAATGCCTCTACCGGGGCAGTGCTGTGGGAAAGGAACTACGACAGGGAAGGAGCTTTGTTTGATGCGGCATATGCAGTGGCAGTAAGCCCTGATGGGAGCAAGGTCTTTGCGGCTGGTACTACCTATACTGCCGCAGGCGCCGAGGCCTTTACAGTGAGGGCGTATAATGCCTCTACCGGGGCAGTGCTGTGGGGAAGGAGCTACGACAGGCAAGGAATCGGGGACGATGGGGCAAATGCAGTGACAGTAAGTCCTGATGGGACAAAGGTCTTTACGGCTGGTTTTACCCAAACTGCCACAGGTAGCTATGCCTTCACAGTGAGGACGTATAATTCCTCTACCGGGGTTTTGCTGTGGGGAAGGAGTTACGACAAGGAAGGATCTAAGGACGATAAGGCAAATGCAGTAGCAGTAAGTCCTGATGGGACAAAGGTCTTTGCGGCAGGTTTTACCCAAACTACCGCAGGTGGCAGTGCCTTCACAGTGAGGGCGTATAATGCCTCTACCGGGGCACCGCTGTGGAAAAGGAACTATAACAGGGAAGGAAGCCTGGAGGATAAGGCAAATGCAGTGGCAGTAAGCCCTGATGGGAGCAGGGTCTTTGCGGCTGGTACTACCGAAACTGCCGCAGGTTGGACTGGATTCACGGTGAGGGCGTATAATCCCTCTACCGGGGCAGTGCTGTGGGGAGACTACTACGACAGGGAAGGCTTCATGGAGGACTATGCAAATGCAGTGGCAGTAAGCCCTGATGGGAGCAGGGTCTTTGCGACAGGTACTACCTTTACTCTGGCAGGTGGCGGGGCCTTCACAGTGAGGGCGTATAATGCCTCTACCGGGGCAGTGTTGTGGACACAGCACTACGACAGGGAAGGAAGTTTGTTTGATGTGGCAAATGCAGTGGCAGTAAGTCCCGATAGCACAAAGGTCTTTGCGGCTGGTACTACCTATACTACCGCAGGTGCCGAGGCCTTCACAGTGGGGGCGTATAATGCCTCTACCGGGACACTGGTATCACCGTAGACAAAGAACTACAACAGGGAAAGAGCCCTGGCGGATTTGGTGGAGGCAGTGACAATAAGCCCTTCTGGAAGCAGGGTCTTTGTGGTAGGTAGGACAAGCCACCTTTCTGCTCTCCTGAGGCTAATATTTTCTCTCCTCTACCTTAAACGGCCCGGGTCTGACCTCTGAGTACTCAACTCTGGGGCCTTCCGGGGTAAAGAAGCATAAGGTGTGCTTTAACCAGTTCTGGTCGTCTCGCTTAGGGAAATCGGTACGGAAGTGGGAGCCGCGACTCTCTTCCCTTGCCAGTGCCCCAGCCACCACGGCCTCCGCAACATCAAGACTTCCTTCTAATTCCAGTGTCATAGCCAGGGTCTGGTTCCACACACGCCCTTTGTAATTTATACTAATTCCCTTAAACCTCTCCTTTAAACTTCTGATTCCCTCCAGCGACTCCGTTACCCTTTGCTTATCACGGAATATGCCCACCTTCTGGGCCATCAGGTCTTGCATCTGATTCCTTATAACTGAGGGTGATTCCATGCCGCCGTAGGCAAGGATTCTCTCTATCTTTTCTTCGGTATTTACTATGGCCTCTTCCAGCACCTTTTTACCCTGCTCTCTTTGCGTCTTGCCCTGGGCATACTCAGCCGCCCTACGACCTGCTATTTTACCAAAAACCATGGTATCAAGTAACGAATTACCGCCCAATCGGTTTGCACCATGCACGCTCACACAGGCGGCCTCCCCTGCCACATAGAGTCCCCTTATCCGCGTTTCACATTCAGTATTACAGTCAATCCCCCCCATTGTGTAGTGCTGGCCTGGCAGGACGGGTATGGGTTCTTCAGCGGGGTCTAAACCAGCGAATTCTATGCAAATCTGTCTTATCCCTGTTAACCTTGTTGCTATTTTCTCCCGACCGAGATGCCGTACGTCAAGGTGTAAGTAACCCCCTTCAAAGCCACTGCCTTCTAGAATCTCTTTTGCCATGTTCCGGGCTACGATGTCTCTTGGAGCTACTTCCATTGCCCTGCGAGAATCAGGATAATTAGCCAGGAATCTATCCCCACGATTATTAACCAGAAATCCCCCTTCTCCTCTGGCTCCTTCCGTGATAAGGATGTTTTTCCCGTAAAGGGTTGTCGGATGAAACTGGACGAACTCCATATCCTTTAAAGGCACACCTGCCCAGTAAGGCACGGCCATACCCATCCCGGTGTTGATGAGGGCATTGGTGGAGTTGGCATAGAGTCTACCAGCCCCCCCGGTGGCGAAGATAACAGCCTCGGCCTGAAAGATTTCTAGCCTTCCGGTAGCCAGTTCCATGGCTATCACTCCCCTGCACTCATCGCCCTCTACTACCAGGCTGGTTATCAACCATTCCGGGTAGATTACAATTTCGTTCCTTTCGGCTGCATGTTTGAATCTGGTCGTCTGCTCGTAAACGGTGTGGAGCATGGCATGGCCGGTGGTATCGGCTGCGTAGCAGGTTCTAGGGAAACCTGCGCCTCCAAAGGGTCTCTGGGCAATCTTTCCCTCCGCCGTTCGGCTAAAGGGGCAACCCCAGTGTTCCATCTCAAAGACACAGTCGGCGGCCTCCCTGGTCATCCTCATTACAGCGTCCTGGTCTGCAAGGAAGTCGCTTCCTTTGATGGTATCGTAGGCGTGTTTTTCCCAGGTGTCGTATCCCCCCCTTGGATGGTTGCCCAGGGGTGCGTTAACCCCTCCCTGGGCTGCCACCGTGTGGGACCTGAGGGGATGAACCTTAGAGAGGATGGCAACGCGTGTGTTTCTTTCGTTAACAGCGATAGCGGCCCGAAGTCCAGCTAACCCTCCACCAACCACTAGTACCTCATGATATGGCAAGCCTGCTCCTTCAGAATATAAGTGTTACACCGTAGAGTCCCATGATTCCTAAAATTAATAGACATGCCCATAGAAGTTTTTCCTGTTGAGGGGCCAGGGCAAGAAATTCCACCAGGGTTATTCTTAATCCGTTCAGGAGATGGAAGGCGACGACGATAAATAGCGTATATTCCATTGCATGGCCCAGGGGGTTATCAAACTTCCTTACTGCCTTCTCAAAACTCTCCTTACCTTGAAAGACTGCACTAAGCGTCCATATGTGGAGAAACAGGAACAAAACAAGGGCCATGCCTGTAATCCTGTGTACTGTAAAGGATGCGATACTTGAGTTTAGATTCCACAATGTATCGTTAATAACTTTCCACAAGATTCCCATAAATTCCCCAATGTTAGATGTCTAAATTTTTATCCAAATCTACTAATAATTTATTTAAGGTTTGAAAGAAAAAAGTATTATCATGCCGGCAATAAATGTGCTTATTCCCAACAGGTAAAGCCCTCCTTTAAGCCCCTGCTTAAAAGAATCAGGGACATTAAAGTCCAGGATTATCGCCCACAGGCCATTAAAGCCGTGATAAATAAGGGTGGCAAGGAGTAGCGAATAGAACCATATCCAGCCGGTAGAGGACAACCTTGCTGCAACTTCTTCATAGGAAGGTGGGCCACTGCCATGGAGTGTAAGGAAGTGATAAAGTACGCCTCCACTCAGGAAGATTCCACTGAGTCTCTGTAAGAGCCAGGGCCATAGCCCACTTTGCACGTTCATACTCTTACTTCCTGAAGGAACTTTTCTATTTCTTCACAGTGACGCCTTATTGCGGCAGCAGATTTTTGAAGTGCCTTGAGTTCTTCCTGAGCCAATGGTGCTTGAAAGACCTCCTCCATCCCCTTTTGGCCCAGTTTTACAGGCACCCCTATGAACACATCCCTTATCCCATATTCCCCCTGGCAATAGACAGTGCAGGGCAGTATCTTCTTTTTATCTTCCAGGATAGCCTCCACCATTTCCGTCAGGGAGGCAGAGGGCGCGTAAAAGGTGCTGGCTATCTTAAGGAGTTCTACGATTTCTATTCCCCCTCGTCTGGTACGTTCAATAATGGCCTCAAGTCTCTCTTTCGGGATAAGCTCGGAAACGGGTACCCCTGCGACCGTAGTCAGGCTTGGTACGGCTACCATGGTTTCACCGTGGCTACCCAACACCATGGCCTGGACATTCTCAGGGGAAACGCCCAGTTCCATTGACACAAAGGTACTCAGACGTGCAGAGTCCAGAATCCCTGCCATACCCATAACCCTTTCTCTGGGAAAGCCGCTGATACGGTAGGCCAGATAAGCCATTGGGTCCAGAGGGTTGGTGACCATGATTATTATTGTCTCAGGGGCAACCCTTACCACTTCTTCCACGACTTTTCTTATTACCCCTGCATTGGTAAGGAGCAGTTCTTCCCTTGTCATTCCAGGTGTCCTGGGTGAGCCGGCGGTTATTATGGTAATGGAGGCGTCTTTTAAATCGTCAAAGCTTTCTGTGCCCTGTATTGTAACACCATATTTATATATAGGCCCTGCCTGAAGGAGGTCCAGTGCCTTACCCTTTGCAAGCCCGGGGCGTACGTCTAATAGTACCACCTCCCCAAGCCTTTTTTCCGCCAATCTCTGGGCCGTTGTACCACCCACATTGCCTGCTCCAATAACTGCTATCTTCGTTGTCATGGTCTGGTGACTTGTGCCTGATAATTTAATAGACTCCCTGCCAGGACAATCCCTACCTCCCTGGGGGTCAACTGTGCACTGACCCTGATTTGATTACCCTTTGTAAGATTAGTAACTGTAATGGGCTTACCCGACGTTAACGCCTCCCGCAAAGCTTCAATCCTCAACAGGTCTCCTTGCTCTAGCTGGTCGTAACCAGGTTCGTATTCAATGGTTAGTGGAAGAATCCCTGCATTAATAAGGTTAACCCTGTGGATTCTAGCAAAGGATTTTGCCAGGACGGCCTTGACCCCCAGATACATGGGACCCAGTGCGGCGTGTTCTCTACTTGAACCCTGGCCATAGTTATTCCCAGCAATTATGAATCCACCATTTTTTTCCTTTGCCCGTTTGACGAAATCTGGGTCTAGATGCTCAAAGGTGAAGCGAGAAATGGCAGGTATGTTGGAGCGGAAGGCCAGCACTTTTGTACCTGCTGGCATAATATCATCCGTGCTGATATTATCCTTTAATTTTATTAACACTGTCCCTTCTAAAATATTGTCTATGGGCCCTCGTTTTGGTAGCTCCTTTATATTAGGCCCCTTGATGACTTCTACCCTGGAGGGGTCTGGGGCAGGTGGTACTATAAGTCTATCGTCTATGGCATAATGCTTCGGTGGTTTAATGTTTATGGGTTTGCCGAGGTCTCTTGGGTCTGTTATAACGCCGGTAAGGGCAGAGGCGGCAGCAGTCTCCGCGCTTGCCAGATAGACCTGGGAATCAGGCGTACCGCAGCGGCCCTTAAAGTTGCGGTTAAACGTCCTCAGTGACACGCCTCCAGAGGGAGGTGCCTGGCCCATACCTATGCATGGGCCGCATGCAGGCTCCAGTATCCTGGCCCCGGCCCTTATCAACTCCACTAGGGCCCCTTCCTTGGCAATATTCTCTAGCACCTGGCGGGACCCAGGGCTTATAGTTACACTCAACTCAGGGGGTATAATCTTCCCTTTTAGAATCCTGGCAACCATTATTAAATCGTCGTAAGAAGAGTTAGTGCAACTACCTATGCATACTTGGTGGAGTTTTGTCCCAGCCACTTCCCTTACGGTGCGCACGTTATCCGGGCTATGAGGACAGGCAACAAGGGGATCAAGCTCGTCTAGATTAACTTCCAGTTCTTCATCGTACCGGGCATCTTTATCAGGGCCTAATTCAACCCAGTACTTCTCCCTCTGTTGCATCTTGAGGAATCTGAGGGAATTTTCGTCACTGGGGAATATGGAAGTGGTGGCACCCAGTTCAGCCCCCATGTTGGTGATGGTGGCACGCTCCAGGACGCCCAGACACTTTATACCTGGCCCACCATATTCTAAAATCTTCCCTACGCCACCCTTAACAGTGAGTTTCCCAAGGAGGTGGAGGATGACGTCTTTGGCAGAGACCCACGGCTTGAGGGTGCCCAGTAGTTTCACAAGAACCACTTTAGGATAAGTAAGATAGAAGGGCGAGCCTGACATCGCCACTGCTATATCCAACCCCCCGGCCCCAATTGCAATCATGCCCAGTCCTCCGCAAGTGGTGGTATGGCTATCAGAGCCTAGCAAGGTCTGTCCGGGGGCGGCAAAACGCTCTAAGTGCACCTGATGGCATATCCCGTTACCAGGTTTTGAATAGTATATTCCGTATTTTGCAGCAACAGTCTGAAGGTAAAGGTGGTCGTCGCTATTTTCAAGACTTGTTTGTAGGGTGTTGTGGTCTACGTAGCTTACGGAAAACTTGGTCCTAACCCTGGGGATGCCGATTGACTCAAACTGGAGGTAAACCATGGTACCCGTCGCATCCTGGGTGAGGGTTTGGTCAATGGAGATACCTATTTCCGAGCCTGTCTTTAGTTCACCTGAGACCAGATGGGCCTCAAATACCTTTTGCACAAGATTTTTACCCATAACTCACTTCCTAATAAAAAAGGCCCAAAGAGGGGCGAACGCCCTTCTCTGCTAGAAGACTAATATTATTATTTTACTAAAAAAACTAGATTCCCTCTAGAGCCTCTGGTAGTTTGGATTTTTCAAAGTTATGGGTCTTTTCTGCCCCATGGCAGTTCTGACAATTCGGGACTTTACCTGTCTTAGCCCTATACTCGGAGTAGTATTTGCCATGGAGGGAGGACTCTCGCATATCCAGCTGGGCATGGTCTGGCCCACCGACATGGCACTTCTCGCAAGCCTTTGCGTCCTGGGCCTGGGTCTTAGAGAAGGCATGCCCCATATGGCAAGCATAGCAATCCACACCAGTTTCGTCCCATGGTCTGACCAGGCTGAAACGGTGACAATCTTTGCACAGATACATGCTGAGTTCTTTCGTAGTCACTGTCTTATGAGGGAGTTGGGCTACCGTGCGGCCCATGGCATGTTTGGTCTGGGTGAACTCATGGTAAGCCTTCTCGTGACAGGTGGCGCAGGTGCCGGCTGGGACGTGCCCACGTCTTTCTTTTATAACTGTATGGTCATTCCCATGGCAGGCATCACAGGTAACGCCCTTCTGGGCATGCATGCCAGTGGTCCACTCTTTTACCACGTGGGGGGTGGTATTCTTATGGCAACCTAGACATTCTATGTCCTTAAAAGTGCCTATGGGTTCTATCTTGGCCGTGGGGTTAGCCTTTTTTATAGCGGTGTAGGCCTTGAAGAGGTCGCCGCGTTCGTGGGGGTGCACTAGACCTGTATGGCAATCAGTACAGTAAAGCACCTTAAAAATCCCTTCGGACACCTTCTTTGTGCTCTTAACAACGGCTGGTATATGGGCGGGGTCCTTTGTGTATGCCTTAGAATGGCAGTTATAACAATTAACGTTAACTACGGGGGTACTATCATCAGCAATGTCAATAACACGCCCATCAGCAAAAGTACCTTTAACGTGCTCTATAGTATCGTGGAGTCCATCGCTTAGCTTGGCATGCAGGAAGCCCTTTAGGCCGGGGCCCACATGACAGGCATGACAATTATGTACATGCTCATTATGATGTGGTGAGGCCATAAAAGAGCTATAGTGGATATCCATTTCATGGCAGATAGTGCCACAGAACTCACTCTTTTCTGAGAAGTGGTACATCTGAAGATTAACGATGGCGAATACCACCAAAAAGAGGCCAAGGGCTATCCCTGCCGTCTTTTTATTCTGTTTGGTCCATTCTATCCAGCCCCGTAAGCTCTCCACCATTAAACACCCTCCTCCCGCTTTAAGTGAAACTCTTCAAATAACTTGAGGCCCAGCCAGTAGGCCCGCAGTTAGTTATCCAGCCTTTCTGACAGAAAAATTTGGAAAAGTTTACCATATAAGTTTTTTGTCTTCAAGTACCTTTACATAGTAAAATCTGAAGGAATAATTACTGTGGATGTGCCGTATATTATTAACTATCATTATTAAATTAATTATTACTTATTGGACTGCTGAAAACAGCCTCCTTAGCCTTCTGTGGCATTCCTCAGGGCCTAAGAGGGCTATAACCGTAGGCAATTCCGGGCCATGAGTGCAACCAGTCAGGGCAAGCCTGAGGGTCATCATCACCTCTTTTACCGCCATGCCGCTCCTTTCGGCCAGTTGCTGGATATAACCCTTAAAATCTTGCACAAGAACGCCTTCCGGCCTTTCTAATGCCTCAAGCGTCTGAGCAAGGATAATCTGGGCCTTGTCACTTGAGAGGTCCCTCCTCTGGCTATCCCCAACTATGGGTTCGCCGAAGAACCACTCCGTCTCCTTTGCTACCTGAGAGAGGTTGGCAAGGCCAGACCGCACTGCCCCGACTAGATTATTTAACTTAGTCCTCTCTACCCCCTTTGCCTGAGCTGGGAGGAATGGAAAGATTAGTTCCGTCAACCTGTCCAGGTCTGCCTGCCGTATATACTGTGCGGCAAGCCAATCCAGTTTTTTAGGATCAAAGTGGGCAGGCGACCTGCTTATGTGCTCTAGAGAAAATTTTTCAATTGCCTCGGCCATCGTGAGCTTTTCCTGTCTCTGCCCGGGGCTCCAACCCAGTAGCAGCATATAATTTACCAGTGCCTCCGGCAGGTAGCCCAGCTTGCGATAATCCTGGATAGAAAACGCCCCCGCCCTCTTGCTTAGCAGGTCGCCTTCCTCCCCTGCTATAAGGGGTAGGTGGGCATAATGAGGGCATGGAAAGCCCAGCGCCTCAAATAACAAGAGGTGCAGTGGAGTATTACTAAGGTGGTCTTCGCCGCGTATCACGTGGGTTATTTTCATAAGGGCATCATCCACCACCACCGCCAGGTGGAAAGAGGGCGTACCGTCGGCCTTCATTATTACAAAATCCCCTAGCATGGAGAGGTCAAACTCACACTTCCCCCTAATGGCGTCCTGGAAGGCCAATTTCCCCTGACGTATAAGGAATCGCAAGGAAGGTTTTTTACCCTGGGCTTCAAAGGCCTTCCTCTCCGCCTCTGAAAGCCCCCTGCACCGGTTATCGTAGCGTGGGGGTCTACCCCTGGCAATGGCCACCTTCCTACGGTCCTCCAGTTCCGACTGGGTACAGTAACAAGGATAGGCCCTGCCCTCCTTAATCAGCCTCTCTGTAAAATCCCTGTATATTGAAAGCCTTTGGGATTGTAAGTAAGGCCCGTAAGGCCCTCCCACATCTGGCCCCTCTTGCCAATCTATCCCTAGCCACCTAAGGTCATCCATCAAGAGTTGGGTATAGCGGGGCTCTGAGCGGATAACGTCCGTATCCTCAATCCTCAGGAGGAAAACTCCACCATGGTGTCTGGCAAAGAGCCAGTTGAAGAGGGCCGTCCTGGCATTACCCAGATGTATCAAGCCTGTAGGGGAGGGTGCAAAACGTACCCTTACCATTGCTTAATTATTTGTCTTTGTTAAGCACCCACCGTGAGGGGTGTAAAAATTATAGACGGGTCCTATGGAGGAGAAGCCTGGCCAGAGGTACATAAGTCGTGGGATTTCCGGTAAAACGCTCTCAAGGGAAGGTCTTTGTGTTTGGATACTTAGCAGGTCTTTCAGTCCCCACTTCTTTTTGTAACCAATAACCTTTGCCTCCTTCAGCCCGGCCAGTTCTTTTGTCAGTTTTATAGCATCGGAGAGATAACCCACCTGGTCTACCAGACCTAGAGACTTTGCCTGTTCTGCTACATAAATCCTGCCATCAGCCAGCCTCCTGACATCATCAGCGGGCATGTTTCTGCCATCAGCAACCACTGTAATAAATCTATCAAACATCACATCCACAATGCTCTTAAAGACCGCCTCTTCTTCTTCACTCATGGGCTTAAGTGGGGAGCCCATACCCTTCAGTTGGCCGGAGCTTATAGACTTGTCCTCTATGCCGTATCTCTCCACAAGTCCCGATATGTTTATGAGTGGCAGAATTACTCCTATACTACCTGTGACGGTGGTAGGGTGAGCCACAATTTTGTCGGCCGCTGCCGCTATATAATAACCCCCTGAAGCGGCAAAGTCCTCCATACAGGCAACCACCTTTTTACCCTTTTCTTTCTTGTATTTGATTATTTCATTATAAATAATATCGCAAGCGGTTATCTCACCACCGGGGCTGTCTATCCTTAATAGGATTGCCTGAACGTTGGCATCTTTTTTGGTTCTGTCTAATCTCTTCTTAAAACCCTCTAACTGACCTACCTCGCCAGAGACGATTCCTGTATGCATACTGGTGATTACCCCCTCCAGCGGTATCATAACAATCTTTGCCTCTCCACGACCCTCTAGCGTCTCCTCTATATAGCCATCATGAAGTTCTTTTTCCAACGAGAAGAGACGAACAAATACAACCCCACCAAAAAGTAGAGTTGCTAGAACTACCGTGGATATGAAGAATAAGAAGGCAATAGAGGCAAGCACCCAGTAACCGTAACGCTTACCTTCCCTTTTGACCTCGGGGTTATCCATGAATCTACCTCAGCTATTTTGCTATGCGATTATATAGTAGGGTCAGACTCAACACAAAACCAAATAGTCCTAATGTTATGTATTAAAAGGACTTATGTTATCTACCGTAAGGGGTCCCTCGTAAGGGATGAGCAGTTCGTGTTCTATCTGTAGCAGGTCCAGGATTCTTGCCACCACGAAATCAACAAGGTCTTCCACCGTCTTAGGGTAATGGTAAAAACCGGGCATTGCGGGAAGCACCATGGCTCCAGCCCTCGCCACCTTCAACATGTTCTCAAGGCTTATTATACTGAGAGGTGTTTCTCTAGGAACAAGGACTAGTTTGCGGTTCTCCTTGAGGGTAACACTAGCGGCCCTCTGGATAAGATTACTGGCAATGCCATTAGCCACTGCGGACAATGTATTCATGCTACATGGGACTATGACCATGCCTCTGGTGGGGAAACTCCCGGAGGCAATAGCTGTGTCCAATTGGGTTACCTTATGATACCAGATAGATCGGACATCCCCTGAACCACCTTTTGCCCCCCATATTAATGCCTTTAAATCGGGATTATTTATATCAAGCCCCAGCCCAAGTTCCTCCCTGATTACCAAGGTTGCAGTCTCTGAGATGCTCAGATGCACCTGTATCCCCTTCTCACAGAGCACTTGGAGCAACCTGCGGGCATAAGGCATACCACTTGCACCGGTAATGGCAACTATAAGACCTTCCGTATTATCTCTTTTCATAAAAATCAATATAAGGCCAAATGCAAATGGTGTCAAATGGTGTATTCTGTTGAAATTAAATTTGTTGTGTAAAGCTGTTGAAACTCTGTGAATCCCTGGGTTGACACTGGCGCACTTTTGTAGCAACCTAACCCTTATACGCCCTCCATCCTGGAATCCAGCGCCCCACCTCTGACTTATATCTTTTGTATGGCTCGCCAAACTGCCCTTCTAACCTTTTCTCCTCCGTAGGAAGGAGGTAAAGGTTAGCAAAGAGGAAGAGGGCTACCAGATAGCTCAGGATAGCCGCTGACTCAAAGTAGAGCCCCTCACCAGCTACTATCTGTAACATTCCCAAAAACATGGGATTGCGTACATGGCTGTAAGGGCCTTCAAGGATAAGTTTCTTTGGCACACCCAGAGGGGTGGGCGCCTTATTCCACTGCTTAGCGGCGTAAATCATCCTGGCACTAATAACGGCAAGTGTTACACCCGTAAGAAAGAATATTGCACCCAGCCACCGCCATAGACCAAAAGAGACCGCCGGTAGCACTGCGTCCAAATAACTAACCAGATAGGGAAATACCCCACCTACAAATATTGGTGGGACAGGAAACCATCTGATTCTCTCAAGTATCTTACCCATTTCACCCTCTATCTGGTTTTATTTACATCAATCCATGAGCAACCTGTTACGAAGTAAAATTATATACTAAAAAAGAGAAAGTGTAATCCCCCTGTTTTGACTCAAGAACCATTTCTGCTTGACTGGAAAAGTAAAGTACGTATAATGCAGGCGAGGTGTGGCAAAGGGCAGGGGTTTGATTTATCAAATCCCAATTCGTTGGGTACGTAAATTCCGCCAAAGTGCGCCAGAGGCGAATCTGCCTTTGGTTCGCCGAAGGTGAATCCATCTATGGCATGACATGCGTAACTCTACCTCCGGTGGACGTGCCCCTATATTACAAAGGTAAACAGTGGTAAGAGTTCTAGCTGTCTTTATAGCCTTATTACTCTGCCCCCTTGGCTGCGCCAGCACCCCTCCCAGCGAGCTTTTTAACTCAAGTAATGACCCCTTTTTCCAGGAGGAAAAGGATAAGGGACTATGGGGAAAGAAAAAGACTTTTGACCGCGTCTATCAGATAGACCCCGGCCAGCGCTTCTTTTATTGTGCCCCTTCTTTTACGGTAAATCCACCAAAAAAACTGGCCGTATTACCCTTTGAGAACCTGCAAGGCGGAGACTCCACAATAAATAATGAACCTGTCACCGACCGAGATACGGAGGAGAAAGAGTCCTGGAGCTGGACGTATTCTAACCGACTGAGAAAATTCTTTTTTGCCTACCTATCCCTAAGGGAATTTGAGGTACAGGACCTAGTAACAACCGATGCAGTGTTACAGGAACTGGGCATTGATTGCCCAGAAAAGCTCTACCAATGCGACCCCAGAGATTTGGGGAAGGCACTGGGTGTAGACGCCGTGATTTACGGCAAGGTTACACATTACGGCTCGCATTACCTCCTGCTGGTTACACAGGTGGTAGCCGGGCTATACGTCAGGGGGATTTCTACCCAGGACAGTAATATATTATTTGATATTGCCGAGGTGCGGAGGGATAATCACATACGGATTGCCACCAACCCTATAGACCTTGCTGTGGGCTCCCTACAAAACGTAGTAGCACTAAGGGACCTCTACATGGCCAGGGCATCGGACGAGGTATCCAGGGAGGTTGTTGCGAAAATCCCGGTAGTGAAGTCCCTTCAAGAAGCGAAGGCAAACGAGTTAAAGGCCCACCTGGCTTGTAATCACCATATTAGAGAAATAAAAGCACGACTGGACGGGGCAAACAACGACGAAGAAAAGCCCTTACCCGTAGAAACTCCAGTAGCCAGCGTTGGAAATAGTCAACCCCAGCGCCCAGTACCCCTCACTACCCCGAAAATCCATAAGGTACAAAAAGGGGAAACACTCTCCCAATTGTCCAGACAGTACTATAACGATAGCTCTCGTTGGAAAACTATATATGAAGCCAACCGTATAACTATTATGGATAGAAACCGCTTGGTCCCGGGACAGATGCTTATAATCCCGTAACGTCACAGAACTTATTCTCTTTGTCTCCTCACTGAGAGTAGTAGCCCTTTAAATCCAGCTTTACTTCTGTTAGAATTTTAGGTGATTATTTACTTAACAAACCCATAAAATCTTTGCACCGTTATTAAGGAAAAGGTAGACCCATGCCATCTTTCGGTCCGAAAGTCACTGAGAGGAGCTTTTACGACGCACTTATGGATATGCTCCGAGAAGCAGGGGGAACGGCAGTTTCGGAAGTTAAGTATAACTCCGAGCCTGATATTACTTTTGAATTAGGAGGACATCGTTGGTTTCTACCTGTTAAAATAGGTACAGATTCAAAAACTTTTAAGGATGCCTTTTTACAATACCTGCGTCATAAAGAAGAGAGCGACATTAAATTTGGTGTGCTTCTCTTTCTACCTGTTCAAATCCGCAAAGTACCACCTACCGAAAGTGAAATAAAACTAGCCCTTCAAAATACTATTGTTACGGCCTTGATAGATGCGGATCTTGTAAAGGAAGAGCTTCGAGACCGTACTTTCGGTGGTGTTATCTTATTTTTACTTAGTGAAGTGTTGTTTCGATTAAAGAGAAAACAAGCCACGTACTACTCAATGCCTTTGGTCATCTCCTTACTAAAACAACAAGTGGCAGAGATGATGGAAGAAATTCGGCTTACGGAAAAAGACCTCTTCCATATTATTACAGATAGGCAACTGCTAAAGGACATTGGACATCTTGAGCCTCGAAAGGCTGAGGCAGTCGCACACTTCTTAGCTTCGTATATATTTTTAAGCCAAATTCTATTCCTTCGACTATTGATTACTGCAAACCCCACTTTTTTTTCGCTTTCGTCGTCCTCCGTATCACGTACTCTCCTGCGTCAAGCCTTTAAACGCATCTTAGATATTAACTACCGTCCCATTTATGAGATTGATATACTTGATGCCATTAGTGACAAATTTCTACAAGATACTTTTGCCCTTATCTGGGGACTGGAAATTGAGCGCATTCGCTATGAGCTTCCGGGGCGCATATTCCACGAGCTTATGCCATTTGAAATTCGTAAGATGCTGGCAGCCTTTTATACACGCCCATTGGCCGCTGAAGCTCTCGCTCATCTTACTGTTTCACAGAGCACACAAACGGTTTTTGACCCTGCTTGCGGCTCAGGTACCATCCTTACAGAGGCTTATAAGCGTAAGTTGAAGCTTTGGGATGAAGAAGGAAAAACAGGCAATCCTCATGTCCGTTTTTGTGAGCAGGATATTTATGGCGCTGACATAATGCCTTTCGCAGTTCATTTAACCTCCGCAAACCTAGCAGCCATGGACCCATCCACCTTTATTGAGCTTACACAAGTCATTCAAAGAGATAGCCTTAGTTTAACATTTACTACTTATCCTGCTGGTATCCAAATAGATCTATACCCAACCCGTGCAATCACCTCAACAACAAGGGGTGAAAAAAAAGAAATATCCCTTAATTCTGTTGATGTTATTCTGATGAATCCACCCTTCACCAAAGTTGAGCGTGGCATTGCAAACTTTGTGGATATGAAACGCTTTTCCTCTCGCTGTGGAGGCGAAGTTGGACTCTGGGGGCATTTCATTGCTCTTGCGGATGGTTTTTTAAAAGACAAAGGTACATTTGGTGCTGTCCTTCCGGTTAACGTATTAAGGGGTAGAGAGAGCCAAAAGGTCCGGCAGATTCTTTTTGAAAACTGGGCCCCACTTTATATCCTAAAGCCAACACGTAATTATGGGTTTTCTGAATGGGCTGAATACCGGGATGTGCTCTTTATAGCCCTCAAGCAAAAGCCTAAACCAGACCATAGAGTAAAATTCTGCCTAATAAAAAAAGACCTCACAAGGCTAACAGAAGGCGATGTATCCACAATAGCCGACGAAATCAAGACAAAGACAAAAATCCACAACAGTGACCTAGTGGATATCGACTCCCATCCTCTTTCCGAAATAAAGAACCATTTCAGAAACACGATGTGGTTTTGTGGGGTAACCAACCTTTCCCATAGAGATGCTATCATTAAATTTTTAAACCGATTTTCTAGAAAACTTTGCGGTTTTCCTGCTAAGTATTTTCATGAGGGTTATCGCCCTGTACCAAAGGGGGTTTCAAAATTTCTTTTTCTTACTAGACACTCTTGCGACTCACGAATTGAAAAAGCCTTTTTGCGATTCTCGCAGGAAAGCACTCACTCTATCACTGCAACATCCCCACTTGGTGCTCATTATGAGATTGAGAAAAAGTGCCTTACTCCTACCCTAAGAACATCAGTGGGAATACCTACAATGGATATCACCCATAGCTTGGACCATATTGCCCATGCCCCTTATGCAGAATTACAGCGAGTCTGTAGCGCGTCGGGACAGAAAAAGCCACCAGGAGCCTTTTGGTCCCGTGTCCAAACGGAGCTACAAGCCATAACAACCAATATTGTAGTGAGCAACCGTATCAACCCATTCTCGCCAGACACAAACCTCACTGCCTTCTTCTCTGTGATACCAGTGTCTCCTTCTAATCAGCTTAACGTCATCGTGGAAAGGAAAATCCCCCAGGCCCAGGCAGTATGTGTACTTTTAAATTCCATCTTATTCTTTGCGAAGTTCTTTTTGTTAAAGGAAGAGAGTACAGGTCGGTACATTCACATTAGGTTCTATGATTTAGAAGAGATGGAGTTGTATCCACCTGAGGAAATAGTTAAGTCCCTGGCAAAAATATTTCAGCAATATCACAAGGTGAAATTCCCATCGTTACGTGAACAATTTGACCAAAACTTTGACCAACGTTATGAGGAGTTTTGGGAAAAGGAGAGGGGCTTTGGACAACAGCGCCTTTTGAGTACACTGGGAAAGTTGGTCAAGCCATTCCCCGCACGCCTTGAATTTGACTTTGCTGTATGTGAAGCGCTAGGAGTACCGGTCTCAAAAGCGGATCTCTTCAGGCTTTATGAGATTATTGTGCATGAGATGATTCTCATCAAAGGCTTAGCGCGAGACTAAATCGGAAAAGAACAAAGGTTTTAGGGTTTGTTAAGTAAATAATCATCAAATTTTAAAATAGTTTAATAAAAACTTAAAAGAATAACCTTGGTACTTGTAATAGATAACTACGATTCCTTTACGTATAATCTTGTCCAGTGCATCGGGGAACTGGGCTGGGAGGTAGCGGTCGCAAGAAACGACCAGATTACCCTGAAGGAAATAGAGTCAAAAACCCCTGAGCATATTATCATCTCCCCGGGTCCCTGTACCCCAAAAGAGAGTGGCATATCCAACGAGGTCATTAAACACTTCATGGGCAAGATACCCATCCTGGGGGTTTGCCTGGGCCACCAGTGTATTGCCCACGTCCTGGGGGGCGAGGTAGTCAGGGCAGGGAGGCTAATGCATGGGAAAACCTCTATGATACACCACAATGGGAAGACCATATTCCAAGGCCTTGCCAACCCCTTTGAGGCCACCAGGTATCATTCCCTCATTGTCAGGCCGGAAAGCCTTCCCTCCTGTTTGGAGGTAACCGCATGGGCCGAAAGGGATGAGATTATGGGTATCAGACACAGGGAATACCTTCTTGAAGGGGTCCAGTTTCACCCGGAATCCTTCCTCACGGCAGAAGGCCCTAAGTTAATTAAAAACTTCCTAGAATTGAAACTGTAAACGCTCTTTACCATTAACTTCCACACATGCCAATTGCAGACCTTAAAGGGAAGAGAATAACCGTCATGGGACTCGGCCTCTTTGGTGGCGGGGCCGGTCTAACCCGCTTTCTGGTGAAACAGGGGGCAAGGGTAATAGTTACAGACATAAAGAAGGAATCCCAGTTGAAGCCATCCTTACAATCCCTTAACGGCCTACCGGTAGAGCTACACCTGGGTGGTCATCGGGAGGGGGATTTCAAAGAGGTGGACATGGTGATGGTCAACCCCGCCATCCCTAAAGACTCCAGATTCCTTCAAATAGCCGTAGGAAATGGGGTACCGCTGGAGACGGAGATGAACCTGTTCTTCAAGCACTGCCCGGTCCCCATTATAGGCATCACTGGTAGTAAAGGAAAGTCCACCACTACTGCCCTGATAGCCTCCATGCTAAAGCACTCAGATAAAAAGATCTGGCTGGGGGGTAATATCGGAATGGGCTACTCTCTGCTGGAAAATTTAGAGGAGATGCGGGCCGAAGACCTGGTAGTGCTGGAACTGTCCAGTTTCCAGCTAGAGGATTTGGACAAAATAGGGAAATCTCCCCGTGTGGCAGTGATAACCAATATAGCCCCAAATCATCTAGACCGACATGGGGATATGGATAGCTATATTAAGGCAAAGAAGACTATAGTGCGCTATCAATCAGGCAATGACTACGCCATACTTAACTGGGATGACCCTGAGGTAAGGGGGTGGGCCCAGGAAATAAGCTCCAAGGTGCTATGGTATAGCCTTGAACAGAGGATAACCAACGGCGCCTCCCTGGAAGGAGAGGAGGCTACCTTGAAAATAAATTCCATGGAGGAAAAAATAAACCTTTCTGGCAGAAGGCTTCCGGGCAGGCACAACCTGGAGAACATACTCGCCGCCTCCTGTACCTCTTTCCTTTCGGGTGTGAAAGGTAAGGATATTGAGAACACCATAGAATCTTTTCCAGGTCTTGAGCACAGGCTTGAATTTGTAGCCGAGGTAAAAGGCGTTAAGTACTACAACGACTCCATAGCCACCACGCCGGAATCGGCCATGGCAGGTTTAAGAAGCTTTGAGTCACCAGTAGTGCTTATAGCTGGTGGATACGACAAAAAAATACCGCTTGAATCCTTTGCGCGGGCATGTGCCGAAAGGGGTAAATGTGTTATACTTATGGGAGAAACAGCGCCAACCCTTATGGAGCTCATAAACAAATACAGAAAAGGTACGTCACCCCAAACCTTTCAAGTTTGTTCCTTACAGGAGGCAGTGGCGCTAGCCAGCGAGGCGGCTTCTGCCGGGGATATCGTTTTACTTTCCCCCGCTTGCGCCAGTTACGATATGTTTGAGAATTTTCAGCACAGGGGGAGGCTATTCAAGGATTTGGTTTCTGCCCGGACGCAAAAGTCATAAATGCAAACCGATAATAAAAAAGGATTGGCGATAGAGATTGTACGCAGGCTTCAAGAAAAGGGCCATGTGGCCCTCCTCGCCGGGGGCTGTGTAAGGGATATGGTAATGGGCCTGCCTTCTGCTGACTATGACATAGCCACAAGCGCCCGCCCTGAAGAGGTGACGGGCCTTTTTGAAAAGACCGTACTGGTAGGGGCACAATTCGGCGTGGTTATCGTCCTCAGGGAGGGACACCCCTTTGAGGTAGCTACCTTTCGCCGGGAGGGCACTTACTCCGATGGACGCCACCCCGATAGCGTAAATTTCTGTGACGCGCGTGGAGACGCCCTGCGGCGTGATTTCACCATAAACGGCATGTTCTACGACCCCACTAAAGGGGAGTTACTGGACTTCGTTGGTGGTAAGAAAGACATTGAGATTGGGCTTATCCGCACCATTGGAGAGCCTCACCACCGATTCAATGAAGACCGCCTCAGGATGATAAGGGCTGCCCGGTTTGCCTGTCGGTTTGACTACGAAATAGAACCCGCCACAAGCAAGGCCATCCAGGAGCTGGCCCCCAAAATACTCACCGTGAGCTGGGAGAGGATACGAGAGGAACTGGAAAAAATCCTCCTCCATAGAAATCGCTCCCGTGGGATTCAACTCCTTGATGATCTAGGGCTGCTGGAGTATATCCTGCCAGAGGTTACTAAGATGAAAGGGGTAAAACAGCCCGACAACTTACACCCTGAGGGAGATGTATTCACCCATAGCCTGCTTGCAATATCGCATCTAGAGAATCCTGACTGGATTTTGGCCATGGGGACACTACTTCACGACGTGGCTAAACCAGAGACATGGGAGTTCCGAGAGGGCCGCATCCGCTTCCCATATCATGAAAGTATCGGGGCAGAGATGGCCGGGCAAATCTGTGACCGATTACGGACCTCTAAGGAGGAAAAGGAAAGGGTTGCCTGGTTGGTGAGAAAACACATGACCTTTAAGGATACTAGAAAAATGAAGCTAAGCACCCTTAAGAAACTACTTTCTCACCCAGATTACCCCCTGCTGGCACAACTCTGCCGGGCGGATGCCCTTGCCAGCACTGGTGACCTCTCCGATTTTTACTACTGCCAGGACATGAAGGCAAAACTTAAAGAGGAGGAGATAAAACCCCCCAAATTTATCAATGGTCATGACCTGATTGCCATGGGCCTAAAACCCTCCCCAATCTTCTCCGATATACTCAACCAACTCTACGATGAACAACTAGATGGGAAACTCAAGACCAGGGAAGAGGCCCTCCTGAGGGCAAAGGAACTAGTTGAGGAAGTCTTGAGTAACGCAACCAAGAATGGATA